>JAUCCE010000005.1:0-1209641 GCA_034676445.1 Aequorivita sp.
CTCTATATAATATAAAGAAGTAATTTGGTGGTGGAACGGAGTTGAACCGTTACTATTACTGCCTCTCACCGTGTTTTGATTACCCCTGCTTCTCTAAGCGGGTGCAAATATACAACTCTTTTTTAAACCTGCAACATCTTTTGATGAAAATGTTGAAAATATTTTAAAAGACCTTTTTCGCTTACTCCTGTCAACCTGAACCGATATCTTAAGCGGGGTGCAAATATAGAACCCTTTTTTAAACCGGCAATATCTTTTAGAAGATATTTTGAAAGAATTTTTAAAGATCGTTTTTGCTTCGTTTTACCACCGGCTGGGTTATTCTTAGCGGGTGCAAATATAGAACCCTTTCCCGTTACGCCAAACTTATTTCACGTTTTTTCTGAGAGTATTTTTAGGAGCTCAGATAAATATCTGAATGCTACTTATTTAAATTAAAAAAACTTTAAAAATTAGTTGTAATGAAAAAAGAAACTTCAAATCACAATAAAAGACCATCATCCATGATGGATGTGTATACTGTAATAGTCTCAAATAAAAAAGAGCGAACCTCAAAAATACATGATTTCAAACTTCTGTACAACACCCCAATCAATTAATTTTCAACAGTTTTTTTATTCCAATATGAGGACAAATCTAAATAATCTATTGGAGACGAAGGGCTCTGTCTTTGGAGAATACCTTCCTGAAAAGATCTTTGCAGAATGTCTTCTATTAAATAGTCCTCTTTTACCTCATAGGGTTGGTATTCTTCCTTAAGTGATATTTCAAACATATTTGCAGTGACATTGTACCAGAATGCCCGCCAGCCTGTCCGTAACTCTTTAATAAGATCGAAAGCCGTGTGACCAGTTTGCCTATAAATCAGTTTAATCAAAATCTGGCCTTCGCTGTGTGTTAAGTTTTTGAGCTGGTCAGAAAATTCACCTTCCACATATTTCTGAACCATTTTTGCGTATTTCCTTTTGGCGCTATTCCTCTCAAGAGTGTTGAGCCTTTCATTCATGATAGTAAGACGTTCGGCTGCTAATTTAGCATAGGGATAAACCTTCCTGGTTTTCCGACGAAGTATAAGATACCGCCTTCGATCATTTTCAGTTTTGAAATGAAGCTTGTCCAATAAAATTACCTCATCGAGATTTATAATATCTCTGGCCAGTGTGTCCCCTTCAATTATATAGTATACTACCTCCGTGGAATCGGATTGCTTTGTCAAAACTTCGGAGCCCTTTTGCCCGTAGGTGAGGGAAAGACCGAAAATCATGAATAATAGGTATATATATATAGGAGATTTCATAAAAGTTGCGATATTGGAATTCCTTATCCAAAAAACATTCCAAAAATAAGCAAATAGTCTTGTCCTTGCCCAATTAATCGCTAATTTTGCAAACTCCAATTTCGACTGAAACAAGAAGCTATGAAGACCACGATTCTCACCAAAAAATCGCTTACATTTTTAGAAAACTATTTGAACAATGCCTCTCCTACCGGATATGAGTGGAATGGTCAAAAGCTTTGGATGGAATATCTAAAACCCTATGTTGATGAATTTTTCACAGATACTTATGGGACAGCGGTTGCTGTAATAAATCCAAAGGCCAAGTTTCGGGTTGTAATTGAAGGACACGCTGATGAAATTTCCTGGTATGTAAATTATATCAGCGACAATGGTTTATTATATGTAATTAGAAACGGAGGTAGCGACCATCAGATTGCTCCCTCAAAAATAGTTGATATCCATACGAAAAATGGTATTATAAAAGGTGTATTTGGATGGCCTGCAATCCATACCCGGGACAAATCCAAGGAAGAGCCACCAAAACCTGAAAACATTTTTATCGATGTTGGCGCCAAGGATAAAGAGGAGGTGGAACGAATGGGAATCCACGTGGGGTGTGTAATCACCTATCCCGACCAATTCCACATTTTGAACGAAGACAAATTTGTTTGTCGCGCATTGGACAATCGGATGGGTGGATTTATGATCGCGGAAGTTGCACGTCTTTTAAAGGAAAGGAAAGTCACTTTGCCATTTGGATTGTACATAACCAATTCTGTTCAAGAGGAGATCGGCCTGAGAGGTGCTGAAATGATCGCCGCTCGCATTAAGCCAAATGTTGCAATCATCACAGATGTTACTCATGACACCACTACGCCGATGATTGATAAAAAGAAAGAAGGACTCGCCGAGATTGGATCGGGGCCGGTTATTGCCTATGCCCCGGCAGTACAACAGAAACTTAGGGATTTGATTGTTGAAACAGCAGAAAAAAACATGATTCCATTTCAGCGGGCTGCTCTGTCCAGAGCAACCGGCACGGATACTGACGCCTTTGCTTATAGCAATGGTGGCGTTGCCAGTGCACTGATATCACTTCCATTACGTTATATGCATACCACCGTGGAAATGGTACACCGCGATGACGTTGAAAATGTAATCAAATTAATTTTTGAAACACTCCTAAAAATAAAGGACGGGGAAACTTTCAGTTATTTCGATTAGCCTCTATTTGGGTTTTAAATTCATTTAAAGGAAAATATAATTCATTTTAGAACCCGGAGTTATCCGCTCTAATTCCTATTATCATTTATTCCTAGACTTCAATTTAGCAAAATAAATCTTTGCTTCCTTGATAACCCGTGGAGCGAGAATAACGGTTGCGGTCATTGTAGGGATGGCCATCAAGGCAAAAAAGGTGTCTATCAAGTTTATCATCATACTCAAAGAGGTTGTGGCTCCGACCAGAATACTCAAGATATAGATGTAGTTATATATTCCCTTATTCTTTGCTCCAAAGAGAAAGGACATGCACTTGGTTCCATAATAGGAATAGGAAAAAACAGAAGAGATACTAAAAACTGCAATACAAACCATCAAGGCATATTTTCCGATGGTAGGAAGACTTTCTTCAAAAGCGGTGGCTGTTAAGCTAACTCCATTGGCATCGCTACTTTGCCAAACTCCCGTTACCAAAATTGCAAGAGCGGTCAAGGTGCATATTACCAATGTATCAATTGCCGGACCCAACATCGCAACCAACCCTTCCCTAATTGGCTCATTGGTTTTGGCTGCTCCGTGTGCCATTGGGGCGGTTCCAATCCCCGCTTCGTTTGAAAATGCTCCTCTTCGAATTCCAAGAAGAATAATTCCTCCAACAACACCTCCCAAAAAGGTGTCTCCTTTGTAGAAATTTGCGGAAAAGGCATCTGTGAAAATCAATCCAAAATATTCGGGAACAACATCAATATGAACTACGAGAATTGCGATTACTAATAAGAAATAAAGAACTGCCATTGAAGGTACCAACTTCGAGGCTGTTTTACTTATGCGGGAAAGTCCACCCAAAATAACAAATGCCGTAAGGATAGCCAACACTATCCCGATAATCAAGTTTGTCTGAAAACCATTGTATAGGCCAATAGGTTTCAATACGATATCGTTGATTGCTTGAGTAAGTTGGTTCACATTGAAAACAGGTAACGCACCAACCAAACCCGCAATACTAAAAAAGACAGCCAGTGGCATCCATTTTTTTCCTAAGCCTTCGATTATAAAATACATAGGTCCCCCTTGGACTTTTCCCTCACTATCAACTCCTCTATAAAGGATGGCCAAGGTAGCCGTGAAAAACTTTGTGGACATTCCAATTACCGCACTCACCCACATCCAGAAAACGGCACCCGGACCTCCAATGGCAATTGCTACGGCAACGCCCGCAATATTTCCCATTCCTACCGTAGCAGAAAGCGCGGTGGCCAATGCCTGGAAATGGGTGATTTCTCCAACATCAGACTCATTGTCATATTTTCCTCGAAGAATCGCAATAGCATGTCCCAAATAGAGAAAAGGAAGGAATCTTATTCGAATCAAAAGATATAGACCCCCTCCTATCAAAATAATCAATAAGGGCAATCCCCAAGCGAGAGAAGCCATTTCAGAAAAAAAGTTGTCGAATCTCTCCAAGGATGGTTTTTAAAAATTCCATCTAAATGTAGTATTAATATTTTTAAAATTAACGGAGAAATTGTTACTTGCAGCGCCAAATGAAAAATCTACTCATTCCTTTTTTCCTATTCCTTTCATTATTAACCTTTGGTCAAACTGAGGTGGGATGGAAAAAAAGCGCCTTCACAATAACTCCAGAGATTCTTTTTGGAAAAACTATGGAGGGAAACGAAGGTTTTCCTTCCACTGGATTTCAAAAACAACTTATTCTAAACTTTGGACGTTACCACACCAATAATCCACAACAATGGGCGCAACAGCTAAATGGCCCTAAAACGGGATTTTCAATTGGAGTTACGGATTTTGGAAATTTAGACAGCTTAGGTATCGCGTTAACGGTATTGCCGTTTATTGAGTTCAAGGCCTTCGGAAGTAATCGTTTCACAGTACAAACAGGTATGGGGGCTTCTTATTTTTCCAAGAAATTTGATCCAGAAACCAATCCTCAGAATAAAGTAGTTACCACAGATCTTACATGGGCTTTTCGATCTTATTTATATTATCAATTTCTTATAACCCAAAAGGTTGATTGGCGAGTTGGACTTGGATATTCACATCATTCCAACGGCCATATGAGACTACTAAATATTGGTTTCAATTCGTTTTTGGTCAGCCTTTCTGCAGATATTAAAAATCCCTTGAATTATCAGGAGGATTTCGATGTAACTATGCCGGAGTATGAAAGAACCGTTTACAATTATTTCGCAATTAGAGGAGGACTTGGACAGAATGTTTTAGCAGTGGCCATTAACGACAAACAAAATGTTTACACCCTTGCGGGAGAATTTGGCCGGGTATATAACAATACTTTTAAAGTGGGAATTGGATTTTATTCAAGACTCTACAACCATTACTACAATTACATTAAAGACGATGAATCGCTCGTGCAAGCTGGAAGAGAGTTTGAATATTTCAAAAACGATCCCTTGTACTATGCAACAAACGTTGGAATAAGTATCCACGGCGAAATCTTTTTAAATCACATAGGGATCGACCTACAATTGGGGTATAATTTTCATAAACCTGCTTATAAAATGGACTATCGGATGAATGAAGGTTGGGAAAATACACCACGGGAGATTCCGCCTGATTGGTTATTGGGCGATCTTAATTCTAAATATAAAATTAAGTACAGAATTTCGTCCCGAATAGGCTTGAAATATTATTTAATAGGAATGGAAAAAGCACCGAAAAACAATTTTTACCTAGGAGCTCATCTCAATGCTAATTTAGGTCAAGCAGATTTTAGTGAATTAAGTTTTGGCTATGTTCATAGCTTTAACCCTAGGGAAAGAAAATAAGGTTTTAGAACTCAGTCGAACAATCGGGATTGATACGTTGATTTAGGTTATCGCTTAGTTGGAAAGCAATAATAAGGTATTATACTGTGTGTGAGGCACCTTCCAGCCAGTGGACAGGTCCGAGCACACATAAATATATTCTAGCATTATTGTTTTAAATAATCCAAAACGTTTTTCTCTATACGATTATGAATGTTTGTAACATCTGCTTTGATGAATTTTTCACCGGTAATATTTTCATAAAGCTCAATATATCTTTCTGAAACGGTTTCAATATATTCATCGCTCATCTCGGGAACCTTTTGTCCGTCCAACCCTTGGAATCCGTTTTCAATAAGCCATTGGCGGACAAACTCTTTTGAAAGTTGCTTCTGGGATTCGTTGTTTTTTTGGCGCAATTCATAACCTTCCGAATAAAAAAAACGAGAGGAATCCGGCGTATGTATTTCGTCGATTAAAACAATCTTGCCGTCCTTCGTTTTTCCGAATTCATATTTGGTATCTACCAAAATCAATCCTCTTTCGGCTGCAATCTCACTTCCTCTTTTGAAAAGTTTTCGGGTATAATCCTCTAGTTGGATATAATCTTCTTCTGAAACAATACCTCTTTTCAAAATATCCTCTCTTGAAATATCCTCATCGTGATCCCCCATTTCGGCTTTTGTTGCTGGAGTAATGAGCGGCTCAGGAAATTTGTCATTTTCCTTCATCCCTTCTGGCATAGCAACGCCGCAAAGCAATCTTTTTCCCAATTTGTATTCTCGAGCCGCATGTCC
This sequence comes from Aequorivita sp., assembly GCA_034676445.1. Classification (GTDB taxonomy): domain Bacteria; phylum Bacteroidota; class Bacteroidia; order Flavobacteriales; family Flavobacteriaceae; genus Aequorivita. The sequence goes on from JAUCCE010000005.1 coordinate 6,084, forward strand.
ACTCATATAACCACGAATTACCATTTCAACCTTAAATGGCTCACAAGCCTCCCCTATCGCAACGTTTGGATCTGGAACCGCTTTTAGCCAGTTTGGAACAAGGTCTTCCGTAGCACGCATCATTTTAGTGGCAATCTGGTTCAATATTTGACCTTTATATGGAATTCCTTTTGGCATTACTACATCAAATGCGCTGAGCCTGTCTGTGGCTACCATTAGTAGAAGGTTGTTTTCCAACGTATAAACTTCGCGAACCTTTCCGTGGTAAACACTTTTTTGCCCGGGGAAATTGAAGTCGGTGGAAATTATTGTATTACTCATTGTGATTTTAGATTTACGAATTACGATTTACGAATGACGATTTACGATAAACCATTAACATTTAACCCTTAACAATTAACCTTTCTCTCTAATCAACGTTTTCAATTCTCCTATATGCCGCAATCACTTCTTTTACAAGGCGATGACGAATTACATCTTTATCGTCCAAATAAATCATGCCAACTCCTTCCACATCTTTCAAAACCAATAATGCTTCCTTTAGACCTGAAATAACGCGACGAGGCAAATCTATTTGGCCTGGATCTCCGGTGATCATAAACTTGGCATTTTTGCCCATTCTTGTAAGAAACATTTTCATCTGCGCGTGCGTAGTGTTTTGGGCTTCATCCAAGATTACAAAGGCATTGTCCAAAGTACGACCACGCATAAATGCCAAGGGTGCAATCTGGATCACGCCTGTTTCAATATGTGATGCCAGCTTTTCCGCAGGAATCATATCGCGCAGAGCATCATAAAGAGGTTGCATATAAGGATCCAGTTTTTCCTTTAGATCACCAGGTAAAAAACCAAGATTTTCACCCGCTTCTACGGCCGGTCTAGTCAAAATAATACGCTTAACATCCTTGTCTTTTAAAGCTTTGACAGCCAGAGCCACTCCAGTATAAGTTTTACCGGTTCCTGCCGGGCCCACAGCAAAAACCATATCATTTTTGGTCATAAGTGCAACCAATTTCCGTTGATTCGCCGTTAAAGGTTTAACCGGTTTTCCGCTTACGCCGTGAACAATCACTTCGCCACTTCCAGCAGGAGTTTCATATTCTTCCCTGTTTCGGCTCAACAAAACGCGTTCAATGACATTTTCATCAATTTTATTGTACTTTGCATATTGTTCCAAAAGCATGGTAATCCGGCGATCAAATTCCTCCAGAACTTCTTCATCGCCATACGCCTTGATCTTATTGCCACGGGCCACGATTTTTAATTTTGGAAAATACTTCTTTAATAATTCAATATTGGCGTTTTCCTGTCCGAAGAATTCCCTTGGGCCAATGTCTGTAAGTTCGATTATCAGTTCGTTCAAAAGGCGTGCTTATTAGATTTTAGACGTGAGATATTAGATATTAGACTTTGAGGCGACATAAAAATTCAAGCTGAAATTCTTTTATCGTCATTACAAAAGTATCATTCCTAATCGTCCCAGCTATTATTATTTTATTCGACAAAAATAGTTTTCTCACTAACAAAAGTAACCTATTTTTGTCGTACTTGTTTTAATAAAATATCAACAATCCTTTATGGCAATTATCACACTTACGACAGACTTTGGAGAAAAGGACCACTTTGTTGGTGCCGTGAAAGGGGCGATATATTCCGAAGTGGAGGATGTGAAAATTGTTGATATCTCACATTCCATTTCTCCATTCCATCTTCACGAGGCTACCTACATTATTCAAAGTGCTTACAAGAGTTTTCCAAAGGGAACAATTCATATAATTGGGGTCGATTCCGAATTAAATCCTGAAAACAAGCATATTGCAGTTTTGATGGACGATCATTATTTTATATGTGCGGACAATGGAATTATCTCCATGCTAACCTCGGAAATCCGACCGGAAAAAATCGTGGAGATTAATATTCACGATAGGGTAATAAGCAATTTTCCCGTGTTGGATGTTTTTGTGAAAGTGGCCGGACATATTGCTCGCGGAGGGACATTGGATGTCATTGGGAAGACTATCACCGACATTAAAGAAGTGACCGCAATTCGCCCAGTTGTGAACAAAAACGAATCACAAATTATCGGAAATATTATTTATATTGACAACTATGGCAATGCCATCAGCAATATAAGCAAGAAACTTTTTGATCGGGTGGGCCGGGGCAGAGAGTTTGTTATAGCGGCAAGGTCGACTAATATTACCAAAATAAACGCAAACTATAGCGATGCTATCAATTTTGATCTTCCAGCCGATAAGCGGGAGGAAGGTGGAAAAAAACTGGCAATATGGAATTCATCCGATTATTTGGAATTGGCCATATACAAAAGCAATCCCTCCTCGGTGGGAGGAGCCTCAAGCCTTATTGGATTGAATTTTCGTGATTCTTTTACGGTTAATTTCACTTCAGAAACATAGATTAATATTGGAAAAAATCTCCTTTGAAATAGTTTAACTAAATTAATGATCACAAGTTGTCACATTCCACAATAATTTTAAAATAAGACAATTAAATTAATCGGCTCAGCAACCTTAAAAAGGTCAAGATGTTTACAAGAATAGTGAAAATGGAATTTGAAGCGGAAAACGTCCCTACTTTTCTGGCAAATTTTGATAAGGTAAAAGAAAAGATCCGCGGTTTTGAAGGTTGTAGCTTCTTGGAACTCTATCGCGATAAAAATGATGAAACAATCTTTTTTACCTACAGTCGTTGGAGAGATGATACTGATTTGGAAAACTATCGAAAAAGCTCTCTTTTTAAAGAGGTCTGGGGACAAACCAAACCTTTATTTAGAGCGAGAGCAGAGGCTTGGAGTGTTGATACGGTGGTGAGTATGCCGTAGGAGGTTGGAGGTTAGAGGTTAGAGGTTAGAGGTTAGAGGTTAGAGGTTAGAGGTTAGAGGTTAGATGTTAGAGGTTAGAGGTTAGAGGTTAGATGTTAGAGGTTAGAGGTTAGAGGTTAGAGGTTAGATGTTAGAGGTTAGATGTTAGAGGTTAGAGGTTAGAGGTTAGAGGTTAGAGGTTAGAGGTTAGAGGTTAGAGGTTAGAGGTTAGAGGTTAGAGGAAAATTAAAAAATATTGGCGACTTGCGCCTTTGTGAGATCAAAAATGATTACAATTATAAAACGCGAAATAAATTCCTTCTTCTCCAGTACCATTGGGTATTTGGTGATTGCCGTGTTTTTGGTCATAAACGGGTTGTTTCTTTGGGTCTTCAACGGGAATTTTAATATCCTCGATTCTGGTTTTGCCGACCTTTCCCCCTATTTTGAACTTGCCCCTTGGGTTTTGCTTTTTTTAATTCCAGCGGTCTGCATGCGTGCTTTCAGCGATGAAATGAAAATGGGAACCATGGAACTATTGCTTACCAAGCCCATTTCCTTAAAAGAAATTGTTCTTGGGAAATATTTTGGTGCCGTTATTTTAATCGTAATCGCACTTATTCCCACTTTACTATATGTATATACCATATCCGAATTGGGGAACCCAGTCGGAAACTTGGACGCAGGAAGTACCATTGGCTCTTATATTGGATTGTTATTTTTAGTAATGGCCTACACTGCCATCGGGATATTTTCCTCCACGCTTTCCCAAAACCAGATTGTTGCATTTATTATCGCTGTTTTTTTGTGTTTTGCCTTGTATTATGGGTTTGAGGGTTTTGCATCTTCTTCTTTTGATATCTCTCGCTTAGGAATGAAAGCCCACTTTGACAGCGTGGCACGGGGAGTTTTGGATACTAGGGATTTAATATACTTCCTGAGCATTTCTCTATTTTTTATAGGAATAACCATTTTTAAATTGGAGAAAAGATGATAAAAATCCTTATTAATTTTTGCTTAATTTTTTTAAGTATTTCCATGTTTTCCCAGCCCCTAGCCGCTAAAATATTTCTAATTGACCAAACAGATTTCAATGGTTATGCGGATATTTTAAAAAACGGAAAAATTGAATTTAGAATTGAGTTCGATGAAGAGCCTACCATCTTTGATGAATTCGACTTGAGAAGGATAGAGTTTAAAGAATCTAATGATATTTTCGAATATGTTTTAGTGGAAAACAAATCACTTCTATTAAAAGTCGTTTCCGAAAGTGATGTGACAGTTTACGCTAAATATCCCGAATCCTTTTCTACGCAAAAGACCGAACGAGAACTAGCCAAAGAGGATTATATAAATCGGGAATATGCATATAATGGAGGTTATAAGGTTAAATGGCGGGACGGGAATACTTATAATTTTTACGACAATCCATTAAAATCAGGAGAAACTGTTTTTTTTATAAAAAGGAAAAATGACAATTCAGTTAGAAACATAAAAAATGGTTTTCGGAAAAAGGCAATTTCATTTTTTAATGACTGTCCATATTTGGTTGAAATCATAGAAAACAGAGAATGGAAATATCAGGATATGCCCAAGATCGTTGTTTACTATAATGAAATGTGCTCTTTATAATGCAGATTAACAAAAAAAATATCGTTTTCTTGGTCGTTTTATTTGGAGGATTAATCCTTTTGAATATCCTCGGAAATTTTTTCTACAAACGATTTGACCTTACCCAAGACAAACGTTTCACTCTATCCGAAGAAGCAAAGGAAATCGTTAACCAAGTAGATTCGCCCATTATCGTGGATGTTTTTTTGAAAGGTGAATTTCCTCCAGAATTCAGAAGGTTGCAGAGTGAAACGGAACAACTTTTGGACGAATTTGCTGCCTATAATTCGAATATAAAATTCGATTTTGTCAATCCATCCGAAAAAGGTTCGGAGCATTTTCAACAACAATTCGAAAAATATGGAATGACCCCTGCCCAGATTTCCGTTGTGGAAAGTGGGAAGCAGAGTACCGAAATTATATATCCATGGGCACTTGCACATCACAATGGCAAAACGGTGAAGATTCCCTTGTTGAAAAATCAATTGGGTGCCACTTCCGAAGAAAGAGTAAACAGTTCTCTTCAAAATCTGCAATATGCCTTTGCAGATGGATTTAAAAAACTGGTTACGGAAAGATCCAAAAAAGTCGCGGTTCTCAAAGGAAATGGCGAATATGACGACCGCTATATCGCAGATTTTTTCTCAACGCTAAAAGAATATTATTTTATTGCTCCGTTTACCTTGGATTCGGTTGCTCCAAATCCCTCAAAAACATTGGCTGCGCTCGAAGACTTCGATTTGATCATTGCCGCACAACCCACCGAAGCATTTTCTGATGCGGAAAAATATGTTTTGGATCAATTTATTATGAACGGCGGCAAATCCCTTTGGCTTTTGGACGCCACCCAAATTCAGGTGGATCCAGCATCGGGAAATGCATTTGTTTTTGGAATGGATTTAAACCTAAACGATTTCTTCTTCAAATATGGCATCCGCATTAACCCCAATTTGGTCAAAGATGTATATTCTGCGCCCATTCTTCTGGCCAGCGGAGAGGATCGCGAATCACAGTACAATAAATATCCATGGTTTTTCAGTCCCTTGAGCAGTAGCAATAACAATCATCCCATTGTCTCCAATATTGAAGCGGTGAAATTCGATTATGCCAGTTCGATGGACACCCTTCCCAACGGTATCAAGAAAACGGTGCTGCTATCTACTTCTCCCATAACAAAAATAGTTGGTCTTCCGTTTGAAATTGATTATGATACTGAAATCCCCAATAATCTTCAGGTGGTAAATGAAGGACCAAAACCAAACGAATACAATGCCGGGGAAGTACCATTAGCGGTTCTTTTGGAAGGGAAATTTACTTCCGTTTACAAAAATCGGGTCAAGCCTTTTAAATTGCAGGACGGACTTAAAAATATCGACGATGGCAGGACTACAAAGATGGTGGTAATAAGCGATGGCGATGTTATCAAAAACCAAATGCAGGGTAACCGACCATTGGAATTGGGTTTCGACAAGGGAACCAATTCATTTTATGGAAATAAGGAGTTTCTGCTGAACACGGTGAATTACCTTTTAGACGACAGCGGACTTATAAACATTAGAACCCGTCAGATTGCGGTACCTTTTCTGGATAATCAAAAAACCATGCAGGAAAGAACCCAATGGCAAATGCTCAACCTATTGCTGCCATTAGGATTATTGGCCGTATTTGGGTTCGTATTTACGTTGTATCGCAAACGAAAGTACACTCGGTGAATGTTGATAAGTTTGTTTTAACTAAAACATCATTTGAAATATATTTGTACTTCGGCTTCGCTCAGCAACCTTTGATTCTTTTTAAGATTGAAATTTTATAAGAATTAGGATTAAATTAAGTCGAAATAGTAAGTAACCTGAATGAATATATTGATTAATGAAACAAAGTCATAAAGCTTATATTTGATCTGAAATTCAAAGTTACTGAAAGACATCTGTTGAGAATTATTTCATAAAAAATACATATAATGAAATTTATCGTATCAAGTTCTTATTTATTAAAACACCTTCAAGTTTTGGGTGGTATTCTGAACAACAGCAATACCTTGCCTATTTTGGATAATTTTCTTTTTAAGTTGGATGGCAACATTCTTAGTGTTTCCGCTTCCGACTTGGAAACCACCATCACCTCCAAACTGGAAGTTGAAAGCACCGAAAAAGGAATGGTTTGCGTCCCCGCAAGATTGTTGTTGGACACCCTAAAAACATTTCCAGAGCAACCGCTGACATTTGTTGTGGAGGACAATAATACCATTGAAATAAGCTCGAATCACGGAAAATATGCGTTAGCCTATGCCAATGCCGAGGAGTTTCCAAATGTTGTTGAACTGAAGGATCCATCTTCTACGGTAATTCAAGCAGATGTATTGGCAACCGCCATAACCAAAACAATATTCGCTTCGGGAAATGACGATTTAAGACCTGTAATGAGTGGAGTTTTCTTCCAATTTTCAACAGAGAACCTAATTTTTGTAGCTACCGATGCGCACAAATTGGTGAAATATACCAGAGATGATCTCAGTGCATCACAGACTGCGGAATTCATTATGCCTAAAAAGCCGTTGAATCTTCTTAAGAATATTCTTGCGGGAAATGAAGAGGATGTCACTATTGAATACAACGAAAGTAACGCCAAATTCATTTTTGACAATACCGAAATGGTCTGTCGCTTGATTGATGGAAAATATCCCAATTACGAAGCTGTAATCCCAAAGGAAAATCCAAATAAATTAATAATGGACAGAAACCTGCTGCTGAATTCTGTACGAAGGGTTTCTATATTCTCAAGTAAAACAACACATCAAATTCGATTGAAAATCGCCGGAGCTGAATTGAACATTTCCGCGGAGGATATCGATTTCAGCAACAAGGCCGAAGAGCGTCTAACTTGTGATTATCAAGGCGACGATATCCAGATTGGGTTTAACAGCCGTTTTCTTACCGAAATGCTGAACAACCTAACCAGTGACGAAATTTCATTGGAAATGAGTTTTCCAAACCGTGCCGGAATCCTTACTCCAGTTGATGGATTGGACGAAGGTGAAACGGTGACTATGCTGGTTATGCCGGTAATGTTGAATTCTTAAAGCAGATGGGATAAAAGTTTTAACAATTTTTGGCTTAAGTTTAATCCAACATCGATTCTTACGGTTATCGACTTGAAATTATCCGTTTTGTTGTTAAAAGTGGGTTCTATTTGTTTCCGAAATGGCTCCCTTTCCTCTGGGAAGAGCTGAGCCTACCTGCCAGAGACACGTAGGCGAGGATAGAACTTATCAAAAATTAAAAAAATCAAAGCTATTTTTAAACTGAAGCCTAATATTTGTACATGCACGCTTTCTCTTTTGCGTGAAGCATCTACTGTGGACTTTATTCCTTTATCTTTTCAACAAGATAATCATAACCCGTTCTGCTGATAATTTCAATTGTTTTGCTTCCAACCCAAGGTTAGGCATTTTGATATTCCAATTTTTAGCCTAAATTTAGCTAAAAAACAAAATTACAAAATTTCACATTAGCACCTATGACCGGTTTTCAACCTTCATTATGGGATAATATGGATTTGGAGATGGCATATACCCGTCTTTATCATCTGGATTTTTCAGGTGCCGAAACCTTCTTGGAACAAGCAAAATCCAATGGTCTGGAAAACCAAGAGGTTGTCGACCAGGTTTTATCCACTTGTAAACATTGGAAAACCGAAATATCTAAAATAGATTCCGATCCCGATATTGATACTCTTGAAAATCTATTTAACTCATTTCAGGATTATAACTTCGGAAGGTCCCTTCGCCGCTTCCGGAAGGCTCTTTTATTGTTTTTTGTCGAACACTTTTCCATGCATTCAGCAACCAAAATTTTTTATTTTGAAAAAATTTTAGATTCCCTTATTGAAATCGGTCTATTCGAAAATGCCGAAAAATTAATGGAAATAGCGATTGCGAAATATCCTAAAACTCCTCTCCTTTTTTATGGCCAGGCACAATCGCAGTGGTTATCGGGCAATAAAAATGAGGCAACTTCCAACTATTTGTACGTTCTCCTGCATTATCCCCAACATGTTTATCCCGAACGGATTGAGAATCTGGAAATCAAAGAATTTCTGAACCATTATTTGCCAGCTGAAATCCCTGCCTTTGCCTGGGTGGGTCTGCGCTGTCCTTTTGTTTCCACAGAAGGAATAATTCCTATAAATAAAGAGCATCAGGAAATTATCGAGGCGTATCGACTTTTGCAACAAGCGGAAAATGCCGTAGTAAACAAAGACAAAAAATATATGTTTTTCCGAAAGGAATTGCTCAACAGGGCACCAGAATTATTCGCTGAATACTTCAAACTCCTTCAGAAACGGGTGGGATAATCTGATTTTTCAAATTTGCAAAATAGATCGGCCCGCAATTAACCTATTAACCTTGTAAAAAGCATCACAATGCTGGTTATGCCTGTTATGTTGAATAATTAATAGACATAGTTTAAAGTCATAAAAAAAACCTCTTGCAGAATTATGAAAGAGGTTTTTTGTTTTAGAGATACGGATTACTTACTGTGTTCAAGTACTGAGGTAGCAGGAGCATCTGCCAAAACTTTTCCTTTAATTTTGAGAATAACAGTGGGTTCCGATGCGTTTGAAGTAACTGTTACTGTTTTTGAAAAAGGACCAACTCTATTGGTTGCATACTTCACGCCGATTTCAGCACTTTCGCCCGGCATAATAGCGTGGTCTGGTTTTGTAGGAACCGTACAGCCACAGCTTCCTTTTACATTTGTAATTACGATAGGAGCATTTCCAACGTTCTTGAATTTGAAAGCACGAACGCCATCCGCATTATGTGGAATGGTTCCGTAATCTATTTCGGAAGATTCAAATTGAAAAACCCCTTTATTTTCCTTTACTGCATCTTGTGCAAATAAAGAAGCGCAAAAAAGAAAACTTGCAATAAAAAATACGTTGCGGAAAAAACTAGTTCCTGATAATGTTTTTGTCATCATATTGTGATAGTTTAAATGAGATTAAGAAATTTTTAGATTACAAATTTCGGATTAAATTTTAAAAAATGAATGTATTTTGGGATTTAATTCATTTTTTTAGGAAATGCTATTTCTCACAATTCTATAATTAGGTATGGCTTTTTCCCCTCCCATTACTTTTATTTTAAGGTATGAAATTGCGGAAAATGGGAGGTATTCAATCTTAGGATAGACTTACTTCTATTACTTATTCTATGAATTTAAATCCGAAAAGAAACACTTTGAAATCAAAAAAACAGCTTCATCTCTAACAATACCTTAATGGCAAACCCAAGCAGTACCATTATAAAAGACCGGACATTTTATAGAACCTCCTCCAACCACTGGCGTCAAGTAAGCTGGACTTAGTGCATCGGTTACATAGGCCAATGCACCTAATACACCAACTGGCAAATCTTCAACTTTAAAGCCCTTTGTCCTAATCACGCCGTCAACATCAAGTTTCACTTTTGGTTTTGCAATTCCAATACCCACATCTCCATCCCTTACCAATAATCCATAATGGTTGGCTCCACTTTGTCCATTGTCGTCAAAGGTAGGGCTGATATCTAGGGCTACTAAATTCAGGTTTTCTGCATCTGCTGTTATTTTTTGATAAAATGCAGAGCCTATCAATGTTTTTCCAGATTGAGTACCTATGTTTCTGGTATCGTTAGAAACCAAAAAACTCGATAAAATATTAGAACGTTGTACCGAGCCTATATTTACCTTAGCAATACGTGGACCAGCAGCGTTTATTTCATCTATGAAAATTCCTTTAATTTTATTGTTAGAGGTTATGCCAGCTCCGGCTCCCATTATTAATAATTTATTGGGTAATAAATTCACCGAAGATTCTAGATCAATATATCCGCTACTGACACCCCAATTGAAAGTGACCCTGTCTGATTTTCTCCCTATATAGAATGTCCCATCACCATTTTCCAATGAAATAAAATTAGAATTAATGCCAGAAACACCTTGTCTAAATATAGATAAAGGTTGAGCGGCATTCATTGTTCCAATCCCAATATTTCCTGAAAAATAATTTTTATTCTCTCCCATTACATAAACACCATAATGGTTACTGCCGGCTCCACCGGATAAATCCAAATTGAGTCCATAAATTTTTGAGGCGGCATAAGTAGAAGCTCCTGAACCTTTAAAAAGACTAAATTCATTAGAGCTTGTAGGAGTTACTGATGCATTGATTAGAAATCGTGGGGGATCAATTACCGTTCCAGACATATCCTTTCCCTTTATGTACAGACCACGATTTCCAGGATTTGGCACATCTCCTAAAGATATATTCCCGCTATCATCTATAAACACATCCCTATTTGCGGTCCTCACAGTTTTACCATCACCTAAGGTCAATAAATGGACGCGGGAATTTATAGTGTCATTTACCCAAGCATCGTCAGTAAGATCTCCTTTTGAAGCATCTGCCATTCGCACCCATCTAGAACCGTCATTTACATAGTATCCAGAACTCACGGCAGTAGAACCTGTGCCGGCAGTGGCGGTATTATAAACGACCATCCCTTTAATATGAGCGGAAAGAGGAGATGGGGAGTTGGTTTTTACCAATCCTACACGAGGCAATAAGAGTCCTTGAGTTTCGGAAAAAACCTCTAATGCGGCATTTGGATTGGGCGATACAGTACCAATTCCCACTTGGGAATAAACACCACCGAGAGAAAAAAGAGTAGCGGCAAAAAACAGGGTTTTCAAAAAAGTAGTCAATCTCTCCATAAAAAAAGTGTTAATTTGATAATAACTGATAATAAATCTAGGGAGAGGAGTTAAATAATCACGATAAAATTAATGATTAAAACTAAACAAAAAATAAATTACTCAACTCTTTCCAAAAATAATATTCCTAAAATCTCATCCCTACTTTTTTTCGCGGTTAATTGGTGAAAACGGAACTACCGAATCCGAGTCTTTAGCACATTAATATGGAAAATTTAAAAATATCAATTTTGAAATTTTTTTGATGACCAAATGATAGTTACTCGTTATTATAGTAAAACTTAAATATTACTATTATGAAAAAAATTATCATTTTAATATTCTCAATCCTCTTTTGCGGCATATTATCTGCCCAGGTAGTTGATGTTGTAACCGGTATTAACGACCCATCTAGATTGTTCCTTAACGGAAATGATCTATATTATTCGACAACCACTGATATCTTCAAGATTGATATTACTCAGGGCTCACCAACACCGGTTTTGGTTGTTAGTGGACTTAATGGCGCTGTTGGTATGGCTATGGAAGGAAATACACTTTATTTTTCAGAATTCAATTTAGGCCGAATTTCAAAAATTGACATAACCGATCCAACACCAGCTATTGAAGTGGTTATATCTGGGCTTAATACACCAAATAGCTTGTTTCTTTCAGGAAATACAATGTATTTTTCTGATAACAATAGTGATATTGTTGCTAAGTTTGATGTAACTGATACAAACCCAACTCCCGTGATAGTTGCCACTTCCAACGTTAACTTTAATCCTTCCGGATTGGCGCTACAAGGCAACCTTTTGTACATGGGCCAAGGGCAGGCAAATAGGGTATCTAAAGTGGATGTTACAAGTGGGATAACCCAACCAACAGATGTGGTTGTAGGCGTAAACAGACCATTGGGTATACGTATAGCGGGAAACAATCTACTTATTGCTGAATATTTGGCTAATAAAATTTCTATAAAGGATCTGACCCAAGGTTCCTCCACCGCATCGGATCTGGTGACGGGAGTGAGTGGCCCTGTCGATATCGAAATTGCAGGGAACACCCTTTTTATACTGGAAAAAGGAAATAATAAAATATCCAAAGTTGAAAATATTTTGGGTATCAATACACCTAGCTTAAAAAACAAGTATACGTTATATCCAAATCCAACCGATGGATCCATTCAAATTTCAAATATAATTATGTCGGAGCCCTATAGTATTTATTCTATGTACGGTACGAAAGTCGCGGACGGAATAATCAATCCTAATGAAAGTATAAACGTTGAAACCCTTGCTACAGGAATGTATATACTTAAAACCCAAAAAGGAGCTGTAATGAAATTCGTAAAGGAATAATTTGAAATATAATCTTACAACCATAAAAATCCGCTCTTTGCGGATTTTTTTCATTTTAATGAATTCCCAAACTAAATCTTACCTTTGCTCTCAATGACACACACAGATACCATAGTAGCAATGGCAACTCCTGCTGGCGCTGGAGCGATCGCAGTTATTCGGCTTTCAGGACCCGAAGCCATTTTTATTGCTTCTTCCATATTTTCTTCAATTTCGGGAAAGAATCTTTCTGAACAGAAAACCCATACTGTCCATTTAGGCAACATAAAAGCGGGTGAAAAAATCATCGATGAGGTCTTGGTCACGATTTTTAAAAATCCTAACAGTTACACAGGTGAGGATGTAGTAGAGATTTCGTGCCACGGCAGTCATTATATTCAACAGGAAATAATTCAATTATGTCTTCGGAAAGGGTGTAGAATGGCCCAGGCAGGGGAATTTACGCTTCGTGCCTTCCTTAATGGAAAAATGGATTTAAGCCAAGCGGAAGCGGTGGCAGACCTCATTGCCAGTGACAGTGCTGCGAGCCATCAACTAGCAATGCAGCAAATGCGCGGTGGATTTTCCTCGGAAATAAAAAAACTTCGTGAAGAGCTTTTAAACTTCGCTTCACTAATCGAACTGGAACTCGATTTTGCCGAAGAAGATGTAGAATTCGCCAATAGGGAGGAATTCCAAAAACTCATTTCAAAAATTACTCAGGTACTAAAACGTTTAATCGATTCATTTGCCACAGGAAATGTACTTAAAAACGGTATCCCCGTTGCTATCGTAGGAGAACCGAACGTAGGTAAGTCAACCCTTTTAAATTTACTCTTAAATGAAGAACGCGCCATTGTAAGCGATATTGCCGGCACCACTCGTGACACTATAGAAGATGAAATAAGTATTGGCGGAATCGGCTTTCGATTTATCGACACCGCGGGAATTCGGGATACCGTAGATGTAATTGAAGGATTGGGAATCCGGAAAACCTTTGAAAAAATTGAACAGGCGCAGGTAGTGATTTATTTATTTGATGCATCCCCCTCCGCCTTCGGCACCTCCCCCCAAGGGGGAGGATATTCATCCATTTTATCTGAAATAGGGAAAATCAAAAATAAATATCCATTAAAAAATCTCATTATTGTTGCCAATAAAATAGATAAGCTTTCTCAAGATGAAGTCGAGCGATTGGACAGCACCTTGAACGCCATCGACAAATCTTCCCATGTACTTCTCTCCGCCAAAAAAGGAATCGGTTTAAAAGAACTAGAAACTAGATTATTGGAATTTGTAAATACCGGCGCCCTACGTAGCAATGAAACCATAGTAACCAACTCACGTCATTATGATGCGCTGCTAAAAGCTTTGGAGGAAATAATTCGGGTACAGGAAGGAATCGACTCCAACCTCAGCGGAGATCTTTTGGCAATAGATATTCGTCAAGCTATGTATCATTTAGGAACTATCACAGGACAAGTATCTGAGGATGAAATTCTTGGAAATATATTTGCTAATTTTTGTATCGGAAAGTAATCACCCTTCCCTTCTTTAGCCAATCCCTTCATTTACTGGCATTTACTTCCTTTACTTGTTGCTAATTTGCCTTTTTTTCACTAACTTTCGTTGCTAATTTGTTGCTAATGAAAACTTTTTTGTTGCTAGCAACAAATTTATCGGTACGAGGCGAAATTATGTTACATACAGATACATACTGATATTTCCAGATACTCCAGTGACAAAAACGAGCTTAACCAGATTAAACAATGAGCAGCAACATCGAAATATTAAAAATTTGTCAGCACTGCGAAAAGACATTTATCGCACGAACTACTGTAACCAAATTCTGTAGTCAAAAATGCGCTTCGAGAAATTACAAAAAACGTAAGCGGGATGAAAAAATCCAGAAAGTGACTACAGTCAGTGTTCAAAGGGTCGACTTTAATCAAGAGCAGTTAAAGCATAAAGACTTTTTAAGTATTGATGAAACCTGCAAATTATTGGGTACAAGCCGAATGACGATCTATCGTCAGATTAAGAGCGGAAATATAAAAGCCGGCAAAATTGGGAGACGTACCATTATCAAGAGAACCGAAATCGATAAACTTTTTCAATAATGAAGGTAACACTAAGAAAACGCAATCAAGGAGGGATGACCAGTTTATACCTTGACTATTACCTAAAAGGAAAACGCAAAGCAGAATACCTCAAGCTCTATCTCGACCCTACGGCCAAAACCAAAGCAGCAAAAGAAGTCAACAAAAAGACCTTGCAGTTAGCTGAAACCATTCGAGCACAAAGGCAAATCGAAATTCAAAACGGTGTTTATGGCTTCCGCGATAATGAAAAATTAAAAGGAAGCTTTACTAATTATATTGAGCTACTTACTGAAAAAAGAAAAGACAGCACCGGCAATTACGGCAATTGGGACAGTATGCTAAAGCATTTAACAGCTTACATTCCTCGGGATATTACCTTTGCCGAAGTAAACAGAGAGTTTGTCCAGGGCTTCAAAGAATATCTGGATAAGGAAGTGAAAACGAAAGGCAACCAAAACCTGTCCCAAAATTCTAAATATTCCTATTTCAACAAATTAAGAGCTGCGCTAAAACAAGCCGTAAAAGATGGCATCATCCCTACCAATCCGGCAGAAGGGATTGAAGGTTTTAAACAAGGCGAACCTCAACGCGAATTTTTAACCCTTCAAGAACTTCAAGCCGTTGTAAAAGAAGAATGCGAAATTCCGCAGATGAAAACAGCATTCATATTTTCTTGCTTAACTGGATTACGCTGGTCAGACATAAACAAGCTACTTTGGTCAGAAGTTCAACACTCCAATGAAATGGGTTATTACATACGTTTCAGACAAAAGAAAACCAAAGGTGTTGAAACACTCCCTATCTCAGACCAAGCCTTCGGCTTGCTCGGAGAGCGTCAAGAAAAGGACGAAAGAGTATTCAAAGGATTAAAATATTCCGCTTGGCATAATCTAAAGTTACAGCAATGGGTAATGAAAGCCGGTATCTCCAAAACCATTACCTTCCATTGCGCCCGCCATACATACGCAACTTTACAGCTCACCGCTGGCACAGATATTTATACGGTTTCAAAACTTCTTGGCCATAGAGAATTGAGAACCACACAGATTTACGCTAAGGTCATTGATGAAAAGAAGAAAGAAGCAGCTAACAAAATTCAACTTGACTTATGAGTGTTCGTATAAAAGTGTTCGATGAAATTCTAAACCACGGTTTGCGTCCTTGGCTTAATCATAATAGTGTAGATGAAATATTTTATTCAAAATTCCATACTTTAAAAGAATACTCGTCAAGACATCCTCTGCAATTTGAAATTAAATTTGAACGGCCATTTGACAATAAGACCAAGTATTACAATCTCTTAATCCGCAATTCCATCAAATCCCACTTTGATACCATTTATGAGGCTATGGATGAAGATAGAAACGAGAACCTCATTCATTATTACCTAAACGATATTTTAAACAAGCGTTTGAAAACTCATTTAGAAGACATTGGAAAACTTTTAAAAGAAAAGGATTTTACACTTTCCTACATTGACCCAAAAAACACATCCTATCAATTAGACCAGGAACATAAGGCGAATACTTTTATAATGCAATTACTCAAAATCGCACTTATGCAGCTGTATTTGGAAGTACAGGAAAAATTTAAAGAATGGGTGAACGATGAGTTTATTGTAGAGGACTTTTATACGCAGCTTCTTAACGAACCTATTCCAGATAAGCTTCCCATCAAGAAAAATGAGATTATAGAAGTTGAACCGGAACCATCTCCAATGCCTAAGGCGAATTTAAAAGAAAAGCCTATTCAATTCAATTCTTTCTTTTACAAGCAGTACCATACCAACCCTGATAAACTTACTGATTTATGGGATAATCTAAAACTGAACGGATTTATAAGTGCTGATACCTCTTTACCTACATTCAAAAAGATTTTCTCTGGTACTGAAATCAATATACCCGTTAAATGGACAGGCAATCTCAGTGAACTTTCCTACTTCATAAAAAGCATTCACAATAATTTTAAGTTGATTGAAAATATGAAACAACAGCATTGGAAAGTTACTTGCATTTGTTTTTTTGATGAAAATGGCAATCCATTCCACTTTACACAATTTAGAAAATTAGAAAGACCGAGTTTAACAGGAGACAAAATAGATAAAGCGGTAAACCTTCTAAAATAATCTACACGACACTTTACACCTACTATTCTTTTTAAGTTTTTGTTTAGCCCTTGTTTTTATCAAACAAGGGTTTTTGCTTTTGTTCTCCCACTGGACACTTGACACCCGACACGACACTTACTGAAACCACCCTGTAACCATAGGCTTACCACCCTACTTTAGCCCTGTATTCGGAAATCGAATATGACTTTTGGCCAAAAGTCTTTTACTAATTCTTAAATCCAAAATAAAATGGAAGAGATATTAAAAAGGCTTGAAATTATAGAAAAGCACGTATTAGACCAGAACATCATTCTGAAGAATGTACTCAACTTCAATGAAGCTTGTAAGTACTTGGAATTATCCCAATCGCATCTGTATAAACTTACGAGTGCCGGCAGTATTCCTCATTACAAACCCAACGGTAAAAAATTGTATTTCAACCGTGCCGAATTGGAAGAGTGGTTATTGCGTAACCGCAATACCACACAAGATGAAATCGATAAACAAGCAGCTAATTATCTAATCAAAAAAGGGAGGGTAAAGCTATGACAGAGATAATCGATTTGCTCTTGGCACTCTCCCAAGAGATTAAGGACCTAAAAACACGTATCGATATTACCAGGGCAACGAGAGTAGAACGCCTAAAAGATACGTGGATTGACAATCAGGACGTAATGCAAATGCTCCACATCAGTCAGCGCACCCTGCAAACGCTCCGGACGAATGGTACTATTCCCTTTAGCCGGATACGCGGTAAATTTTATTATAAGGTATCTGACATTGAGAAGCTTTTGCAAGACCATTACTATAACCCAAATTTCAAATGCGATGGAAATAAGTAAAGAAGCAATTCTAAACAAAACGCATTATGGGTTAAAAGTTTATGCCTTCATCCTACGGCAGTATTATCCTGAATCAGTCCTTTCCCTAAAGGGAAGGGACTGCGGGATAACCCGAAACCCATTTAATGGCGGAAAGGACACATTACAGATAAATATTGTTGATAATGTTGCCCGGCATTATGACACTGAACTAACCGATTTTAAAGGAGATATTTTTGAATTTGCAACTTATCATTTTAAAACCTTGAAAGAAGAGGATTTATTGCTAAAACTAAATGAAGTGTTGAATCTACGTATTGGTCAAAAAAATAGCTTTTACAATCAGGAAGAACTCCAACCTACGGTTGAGTTTCCTGATACCAAAGCACAGGCTTCGCCCGTGTTCAGCTATTTTCAAAAACCTGTAACCAATATAATCCCAAATCGGCAAGCCTCTTTGGTGGAGGTGTTCCACCTCATCAAAGGAGATGATTTTGCTTCGTGTACAAGTACACTTCGCAAAATTCAAGACGTGAAAAAAGCCCGAAAGTATAAGGCGTTTCATTTCGATTATGTAACCTTTTCTGGTTTGTTTTCAAAACGGAACGATAAGAACCTAAAAAAACATTCGGGACTTTTAACTATTGACTTTGACCACCTCAAAGATATTTCCAGTTTAAGGGAAGCTTTACTCAAAGATGAATACTTTGAAACCGAACTTCTTTTTACATCACCTTCCGGTGATGGTTTAAAATGGATTATTCCTGTAGAACTTACAAAAGTCAAGCACCAAGATTTCTTTATAGCGGTCGCCAACTACATTCAACACACATACAGTTTGGAGGTAGATAATTCCGGCAAGGACATTTCAAGAGCCTGTTTTTTGCCACACGACCCCAATGTTTTTATCAATCCAAAATATTTATAAAAAATGAGTAAAAAGACGTTTAATCCGTTGGAGTGGATGGAAAACACAAACCAACAGCAGCAACATACAGAACACAGCCCACAACCAGTTACAGACAGTTATTCAGAAGTTGAAAAAATCATAAAAAATATTGAAGCAAATCATATTGATATTGCACCCAATTACAATGACTGGATAAATATAGGCTTCGCCTTTGCAGATGAATTTGGAGAAACTGGAAGAACTCTTTTTCACAGAGTCAGCCAATATTATACAGGCTACAATACGAAAGAGTGCGACAAGCAATTTGACAATTGCCTAAAGTCAAAAGGACAAGGAGTTTCCCTTAAAAGCTTCTTTTTTCTTGCCAAACAAGCTGGTGTCTCGATTGCTACGCAATCTTCACACACCAGTACTTCCTCGCTTGCTAATCGCAAGCATCGGATAAATGAACAACAACAAAATTCCCATTCAGAAGAACGAACACGGGAAAAAATGCCAACCTTCCCAAAATCTCTATATCCTGAACTTCCTCAATTTCTGCAACAGGTCGTTGCTATCGCAACTTCCAATGAAGAAAGGGATATTTTGCTTTTAGGTTCCCTGGTCGCAATCAGTGCCTGTTTACCAAAAGTTTATGGCATTTATGACGGCAAAAAAGTATTCTCCAATCTATTTCTTTTCGTTACAGCCCAAGCTTCAGCAGGAAAAGGCCGTATGGTGCATTGCCGGCAATTGGTAAACCCAATTCACAAAGAATTAAGAGAAGAAGCCAAATTGCACAAACAGCACTACGAGTTGGATTTAGCAGAGTATAACGCCAAAAAAGGAAAGGAAGAAGGTGTCGAAAAACCCTCCAAACCACCTGAAAAAATGCTATTCATTCCAGCAAATAATAGTTCTACAGGAGCCTATTGGATATTCCGGTGATACTGACCCCCCATTCCGGTCATATTGACCCCCCTGTTGATTTTGGTCTTAAAAGATAAGATAGTTGACAAAATTACAGTTTTTTCCTTAAACTTTCTCCTTTCAATTCTATGCGGTGTGAGGTATGTACCAACCTGTCCAAAATGGCATCCGCAATTGTTGCTTCTCCGATAACCTCATACCAACTTCCGACCGGTAATTGGCTCGCTATAATGGTTGAGGAAACGCTGTGCCTGTCCTCAATGATTTCCATTAGATCCATTTGCTGTTGTTTGTCCAAATGCGACAGCCCAAAGTCATCCAGGATCAGCAGATTTGCTTTGCCAAGTTTTTCAAAGAGCTTAAAAAAGCTTCCGTCAATCCTGCTCATTTTGGTCTGCATCAAAAGCTTTTGGGTATTGAAGTATAAAACCTTGTTTCCCTGGGAACAGGCTTGGTGGCCCAACGCTGATGCCAAAAAACTTTTCCCGCACCCTGTGGCCCCGGTAATCAAGACCGACTCTCCCTTTTTTAGATAGTTCCCCGTGGCCAGCTCCGTAATTTGGGAACTGTTGATACCTCTTGAGGTGTCCAGGCTCAGTTCCTCTATGGTGGCCTGGTAGCGGAACTTGGCACTTTTTTGGAGCCTCTCAAAACGACGGTTGGTCCGATCCTGTTGTTCTGCCTGAAGCAGCATTTCAAGGCCTTGTTCAAAGTCCAGTTGGTGGTGCTGTCGGGTCTCTCCCATTGCCATCCAGGTACTGAGCATTCCCTGTAGGCGTAATTGTCTTAGCTGATTTTCAATGGTGTTCATAGTGTATTGATTTAATGGTTAAACTTATTATTTGTAGGATCCCGCACCTCTTATATTGCGATGGTTTGGCAAGGGTTTTTCTGGGACCTGTTCCATATTCCCGGTCATTCTGTTCTCTAGGATTTGTTTTAGGAACTGATAGGAATAATTATTGTTTTCCAATGCTATTTCACATGCCTTTGTAAAGGTCCGGGCATCGGTCTTTCTGGCCAGGTTCAGGATACCGTCACAGGTCCTGTAGAGCTGTTCCGGATACCTGTCCTGTTTAAAGAGGGCTTCCATATAGCTATATAGCGTTTCGGAGTGCTTGTACCCTTTTTGGAGATAGTAGGTTGGGCTACGTTGCTTGTAATGCTGGTGATGGGAGCACAGATGTTCTTTCTGCGTGGAGTAACCACCTTTTTTATAGCTTCTGGTATGAATGGCAATACAATTCATTTTGCTATAGATCCTGACCGTATCATGGGTGTAGACCACCTTTACCTGAACGCCCATATAAGCATAGGGAACACTATAGTAATGTTTGTCCTCCCCGAGATAGATATGGTTGTTCTTGGCCACTTTATGGCTACGGTAATACTTGATCTCAAAAGTGTCCGTGGGCAGTTGTCGCAGCGTATGCTTTTCATCGGCCAAAAACTTTTCCTCCCTGCAATGGTCCTTTTGTTGCATACGGGTCTGGTTGTGCGCCCTGACCCTTTCCTTGATGGCCCTGTTCAGGGAGGGCAGGTCAAAGAAGGTCTGGTCGCGGATCTTGGCATATACCCGGCTGTAGATAAGCTTTACCTGGTTTTCGACCAAGGCCTTGTCCTTTGGCTTTCTCGGGCGCGCGGGCGTGACCGTTGTTGCGTAGTGGTTCGCAAAATCCTCCAATGCACGGTTTACGTCCGGTTCATAAGGGCTGGTCTTTATTACCGCCGCTTTAAGGTTGTCCGGGACCAAGGTCTGGGGAACGCCACCCAGATCTTGCAGGCAGCAGTTCAGGGCGTAAATAAAATCTCCGATACTCTGGCTCTTGACGGCCATTGCAAAGCAATAGTCCGAATAGGGCAGGCAGGCCACAAAGACCTGGACGGCTATGATCTCGCCCGTATGCCGATCCACATAGGAGAGTTTCTTGCCCGCATAATCAATGTAGAGCTTCTCGCCAGGGTTGTGGTTTAGGACCATCGAAGGTTTTTGGTTGTTGAGATATTGGTGGAGGTGATAACAGAACTGGCTATACCCATAGCCATTGGGATACGATTGGATGTACTCTTCCCACAGGACCGTCCGGGTCACGCCCACTCGTTTTAACTCTTTGGCATAATATTCCAGTTTGTGCTTGAGGGTCTCATACCGAAGGTCTTTGTAGGCCGGGTTCCCGGGGAAGAGCTTTGCCTCCAGTTCCGTGTCCCCAAGCTTTAAAAGGGCCTGGATGTCCACGGGATTTTGGGAGACCTTTAAAAGATACCCCTTAACGGTGTTCTTGCTAATGGATAGGGTTCTTGCGATGTGCTTTATGCCCTTGCCCTCCAAGTGCATTCTAAGTAGTTGTTTTATCTGACTCATACGTTTTGGTTTTCCTGCCATATCCTATCTATTTGGTGTATGCACCAAATAAAACCAAAATCGGATAGTAAAGAGCTTAAAGGGGGTCAGCATGCTCCGGAATAATCAAAACGGATTACAATCGACAAGTTTTACCTTAACGCTCTTTTATATATTTTAGGGGGGCAGTATCCGCCGGAATGGCAGATTTAAATGCTTAGGGAAACACCTGTGATTTTAGTGTTCCCCGAGGGGGTCAGCTTGCTCCGGAATATCCAGCCTATCAGCTTTTGGGAGACAGCGATGGCAAAGGCCTGATTTTTGAAACCGAAGGAGATACTTTAGCACACGCCTTTAAAAGCGATTACGGCAATTACAGCGATGGTTTCAGAAAAGCCTTCCATCACGAGACCATTTCCTATTACCGAAGAACCGACCGAGAATTTGTGGATATTGAAAGTCCCTGTTTGTCAACAGTACTTTCAGGAACACCAAAACAAGTTTCAGCCCTTATTCCAAATGCTGAAAACGGCTTATTCAGCCGTTTTATTTTCTACTTTATGAATATCAAACCAGAATGGAAAAATGTATTTGCAAGCACAACGGATAACGGCCTTGATGATTATTTTGAGAATTTAGGAAACCAGTTCTACGAACTGTATAAATTACTTAAAAGTAATGGAGAATTTCAATTTCACTTAACGGCAGACCAGCAAGAACAATTCAATCAGTTCTTTAGTGAGATACAAGCCAAATACCTCAATCTTCAAGGGCTGGACTATATGGCTACCATTCGAAGATTAGGTCTGATTGCCTTTCGTTTCTGTATGCTCTTTACAGCATTGAGAATTTTAGAAATGCCACACCTCCAATTTGATAAAAATGGTGTGGCATTCGATGGCTCCACTGGAGAAATATATAATTTGGGCCATCAAACTGGAGACACCACAAACAAACTCATTTGTGAGGAAAGAGATTTTCAAGCCTCTTTAGTTATGATAAAAGTATTAATAAAACATTCAAGCAAAGTGTTCGGTGAACTCCCACAGGAAGAGACCAAACCATCGCGTATGAACCGTAAAGAGAAATTCCTTCACGGATTACCCAATCAATTCAATCGTCAGAAATATTTAGAAGTTGCCAAAAAACTAAGTATTCCTGCAAAAACAGCCGAAGGATATATTACGAGCTTTATAAAAGCAAATCTCCTTCATCGCGAACAACAGGACACCTATATAAATCTCTTTAGTGAGGAAAATGAGGATATTGAGGAACCTAAGGATAATTAGTCCTTGGTTTCCTCCATTTCCTTAAACTCCTGAAAGGAATCACGAACTCAAATGAGATAAAAATAAAACCCTCGTGAGTAAATCCTGAATGTTAATAATTTTATAATCCTTTTCCTTTTCTTATACTTTTATATCCTATATTTGGCATAAACTGTCAAGTAAGAAAATGCCACAATGAAAACATTCGCAAATAAAATCAAGGAACTACGGCTAAAGGAAGAATCTTTTGCTTCGGCAAGTTGCAGCCGCTATTGAGGTAGATACTTCTATGGTCAGCAAGTTTGAAAACGGTGAACGTTTCCCAACAAGAGAACAAATCGAAAAGCTCGCCACTTTTTTCAAAGTGGCAGAAGAAGATTTTCTCGTGGACGCCTTTAGCGATAAACTTGTTTACGATTTTAGCGAAGAACCTCTGGCATTAGATATAATTAAGCAGACCCTAAAAAAAATAAAATCTAAAAATAAGAAACCACAGTAAACAACTATGAATATATTAAAACACGAATCGGACATTTGGAAAACAGCCGATCTATTGATTGGAGCAGGCATAAAACAATCTGATTTCCCAAAATTTATGATGCCCTTCTTTGCCCTTGTAATGGTTGAAAGCAGGCTTATCCGCGAAGCGCATCGCTTGGAGCAAGAGGTGGGAAAAGAAAATATGGATGACTTTATAGAAATGTTCCGCTTGGAGGAGTTGGGCTATAATGAATTTGTTATTCGAAATGGGAAAACATTAAAAACCATCTGTAAAAATGATAAAACCTTTGACATTGACTTCCAAGCTTACTTAGAGGCTTTTGATGGAGAGACCAGAGGATTATTAGGTGTTAATAAAGGTTCAGGCGAAGAAAAATTCCTCGATATCTCAGGGGTTGCCGGATTGTTAAAAAAGAAAGACATTCTTTTTGACACGGTTAAAGCCTGGAGTGAAATTGATTTAACGCCCTTCAACAACTCCGAAATAACCACCCTGGAAGAGCATATTAAAAGAAAATGGGCAGATATTTCAGCCGAAACAGCGGGAGAGCAATATACACCTGAAGATATCATTGATTTGATTACCGAAATCATCACCAGTAAAATTGAGGACAACAATAAGTTCCTTACCATATATGACCCCACCTGTGGTGGAGCTAACCTACTTTTTGGTGTGGAAGACAAAATTCAAAAAATATTCAACCGGCCTACCAAAACCCACGGTGACGAATGGAACGACGCTTTATATGCTTTAGCCAAAATAGAAAGCCGGTTTAGGAATGATAGCGAAATTCATCATTGTAATACCTTGACGGCCATCAAACACATTGAAAAAAGGTTTGACGTAGTTGTGGCCAATCCTCCTTATGGCGTCGACTGGAAAGGCTATCAAAAGGACATCAAAAACGATACTACCGAAAGATTCGTTGCCCTACCCTCAATTTCAGATGGTCAATTCCTGTTTACCCAGCACATCTTGCACCATTTAGCAGATGATGGCTTGTCTGTTGTAGTTCATAATGGTTCCACGCTTTTTAGTGGTGATGCCGGGAGCGGTGAGAGCCATATCCGAAAACACTTCTTTGACCAAGATTGGGTAGAGGCCATTGTACAAATGCCAACAGACGAATTTTTCAACACAGGTATTTACACGTATTTATGGATTTTCAATAAAAACAAACCCGCCAATAGAAAAGATAAAGTAATTCTCATAGACGGCAGCAACCATTGGGAGCTACTCAAAAAAAGTAAGGGAAAAAAGCGCCGACAAATGAATGAAACCCACAGGGCGCAAATTGTGAATGCGTTTACGGACTTTAAGGACAATGACTTCGCCAAAGTATTTGACAAATGGCATTTCTACTATAACAAACAGGCCATTATGCTCACCAACGTAGATACTGAAGGAAAATCCATCCAAATGCCAACCAGGACCAACCGCACAGGAGAAAGCGTGGAAGCCAAGAGCATAAAGATAGATTTCTCTACGGTGGCCGTTCTGAACACTTTTGAACAGGAAAAAATGAAGGCCATCAACGAGGCTGAAATCACCGATTTTAATAAGGAGAAATTCAAAAACCTAAAGGAGTATTACGATGCCGAATACAAAGATTTTGTGGCCGGATTTGATTATAAGGAAGATGCCTTTGTAGTAATCGACAAAAAAGGAAACAGCTATACCTTTGACACCGATAAGGAAACCATTATTAAAACCGATAAAAACCAAAAGAAATCACAGTTAGGCAATGGCAAAATAAATATTAAAGCAGCATATAAAAAAGCAACCAAAACCAAGGAAGCAGCCATTGGTATTACCGTGGAGCTTACCAAAGATTTAGAAAAAGATTACGAGATTATCCCCTACAGTCCCGATAAAAACAAAAACCAACAGACCATAGAAACTTTTATGGACAAATACATTACCCGACCTTTTGAGTATCTGGACAATGTAGTGGGCGTAGAACTCAACTTTAACAAGGAGTTTTACGTTCCTGAAACATTAAGGACCGTAGCAGACATACAGACCGATATAGATAATCTGGAAAATGAATTGGCCATCCTCGAAATTGAATTAAGTCTATGAAAAAGTATGATTCATATAAGGAGAGCGGCATTGAATGGTTGGGCGAAATTCCAGAGCATTGGGAGGTGAAAAGATTGAAGAATATATTCTCTTTAGGTACTGGGTTGTCAATAACGAAAAAGAACCTTTTAGATATTGGTGTTCCTTGTGTCAGTTATGGAGAGATTCATTCAAAATATGGTTTTGAGGTAAATCCACAAGTACATTTATTGAAATGTGTTGAAGAGGAATATCTAATTACTTCCAAAAGGTCTTTATTAAAAAAAGGTGATTTTATTTTCGCTGATACGTCAGAAGATATTGAAGGTTCTGGAAACTTTACTTATTTAAATAGCGATATCCAAGTGTTTGCAGGGTATCACACTATTGCGGCAAAACCAAAATTAAAATTGAACTCTCGTTTCATTGCGTATTTATTTGACAGTGTTGATTATAGGAGTCAAGTTAGAAGCAATGTTGCAGGCATAAAGGTTTACAGTATTACTCAGGGTTTATTAAAAAAGTTGAATTTATACTTTCCACCCAATCAAGAACAAACCGCCATCGCCCAATACCTCGACACCAAAACCCAAGCCATAGACCATAAAGTTCGACTATTGGAGAAGAAAATCAGCTACTATAAAGAACTGCGCAAAAGCATTATTAATGATGCAGTAACCAAAGGACTGGATAGAAATGTGGCGTTGAAAGAGAATGACTTCGGCTTTAAAACTCCATTGGATTGGACTAAAAAGAGACTTAAAGATTTAGGTACTCTTTATAGTGGGTTATCGGGCAAGAGTGGAGATGATTTTAATCAAGAAGACAATTCAAATAACAAATCCTTCATTCCATTTACAAACATTGCGAACAATACTTATTTACAGGAAAACCATTTAGGAACTGTTTTGGTTTTTGAAGGAGAAAAACAAAATGAAGTCAGAAAAGGAGATATTTTCTTTTTAATGAGTTCAGAGGGCTATGAGGATATTGGAAAATCAGCAGTTTTAGATAAAAATCTAAAAGAGACTTACCTGAATAGTTTCTGTAGAGGATTTAGGATTAAGCAAAAAAGTTGTAATCCCTATTTCTTAAACTATCTTTTATTATCAGATTACTACCGACGTATTCTTATCGTAGAAGGTAAAGGATTCACCCGCATTAATTTAAAGATGGAAAAAATAAAAGATTTCGAAGTATATCTTCCCCAGGTATTATCTGTTCAATCTGAAATAGTTTCTTATTTGGATCAAAAAACCCATACCATTGACCAAATAACCGCTAACATTCAGAAGCAGATAACGGCTTTAAAAGAATTCCGAAAAACCCTCGTAAACGAAGTGGTTACCGGCAAGAAGCGTGTATATGAACCTATTGAAAACACTGCGGTATGAGATTTAAGAACATAAGAAATAGTAAGTATTTGCTTAATTTCAAGGATTGTTGTATATTTGCATCAACAGTACCTGTATTGCTTCCCATAAGAACAGCTTGCAGGTCTTCTTTTTTTATACCCTTTCCATTTCGTTACAATACACCTCCTTTGCCTCTCACTGACGCACACTTAGGAGGTTTTTTCTTGGTATCATCACAGTCATTAATTCCAAACACAGTGAAATAATGGCTAAACCGGCTAAAACCATACAAGAACAAGTGCAACTCCTTAAGGATAGAGGGATGCTCTTTCATAATATTGGAGATGCCCCACATTTTCTGGCCAACATCAGCTATTACCGGTTAAAAGGATATTGGTGGGAAATGCAGTCAGATAAGGTCAATCACAAGTTCTATCCCAACCACTATTTCGAGGACATTATAGACCTATATAATTTCGATAGGAATTTTCGCCTTATAATTTTTAATGCCATAGAACGTATAGAGATTGCTATTCGCGCAAAACTTAT
The DNA here is from genome assembly GCA_034676445.1 of Aequorivita sp. GTDB lineage: Bacteria > Bacteroidota > Bacteroidia > Flavobacteriales > Flavobacteriaceae > Aequorivita. The sequence goes on from JAUCCE010000005.1 coordinate 33,515, forward strand.
TTATCATATGTCTTTGTCTTACGGTCCACATTGGTATAACGAAACTGCATATTTTGAGAAATATAAACATCATTTGTTTTTTAAAAGCAAGCTCACCCGAGACCTTGCCAGCAGTAGTGAAGAATTTATAATTAAGCATTACAATAATCACGTATCGGAAGAGCCCGAATCGTGGAAAGCTTTGGAGATCCTCACCTTGGGCTCTCTTTCCAAACTTTACCAAAATCTCAATCATCAACTTCCAGAAAAAGCTGAAATCGCTAAGGAGTTTGGTTTAAACAACCAAAAATATTTAGCCAGTTGGTTATTGAGTACCACTTATGTTAGAAACATAATAGCCCACCACGGCAGGTTATGGAACCGGGTCATCATCAATAAGTATGACTGGCCGAAAAGTTCGCAACATCCGCTTTTAAGTTATACGCCAAACCAGCATCAAAGAAGAAAGATATTCCCTCTGGTTTCCGCAATAATTTATATGAATAACGTAATCAGCCCGGGACATCATATCAAAACCGAGTTATTGGAGTTGTTTGAGCAATTTCCTAACACTCCATTATACAAAATGGGCTTCCCGAAAAACTGGAGCAATGAGCCTATTTGGAAAATTTAATATTATGACAGAATTAGACTTACAGGATAAATACCTTATCAACTTCCTCTGCAAAAGAACAGATGGTTTACAATACAATGAAGCCAAGGCCAATACGGTATCGGCCAATTTCTTTGTAATAGAAGACTTGAAAAACTTTCTTTCACAGACAGATTTAAACAAGACCAACTATAAAAAACTTCTGCGCAAATTCCCTTCCGAAAAGGATTTGCTACAGGCATTTACAGAGTTTTTGGAGGAGCGCATCGGTTCTTCTATGAATATGGCCATTTTTATCAATAGCAACCAAACCGTCACTTTTGAGGGAATAAAACTGCATTTGTTCTATCCCAGTGATTCGGTAACCTTGGGCGACAAACTGTTTGATCAAAATATTTTTTCCGTAGTCCAAGAACTGCCCTATACCTTTAAGCATAATGATAAACAGTTATTTTCATTTAGACCAGACCTCACCTTTTTTATCAACGGTATTTATTTAGGTTATGGTGAATTAAAGAGCAATTACAACAATCAGAACGCACGAAATAACGGGCGTAAAAAAATAGCTAAGGACTATCTTTCCGCAGCACAGGAATATATGCATATAGCGAAGGACAATGACCTCAACCAATCTATAAGGAAGTCTTTTTTAAAGATATTTGAAAAAGCCATACACATCACGGCAACTGATATCAATGAAACATTTATCATTAGGAACATTGCCAACCAATTTGAAGAGATAAAGAATACTGTAAATGCAGGTAGCTATGATTTTGAAACCTATACCAAAAAAGTATTGAACGATTTTAAAGTTTATCCGGTAAAGGGAGCGCACAATAAAAGCACTGGCCGTTTTGAGGAAGTATTTAAGGCCCTTTACGATAAAAGGATGATAGAAAAGGAGATATTGTACTACAATTTTATTGAGCGTGAATTAATCAAAAAGGAAAGAAGCCGAACCAAAGAATACAAGCATAATGATGGCCGATTGATTGCACCAAGACCCAAGCAGAAATTTGGTGCAGACAAGATTATAAGTAAAATTGATGAATTTTTAGAACACGAAAACGAACCTAATTACTTTTTAAACAAATTAGAAAATGAGTTAAGAGCTCGTGGCCTGGGAGAAGAACAGATTAAAGAGCTGGTCCAGAAAAGAAGTAAATACCAGAATAACAAGACGGTATATTCTCTTTTATTGCAATATGCAGCAGGTTTTGGGAAGAGTAACATTATTGGCTGGACAGCATTACAGCTTAAAGACTTAAGAAAAAATGACACTTATGTCTATGACAAAATAATGCTGGTGGTAGACAGGTTGCAGCTCCGCGACCAAATAGACAGTAAGATGCACAATATGAACCTTCAAAAAGGAATGTTTATAGAAGCCTCAGACAAAAAAAGCTTTATTAAAGCACTGACGAGTGACCGGCGTATCGTTATCGTAAACGTGCAAAAGTTTGCCACCATCCACGATATCTTAGATAAAGAAATCGTCGAAAAACTTTCCAAACTGAGAATAGCATTTTTGATAGACGAAATCCATAGGAGCCAGAGCGGCATACAGCATTCCGAAATGGTGAGCATTTTTGATGAACTTCAGTCCAGTTTCGACAATAATAATGCTTACAAAAATCAAGCAACCAAAAAAAATCTAATAGTAGGGTTCACCGCCACTCCAAGCGACCACACTTTAGCAAGGTTCGGAGAGTTTAATAAATATGCGGAGGCGGAAAAAATTTGGGTCCCTTTCGACAGCTACACAATGAAAGAAGCCATAATGGATGGTTATATCCTTAACCCAATCAAAGGCATTGTGCCGGTGTCTGCCAAAATGTATTTTGAAATCCCAGATAATGTTTTAAAAGGCTTTGAAGATGATTACGGTTATGAAGCCATACCAGATAATACCGACACAGGCATAGATGACGATGGTAAAAAATATGCTATAAGAAAAAAGCGGATTTATGGCAATACCGACCGAATCAAAGCTATATCCAAATTTATTGCCCAACGTTTGGTCACAGCAGTCTATCCAAACATTCGAGGAACAGCCAAGGCTATGTTGGCAACCTCATCTATTCCAGCGGCAATAAAATATAAGGGCTTCATAGAAAAACAGTTTGAAAGCTTGGTCAAAGAGAAGAAGTACGAACGGTTTAAGGATGCTCCTATTTACATCGTTTATTCAAATAGTCAAGAATATCCGAGCAGTAGCACCCTCAATGATGGCTTGGGAGAAACTTCTGTATTGCAGAATTTTAAGTTATCCAAAAACGGCTTAATCATAGTAGTAGATAAATTACAAACAGGCTTTGATGAACCTAAATTACATACGTTATTTTTAGATAAGGAAATAAGAGGAATTAATGCCATACAAACCATTTCGAGAGTCAACCGGACAACTAAACATAAAAATGATTGTAAAATAGTGGACTTCTCCTATAAAAATGTGAATGTAAAAAATATCCGCAAAGCATTTGAACACTATAGTAATGTCGTCGTCTCAGATTTTGACCCATTGGGTGATGAAGCTAAACTGGGTGTTTTTTACGATGAATTAAAAGACCATTCCCTCTACGGCTCCCACTTCAAAAAATTCAAAGAATTTCAAAATGGTAACGGTGATACTTCTGTCATTCTTGATATGGTAGATGCCTTTGAAATTTATATTAAGGCAAACCCAAAAGAAGCAAAACACCTCAAAAAAACAATTGGTTCATACTTTAAAACGCTGAACCTTATAGAATTTGTAATTGAGTTAAATGCAAAATTCAGTGATTCCATATTTCTTGAATTTTGGAGAAAATACAATACTATCTACAACCACATCAATAGACCAGATGACATTATAGATGACGTTGAAATATACTTTGATAACAGAATAGGGATAGTTTCCCCAGGAGAAGAAGAAAAGGAAAAACCCAATAAGCCAAAGAACCCTGATCCTACCGATCCCGATCAACCCAACAAATACAAATACAACATCCTTAAGGTTATCGAAAAAAGAAATCAGGAGGAAGAAGCCATTGCAGAACTCATAAAAGACTTTGAAGATAAAATCGAAGCATTTTTTGAGTACATCAAAGCAGATAAAATGGGCAAAAGACTGGTTGCAAAGATAGCAGACGATGGCTCAGCATTTACCCAAGAAGAAATCTATTCCGATTTCGAGAGGCTGTACCGAAAGTATATCATCATAAATCAAAATCTTGGCGATTTCTTCAAAAGTGAAACCAGAGATATACTCAACCAATTATGTGATGATTTTGAAAACACCTTAGGGAAAAAATACCCATTTGGTGAAGAGGGCCCTGCCACATTGTTAAGTGCCGCCGAGCCAAACGAACCTAAGTAAAAAGATATAACTAACAGTTAATCCCCTATTTATGAACCCGTAATAAACTCTGTAAAAATGGCCAATCTCTGTTTCAACATTCTGACCTTCGACCATCCAAAGGAAGAATTAAGATTATATTTTACCGATAAGGAAGATATTAATCTCACTCGTATGTATCACACCTTAGTCCCCGATGAGGTCATTCAAGAGTTTGGTCAACAAGAACATTATTACACCTCTTTTGAAGAAGAAAAAGAAGGATTTTTTCCAATCATCAAATCTGTCAATCCTACTTATGAAAAGAAGCTTGATAACTATGGAGAAGAATATTCCGCAAAGGTTCACAATACAGCATTCTCTATTTCCATTCTAAAACGCTATTACAACGCTAAAATCCATAAGTATTTTACTGATAAAGGATTAATGGTAAAGCCCAATTTCATTCACGATACAGAGGTTTGGCTACCAAGCAAGAAATACGACAGTTCGGGTAAATACAATCTTTATGACCGCTATTGTCTCCGAGTTCAATTTAGAACCGTTAGTAAAAAATTGGAATTACTCGTTACTTTCGAAGGAGTTCCCAAAATATATAAAGAATCAGTTGAGGTACTACAAGAATTCGTTTCTCCTACCGCTTTCAATTGGGTAATGTTTGAAAATGAGCTGCATAAATTTGAAGACTTACCAAGTGCCGGCAAAAGAGCTTATGATAAAGTGTTTCCTATCTGGAATTTCAATATCAGAGATGGTATGGGCGAAGCTACCGAGGCTCCTGATAAATCCAACAAATACATTAAATTCAAAAATGGAATTGATTTCTTTTACAGAACGTATTTAAATACTGAAGTATTTAAACAGCTAATTCCACTAATTTCAAATGGATATATCCCCGTAGAAGAATTTAGAATAGGAAAGGTAAAAGACAACAGCAACAAATTACTATTTGGTGAGATAGAGGGGATAAGACAATCCCACATTGTACCGATGAATGGGATAAAAGAATTTGGCCCCTATGATTTCAGCGATAATTCTAAAATTCATTTCTTCTACATCTTTCACAAAGATGATTACGAAGCGGCTACAAAAATTCATAAGTATTTTAACGGTGAATTACCCGGATTTAAAGGTTTAACAAAATTTATACATACGCCATATCACTATGAAAAAAACTTTAGCATTCGGTTTGAAGACTTAGAGAATCCTTGGCCTGAAATTTATACCAAAATCACCGACAAACATTTTGAACCTGATGTTCAATATATAGCCATTTACATCAGTCCTTTTTCTAAAAATTCCCCCGATAAGTCCAGGAGGAAAATTTATTACAGGCTGAAAGAACTGTTGCTTAAAAAGCGTATTTCTTCCCAAGTAATAGACGCAGAAAAAGTAATGACCAATGACAAATATTTTTATAGTCTTCCTAACATTGCCATTGCCATTCTTGCTAAATTAAAGGGTACTCCTTGGCGTTTGGACAACACTATTAAAAAAGAACTCATAGTGGGTGTAGGTGCGTTCAAAAACCCTGATTTTGATATTAAATACATTGGCAGCGCGTTCAGCTTTTCCAATAATGGAAAGTTCAACCGCTTTGAGTGCTTTCAACAAAATCAAACAAGGGAATTAGCCGGTTCTATTATAAGAGCAGTCAAAGAATATGCAAACCATAATCCTGATATAAAACGCTTAATAATTCATTTTTATAAAACAATGGGCCAAGAAGAGCTACAGCCAATAGAAGATGGATTAAAAACCTTAGGGTTAAGCATTCCGGTATTTATTGTTTCAATAAATAAAACAGAATCTTCAGACATTGTGGCTTTTGATTTAAATTGGAAAGATTTGATGCCCCTAAGTGGCACCTATATTAATATCGGGCGTCAAAAATTTCTATTGTTCAACAATACCAGGTATAGTAATAATCATTTTAATTTCTCAGACGGTTACCCATTTCCAATAAAATTAAAAATATACTGTACCCAAGCCGAATTAGTGGACGACACAAAAACAGTGAAAGACTTGATAGACCAAGTCTATCAATTCAGTAGAATGTATTGGAAATCGGTTCGCCAACAAAATTTACCAGTAACCATTAAATACCCCGAAATGGTCGCAGAAATGCTCCCTCATTTTGATGGTAATGAAATTCCCGAATTTGGAAAAGATAATCTTTGGTTTTTGTAAACTAAACAAATAAAACTTTATGGAAGCAACGCAGGCACAGTTATTAAGTCTATTGGACGGTAAAAAACAATTCACAATTCCAATCTACCAAAGAACTTATTCTTGGAAAATAAAACAATGTCAGCAACTTTTTGATGATATTCTTAGAGTAGGCAATGATGGAACAGAGCTTTCTCATTTCATCGGTTCAATAGTATATTTTAAACCGGGTAACTCTCCAATTACCAGTGTACCAGAATTGCTTGTAATTGATGGCCAACAAAGACTTACAACTGTTTCTTTAATACTTCTTGCGCTAATTCATTTTCTAAAAGAAAATGAAGACATTTCCCTTGAAGATGAGACTTGGGAAGAAATTCAGGAAACCTACTTGGTAAACAAGCATAGAAAAGATAACTCCAAATTTAAATTACTCCTTACTCGTAAGGATAAAACCACCTATACAAAACTGATTGATGGAATTGAGATTGATGGCGAGTACAGTAAAAGAGTACTCGAAAACTATCAATTCTTTAAAGGTAAATTTCACTCTGAAAATGTTCAGGCCATTTATCACGGAATCAAAAAACTTATTATTGTTGATGTTATCCTTGAAAGGGATAAAGACAATCCGCAACTGATATTTGAAAGTTTGAACTCAACAGGTTTAGATTTATCACAAGCTGATTTAATACGCAATTATATTCTGATGGGGCAACCTTTAGAACTACAAGATGTGTTATATGAAAAGTATTGGTATCCGATGGAACAAAGCTTTGGTGAGAACATAGGTGCCCTTGCTTGGTTTATCCGTGATTACCTCACTATGAAGGAAGCATCTATTCCTAACATAAATCTTGTTTATGAAACATATAAAAATTTTCTCAAATCAAAAAATGGTTTCAAATCAATTGAGGAAGCCATTAAGAGTTTACATAAGTATTCAAAATTCTATGTTCGTATCGCTCTTTTAAAGGAGCAAGACCCGGTAATTTCCAAGAAACTTAAAGAAATTACGAAACTGAAAATCGATACTTCTTATCCCTTCTTACTTGCCGTATATGGAGATTTTGAGGATGAACAATTAACCAAGGATGAATTTATTGAAATCATATCCTTGGTTTCAAATTATGTGTTCAGAAGGGCAATTTGCGGTATTCCTACAAACAGCCTGAACAAAACCTTTGCTACACTTTATAAGCGAATAAAAAGGGAAACCTATATGGAATCTGTAAAGGCCGCATTTTTGTTAATGGATGGTTATAGGCGGTTTCCTTCGGATGCAGAGTTTACAAAAGAATTGCAAGTAAAAGACGTTTACAATTTCAGGTCAAGAAATTATTTGTTGGAATCACTTGAAAACTGGAAACGTAAGGAATTGGTTAATGCCGAAAATTATACGATTGAACACATCTTACCTCAAAATCAAAATGTATCTCTACAATGGAAGCAGGAACTTGGTGATGATTGGGCAAGGATTAAAACTAAATATCTCCATTCCTTAGGAAACCTATCATTGACCGGCTATAATTCTGAATTATCTGATAGACCTTTTGCAGATAAGAAATCGATAGAAGGCGGTTTTGATTCAAGTCCATTATTTCTCAATGCATCCGTCAGAGAAGCAGCTGTTTGGAATGAAGGTGCAATTCTAAAAAGAGCATCCAAATTGGCTGAAAGAGCTTGTATTGTTTGGAAAAAACCTGATTTATCAGATGATAGATTAGAATTATATAAAGAGCCTGAGACCTCTAAAGAACAAGCGGTTTACAATATTGAGCATTATCCCCATTTACAGGGAGATCTGTTGGAATTATACAAAAATCTCGAGAAAAGAGTCTTAAATTTAGATGCTTCTGTACGAGTAGAGTTTAAAAAGCTTTATATCGCCTTTAAGGCCCAGACTAATTTCGTTGATGTTGTTCCTCAAAAGAAAAGATTACGCCTTTCTTTAAATACCGAATTTGACCGTATCAAGGATCCTAAGGGTATTTGCAAAGATGTATCAGGTTTAGGAAGATGGGGCAATGGTGATGTTGAAGTAGGCTTGGAACATCTTCCTGATTTAGACTACATAATGGAATTGATTGAACAAGCCTTTGAAGAACAAGTAGAATCGGTTTAATTGTTTTTCTATTCAATTTAAGATTGTAATAATGTTCTTAATTTTAAGCCAATAAGGCAAAGGCTTGGTAACTTTTTCAAAAAACACAATGAAAAATAAAGGCACTTGTAAATTATGCGGAAACTTTGAAACATTAACTTTCGAACATATTCCTCCCCAAGGTGCTTTTAATTCCTCACCTGTTCTTTTTCAAGATAAAGAAAACTTATTAGACAAGTCCAGTTATCGTTATGGAGGTCGTAAGCGAAGTAACCGTGGTGCTGGTGGTTATCATTTATGTGGTCCCTGCAACAATAACACCGGTAGCTGGTATGCAAATGATTATATAGATTTCGCCAAACAAGGCGCATATGTATTAACAAATCGAGTATATGCTAATAATTTCATTTGTGCTGAATATAAAATAAGACCTTTAAATGTATTGAAGCAAATACTGACAATGTTTGTTGCCCTTGATAACAGTGGTTTTTTCCTAAAAAAAACAAGTCTAAGGGAATTTATATTAAACAGGAAAAGTAAATCATTGCCACCAGACATTAGGCTTTTAATGTATATGTCCAGTGCCATAAGTTTAAGAAATCCATTATCTTGGTCAAATATGGATGGTTATGCTCGGACATTCGGGGAAATCACTTTCATACCCTTCGGGTTTCATATCAGTATAGAATCGCCTATAATAAACCGGCCTTTTTGCGACATTAGTAATTTTTCTGATTTTGAATTCGATGAAGAGAGTTTAATAACAGTACCGCTACGTCATCTAATTCCTCAAAGCATTCTACCAGGTTTATATTTATAAAAATCATTCAATTTATATTTATCAAAACAAAATATCAATCATTAACTGAATTCGTCCGTCTTAAAGTTCCCTTATCCAAAGCCCCACCGCACAGCCATTTGCTTTCAGTCGGTTCTTTTCGTTCGTTCGTGCCTCACTCTCTACAATCACCCACTTCCAGCAACGCGCAGCAAGAGTAGCCCACCATTCATTTCCGTTGCACTGCAATTCATTTAGGGCCACACTTGCTTTTGCCAACGCACAATCCAACGCAGGTAAAGCGGTGTTCGTCAGTCGTTCCGCTTTGTTCCGCAAAAACATATCTGCAAGGGTAAAATGAACTCCCTGCGGTCGCCCTTGCATATACCGTTCACTTACCAGGTGCCTTGCGCTCCAGTGGGTGCTCGCCACCTGCCGTTCACTTGTTTTGCTTCACACGCTACTCTCCATCCTCACCCGGGGCTACTTCATCCCCCCAAACCCCAATAAGGTGTTCGCTGCGCTCACCACTTTTTTAATTGGGGGTCTGTCGCCCCTTGTTAATTTTGCTCGCCTGCGGGTCGCTGCGGGCTAATCGGGCTGTCACGTTTTTTGCAATCCTCCAATTGCTTGCAGTCGCTTCATTTCGGTCATTCGTGCCTCATTCCCTCAAATCAGCCACTTTCAGCAACGCACACAAGAGTGGCTATTTCACTACACTGCGCGAGCCTTCGTACCTCCATTTCGCAATGCCCCAATGTCGACTTCAATTAATTTTTGACATCATAAACAAAACAGAACACTCATCAATATTTTAGCTCCTAAGGCATTGCTCCATTTCGGCTCCGGCATCACTTCGTTTCGTTCAAACGCCACACTTGTCTTTTCCCCCGCGGAAGCAAAAAAACCCGCCAGCCCTGCGGTAAACCGTAGGCGTCTGCCGCCCTCATTCTTCGGGCTACCGCAGCCACCACCCTTGCTCCGCTCGCAGGCGGCTCGCATTATAGTTCCAGCAATCCATTCCGTTACTCTCCATTCCTTGCTTCCACTATAGCTACGCTTGTTTACCTGCGTTTTCCCTCGATATCAAATTTGAATAATTTCTATAATAAAACCCCTAACAAGATGTGTTCGAGTCTCACTATTTTTTCTTTTCCTGAAAGATTAAAAAGATTGTATATAAATCTGCCATCAATAGTCCAATGTATTTTATGGTTGCACAATATTCTTGACCATTTCGGACTGAAATTCTTTAATAAATCCATAGAATTAAATTCGAGAAGAAGAATAAACTCAAACATAGAGCAAAGGTACAGGCGTGCGGATGCGAGAGCTGCAAGGGTTCGCTTCGCCTGTTTTAAAAAAAATCTCCACCCTTGCTTTAGCTCGAATTATGATTTTCACTGTTATTTAAACTATGGTCTGCGCCTGTCAATTCCGTTCTTAAAACGCGGGTAGTATTTTTTTTAACAGCCCTTGCATCAATCGCACCGATCCTGTGAAGTGGCACTATGTTTAATTTAATCTTTTCTATTATGTATCATTCACTTTTTTCAGTCCGTTGTGGCAGCCGTTGGTTGTTGGCCGGCGTTCGGTCATCAGGTCGTCCGTTTTTTTTCGGCGTTGTTCGTTGTGGTGTTGTAGATTATACCATTCGCCTCTTTTGGTTAGAGGTTACCTTGTCAGAGCTCCCTTTTTAGGGGGCTTTTTTTTATTCTTTTGAATTACACTCGAAATAATAAATAAAAGAGAAAAGCGAAAATAGGCGGGTTCGCGCAAGCCCATCGCCCCAACGGATTGTAAAGGTCAAGCCCTCCGGGTTTTGAAAAAAATCTCCACCCTGCGGGTAGTATTTTTCCCAAAAACCTTGACAACCCTCCCAAACCCGCCTAAACAAAAGCTTTCTCTTTTATTTTTTTCTCTTTTTTCTTTTCTCTTTTAAAAATAATTAAAGGGAATAGGAACTAATTGAAAAGCCGAATCTGATATATCAGAAGAATTTCAAAAGCAAATAAGAGCAAAGTAAAGCAACGATTTCCGAAGATAAAAAAGAGCCTACTTCTTGAAGTAACTTTGAATCAACGGGACAAAGCCGAATCAAGTCCGTGCCAAGTCCGAATGATTGTTTAACTAAATAAAATTTAAAAAAGATGGCTATTATTAATCAAGGTATTCTCGGCGGTGTATCCGGAAAAATCGGGAATGTAATCGGTGGAACCTGGAAGGGTATCGATTACCTAAGAATCAAACCTTCCAGTGTGGCAAACCCCAAAACTGAAGGGCAATTAGACCAACGGTCTAAGTTTGCTAAAGTGTTGTTTTTCCTCCAACCGATGGCAGATTTTCTGCGTGTTGGATTTAAGCAATACGCAATTAAAATGACCGAATTCAACGCCGCAATGTCCTACAATTTATTCAATGGAGTGGTTGGAACTTATCCCAACTATAACATTGACTATCCAAACGCGTTGGTAAGTCGCGGTAATTTGAAAGGTGTGGCCAATGGAACCGCTACATCTTCTGCTCCAGAAGAAATTGAAATATCTTGGGATGACAACTCCAGCAGTGGAAATGCTCTTGCCACCGATAAATCTTTAATTCTGGTCCTGAACCCGGACAAGAAAGAAAGTATTTACACCACAAGTGGTCCAGTAAGATCCTTAAGAACTGAAACATTGGTAATGCCGGCTGAATATTCCGGTGACGTTGTTGAGGTGTATTTAGGATTTGTTTCTGCAGATGGCACAAAAGTCTCCAATAGCACTCATTTAGGTTCTGTAACAGTTGCTTAATAGCGATTGGCGTTTACTCCCCGAAACCGTCCTTTTTAAGGGCGGTTTTTTTGTTTATAAACCTCCCATCTTTCCTATCTTTAGCCTTTAATTAGCTATAAATCAACCTTTTTTGTTGCTAATTAGTTTCTGTACGGCTGTAATTGCCTGAATATCAACATTACTTCACATATTGTATCGGGAAGTAACTCCCTTATTCAACGAATATCCAAACGCCGTTTACATTGCGCATTAAAACCGATAGCGGAGCAAATGTAGGCTTAAAAACAAAAAAAAAATCGCACTATGAATAAAGGAAAAAGCAAATTACAGCAGAAAACTTACTTCGGTAAGCTCACACCCTATTTGTTGTACGCCTTTCAAGATGCGTTTGGTTTGCGTGGCCGAGGGTTTTTTTATGCCCTTTATGTATTGCGCCAAAAGGCTCTGGTTCATCCCGATACGTTCAGAAAGTGCCTTGGCGTTAATGACCTTGTAGAAGTCAAAGAAACTTTCAAGGTCATATTCAAACTTAATTTCGTCAATAATATAGACTAATCCTCTATCTTCAAAAGTAAGATTAACAGCATCCAAAACATTTGTTTTAAGCTCCTCAAAAGTTTCGGCTTCGGTGGCTATAAAATGATTTTCAACAGATGCGGTGGCACTATACCCCATATCTTCCTTAAGAACCGTTATTGTTATTTTTGGCTTTTTCATCGCTTGTTTGTTTTAACGTTCGCTTGTTTAAGTATAGCATTCAGCAACCCTTTCTTAACTTCTTTTCCGGAATGGTTCGGCACGGTTAAGTGTTCAGTTTTGGTAGGATGTTTTATTATTACGTGGCTACCCTTTTGCCTAACCTCAAACCAACCGTCCTTTTTCAGAAGTTTAAAAAGCTCACTGTACTTCATAAATTCAAAGGTAATAAATTTATTACTTATTGATCTTGCTTTTAGCAAGGGTTACAATGAATAATTACAGATGCAGGGAATGAAAACCGCCACCGTTGCCCCAGTTGCAACAAGACGGGGAAATTTACCCTTTACAATAGTCCAACAAACAGACGCTCCCTGGGCGACATTGTGGGCAAATGCGAACGGGTTATAAACTGCGAGTGTCATTATCCGCCCAAACAGTATTTTGAAGATAACAACATTTCATTTGACAAACCGATTAACAGCAAGGTTACAGCAAGGATAAAACCCCGACCCAAGACCCAAACCAGTTTTGTTGATTACGCCCCATTTGAGCAAAGCCGAAACAACAAACATCCCAATTTCTTTATTGATTATTTGGCGCACCTCTGGGATTATGAGGTTGCCTGTTTTTTACCGGCCACATACAATATCGGTACTGTAAAACATTGGCATGGTGCATCCGTCTTTTGGCAAATGGACAGTCTAAAAGGAAGAAGATTGGATTAGAGATTTAAATCCATATCCATTCCAAAAAACAAAATATTGTTACAAAAAACAAGATATTGTCTTACCTTTGCTATAAATAAATGTGAATGCGAATTGTGACCTATAAAAGAATAAAGGAGTTTTCGCAAAGGCACCCGGATGTAGAAAATTCTTTTAACTTTTGGTATCATACGGTGAGGTCAAAAGAGTGGACTAATCTCAACGAGTTAAAACAGGATTTCAATACCGTTGATTACGTTGGAAACCATCGCTTTGTTTTTAATATTAAAGAAAATAATTACAGATTAGTTTCCATTATTTCCTTCAATGCCAAAAAAGTGTACATCAGGTTTATCGGTACGCATTCAGATTTTGACAAAATTAAGGACATCCAAAATATTTAAAATATGATACAGACCGAAAAAGAATACAAAGCCATTGTGGAACGTATGGAAAAGCTTTTGCAAAACCCCGACAACATCGAAAATCAAGACACCAACGAATACTTGGAATTAAACATATTGTCCGATCTTGTAGCGGACTACGAAGAGCAAAATCATCCCGTAAAAAAACCTTCACTTGTTGAAGTAATCAAATTACGTATGACGGAAATGGATCTAAATCAAAAGCGTTTATCAGAATTAATAGGCGTAAGCACTTCCAGAGTTAGTGAATATCTGAACGGTAAGAGCGAACCGCCATTAAATGTGGCCAGGGAAATTAGCCGCAAATTGAGTATTGATGCTTCAATTGTATTGGGGGTATAAATCGAGTCAAAATTATTTATTAGAATCCGTTCTACTAAATTTATTTTTTAGCTGTATCCCTTTTTAAAAACAACTTTCATATCAATGGATTTTTGCATCGATGGACAACCTGATAACACATTCTATTAAATCTCCATTACACCAATTACCTTAAAGACATGATTTACAGAAATTTCTTCTCACTGCTCCTATTCTTAACTCTAGCAACAGTTTCCATAACCGCCCAAGACTGCCAAACATTAGAGACAAAAGAAGGCACAGCGGAAATCTCCAAAATTCCAGGAGAAACAATGGGGCAGAAACTTGAAAGTTTGCTCTTTTGGTCACAAGCGGAAAAGGAACGACGGTTCCCGATTATGCAGGAAATTTTTCCGAGTATTCCAGTTCCCACGGGTACTCATAGTTTTCCATTGAAAGAACTTAAGGACATTACCCCAAAATGGAAAGACGAAACTACCTTGGCTTCTTATATGAACGATAATCACGTTCAAGGTATCATTGTTCTACAAGGCAATAATATCAGGCTAGAAAAATATGCCGATGGAATTACTCAGGAAACACTATGGACTTCCTTCTCGGTGGCAAAATCAGTGTCTTCGATGTTGGTGGGTGTCGCCTTAAAAAATGGTGATATTGAGGGTTTAGACGATTCTTTAAAAAAATATATCGATGAGTTTAAAGGATATGCCTACGGAGAAGTGACCATACGCCAATTATTGACAATGACTTCAGGAATTGACTGGAACGAAGATTATGAAGACCATAACTCGGATGTAGCTCAAATGTATCTCAGTCCTTGTGAAAATACGGAAGCTCATATTTTAACCTATATGAAGCCATTAAAATTTGTACATACGCCCGGAACTCATTGGAATTACAGTACTGGGGAAACAGATTTGGTGGGAATCCTGGTACAAAAAGCTACGGGCAAAAGCTTAGCGGAATATCTTTCAGAGAAAATCTGGAAACCTTTCGGAATGGAGCATTGCGCGTATTGGCTCGCGGATGAATGCAGCAATCTAAATCTCGGCGGAAGTGGTCTTTCGGCGAGTTTAAGAGATTTCGCTCGGTTGGGAACGGTGATGTTGAATAAAGGCAAAGCTGGAGAGGAAGATGTAATTGACCCAGAATTTATAAAAGATGCCACTTCCCTAATGCAACCGGTCAACGACCAGGGCGATGGATATGGATATTTATGGTGGCGGTTTGCGGATGGAAACTATGCTGCTTTTGGAATTTTTGGTCAAATGGTTTATATAGACCCGCATAAGAATCTAGTTATTGCACAAATTGCAGCCTGGCCCAGCGCTGGCTCCAAAGATTTAAGCAGGGAAAGACAAGCTTTTATCAATGCCGTTTTACGGGAAATCAATTAAGAAAATATGCCATTTGCCAATGAAATGGGTATATCCCTCTCGAGAATGTTTAAAATTTCAGTTGGATATTTTGTCAAAAAGAATTGATATATTTCGAAATGCTAGAAAAAGGATACCTGTCTCTTCACAAAGGTGATAAATCAAGGTATTTACGAAAAATCGCCGCAATGCGTACAAAAGGTTTCTTCCACAAATTGAGCTATTGTCAATATCCTTTAATGGGTATAGCATTGTTCTTTATGTTTAAGCCTTATTTCACCGACCTCGAAACGATTTGGGAGAATTACAACAACGCTCTCATCTTTATGGGTCTGAGTATCAGTTTTTCAACACTTCAAGACACTACCAAAACCCAAAACAAATTTTCACGAAAAATATGGGAAAATCCACGAAAGGGAAAAGTTGGTCTCGTTCCCATTGGTTTAATGGCGTTATTCTTTATAATCACAGGACTTTACGGCATCTATATTTCTGCGAGTGAAATTCTGGAACAAGTATCTTTTGGAATGTTCGTCCTCGGAATTGGGATCCTCGGCATGTTAAAGGCCGCAATGGAAATGTTTGAAAACCATCGATTGGACAGGAAGATTTAATTGAATGGAAATTTTCGGTTTTCAATGAGATTATGATCTAACTGATTGGTTTCAAAACAGGCGAAATAAATGGTTCCCATATAGTCATTTTGATGAAACATCCACTGAGCAAGTGAATTTTCCAATAATCCATTTTCCCTTAAGACTTATTCCCTTTAATCCGCTTTGCCAAATATCTCATTAAACTTATTCCTCATTTCAATATTTCCGAGGAGGATTATTTCTGCTCCACGGGGAAGTAAGGTCTCTGCGGATAATAATGTTATGACCTTGGAATTCTCCTTTACGGCAATTACCGATAATCCCGTTTTGGCGCCTATGCCAGATTCTCCAAGTGTTTTGCCAGCTAAAAGAGTTGGAGTTACCACATTAAACAGTCTAATTCCTTCTCCAAGAATGTTAAGTTTTTGTCCTTTTAAAATGGAAAGGACAGCCTCAGAACCCAAGGTTGCATAACTCAAAACAAAATTGGCTCCTGCCCTATGCATAATATCTATGTTTCTGGCTTCAGAAATCCGGCTCACTATTCTTACATCCTTGTTCAACTTCCGACAGTAGGATGCGAGGTGAATATTCATAGCGTCGTCATGAGTAGAAAGCAATACGGCCGGAGCCTCCATAATTCCCGCTTCCTTTAACAACTCGTAATCGGATGCTTTTCCGATGAAAATATTTTTACAAAATGGTCTCACTTTTTTGGAAAGTTCAGGATTCTGGTCGATTAAATTAACGGAAATACCATTTCTGTATAAGGATTCCGCCGCGGCCGAACCAACTCTACCTCCTCCAATAAGTACAACGGGATTAGGATTGACAGGCAATTCGTAAAAAAGTTCGTCAATGCTTTCAAGCTGGGCCTTGTTACCTATTATTACCAGAACACTGTCGGAAGAAAGTTTTTCATCTCCCGTTATAGGTTCCAGTTTACCCCGTTTCCAAATTCCAACAATACTGACTCCATATTTTTGCCTCAATCTGGTTTCACGGATAGTTTTTGAAACCAGAGAAGTGCAGTGAATCGGTAACTCGGCAATCAGCAAATCTTCATATTGACCTATGGGCTGCGACTTTGCATTTTTCGCGTTAATTCTGTTGGCCAATTGCTCTCCGAGCCATCTCTTAACCGGCAAAACATGGTCCGCACCGCTGAGTTGCTGAACATCAACCGATTCATCATCAATGGCTATGACAACTATTTTTATGTGGGGAGCCAGATTTCGTACTATAAGAATAATCTTTGTGTTTACAACATCATTCCTATTGACCAAAATTAGTTTTGCATCCTTGATATTGGCATTGAGATAAGTTTCCTCATTGTCCAATTCGCCCAAGATTACAGGAACGTTCTCATCGTGGTTTTTAAGGGCTTTCTCAGTGTCTTTTTCAATTACAAAAAAGGGTGTGTTTTCTTGCTCCAACCGCTTGGTGAAATCTTTCGCTATTACATCATACGAGCAAATCAAGATGTGGTCTTTTGTTTTGGCTGGAACACTTCGGGGAACTTTATTTTTCCTTTTCGACTCCAATAACGGGACATAGAAGTGTCTTATAAAAGCGAAGGGCAAAAAAATCAACAACATAAAAATACCAGAAAGCAACACTATTATGCTAAAAAAACGGCCGAGATCCGATTGAAATGTGATGTCCCCAAAACCCAGCGTACTCATAACAGTAAGGGTCCAATAAAAGCCTGTTATCCAAGAGTGGTTCTGGCCTTCAAGATCCATTATAAAATGAAAAAGGATGGAAAAGACCACGACAACGATTCCTAATAGTGCTAAATACCTAAGAAGCACCTTGGAGTTTCTTTTAAAGTCTCCGTCACTCATATAATATGCTAGCTGACTGCCGACAAATTTCATATTCTATTATTTAAATAAGATTTGCAATATACCATATGTAAGACTTTTTCTGAAAAATGTTTCCATTTGGATCCTGGAAAAAGACTAAGAAATCAGGATTATATTTTCAAAATATTTTAAACAATCATCCTAACTTTTTCGAGATGTTTTGCCTGTGGTTTAACTAAACTGAGATAGTTCACAGACTCCAAATATCACGATAAATTATGGCATAACGGGAGTAGTTCTATAAACGGGAGTAGTTCTATAAAAAAAAGCATCCCTGATGAAGAGATGCTTTTAAACAAAAAAATAGAATTCCTAGTTTTCCTGTTCTGCCATTTCAACAGCTTCGAGGGCATTAAATTTTTTCAACTGCTCCTCTTCTCCTGTAAAATATGGAAACACATCCACAATAGGAGATTCAGTTATCGAAGGAATTGTGTAATCTCCCATAGTTTCTGCCATCGTGTGGGTAGTGTTTTCAAAAGCTTCTTTTATATCGTTTGCCTGGACAAGTAGATAAATATTAGTCTTCTTTTCCTTTCCACTTTCCTCGTCAAGAGCAATTAAGGATACTTTGGATTTAAACCAACGATCAGAATTTTCAAAAGGATGCACTTCCGAAAAATTCGCCACTTTTATATTCATTATCCTGAAATCTTCTTCGGTAAAATTTTTCATTTCTTCGGTAATCCGGGTTTCAGCTTCAGTATAAGATACCGCATCCAAAAGATAGGTATCTGTCGTTACTTTTTGCTCTCCCGATTCGTGTGTTTTTCTGTATTTCACCTTACATTCATACCAAGTTACACTCATATCTATAATTTTTTTAAGACTCCAAAAGTATCATTTTTAATATGGTTGAGATTTGAAATGGAGAATAGATATTCACAATTTTGATTGAGAAATAAATTAGTAACCCGTTGAGCATTCATGTGGGAATTCAAAAAAATTTTCAATTTATAATAATTCTAAAGATATTATTTTCTACCTTAATACCTCAATCATCTTAAACCTAATTGATTATGAAAACAAAGAGAAATCTTCAGGTACTTTTTTCTGCAATTGGTCTTTTCCTTATTGTTCTGGGATTATATGCTTTTAAGACTAATCCCAATGATAATGCAGGATATTTACCACAACCGCCGTGGGATAACTTAAAAGTTCTTCCTAAGGATATTTCAAAAGATAGTCTTAATGGTCTAATGAAAAACTACGAAACCTCACTTGGCGTGAAATGCAATTATTGCCATGTACCAAGTAAGACAGATCCAACGAAATTGGATTTTGCAAGTGATGGAAAAATTGAAAAAGAAATCGCCCGTGGGATGATTATGATGACTAATGACATCAACGAGAACTATTTTAAGCCTTTCTTTCCCGATCCAAAACCAAAACAAGTGCATGTAGTAAACTGTGTTATGTGTCATCGAGGAACATCCAATCCAGAAAAATACTTATCTCAAATGAACATTATGTACAAAACTTATGATCCCAATAGGGATAACAGGAAAGAGAAGGAAATGGAAAAGGGTCAAAAACAATAATTTACAAGGTTTTTATATCATACTTTCAAGGGGGGAATTTTCATAAATCCAAAATTCCTAAGGTATTTCTGTGGAATTGGAATTTCAAACCTTTAGTTTTGCCACTTATTGATTAAATAATTGTAAAACAAAACAGTATGAATCAAGTAACAGGAAATGAAACCGTAAAACTTCACTACACCGGAAAATTGAATGACGGACAAGTATTCGACAGTTCAATAGAGCGTGAACCCTTGGAAGTGAAACTAGGAGAGGGACGTTTAATTCCCGGTTTTGAAAAAGGATTGGTGGATATGAAAGTGAACGAAAAGAAAACCATTACCATTCCAAAGGAAGAAGCTTATGGCGAAGTTCAAAAAGAATTGTTCCAAAAAATACCAAATGAAAATCTTCCACCGGAAATAAAACCAGAAGTGGGAATGGGCCTTGTATCCAAAAACCCAGATGGCTCTGAGCATCAACTGCGAGTGGCAGACGTAAAAGACGGATTTATAATTGTCGATGCAAATCACCCATTGGCTGGACAAGACTTAACTTTTGATCTAGAGTTATTAGAAATAAAGTAAGAGTTAATACGCAAATAACAAAAGACTGCCACAAGGCGGTCTTTTTTTTGGAAAAATTGTAAAAAAAAACATTCATTTGGCTTTGCCATAAGAAAGGAGGGTGCGACCTTTGTACAACAGATTAAAACCGGAAATATCTTTGGAAATGTACCTTATGAATTTAATGGTACATCGAGCATTATCTTAAAACTTTCCTGTTTTTTGGTGGCTTTAAAAATAGCTTCGGATATTTTTAGGGATTTGGGTTTCGAAATAGATTTAGTAACTTCGTATTTCAGAAAGTAATTTGTTGATGTAAAAACTGGAATTCCAATTTTTTCACGGCAAAAGGAATAGATATCCTAAAAAATAATGGCGACGGTAATAGCAATGATTGGGGTGGGATTATGATAAGTATTGATCCCCTTCTTTTTAAATGGTAAGAAAACAAAACTTCGAACAACTAAAAGTCACAATAAAACCAATTTCACAAAAAATCAACCTATGGATTTAATTACAAAGAGAATTTCATTTAAAAATACGCTAATCGCTATTGGAGCAACAGCTATTTTAACCTCCTGTGTCAATACACAATCCGACAAATCCTATGAAAACGCCGCAGATATTCCGGTTAATCAAGAAATGATTGCCGAGCTTACTGCACCTCCTTTTGTGCCAACTCCGGTTGGGAATAGACTTGCAAAAAAGTTAATTGTGGATATGGAAATCCAAGAACTGGAACTGGAGATGATGAACGGTGTAAGTTATTTATACTGGACATTTGACGGAACGGTCCCAGGAAGTTTTATCAGAACCCGAGTTGGCGACGAAATTGAGTTCCACTTAAAAAATCACCCAGATAATAAACTCGCTCACAACATTGACCTTCACGCCGTAAACGGTCCTGGAGGAGGTGCCGAATCATCTTTGGTGGCTCCGGGACACGAAACTGTTTTCTCTTTCAAAACATTGAATCCAGGAATCTATGTGTACCACTGTGCTACAGCACCGGTGGGAATGCACATTGCAAATGGAATGTACGGACTAATTCTGGTTGAGCCAGAAGGCGGTTTACCTCCTGTAGATAAGGAATTCTATATTATGCAGGGAGATTTCTACACCAAAGGTGAGTATGGTGAGCCTGGACTACAACCTTTCGATATGCAGAAAGCCATTAAGGAAGATGCAGATTATGTAGTGTTCAACGGACATGTTGGAGCGTTGTTGGGAGATAAAGCCTTACAGGTAGAGGTTGGCGAAACCATCCGATTATTTATGGGTAATGCTGGGCCGAATTTAGTTTCCTCTTTTCATATTATCGGTGAAATTTTTGATAAGGTACAGGTAGAAGGTGGAAGTTTGGTTAACGAAAATGTACAAACCACGCTCATCCCTGCTGGTGGCGCAGTAATGATTGACCTAAAAGTAAATGCTCCAGGAGACTATATTCTTGTGGATCATAGCGTTTTCCGAGCCTTCAACAAAGGAGCTTTAGGGGTAATTGCCGCAACAGGGCCAAAGAACGATCGTGTGTTTAAAGGAAAAATTCAAGAAGGTATTTACCAGCCTGAAGGTGGTATCATTCAAAAAATGCCTACAAGTGGGGTTCCAGAATCAACCGAGCCAGTTGAAGCACTTACCAAGGCAGAAAAAATGGAAAAAGGGGAACACATATACGCCCGTACCTGTGTAGCCTGTCACCAAGGAGCGGGTCAAGGTGTACCAGACGTTTTCCCTCCATTGGCCAAATCAGATTATCTTAATGCCGATGTAGCCCGTGCCATTGAAACTGTAATCCACGGAAAGAGTGGTGAGATTACTGTAAACGGAAAAAAATACAACAACGTAATGCCTTCCCAAATGTTGGATGATGCTCAAACAGCAAGTGTCCTTACCTATATTTATAACAATTGGGGCAATAACGGCAGTGAAGTAACCGAAGAAATGGTTCAGAAAGTGCGTACAAAAAAATAAATTTTGTCTATTAAAAACATTTTATTTTTAAGTTTTATTTGGGCCGTGGCATTTTCTGCTTCGGCCCAAAATATTGATATGGCTACCATATCCAAAGGAAGTTATACGCCACTTTACGGTAGGGATTCGGCTCAAGTCAAGGTAGATGCTTTTCTTATTGATGTTTTTCCCGTAACAGTTTCAGAATATCTTCAGTTTTTAAAAGAAAATCCTAAATGGCGAAAATCACAGGTAAAAGGAATTTTCGCAGATAAAAATTATTTGAATGGATGGGAAGATGATTTAAAACCAAATCCAGATACTAAAGGAAATGAGCCCATCACTTCCATTTCTTGGTTTGCCGCCAAGGAATATTGTAAATGTCAGGGAAAACGATTGCCCACTCTTGATGAATGGGAATATGTTGCTATGGCGGACAGTAAAAGACTCGATGCCCGGAGAACCGAAAGCTACAACCAGTATATCCTGGATTGGTATGAGCAACCAAAAAGAAAACATACAACCATTGGCAGCACCTTTAAAAACTATTGGGGCGTTTATGATATGCACGGATTGGTGTGGGAATGGACGCAGGATTTCAACTCCGTAATGATTGCTTCGGAATCTAGAACTGGGGGCAATGACAATAATCTGTTTTGTAGTGCTGCTGCCGTTGGCGCAACAGATTTAATGAACTATGCCGCATTTATGCGGTATGCCTTTAGGAGTAGTCTGAAAGGAAATTACTCAGTGAATAATTTGGGTTTTAGGTGTGCGAAGGATGAGATGTGAGACGGGAGATGTGAGATGTGAGAACAGAGAACAGAGAACAAAGAATAGAGAACAGAGAACAGAGAACAAAGAATAGAGAATAGAGAATAGAGAACAGAGAAAAATAATTAAACATGAATTACATAAAATATTTGCTTGTCGGGATTTCGATTATGATACTCTCTTGCAAGAACAATTCTGAAGAAAAAACTGAGGTGGCAGCCGATACAGAGAAAACTGAAACCAACAGGGAAATTTCAGATATGTCAGTTTTTAACCTTCCCTCCCATTGGACTACTCAAGATGGAAAAGATATTGAACTAAAAGATCTGCAAGGAAAAGTATTGGCAGTGGTAATGATTTACACTTCTTGCAAAGCTGCTTGTCCACGTTTGGTTGCGGATATGAGAAATATCGAAAAACAAATTCCCGAAGAAAAAAAGGATGATGTTCAATATGTTTTTGTGAGTATAGATCCCGAAACAGATACCCCGGAACGACTCAAGGAATTTGCAAAGGAAAACAAGATGGATGACGATAAATGGTTATTCCTGCGTGGAACTGAAGATGATACCCGTGAATTTGCTGCTGTATTGGCAGTTAGTTATAAAGAGATTTCACCCATTGATTTTTCACATTCCAATATCATTAGTGTATTTAACCAACAAGGGGAATTGGCTCACCAACAAGAAGGACTTGGAGTTGACAACAAGGAAACCGTTCAGGCGATTATCGATCTGGCGAGATAAGGCTTTTATCCAAAGAAGAATCTAAATATTCCTACCCCCCGGAAATATTTTCATCTAGAGTAAAACGAAAGCCTCCAATTCTTTCCAATTCTGGAAAATGTGAAATTTCCAAAAAGGAATTATTTCATCTCCTCGGGATTGTCGTTGTTCTTTTTCCGGTTGTGAACCATCTTTCTTCGCTTCCTGCTCTTGGCAACGAAATAGATCAAAATTCCAATAATCCCAAGACCCACGATTATTGATACAATGGTTATTACAATTCCTCCGGTATAATCAAAAAGCGGAATAATATTTTGGATTGCCATAGGTTGAAATTTTAAAGGGTTTCCTCATCGGGAGGGGTTAATTTGTCATCTTCTTTCTTCTTTCCCCCCCATTATAAAACTTATTACAATAACGGTAAGCACGATGCAGACCAGGGCAAAAATAATGATTAGGGTAGTTCCCATTCCCCAATCTGCAAGCGGTATTGCTAAATTTGTCATAATCTCAAAATTTTTAAAGGTTATTAATATTGTCGTTAAGAATGGGCTGACAATCCATTTCTGCGTTTACGGTTTCAGAGATCGGTTTTGGCGAAACATAAGGAATCCCAAGCCCAAGTCCCCTTAAGATAAAAAGGCAGGCAATTACGACCACAAATACTGGAATCGCCTTTGTAATTCGCTGACGCACTTGCGCGTTTAAAAAATTCCCAAGATAAACTGCCGAGGTCATCAAAGGAATGGTACCCAGCCCGAAAACTGCCATATATAGACTTCCTTGTAAAGCATTTCCGGTGGCTATTGCACCAAATATAGCCATATAGACCAATCCACACGGAAGGAATCCATTTAAAAAACCTATTGTCAAGAAAGTATCTGGGGTTTTCTTTTTCAGTTCCTTTCCTAAAGCAGTTTTTACTTTTGAAATCAATTTAAAAACAGGTCTAGAAAAATTGTACTTATTAAATGTCTTCTGGGGAATTAAAACCACGAGCAACATCAAAATACCAATAAATATAGATAGTTGTTGTTGCATTCCAAAAAGATTCAAACTCGTTCCTACCAATCCAAATGTCAATCCAAGAATGCTATAAGAAAGAATACGACCAAAATGGTACAAAAAGATTTGTCCTACTTTTCTGAAATTATTTGAACGGTCAACAGGTAGCAGAAACGCAATAGGACCGCACATTCCCACACAGTGGAAACTTCCCAATAAGCCAAATAAAAGTGCGGTCAACAACATCTTTCAATATTCAATGTTCAATGTTCAATGTTCAATGTTCAATTGAATCGTAATCAATAGATAATCTCTTCATTATAGAGATAGTCCTTTCCTTTATAGTTCCAATTTACCTTTGTAACCCACCTTCCTCCAACCATCTTTTCATCTGGAATCAATAAAACCCCATCCGTGAGCACAATTGGCAATTCGAAGTCCAACTTTTTACTGGAAGGTCGATATAATAATACTGTTCCTGAAATTTCAGAAGGTTCAATTTCCTCTGGAAAAGTGATTTCCCAACCTTTCTCAGTTCTTTTTGAGCTTAAATTATGTTCAAGGGTATTGCTGTTTTCCAAGGCATCCAATTCCTTTTGGTACACCAATTCCTTTCCATAATAATCTTCGGTTACCAGATCGTAATCATATTGCTTATCGGTCATAATCTGAACGACAAAAAACATGATAAATCCGATAAACAGAACCATCCCAATCACTAAACCTGTACCCCAATTAATCTTCATATTTATGCCCGCGCAGGCGGGTATCTTTTAATGTATGTTCACTATTTTCTATATCCCTACAAGGTTGCCTGTGGCAAAACACTTCGACAAGCTCAGCACACCGCCTTGTAGGAGGTCTGTGAGAATACTTTAACAAACCAACCTGTTTATATAAACTTCGTCTGTTATCCCTCCGTTTCCCCCTTTGGGGGTAAGGGGGACTACTTATAACTTCTCGGCCCAATAAAACTTGCACTCGTAGTTTCTATCAATTGATCTCCGCTATACACTTCGATCACTGCTCTGTTCTTATCACCACTCAAGGCTGAAGCATTTATTTCAATAAACAATGTTCCCTCGGCCAAACCTTGTGCAGGTACAATTATTTCACCTTGTTTTACGGTGTGGATTGTTCCCTTTGGAGATTTGAGCTTAAAGGTGATATCTCTTTTTTCAGAAGATGTTTTATTCAAAAGTTTATAGGTGAAAACATTACTGATTATATTATTCTCCTTATGTTCATAAAGTTGTCCCGGAAGGCGAAGTACATTGGCCTCGACATCACTTCGTAAAAACAATAATCCTACTAGTACTCCAATCAGTATGACCAAAACGGCCGTATATCCTTTTAATCTCGGTGTAAACTTAAACGGAGCCTTTTTCTCAATGTTTTCCTCGCTTGCGTAACGAATCAACCCACGGGGCAAATTCACGGCATCCATCATATCATCACAGGCATCAATACATGCCGTACAGTTTATACATTCCAACTGGGTGCCGTTGCGAATATCGATTCCGGTGGGGCATACGTGAACGCACTGAAAACAATCGATGCAATCCCCTTTACCAGAAGCCTCTCTGTCTTCGTTCTTTCTAAACTTTGCTCTTCCTTTTTCCTTTTCTCCCCGTTTGTAATCGTAAGCTACCACAATTGATTTGTTGTCCAGCATCACGCTTTGCAAACGTCCATAAGGACAGGCAATAATGCATACTTGTTCCCTAAACCAAGCAAAGATGAAATAGAAAACTCCCGTAAAAATAAAAAGTGAGAAAAGCGTGCTGAGGTGTTCCATGGGGCCCTCCATGATGTATCGCAACAAACGGTCACTGCCAATTAGATATGCCAGAAATATATTGGCGGTCAGAAATGATATAAAGAGAAAAATAGTCCACTTTAATCCACGTTTTCTTATTTTCTCAGCATTCCATTCTTGTTTATCCAGACGGATTTGTGCACCTCTATCACCATCTATCCAATACTCGATACGCCTGAAAACCATTTCCATAAAAATAGTCTGTGGACATATCCATCCGCAAAAGATACGGCCAAAGGCCGCTGTAAAAAAAATAATAAAGACAACCCCAATGATCATCATTATTACAAAAATGTAGAAATCCTGTGGCCAGAATGGATATCCCAAAATATTGAAACGTCTTTCCAGCACGTTAAACAGCAAAAACTGATTACCGTTTATTTTAACGAATGGCGCTATAAAGAAAAATGCAAGTAAAGCGTAGCTCACATATTTTCTATATTTATACAGTTTTCCAGAGGGCTTTTTGGGAAATATCCATTTTCGTTTCCCTTCCTCATTGATAGTACCTATACTATCCCTAAACCTCTCATTTTCCGGAGTATCCAAAATTCTGGTATTTTATTTTGTTATAACTCTAGTTTAAACTAGCTATAATGATTGTAATATCCAATTTTACCTTGACCCTTCCGCGTGCCGCCGTAGCTTTAGCGGAGGAGCAAAGGGAATAACTGAATTTTCTTCCTTCGAACCAACTTGAAACCTCCAAAGTCTCAATTTGAACCAAAATATCAACATTCAACCAAACTAGAGATTTTGATATTTAAAAATCCCAATCGAATTCAAAGGATCTTTTAAAAAAATCCTTAAAAATTATTCTGCTGGTGTCCAAAGATCACCTTCCGGAGCTTTTGGATCTGCAGGAGTTGTACCTCCCAAACTGAGCACATAACTCGCGACTTGAGCTATTTCCAGCGGTTTTAGATCCGATTTCCAAGGGATCATACCTTTTCCTGGACGACCGCCCTCGCTAATGGTGTGGTAAACATCTTTTATTCCTCCACCTAAAATCCAATATTCATCTGTCAGGTTCGGGCCAATTCCTCCTCCACCATCGTCTTTATGGCAAGCGACACAGTTTTCTCCAAAAATCACCTTTCCTGCAGCGAGATCTTTTGAATCGGTCAACAATTCAACCGTATTGGCATCGATCAAATCCTTATTGTTCTTCTTATATTCCTCAAAATCAGCTTTCGCCTGGGCCAATTCGATTTCATATTCCTCAATTTGGTTTGTTCCATCAAACACTTGGTATCGTAAGAAATATATAACGGCAAAAACAATAGAAGCATAGAACATATAGACCCACCACGGCGGAAGATTGTTGTCAAGCTCCCGGATTCCATCGTAGTTGTGGTCCAAAACAATTTCTTGTTCCTTTTCCATCGGTTTGGTCCCCAAGGATTTTTTATATGTTTTTTCAATCCATCCAAATAAGGCTTGCTTTTTTCTTTCTTCCTCAATAAGATATCTGGACTTGGCCTCGGGTGAAAGACCCGCAAACAGTACCCGTTGGATTGCCGCGATAACGATTTCCAAAACGATGGCCAAGAAAAGTATGAAACCAAGAATTCCCCAAATAATCGGGTGCTTCATAATGGCCAATTGCTCTCCGGAATCAATAAAAAATTCAAAAATAAAGAAGGCGAAAACCATAAAAATGGTAACCCTAATAACTGCTACAGCGTTTTTCATAATTCTTCTTCGTTTTGGTGGTTGTTTTCAAGTGGAATATTACTCACCTCTTCAATATGTTCCTTTTTTGCCGTAATTACCCAGTAAAATAATCCCACAAAAAAGATAAAAAATATAAGAAGTGAAATCATTGGATAAATCTGAACGTTATCAATGTTTTCTAGATTTCCTTTTACAAATTTTAGCATAACTATTCGTTTTGAGCTGAAGCATTTTCAGCGTTTTCAACTTTAATATCTGTTCCCAATCGTTGTAAATAGGCAATAAGTGCGACGATTTCGCGATCTTTCATTTCTACAAATTCGAGATTGTTTTCAGCTGCGTATTTCTTGTCAGCTTCATAAGAAGACTCAAAATCTGGGTCACTATAAAGATTCTTTTCAATTTTGGTCCCTTGCTCATTCATCAATTGTTGGGCGTTTGCAATTTCCTCATCAGAATAAGGTACCCCTAACGTTACCAAAGCTCTCATTTTTCGTTCGGTCATACTTTTATCAAGTTCGTCAGTAACCAACCATTTATACGAAGGCATAATGGATCCAGAAGAGGTACTTTGTGGATCGTACATATGGTTCAAATGCCAGTTGTCGGAATACTTGCCACCGATACGATGGAGATCCGGTCCTGTACGCTTACTTCCCCATAAAAATGGATGATCGTAAACAAATTCCCCTGATTTTGAATATTCACCATATCGCAACACTTCACTTCGGAAGGGTCTAATCATCTGGGAGTGACAGGAAACACAACCTTCACGGATGTAAATGTCCCTACCTTCAAGTTCCAATGGGGTATATGGTTTCACACTAGCAATACGAGGTACGTAATCGTCAACCATCAACGATGGAATAATCTGTACCATTCCACCGATTAAAATGGCAATCGTTGCATAAATAGTAAGTTTGATAGGACGTCTTTCCAACCAAGAGTGGTATCCTTCTCCTGCGGTCTTAAGTTTTGTAACAGGCACAAGTGGCGCTGCTTCGGCAAGTTCATCGGTTACTTGGCTCCCTTTTTTGGCAGTCATTATAACGTTATAGATAGCAATACAAGCTCCAAGAATATACATGGTTCCACCGATGGCACGCATCCAGTACATTGGGGTAATTTGGATTACGGTCTCTAGGAAGTTTGGATATTTCAATGAGCCATCCGCATCAAACTGATTCCACATAGAGGATTGCATAAATCCAGCAACATACATGGGTAGTGCGTACATTATTATTCCAAGCGTACCTACCCAGAAGTGTGTGTTGGCAAGTTTTATAGAATATAGTTTTGTCTTGAAGAGTCTTGGCACTAACCAATAGATCATACCAAAGGTCAAGAAACCGTTCCAAGCCAATGCACCTACGTGAACGTGGGCAATAATCCAGTCGCTAAAGTGGGCAATGGCGTTTACGTTTTTCAACGAAAGCATAGGCCCCTCAAAAGTGGCCATACCATAACCGGTAATCGCAACAACCATAAATTTCAATACAGGATCTACACGAACCTTATCCCAAGCACCGCGAAGAGTCAAGAGTCCGTTGATCATCCCTCCCCAAGATGGAGCCAAGAGCATTACTGAAAACGCCACTCCAAGGTTCTGCGCCCATTCGGGAAGTGCAGTGTACAATAAATGGTGAGGGCCGGCCCAGATGTAGATAAAAATTAAAGACCAAAAGTGAACAATAGATAGTCGGTAGGAATAAACCGGTCTGTTGGCCGCTTTTGGCACAAAGTAGTACATAAGTCCAAGAAACGGAGTGGTCAAGAAAAACGCCACTGCGTTGTGGCCGTACCACCATTGCACCAAAGCATCCTGGACTCCGGAATAGGCCGAATAGCTTTTTAGGGCACTCACCGGAATGGCCATACTGTTTACAATATGCAAAACGGCAACGGTTACCCAAGTTCCCAAATAGAACCAAAGGGCAACATATAAATGGCGCTGGCGTCTTTTAACCATTGTCATTATAAGGTTGATACCGAAAGCTACCCACACAATGGCAATAGCGATATCGATGGGCCACTCAAGTTCCGCATACTCCTTGGTGGAAGTATATCCTAAAGGAAGAGTTATTGCCGCGGCTACGATTATTGCCTGCCATCCCCAAAAGTTAAGATTGCTGAGAGCATCACTCCACATTCTCGCCTTGAGCAGGCGTTGGGAGGAATAATATACCCCTGCAAAAATGGCGTTCCCAACAAAGGCAAAAATTACCGCGTTGGTGTGCAAGGGACGCAAACGCCCGAAGCTCAGCCAGGAAATGCCCTCTGTCATATTGGGGAACAAAAACATAAAGGCCAAAAGCAAGCCCACGGTCATCCCTATGAGACCCCAAAATAAGGTAGCGTAGATGAACTTCTTGACAATCTGGTTGTCATAATAAAATTGCTCTGTTTGCATAATAATGGTTGATTTATTTCTTTTTTTGGTTTACGGTTTTTTTGGAAGTTTGTTTTTCAGTCGGAGGTTTTTCCTTTACTAGCTCATCTTCAAACAACATCCTCACGGAAGGCGTGTAGGTATCGTCATATTGGCCACTTCTAACAGAGTAAATAAAGGCTGCAAAAAATATAACGGCTACCAAGAGGCTGATTGCCAAAAGCATGTAAATAATGTTCATTCCTGAAATTTATGTGTCAAAAATATCCTTGTATTCATCGATTTGGTATGACAAAAATCAATTTTTCTTATTTAGATTCATTCTTAGTTTCTTTCCTGCATTTTGTGATGCAATCGTAGTAAAAACCACAATGCTTATGGAACTCAAAGGCATCAATATGGCTGCCACCACCGGTTTTAAATGACCGGTAACTGCAAAGCTCAAACCAATGAGATTATAAAAAAGTGAGAATAAAAATGCCCAATTAATAATTTGTGTAGCTCTTTTTCCGGCAGTAATATATGCGGCAAAAGCTTTAAATCTTGAGGCATCCAAAATTCCATCACAGGCTGGAGAAAAGACATTGGTATTTTCCGAAATAGCAATTCCCACATCGCTTTGTTTCAAAGCGCCGGCATCATTAAGCCCATCCCCGACCATCATCACGGTTTTTCCATTTTTCTGAAGGGTTTTGATAAAGTTGAGCTTGTCCTCAGGTTTTTGACCAAAGTGCATCTCGGTACCTGCTGGGAGCAATTGTTCCAGACGAGTTCTTTCTCCATCGTTATCTCCCGAAAGCACCACTAATTTTTTCTTCAATGCCAAGGTTTCAAAGGTTTCTGAAACCCCATCTCTATATTCACTGTTGAAAATATAACAGCCCTTATAATCTTCATTCGTACTAATGTGAACGGAGGTTCTATTTTTCTGTTCGGCTATAAAACTGTCTTGGGAAGAATTATGATCTTGATGGTTTACGAAATCGTATGCTCCAATCTTTATGGATTTATGCTCAAATTTTGCGGACATCCCCTTCCCTACTTCTTCTTCAAATTCATCTGGCGTAAAAATATTGTTTTTTTCCAGAATACCATAAAGCGCTCGACTTAAAGGATGATTTGACGCTCGGAGTGTTCCCGTTAGCAATTTCTGCTCTTCATCAGTTAACTCTACTCCTTCGTAGGTAATAAAATTCTTTTCATTGGTGGTAAGCGTTCCTGTCTTGTCAAAAACGATCGTATCAATCTTTGCCATTTGTTCGATAACGGAAGCTTCTTTCAGATATAATTTTTCTCGACCAAAAATACGTAGAAAATTTCCTAAGGTGAAGGGAGCAGCTAGGGCAATGGCACAGGGACAAGCTACTATGAGTACAGCGGTAAAAACATTGAAGGCCTTGGCAGGATCGACAATCATCCAAAATAGTGTTGATAAAAAGGCAATAGTAAGAATGCTGATGGTGAAACGTTTACTGATACCATCGGTTAGGGATTCAAAAGCTCCGTGATATCCTTTGCTGAATACGTCATTGCTCCAAAGCTGGGTAAGATAGCTTTGCGAAACCGGTTTCAAAGCTTCAACCTCCAGGATTCCCGCCTGTTGTTTCCCCCCAGCAAAGAGTTTATCACCGCTTTTCTTGGCAATCGGTTCGGCTTCACCTGTTACAAAACTATAATCGATGAGGGCATTTCCCTTTATCAAAATAGCATCTACGGGCAGGATTTCATTATTCCGAACGAGCAACCTATCCCCTGTTTTTACGGTATAAACCTCGGCTTGTTCTTCTGTAATTTTTCCAAAGGAATCCTTTATTAATCGAGTGACGGCAATGGGGAAGTACGATTTATAATCGCGTTCAAACGAAAGATAGGAATAGGTTTTCTGTTGAAAAAACTTACCTAGCAAAAGGAAAAAAAGTAATCCTGCGAGACTGTCAAAAAAACCGGTACCCCAATCCATAACAATGTCCAGGGTACTTCTGATAAAAAGAACAACAATACCCAGCGCAATAGGAACGTCGATATTTAAAATTCTTGAACGCAATCCCTTATATGCCGAAGTAAAATAACCACTTGCGGAATAAAACACCACGGGTAAAGAGAATGCAAACATCAACCATCTAAAAAATGGTTTAAATTGATCCAACCAAAAATCGGAATCCTCAAAATATTCTGGGAGGCTTAGGAACATTATATTCCCAAAGGCAAATCCTGCAATGGCCAGTTTATATATCAGGCTGCGGTCGACACTCTTTTTCTTTTTTTCAGAATCATCCAGGGAAATGTACGGCTCATATCCAATTCTGGTCAATAGAATAACCAGGGACTTGAGAGAATTTTCAGTTGTCGTACCTTCTGAAGTTTCTGAATTTGTACGTGAAAAAGTAATTCTGACGGTTTTTTCAGGAAAGTTTACTTGAGAAGATTTCACGTATGGACTGAGTTTATCCAAATTTTCAAGAACCCAGATACAACTACTACAATGAATGGATGGTATAAGAAAAGAGACAATCTGTGTATTGCCGTCATTGAATTCCAAAAGTTTTTCAACTATGGCCTCATTGTCCAGGAAGTCATATTTTCCGACAACCTCTTTTGGAGAAATTCCTGGAGTGGATTGAAGATCGTAGTAATAACCCAGTTCATTGGCATGCAAAATTTCGAAAACCATCTTGCAGCCTTGGCAACAGAAAGATTTTTCTTCGTGCTTAATCTCAACACCAATGCACGAATCTCCACAGTGGAAACAATTTGTCATCCCGAGAAATATTTTGCTGATTATACCGGCTGCAAAGATGCCACAAATAAAACTGAAATGAAATGATTATTATCAAATTGGTATTGAGGTGAAAATTATGGGATTTTTAATATTCTTTCCTGTCTATCGAAAGAAAATCCTTATCGCGAATGTTATCGAAAAATAAAATTCCAACTGCCACAGGAAAAAGACAACTGAGTACTGCCAAATAAATATAATAGTCCGCAAAAAACGGAAGTCCCAACCAAAAAGCAGTTGCCTTATAAAAAATGAGAATTTCGGTAGTTGTAAAAGCTATAAGAAATATCCAGACAAAACTTTTCGGCAGCTTCAGCAATTTGAAATACTTCAAGAATGCAAGTAGAGTCGTAATTACAATTCCCAAGAAAACAAGATGGAGATATCCAATTACAAAATCTTTAAGTCGATACGCAAGAGCAGCCATATAAGGATGTGCAGAAATAAGCTGCATCAGCAGTTTTACACCCATCAACCAAAAAGCAATTTTTAAAAATAGCCAAGAATATTTTCTAAACTCCTTTCTAATTAGGGGGAATCCCTCCTTCAATATCCAATAAAGTTCATAAAATGCGAGAATCTGTACTACGGCACCAATGGCTCCCAACACATAAAATATCTTTGGAGGTTGGAACCATAATGTAGAAAGAAAGAAGGTAACAATTGCGCCAAAATGGAAGAGGAACAAAAAAGATTTGAATTTCTGCGGGTTAAACTGTAATCCCTTTTCCTCGAAAAAGAAAAACAATATTCCTAAAAGGGATAGAATAAACCAGGCATTATACTGAAAATGCAGATAGAAATAAATCGAAGTTTTATACCAAATGGAAGTTGGCCCCAAGGTAGACATCACTCCACCGATAGCCCACGGGCCGATGCTGGAAATAACCAGATACCAAAGTGATATTTTAACCAATCGCCACGAGAACCGGTTTTTAAAATGCGATGGCACATATTTCATCGCAAACCAAGCAAACCAATAGGAGGCAAAAAGAAAAAGAGTAGAAAAAATAATAGAAAACAATGCATATCCTTGAACAGGAAATGTTACGATCATTCCTAAAATAGAAAGGTTTGTAACATAAAAAATGCGTTTGTAAAGAGTAGGTTTTTCCGCACGTTGAAGAAAAATCTTATATATTAGAGTTGTCAAGCCCAGATAGACCCAGCCCAATAATGCGGTATGGGAATGTGCGTGGAGAAGAAACTTATAATTGAAGGAAAGTGGGGTAACCACATAGAATCGTAAAAGAATTCCCATCAGGGAAACTACCAAGAAATAGAATAGCGCAATTCCAATATGCTTCTTTAGATTTATCACTCGGCAAAATTAAAAAAACAGTCCGGATGCGCACGCTAAAAAGCATACTTCCTCCGGACTGCTAAAAACCAATCAAAATGCAAATAAAAAATTGTCAAAAATTTTTTGGGGAGTTAAAAGATTTAATTTGATTGTAAGGTCTTTTCAAGTTTTAGTGCCTTTGGAAAAAGAATATTGTTTTCCAAATGGATATGTTGGTGAAGGTCTTGTTCAAATTCATCCAGTTTAGCAAAAAATGCCCTGTAGGTGTTACAAGCTCCTTGTGGCGGAGTATAACCGTTGCTCAACACGGAAATACGTTTTAGGAAATCGCCTGCTTCCTCGTGCTCATCTTCCATCATGTGAATGGGGTTTTCCACAGAACCAAAGTGAGTGGATGGAACTTCTGTGCCCTCAATTTCTGCCTTAACCAGTTTTTTAATGAAAGGGAAAAGGATTAATTCTTCCTTACGTTGGTGACCTGCCATGGCTTGAACCAATTTAACTACCAACTCCTCTATCTCGGCCAATTCGGTATAATGTGCGCCGTGAACGTGATTCACTCTCTTAGCATATTGCAATAACAATGGGCTATTTTCTTCTACGTAATGGTGATGCACATTTACAATATGATCAGCGAGGAAATCCAATTTCCAACTGTTATAATTAAATGCTCGGTCTGGAGCAGAATCTAAATTTTGTAATTCACCAATTAGAACAGAAGAATCTATTTTAGCTTTTTCGCAAGCACGTTTGATGCTTATTCCTCCACCGCAGCAAAAATCTATACCGTGTTTTTTGAAGATATGTGCGGCTTTAATGTTTTCTGTAACCACATCGGCTACTGTTCTTTCTTCTAGTGTATTCATCTTTCCTTGATTTTTATATGAAACTTTGTTTGAAATACGACGCAAATGTCCGATTTAAAAGAATAAAAATATATGATTTAAATCATATTATGACATTTTTATCAGAAATTGTTTTAAAAATTTTTTTAAACACCTTAACAACTTAACTATGAAGGTATTATTACTCCCAAAAGGGATCTGTATATTCCTTTACTTCAGCAGGTTCTTCGTGAATTTCCTCCACCTTTTTTAGTTGTTCCTCAGTGGCGACTTTTTGGATTTCATTGAAAAGTGTCCGTTCCTCGAATCGAATATGAGCATCGAGTTCTTCCTCCAGTCTATGAAGAGTTCTTTCGGGATCCTTGGTGTCCATGAAAAGTCGTTTGATTCGGCGGTGTTCTTTCAGTGCCCGCTCTACTAATTCGTTGCCAGGCTCCATAATGGGGAAGAGGTATTTTTCCTCATCACTGAAATGCGGCTTTATTTCGTTTTTATAGAACCAGGCCGCATACTTCATCATCCTCTCGGGATCTATATTTTTATTGAATCCCTTCCGAATTTTCCAACTAAAAAGTAATCCAAAGTGATGCTGTCGACTAAGTGGTTGTAAGGCTATATGTCGTTTGATTGGTTTTTTTTGGGTTTCCATATTATTTATGAATTTTCAATATATCTTATTCGTTTACCGCCGCATTCTGGGCAGCGTTCCATTACTCGCTTTTTATTTTTGAAGCCGTCCACATGTTCTACCATAAATTTTCCGACTTTCACATTTTTATCAATATGGTTTTTTACATCAATTTGCTTATCGTGCCCTAAAATACGGGTTTGTGAACCAAACTCCTGATATCCCCAACAAAAGGGACAATTTTTGACATCCTCAGGGGTTTTAACGGCCTCAACTTCATCAATCCTTTTTTTTGATGAAAAACCAAATAAGCGTTTTAAAAATCCCATAACTTTTCGGTTTAGATTTCAGTTCTTTCCATCACTCAGGAGCTTTCGGGTTTAAGGGACGTATGGTCATTTCACTAATCAACATATTGTCCGGAGTTTTTAGAACATGCAGCAAGGTTTCTGCAATATCCTTTGCCTGCAACATATTGTGATGCGCATTTATTCCAGAGCTTTTAAAAAATCCCGTATCAATGGATCCTGGGTTCAAACAGCTCACTTTAATATCATATACTCTCAATTCCTTAAAAAGAGATTCACTAAAACCGCTAATTCCATATTTGGTAGCGGAATATGCAGCTCCTTCTGATCTCGTGGTGGTTCCTAAAATAGAACCGATATTCACAATATGGGTAAATCCCTCTTTGGCTTTCATCAATTTGACAACTTCAGAAGTGATATTGTACATTCCGTTGAGATTGGTATTTATCATATTATACCACTCTTCGGATGGCATTTCATCAATTTTTCCAAAAGAGCCGACACCGGCATTATTTATCAAAATATCGGGAGCATGACTTTCAGAAAAAGTATTCCTTATCCACTTTTTAATGGATGTCGCTTCGGTAATATCGAGTTTTACAGGAATAAATCTCTCTCCAAATTCCTTTTGCAATGAATTTAAAGAATGGATATTTCGTCCAAGTCCATAAACCGTTGCGCCATTGTGAATCAGAGCTTCGGAAATTGCCGCCCCTAGCCCACTGCTGGCGCCCGTAACTATTGCAATTTTCGATTTAATCTCCATATTCGATTTCCTTTGATCTATTTCTTCGGTTGATAATTCCCCACCTCATTTCTAAAAGCAATTGCCAGTCGATTCCATCCATTAATCGCAACAATGGCCATAGTAAGAGCTATCATCATTTTATCATCAAAATGTTTTTTTACCTTTTCATATAAGGAATCGCTAACCTCATTTTCAGAGATTAGGGTCAAGGCTTCAGTCCATTCCAACGCAGCGCGTTCTTTATCAGAATAGAAAGGCGCTTCTTTCCATGCACTCAGCCCGTAAAGACGTTGTTCGGTTTCCCCTTGGCTTCTGGCATCCTTGGTATGCATATCGATACAGTAAGCACAGCCATTTATTTGGGAAGCGCGAGTTTTTACCAATTCGAAAACTGTCATATCCAAACCAGATTTGGCTACATAATTTTCTATTTCCAAAAGTCCCTTCATACTTTCAGGAGCTATTTTGAAATAATCCAATCTTTCTTGACTCATTGGGAATAATTAAAATTAAAATTAAAATTCTTCAGTTACAATTCGTTCTTTTGGCACCTTAAGATGGCCAAGTTGCTTTTCAATGGCATCCATCATTGGTGGCGGACCACAGACATAAAAATAGGAATCTAATGATGCACCACACTTCTTAATAAACTCTTCGGTAATTTGTCCGTGGGCGTATTTATCTGTTTTTTCCTTTGAAAGGATATTGATAAAATTATCACCCAACATGGTTTCAAATTCATCTTTCAATATGATATCCTCCTTTGTTTTATTGGCGAAAATGAGTCTATTTTTCCCCAACGCATTCTTCGATTTTAAATTTCTAAAAATTGAAATAAATGGAGTTACTCCAGCGCCACCGGCAATGAAGGTTCCTTCACCTTTATATTCTATAGCCCCGAAAATATCGTTTACAATTAGCGTATCTCCAGCTTTTAGACTGCGCAATTCGTTGGTGACGCCTTTTCGTTCGGGATATGTTTTTATTGAAAACTCAAGATGTCATCACTGGGCAGACAGGTAAATGTAAAAGGTCTTCCTTCATTCCGCCATCCTTCCTTATCTATAAATATTTCGGTAGCCTGACCGGAAACGAAATTGGCGTCGTCAGGTTTCCCAGTCACGATTTGCAGTACGTCGTGAGTGATAAATTTGATGGATTTAATTTCAACTGGTTCGTTTTTCATAATCCAAATTTTTAGAATGTTAGACTATCTTCTTTGGATGAAATCATCCTAAATTCTTTCTTCTAATGCTTGTGCTTTCCCATTTCCTCTACGGCAAGGGAAGCGTGGGCATAGGCAGCTCCGGCACGCATTTCGGCAGCAACCCAGATTGCTTCCATAATCTCCTCTTCTGAGGCTCCTTTACGCATTGCTTGTGGCGTGTGGGCACGGATACAGTAAGGACATTGAGTAACGTGCGCTACTGCGACGGCTATTAATTGCTTTGTTTTCTCATCCAGGGCTCCAGCCTGAAATACCGTTTTACTAAAATTTCTCCAAGCTTCAATATTTTGGGGAGCGAGTGAGGCTTTTTTTTCTATCATCTCTCGAGTTGTTGGGGGAAACATATCTGTATTGTCCATAATTTCTATTTTGTTTTTAATAATTGTGAATGAACCTTTCTGTTTTAGAAAAGTGAGGTTAAAGACTTTGACTCATTCAGCTTAAAATACTCTTATTTCTAAAGTGAAATTTATCTTACATTCTTTACCGTCGTTTTTACCGTTTTTTCAGTTTCTAAATGGATAGGTTCAGTTTTATTTAAAATTAACGGTTATTCTAACCAATGTCAAGTTAAAGCCTTTAATCTTCGAACTCAATGGCAGAAGTACTTTCCATTATAGCAATGGCATGAAAATCTGTAATTACCTTTAAACTATGGGATACCATTTTTGGAATAATAAAGGTATCCCCTCTGGAAAGTTTGTGCTGGTCGTTAGGCATAATAAGGATGGATTCTCCCTCCATAACCACAATCACCGCTTCTTTGGTGCTGTGGTGCAAAGGCATTCCCATTCCTGCTTTTGCCGTAATATTCAATGTTTTGAAACGCTCTCCGTTTTTAAGCGGCGTCATTTCGGGTTTATCTGAATTTTTCATATATCTTCAATTTAAATTCAAACCCTTTAAAAACATCTTATCAGAAAAAGGATTTGTATAATTCTGGACGGAAATACATTACCACGTAATATAAACCGTAGGCTATAATAACAATGAGCAGTGCCCATATCCAAGTAGGAATGGCTTTGGGATTCTCGGAACCCTTTATAATAAATTTATCCCTTGTTTCGCTTCCGTATGCGTTAATGATAATGGGAGTTTGAGTATCTATTACCTCATTATCATCCAATCCCAGAACAGAAATCTCAGGACCGTTGCGCACTTCAAAAGGGATAATTTTTATCCCTTCTACCATACTTGAGGACTTGGCAACGATTTTCAAGGTGTGTTTTCCGTCTGGAATCTTGGTCGTATCCAATACGAATTTTACCGGTGGTGAAAATTCTCCAAAAGGTTGTTCTTCATCATCAAGAAAGACCTTTATGACTCTTGTATCTTCAATTTTTTCAGAATCCTTCATCTTTTACAATATTTTTAATGTGCTCGGGATTGTTTTCACCCGGTTTAAAAAGATATTTTACGCTCATAACCAAAGTAAATAATACGATCATTACTGAAATTCCAATAATTATCGCATCCATTAATTGATTTGAGTTTTGTAAGTTTCCATCAGTGGTTGCGGGCTCCGTTTCGCACAATAACTGGGCGAAAATAGAAGTGTGTACAAAGAGTAAAACACCCATTGTAAGCAACTTCGTTTTGAGATTATTCCATTTTTCAGGATGCTTATTTTCTTTTTTCATAATTTATGGGTTTAAACCATCTGCTCCTTGATCTCTTACTTTTTTGACATCCTCTTCTTTAACAGCAGGAGCGTCATTACCCCAACTGCTACGTTCGTGAGTGGTTATTGCGGCTATCTCTGCATCACTAAGTTGATCTCCAAAAGGCGGCATTGGGCCATATTCTGGCAATTCGTGAAAGCCATGTAAAACGATTGAGATTAACTTTGTAGGATCCGGATCGTTTACAATTTTACTATCTGCAAGAGGTGGAAAAGCACCTGGAACACCTTTTCCACTACCTTGATGACAAGCTGCGCAGGTGTTCATAAAGAGTTTTTCACCATCCAGTCCACCAGAAGCTGATGCTTGGCCCACACCTCCACCTTCTGTTACCTTTTTCTTCTTAAATGGAATAAATTCTACCTCTACTCCTTTGGGTAATTCGGCTTGTTTTAATGAGTTAAGATAGGCTACCAAATGAACGGCATCTTCATTAGGCACAATTTTTTTACTTGCATCTCTAAGAAATTCTTTTGGAACTGCTACAACAATATCGTCCGAACCAATTTTGGTACTATCTACTTCGTTGAACAACCACGGAAAACTCGGCATTATAGATTCACTTACAACTGCTCTGGGATTGTACAAATGGAGGTACTGCCACGCAGAACTGGGTTGTCGGTTTCCTATATCGGTAAGGTCTGGACCCGTGCGTTCACTTCCCAGAATAGAAGGAGTTTGTCGCCAAACGTCCATTCGTTGTTTGCTGTAATAATAATCCTCTGCCACAGTAGGTCTTTTTCCCCACATTTTGTCCATTTCAATATTACGGACTTGTTGGGTATGGCAAGCAACACAGCCTTCGGCTATATACACCTTTTGCCCTAAAATTTCCTCCTGTGTCATTTTAGGCTGATCTGGAAGCGGACCGTATTCTTCCATCTGAAAAGCGGGAATAACGGCGATTCCGATACTCAAGAATAAAAACACGCCCAATGCTGTAATTACAAGTGCTTTGTGATCTGTATTGAAGTCAAGCATAATTTTTAATTTACTAAACAGTTACTGATTCTCCTTTTACGGTTTCTATGTTTGCAGGTTCGGGTCCTACCGTCTTATCCTTTTTTATCATATAATAGAAATTATAAGCAAAGACCAAATGCGAAATAAACATTAGTGAGCCACCAACGGCACGCCAAACCCAGAACGGTTTCATAAGAATTACGGATTCAAGAAAAGGATTACCATCTATCCAACTTAATCCTCTTAATGTTCCGCCGGCCATCAACGAAATCATATAGGCAAACAGACCTATAAACGCGAACCAAAAATGGGTTCCAACGAGAAGCTGTGGCGGTTCCTTCCCAGTTAATTTGGGGAGTATCGTATAAATACAGGCCCAGAGTATGAAGCAGATAATGCCATACATCGTCATATGGGAATGGGCCACGTTAAAGTCTGTAAAGTGCCAAACATAGTTGGTGAAACGGAACGCTTGCAAACTACCCTGTGTGGAACCGACAAAATAAAAGATTATCCCCACCAAAAAGAAGGGCAACACATAACTCCTTGAAATATGGCTGAACCTGCCTTTCATTGTCATCAAAAAGTTGGTAGTTCCCGCCACAACAGGTATTACCATCCCAACACTAAAAACGATAGCGGTAGTTTGTAGCCACCAAGGCAACGGACTAAAAATGAAATGGTGCGTTCCAATCATGGTATAGAACAACATTTGTGTCCAAAAAGCCAGCACTCCAAGTGAATAGGAATAAATCGGTTTATTGAGAGTGGCAGGAAGATAGTAATAAATCAATCCCAGCGTAAATGTCATAAACCACATTCCCACACCCATGTGCATATAGTATCCTTGAGCGACGGTTTCACCCAATCCATCTTGATAGAAAGGTAAATATGCAATTATGGATAAAACAATGGTCCATAACAATGACGCCAAAATAAACCAGTTCGCAATATAGATTTCTGAAATTTTCCGGGTGGCAACTGTTTTGTAAAAGTTATGAAAGGTAATAATCAATCCGATCATAAAGAGAATCATAATTGGCCAAATGTATTCGCGATACTCTCCTCCACCGTTATTGACACCGCTCATAAGAGCAATATTTCCAAGGATAACTGTAAGGTTGATTAATACCCAGGCAATTCTAGCATTTCGATAGCTAAAAATTTTATTGTTCGAAGTCCGTGCGACGACGAAATATCCCAAGCCGATCATTGCAAGGGATGCCCAACCCCAGAAAACGGTGTTGGTATGGACAGGTCGCAATCTTCCAAAGGAAAGGAAAGAGGCCGTATCAAGTTCGGGCCAAACAAATTTCAAACCTAAATACTCTCCTACCAAAGTTCCGAATACCAACCAGAATACCGAAGCTCCTAGATAATAAATGACAACATTTTTCAGCTCCTGCGGGGTTTCTATACTTAAGAGGGTTTTCTTTTTTTTCGGCGAAAAAAGAGTTGCTGGGATTCTTCTGAACTCTTTGTACAAGTCCCTTGGTATCCTTGGCTTTGTTTTCACTTCCCAATTCATCACCTTTCAGCTTGTAGGTCAGTGCTTTTTTCCGTTGCTCCAAAACCTCATCAATTTCATCACTGTCAAGTTTCCAGAGTTCCTCATTGAATTCCAGATTTGACTGTCCCAGTTTTTTACTCTTTAAACTACTCAAATAATCATTGAGCTTAATGAAAAGAATAAAAAATGTAATCAGCAGTACTATCAACAATAAAACGATAGTGCCAATTACACCTGGGCTAAATATCCAGTCGTCACTGTTCTTTGCAGTCCCTTGAGCTAAACTAATGGCTGGCGTAAGTACCAAAAAAAGGTACAATAAAAGTTTACTTTTTTTCATAGAAATAATTTATGACCATTTTGTCCGAATTTAGAAAAAATATTTTAACGTTTTAAGCAAGTTCCCCCAATATCCAACCCATTGGCCAATTCGTGAAGGCTTGTGTTCTCTAACATGATCTTTAGATCACTTCGAATTCCCACAAACTTATGATGCATTGGACAAGGTTGGCGTGCATCGCAAGATTCAAATCCCAGAGCGCAACCTTCGTATATTGAAACTCCGTCAATAGCGGAAACAATATCACTTAATTTAATGGTCTGTGCCCTTCCTTTCGGAATATCAAATCCGCCAGTCGGTCCCTTTAATGAATTAAGAATGTTTTGCTTAGCCAGTTTGTGCAATATTTTTGCAGTAAAAGCTTCCGGAGAATTGATATTGTATGCGATATCTTTAAGGCTAGTGCGGACGCCCATAGCGGACTGCGAGGCTATATAAACCGACGCTTTTATTCCATATTGACACGCTTTAGAGAACATACCTGAATTTGTTTCTGCAAATATATACAAAATTCCTATTTCTGATAAAGTTATCAGAAATAAAAATTTCATTTTAAGCAATCAACTAAATTTCAAGGATTTATACTTTTAGAAAGGTTTCACCTTCATTTAAATCCATGGCTAGTCCAATAACGGTTGTATTTTCACACATCCTTTTTAGGCCTCCTCGAATATCTTCAAATTGATCATGAACGGGACAGGGGTGACTCGAGGAACATTCTGCCAGTCCCAGACAACATCCTTCAAAAATTGATTCGCCATCAATTGCTGACACAATTTCGATAAGTTTAAGATTAGAGTCCTTTTTTAGATAGAAACCTCCATTCGGTCCCTTTTTGGATAAAATAATTCCTGCCCTGGCGAGTTGTTGGCATATTTTTGCCGTAAATGGCACAGGAGAATCGACGGCTTTAGATATTTCAGCAATATTAGGTCTTAGACCTTTTTGAGATTCTTTTGCAATAAACAACACGGCTCTAATTCCGTATTCACAGGCTTTTGAAAACATAAATTTTCCTTTTATTCAATTGTAAATAATATCAGGTTGTTCAAATGTAAGCAATATCAGGATTCCTTTAGAATAAAAGATATATTTTTTGTTTACCGCGACTGAAGCTTCCCGAATTAATAAAAATCCAATGAGGATTTAACGGTTAGGAAATTCATAATCTAGATATTATTTGGATGGGTTCAGGAATAAATAAAACTTCGTTTTCCCCTCTCTCCCTCTCCATTATTACCTACCCTATTTCTACTCTCGATACTTTCCAAAATCGGATAAGCCAAAATAAAAAAGAGGCCTGTTTCCAAGCCTCTTCTTCACATAAATTTAAATTAGAATCTTATTCTTTTATAACCTTAAAGGTTGAAACAGCATCTGCAACAGTTGCTTTAAGAACATAGGTCCCAGAAGCCAATGTTGACATATCAAGTACCACGCTCAAGGCTCTAGGCACTATTTTCATTACAGATTGACCCAAAAGATTATAAACCGTTACACTTTCTATGGAAATAGCAGCGGTAATAGTCAATTGCTCTTTCACAGGGTTCGGATAATAGTTGACCTGTGCAAAATCGTTATCGCCTATTCCTACATTGCCAGTAATTACATTTAACGCTTGACTTCTTGTAGTGTTACCGTTTCCACAATCAGAAGTTACATACACATCATAAGAGGTGTTTGCCTCAAGGCCAGTAATGGTTGTTGAGGTTAGACCTCCATCAACCGTTTGGCTAATTATTGGAGTATTAATTTCTGGATTTTGACCTTGGTAGTAAACATCCACAACGTAACCATTGACAGCTGTTGGCGATGCTGTCCAAGATACCGAAACTGTAGTATCTGTAACATCTGTAATCTCCATATTAGTTACGGGATCACAATCACCAGCAAAGCGTATGTGTATATCATCTACAAAGAGATAAAATTGATCTGCGGGTGAATAGGCATTAAATCCAAAATAATACACGCCATCTGCCGGAGCCGTAAAGACTATTTCTTCAACGGTTGGTGTACCACCAGTAATATCGGT
This sequence comes from Aequorivita sp., assembly GCA_034676445.1. Classification (GTDB taxonomy): domain Bacteria; phylum Bacteroidota; class Bacteroidia; order Flavobacteriales; family Flavobacteriaceae; genus Aequorivita. The sequence continues at coordinate 78,049 of JAUCCE010000005.1, forward strand.
ATAGTTGGCCAATTCATTGATCATGTATGACGATTCTGGCGACGTACCAAAGGCCACTTTCATCTTCTCATGGAACGCATTGCCATTATTACCGTACTTGTAGGAAATTTCATAATCAACTCCTTCAACAAGGTTCAAACCTTGAGTATAGAACCAAGTATTAGCGGCATTATTGGAGTTCCACTTATAGCGCAATGCTCTTCCGGTGAAGCCATTTTCATTAACGTTAGCTACTTCCCATTCGTTCCCGTTGCCCAGATTTTGAACACTGGTGCAAATTGGGACATTTGGAGGAGTTGCGTCTTCAAAACCTAAGAAATAAGGAATATCCAAAGCAACACATTCAGTGACGAAGTATCCTGGACCAGTCCAGATACTTGCATCGTCAACATCACAAACGGCCCTAACATAAAACTCATATTCAGTACTTGCAGTCAAGCCTGTGATTGTAGTTTCGGGTACTCCACCAGTAACGTTCTGAATTATACCTTCAGTTTCTGGATCAAAACCAGGAGCACCATAGATAACATCCCACTCTGTTTCCGAATCTTGAGGAGTCCAGCTTACATCTACTGAAGTTTCTGTAACCCCAGCCACAACCAAATCTCTTGGAGGGAAACAGCTTGGAGCATTAATTATTACTACAGTGTAGTCTTCTACTTCTGCATAATTAGATGAACCACAAGCACTTGGATTAGTGCTTAAATAGTCTGCAGCAATACGCATACGGTAACTTCCATTCTCGGTAACTAACGGAATAGCAATTGTCCCTGATGCACCGTTAACATAACCTCCTGAAGCATAAACTTTTTCAGATTCTTCAAATTCCATGTTACCGTTAAAATCAATCCACATATTAAATCCGTAGGTCGAAGTGCCATTAAATTGTGCGGTAAAATTAAATTCCCCTGTTGGAAAGGTTACAACTTCCATAGCAGTGAAATTACCATAACCATTGGGAGATTGCCCTGAGTTCATATTGGTAATATTCGATATTCCTTCTTCCGTATAGAAGCTTTGGATAAAATATTGGGTCGAGGTGGATGTAAATTGGCAATAACCGGTAAAGAAATATTTTACATTTGAAAGGATACTTTCATCATCAACGCCACATTTTGCACGAACGTAAAATTCGTAACCTGTGTCTGACGTTAATCCAGTCAAGATGGTTTCTGGAGTACCAGTTACAACTTCAGTAGTTCCTTGGGTTAGCGGATCAAAACCAGCTACTCCGTATATTACATCCCATTCAGTTTCTGTAGAACCCGGCGTCCAAGAAACTTCTGCGGTTGTCTCTCCGACTACACCTACGGTCAAATCAGTAGGTTTAGGGCAACTAGGAATAGTCTGTACCATAAAATCATCCAGCCAGTAATACCAAATACTTGAAGTAGAGTTTTGTCTTAGGGCAATATGGTTGTTTCCACCCGAAAGAGTGACATTATTCAGGTTAAATTCATACTCTGTATAGACATTATCCCCAGGATTGATAGTTTGAACAAGTTCAAAAGTACTAGTATCAAGTGGGTTACTCATTACACCTACATCAATAGTACCAGAACTCGTACCTTCTCTTCTTAACATAAAACTCACTTGAAGGTTCTGAATATCTTCTGTAAATGGAGGTGAGATAGCATAAGTAGGAATCCCTACTTCAGATTGGAATTTTAAACTATTAGGCGCACTAGTTGCATTACCTGATACAATAGATGGCCATATATTTGAACCAGTTATGTATGTTATTCTTTCCCAGCAATTCGGGAATGCATCAGGACCAGTTCCATACGTATCAAAATTCTCTAAATATGGAAGTGAAGTAATAGCGTCACAAGCTGTCGAAAATGCCATTGGGCCTGCCCAAATACTCAAATCGTCAACGCCACAAATACCTTGAACATAAAATTCATATCCGGAACTTGGGCTTAAATCAGTTATTTGATAGGATGCGGTAGTAGATGTATCTGTACCTAATTCACCGGCACTTCCTACTGTAAAACCAGGAGTTCCCCAAGAAATATTCCAAGAAGTTTCAGAAGAACCTGCTGTCCAGGAAACATTTGCGGTTGTAGTTTCTACTGAATCAACCATCAAATCAATTGGTTTAGGACAAGTAGGAATTTGCTGGACCAGAAAATCATCCAGCCAGTAATACCAAACACTTGAAGTAGAGTTTTGTCTAAGGGCGATATGATTGTTTCCACCTGAAAGCGTAACATTATTCAAATTAAATTCATACTCGGTATAATCATTATTCCCAGGATTGATAGTTTGAACAAGTTCAAAAGTACTAGTATCAAACGGGTTACTCATTACACCTACATCAATAGTACCAGAACTAGTACCTTCTCTTCTCAACATAAAACTAACTTGAAGATTCTGAATATCCTCAGCAAACGGAGGCGAAATAGCATAAGTAGGCGTACCTACGGCAGATTGGAATTTTAAACTATTAGGCGCACTGGTTGCATTACCTGATACAATTGATGGCCATATACTAGATCCACTTGTGTATGTTATCCTTTCCCAACAAGCGGGGAATGCATCAGGACCAGTTCCGTACGTATCGAAATTTTCCAGATATGGAAGAGTACTAATAGTGTCACAAGTTGTTCTAAAGTTTTTTGGACCACTCAAGGAACTTTGTTCTGTACCGCATATAGTACGTACGTAAAAATCATAAGAAGTATTAGAAGTCAAGCCTGTAAGTGTAGTGGCTGGAGTATTACTCACTTCAACGGTGGTACCGTCAGTTAGAGGATTAAATCCTGAAATTCCATAAACAACCTCCCATTCGGTAGCCGAACCGTTCGGTGCCCAGGCCACATCGGCGGTTGTAGTAGCAACATCCGTTACTGTGAGCGCTCCTGGACGCAAACAACCATTAGCTTCCTCAACGCTTATATCATCCAAGGAAATATACCAAGGGGTACCATTTATTTTTCCTTTTATTCCAATATAATAAATACCAGAAGTTGCTGGAGTAAAGAATTCAGCAAATTCTTGGTAATCGCCATTCACAACTGGTGATGATGGGATAATTGGATTTGTCATAGCAGCGGGAGTGTCCGTTGTTCCGTAAGAAGCCATAACGCTTGCATTCGATCCAGTTGCTCCATCCTGTCTGGCATAAAACCTCAATTCGTAGGGAGTTCCTCCGGTAAGGCTTAAGGGATAAAATATCCAGTCTTCATTACTATATTTCAAGTAAATATTCCAACTTCCACTTCGGGGTCCGCGATTATTTGTTGTTTGGCTACTGTTTGTCGTCCATACATCGGTTCCAGTAACGGAACTCTGGGACCAACATCCACCAAGGGCCTGCTGATCAACAAATCCGGATTCAAAGCCTTCCATCCAAGGAGGAGAGGCGATACCACAAGCAGTGTTATAATTGACAGGACCAACTAGGCCACTAAATTCGTCAACTCCGCAAATAGCTCTCACATAAAAGTCATAAGCAGTATTTTCACTTAGGCCAGGAACGGTAATTCCTGGAATTCCATCATCATCAAGAAGCACAGTACCTTCAGTATTCGGATTAAAGCCTGCTGTACCATAAAGCACTTCCCATTCTGTGGCAACGCCATTTTCTGTCCAGCTCAAATCAGCAGTAGTACTTGTACCACCAGTAATTGTTAAATTTGTTGGTCTAGGGCAGGATTCTTGAAGGCCTCCCAAAATCACATTGTTAATGAAATTGGTCCTTGCACTTGCCGAAGGTGGAGATGCAGGATCGGGATTTGTAGTATCGCTTCGGTAGTAAATACTTCTACCTGCTCCCATAGCTCCAGTTTTCCCAAAATAATTGGAACAGTCATTTCCGGGTTGATTTTCATCAACAGCAATAACTAAATTATCGATATTGTTATAGGGAAATGGCGTTTGAAAAGTAATGAGCATTTGACTCCCAGCTGATGGATAGGTAACAGTTCCCGTATAAACTTGGGTAAGATTTGCGAGGGTAACCCAGTCATCATTATTGGAAAACTCGGTTTTGGCTGTATGCCCAAGATAGATCGTCCACCCCGCACTGCTACTGTTGTTTGTAGATGTAGTTCTATCATAATAAAAAGAAATAGAAGTAATGTCTCCCGCAGTCGAGTTAATATCGGTTTTATGAATCAGTTGTTGGCTATAAGAATAATTATAACAACTGCTAATGGGCATGGCATTGGAAGTGCCGCTTTGGGTTCCTACAATTACTTGAGCAAAGTTGGCCCAAGAACATAGAAATCCAAATAGAATTAGGAAAGTAATTTTTCTCATGTGAAGATTTTTTTATTAGTACTAAAGTTAAAATGAAAGCATAAAACATCAGATTATAACAATCCCACAATAAAGGACTCATTCAGATTGAATAATTCGCTACTGAAAACCAGAACTTTAATGGGAAATAAGATTCTTCTGTTAGTTTATGACGACCGTGAAAGTAAACATTTATTTCAAATTAACAAAAATTAACACCCTCATTTATATGCAGGGAACAAAAGATTAACAAGAAACTCTTCTTTGAAAGAAATGAATAAGTTTTAGAGTTTAATAATGGCTAATTTATAATCAAATAATTCACAATCATTTTCAAAAAAAGTTAACATTAAAATACCATAGACTGATCAATTTTCAATCACTTTGAAAGTACTGATGGAATCGGGCCATGTGCACTTTTACAACTTTTTCCATTTTTGAAACCTCTAGTTCTATAAGGCTATATCTTAAGGAACAGATCGTTTTTATTCGAAATCAACATTTTAAAGATCGGGAACAATTATTAATCGCAAATTTTATCGATAAAAACCCTTTTTAGGAAGTTAAAAAAAGGCTAAACCCTCTTATTAAATTGCTCGCCCAAAAGGCTTTGGTTATATTTGGGGAAATCCAAAAAAAATAAAATATGAGCTACCTTAATTTAGATAAGAAGAAAACAACTGCTACAGCTAAAGAATTGAATGTACTGCTGGCAGATTATCATTTGTATTATCAAAAACTCCGAAATTTCCATTGGAATGTAGTAGGACATAATTTTTTCGATCTACATAACAAATTTGAGGAAATGTATAACGATGCCAAGATAAAGATCGATGAAATTGCGGAACGAATCTTAACATTGCGTTTCCAACCTACCAGTAATTTCTCAGATTACATAAAGATGAGTAGCATTAAAGAAGCAGCTGAAAACACGAAAGATCTTGATATGGTCAAAAAACTTTTGGCGGATCATGGACTGCTATTGAAACAAATGCGAAAAGTAATTGAAACGGCCGACAAAGCTGAAGATGAAGGTACAATAGATATGATCGGAGGTTATATCGGTCACATCGAAAAAGTTAGTTGGATGCTGGATGCGTGGTCGATGAAAGCGACGGATAACCATCCGGAAGCATAATCTACTCCCATCTAAAAAATTAAGTTAGACCAGAGAGGAAAGGATATACATAATCTTTCCTCTCTGGTTTTTTTAAAAAATTGACTATCAATATTTCTACTATTTCGTTTTATCCGCACAATTTGATAGATGCTGACTAAAAAATATTTAGTAAACCCCAGCTTTTTATAATTAGTTCTGCAATAAAGGCTTTGTTGCTTATTCTGGGGATAATAAATTAGAGCGACACTCTTTTAATGGTCTTTGCTATATAATTCAGTGTTATTTAACATAATTTGGCATTATTGGTTATTTTTTAGTATTTTTAACATCAATCCGTATACTTATTTAAAGTAAGAGACTTTAGGATTAAGTTCCTCCTCCCCAGGACTCAACCCTTATATCTTCTGATAATCCTTGCAACCGTCCAACATTTATGAAAAGAATTCTACTTCGCATTTACTTCATAATAATTTCATTCTCCGCATTTTCCCAAAATGAAGCGGCTCAAAAAGCATTTGATAGTGTTTTCTATCATGTGGCCGTCCAAGTATCCTCTTCCAATCCCATAAAAGCCATGCATTTGGGCTTCCACTATATGATCTATGGCACTTTTATCGGTAGTAATACTAATTGAGGGAAGAAATTCCTTTTGAACAAAACTGTAGTTTGCCCCCAAAAAGATACCTTGGCAACAAAAACAAAACACCAAAAACGAGGAGATAATTTTTTTGATATTGTCCAGATCTTAAGATGATGATTTGAAAATACAAAGTTAACAAAATTTTAAGATAGCTTTATCTGCTAATAAAATTTAGATTTTTTTTCGAAAAATAAGCGCTGTTTTAGAAGGGATAAGAAAAACAAAAGTGACTTGAAGTTCAAAAAAAACTCCAAGGTTAAAAGTCAAAACCAAGCCCAAATGTTATATGTGGACCTTCCCAAGAATTAAACAAATTGAAATTGGCATTAAGTCCGCCAGACCCGTTGATCCACAATCCACCACCATAGGAGGTATGCCATTTATCGCTATGTTCATTTTTTAACCAAACCCTTCCCAAATCAGCACCTCCGTATATTCCAATATTTAACGGATATAATCCTATCTTCAAAGCTGGTAAACTGTATCGCAGATCCGCATTTCCCACCAAAAATGTCTTTCCTGAAAACCGTTGATTCCGGTATCCTCTTAGGCCATTATCTCCTCCTAGTGTGGCGGCTTGGTAAAACTCATACTTCTCTCCAATATTGACTTGATACCGCACATTGGTTTTTAACACAAGCTTTCTGCTCTTAATCAAAGAGTTGTAAAATCCTACCCGTGTTTTGACGACGCCAAATACAGCTTCAGTATTTTCAAAATTGTCCGTCACCCCAAGATTCAAATCAAATAGCATCCCAATGGTTGGATTGAGGATATTGTCATAGCTTCTATAACTGTATATTCCTTCAACAGTGCCAAAATAAGTAGTTTCTCCTTTGTTAAATACATCTACCCCTGAAATAAAATCGAGCGGAGAGTCCTTCACCTCATAGGCATCAAATTTTGTTTGCAATTTGAAAAAGCTTCCAAAACTACTATTTCGAAGCAGGGCTACATTTCCAGAAATATTCTGAACCGCTACCCTATTGTAATCATAACCTTTTGAATCTTGATTGTTTACGGTTTCATTTCCGAAGCCAAAAAAGTTTATCTTATAATTGGGACTGGTAAACCGACCTCCAAAACTGAGATTCAAGTCGTTTTTAATGTTGGCGAATTCTCCTTCATAAGAAATATCAAAACTTTTGATATCGGTAAAATAGGCTGCATTGACTATATGCCGTTGTGAAAACGGATTGCGCTGAAAATTATCCACCCGGTACACATACTGAAGTGCGGCCCGAAATCCATCATCGGGATTATACCCAATGGCCGAGACCACACCCTGGCTCCTATCTAGCTGTTTCCGATAATCATAGGTATTAAGATTATAAACATTGGTGAAACGAAAGTTGCCACCATTTTTTACCGTGATGGTGTCACTTCTCTTTTCATAATCATAAATTTTTACCCGGTTTCCATTTTCCAACTGATAAACGTCATTGCCCTGACCCCCTATCAATCGCACAAATATTGGATTATCTCCTTCCCCTTTGACAACAAATTTATCACTTCCGCCAAGCCCGTAAATCCAGAGCTCTTTGGTATCCTTATGTATAAAAGTTCGATCGATTAAGGTATCAGATTTTTTCCCGTTAATAGTAGTAAAACTTCTCACATTCGTCCTTCCTTTCGGGAATCGCGTAATCTCAAATAAATCTTCATAATCTGTTCCCACAATAGTTTGCTGAATTGCGAAATAAGTATAGTACCTATCCGCAATATCCTCTAGATTTCCTCTTCGTGCCTTTAATTTTTGTTTAATTTCTTCCAAAGACTCATCCTGGACTTCTGGAGGAACGTTTTTAAAGGCCTCGTCAATTATTTCATCTGTTAAGTTATCTTGAATCTCCTTGGCCAGAAATTTCCATTGCGCACGGCCGGAGTTTCGGATGAGCGCTCTATCCAGAATAATACCTTCTTTATTAAACCACTGCAAATCCATTAAGTTATCGCTATATACGTGAAACTGTTTGGTTCCATTGAACAAGGATTGGGTAATATCAAGGATGTTTCCCTCAAAACTCGAAAAGGCATTATCTCTATTCGTGGGAATGGGTACAAACACATTCTTTTTATGTCTGTTGTAATATTTTGCCCATTGCCAATGCTCTGTTTCCCGATCCCAATCTCCTATCAACATATCAAAAAGTCGAGCTTTTATGTAATTTTCCTCATCGACAAAAACATCTCCTGTTTTTCGCATTTTAATCAGAATGTCATCTGTTGTCTCCACATCGTCGGGATATTCGAATAGCTCTTCTCCTTCGCTCTTTTCAGAAGGAGCCACGGAAATAAGATAAAGGTCATCTCCAAAATTTTCATTGAAAGTTCCCAGGTTTATTTGCTTGGGAACATAGAAAAGTTGTGGCGAGGTAGAAAACACTCCTACGGCTTTGGCCAGATCTGGAAGTGCCAATTGGGCATAGGGATGTGTGGCCGTATAAAAATTGATATCCTGCCCTTTCATCGTAGGAACATTGGTTTCTTCCTTGGCAGATTTAGGGTTGTTGTCTTCAAAAGCAATTTTCCTTGAAATTCTGAGTGCATTTTTTGCCATTGCCCGCATTCGGTATTTGTTGCCCTTTTTATCCGTCAGCAACAAGGCTTTGTAATCATCTCCATTCGCCTCCCTTAATACCGTCAACCCTCCATACAGGGTGTCGAAGATTGCGACCTTCGCAGTAACGGGTTGGGAATATGCTTCCTTATATTTAGCGCCCCAAACAGTTTTAAAAAACAGCGCTTCCCGAATACTGTCCTGTTGATAGATAGGAATGGTATATTCTTGTGGATAAGTTTTGGGAAATTCGGACATATCCACCTTTTTAGGTGCGGGGATTACCTCTTTTTGAAAAATAAGTTCAGGTTCTTGCTTTTCATTAGCAATAAAATACCGAACCCACGAAGAGCCATCCTTAAAAACATCCAAAACGGCAAAGCCCTGCTCCCCCGTACTAAAAAATCCGTCATCACCAGTTGCAGCATACGATTCCTTGGAACCCGCACCCGAAACTATCTGACGGAACCCATCCTTTTCGATGTATTGCAGGTTGTGGTCGTGGCCTGATACAAATACCAGTCGTTTATTGCTTCGAGCCATTTCCTGCAATCGGTTCATAAAATCATTGTAAAGTTCATTATATCTATCCTGGACCGAAACTCCACCTTGCGACCTTATCTGAACAACTAACGACGCCAATATCGGCATCGGGATCTTTTGTTGAAATGGATACAAATGTTTTGCCAATGCAAAATAACCTCCGTGGTTTCCATTGCTATACATGGGATGGTGCATTGCAAATACAACTGTCTTATTTTGGTTCTTTTCCAATTCCATTTTTAATTTCAGAAGGAATTTTTCACGGGTTTTGATATCGCAATTTTCATTGATAGTTGGATGTTTGTTCCAATCTTCCAGCATCCATTGTGTATCTATGATTATCAATTCGATATCTTCGGAAACTGAAATACTCTCCAGTCCGCAACCACCGCTGGGCTTAAAAACATTTGGATCTGAAAATAGGGATTTTATATATTCCTCTTCTCGAGCAACTCCTTCAACACCGCCATTGTACCATTCGTGATTGCCGGGAATAAAAATAGTATGACCATTATAATCCTTAACGGCTTTAAATTGGGCATCTATCATATTCTCTGATTGTTTGCGTCGCGGATGACCTTCGGGATCCATTCCCGCAGGATAAATATTGTCGCCGAGGAAAAGGGTATAATTTCCAGTAACCTTTTCATCCTTGAGATAGTTCTGGAAAGCCGTCAGCGAATTGCTCATCCCGCCCATGGGCGAGAGTCCGGCATCTCCAACCAAATAAAAAGTCTTTTCAACCTCTTTATGCGATGGATATGTCGGGTTTTTCCAATTATCCTTAAACTGTGGCGCAAACGTTGCACAGGAGGAAGCAAGGAAAAACGTGAAAAGAAGAAGATAAAACTTTTTAAAAAACATTGTAATTCGATCTACTACGAAACTAAGGGAAATATTTTATTTCTGGGTTTTTGGGATAGGACTTTTTGAGGAACCATCGTTAGAACAGGATGTAACAGGGATGAGCCCAAAGCGAGCAATGATCTGGAAAATCAATTTGTTTTTCATAGCCCTTGAGTTTATAATAATATTAGGCAAACTTAAGGTCTAACAAATCAAATAGTTGTCACTTATGTTACACATCCGACCTTATTTGCTGCTACGCCCATTCTTTAACCGTCCCCCTTTTAAGGTATAGAATTTAGCTAAGGTTAACAACCATTTCATTTACTTCCACGAGCTAAACGCGCTGTTAACATCACATCGAAACTTTCAGTCCAAAAGTAAACCGCAGTCCTTCCTCTCCGGTAAAAAGATTGAAGGTTGCACCCAATAAATCGGCGGTGTTTATCCAAAATCCTCCACCGTAGGAGCTGTGCCAAACATCGGAAGTGTCATTAGGAATCCACACCCTTCCTACATCATAGCCTCCAAAAACCCCAATTTGGATTGGAGTAAGTGCGGTTCTGAATTTATCAAAACTGTATCGAATATCTGCGCTTCCTACCGCTGCTGTTCTACCTGAAAACCGCTCTTTCCTAAACGACCGCAATCCTGTGTTGCTACCCAAGTTTGCCGCTTGAAAAAACTCAAAGTTATTGCCGATATTGAATTGTCCACGTATATCGGTTTTTAGCACTAACTTCCTATTTCGGATAAGTGCATTGTAAAAAACCAACTGAGGTTTGACATATCCAAAAATGGCGTCGCTATCCTGAATATTTTGGGTTCCTCCAACATTCAAGTTGAAATCCATTCCCCGAGTGGGGTTGACCTTATTGTCGTAGCTTTCGTATTGATAGGTCCCTTCAACGGTTGCATAATAATGGGTCTCGTCAAGTTCAATTGGTGCGGGACTAAAGTCGGTAATAAATCGGCCAGGGGTTCCAGCCACTTTAATACCTTCAAATATTGCCTTAAACTGAAAAATACTACCATAAGGAGAATCCTTTTTTATCCCCACAGAACCGCCATATCCTCCTATCCGCACTCTATTGTAATCCTTGCCTACATCAAATTCATAATCGGGATTGATGGTCTCATTACCCAAGCCAAAAAAGTTTTCTGAGAAATTGGGGTTTTTAAAATATCCCCCCACTAAAAAATTCCAGCTACCAAATAGGTTGGCAAACTCGCCTTCGTAATTGACATCAAAACTTTTAGTTTCAAAATAATAGCCCGCAGCAAATCTGTGCTGTTGCGAAAACGGATTTCGTTGAAATCCATGAACTGTAAAAACATCGGAAAGTCCAATCTTAACGCCATCGTCCGGATTATAACCGACGGCAGGAAGCAACAAATTTATGGTCTGTTTCTGTTTTTTGTAATCATAGGTATTGAAGTCGTAATTATCCGTAAGCCTAAAAGCTGCACCTCCCTTCTCTTCAATTGTATTTTTCTTACTTTTTTGGTCATATACTTTTACGCGGCGACCGTTGGTAATTTTATAAACATCGTTGTTCTGACCTCCTATGATTTTAATCGGAATTAAATTATCGCCCTTTCCCTTTACCTCAAACACATCGTCATCATCAAGTCCGTAAATCCAGATTTCCTTGGTTTCTTCTACATTATAGGTGCGATCCAACATCATATCCGCCTTTTCTCCCTTTTTTATCCTATAAGTTTTAATATTTGTTCCACCGTTCGGAAGACGGGTAATTTCAAAATAATCGTCCTTGTTGGTGCCAACAATGGTTTGCAACTTGGCCAAATAATCATAATATTTCTCAGCAATTTTTACAATATTATCTCTTCGGCCTTTCAACTTTTCCTTGATTTCGGAAGCGGTCTCATCCTGGACCTCTTTGGGAAGATCCTTAAAAGCTTCGTCAATCACTTGATCGGTAACATTGCTCTTGATGAATTCCGCCTGCTCCAACCACTCTTGTCTTCCATAATTCTGAACCAAAGCCCGATCAAGTTTTATCCCGGCAGCATTAAACCATTTGGTATGCTTAAGTTCGGCTCCATATACTTGAAACTGTCTTGAAGTATTGAAAAGTGTTCTTACCACATCAAGAAGTCCACCATCAAAATTTGAATACACTTGATCACGATCCCTTGGAATAGGTTCAAAAGTAACCGTGCCGTCATCACTATCGTGCTGCGTAAAACGCCATTGGTCGGCGTGTCTGTCCCAGTCACCTATCAACATATCAAAAACACGAGCTCGGATATATGCTTTTTGATTTAAGGAATACTTCTCATCGCGATGCAATTTTTCCAGGAGATCATCGGTACTTTCAACATTATCGGGATAATCGAAAAGCGGTCCGTCAAACTTTTTATCGGGTCGTTCCACTATCATATAGAGCTCATCGCCATAATCCTCATTAAATTCGCCAAGCGCCTTTTGTTTCGGTACATAAAAAAGCTTTGGATTAGTATGCAAAATCTCGGCTGCATCCGAAAGTTTTGGAATGGTAAAAGCTCCATAAGGATGGGCCGCGGTATAGAAATCGAGAATCAATTCTTCGGGAATAGTATTTTTAAACTCGTTTTCTACCAATTTATCTTTGATAATAACGTTTTGAAGAAACTGAACGGCACTTTTTTTCATTCCCCGCATATTGTAGGTCCTTCCATCTTTGTCCTCCAGTCTTAAAGAACGGGTTTGATGTCCTCCTCCTGCCCGGACCACGTGCAAACCTCCATATAAAGTATCCAAGAGAACGGTTTTTGCGGTAACTTCCGTTCCGTAAACCTTTCGATAATGTTCTCCCCAAATAGTTTTATAGAAACCAGTTTTCTCAACCAAGCTATCATCATAAATTTTGGCTTTCACTGTTTTTGGAAAGTTTTGATGAAGGCTATTAAAATCAAATCCTTTTCCTGGAGGAAAAATTTCCTGTTCAAATAACAATTGCGAACTCCCATCCTTATTTGCCCTAAAAAATCGAATCTCAGCAGCAGAGTTCTTATCTATATCCAATCGGCTGAAGCCTTCCCCGCCATAGGAAAATTTACCATATTGACCTAGGGCAGCGGCAGTGGCACCGGATCCTGAACCAGAAACAATCTGTTTTACATTTCCGTTTTCTATATATTGCAGGGATTGGTCAAGGCCCGAGACAAAGATTAATCGGTCCAGACCATTTGTAAGCACGCGAATCCGATCCATTAACTCATTGTATCGTTCATTGTAACGATCTTGTCGGGAAATGGCACCAAGACTTTTAATGGGTTTTATAAGTGTACTGAAAACATCCTTATGTATCAAAGGATATTTCCCACCGTGTTCCCCATAAGTGAGTAACGGGTGATACATTGCAAAAATAATGGTCTTGCCCGCATTCTTCTTCAGTTCACTTTCAATTTCAGTGAAAAATTTATCCCGGGTTCTAATTTGGCATTTCCGGTTCATTTCAGGATACTTGTCCCAATCCTCTAAAAACCATTGGGTATCGACGGCGAGCAGATAAATATCATCATCGATATCAATTCCTTCCAGAGGACATCCATTGTGAGGTTGAAGAATACTTTCACCATCGAATTTATCCTTTAAAAAATCTTCCTCCAGTTCCAATCCATCCACTCCACCTTTCCATTCAATATTGCCGGGAAGCACTATAACCTTTCCTTTAAAATCTTTTAGGGCATCGAGCTGCAACTGCATGGATCTGGTAGCTTGCTTGTTGAGTTTATCCTTCTTAGGCTGCAATCCTTTGGGGTAGAAACTATTTCCCAAGAAAAGAACATAACTATCTTTGGTGTTGTTTTCGGCAATATAATTTCCAAGAGATTGTATTGTTTGAGAAGCTTCTTCGGAATCGGTCCCCGCATTTCCAACGAGGTAGAATGTTTTATCAATATCATTTAAAACTGAAGTTTCGGAGGTTTGGTTGTGAGAAATTTTATATTTAGGATTATACGAAGCACAGCCTAAAAAAAACACGGATGCCGTAAAAGTTATAAAGATGTTAATTCTATTCATATAGAGTTCCTCGTTTTTATTTTTTATTACTTTGGAGTACTAATTTCTATTGTATGGAGAACATAGTTCAAGAAACTGATGATTACATCCTAAAACTTTTTTCGGACAAGCTTCCAGGTAATTTTGTATATCACAATTACACACACTCAAAGCGTGTTTATAAAAGTATAAATGAAATTATTGAACATTCCCAAATTGGTGTTAAAGATGCCACAATCCTACGATTGGCAGCTTTGCTCCACGATACCGGCTACGTCGTTTCCTGTGAAAACCATGAAGAGGAAAGCGCCAAAATAGCACGTGATTTTTTAGAATCCAAAAACGTTGATAAGGAAATTATCGAGGGAGTGGAAAAATGCATTCTAGCTACGGAATTTAAAAACAGCGATCCAAAAACCGAACTTGAGAAAATAATCCGTGATGCTGATTCCTCACATTTTGGGAAAGATTATTTTGAAGAAGCCAGTGAGTTTCTACGATTGGAGTTAATGTTGCAGAAACGACATAAATATACTCCAGAAGAGTGGCGTAGGGAAAACATTAAAATGCTGACTGAAAACCATCAGTATTACACCGAGTATGCGCTTAAGAATTGGCAATCGGTGAAAGAGGAAAATCTTTCAAAACTTTTATCCAAACAAAAGAAAGAAAAGGAAAAACACCGGCGTGACGACGAAAAAGCAAGGCTTAAGGCCATGTATAAAAATGACAGCCCCGAGCGGGGAATCCAAACTTTTTATCGCGTGGCTTTACGGAACCACATTAAGTTAAGTGATATTGCCGACACAAAGGCGAATATCATGCTTTCCGTAAATGCCATTATAATTTCATTGGTGCTTTCCAATCTTATTTCAAAACTGGACAACAACAACTATTTGATCATTCCAACCGCTATTTTCATCCTTTTCAGCGCCACAACAATGGTCTTGGCGGTAATCGCCACCCGTCCAAACATCACCCGTGGAGAATTTACAAAGGAAGATGTAGCCAATAAAGCGGTGAATTTGACCTTCTTTGGAAACTTTCATAAAATGGAATTGAAAGAATTTGAATGGGCGGTCGAAGAACTGCTTAAAGACCGAAACTATGTCTATAAATCCCTGACCAAGGATTTGTATTTCTTAGGCCAAGTATTGGACAGAAAGTACCGCATCTTACGGATTACCTATACCATTTTCGTAGCTGGAACTATTATATCCCTCATCGCATTCGCCGCTTTCTTTTATATGGAAATGTAGATTTTTTAAAGACGTAGGACTAAAAGACATAGGACGTAAGTCCTTCACTCGGGTCCGCCCGAGATCGCAAACTTATCTAACTTGAGGGCTCAAGTACTGCCACGAATTGCACGAATTTTCACAAATTCACTGATTCGTGGAAAACGAATGTGTAATCAATCTGGCTTTGATTTTTACGAATCTAACAGACCTGCCTGTCGTGCCTGCCTGTCGTGCCTCTGGCAGGCAGGCCTTGGCAGGCAGGCTTTCAGTCTGTTTTAGGTACTTTAGTTCAAAGGGGTTTAGTTATATATTTTTAAACCCATGGAAAACATAACCCATTTATTATCAGGTTATTATAAAAGTAGTTAGATGATAGATATTTGGTTCTTAGAATTTAGAAATGGTCCTTGGGATTTGTAATCACTGTTGTCCGATAAAAGTAATGATAAAGAGCATATAGCCCTGTATTATATCTGGTCCGCCGCGGCGGACTTAGGCTTTAAGATGGGTGATATTTCTCTACCCATATTTAATGCCTAACGGCATACAGCTCCGCCGGGGCGGACAAAATATTGGTAGCCAGTAAAAAACATTTAAATAAATGTCCGCCGCGGCGGACATAATATGATTTTTATTCGGACAATACCGATTTGGAATTTGGAACCTGCCTGCCCGGCAGGCAGGTTTGGAATTTTCAAAACACTACTCATGGATTTCAGAAATCAAATCGTCATAAGTGTAGTATTCCTTCTTCTGCTTATTTTGTTTCGAATATAGGAAACTTACGCGTATGGCTTTCAAACCGGTAACTCCTTGCAAATCCTCAAGTTCCACGGTGTCCATATCATTGTCCAACAATTGCTGCGATTGAAGGAAGCGGATATAGGCTTTATATTCCACTTCATCTTCATCTTGTGAATACACAATAGCCAATTTACCGGGTTGTGTTATGCGCTCCTCGCTACCTTTTATATGTGCCTTATCCACTCTTTTTTTCACCACTTCATAACGTGCATTGTACGTACCATCAACATCAAAGCGTTTTTCATCCATCCTAAAGCGCAAGGATAGAGATCCATTAAATGCCAGGATCATCGATGCTACTTCCAAAGGAACTGGCAGTTGATCCTTGAATTGGTGATAGGTGTTTTCCATTTCGCAGATTACTTGAATCTGCCAAAGTTTTAAGTTTTTAAGATAGATTGTATCAAATATCTTTTCCTTGGTTATGGATGCACCAATATAGAGATTATGCTCTACACCATCGGTTTTGAATCTCTCAAAATAATGCGGAAACATCTGTTGGGCATGCTGTTGTTTCTTATCTATAACTCCCGCAAGCACTTTGTTTATCTGCATTACCGATTCGTCATAACCCTTTCTATGTTTATATACCAAGCCTGTATTGACATCTATTAATCCATTGTATTCCTCAACGAGCTTTTTATATTCCTCATTTGTCTGGGTCAAATGTCTAAAGAATGGAATTATATCGGAAGACAGGAAAGCTATAATTTTCCGTTCGGTATCTACTTGGAGGTTTTCACATATTTCTTCCAAAAATTCAGAAATAACAAAATCCATCTGATCAAAAATAGGAAGCGGTTCTAATGAGTTCAATTTTTTGAGTACTTCTCTCACATACTGCAATTGTTCGGCCAAGTCTTTTTTAGTAGCTTCATTTCGTGCCTCAGAAAGAGCCTTTGATATCGACCTGCCCGTAAAGTGGATATACATTATGAAATACAATTTCTCTAAAAACCGTGGGATTTCCTTCCGTTATAGATTCCAAATAACGTCGTGCCTCCTTTTTAAACTTCCAATGAACACTATTGTGGATGGAGGTGCATTCTTCCTGAACAATGAGTTCCAGCTCGTTTTCTAGATTTTTCTTTGCACTTACCACAGAACCAACAAGAAATGGCATTATTCCCATTAACCTATTCGCATTTATTGTGTTAAGCTCATTTTTATTTTTAGAAACAAGTTCCAAAACTCCCAATATTCTATCCTCTGAAACGATGGAAGCAAAAACAGCGCTTTTTATTCCTTGATCGAGTAATTTTTTATACAACATGTTATCCGGATACAATTTGTGGTAACGTTCCGAATCTGTAACAACGTAAAATTCCTTTTGCTTAAAAAGAGTATAGTAGGATGCACTGCACAAAGCTTCTTTGCTGATTATCGATTTTTTGCCGCCCAGCAAAAAACTATTGATTTCCTTAAACAATACCCGTTCAAAGGATTCAGTTTCCTCATTATAATCCGCAAAACCAATCTCTAGTTCTGGCAGATTAAAGATGGATCTAAAAATACGAGTGAAATCGGTATTTTTAAATCCCTTGTTAATTTCCAAATGCAGCAGATCAGTCTTAAAATCTGAAATGGAAGTATCGGTTGTAACGTCTATTAGATTGGCAATAACGAACCCTTTAAAGATATAACTCTGGGGTGGAAATTTTTCTTTCCAGACCTCAATATCATCAAAACTCTCAAGGAGTTCATTAAAATCGTTATCATCCAGTTCAGGGGCTTCCGGATCTTTTTCAATTTCAACAAAATCTGTATTATAAATGACTCGAAAGTTATGGATTACCCCATTTTCCTCGGGGATATTACAGTGAAACTCCCGTTGAAAATCCAAATCTCTTCCATAATAATGGGTCGAAATAAGATTGCAACCCAAAATATAGAAATGGTCGAAGTCTAGATTTAAAAGATCGGGATAAAAATTCTTGCCTGCAGCTTTGGCAAGTTCTTTATAGCGTGCAGAACATTTAAAGGCAACGTCACGAAAGGGAACGGTGGCAAATTTGATTTCTTTATCACCAAATACCGATGGAAATAAAGGCTGCAACAAAGCATCGACCTGTGGGGTATATTTTTCAAGTTCCTCAAAACTGTCAATCCCGGTAGAAAGTTTAGGATATTCCTCGGCCATAGAAAGGATGTCTCTTGCCCATGTATTATCAGCATCAGCTTCAATCTGTTTCCGATAGGCATCGAAAACCTTTCCAAAGCCGATTTTAATCTTCATCGGAAAATCCCGTTTGTTTATCTTTAATTTATCCATAGCTTAAAACTTTAAAAGTACAAGTTATACCCGCAAAATATGTTAAGAATTATCCAAATAATGGACGCCCACCTATCAATGTTTGAATATTACAGTACTTTTGCCGAAATTAAACAAAGTATATTATGAGACAGATTTTAGCATTGTTCCTTACATTGACCCTAACCTTATATTCCTGTCAAAAGGATAAAAACACTTATACTCTTGAGGGCGATGCAGTTGGTTTTGCAGATGGCTCCGAAATTATGGTTTACACTTTTGAAAACAAACAGGCAAAAGTGATTGACACACTGGTAGTAAATGAGGGTAAATTCTCAGGTACCTATCCTAAGGATAACGGACTGACCTTGAATTTTCTCCGTTCTAACGAAGCGAATGGATCCGTGATCTATTTTCCGGAAAATGAAGATATGAAAGCTGTTTTTTACAAGGACAGCATGCAAGCTTCCCGGGTTACAGGCGGGAAACAAAACAAGGCTTATGGTGAATTCGTATCTAAAATGAACGAATTTAACAAAAAAAAGCAGGCCAATATGGAAGCATTCCGTAAAGCCCAACAAGAAAATGATCCTGCCGCTATTGCGCAAGTTCAAAGTGAGAACCTGAATTTGACTGGCAAAGAGACAGAATACAAAAAAGAATTTCTTGCTAACCACGATAAATCACTTTTCTCCATTATGTTGATTGCAGAAATGGTAGCTAGAGACGAAATGACTGCGACAGAGGCCAAGACCTATATCCAGGATCTTAGCCCTGAATTGGCCGCCACTGAAATAACACAGGAATTAAAGTCTAAATTAGACGCAATGGGAAAAGCTGAGATAGGGATAAAAGCTCCAGAATTCAGTGCTCCTACTCCTGATGGAAAAGAATTAGCTCTTTCGGATGCCTTGGGAAAATATACAATCATTGACTTTTGGGCATCTTGGTGCAAGCCATGCCGAATAGAAAATCCAAATGTGGTTAACGTGTATAACAAATATCACGACAAGGGATTAAATATTATAAGCGTTTCCTTAGATAAGGCTGACCAAAAAGACAAATGGTTACAAGCAATTAAGGATGACAAAATGGACTGGTATCACGTTTCCAACTTACAATTCTGGAACGACCCCATTGCCCAACAATATAGCGTACGTTCTATACCTGCAACTTTTCTTCTCGATGAGAACGGCGTTATTATAGATAAAAATCTACGTGGCGCTGCTTTGGAGGCGAAGATTGGCAGTTTGCTTGGGAAAGAATAGTCGGTAGTTGGTAGACGGAAGACGGTAGTTGGAAGACGGTAGTTGGAAGACGGTAGTTGGTAGACGGTAGACGGTAGACGGTAGACAGTTTGTAGTCGATTGTGTAGTATCCAGTTGCGGTTGGCAGTAGTGTTCAGTAATCAGTCAGTAATCAGTGCTCGTTGAGTTGATTAAAAGAATTTTTGACTATAACTTGAAAATGTAAAATAATTAAAAACCGTTCAACGCTAATCAGGGATATTCAGTAGAATATTTGCTTCATTTAGCATTAATCGGTTGTCCGAGCCTACCTACGTGCCTTTGGCAGTTAGGCTAAGCCGAGGATAGGTCCAGGCTGTCAACGGTTATCGGTTATCGGTTATCGGTTATCAAAACTAAACCACTATGGACTAAAGTACCATAGATTTTTAAAACAGACTGAAAGCAGGTTCGTGAAATAGATAATGAACATTTGCATCCACATTTTCAGGGAACGAGTGAACCTGCCTGCCGGCAGGCAGGTTCGTGAAAATTTGTGAAACTTCGGGAGTGGCAACCCTTTTAGCCCCGAGTGATTCGGGGAAAGTGAGATGCACTAGAGCACATCGTTTTAACTCTATTTGAGACCAATAAAAAACTGGAAAAGGAAGATTTTATAGTTCTTTCTTTTCCAGTTTTTCTTTATTGGGATTTTATGACATATAGTTTAATTCAGTAGGAAACTGACATTGACAGTGGTTCGGATTTCCATTTCTCCAAGGGCAATTGTCTGATCTTGGCCACCGGAAGAAGAATCCCTTGCCATTTTGTACATCATAGGTTGCGGACCGGCGGAATTTCTGAATTCACTAATAGAAATAGCCTTTCCTACGGTTTGATTTAGCACTGAGGCATATTCTCTCGCCTTCATTTGTGCATTTTCAACAGCTTCCTTTCTGGCTTGGCTTTCTAATGCTTCCTTGTTCGAAGAAGAAAATTCAATTCCATCAATTCGGTTAATTCCAGTTTCCAAAAGACCGTTTATAACTTGCTCATATTTATCCATATCCCGCAACTTCACAGAAAGGGACTGGTTCGCCGCAAAAGTGTAGGTCTTGCTATTATAGTCATAGTTTTTGGTCAGATTCATATACTCGGTTCGCACATCTTTGTCCGCAATTTTCATTTGTTTTAGAAACTTCAATACCTCACTTATAATTGCGTCGTTCTGTTTCTTCAAAACTTGAGTATTCTCTCCCGTGTTCTCCACGCGAATGTTGATGGTTACTTCATCGGGAACAACTTTCACGATCCCCTCCCCCGTAACATCAATAGTAGGCGGTGGATTGTTCTGTGCCATCATAGCGGTTGTTGTGATTGCCAAGATTAAAAAGGTTTTTATTGTTTTCATAATTGTTTGTGGTTTATGATTTGTTGTTTGTTGTTTTGTTTGGAATTTGGAATTTGGGATTTGGGATTTGGGATTTGGGATTTGTTAGTCGAAAAATTAGTCTTTATTTTGATAACTCATAACTCATAACTCATAACTCATAACTCATAACTCATAACTCGAAAGCTCATAACTTGCCCAGCTTGTGCATAACGAACAAAATAATCAGCGGGACTGCCAGCAAGATAACTATCCATAAGCTTGTTTGAAAAAGGAAAGGAGCAAAAAGAAGTGTTAGTACATATCCTCCCACGGCACCACCAATGTGGGCATCGTGTCCAATATTTCCTACCCTGTTTTTCATTCCGTATATAGAATACAACAAATATGCCAGTCCGAAAAGCCACGCGGGAATTGGGATGGGAATAAAGAAAAGATAAAGCCCCATATCCGGAAAAAACAGTATGGCCGAATAAAGCACTCCCATTACCGCTCCACTTGCTCCTATTGCGCTATACTGAGGTTCGTCCTTATGAAAATAAAAGGCCAATAGATTTCCGGCCAATAAACTCGCCACATAAATTATTACAAAATAAGTAATCCCAAGTTGGTTGATAACTACATCTGCAAAGAAGTAAAGGGTAAGCATATTGAACAGCAGATGTGAAAAATCCGCATGCAAAAAGGCCGAGCTGAACATCCTAATCTGCTCCCCACGCCGTATTCCAGCTATATTGAATTTATATTTTTCAAAAAAGGAAATATCATTAAACCCTTTCATCGAAATGATTACGTTGGCGGCAATGATGATTATTACTGCGAGACTTGGAATTTGCATATAAAATATAAAGTTTATTATCTGAATTGCGAAGGTAGAAATAAGAAACCATAAATAGCGAGTGTTGGGATATAGGTTTGAATTTTAGGTCTGCCCTAGCTATTAATCTTCCCCCTATTTAATTACACAATGTTATTGATTTATCAAATCATCTAGTGAATACTTTTTGATTTCCTTTCTTTTGATTTTGGACAATTCATAAAGTTTATTCTTATTTTGAATATCCAACCAAAGCATCGGGTCGTTTTCAAAGATCGCTCCAAAAACGAGTGCTAACTCGTGGTTTAATGAACGTTCACCCTTTATAAGTTTGGTCAAATTGGAAGGTCTCAATCCAATGTATTCGGCAAATTTATTTTGTCTAATATCAAAAGTATCCAAATAAGCTTTAAGAAAATCTCCTACCATTTCAGAATGCTGTTCTTTAGAATTTATATAGTCCTCCATTTTGAATTTGAGAGCCATTAATTTTATAATTTTTTTCCGTTCGTTAGAGCGTTCTTTCGATTGGTTTAAAAGAATTGCTTGAAACTCATGAAACTCCCTTGTCACCACATCCATTCTATCTGTTAAAACTTGTTCTTTATTTTTATTGATTTCTTGCTTGCCCCTAATCTCCAAATTTTAATATAAATATTTTTCTATCAATTTTATTCCCATCGCATCATCCATATACATTCGCTGGCCTAGCGCTTGAATGGCTCCATATTTTATTTTGTACCATTCAATTAAGCTAGTCTTAGATGTAAAGGTTAAGTAGCCTTTATAGACATCCTCAATCTTAAAACTTTCTCTACACGCAAAAGCGATCAAACAGCCAGCAACATTATCAAACTTTTTATTTGAAGAACTAAAATTGTGAGGTGCTATTTCTATGGCGTCCATAATTAGCATATCATTTTCACTTCTCAATTGCAATAGACCCGCAATGCTTTGGGAATTATTCTTTAATCTTAAGATATACGTTTTAGTGTTTTTCTCCTTAATCAGTTTGTTCCAGTCAAATTTCCAACCTTCAGTTTTTAACGGCATGTTACCAGACGAAAGGACAATTTCTACTTCAATTAGTTCACTATTTTGTATATCAAAAAGACCAAAAACCAAAATTTTCGCTTCCTTTTTTATATTGTTCCAATCGCATTTCCGAAGGATTAAGACTCCAAAAATATAAAATAAGCTATTTATTCACCCGATGAAGTATATTCGAGAGGCTAGCCTTTTATTATATATCTTGAACTTCCCATTTCCCTTTTCAAAAGATAAATTTGAGTAGTTTTGCCGAATCTATTTCTATGCAAAGACTACTCTATATATTGGTTTATCCATTTCTGTGGCTCGTTTCGAAGCTACCGATGCGAATCCTGTATATTAAATCTACTGTGATGTTTTTTCTCATATATCACGTAATCGGATACCGCAAAAAAGTAGTAAAGGACAATCTGGCGCTTGTGTTTCCTGAAAAAACCAAAGAGGAAAGAAATCAAATTGCAAAAGGATTCTTCAAGCATTTCTGTGATATGATTGTGGAGACGCTAAAGGTTTTTACAATTTCAGAAAAGGAAATCCGTAAACGTTTTGTGGTCACCAATGCTGAATTCTTAAACGAGTATTATGAAAACAACCAAAGCATTCTTCTTATGGCCGGTCATTATGGCAATTGGGAATGGAGCGGAATTTTAAACAAATTGATCCAACATCAAGGATACGCCGTATATAAAACGCTTGAAAACAAACAGTTGGATGCCCTGGTAAAAAAAACAAGAGAACATTTTGGAGCTACCGCAATCACCAATAAAAAAATAGTGAGTGTGCTCTTTAGGAAACGGAAACAGGGAGAAAAAACCCTGACCTATATTCTTTCCGATCAAACTCCAAAGATGGGCCATTTTAAATACCACGACACTTTTCTGGGCATTGATGTTCCTATGTTTACGGGTACCGAAGAACTGGCCAAAAAACTTGATTTCTCTGTACTATATTTCAAAGTTGAAAAAGCAAAACGCGGTTATTATACTGCTACTTTCGTTCCATTAGCCGACAACCCCAATGAATATCCAGACTACCAAATAACCCGAATGTTTTTTGATGCCCTGGAGGACCAAATCCAAGAAAAACCCGAATATTATTTATGGTCGCATAAGCGGTGGAAACATAGAGACAAGGTTTGAATTGTAGAATTCAGAAATGAGGTTCGAGATTTCAACCACCTACGCGCAAGCTTGTGCCTCGGCCGACGAGAGTCCGCTAAACCTGCCCGTCCGGTTTACCCGCCGTAGGAGGGCAGGCGGGGCTTCGGCGACACCCGGAAGGCGGACAAGAGGTTGGTGGTTATTTACACTACCCACTTGGTCATCCAGCATCCAACATCCAACATCCAACATCCAACATCCAACATCCAACATCCATCAGCCATCAGCCATCATCCATCATCCATCATCCATCATCCATCATCCATCATCCAACATCCAACATCCATCATCCATCATCCATCATCCAGCATCCAACATCCAACATCCATCATCCATCATCCATCATCCAGCATCCAACATCCAACATCCAGCACCAAGCATCCAACATCCAGCACCAAGCATCCAACATCCAACATCCAACATCCAATATCCAACATCCAACATCCAACATCCATCAGCCATCATCCATCATCCATCATCCATCATCCAGCATCCAACATCCAACATCCAACATCCAACATCCAACATCCAACATCCATCATTCATCATCCATCATCCAGCATCCATCATCCAGCATCCATCATCCAGCATCCATCATCCAGCATCCAGCATCCAGCATCCATCATCCAGCATCCATCACCCAACATCAAACCGTATCAATAAAACTCTTCTCGGTTCTATTAAAAATCACCAATCCCAACAGGAATAGGATCACGCTCACTGCCAAGGTATAGAAAAAGCCCAGCCAACTGAAGCTGCCAGTATTCAACATCATATAACGAAATCCTTCAATGATTTGGGTCAAAGGATTGTAAGCAACCAGATCGGCCACCCAAGCGGGAAGTTTTTCGCGGGCTTCCGACAATGGATAGGGTACGGCGGAAACATACATCAACAGAGAAATGGCAAAACCCACCAAGACATTCAGATCGCGGTACTTGGTAGTCATGGAACTAACAATCATTCCCAGTCCCAAGCCCAGCAACGCCATCATAACCACATAAACAGGAAAAAGCAATAAGTGTAAATTCGGACTTAAATCAAAGCCTCTGAATAAAAAATAGAAATAGAAAATAATAAATATAAGGAGCTGAATACCGAATTTCATCAAGTTGGAAATGGTGATGGACATGGGCATGATGACCCGAGGAAAATACACTTTTCCAAAAATACCTGCATTGGCCCTAAAGGTATCGGATGTGCCCGTGAAGCAAGCCGTAAAATAGTTCCAAGCGGTAATTCCCGCCAAGTTGAACAAAAATGGTGGTATGCTTCCCGTACTGATGCTGCCCAGATTATTAAAAACCAAGGTAAATATGATGGACGTAAAGAGCGGCTGTATAAAAAACCATAAAGGACCGAGAATGGTCTGCTTATAGACCGTTGTAATATCTCTTTTCACAAAAAGAACAAGCAGATCGCGGTAGCGCCATACTTCTTTAAGATTTAGGTCTAGAGCTTTCTTTTTTGAGGAAATCTCGTAAAGCCAAGTTTCGTTTTGATCAGCCGCCAAGGGGTTAGGTTTAGGTTGGGGCTAATATAGGGAAAAATGAGGGATTTGGGATTTGGGATTTAATTGGGGTGTGGGGTGATGGGTGATGAGTAAGCGGTGATCGGTTATCGGTGAGTGGTGAGTGGTGAGTGGTGAGAGGCCGGATGATGGGTGACGGGTGCTGGGGCGAGAGATGACGGATGCCGGGTGCTGGATAACGGGTGTCATTCCGGGTTACCTTCCCCTTGCCTCATTTACTTTAGTCTAGGACTGTTATGCTACTATGACTCCTGTTGGGAGAAGTTATTGGATTACATTCAGGCCAATTCTATTCTTCAATACGTAGTGGAATTAGACTAAAAGTTTCATTTAAGGTAATTGGGGTTTGAATAGTTCCCTTACGCCATAGTTGATAGTAATAGGTAGTATTATTGGTCAGGTCACCATCTCTTGCCAGATTGGTTGTATTAATCCATACACCTTCCCCGCTTGGGGAATCACTGGCATAACTTAAAATAGTTCCCGGAAGAGCGGCCAAAGATGTCCCAACAGTCACGGTGGCATCGGTTCTCGTAAGGGCGGTTGTTATACCTCCTAAAACTATAGGATTGCCAGAATATGTAGATTTGACTATTATATCACTCATAATAATCAACTTCAACTTCACCTAGAGAAACCCAATTAACTGGCATGTTTTCTCCAGAAATATTTAAAGTCCCCGAAATAAAACTTCCTGAAACTCCACTAGAATCATCTCCAATACGTAATCGCCAATCTCCTGTAGGGTCCCAAACCATTAAAACCAGCTAATGTGGTTATATTTCCTGTCATATTTACAGGTGATCCGGAAGGAGTGTAGGTTCCTTCCGGTTTAAAACTGCCTGTAAAGGGGGCAGAACCAGCGGTAATATTGGTTGGGGCAGCATCAGCAAATGTCGTATTCGTGTAGTTTGCACCGGAGGATCCATTGTCAGTACTCAGTTCCAATATTTTGTTCAAACCGTTATGCCATAAAAAAATATCCAAATCTCCCGTCCAGCCATGTGCTATATTTAGCGTTATGGTTACTAAAGTTATGTTTCCTACCACTGCTAATTCCGGAACAGTAAAAAGAATATTGACTGCAGGACCCCAATCTGGAATTGATCTTACTGAATTATTGGTAAAACTGACAGGAACCGCAATACTGCCTGAAATAAAAGCATCTGGCTCTAAAAGGCTTTGTGAAACACTTGAAACACCTGTTTCGTTTGCAGATTGCCAGTTGCTACCATTCCAATAGTGAAACCCTTTCTTGAAAATGTCAACATCTGCAATGAGATAAACCAATTGCCCATTCTCTGAACCCGCAGTAGTAAGACTATCCACCCGAGGAATTAAAAAACCATCTCTGGCACTGACGGCATTATTGTGATCTGCCCCCCTAACATCAAGTGTAGCTTGTGGATTTTGGGTACCCAAACCAACTTGGGAATGGCTTTGTGTTAAAAATAAAAAGGTAATGACCATAAAGATGATAATTTCCTTTCTATAAAAGTACGTCGTGTTCATAATATCAATTGTAATAGATAATAACCTCTCAGAATATTTTCAGTTTGAAACCTTAAGCTGAATAATAACTCTATTCTCAAAAGGTGATGGAACTCATTTACTATTTCCAACTAAATATGATTTCATAAAATGGCTTTAACCAATCTCCTGCTACTGATTTAAATTTCTTTAACCTTACCCATCAATCCTTGTGTTTTATTCTTGAATCCGCATTGGCAACAAGGTAAAAGTTTCATTGAACGCTAGCGGTGTTTCTATATTTCCTTGACGCCAGAGTTGATAATAATAGATTGTATTGTTCGTCAAGCCAACGTCTCTAGCCATATTGGAGATGTTCACCCAAAAATTCCCAGAATTACCTGGAGCCGAACTTGAATAATTTAATATTGTTCCGGGAAGGGAAGCAGCAGTAGTTCCTGGAGCTACAGTAGCGGTACTTCGTGTTAAAGCTGTTTTTACCGCACTGTTATCCAAGGGATCTGCGGAATAGGTAGATTGAACAATAATAGCGCTCTGGTCCAGATACTTTATTGCCACTTCGCCCAACGAAACCCAATCTATCGGCAGGGATCCCGTAATACTTAAGGTGGCTGAAATGAATGTTCCTGTATCACCACCGGCGTCGTCGCCTATCCGTAAAATCCAATTCCCATTTGGATTTAATCCATTAAATCCTGCAAATCTGGTAATTGTTCCTGTTGTATTTACGGGCGATCCAGATGGAGTGAGAGTCCCTTCCGGTCTATAGCGTCCTGTAAAAGGTTCTTCCGCAGATGAAATAGAAGTAATATTTATTAAACCGTCGTCAGCGAATACTGTATTCGTAAAATTTTCTCCCCAACTACCATTATCAGTTGTCAATTCCAACCATTCGCCGCTGGGAGCGCTCAAAAAAATATCAAGGTCACCAACCCAAGTATGAATAATATTTATTATTATCACAACAGAAGTCGTGATTCCCGCAATTCCTGAAACTGAGATGGTTCGGTCGAAAACAGAATTGCTATTGATTGGGGTAGTTCCTGAAGTTGAAAAGTTTGAAACAGGTCCTGGCGCACCCATAATCGAAACATCTGGCTCAACCACATTACTTGTTGCACTCGGACTGCTATTCTTAGAAAATGGACTCCAATTGGCACCATTCCAGAAGTAAAATCCCTTTTTTTTCCCACCCACATCTTCAATTAGGTAAACCAGTTGTCCGTCTTGAGAACCATCCATAGTAAGACCGTTGACTCGAGGCACCAAAACACCATCATTGGCAGTTACCGCACCGTTATGATTTACCCCGCGAATATCCAGGGTTGCTTGAGGATCGTCCGTGTTTATTCCTACTTGAGAGAATCCAATCGAAAAACAAAATAAAACCAAAATACTAAGGAAGACGCCACTTTTACGTATATAAATTCGTGCCATAAGAAAATTTACAATGGATGAAAAAAACTTAAGATGTCTAGTAAAAAATTTGTGAGGAAGTCCGTAAATGTAGTGAATATTAGAGGATTACAATATTTTTTTAAATTTTTTTTCTATAAAATTTATGTTATTGAAGAAAAAATTATGAAGAAGAAAAATGTAGGAAATGAAGAAGGTAAGTAGATTGCCTGTTAAGAGCGGCCTGATCTCTTTTTTAGGCATCCATTGAATTCCTTTTGGTGTTTAATAGTTGGTTAACCGGGAATAAAATTTTCGCAAATCTGAACAATTCTTCAGAAAAGCAAAAAATAAAAAGTGTGATCCTTTCTCCCAAATGGGATCGCGGACCACACAAAGAATTTTACCATAAAATGGTTAAGTTCAAATTTTATAATACGGGAATTCCTTTTACCAAACTATGGTTTTTCAGTTGGAAGGTATATATAGGCTTTTTCTTCAGGTTGGCCATATAAATCCGGTCTTAGATATTTTCCTCTCTTCTCTCCTTTGTCCAGTTCTGTATTCCGTTTTTCTGGATATTGTTGAAAATAAGGGTCATTTCGTTCTGCTGTCAAAGTCCAAGATATCTTTTTTCCAGGAATGCCACCTGAGATAACAAAGCTTCCTCCGGCTATTTCCTTTTCAATATAAATATTTGGCATGGCAGCCCCTACCGGAGTTAATTGATAGGAGGCATTTTTGTTTATAGCCTCATAGTAATCCGGCAAAGTAACCACCACGCTTCCGTTGGAGCCAAATGTTTCCATCCCTCTATATACATTAAGGACTTCATTAGATTCCATGCAAAAATGCTTCAGAATTTTGTTTGCGGGATCCCGTGGATCGTCAATGATAAAGCTTTTTCCTCCAGAAGATCCCACGTCTCCTGTTGCATACGTATTACCTATTGCATAAACCGCATAACCTCCGCCTGAAACTGGACTACTGCCCACTACTCCGTTACCGGTGATAGAAGAACCCACTACTCCATTGCCGTCCGCAAAATTTACACCCTGAACTCCTACACCTGTCCCGCCGGTATTGGAGCCGTAAACTCCAACGCCATCATTTCCTGTGCTATTTCCTGTAACCCCTCTTCCTCCATCCTCATTTACCCCCCAAACACCATGACCGTTCACTCCATAACCATAACCATATAATGCTGTACTATTAGTCGCAGCAGGCTTTCCGTACACTGAAAAGGTCATTCTAGTGTCAAGAGTTTGACCAGTATTATTAACTTCTATTTGTCCATTGGGATTAATCCGCATTCTTTCTGTTGCTTTTGTCGAAAAACCTAGAGTGTTTGTTCCAATTCTATACATCCCAATATCAGTGTCTGAACCCCAGGAATAAAAAGGCAATGCCGCCGAACCATCTTTCATGGCATGCACCTGTTCTGCGTCTGGGATTCTAAATTTCTCGGTACCATTGCTAGAAAAGCCCAAAACTCGCGCACTTGGGGAGAACATTCCCGTACTTGAATTATTGGCAGTCCCCCAAGAATAGAAAGGCGACCCTTCCGAGCCATTACTCATAGCATGAACCTGATTTCCATCGGCAATTCTAAACCGCTCAGAACCACTAGTAGAAAAACCAAGAGTGTTGGGTACCGGTTTAAATATACCCGTGCCGGGATTATCTAGCCAGGAATAAATAGGTAATGCTGCATTGCCTGGTTCATAAGCTCTTAATCTACCTCCATCAGACGAACCCGGGGTTATCTGAAAACGATTAACACCCTGAGTATTAAATATTAATAGAGAAAAATCGGTAGTTCCCAAGATATGGGGATCCAATCCCGGATTCCCGCCTAATTTCCAGCTCTTACCTCCATCAATAGGGATCCATGCTCCATTCCAATAAAAGAAACCCGGTCCTGTGGTGGAATTTTTGTTCCAAACCAACAACCCTGGATCGGCAGCCCCTGATATAGGAGCGAGAGTACTTAAATTTGGAATGTCTATCGAAGGTATGTAAATGCCTTTATTCCTATTCGCAGAAGACGTTCCTTGGATGTCAAGTATCGCAGTTTGGCGCGGATTTGTATTGCCTATCCCCACTTGGGCAGTTGCGTTTAAGAAAAAAAGAAAAAATAGCCCCCAAAGCGGAATAATCTGTAATCTAAGTAGATGTACCTTTTTCATAATAATAATAATTTTTAATTAAACTTTAATACCGCCAGCTTCAGGGGACATAGCCTGACGACGTTCGTTATAGAGGAGTTTAACAAAAAGCACCTTGGTTAAGAAGGTGTAGTTTAAAAGCTACTGGGGAGTGAAATTTCAATGGTGAAAGATAATAAATAAAAAACAAAAAACAAGAAAATCATATTATATTTATGCGATCGGTATCGATACTTTTAAAATAATGTTAAATAAAAGAAAGTTTCATTAATTTAAGATCGTTAAATTGAGGATTAAATAGTCTGAATTTTAGTGGAAACGCGACTCAAATTGATTTTGTTGAATTTTTTAAATTCATCTTGAGTTAAAAGGAATTGCTGTTATCCTAATTATTCATAGAGCAGTAGCAGCAGAAAAATCCAGGCCATAAGAGTCTTTGTGATAATTGTTGAGAAGAGATTGCCCAAATAGAGCGTAGTCCAATAATTTGACAAGAGATTTAAATCTCACAATTGTAAAAAAAAATTGCCACAACCAGAACCAATTGGCGCTTTCTAGATATCGAAGCCAATGTGGTTAGGCAGCAAACTAAAGGCCACTCAAGGTAACTATCCCATTCCATAATAAAATTACATTTTAGAGTTGCGAATAAGGTCGCATGTTGTTTCAGTTGGCAATATGAACAAGATTATTCTTTGGGTAGTCGGAAGAGTCCGGACCCTCAGGTACTTCCTTCTACATTTCTAGTTAAAAATCGTCAAATTTATGCGGAAATTCCTTGGTCTTTACGAAGTATTCCGGCGTAAATATTTGAGGTCACTCAAACCGGAGTCCACTGTATTTATAATTTCGTGGCATACACCCGGAATCCAAGAAATTATTAGATCACAAAGATCTAAAT
Organism: Aequorivita sp.; assembly: GCA_034676445.1. GTDB lineage: Bacteria > Bacteroidota > Bacteroidia > Flavobacteriales > Flavobacteriaceae > Aequorivita. The sequence continues at coordinate 109,440 of JAUCCE010000005.1, forward strand.
ATCTATACTGCCGTAGTCAGCTAACTCTTCAGCAGTTTTAATATTTAAAGGGGTTAGCTAATGATTAAATGAAATTTCTCTTTCCACTTGAATATTTTCATCAGAAATAAATTGGGCAGTGGCAATCAAGTTCTGTTGTGGGTGGATCCATTTTTTTTCATTATTGTCCGGTTAAGGATCATATAATGTCCGCCGCGGCGCACATCTTCTTAATTGTATTTCCTTGACTACCAATATTTGTCCGCCGCCGCAGACAATATGCCGTTAGGCATTAACCATGGGTGGGGGAAATAGAACCCTATCAAAGTCCAAGTCCGATGTGGCATGAGGCTTCATGGTTAATCAATACTTTTATCGGACAACAATGATTTTTTTTATATTCACCTGCGCAACAGTTTCTTTCCTCTATCTCCGGTTTTGAAATGTTTTCAGTTCTTTCCGCGGTCGCACTTATGGGACAAACTTCGGTTGATCTTTCAAGAGTAATTGCTACCGTTTTAAGAAAAATATCATTGTTTCCTTGACCGAGAACGCCCAACTTGATAAAACAAAATATCACTATAATAAAGATATTTTTCATAAGTTCAACTCTTAATGATAGGCAGCCAGATAGGCTATCTCCAGATTTGAAAACGCATACCAACCTATTGGGATTTATGACCATACAATTTTGATACCTTATAAATTTTGCTGAGAATATGGGAGTAGTTTTCAAAATTTAAAAAACCCCTGCGCGGAAAGCAGCAGGGGTTTAGGGTTGGTTAATTAGATAATTAGATTTATAGACAAAGGAGAAACTGCTTTATAGGTTACTCACTAGACTTTTGGTTATTTATCTGTGTGCAAGGTCTTCTTTGAAGAAGACTCATTTTCAGAAGCTGGGGAAGAGGTTGTTGTTTGTCCTTCTTGTTCCAAAATTTTGTCTTTCACTTTTACCTCATCTGCTTTAGTAATCTGCACATCTCGCATTTCCTTAGAACCCAAAGTGGAAGCACGCCGGCCTTCAAAAGGCGTTGTCAACTTTTCAACTTCCTCTCGGTTCAATATTTTGGCTTCAGATGTTCTGGATTGCATTTCCTGAGTAACAATCGTTTGGTTTGGCTCTGCAGCTCTTGAGGCTGTTCGCATTTCGCTGATTCTATTGTTTAAAATTCCTCTGTCGGCAGAATGTCCGTAGGATTCGGGCGCTAGATATAGGCCTCTTTCGGCTCCTTTATCCACAACCATATTCCGAGATTCTGGATTATCGCGGATGTAAGGATCATTTCTTTCAGCAGTAATTATCCACGATACTTTCTTGCCTGACAAACCTCCCGCAATTACGAAAGTTCCATTATTTACTTCTTCTGCTATATACAGATTTGGCATTGAAGCTCCCACAGGCGTAAGCTGGTAGGATGCATTTTTATTAATAGCATCATAATAATCAGGCAATTGTACTATCGCTTGCCCCGAAGTATCAAAGGTAGCCATTCCCCTGTAAAGGTTGAGAATTTCATCAGACTCAATACTGGCATGCTTTAAAAATTTGTTTGCCGGATCACGAGGATCATCGATAATAAAGTTTTTTACACCGCCCGCAATCACATCACCAACCGTCGATATCGACTGCGCTGTAAATGAACCGTCAATGCCCATATTGCCCTCAGAAACAATAAAACCATCGGTTATGATCCCCCTAGGCGCTGTAATTGGACTAGTAACAGTTATTGTACCTTGCACATACATATTTCCGGACGAATACACTCCATAACCATTGGCATCGGTAGCATGCCCAAAAACTCCAATATTGGTTCCGGTTCCTGCAACTCCTGCACCCTGTACGCCAGAAGGAACAACATAGGTTACAAGGTTATTTCCCACACCAATTACTCCTATACCATCTGTGGTTTGATTTGCTTTTCCATATACACCGACCGTCGATCCTGTACCTGCCACTCCTGAACCATTTTCAGCTAAAGAAGCTAAGCCAATGGAATTTCCTGCACCAATGAGTCCAGTTCCATTAATATTATTAGCCCAACCTGAGCCTCCACTTTGTAGACCATATAAAATAGCTCCAGTTCCAGGGAAGGAAACAGGGCCCAAATTTTGACCAATAGCCAGTAAACCTACTCTATCCCCCGAAGAAGCCGTATGCCAAGCAACAGCTCCATAACCCCCTCCATTTGACGATTCCAATATGGCACCGTTAGCCCCATACCCGCGTACACCCACATTACTTGATTCTCCATAAACGCCATCACCAAGATTATTTACATTTTCTCCATAAACTCCCGTGCCAAAGGATGTGCCTGCAGGATTTCCTTCTGCACTTCCATGAACTCCATTCATTCCATAAAAACCACTATCTCCAAAGACCCCTGCTTGATAGCCAAATCCTAAAACACCTACCCCTAATGGGCGGGCAGCAGGAATACCTCCAAGATTATCTCCAGAACCTGCTAAACCTAGCCCATTGGTAGCAATAGCCATACTGGTAGTTCCATATAATCTCCCAGTAATAGCTGCACCAGTACCTGAGTTAGGAAAATTGAGGTAAGAAGATCCTCCTCCCAAGGCCCATAAACCAAAACCATTGTTTTGGGAATTTGCAAAATTTCCTCCTTTTGCATTTGCTAAAGTAGCTAATCCCACTACACCCGAACCAGAAGTAGCTTGTCCCTGAACCCCTTCACCAGAGGTAACTATGCCTACAACCCCTTTACCAGTCGTAGCTTCTCCTCTAACCCCCTCACCACTTGCAGAATTACCATAAATTGCTCGATTTGCCCCAGTTTCACCAACCGTTAATCGAGTGGTACCATTTATTGCAGTAGTTCTGTTTACGGTTAATTGTCCATTGGCTAAAATTCGCATTCTTTCTCCCGTATTCGTAGAAAATGCAAGGATGTTAGCACCTGCTGCAAACATTCCCATTCTTGAATTGGAAGCCCACGAATAGAAAGGATATGATGCCGACCCATTGTTCATGGCATGCACTTGATCTGCGTTAGGGATTCTAAAGCGCTCTGTACTTGCTGTAGAAAAGCCTAAAACATCAGCTGCCGGTCGAAACATACCCATTGTTTGGGCATTGACGCCAGCCCAGGAATAGGTGGGTTCGGCAGCAGATCCACCATTTTCACTTCTTAACCTTCCATTAGTTGTAAATTCAAATCTGAAATTACCATTGGTTCTAATCCGCAAGGGTTGACTATCCGTTGTTCCTAAAAAATTATCGGTTATATTAGTTCCCGAATTTCCGGCCAGTTGCCAACTATCCTTAGGAGCGGTAGATCCAATAATTCGCACCCATTGAGCACCATCATGATAGTAGAATCCAGGCGTTACGCGGGTAGCCCCCGAGCCAGCGGTGGCAGTATTGTAAACAATCATTCCGTTTTCTATGGTTCCTGTTAAAGGGGAACTATTGTTTGTGGCCAGAAGCGCCACTCTTGGCAGAAGCAATCCACCGGGTTCTTCCAAGGTAGAGGAGATATCCAGTTTTGCATTTGGATTCGGGTCAACTGTACCGATCCCCACTTGCGCAAAACCGCTAAATGAAAAGAAAAGAAAAATAAAAGCATAGACAATTAGCCCACGGGAGAAGTAATTTTGTTCCATTTTAATTGAGGAATTAATTAATAAAACTTTGTGGGGATGGATCAATATTAATACAATTTAATATCTAATCCAAATTATTTTTAAGAAATATGTCAAAATTTCCCAAGTTTATAGAGTATTCCTAAAGCTGAGCAATTTCTCTTGCATTATCTGTTTGCGAAAACCTTGTGGTTGCTGGGATTTTTGATTGACGATTGATGATGTACGATTTACGATTGACGAATATCCATTACCGATTGGAGATTGAAGATTTACGAGTTACGATAGACGATGTACGATTTACGATTTACGAGGTGCGATTTACGATTTGAATATCGATTGAACAACCAACAATTAATATTTATTGACAAGGATCTTATAAAGGGGTAAAGGGAATGGAAGAAAGCTATAAAAGTGGTTAAGGTTTTGTTAATAGGTGTGGCTTTATCCTGGCCTTATCAGGCCTCTATCCATACTCTATCTATGGAGTATATAGTAGGTAGACGGTAGTTGGTAGACGGTAGTAGTTCCTCCTTCGGTGAAAAAGCTTTGGAGGACAAAGGGTAGACGGTAATCTCTTCGCTGAAAAAGCTTGTGCCTCGGCAGACGCCATAGGCTTTAGCGACGGCGGTCCGCTGAACCTGCCATCCGGGTTAGTTGAGAGATGGTGATTGGTGATTGGTGATTGGTGATCGGTCATCGGTGGTCTCCTCCTTCGCTGAAAGAGCTATGGAGGACAAAGGGTTGTCGGTTATCAGTTCATCAGTGCGATCGGAAGTTGGCAAACCTTGGCATGAGATGCTTGTTTTTTGTGTTTCCGTTGATGTTGTTTTTTTAATGGGTTTTAATGGACTATCCGTGGACTATCTTTGGAATATCTTTGGACTATCTATGGACTATCTATGGACTATCTATGGAGGAAAAGACACAAAGGGTAGTTGGTAGTTGGTTGGGAAATTATAATTGAAATCTGGTACTCGTGAAGTATCCATCCGAGCAACTACAGGTCTATTTTTTCTTGAAAATGGTTGGGTAGTAGTTCTTCCAGTTTTTGGATATTCCAATCAGGAATATTTTCCAGTACGTATTGTAGCCATTGCCTGGGGTTAACATCATTGGCCTTACAACTACTAAAGAATGAATAAAGCATTGCACTGTTTTGCGCAGCATGGTGCGAACCCGCAAACAGATAGTTCTTTCTGCCAAGGGCAAGCGGCCTAATGGCGTTTTCAATAAGGTTGTTGTCCAGTTCCAATCGCGCATCAAGTATTACGGCCTCTAGTTTGTGGTATTGGTTTAGGTAATAGGCCATAGCCTTTCCAATGGCACTCTTGGGCAATACTTTAAGGTTTTCCTCTTCTATCCAAGTTTTGATCTGCTTGATCAGTGGTGCAATTTCTTTTAGGCGAAGTTCTTGTTTTAAGGCCAAGTCTTCTTTTGAAAGGATTTTGATCTGTTTTTCACGGGCATATATTTGACCAAACAGTCCTAGGGCATGTTTTGCCCGCTTTGGATCATTGTCCTGTGCGTCAAAAAATTTTCTTCTGGCATGCACCAAACATCCTACAAGAGTAATCCCTTTTTGGTGCCCAATAGCATCATAGACAGTATACCCATCACATTGCAGGAAGCCTTTATAGTTTTCCAATATTTCTTTTGGACCTGCCCTGCCCCTTCCCTTTCGGTAATTAAAGAGCACCAGATTGTGCAATGGGCTGCGATAGACCCATTGATATCCTTGATGTGTGCTTTTGATCTTGTCTTTGTCCAATACTTTTATCGGGCTCTCGTCCGCTTGGATATAATCGCTGGAGATGACTTTCTGTTTTAGTTTGTTATAGAGCGGTTCCAGTAGCGTACAGCAACTGTTTACCCAGTCGGAAAAAGTGCTCTGGGCGGCGTTCCAGCCAAAATCACGTTTGAACATTTGTATTTGGCGGTACAAAGGCAGGTGATCTACGTACTTGCTTACCAATATGTGTGCTAGAAGCGATGCCTCGGCAATGGATTTTTCTATGGGACGGCTTGGAAGCTCTCCTATCAGGACACCTTGCCCATCTGCCTTGGCATATTTGGGGCGTATGGTACGGCGTTTTACCAAACTGGCAGGCGTATAATCCAGGGTCTCACTTATTTCTTCGCCTATTTTGACCAAGCCCGTTACGTCCTGTTCCGGGACAATGATAATTTCCTTTACGGGCAGGCCTTCCGGAAGCTGGTTGCGGCCTTGGTGCTTTGCCTTATTCCTGGAATATGTGATTTCTTCTTTGGCTATCGGCTCTTGCGGGGCTTCTTCCGGAATATCAAATAGAGTGGGCTGATCCAAGATAGGCAGCGTACTGGAAAAACGCTCGGACTTAAAGCCGTTTATAAGCTTTATCAGTTGATCGAGCTGCTGCTTTAAGGCCATGATCTCTTGCCTTTGTTTCCGGTTTTCTATTTGCAATCCCTCTATTGTCACAGCTGGCTATTTCGGAGTGATGGTGCCACCTGTTTCGGTCAAACCGTGCCACTTTGAAAGATACTGCAATTATATAAAAATTAAATGTTATTCGTTCTTTAAAGCTCCTTTTCTTAACGATTCGCCCTTGAGGTCGATCCTGTGGGAGGAGTTTACGATCCGATCGAGGATAGCATCGGCAATAGTCCCCTCTCCAATGATATCATACCAGGCGGAGACTGGGATCTGGGACAGGATGATGGTCGAGGATCGGTTGTAACGGTCATCGATTATGTCCATAAGTGATTCTCTTGCGTGGCTGTCAAAAGCCTGTAGACCAAAGTCGTCCAGGATAAGCAGCTCTGCCTTTAGGAGCTTTGCCAGTTCTTTTAAATAGGTTCCATCTGCCTTGCTGAGCTTCAGTCTTTTTAATAAACGAGCTGTGTTGGCATAGATTGTACGATATTCCATCATACACGCTTGATGTCCCAAGGCCTGGGCCAAATAACTTTTTCCAACTCCGGAAGCACCTGTCATAATGATGTTCTCCTTTCGCTTTATAAAATCAAGACAACCCAGACGCAGGAACATGTTCTTGTCCAGATTACGCTGTTGGGCGTAGTCCACTTCCACCAGGGCTGCCTGTCCCCGGAAGGTTGCCTGCTTGAGGAGTCTTTGGATCTTTCGGTTCTTATGGTCTTCCCACTGATGGTCCGTGAGCAGTGCCAGGTATTCATCGGCCGTAAGATCCGTGGTGCGGTTTTCCCTGATCTGCTGGAGGTGCAGGTCTGCCATGGCGCCCAGGCGCATTTGTTTCAATTTTTCAACAGTTTGATTTTTGTTCATTATGATAGGGTTTATTGATTAAATATTTATTGATAGGACGAAGCTCCCCTGATGTTCCCGTGCACAGGGATATGGGATTTATCTTCCTCTAGATCTTGGTAGAACAGGGAGGACTGGTCCAAGTTGTTTTTCAGTATGTTCTTAATGCGCTGGTATGCGACGGCATCTGCCTGTATGGCCCTTTTGCAGGCGTTGTCCAAGCGTTGTGAGCCATAGGCTTTGTGCAGCTGGAGAAGTCCAATGGCTCGTTTGTAGCCGATCTCGGGGTAATCCCCGGAGGCGATGATGGTCTCGATACATGCCACTACGTTTTTCCCGTGGACAGCTGCTTTCTTTTTAAAAAACTCGGGGCTCCAGTCCACATAATATTGGTGGGTACTGCTCAGGTGGTCGCGATCGGTGTTGTAGTTTCCCTTTCTGGGATTGCGCCGGTGCAGGGCTATCCGCTGATGGTTATAATACACTTCCACCGTGGTGGAGGTATAATGGATCTGGGTCTGCTGGCCTATGTAGCGGTAGGGTACGCTATAATAACTTTTATCTGGTGAGAAGTACACATAGCCCATCTTCTGTACCTTGGCACGGCAATAGTCCTTAAGCTGGTAGGGACTTGTTGGAAGTGATTTTAAATGGCCCTTTTCTATGGACTGGAAGAGCTCCAGGCGGCTGGCCTGCTTTCTTTTGAACAGTAGATTGTTATAGGCCGTCAACAGCTTGCGGATCTCTTTGTTGAGCTCCTCCAGGGAGAAGAAGGTCACATTGCGCAGAGGGTAATAGATGCGCTGGTAGGCAAGATGCACCGCATTCTCCACAAGGGCCTTGTCCTGCGGGGAATAGCCCCGGGTCGGATTGATCACGCAGTTGTAGTGCCTGGCAAAGTCCTTAAAACTACGGTTGATATCCGCCTCATACCGACTGGCACGGGTTACGGCCGACTTTAGATTATCGGAGACGATGGCCTTGGGAACGCCGCCATAAAACTCCAGGGCATGTCCACAGCAGGCAATAAAATCCGCTCTCTTTTGGCTATGGCAGGCTTCCACATAGGTGTACTGACTGTTGGGTAGGACGGCCACGAAGACTTCAACCGCGATGAGTTCCCCGGTTGACCGGTCCACGATCTGAAGTTTCTTGCCGGCGAAGTCGATATACATCTCATTGCCCGGATCATGTTCCAATTTCATGGATCCCTTGACCTTTGCATATTTACGGTTGTAATGCTCCATGAACTGGGTATAGCTATAGGGTTCCTTGGCGTGCTGCACATATTCTTGATAATGGAACAAAAAGGTAAACCCGGGATGGTTCCGTGCTTTATTGATCCCGTCAAAGTACAGCATGAGCTCCTCATAACGGGGATTGGCTATTGTGGTGCTGGAAGGGAAAAGTGCTTCCAGGGCAGTGTTGTCGCAGGCCAACAGTTCTTCAAGAGAACGGGTACTGGCCCTGAACAGCCGCATATAATTGTTTACGGTGTTGCGGGATATTCCTAGGGTAGCACCTATTTTACGGTTGCTAAACCCATCAATATGTAGGGAAATGATTTGTTTTAAGTCCATTGGATCAAGTGTGTTGGGCCATATCGCATTCTTTTAAGCGATAAGGTAATTAATACTTGATCTTTCAAAGTGGCACAAATCGAACCGTTATAGGTTTTTAATGCACAGCCAAACTGGCACAGTTTGAACCGAAATGCCTGGCACTATGAAACCGAAATCACTGGCACAAATCGAACCGAAGTAACCAACAGCATAAAAATACGGAAAAAACACAGTAAAACCAAGGGTCTTAAGAGGTTTTGTACCTTTTTTTCTGAGATAGATTGCCAATGGTGATCCCGTCAAAAAGAAGCACCAACTGCGGATAACTTAAAACCAAGCTCTTTACCGAACCATCGTAAAGTGGAACTTCAAAAGTACCCTTCTCCAAACGCTTATAGTACAATACAAAACCACCCGTACGCCATTGCAAAAGCTTCATCTTATTGTGAAGCCTGTTTACAAAAATATAGACCGATCCATCGGATGGTGCGGTCAAAAGTTCTGCCTCAACGATGCCGCAGAGACTATCAAAACTCTTGCGCATATCCGTGGAGGATAAATACAGCTCAAACCGAAAACTACTATCAAGACCTAACATAATATCTAATTTTAGAAATGCAAAACTAGATATCTAAACTAATGGGATCAAGATGCTGTTGCTCGGACGCTTACGATAACTTAAAACCAAGCTCTTTACCGAACCATCGTAAAGTGGAACTTCAAAAGTACCCTTCTCCAAACGCTTATAGTACAATACAAAACCACCCGTACGCCATTGCAAAAGCTTCATCTTATTGTGAAGCTTGTTTACAAAAATATAGACCGATCCATCGGATGGTGCGGTCAAAAGTTCTGCCTCAACGATGCCGCAAAGACTATCAAAACTCTTGCGCATATCCGTGGAGGATAAATACAGCTCAAACCGAAAACTACTATCAAGACCTAACATAATATCTAATTTTAGAAATCCAAAACTAGATATCTAAACTAATGGGATCAAGATGCTGTTGCTCGGACGCTTACATAAAGTTATCTAGAAAAAAATTATAGTATTTAAAGAACCCCAAGAACCCCAAGTTGACTATAATACTGGTCCAAAGTAGGATCTTTCGGTTGAGCTGCTTTTCTTCGGTCTTCAATTTTCGACCAATCAAATAGTCAACAAGGGTACTGAAGAGAATCAAGGACAGAAAACGCCAATCCCACCAGCCATAAAAAACATAGCTGGCAACGACTATTAAGAAGTTTTGAAGTTTGAGGTTTTTGTTTGTGACAAACCAATAAATCCCAAACACTATTGATAGAAAACGGCGAAGTCTATGGAGTTAAAAAACATTTATTGAGGATCCATTTTTAATTATTTCTCTAACAGCCAGTGCGGTAACGATGATATGTTTTCCTTATTCATTTAGCAACTTTTTCTAAAAGCGCAAAACTAAACTATTCCAACTAAAATATTTAGCTTTTATGGGGCTAATTGAGCAAAAAATCCATCTAACATCCGCTTTAAATTAATTCACCTTCATCAATTTATCATATTTTGAAAACATCAGTCCCTCCTGATAATTATTAAACTGATCGATCTTTTTATTTCCCTTCAACCATTCTATATAAACAGCAGCAGTGTTCATTCCTGCTTCATTGGAAAAAGGATAACCTCCGCCAAAACGAGGATTCAATTCCAGCACGTATAACTTACCCCCAACTTCAAAAACATCACAATCCATATTTCCTATATGCATCAGGTTTTCTCCAATCAATTTTCCGATTTCTTCAAAATGAATATTAATAACTGAAATAGCTTTATCCGTTTCACCGCCGCGCATGGCAAGTTTTTTTCGAACGAACGTACCCGAGTAATTACCTTCAAAATCATTAAGAATATCCATACCGTATTCATCGCCTTTTAATTTCTCTTGAATTAAAATAGCATGATCTATATCCTCTTTACTCGCTTCTGAAAGAATGGTTTTTTTCAATCTTAAGGATTGCAATTCATAGGAAAGCTCCAGTTCCTTTAGATTTTCAGGATAATCAATACCTATAGAAGCGCTACCCCATCTAGGTTTTAGCACTAAAGGAAATTCCAATTCTCCCGAGACAATCGCTTTTTTCGCTTCGTGGAGATTAATAAAAGTCTTGGGAGTAAGAAGGTTCAGTTTACTGAGAAATCTCACGGTTTCCCATTTATCAAAAGCGATATCGATTACCTCCTTATTTGAAACTATGGCATTTACACCCAATTTCTCGAACCTATGTCTGGATTCACTTAAAATAGGTAGTTCTAAATCATTTAAGGAGATGATAGCAGTTATTTTATTTTTTTTCGCAATATCCAATAATACTTCAATATAATTTTTGGCGTATATTGAAGGAACCTCAATGGCAACGTCAGCATCTTTCATTGCGGGAGCTGTTAATTGTGAATCTACGGCAAACACTTTTCCCTCACCGTTTAAGGCCGTCTTAAAATAGTTAATTAAATAATTTCTGCGACCCGCACAAGTGAATAGTATATTCATTTTAATAACCTTTTTTTGAAGAAACAATATTTATTAAGTCCTTATTGTCAGCCAATCGATTTAAGTTTTCAATAGCATCATCCAAATGAGGAAAACCGCTGTCGATAAATCCCGCTCTATGAGGAGACAAGATTAAATTGCTTAATTCATGGAAAGGAAACTTTAGGGAAGGAAAAACTATAGGATTATTTTTATTTGGATAATTAAACCATGTATCTATTGCGGCAAATGCAATATCTTTTGTATCCAAAGCGGCGAACAAGTCCGCTTCCTCCATAACATCACCTCTTGAAATATTAATCAAAATTCCATTTTTATTCATTGCTCCAAGAAACTTCTTGTTGATTATACCTTTCGTATCATCAGTAAGAGGAATGGAAATAAAGACGAAATCCAGATCCGATAATTCTTTATAAATTTCAGAAATAGCATGGAATGATATATTTTCCGCATCGATGGTGGGCTTGGCATTACGGTTAAAGGCTTTAAAAGAGCATTTAAAACCTTTCATCATATTATAAATATCCTTTCCTATTGACCCAAAGCCAACAATTCCGATTTTGGAATTTAAAATCGTTTTGGAAAATGGACTAATATCATTTTCATTTAACCCAGGTCTATTCCAGTTTCCCTTTCTCATCAGGGCATCGTGATAGGATATCTTTTTTGTGGCATCCATCAATAATGCGACGGCATGCTCTGCAACTACATGAGAATTTGAATGCGAGTTGCAAACAACTATATCGAATTTTTTAATTAAGTCAAAATTCAAGGCATCAACTCCGGTCCATGGAACTTGAATAAATTTTAAATTCTTGGCCACGTCCAAAATAGATTCCGTAAAATACGCACCCAAAAAAACATTCGCTTGGGGGGCATATCTCAAAATTGTTTCCTCGTCAAAACTCTCAGGAATAATAAATTCCACGTCTGAATTTAAACGGGATTTCATATAGTCTAAATCTGATTCAAAAAATGATTTTGTCGTTACTACTTTCATAGGGAGGTTTTAATAAAGTTTTTCATAAGTTTTAATCCTTCAACCACATTTTCATCTGAGGTAGCGAATGAAATTCTGACATGATCATCCCAATTTTTTCCAAATGCAACCCCAGGTGTAATTGCCACCCCTGTTTCTTTAATCAACCTACCGCAGAAGGTGTTAGAATCTATGTTTAGATCGCCTATATTCATGAAAGCAAAAAAGCCAGAAGCAGGAATAATCCCCTTAACTAGAGGTGTAGTGTCAATAAAATCGGAATAAAGCTGCATTCTGTGCTTTAGTTTCTGATTATAATCCGTTAAATATGCATAATCAAGATCACACGAAATATCTAACGCTTCTTGGATAAAGGTACAGGTGTTTGTATTGGTATGTTGTTGCAGTTTTAATAAAGTTGACTTTAAGCTTAATGGGAAACACGCATAACCTATTCGCCATCCCGTCATGGCATGCGATTTACTAAAGCCATTAATGGTTATTACCTTTGTAGGTTCCGTTTCCAGAGACCCTATACTGAAATGCTCCGATTCTCCATAAATTAACTTTTCATAAACCTCATCTGAGATAATATAAAAATCATTCTCTACTGCCAATTCATAAATGGTTTTTAATGCAGCTTCGCTTAAAATATATCCAGCAGGATTATTTGGTGTATTTAATACTAGCAATTTAGTCCTGGGAGATATTTTCGATTTGATCTTATTTATATCCAAAGAAAAATCCTCCTTATTTACATCTATCTCCACTATTTTACACCGAGGTTCGGATATTAACAATTGTGGAATAAAACTAACAAAGGAAGGACTTAGAACAATAACTTCATCATCTGGCTTTAGCAAGGTCATTGCAATTAGCTGAAAAGCTTGTTTTGCCCCAGGAGTTATTATAATATTATCTGCGACACAGTTAATTTTATTTTTTTCTTTAAGGCTATTCGCTATCTTTTCTCTTAAAGAAAAAATTCCCATAGGGCTTGAATAATTCGAGTTTTTCTTTTTCAAGACCTCTATTGTAGCGTCGATAATTTCACTGGGAGTTCTAAATTCCGGTTCTCCTAGGCCCAAGGAAATAATTGGGAGATTATTTTTTCTGCGATCTGCAGCTGCTTCTGCAAATTTGAGGGTTAATGATTCTTTAATTTCTTCTCTAAATTCCATTGTATTTTGTTTTTAAATATTCGTCATAAGGGACAACCGTATGCGTGGTAGTTGCATTTATATCACTTCCTCTAAATATTTTAATAATTGTTTTAAAAAATATTTGCAAATCCAAGCTTAAGGACACATTATCGACATAATAATTGTCAAGTTCAAATTTTTTTTCCCAACTTATAGCATTTCTTCCGTTAACCTGGGCCCAACCGGATATACCTGGTTTAATGTTATGTCGTTTATTCTGTTCTGTAGTATATAATGGCAGGTATCTCATTTCTAAAGGTCGAGGCCCAATAAATGAAATATCGCCTTTTAATACATTAAAAATCTGTGGGATTTCATCCAAGGAGGTTTTTCTTAAAAAGGAACCGAATTTCGTTATTCTCTCCTTATTTGGCAAAAGCTTTCCATTTTCATCCTTCTCATCATTCATCGTTTTAAATTTAATCACATTAAACGGTTTACAATTTAAGCCAGGCCGTTGATGGATAAAAAAGACTTTTTTTATGGAGCTCAATCTAAGTATTATTGCTATTATTATAAAAATCGGAGAAAGTAAGATCACGAGCAATAGAGCAAATACTTTATCCATAAAATATTTAAAATCCAAATACCCCATATTATTTATATGATTCTAACACATTTTTTAGTCCTTGGTTTACTGGTAACTGCCACAGAATTTTACACCAGTTATGATTACCTTCTATAAAATCAGGACCATTTTCAGTTAATGCGACATCCCAACCTACACCTCTGTTTTCGGGTTTGAAAAGAGCTATTTTTTTTGTGGTCTCCATAATATCATCCCACATAGGGATTTGGAAACCTTTTAATTCAATTCCTGTAATGGGATGATGTGTAACAGCTTCTTTTGTTATGTTACTATAAACACCGTTTCCATCAATTTTCCCGGTTTTTAAATCAATTGAGCAGGCGATATTACCCGAAGCTAGGTTGTCTACATGACTATTTACAGTAATTCTCATCCTTGCTCCCAGGACATCCACTCCGCCATTATCATTGATCATGGTCATCATTCGCACTGTATTAAGACCCGATGGCGATAACTGATTAATAGCTTCGTGCTGCAGAATAAAATCTTCCGCAAGATCAAATTTTTTGGAATTCATATAATCAATTAATCCCGGAATTGTGTAATCTTCTGCTTTTACGATTTCTACGTCGAAGCCACATTGACCTAAGGAATCTTTTACTACGATTTTCCCACTTTTATTTTCAAAAAGCTTTTTTGCCTTCTCATTATTTTCTCTTAAGTCAGAAATCGTGCAATAAGAATGCTTGATAAACGGTTTATAGGTTTCGTAAAATTTGATTTTATTTTCTAATATCTCACGTGTAGCGATTGGATTAGTTCTGAGATCAAATTCATATTTGTATCCTGTACCTACCCACTTTTGTCTTTCTTCATCATCCTTTTGATAAAAGTGGAATATAAAATAATCCATCAATCCGATATTATATTTATAAACAGATTTTATGGCGTCTGAGAATAGATATGATTGGGATTTACCTGTTTGTAAACTTGCATACTTTAGAAACTCAGAGAATTTTGAAAATTCCAGTTTCTTTAAATAATACGCTAAATATTTGGATCTTGTAAGAAATTCACTCATTTTTTCCTAGTTATAAAATCATAAAAAGTATCTCCGATTTTTTGCACTGAGAGTTTTTCATTAATCTTTATGGCATTTTCACTGAAACGCTCTCGTTTCTCAGGATTAGCAATTAAAAAGTCCATTTGCCTGCTAAGTTCTGGAATGTTACCCTCTTCCACCAGTATTCCATTTTCAAAGTTATCAATAATATCGCTAGGGCCGGCGCTTATGTCATAACTGATACAAGGCAACCCATGTGCCATTGCCTCTATCAGGGCGTTCGGAAAGCCTTCACTTCTGGATGGCAACACAAATATTTTTGCTTTTGAAAATACTTTGTCAATTTCCTTTACAGGTCCTAAAAATTCTACCCGATCCTCAATTTCCAGATTTTGCACAAGAGTTTTCAAATTCTCGGTTTCTGGTCCGTAATTTCCGGCTATCATTAATTTCCAATGATTAGTGGCACTTGTGGCAAATGCTTTAATTAGCCGATCCAAGCCTTTTACGTGATAATGTCTTCCCACTCCCAAAATTATATTCTCTTTCTCTATTTCAGGATAGGGATTTACGGTTCGCAAGGCATTGGGGATAATTTCTATATTGCTATACTTTGGCCCCATCATTGCCTGTTTTTGTTGCTTGGCACGCTCAGTCTGAGCTAGAATCCCGTCCGCAAATGGATACCAGTATTTCCGCATTAACTTCACGAAAAACGGGAAATTTAAGTCTGGACTAGATCTGTCTGAAACGAATAGGGGAATTTTAAGATTTCTCGTAGCAATTACCGATATAAAATTAATATAATCCCCGTAAGAAACGACTACATCTGGATTAACAGATTTGACTTGTTTTCGAATGTACAAAGCCGATTTCCAATAGTAGGATAAGGTCGAATATTCCTTACGATCATAGAGTGGTAAAATTATATTAATAGATTTATCCAATTCATAAAAAATCGGATTATTATAAACACAAATAATGCTGACTTCGTGGCCTCGACTTGCCATTTCATTTGCTATTACCATAACCGCATTTTCCAAGCCACCTTGACTTAATGATGGGCTTATAAAACAAATTCTCTTCATTATAATTTTAAATATGTATTATATATCTTAGCCATTGAACTTAGGGAATTAGAAATATCAAATTCTTTTGCTTTTTGAAAAGCTTTCTCACCCATCTCCAGCCTAAGTTCTTCGTTACTATAAAGCGTACAAATATATTCGACAAATTGAGCTTGGTTTTCTTGTTCAAACATAAACCCAGTCTCTCCCTGAACAATCATTTCCTTATGACCTCTATCAAAGCTTGCAACAATAGGAACCCTGCACATCATTTCCTCTGCCAATCCTAAACCTAATCCCTCATGTTTACTCGAGGAGATCCCTACATCTGCAATTGCACTTAATTCATTTACATCTGTTCTAAAGCCTAAAAACTCAATATAAGAAGAAACTTTCAGGTCGTCCGCTAACTTTTTCATGTCCTCTAGCAAGACACCAGTGCCGGCGAATAAAACCTTCAAATTTGGAATTTTCTCAACTAATGAGGATAGAGTTTTTATAATAAATTCATGATTCTTGCGAGGAATAAATTCGCCCACATATAATAAAACAAAATCATCATCTCTCAAACGTAATAAGTCTCTTTTTACATGTTTTTCATCCTTTGTGAAGGGTTTAAATCTGCGAGAATCTACACCAATACCTTTTATAAAAAATGAATCCTTATGATGCATTTTTCCTGAAATATATTTATAATCTTCCTGATTTATAGTAATTATACCATCGGTAAAATAGCTTAATAGATATTCCGCCGAGTAATATATTATCCATCGAGATTTTGGGGCTCCTTTAAAAAAATGAAAGCCATGTGCAGTATAAAGGACCTTGGCCCCGTTTTTTCGGGCAGTTCTTGCAGCTACACGGGTGAGCATACTAGGAATCGGTGTATGGCAATGAATTAAGTCATAAGAGCCTAAATCTATTATTGATTTTAGTTTTTTATATGAAGAAAATAATTCCTTATTGAATAAAGTTCTTGGGAAGTTTAATAAAAAGGTATTTTCAACTCCATCAAAAGTATTATTCCCTCTATTCTCTATAGCTATATCAACCTGGATTCCCTTGTCAGCCAACCAAGTAATATAGGGTCTATGAAAAGTGGCCAAATGAATATCACTTGTGGCTATGTAAAGTACTTTCATTTAAATAAAATTATTTCTAATTCCGGAAATTTAATGACTCAGTTAATTTACAGCAAACTGGATCAAATTCTTTTTTTGATTTTATAATCGTTCGTGTTTTTTTACAATTATCGGAAGAATGACAAAAAGTTCAATTTTACGTCAATCAGAATTTCCTTTCCAAACGTCTTTAGACAACACCCTTTTAATTTCCAGTGTAAACCGAAAATAAAAATTTTAACTATAATCAAATAATTCAAAATCTTTGGCGTATAGTCTATTTATAACTTCCAAAGTCTCTTTAGAACACTCAACCTTACTATCTTCGAAATTTGATGTAGAATTTAATTTATTAAGTTTAATTACTCGATTTAAATTCTTTGATAAATACTCCTCAATCTGCCTGGGGTTTTCAATTTTAAATATTTTATCTACTAAAATAGTATCTACACTGTCACATACAAAAGAAGCCTGAAATCTAAATAATATATCACAGTTATTTAAATCCTGATTAACCAGCCATTCTTGAACAAACGTATCAAAACTTTTGAATCTATTGTCTTCTAAATAATCCTTTTTATTTTTCACTCCGCCCATATTAGAGCCATTTAAAACAAATCTATAAGCAGAATCCAATCTCGCTACAGGATGCCTTACAACAGAGAAGGTTTGGATATTTTCCAGAAATCTACCTTTACTCAATTTCGCCCAATCCAAATAATTGTAATGCCCTATTCTACGACCATAAAGTTCAGTGCAAATAGTGGTGCCCGCCGATTTTGGTATATGTATAAACAGTATCCTTTTTTCCTTAACAAATAAGGAATAGAACTTTAAAGTTGCGCGCTTTATAACATTCTTGCCAAGAATATATTCTAGATTCTTATATAGTTGAATTTTCAGGTCAAAAATATTCATAATAGTTTAATAAGATTAAAAAAAATAGAGCACATTAAAAAACAGGTGAATTTGATTCGAGTAAAAAGCTAACCTTACTTTATCTGCGCGGTTATCCATTTAAGATATTAAGATGAAAGAATTGTGATTACTCATGATTTTTTAATTGATCAAGAACATTATAAAATTCATTTTTCATTTTCGAGGTAGTTTGACCTCCACGTTTTTTTAAAAAAAAATCCACGGGTACAAAAGGATACAGAAGTAGATAGATCATTATCTTACCCATTTTCATCAAATATTCTTTTATTTTCAAATTCCTTCTCATTTCGGATTTTCTGATTTTGCGCAAACCAAAAAAGTACGTTTTAATAACTTTAATCTTGCTCACTGAATCAAATTCTGAATAATAATAAACAACTTCACTTATCGATGCATAATACTTACCGTTTAGGTATCTACCTAAGAATTCCATATCCTGACCGAATTTGAATTTTTTATTATACATAATTTTCTTTGCTTCCTCTAAAATAAGCATTGAAGGCGCATGTAAATATTCAACCCGATCACCAATTTTGGATAGTCTATTTTCAATAGATTTATTTCCTCTGACTGTAACTATTCCTTCTTCCACATTCTTATAGGATGCCATACCAGAAGACAGTAAGGAAATGTTTGGGTTTTTTTCTAGATATTCAACCTGCAATTTTAATTTATTTGGATGGTAGAAGTCGTCGGCATCCAGCATCGCCAAGTATTTACCTTCTGCAGCATCGAGTGCCGCTTGTCGGGCATAAGGTCTTCCTTTATTTTCTTCAAAATGAGAAACAAGAAAGCGATCATCCCGTAGAGATTCTAAAAATTCTTTGGTCCCATCCGTAGAGCCATCATTCACAATATAACATTTCCAGTTAGTATAAGTTTGGGCGATTAAAGAGGCTACTGCCAAGGGCAAAGTTCTTTCGCCGTTATATACTGGCATCATCACGGCTACCAAAGGTTGTTTATTCATTATACAAAGTTTTTCCACTTCATTGGATTATAAAAATTAATATCGGAATACGGAGATCAATTTTCAATTAAAGATGTTAAGCAATTAATTTTGATTCAATTTGGCAAATTGGCCTACAACCGTTTCGAATTCTGTTTTCATTTCTGAGGTGGCTTCCATTCCTCTTTTTTTTAGAAAGTAATCCACGGAGACCACAGGATAGAGAATAATATAGACCAAAATTCTTCCCATCTTTTTTAGATATTCTCTGATTTTTAACCCCACTCTCATTTCGGAGTTTCTTATCTTGCGCAAACCAAAAAAATAGGTTTTTATAACTTTAATCTTTTTTACGGACTCGAATTCTGTGTAATAGTATAAAACTACATCTAGGGATGCATAATACTTTCCATTTAAATATCTGCCCAAGAATTCCATATCTTCTCCATATTTGAATTTAATACAATATTTTATTCTTTTTGCATCTTCTAAAATTAGCATTGACGGGGCGTGGACATATTCCTCCTTATCTCCAATTTTAAAAAGTCTATTTTCTATACATTTATTACCTCTTACTGTAATTAACCCTTCTTTCACATTTTTAAAGGATGCCATTCCAGAGGACAGCAAAGAAATATGGGGGTTTTTTTCCAGATATTCTACTTGAATTTTCAATTTATTCGGATGATAGAAATCATCCGCATCCAGTATAGCTAAATATTTTCCTTCTGCAGCATCGAGGGCAGCCTGACGAGCATAAGGTCTTCCCTTATTTTTTTTGAAATGGGAAATATTAAAGCGATCATCCTTTATCGTCTCCAAAAGTTCTTTAGTACCATCGGTAGAACCATCGTTTACTATATAACATTTCCAATTTGTATAAGTTTGATTCAATAAGGATTCAATTGCCAATGGCAATGTATTATACCCATTATAAACAGGCATCATCACAGCTACCAAAGGTTGATTATTCATTATCTATTATTTTACCCAATTCATTGGAAGATAAAAACTCAACATCAGGATACTCGACCATCACCTTATTTATTAAAATTTGAAGCAAGTTTAAATTTGCAGTTCTATTTTGCACGTCGAGCCCGCCCACAAAGTTTATGCGGTGCATGGAGATAATGGCAGGCTTATTCCATTGGTATGCTATTCGGATTCTATTTAAAGCATCATTAACCCAGTCAAATTTTGGAGCTTGGCCGGGTTCAAAGAAAACATTACGCGTTAAATATGTCTGGCAAAATTCATTCTTTTTTCCCAAATAATTTATCTTCTTCTTAAACTTGTTTGGATTATCAGGAATAGGAGATAATTGCACTATTTTACCTTGCAAATATTTAACTCCGTTCTCATTAAGAATGCCCTCTAAGTTTTTATCCCAGATATATCGTGGAGCGATAAAAGACTCTGATTTAAAACCAAAAATATTTTCAAACATGGCTGAGGCTTCAAAAAGCGCAGTTCTCGCAAAGTTTATATGGTCTTTGTTGAGTGTATGAAAAGCTGAAGAAAAATTCATCTTATTGTTGAAATATGTATCTGGATGCCCCCATACTTCTTCCCTAAAGGCATATAAAGTTTCCTGATCCCCTTGCTGCAAAGCTTTGAGCCACTCTAAAGGATGTAAATGCTCTCTCCCGTGTAATTGAGGGATAAAAAAGTTTTTGCTTAATCCCTCTTTAATAAGTTCTAGTGCACGAAGGTTACCATTATATCGCTGGTAGGTATCTTCCAGATTTATGTAATGATAATCCTCAAAACCGACTTGTTTTATCATTTCAAAATCTGGGTTGGCCATAATTGAATTGGCCGTAATCTTTAGATTTTTACCGGTATTATCCTTTATTTGATCAATAACATCAAAAAGAGCCAATAAATCCTCTTCGGTTTCCAGAATATCCAGTCGATTATATGGAGATTTGTCAACGGGAATTCCCAGCTTTAAAAGATTATTATAAGAGATTTTAGATGGCATTCGGATACTCCCCCAATCATCTGACTCAATAACCAACAGTTTCCTGTTGGTCCGCCATCCGATTGCATTTTGGAAATTACGAGATATTGTATTCTTTAATTGTTTATACACTTATATAATTTATAATAAATATCCCAAAAGATTCAAAAGGTAATTGCAGATTTTGACAATAACTATTTCTTCAACAAATCTTCAAAAGTATATCCATATTTCTCAAAAATAAATTTATCTCTTTCATATATCAGGTTCTTCAACTCATCATCGTAAAACAAATGGAATGCCTTCTTTTCTGTAGCCGTTCTAGAGCGCTTTGGACGATGTGCAATTGCCATTTCAATCATTTCCTCGGACTCTGCGTAAAGATTATAGTTGTTGAGGAGGTCCGTTCTAAGGTTTTCATTCCGAAGAATACAATCCGTGAAGTTATTTTTCTTATCATAATCCACGATTGCTTCATAAGTCTGCAATTTTTTGGATTCTTTAACAAAATCCTTAGTAAATGGTCTTAAGTAATCAAAAGTCAAAAAGCCTACAAACTTATTTAGTTTACTCAACCCATAATAACTTCCAATGGCTTCGGGGTTAACCTCAAATAACATATTGATGAAGAGTTTAAAATTTTCATTAGAATTTGCGTCGGAGAAAAGCTTCAACCAATGCTTTTTATATTTAAAGTGAAGACGTATAGTTGTAAAGATATCTGAGTAATCGTAATAGGAAAAAATATCGGGTTCATAGTGATTCTCTCATAAAGCCCACCTCTCTTCTCACAACAAAAAGCAAAAAGAGAAATATAATACTCATAAGGGTTTCTTACAGTCCCAATTTTATTCTTACTATCAAACTCTTGTTTCTGAGCTTTCGTTAAAGAATTATAGTTGTTGTGTTTTTTACCAACACTAAAACTATTGGGAATTAGCTTAAGTATATACCTAGCATAAGTGCTTCCTGTTCTTGCCAACTCTAAAAAAACATATTTATCTCCAAAAACCATATTATAAGACTTTAATTAATTATTTCATTGAATCACCAATTTCCATAAACTCAGCTTTGGTGAACTTGCAAAAATATTTAGATGTTTTTAATATTTGGATTGTTTAATATAAATATTTTATTCAATTTATTTCAAACAATCAGGATAATTAAATTATCCGCCAAAATGGCCATGAACTTTCGATGTATTTATCAACACCATTGAACATTGTTGAATTCATTAATGCTTTAAATCCCAATAATCATAACCAGTCAACTCCTTAAACTCCCTAGAATCATTCTTAAGAATATCCTTTAAAGTTTGTCTTTGCGCTACATTTAGAATAAATTTATCTTGTTTCTTAATTTTATATCCAAAGACTTTTGAACTTAAAAGTCCAATTTGTTCAAGGCTAGGTAGGTTGTACTTGTTGTATTTTCTGGATATATGCTTCGCCCAAATTCTATTTAACAAAGGTCTTCTATTTGAACCGACAGTCTTGTTTTTGTGTTCAAAATATGTGATGTTGATATCTTCAATATCCAAAAATATTTTTAGGTCAAATACTATTTTCTGCTTTTTGATCGTAAAATCATCAAAATTTAAAATTAACAAATTCTCTTTTCCAAAGGCATCAATATATTTAGAAACAATTAATCCATACATACATCGGGTGTAAAGAGTTAATTTTGTTCTTAGCATTTCATCATAGTTATTTACCTTTTCTCTTTTGGATAGTTGCATTAAAGAGGATTCTATTCTCCTTATCGGATTTCTAACTATAAAAATGATTTTTGGTGTTTTTTCTAGCTTTTTTAGATTTTCGATAGTTTTATTTAATACCATGGGCTCAGAATAGCCAGTAGTCGCTTCTCCTTTAAGTCCTTCTTTATTTTCAAATAAACGTTTATAATCTTTCTCGATAAGGTCAATGTCATCATATTTGTAAAGTGTCATTGGTTCTTTTACCAAGGAAAAATTGATGTCTTTAGATTTAGATAAAGCGCTTGCCAAGGAAGTTGATCCACATTTTGAAGCCCCAATAATTATAAAGTCTAACATAGTAATTAAAAATTTAAGTCTCGAACGGTTAGAAATTCAACATTTGGCCAACGGACCACAATATTTTCAAGTAATCTTTTTAAATCCTCAAGTCCTTTTTTTCGATTTAATTCAGACTTTCCTCCAACAAAATTAACTCTATGGGAGCTGATTATGGCAGGTTTTTTATACTTAAAAGCAACAGCTATATCACGAATTGCCATACTCACACAATCCTTATCATCTTTATTAGGTTCAAACATAACGTTTCTTGTAATATAACGCTGTCCATAACTATTTTTTTGGCCCATATAGTGAAACCGTTTCGTATATTTTCCATTGAGATTTGGTTCAATCCTTTGTCGCGCCATATCAATAAACTCGATGGAATTTTTCTTTAATTCCTCATGCATACCATCATTATGAATCAAAGCGGATGGAGTAAAAAATTTAGACTTATAACCAAAAAGATCCTCAAAAATTTGCAACCCCTCACTTGATATTTCAATAACTTCCTTCAAATGATTTTTATCCTTAATGTCGAAAGCCGCCATATATCCTTTCGCTGTTTTATGGGATGGATTTACGCCTATGGATTTAAGTTTAAATGCCTCTATTACATTCTTATCCTTTTTTTGAAGGAATTCTAGCCAAAATCGAACATTCAAATGCTCTCGACCATGGAATTCAGGAACAAAAATATTTTTCTCTATGCCTTCTAGCCAAAGCTCTATTATAGAATTAGAAGCGTATGTTCGCTCTATGGTATCAAAAAAAGTCTCATACTTATATTCAGAATAGCCATTTAGTTCAATTAGGTCAAAATCTGGATTGGCAACAACCGTCATTGGTGTAAAAGCTGCGGAATTGCCATTTTTGTCCTTAACACTGGTCAACACCTCGAATAAAGACGACAAATCTTCAGCTGATGATAGGGCATCATATTTATTGAAACGGTTGTTGGAAATATTAGGTTCAATTTGTTCAAGTTTTTGTAATGCTTGCGGAGATGAAATACGGATAGTACCATAATCATCTACAAGAAAAATGACTATTTTTCTCTGGGTCTTTATGCCAAAAGAATTTATAATCAGATTTTTTAGTGATTCCATCATTATTTTTAAGATTATATACCGTTATTGAATGTTAGTGGAAGAGATTAAAATAATGACTAATTAAATCTTGATAACTCCATAGAAAAATTCAGCTAAAGCCCCTTGATAATATCATTTATGGAAATATTTTCGCCAAAGCTAAATATAGCTGTAATAGGATTACCAATTAGTGTCATTAAACTAAAAGAATACCAAGACATCCGAAGTGATATAATTATAAAGAAAAGCAAAAAAGGGATTATTAATGCGAAAAGTCTAACTAGATCCCTATGTATTTTATTATTTTGAATATGCAGAATAAAAAATGAAAGAGTCAAAAAATTTGCTAGGCGAATAAACCTATAACCAGAAGGCAGCGTGGAGAGAATATTCGTAAACCCATAAAAAAGAAATATAAAACTCAATAATTTGAGTAAATACATATTGGATTTTATCTCCTTTCTAGAAAACCATAAAAACATCAATAAGAAAAACATCAATGCATAGTTCTGGGAATTCCCATAATATCTCGCATACCATACCGAATCTTTCTGGAACTCACCAGATCTCAAAATATCAACATTCTTTTCATTCCTATACCCCTCAGTACTCTCTACCAACGCAGCCGGGGCATAAGACTCCATAAAACTATTGAGAGCCTTGATATTAATTTCACTAACGAAAATAGTTATTACAAAAAAGGCAATGTACAGGTTAATCCTATTTCCTAAAATAAGATAGATTCCTAATGGTACTAAGGGGACCAAAAAACCGAAATGAAAAACAAAAGGAGTAATTAGACACCAAAGCAAGGGTTTCTTCTTACCCTCAAACAAGAACGGTAATAATCCGAAAAGAAAGGCATGAGCGCCAGTCCAAAATCGAAATCCGTTTAAATTCCATATAGGAATGGTTAAAAACAAGCAGAAAAGTAATATCTTAGTAATAGATTTAGTCCTATTTTCTAACCTATCTAAGATATACCACATATTTCTTGAAAAGAAGTAACCATAAATAACTCCAAAAACAATTATCAAGAAATATCCATTACCAGTAAAGATGGATACTAAATATGCCAAAAAGATTCTGGCTATATCAACTTCTCCAGAAATAAGGTAATATGAGAAAATCCCCGTAAAATTCAAATCCAAAATATTCAATTTCGGAACCAGAGCCATATAACTTACAATATCATTACCTTCACTTTCTTTTCCGATAGCAAAAGTGGCCCCATAGAAAATAGTAAACAGCCACATAACATTTTTTGCTTGTGGCTTTCTGAAATTCTTTAAATAATAAAGAAGTGTAAAGAATGGCTGTAAGAGAAAATATATTATATGATATGACTTTTGATAGGATCTTGCCATTTTAAGTATTCTCTAATTTTAAAAATTCAATCGCCACATTTTCGATTCTATATTGTTCTGGATTATCGATTATCAAACCGTTTTTATAATTCCCAGATAAAAATTCTTCTACTGGTTGTTTAAAAAAATTGAAGGTATTAATGCTTAGAATTGGTTTATTAATTATAATGTAATCAATAATTTTACTAGGGATTTGTCGGTCTCCGACATTTTCAAAGTTAACAACAAATTCCATTTTACTTAGTTCAAACAGCAATTCCTTTCTCGGTAGATACTCCTTTATTTCTATACGTCCTTGTGAACGATTGGCGTACGATTTGACTAGACTCACCTGCTTGGTATATATATCAAATTTGTACGGATGGGGATAATTAACTAAAAATTCCAAAAAATCTTTTGGATCTCTTCGGCCTAAAATTAAGCCTCCGGCATAAGCAAAATGAGGAATATCATTTTCTTTATAAGGAGCCACTTCGATTTCATTAAAATTAAATCCTTGAGATATTATTTTTATTTTATTGTGAAATTCTGGATAGTAAGCCGGAATCGCAGTTTTTATTGGAACAGTAATAAAATCTACTTTTTTACAAAACCACTTTTCAACATATTTGAAATAGAAGGCAGGTTTAAAGCTGTCGTTTTCCTCCCCCATAAATGGATCCCCACAATCGGCAACCCATGTTTTTGCAATATTGTTTTTCTTTCCCCATACGGCAGCAACTCCCCAATGAGTGGAATGCGGAACTGCTATGGAAATCAATAAATCGTAATGTTGCTTATTCTTTATTCTTTTCTGCAACGCATTTTTAACGAGAAATAAATACTCCAAATTTGGATACTCTAGGGCTATTTGTAATATCCTCCTAAGACCTCTTTTAAAAATCATACTAACTCTACCACCTTTTAGTACAATTTCTTTCCAACTGGGATGTCCCAAATCTTCGATAATTAAATTGTGTTCACACTCGAAATCTGAATGCTCGGGTTTTTTTGGGGTCAGAACTGTAACAGCATGCCCTTGATATGCCAGTTCCTTTGCCAATTCCGTTGTTCTAAAAGAACGTGGGAATTCATAGGGTAAAAGGAACGGGAGATTATAAGAATGGATTTCAATTTATTTAAGTTTAAATGCTATTTATCAAATATCTTAAAAAGAGCCATCACCTTATCTGGATTTACAACTCCTTTTTCTAGAAATATGTTTAGGTAGGTAAGGAATAAACACTTAAAATTATCCCTATAATAAACCTCTTTAATCTTTTAATTTTCTAATTCAACTTTCTCAACGGCATTCAAAATCTCCATCCAATTATTATCCCTCTTATACACAAATATATCCGTTTCCGATGTTCGGCAATTACGGGGCTCCATCACAATGTTACCGAATTTTTGAGAAATATAATGGATAATTTATATCTACATACGAATTACCCTCATTTTTTTGAAAAAAAATTGACTATTTCACACTTTCGTTCTTTATCCCATATTCTTTAATTGACCCACCAAATTTTTCATTCTCCTACCTTTTACATAGTCAATATAGGATTTAATATAATCCATATAATTAGCACGATCATATAGTGAATCATATTGATATTTATGTGCCAACTTGTTAGTTTTTTCTTCGATCAACCTTAATTTCCAAGCAGGTAAAGTATCTTGCCATTTATTATTTGCTTTATCGATTTTTTTTGAAGAAACCTGATTTTCATATTTGGTCGTCCAATCATTTGCAGTATTATTAGGTTGATCAATTCCTCTATTGACCAACATCGTATTGGTATAATCCAATTCTATAAAATCACATAAATCTCTGATTATATTTTCTGGATTACTTGTTAAATCTTCATACTTTATTAATATAACGGCAGAATTGGCTTTTATGCTCTCGTATTGTTCAACGCTTCTTTTCCATATTTTAATCTGGTTTATTACATTTTTTGAGCCCCAAGGGGTTTGTTGCAATGAAGCGATGACTGCCTTGGGATTACGCAGTACATAAATAAATTTTGATTTTGGGAAATATTCTATAATCCGCTCAAAATGATATTCATTCCCAGGAGTCTTATCTCCCCAATATTTTTTTCCTTGATTTCCGGCCAGCTGTTCCATTAATAAGGTAAGAATATCTTTATAGTCTTTAGCTTCAGAATTATCAAATTTTTGCACAAAATCATCAACATTTACACCTTGATACGTGAACCTTCTTGTTTGAGTATAATATCTTAAAAAAGAATTGAATTCATGAGCATAATTTCTCTGTTCAAATTTATCTAAATACTGAAAAAAAGATGTTTCTCTTGGAATATTTACATTCGGATGAGAACTCAAAATCGATCTTAACAAGGTTGTGCCCGATCGCACACAACCTCCTATAAAAATTGGCTCCATATTATCTCAAATTATTTAACTATTAAAAAAATTAATATTATTTGCGGTACTGATTTTTCCGATATATCATATCAATATATAACCACTCTTCTTCTTATTGCTACCTTAAAAACTGGGCTATCTTTTTCACTAATATTCAAAGACTGCTCCAAAAATTATAGAGAGGTCCATCTTTATTAACGTTTTATCGGTTTTTAATTAACAATTTTATACTCAGATTCGTCCTTGACAGAAAGAATATAGCCAATTCTGTTCATTTTATCAATGGGATAGGAATTGACCTCAAAATTTCGTTTTCTGTTTATACCCCAATACCTTTTCCCTGTAAATGTAACTTTGCAACCAAAACAGGTATGTAAAAGTTTATTTATCCTATCTGATACTTATTCAATTCTTCTTAATATTTATAATTTTCAGCATGGGTTTCAAGATAGATAAATAGTCCAAATTCAATAATTTCGCCGAAACTCCTAATAAAACAATATAAATTACAAAACTTAAAATCAGTGTGGGAATCACACTCATTTCAAATAAGTTAAGTAATATATAACGCTCTAAAATTAATATTATAAAAGATGGAATGATTATTTTAAAAATTAATTTCAGAGGAAAGAGCTGATCAAATCTTACATTAAAAAACTTAGAAACAAAAATTAAGAGAATTATAGACCTTGCCACTCTAAAAATTACTGAAATTGTCACAACTGCATAGGGCGAATCTATAAATGTAACACTTAAGTACTCTAGTGGAATAAGCAAGAGGGCACTATACATAAAGACATTCTGATAAAACTTTACTTCGCCAATATTAATGATTAAGGGCGCATATACAATCACTTTAAATAGATTACCCAGATTGTGTATTCTGTAATAGATTGCTGAATCTTCATATTGAATTCCATATAATAAAACCATTAAAACATCTGCAAACACTAAACTATAAATCAATAAGGGATAAACCAACATTGCCGATTTCTTAAATACTGATATCCATAAAGGAAAAATCTCTTTTTTAGGATCAACTTTCTGATGATTCAATCGAGAAAACACGGGTGATAATACTGTTGCTGTCGCTCCAACAATCATTCCCATAAATGGCAAGTCCATAAACCCATTTGAAAATTCTGCAAAAACCTCTGTACCAAAATAACGACTAATAAAAAACTGATCCGTAGATTGCAATAATACGCCCCAAAGACTTGCTGTCAATAATGGCAAGGAAAATTTAAATATCTCTTTGTATGAAGTTTCTACTCTATCATTTCCTTTGTTTTTTACTGGATAATATTTTAAATAAAGAGCTAACAAGAAGGAAATAAAAGAAGCTATGGTAAAACCTATAATAGCCGAAATATATCCACCTCCAAAAAACATAACGGGTGTGGCTACACAAATTAGCATCATAACTCTTGTAGCAACTGTATAAAATGCCGTAATTTTAGTTTTTCTAAATGCTGCTAAAATCCCCTCTAGACCCATTGTAGGTAACATCAAAAATGGAACTGGAGAAAATATCTTTAAAGCAAAAGCTAAATCTGGATTTTTAAGAAACATAGCGATATAATCTGAAGCAAAAAACAGAATTATAGAAAACAACCCTCCTAATAAAAAGAATAGATTAGTAATTTTCTTAATTAAGTTTTTGGCTTGATTTTCGTCTACGCGTGGAATAAAATAAGAGAATGCCCTAGGCAAGCCTAAAGTAAACACGGTAAGCATGGTGTTATAAACATATAAAACTTGTTTATAAGTTCCGTAATCTTCCTTAAGGAAATACCTGCTCAAAATCATCGAGCTAACAATCCCGAAACCAAAAGAAAATAAACCTCCTAAGGCTATCCAAAATGCTTGTTGAGTATTGTTAGTTTTTTCCAATTAAATTAAGTTTAGCAACAATTGCTTATCAAACCGAGAAACATTCCTAAAACAATTATTGATAAAATTCCATTCGCATAATGGAAATATAAATCCCACGTAATGAACCTCAATTTTAAAATTCATTTTTTGAATTGTTATTTTTTATCTTTTCAAGGAAAGGATGTTAGTCATGAATTCCTTACCCCACAATAATCTAAAACCAACTGTTCATCTGTAAACTCCAATTCCTTAAACTCATTATGTGCCACTAATAGCGCAACAATATCCGCTTTTTCCGCAGCTTCTTTGTAGTCGGTAATCTTGAAAACTTGGTGGTCGTGAATATTAGGTTCTACAATAAAATATACTTCATCGTGGGATTCTTGCAAAACTTTTTGCACAATGTACTTAGCAGGAGATTCCCGTAGGTCGTCAATATTGGGTTTAAAGGCCAAGCCCATCAAGGCGATGGCTGGCGGCCGACCGTGCTCCAACTGAAAGAGATGTCTGGCTTTTACAATTTGCTCTGCTACCCAAAAACTCTTATAATTGTTGATTTCTCGGGCTTTCCCAATAATCTGGGATTCCATTGGAAAGTCTGAAGTAATAAAATAGGGATCCACTGCAATACAGTGGCCACCTACCCCACACCC
The DNA here is from genome assembly GCA_034676445.1 of Aequorivita sp. Classification (GTDB taxonomy): domain Bacteria; phylum Bacteroidota; class Bacteroidia; order Flavobacteriales; family Flavobacteriaceae; genus Aequorivita. Next base: position 139,583 of record JAUCCE010000005.1, read on the forward strand.
AGGTTGTAGAATATTTACTCGGGGGTGTTTATTAGCCAAACGGATCAATTCCCACACATTTATTTCTGCTTTATCGCAAATAAGTGAAAGCTCGTTGGCAAAAGCTATTTGAACATCTCGACTGGAGTTTTCAGTCAATTTGCACATTTCAGCGGTACGGGCATTGGTAGCGTGCAACTCCCCATTTACGAATTGGCTATAAAAGGCAATCGCTTTTTTGGTACTAGCTTCGTCCACTCCCCCAATCACTCGGTCATTGTGCACCAATTCGTACATCACATTCCCGGGAAGTACACGTTCTGGGCAATAGGCCAAAAATATTTTTCCTTTTAACTCTGGTCGCTCTCTAAAAATAAGGGCCATCATTTTTTCAGTGGTCCCTATTGGGGAGGTAGATTCTATTATATAGAGATCTCCTTTCCTTTAATAAAGGTAGAACTGCCTTAGTAGCTGCTTCTACATACGAAATATCCGGCTAATGATTACCTTTAAAAGGGGTTGGAACTACTATGAGATAGGTATCCGCGGCAACCGGCTTGGTATCAGCCTTTAAGTTTCCTGCATGAACTGCCTTGGAAACTGCTTCCTCCAAATCCATTTCAATGATATGGATTTTTCCTTTGTTTATTGTTTCTACAACCTCAGGGTTAACATCTACCCCGTGAACCTGCATTCCTTTGGAAGCCATCAAGGCGGAAGTTGGTAATCCTATATATCCTAAGCCAATTGTTACTACGTCTGGGCTCATTGTTTTTTTTGTTATCGGTTATCGGTTATCGGTTATCGGTTGTCGGTTGTCGGTTGTCGGTTGTCGGTTGTCGGTTGTTAACCTATCAATTTCTATTTTACAATAACCAACCATCAATTTTGACTGAAATTTCAAAACAACTCCCTATAGGGTTGGGTATTATCTTAGAAATTTTGTGTTCCTATCTCTTTCTCTGCTCCTTATTCTATGTTCTTGTTCTCCATATGGGATTCAAAAAACGGCAATCTAAATTTAATCCTTGTGGGGTTATAATGCATCCCAAAATTTTTTAATTCTAAAGGGTGCAAAGATATGTTTTTTTTTAATGCTTTACAGAAAGAAAAGGTATGAGATTTGAGATTTGGGAGGTGAGGGGTGAGAGGTGAGGGGTGAGGGGTGAGGGGTGAGGGGTGAGTGGTGAGTGGTGAGTGGTGAGTGACAGTATCCAATAGCAGTCGGCAGCAGTATTCAGTATTCAGTATTCAGTGTTCAGTGTTCAGTGTTCAGTTATTAAAGGGATAACAATTATTTTTTGAAAATGTAATTGATTAAAATCCGGTCAACTATAATCAGGGATGTTCAGTTATGAATTATGAATTATGAATTATGAATTATGAATTATGAATTATGAATTATGAATTATGAATTATGAATTATGAATTATGAAAAAATTAAAGCTTAATATGTCAAATGAAAAATATATTGGAGTTTTTTAATCTAATATTCGGAAATAAGGTTTTCGATTTCGATTTCGATCCTCCTTCGGCGGACAGGTTTCGACTACATCACGTCAGTCTGAATTAGTTTCTGGCATTACTTAAAATTTCTTTAATTGATTTTTGAAATACATCTTTATTATGTTTCGCAGTGAATTTCACGAGCTGCTGCTGATTGATAAGTACATCGGCGTGTGATAAAGCTATATTGTTGGATTCAATGTCAAAAAAAGAATTCTTCTATCGTAAATACAAAAAATCCGTTTTCCTTTAACCAAGCGTATATCAGGTTCTTTTCATTTAGATAAATTTTGATGTTTTGTTGAAGCGCCTCTAATATGTTTCCCATAGCCATTTGTCTGTGTCCGTTCATTACAAAAGCATCCGCAGCATCAAATAGCTCTTTAAATTTCTCTAGAGATAAAAAGTATTCTAAAATTCTTATCTCTTTTATAGTGCTAACTATTTGTCTAACCGCATTGGTATATGTGCTATTCTCTCCATAATTGAACATGAGAATAAAATCAAAGTTGCTCCTGCTCTGTGATTTTCTTATACCCTCAATTATATCCATATGGTTATTATAGGGGCTGCGATTATTCCCAAGAATGATTAAATTAGTTTTCTTTTTTCTTGGAAATATTTATCTCTAAATAGGGGGGGAAATTAAGCTGTAAAAAAGGGGGTATATTTGGCCAACTAGTTTTTAAAAAATCATATTCAGATTTTGAAATACCCAGAAGGAAATCAGTTCGGTTAAAAGTAGCTCGATCAATTTCATTTGTTGGAACAGTCCAATATTTGACCCTGATTAAATATTTTTTTAGCCGCTGTTTTAATTTCAAATATAATTTCTGATCATTTGCTTTGGGTAAAATTTTAAGTGTCCTGTCGCTATGTACATACTCTGGAATTCTAATATACAATTCCCAACCAAAAAATCTCCATCCAATTATTACAGATTTTGGTAATCTATTGGCTATATATGCCTTCGCGAAATTTAAGTCATACAAAATAACCATATTGGCTGTTTTGCACAGTTTAATTATCTTTAAAAAGTCCGTTCGTGAATGGTCATAATATTGTACAATGTCCTCATATAATCCTTTAAAATTACCTCTATTTCCAATTACAATAATAATATTCTCAAATTCTTCCGTGTCAAAACTATTTACGCTATGAATAAATTTAAGGTCGGTATGGATATGTATTATAGTTGATTTCTGCACTGTTTTTAATTATTTGTTTTATTCAGGAAGCAAGTTTCACTTTTCCTTTTAACAGATAAAAGTATGTCTTTGAGAAAAAAGATAAAGCCGCTATACTTCATTGTCTTCATTTTTATTCTATACCTCCAGTAATAGTCCACAAATCCACTCAACCTCTTCAACCGATAAATCAAAATATAATGGCAAACAGACTACTCTTTTGCAGATGGAATCATTTACTTCAAATACCTGAACCTTTAAGTATGGCAAAGAACTCGCTAAAGATGGATAGAAGTACCTTCTTGTATAAATTTTATTACTATGTAATTTCTGAATACATTTGTGCATATTTTCCTCAGTATCGAAAATCAAAGGATAGAAAGCATAGTTTAATGACGCGTTGTTTCTCCAAGTAGGTTTAGCCGCATTAAAATTTTGCAGTTTTTCATTATAAGTTTCAGTTAACAACTTCCTTTTTTCGAAAATATTGGAGATCCATTTCAAATTAACCAGGCCCATTGCTGCGTGAAGTTCGGAGTTTTTCCCATTAATTCCCAGTCCGTCAAATGCATCGTTACCGTTAAAACCAAAGTTTCGAATATAAGCTAGCTTTCTCAAAAGTTCCTCATCTTTAGTTATTACAAGACCTCCCTCTACTGAATGATAATATTTTGTTGCGTGCAGACTGCAAATACTTATATCTCCATATTCAAAAATGGATTTGCCCTCAATCTCAACCCCAAACGCATGCGCCCCATCATAAATAACTTTTAAATTATGCTTCTTAGCAATAGCTTCAATGGCCAAAACATCACAAGGGTTACCATAAATATGTGTGGCCAAGATTCCGGTGGTTTTCGAAGTAATCGCCGCTTCTATTTGTTTAGGATCAATATTTAAGGAATCCTTGTCAATGTCAACAAAAACAGGTTCGCATCCCACCCAAACCATGCTGCTCACGGTAGCCACAAAGGAGTAAGGAGTTGTAATGATTTCCCCTTTTAAATCCAAAGCCTTAATTGCCATTTGCAAAGCTACAGTGCCATTGGTGACAAATAGTAAGTGGTCTACTTTCAAATGCTCGCTTAACTGCATTTCCAAATTTTCTGACAGCGGCCCCATATTGGTTAACCAATTACGATCCCAAATACCTTCTAAATATTTGTTATAATCGTCAATTGGAGGGAGAAAAGGTTTTAGTATGGGTATCATTTCCGATTTTTTATTAATGATAATATGTTTCTATATGCTTCAAATTTAAACAGATAAGAGGCACCGAGGAATAAAACAAATCCTATCAAAGCAATAATCAATATACGTAAAATATCACTTAAATTAACAAATAAATTGGAATCTATGACCCATGCCAAGGCTCCTGTAAAGGACGCCAGAAAGAGAGTCGGTGCTATGTCTTTTAGTTGATCCACTAATTTATAGTTTATGAAGTTACCCGAATAATAAGAATTTATAATCAAAGCAAAAATTGAAGACAATAGCTGTCCCCATAAAAGGGCAATAATACCATAATTCAAGCTTATAACAATCACGATTACTCCCAAGAATATCTTTATAACTTCCAGTTTCAGAAAGAGATCACTTCTTCCTTTTACATTTAAAATATTCAAATTATACGCATGCAAGGGATATAATATTCCAGACACGCACAATATTTGAAAATAAGGAACCGCAGGGAGCCATTTTTCAGTAAAGAGCAATCTAAACAAAGGTTCAGCTACTACCAACAAGTAGATCATAACCGGCGCTAAAATAAAAATGATTGATTGCATCAACATTTTATAAACTCTTTTTAGCCTGATATTATCATTCTTGATTTCTGCGAACAAGGGATAAGTAACTTTACTTAAAGCATTCGAAATATTAGAAACAGGGAGATCTTTCATAGAAACCGCTCTGGTATAAAATCCTACTTGGGCCGAGGCGAAGAATTTTCCAATAACAATTTGATAGATATTAGAGTATAAGGTAGATAGAATTCTAGATATGCCTAACTTATAACTAAAACCAAAATGATATTTAAATCGTTCTACATTAAATTCAAAGGAAGGCATCCATTTACTTTGAATCCATATTTGTGAGGTTCTTAATATTGCCTGAAGGACACTCATATGGACCAACGCCCATACTCCAAACCCCTTATATGCCAAGATAACCCCAACTATTCCACTTATAATCAACGATGGTACGGTAACCATCATTTGGGTCTTAAAATCCATTTGCTTTGTAAGTCTTGTAAACTGTACGGCTCCAAAGGCATTAATAATAAGTGTAAGGGTATAAACCCTGATAATACTGACCAATGGTGGTTGGCCATAGAAATTTGCTATAAATCCCGCACAAAAAAAGAGTATGATATATAGAATAACGCTCGCTCCTATATTAAAGAAAAAAACAATGGAGTAATCAATCTGTTTAGGATTGGTTTGTCTAATTATAGATTGGGTAAGACCAGAATTTAACAACCCCTGCGAGAGTGCCATGAAAATGGTGATCATCCCAATAAGCCCAAAATCGGCCGGCATCAGAATTCTCGCCAAAAAGATCGATACAACGAAGTTTATAGCTTGATTGCTAAACTGCTGCGTAAAAACCCAAAAAATACCGAGAATCGACTTTTCACGTAAGGACATTGGCGGTGTATTATTTGGGCAATTTAGTTAAAATTGATTTGGGATTGGGGATTGGGGATTTGTTAATTTGGGATTAGGGATTGGGGATTGGGGATTCGTTAATATTGAGATTTGCTGATTGCGATTTGGGGATTCGTTAATTGGGGATTAGGGATTGGGGATTAGGGATTAGGGATTGGGAATTTGTTAATTGGGGATTAGGGATTGGGGATTGGGGATTAGGGATTCGTTAATATTGAGATTTGTTGATTGCGATTTGGGGATTCGTTAATTGGGGATTAGGGATTAGGGATTGGGGATTAGGGATTCGTTAATATTGAGATTTGGTCACTGTGATTTGGGATCCACCTCCCGTTAACCCGTCGTAGGAGGGCGGACAAGTTCGATGATTTGTTGATTCGTAAATTCAGGATTCTCGATTTTCAATTCAGGATTTGCAACTCCGAATTTATTAATCTCAGGTTGCATGCGGTCCGAATTACCTGAATCACGATTCCCGCTTCCCGATTTGTTAATTCGATTTCGATTTCGATTTCGTTTTTCCCTCTTGTAACTCCCTCATAAACCCCACAATTCTCCCGCAAGCTTTTCCATCGCCATAAGGATTGTGCCTGCTGCTCATTTCCTTGAAATGTTCTTCGTCATCAAGAAGAGCAAAAGTTTCCCGGATTATTTTATCAGTATCTGTGCCTACAAGAATTACGGTTCCGGCATCTACGGCTTCTGGCCGCTCGGTGGTTTCGCGCATTACCAATACAGGCTTTCCCAAACTTGGTGCTTCTTCTTGGACTCCTCCACTATCGGTAATAATAATTTTGGCCCGGTCCATCATCCAAATAAAGTCGTGATAAGCCAAAGGATTAATAAGCTGTATATTGTTTATATCCCCCAATATACGGTTGACGGGCTCCAATACTTTCGGATTTAAATGAACCGGATATATAATTTTTAAATCGGGACGCTGCAACGCAATAGTCTTTAATGCCTCGCATATACGGATAAACCCATCTCCATGATTTTCCCGTCTGTGGCCTGTAACCAAAATAAGGGATGCTCCATTGAGGCCTTTATCCAAATCACTTACCAGATCACTTGGTTCACGTTTGACTTTTTCAACACTTTGCAATAAGGCATCTATCACAGTATTACCAGTAACTATTATGCTCTTAGGATCAATATTTTCTATCAATAAATTTTCACGTGAAGCTTCAGTAGGTGAAAAATGGAAATCCGTTACGCGACCGGTAATCTGTCTATTGATTTCCTCTGGGAAAGGCGCATATTTGTTATGGGTCCTCAGTCCCGCTTCTATATGACAGACTTTTGCTCCACTATAGAAACCAGCAATACTCGAAGCCATTGTTGTTGTGGTATCGCCGTGAACAAAAACATAGTCGGGTTTAAAATCCTCCAATACTGGTTTAAGCTCAGTGATAATAGCTGCGGTTAACCCATATAGATCTTGCCCCGGCTTCATTAAATCTAAATCGTATTGTGGTTGGACATCAAAAAATGTCAATACTTGATCCAACATTTCTCGATGTTGAGCGGTGACACAAACCCGGGTATCAAACGATTCTGGGTATTTCTCAAATTCCTTTACCAATGGTGCCATTTTGATAGCCTCCGGTCTCGTACCAAATACGATAAGCACTTTTTTCATTTATTCAATTTTAATTTTTTCAATAGATTCACCACTCAAATAATAATATTAGGAGCTTGATATATACTTTAATTTTTAAAAAATCATTTTCACGCAAATATACATTGTAAAATCTCAAAACACTGAAATAACTCATGGAAACGTTGAGTTTGAGGAAAGCTGGCAATATGAAAAATATAATTTTCCGATTTGTTAAGAATATGGAAATTGAATTTCTTCTTAAACAAAAAATTATTCTCGAATGAGAGCTGCCGCCTTCATATCTAAAATGTATTCTGCATGTGGAAGAGTTCGTAATATGGAAGCAGGGACTTCCGTTGTAATATCCCCCTTAAGAGCCTTATGTACAATTTCAGATTTTCTTTCTCCGAGGGCCAATAACAAAATCTTTTTGGCGCGAGCGATGGTATCAATACCAATGCTAATAGCTTGATGTGGAACTCTGTCTATTGAACCAAAATCTGTTTGAGCATCTTCTCTGGTCACTGGATGCAAATTGACCAAACGGGTAGGGGCATCAAAGCTAGTACCGGGTTCATTGAAGCCAATATGCCCATTACGGCCAATACCGAGTAACTGGAGATCAATACCACCATAACTCGCTATTTTTTGATCATAAGCTTCGCAATACTTGGAAATATGATCAACTGGGCAATCCACATGAGGAATGAAAATATTATGGGGTTTAATATCTATATGTTTAAACAAATATTGATGCATAAAATATGAATAACTCTGCTTATCCCGTGAACAAATAGGGTAATATTCATCGAGGTTGAAACTTATGACGTTAGCAAAACTCAATCCTTCATTTTTGTGCAATCGCACCAATTCCTGATAGACTGTTATAGGAGTTTGTCCAGTTGCCAACCCCAAGACCGTGGGCTTGCCCTCTTTTTTCCCAGCTCGGATAAGTGATGCCATCTGACCGGCCACATGGACAGAGGCCAGCTCTGCATTAGCAAACAGATTCAAATTATTTATTTGAGAAGAAAGTTTTGTTTTCGGCATCCCATCTACAGATTCGTTAACCTAGCTCTTTAACCGGCCTTTTTTAAGTTATAAAACACCTCCAACAGCGGTTGGCGAAATTAGTGATTAAAATTATTCAAAAAAAAAAAATTTGAAAATCAAACTAAGGTGATGATACCAATAAAGTATTAATAATTAGCAATAATTTTTCCTAATTCTTAATCGGCAGAATTTTTATAGTATCCATTCAGTTACCTCGATAAAAATAACTAAAATTTTCTAAAAGGGTTTATAATACTCGAGATACCATTCAACAAATGAATCTACCCCATTTTGAATCGGAGTACTGGGTTTATAATTATAATCAATCTCTAAGGATTCTGTATCTGCCCAAGTTCTTACCACATCCCCTGGCTGCATGGGGCACATTTGCTTTGTGGCAACTTTTCCTGTCGCCTTTTCAATAGCATCAATAAAATCCATCAATTTTACTGGATTTCCGTTGCCAATATTGTAAAGTTTATATAAGGAATTATCGGAGTTGCCGAATTTAAAAGTGGCCGTTATTCCTTCGATAATATCATCAATATATGTAAAGTCCCTTGAAAGATTTCCTTCATTAAAAACTTTAATTGGTTTATCATTCAAAATAGCGTCCGTAAACAAAAACATTGCCATATCGGGTCTGCCCCAAGGGCCATAAACGGTAAAAAACCGCAAACCAATGGTTTCTATACCAAACAAATGACTGTAGGTATGAGCCATAAGCTCATTGCTTTTTTTGGTGGCAGCATACATACTTATGGGACAATCTACATTATCGTTCACCGAGAAAGGTATTTTTTCGTTCATGCCGTATACACTGGAGCTACTGGCATAAACGAACTTTTTAATCTCCTTGTGCCGAACACATTCCAAAAGATTTACAAAACCTACAATATTGCTCTCCACATATTTCATTGGCTGCTCAATACTGTAACGAACTCCTGCCTGTGCAGCCAGGTTGCAGACAATATCAAATTCCATATTTTCAAAAAGGTAAGGGAGATTTTCTTGATCTTCCAGATTCATTTTTATAAACTGGAATTGAATATCATGCAAACCACTTACTACGAGATTATTGTACTGGATTTCATTTTCAGGGAATTCCCAAGTTTTTGAGACGCGCAAATTTTAGACTGACCTCATAATAATCATTGATGTTATCCAGACCAACTACTGTATGACCTAGAGAAATTAAATGCTCGCACAAATGATAGCCAATAAACCCAGCAGCCCCTGTAACTAATATCCTTTTGTTTTTGAAATTACCCGATTGTTCTAAATTCATTCTTGATCTACTTGACCAGTGAAATAAGATTTGAGGCGGTTCCCCAAATACATTTTCCCATAGTGTGTTTTTAAATATTTCTCTCTTTTTAAAGCATCATCTTGCGACAAACATCCTTCAAAATAAATCAATTTAAAAGGCCTACGATGTTTTGTAGATGTTACTTCCCCTTTTGATGCGCCTCAAATCTTAATGGCAAATTCGAGGTATAGCCGGTATATTTTTTGCCGTCCTTTTCACTTTGAAGAACATATATGTAATAGAAGTCTTTCATTTTGCCATTATTTCACGGGTTAAAACCCGCAGCTCCTGTAACTAATATCCTTTTGTTTTTGAAATTACCCGATTGTTCTAAATTCATTCTTGATCTACTTGACCAGTGAAATCCTGTTAAACACCACTACAATTTCACATAGTCTTATTTTATATTTTCTTTAGTTTCACAGGACCGATCCCGTTAAAAAATTAGGTTTCACAGGACAGGTAAGATTTGAGGCGGTTCCCCAAATACATTTTCCCATAGTGTGTTTTTAAATATTTCTCTCTTTTTAAAGCATCATCTTGCGACAAATATCCTTCAAAATAAATCAATTTAAAAGGCCTACGATGTTTTGTAGATGTTACTTCCCCTTTTGATGCGCCTCAAATTCGAGGTATAGCCGGTATATTTTTTGCCGTCCTTTTCACTTTGGAGCACATATATGTAATAGAAGTCTTTCATTTTGCCATTATTTCACGGGTTAAAACCCGCAGCCCCTGTAACTAATATCCTTTTGTTTTTGAAATTACCCGATTGTTCTAAATTCATTCTTGATCTACTTGATCAGTGAAATCCTGTTAAACACCACTACAATTTCACATAGTCTTATTTTATATTTTCTTTAGTTTCACAGGACCGATCCCGTTAAAAAATTAGGTTTCACAGGACAGGTAAGATTTGAGGCGGTTCCCCAAATACATTTTCCCATAGTGTGTTTTTAAATATTTCTCTCTTTTTAAAGCATCATCTTGCGACAAACATCCTTCAAAATAAATCAATTTAAAAGGCCTACGATGTTTTGTAGATGTTACTTCCCCTTTTGATGCGCCTCAAATCTTAATGGCAAATTCGAGGTATAGCCGGTATATTTTTTGCCGTCCTTTTCACTTTGAAGAACATATATGTAATAGAAGTCTTTCATTTTGCCATTATTTCACGGGTTAAAACCCGAAGCCCCTGTAACTAATATTTTCATGAAATTTATTAACTTTTCGAAACTCCGATGGCTTCATAGTGAAAACCAATTTTCTCCATGGCAGCACTGTCCAATATTTTCCGGCCATCAAAAACGAAAGCAGGTTTGATAACGGAATCATAGACTTTTTGCCAATCGTAATTTTTAAACTCATCCCATTCTGTTAAAATAGCAATGGCATGGGCATCTTTGCAAGCCTCAGCGGGATCGTTGGCAACCTTAAGCAACCTTCTGTTTTCTTCTGGACTTCGGGTATTTAAATAGTCAAGATCAGCATAGATTCTTTCCTTGCTAACCTTGGGATCGTAAACCGTAATCTCAGCCTGTTCATTTAATAGGGCGTCAGCTACATAGATTGCAGCAGACTCTCGGGTGTCATTGGTATCCTTCTTAAATGCCCAACCTAAGAAGGTTATCTTCTTGCCGGAAACTGTATTATAGAGTTTAGAAACTATATTTTCTGCAAATCGGATTTTTTGATGGTCATTCATAATAATCACCTGTTCCCAATAGTCAGCTACCTCATGTAAACCATAAGATTTGGCTATATAAACTAGGTTCAAAATATCCTTTTGAAAACAGGATCCTCCAAAACCTACGGAGGCTTGTAAAAATTTTGGGCCTATTCTGCTGTCCATCCCAATAGCTCTACTCACTTCGCTTACATCTGCACCCGTTACTTCACATAATTCAGAAATAGCATTGATGGATGATACTCGTTGCGCAAGAAACGCATTCGCCACTAATTTTGACAATTCAGAAGACCACACGTTTGTAGTAAGTATTTTTTCTCTTGGAATCCATGAGGCGTAGATATCAACCAACGCATTCATCGCTTCCTTTCCATCCGTACTTTCTTCACCACCAATCAAAACTCGATCTGGATCCATTAAATCCTGAACCGCAGTTCCCTCGGCCAAAAATTCTGGATTGGACAAAATCTGAAATTTGACTCCATTACCCGTGTGGTCTAAAATGTCTTTTATAGCTTGCGCCGTTCTCACAGGAAGAGTTGATTTTTCCACTACTATTTTATCACTGGTGGCAACTTTGGCAATTTGCCGAGCGGACAGTTCTATGTATTTTAAATCTGCTGCCATTCCCTTTCCCTTACCATAGGTTTTAGTAGGGGTATTTACGGAAATAAAGATCATTTCGGCTTCGTCAATTGCTTTCTCTACCTCGGTGGAAAAAAACAGGTTTCGTCCTCTTGCCTCTTTAACGACTTCCTTTAATCCTGGCTCATAAATAGGCAAATTGTCTAATTCAGAGTCATTCCAAGCGGCTATCCGCTCTTCATTTATATCGACAACCGTTACTTTAATATCTGGATTTTTAAGAGCCAAAACCGACATTGTCGGTCCTCCCACATATCCTGCTCCAATACAGCAAATATTTTTAATCCTCATGTATTATAATTATGTATGATAATCCAAAAATGAAAATAAATTCCAAAAACCAAATGACAAAAACCAAACCTGCCTGCCGGCAGGAAGATTCCAAATTCCAAAAACAAAATCCCCAATCTCCGAGTTTTGGATTATAAAACCTGTCATGTTGAGCGCTGGCCAGAATGAATTTGCCGTACTGGTAGTCGAAACACCAAATTCCAAATCTCGATTATATCGATTCTCCTAATCCCGAATCCCGATTCCCGATTTAAAAATCAAACAATCATCCCAGCAGCAACGGTCTCATTGGTAGTATCGTCAATGAGGATAATACTTCCCGTAACGCGATTAGTGCCATAGGGATCTATCATCAATGGTTTGGTGGTTCTAATGGTTACTCTACCGATCTCGTTCATTTTGAAAGTATCCTCGTCATTGATGCGATCGTAGGTATTAATATCCACTTTATACAGCACATTTTTTATCATTGCTTTTTGAAGATTTTCAGTATGGCAGACTGTATATTTCGTCCTAGGTTGGGAGGGTTTACTACTTAACCAGCACAACATTACGTCAAACTCCTGTGAGGTTTCGGGTCTATTGTTTGTTCTGACAATCATATCTCCTCTACTAACATCAATATCATCTTCCAAAGTTATGGAAACAGACATTGGCACATAAGCCTCATCAAGTTCCTGATCAAGGGTATCAATGCTTTTTATCTTGGAAGTAAAACCCGAGGGAAGTGCAATTACTTCATCTCCCTTCCTGAATACCCCACTAGCTATCCTTCCGGCATAGCCGCGGTAATCAAGAAACTCTTCTCTTTGGGGCCTCAATACGGTTTGAACCGGGAAACGCGCATCAATCTTATTCAGGTCATTGCTAATGTGCAAGGTCTCGAGCGTGTACAACAAAGCCGCTCCCTTATACCAAAGCATATTATCAGAACGATTTACAACATTATCACCGTGCAACGCACTAATCGGGATGAATGTGATGTCTTTGGTAACAAGTTTGGAAGAGATTTTTTCATATTGACTCACGATATCATCATATACTGCCTCATCGTAATTCACCAAGTCCATTTTGTTAATACATACAACTAAGTGCGGTATTTGCAAAAGGGAAGCAATAAAAGAGTGTCTTTTGGTCTGTTCAATTACACCATGACGAGCATCAATCAAGATAATTGCAGCATTCGCGGTAGAAGCACCCGTAATCATATTTCGAGTATATTGGATATGTCCTGGTGTATCCGCAATTATAAACTTCCTTTTGGGAGTTGTAAAATATCTATAAGCAACATCGATGGTTATACCTTGTTCTCGCTCCTCCTTTAAGCCATCAGTAAACATGGCCAAATCGAGATTGTCATGTCCCTTTTTCTTGCTTGTATTTTCGACAGCCGTCAATTGATCCTCAAAAATAGACTTTGAATCGTAAAGCAATCTTCCTATTAATGTGCTTTTTCCATCATCAACACTTCCCGCTGTTGTAAAACGTAATAATTGATTGTTATTTACCATCATTTATCCTGTATTTATGAATTTCGTATTTTATTTATGTAATTAAAGAACCGGTTTTGTTTTTTTAATCTTAAAAATAGCCTTGTCTTTTTCTGTCCTCCATGGCTGTTTCAGAGCGCTTATCGTCAGTACGATTGCCTCTTTCGGTCATTCGCATGGCAGATACCTCCTCGGCCACCTTTTCGAGTGTGTCTGCGTCAGACTCAATACCCCCCGTGATTGTAATATCACCTAAAGTTCTAAAGCGAATTTGCTTAGTGTGGACCTCCTCATTTTCTTCAAGCTTCAAATGCTCTGAGACAGGTATCCAAGAATCATTACGCCACACCACTTTTCGCTTATGTGCAAGGTAAAGTGATGGAATTTGAATATTCTCTCTTTTAATATAGTTCCAAACATCCATTTCGGTCCAATTACTTATTGGAAAAGCTCTGAAGTGTTCACCTTCAAAATATTTTCCGTTCAAGAGATTCCACAATTCAGGACGTTGGTTTTTTGGGTCCCATTGTCCAAAATCATCTCGGTGGGAAAAGAAACGCTCCTTGGCACGGGCTTTCTCTTCATCCCGTCTTCCTCCTCCAATGGCACAGTCAATTTTATTAACTTCTATAGCGTCTAAAAGAGTGGTTATCTGAAGAGCATTTCTAGTTGCGTTTTTTCCTCTTTCTTCCGCAACTCTTCCATTATCGATAGCTTCTTGAACCGAGCCTACGATTAATTGAGCCCCTAGCTCCTCAATTAAATCATCACGAAACTGGATTGTTTCGGGGAAATTATGTCCCGTATCTACGTGAAGTAAAGGGAAAGGAATTCTACAAGGATAGAACGCCTTTTTTGCCAAGTGGGTAACAAGAATAGAGTCTTTTCCACCCGAAAACAAAATTACGGGATTTTGAAATTGGGCGTATACTTCACGAAGAATATATATAGCTTCCGATTCCAATTCATCTAAATAATTCAAATAGTACTTATTCATATCAATTCTATTTTTCCTAAAAGTTGTTTTAAAATAATATCAACAATGCCCTCTACATTTAATTTCGTGGTGTCAATCTCGATGTCAGGGGCCAAAGGTACTTCATAAGGGGCATTAATTCCAGTGAAGTTTTGAATTTCTCCCTTTCTGGCCTTTTTATACAAACCTTTCACGTCGCGTCGCTCACATTCTTCTATTGGAGTATTGACGAACACCTCAATATAGTTAGCATCCCCAACAATTCTTTTTACATTTTCACGATCTTCTCTGTAGGGTGAAACGAAAGAGGCCAATACAACTAATCCGGCATCAATCATCAGATTGGCAATCTCGGCTATCCTGCGAATATTTTCCGTTCGATCTTCGGCCGAAAAGGATAAATTGGAGTTAATTCCCTTTCTTATATTATCGCCATCCAATAAGTAGGTATGGACATTTTTGTTGAAAAGTGCCTGCTCAACCGCATTTGCAATTGTCGATTTTCCCGATCCAGAAAGACCAGTAAACCAAATCAAAAAAGGTCGATGTTTATTCAAGACGCTTCGATCTTCTTTTTTGATATTAAAATTATGCTCAAAAATATTCTTCTCCATGTTTTTACTGATTACCTAAATGCTTGCCCAAATTTAACAGTTTGTTTTCTTAGATTACCCCGCCCTAAAGGGAGCTTACGTCGGTAAAATCACTTCACCTTTCTTCATTCTCCCTTTTTAGAATTCTAGTTCCAGATTTCCCCCCGCCCTAAAGGGAGCTGGGATACGTCTGTAAAATTACTTCACGTTTCGTCATTCTACACTTTTAGAGCGCGAATCGCAAATTTCCCCTGCCCTAAAGGGAGCTGGATACGCCGGTAAAATTACTTCACCTTTCTTCATTCTACCTATTTATTTTTTTATCAATCCTTTAATCCGTAATTAACTTTGTACCAGGCTCTTTCGTGGAAGTAGTAAAGTATGGTTTTTGTCAGGAGTTCGAACATTCCAATTTTTAGACCTGCAAATGGATTGCCGGTTATAAACCAAGCCAGCATCATAGTATCCAAGGTTCCCACTCCTCTCCACGTTAAGGCTTTGGCTATGTGCCTTATTCTACTCTCCCTTATAATACCGGCTTTAGACAGGTTAATTTTAAACCAAACCCGCTCGTGCAGGTAATACAAAATCATTTTAGTGGTTACCTCCGCCAATCCAATTTTTAGCCCAGTCCAGGGATTGCCCGTAATAAACCAAGATACCAGGATAGTATCAATGGTGCCAACGAGCCTCCAGGTAATTGTTTTTGCAATGTGTCGTTTACGGGATCTGCCTAACATTCGTTTTGTGCTAAATTAATTCTTCAATTTTTTAATTAAGGGAAGAAATATATCAAAATTTCAACTTTCAAATTCTTCAACCCATATATCTATTCTCAAAAAATCATTACCCCAAATTCTCCCAATACCATTTCACCGCTACTTCAATTCCGGCATCTATGGCGTGAGTTGGTTTGTAATTCAATAATCTAACTGCCTTTTCCACAGAAGCCAATGAATGAGGTATATCACCTTTTCGGTTTGGTCCGTGGGTTATCTCTACTTCTTTTATCTTGTCGTCGAAGACACTTAGGTGCTTTTTTAGCAGAGCAGTAAGTTGGACCAAGGTTGTCCTATCTCCCACCGCCGTATTGTAAACCTGATTTAAAGCGTCCTTGTTTTTTGTGGTAATTGACAACAAGTTCATCTGCAAGACATTATCTATATAGGTAAAATCGCGGGAATAGCTGCCATCTCCATTGATTACGGGACTTTCGTGAGCCATAAACTGTTTTACAAAAAGCGGGATCACGGCAGCATAGGCTCCATTGGGGTCTTGGCGCCTGCCGAAAACATTGAAATACCTTAATCCTATGGTATCAAGACTATAGGTGGTATGAAAAATATCGGCATACAATTCGTTCACATATTTTGTAATGGCATAGGGGGAAAGCGGTTTCCCAATTTTATCCTCGACCTTGGGCAGAGCTTCCGAATCGCCATAAGTAGAACTACTGGCTGCATACACAAAACGCTTAATCCCTGAATCCCGAGCAGCGACCAACATATTCAAGAAACCACCGACATTGACTTCATTGGAAGTGATTGGATCATTGATTGAACGGGGTACAGAGCCCAATGCCGCCTGATGCAAAACAAAATCCTGGTTTCGGCAGGCAGTTTGGCAAGTCTTTAAATCACGGATATCACCTTCAATTAATTGAAAATTTTTATTAGATAAGAACGGTGCTATATTGTATCTATGACCAGTCGCAAAATTGTCTAAACAAGTGACATTGGCCTGAAGTTCCAACAATATTTCACATAAATTAGAACCGATGAATCCAGCGCCTCCCGTTACTAATATTTTTTTGTTCTTTAAGTCTTTAAATTGTTGTAAATTCATTTTTCTTCGTTAATTCGGGATTCGTTAATTCGTTAATTCGTTACTTCGGGATTCGTGACTTCGTTAATTCATTAATTCGATTATTCGATTATTCGATTATTCGAGATTAATCAATTACGTTCCAAATCACGAATCCCGATTCCCTAATCACGTTTCCTCTTTTTCGGAATCCGTTATTTCCTTAATTCCGAATAGCTTCAAGGTATTTTTTTTCATTTTGATTTTTCAAATATCTAATGTAACCATTAATCAATTGGATACATTTTTCTGTTTGGACTCGAATTTCTTTCAGGATTTCCAAATCTATATAATTACAATCTTTTGCTTCAATACTATGATCCAATATTTCCGCTATGGAACCTCTTGAATATCTTAAAAAGTTGGCGTTTCTTTAAAATGATATCGGCCCCAACCTTCGGCAATGTTTGCCGTTGAAGAACGAGCTGCACGTAACATTTGTGAATGCAGTTCAAATCTTTCAGATTTGGGCAGTGTCTTTAATACATTTTCCTTTAAATAAACTTTCAAATTATAACACGCTTGCCAACAATGCAATTCTTCAAAATTATCAGCCATGTTCTTTTTTGTTAATTCGTGACTTCGTTAATTCGTTAATAATCAATTACGTTCCAAATCCCGATTCCCTAATCACGATTCCCGTTTTCGCAATTCGTTTCTTCGTTGATTCAAGATCCATTTATTGCGGTCCAAATCCCGAACTTGTCCGCCGTAGGGGGATCACCAATCCCGAATCACGTTTCCTCTTTTTCGGAATCCGTTATTTCCTTAATTCCGAATTCGTTTATTATGGTCCAAATCACGAATCCCGAATCACAAATCACAATTCCCAAATCCCGAATCACGAGCTTCAAAGCCTTCCATCAACATCTTCCAAAACCCCCTTCACGTCATAAACGATTGTCAAATTCTTTTTCACAGAATCTAAATCCAAATCCAAAAACTCTTTGTGCGCCACTCCCAGAACAATTCCATCAAATTTCATTTCTGGCATCTCCTTATGGCATTCAATCTTATATTCGTGCATAACCTCTTCCGGATTTGCCCAAGGATCAAAAGTACTTACTTTAACCCCATAGTCTTCCAAAGCGGAGATTACGTCAACAATCTTTGTGTTGCGAACATCGGGACAATTCTCCTTAAATGTTATTCCAAGCATCAACACTTCGGCTCCATTGATAGCAACGCCCTTTTTTATCATACACTTTATCACCTGTGAGGCCACATATTCGCCCATCGAATCGTTCAACCGTCTGCCTGCCAAAATAATCTCGGGATGATAGCCACATTCTTGGGCTTTTTGTGCCAAATAATACGGATCCACCCCTATACAATGCCCGCCTACAAGTCCGGGCTTAAAGGGCAAGAAATTCCATTTGGTACCTGCCGCTTCCAATACGGCATGGGTATCGATTCCCATAAGATTGAAGATTTTTGCAAGCTCATTTACAAAAGCTATATTGATATCGCGTTGCGAATTTTCGATTACCTTGGCCGCTTCCGCCACTTTTATACTCGGAGCCATATAGGTTCCAGCAGTAATTACTGATGAATAAATTTCATTGATCTTTTTCGCCGCTTCTGGTGTGGAACCCGCGGTAATTTTGAGAATTTTATCGACAGTATGTTCCTTATCCCCCGGATTGATTCGCTCTGGAGAATACCCAACATAAAAATCCGCATTAAAACAGAGGTTGCTCACTCTTTCTAAGACGGGAACGCACTCATCTTCCGTCACTCCTGGATATACCGTAGATTCATAAATAACCGTATCGCCTTTCTTTAAAACTCGACCTACGGTTTCACTAGCTGCATATAAAGGAGTCAAAATAGGGCGTCGGTTTTTGTCAACCGGTGTGGGAACCGTAACCACAAAATAATTACATTCCTGAATGTCCATAATATCAGAGGAACAAAACAGACCTGTATTTATAGCGACCGTTTCAACATCTTGGGAAATGGATTTTGAAGTAGGACTTAGCGGGTTGGATTGTAAAAGAACTTTTTGCAAAACCTCATCTGATACTTCCTTTGTGCCATCATGGCCTTTTTGAAGAGCCTCAACCCTCTTTCGGTTTATATCAAAACCCACCACCGGGTATTTTGTCGCGAACAATCGTGCCAAGGGCAGACCGACATAACCTAACCCTATCACCGCTATTTTCACCTGGGAATCCACATCTGCTACCGATGGCGCATCGGAGATTATCGAATTTGTATTTTTCATTCTATTGCGTTAGCTCTTTTTACTTATTATTAATGCTACTTAAAAAGTAGGCTTTTAAAACCTGCAAATTTAATATAAATTGAAAGTATTACTTTCTTTTCCAGCATATACCAATCGATCTCATTTATGGTTATTGATATCAATAACAAAAACTTGGACAATCATTTTTATCAATAAAAAACTCCCCAAAGAGTAATTTCCAATGCAGGTAAAATTTTGATTCAAGTTGTGTGCTGCCTGTTTCCAACCATAAAATAATTGTTCAATAAATTGGGTTTGTTGTATCTCATTGGCTGACCAGTAGTTTGGTCAACTACCTCTACCCCAACGGCATTGCAAATTGCCTGACCCGCGGCAGTGTCCCATTCCATAGTAGGCGCAAATCGGGGATAGATATGGGCCAAGCCTTCGGCAACCATACAAAATTTCAAGGAACTTCCCATGGAAACTATTTCAACAGGGCTTTCCTTCTCGACTTCAGAAATAAATTTTTCAGTGTCCTTATTTAAATGCGAACGGCTGCCTACAATCTTAACAAGTCCGTTGATTCGTTGTGGGCCAATTTCAGCAGCCTTATCAAAAATTTCGTCAATAGGAGTTCTTTCCGAATCGAGAACTATTTTCTTTGAAGCCTGATTGCCATCAGTGAAATAAAGGGTTTTGGATACGGGAACGTAGATTACCCCGAGTTTTGGAATACCGTTTTCAACAAGTGCTATATTTACGGTAAACTCGCCATTCCGTTTTATAAATTCCTTGGTTCCATCTAAGGGATCAACAATCCAGCAAACGCTCCAATCTTTTCTTTCGGAATAGGACAACTGCTTGTTTTCCTCGCTGATAATGGGAATACCCGTTTCCTTGAGATAGGAGTTAATAACGTCATTGGCCTTGTTATCGGCAAGAGTGAGTGGGGAATCATCTCCTTTTATTTCCACATTAAAATCTGTTTCATAGACTTTTAATATCTCTATTCCCGCGTTCAGAGCAGCCTCAACGGCTACCGATAAGTTTGATTTCATTGATTAGTTGGTTTTTTACATTAAGAGAAAGACTTTTATTGGAACTTTCTCTCAATTTTTAATAGAGAATTCAGAAAATTTAATCTTTCGAACTTTCCAAGGCGCAAATATAGATAACAGATGTAATAAATCTATGGGATTGGCAGATTAAATTCTTGACTCTATGGAAAGGAAGGCTGAAATTGTACTGATTGGCTAAGGTCAGGAAACAGGATTTGTGAAAGGAGCAGATAAAGAAATAAAGATATCTAGTTCCAAATTTCCCCCCCCCCCCCGCCCTAAAGGGAGCCGGGATCCGTCTGTAAAATGAAATGACGTTTCTTCATTCCTCCCTTTTAAAACTCGAATCGCAAATTCCCCCCGCCCTAAAAGAAGTTTGTATCCGTCTGTAAAATGAAATGACGTCTCTTCATTCTTCCCTTTTAGAACTCGAATCGTAAATTTCCCCCCGCCCTAAAGGGAGCCTGGATCCGTCTGTAAAATGAAATGACGTCTCTTCATTCTTCCCTTTTAGAACTCGAATCGTAAATTTCCCCCCGCCCTAAAGGGAGCCTGGATCCGTCTGTAAAATGAAATGACGTCTCTTCATTCTTCCCTTTTAGAACTCGAATCGTAAATTTCCCCCCGCCCTAAAGGGAGCCTGGATCCGTCTGTAAAATGAAATGACGTCTCTTCATTCTTCCCTTTTAGAACTCGAATCGTAAATTTCCCCCCGCCCTAAAGGGAGCCTGGATCCGTCTGTAAAATGAAACGACGTCTCTTCATTCTTCCCTTTTTAGAATTCTATTCCTAAAGGAATGGGCCTTCTTTCTCTAAGATATTTCTCAAATCCTTAATCCATGAAAAAAATAATATATTGGGAATGGCGGAAATAGTGGAGGCCAATTCCAATGTAATAAAGTTTAGAAACTTCTACGCTCAACTGTGAAGTTTTCTTTAAGTTAATCAAACATTAACTCCCAAGGTTTCTAAAACATCATTAACAATAGAAATACCCTTATCATTATTGTACCAAACCTGGATCATTTCCTTAAAAGCATCATCGATTTTACCATGCTTGGTTTTATAATCATTTACCAATTTTGTCGCAGCTTTTGAACGTGGCCCAAAGGTTTGAAGCACATTCATATCTTCATCAACCATAATAACGATTGGAATGGATTGAGAGCCATGGGTTAAAAACTGATCCATCAGCTCTGGGCTTTCGTCACGAAGCACAATTCTTAAATCGATATTTTTAGAAAGTTGAGCTATCTTGTTTAAGAAAGGAAGCGTTTGGGCCGCATCCCCGCACCAAGGTTCACTGATCACCAGCCAAGTTTGTTTGTTTGGAATATTTTTGAAATCGGCTATATTCTGTTCTGGAATTTGAGCGGTTTTGTCCAACCTTTTAGTACGACTAAAATTCAATTTTGTGTAATCGATTTTCTCTTGTGTTTGTTCGCCAGTAGTTCTTTCCTCCTCAACCAATTGCTTGAAAAGTAGTTTGTACTGTGCATAATCCATTCCTTTGTTAATCGATTTTTCTATTAATGTTTTCATAGTGTTTCTTTTATTTTTTTTAAGCTCAATTTAAATTTATGTTGTTATTGTGGATTAAATTTAGAATTCAAGGATCGGAAGTTGAAACTTTAAAGGGAGTTTGGACTCGCTTTTAAAATGTAATCACGTTTTTTTATTTTTTCCATTTAAAAATGGAGTCCCAAATTTCCCCCGCCATAAAGGGAGCCTGGATACGTTTTTAAAATGAAATGACGTTTTTTTCATTCTCTCCTTTTAGAATTCTAGTTCCATATTTTCCCCCCGCCCCCTAAAGGGAGCCTGGATTCGTTTTAAAAATGAAATCACGTTTCTTCATTCCTCCCTTTTAAAACTCGAATCGCAAATAGCCCCCCGCCCATGTATGTCTGAATTGTACTGCTGGTTTAAATCCAAACTATCATTCTCCCCTTTAGGGGGCGGGGGTCAGAACTACCCCCGCCCTAAAATGGAGCCTGGCTCCGTTTTTTAAGATGAAATGACGTTTCTTCATTCTTCCCTTTTAGAACTCGAATCGCAAATTTCCCCCCGCCCATGTATGTCTGAATTGTACTGCTGGTTTAAATCCAAACTATCATTCTCCCCTTTAGGGGGCGGGGGTCAGAACTACCCCCGCCCTAAAGGGAGCCTGGCTACGTTTTTAAAATTAAATCACGTTTTTTCATTCTTCTCTTTTAGATAGTATCTAAAGGGTTATCGTCCAAATCTTAATTTCATACTTTAGTCCCGATTGCTTTCAGGGGAGATAAAAAACAAAGATTTTATTCATTTATTTTTAATTATAATCAAAATGCACAGGTATTCAGGTATATTAATGTATCAATTTTTGCAAATTAAGATATTTCATTATCAATTTGCCTTATGTCCTATGTCTTATCGTCTTAGGTCTATTTTTATCTTCTAAACTGTAATCTTCATTAAAATATCCACCCCGATTTTCCTTTCTGATAAGTGACTGCTGAATTATCAAATGTGCCACATTTACCATATTTCGAAGCTGGCAAAGCGTGGTGTTCAACTTGTGTTTCTGATATAGATTTTCTGTTTCAAAATATAGTTTTTCAAGTTGAATAGAAGCTTCCTTTAAATCAGCATTGTTCCGGAGAACTCCTGCATATCTTCGCATTAACTGTTGTAGTTCCAAGGTTTTCTGCTGAAGGATTTCAGAGCCGCTCAACATAACCGTTCCATTATCATCCCACTCTTTGATAGATATAGTCGTTCTGGAAGGCAGGTTCTTACTGAGGTATTTATAAATTCGGTCGGCATACACCAAAGCCTCCAGCAATGAATTGGAAGCCAATCTATTGGCGCCGTGCAAACCGGTATGCGAACATTCCCCACAGGCAAAAAGATTTTTCAGCGACGTTTTTCCATCCATATCTACCATTACCCCACCACATAAGTAATGTGCGGCTGGTACAACCGGAATCCAATCCTTCTCCAAATCTATATTTTTCAATAGACAGGTTTCGTATATGTTGGGAAAATGTTTCTTAAGTTCATCGATATCAAGATGGTTACAATCTAGATAAACACAATCTTCACCTGATTTCTTCATTTCAGAATCAATTGCCCGCGAAACAATATCCCGCGAAGCCAATTCTCCCCGGTTGTCGTAATCCAACATAAACCGTTCTCCCTTTTTGTTTCGAAGAAAAGCTCCAAAACCACGTACGGCCTCGGAAATTAAAAATGAAGATTCGTTTTTTCCGTCGTAAAGTGCCGTAGGATGGAATTGGATAAACTCCATATTCTCGATTCGAGCGGTTGCACGATAGGCCATGGCAATGCCATCACCAGTAGCAACCGCGGGATTGGTGGTGTGTCCATAAACCCTGCCCATCCCTCCCGACGCCAAGGTGGTACAGTCTGCTTTTATAGCAAGGATACTTCCCGAAATCTGATCCAAAACATAAGCTCCATAACAAGAAATCTCTTCGGTCTTTATTTCGGGGAAATGGTGTTCCGTAATCAAATCGATAGCAAAATGATGTGCGAGGAGCGTAATATTTTGAAGCTGTCCAGTTCGTTCCAAAAGTGCGCGTTCAATTTCGTTCCCGGTAGTATCCTTATGATGGATTACCCTAAATTTTGAATGGCCTCCCTCCCTGCCCAAGGTAAGTTTTCCCTTTGCGTCCGTATCAAAATTGGCACCCCATTCCATTAATTCCCTTAGGCGAATTGGCCCTTCTTTAATGACCATTTCTACTACTTCCCTATCGCAAAGCCCATCTCCCGCACGCAACGTGTCGTCAATGTGCTTTTGATAGGAATCTTCCTTTAAATCGAAAACTGCTGCAACTCCCCCTTGTGCATATTTGGTATTGGATTCCGATTGATGGGCTTTGGTGACGACTGTGATCCTTTTCTTTGGAAATTTCTCCGCAAGTTTTACTGCAAGCGTCAATCCCGCCGCTCCTGATCCGATGATCAAAAAATTTGTTTTCATCATTATTTTGATAATTCAAGCATTCGCTCGATTGGCACAATTGCCTTTTTTCGGACTTCTTCCGAAACCTCGATAAAGGGAGTTTCATTGAGCAAGCAATCATATAGTTTTTGAAGGGTATTCATTTTCATAAAGGCACATTCGCTGCACGCACAGGTATTATCCTCTTCCGCGGGTGCTGGAATCAAAATAGCTTCCGGCACCTCCTGTTGCATTTTATGGAGAATACCAGCTTCGGTGGCAACAATGAATTTTTTAGAAGGATTCTTTTTTACATAATCAATCATTCCTGCAGTAGAACCTATATAAGTGGCAGTTTCCAAAATATGTGCTTCCGATTCGGGATGCGCAATGATGATTGAATCAGGATGTTCCTGATACAATTTCAACAGTTTTTCAATGGAAAAAGCTTCGTGCACAATGCACGCACCGTCCCAGAGCAACATTTTCCTACCGGTTTTCTTTTGGATATATTTTCCCAGATTTTTATCAGGTGCAAAAATAATCGGAACATCTTTCGGAATGGAATTCACGATCTTTTCTGCATTTGAGGAAGTACAGATAATATCACTCAAGGCTTTTACTTCCGCAGAACAATTTACATAAGTAATCACGGTATGGTCTGGATGTTCCGCCACCAGTTTTCCAAATTTATCCGCAGGGCAGGAATCTGCCAGAGAGCAACCTGCCAGCATATCAGGTAACAATACTTTTTTATTCGGATTCAATATTTTGGCGGTTTCAGCCATAAAATGAACTCCTGCAAACACGATAATTTCCGCGTCGGTTTCCGCGGCCTTTTGGGAAAGACCTAAACTGTCGCCCACATAGTCGGCCACTTCCTGAATTTCGGGAACCTGATAATAGTGCGCCAAGATAACGGCATTCTTTTCTTTCTTAAGCGCTGTAATCCTTTCAGCTAAGATCATTTCTTTCTTTAGCATTGTATCCATTTCCACTAAGTTCATAGTATTCAACATCATTTAAAAATTTCAAAGTTAGATTTTGAGGCCATTAATTGTAATGATATTATACCATTTTAATTATATAATGCCGTGTTTATTCTTTTTAGGTATAATGCCGATATAGATTTTAAGGAGCATTTATGCGACATTTAAAATCATAATCGGTATTAATCATAGCCTTCATTATTTTTCATCTCTGATCTTCAGTAAGAGCAATTTGAATATTGGAAGCGCCACCATTAAAAGGGAGACGAAAATCCCAATTCCGAAGATGAAAAACGAAATATAATATGGCACCATTGTATCTTGCATTTCAGAAAAGGAACTGTCTTTTGAAATATACATCCAATAACTTCTTTTGACGCCCGCAGCAAATAAAGAAGCACAGAAAAGAAAAAGAGCAATATTAAAGGAAACGAATCCCCGTTTCACCCATTTTCGCTCGGTTTCATATTTCGGATACAGATAACGGACAATAAAGAACAGTGCCCATAATTCTATACCAGATATGACATGCACCGAATTTAAGGTCTTTTTATCCCTAAATAGTTTCTGGCAACAAATATAGGGGCAATAAGACTAAAATCCTATCAAACTTTTAAATCTAAGAAACTCTAGCTAATTGCCTTGGATATAATCCATTTTTTATCTTATTTGACCACTCCGCAATATAGAATTAAAATATCAACATCAGATCCATTATATTTCTTTTATCATGGTTATCACCATTCTTTATAAACATTAATAATTGATAGATAGATAATTATAAGATATAAATCAATTAAAAAGCATCAAAAAGGAGATATTGCCTCAGCAATAATTCGTACTTATATAGTTTCTAAAAGGCCTATTAAACTTCAATCTTTATATTGGAATATTTCCAAAATTGTTTCCAAATTTCTTTTTTTTATGGACAGATTCCATTTAATTTGTACAGAAATTAAAACCGAAAAAAGAACCAATGAACGACAACCGAAACATAGTGCACATGGATCTAGATACTTTTTTTGTGTCCTGTGAACGCTTGTTGGATAGTAAGCTCATCGGCAAACCAGTTCTTATTGGTGGCACGAGTGATCGTGGCGTTGTGGCTTCCTGTAGTTATGAAGCACGTAAATTCGGTATCCATTCGGCCATGCCCATGAAAATGGCACGACAGTTATGTCCCGAAGCTGTTGTAGTTCGCGGAGATGCGGGAACCTACAGTAAATTTTCGGAAGCGGTCACCGATGTAATCAAGGAAAGTGTTCCCTTATACGAAAAATCCTCAGTCGATGAATTCTATATCGATCTAACGGGAATGGACAAGTTTTTTGGCTGTGAAAAATTGGCTTCGGAATTGCGACAGCGCATTATGAAAGAAACCGGACTGCCTATTTCTTTCGGACTTTCGGCCAATAAAACGGTTTCAAAAATAGCAACTGGCGAGGCAAAACCCAACAATCAGTTATCTATCCACAAAGGAACCGAAAAACCATTTCTTTCTCCCCTACCCGTCAACAAAATCCCAATGGTGGGCGAAGCAACCTACCGCACTTTTTGTGATTTGGGAATAAAACAGATAAAGACCGTCCAGGAAATGCCGATGGAAATGATGTCCAAAGTCTTTGGAAAAAACGGACAGACCATCTGGCAAAAGGCCAATGGCATAGATAACACACCGGTGGTACAATACACCGAGCGCAAATCCATTTCCACCGAACGTTCTTTTGATCGGGACACTACCGATGTAAAGAAACTCCAAGGCATCATCCTGGCAATGGCAGAAAATTTGGTGTTCCAATTGCGACGAGGCAATAAGCTTACAGCCTGTGTTTCATTCAAAATCCGCTATTCCGATTTTCAGACTTATAGCATGCAGCGAAAAATACCTTACAGTTCGGCGGACCATAAAATCATTCCCGTGATTATGGAACTCTACCGAAAACTTTATCAAAGAAGATTATTGGTTCGGATGGTGGGTGTGAAATTCAGTCATTTGGTGGAAGGTGGTTATCAAATCGATTTATTTGATGACAATGAAAAAGTCGTAAACCTGTATCACGCCATGGACAAAATGCGCGAGCGCTATGGCGACCGTGCCGTAATGCGGGCCGCAGGAATGGAAGCCAAAAGCATCAGTCGGTGGAATCCATTTTCAGGAGAGCCACCACCGTTGTTGCCGAATAGGAGGAGGTGAGGGGAGTTGGTAGTTGGTAGACGGTAGACGGTAGTTGGTAGTTGGTCGGTAGTCGGTAGTCGGTAGTCGGTAGTCGGTAGTCGGTAGACGGTAGACGGTAGACGGTAGACGGTAGTTGGTAGTTGGTAGTTGGTAGTTGGTAGTTGGTCAGTAGTCAAAAATAAAATTGCTCCATTAAAACACCGCAAATTCAAGAATCTTTCTATCTCTTTATTTGTGGATTCGTGGCTCTTTACATTTGGGGATCGAATTAACGAATGGTGATCGGTGAAGTAATCGTCAATCGTTAATCGTCAATCGTAATTCGTCAATCGATAATCATTCATAACTAAATAAGGTGCTATCTTTGTTTTTTAAAGAAAAATCAAATGGAAAGCATCAGTGTTTTTGATATGTTGTCTATTGGAGTTGGACCTTCGAGCTCCCATACTTTGGGGCCTTGGCGCGCCGCTTTACGATGGATAGATGAGTTGAAAGAAAAGAAACAGTTCAATAAAGTTGTCGGAATTTCGGTGGATCTCTATGGCTCTCTTTCTCTAACTGGAAAGGGACATGCTACCGATATTGCCGTAATGCTCGGATTATCAGGTTTTGATCCGGTAACTTTTCCAATTGAAAATATTGAAAGGGAAGTCGAATTCATTACTTCAGAAAACAAATTGAAACTGAACGGCGAACGGGAAATTGTCTTTTTTCCCAAGGAAAATATAATCTTCAACAGAAAGTTTTTGGAATTCCACCCAAACGGAATGACGTTTCATGCCACCTTGGAAGACGGTTCAATCGAGTCCGATTCTTTTTATTCCATTGGTGGTGGTTTTGTGGTCAAGGAAGAACGAAAAATGGAGAAGATAAAAATGGAGAAATTTTCCCATTTTCCTTTTCCCATTGAAAAGGCAACAGAATTACTTGAGTACTGCAAAAACGAGAAGAAAAATATTTGGGAGATTGTTCTTGAAAACGAAAAATCCCTCCGCAGTGAAGCAGAAATCAATCAGGGTTTAAAGGAAATATGGGATGTAATGCTCGATTCGATGTATATCGGCTGTCATACCGAAGGCATCCTACCAGGAGGTCTGAATGTTACGCGAAGGGCTTTCGATATGAACAAGAATCTTATTTGCAGTTCCAAATACAGCAATGCCGAAGAATGGATTGCGGAAATACGCAATACCGAGGTAAAGTTCCGACAGATATTGAAGTGGGTTTCCTGTTTCGCTCTTGCGGTAAACGAAGTCAATGCATCTTTAGGACGAGTGGTAACCGCGCCAACAAATGGCAGCGCCGGTGTGATTCCCGCTGTAATTATGTATTATTTGGTAATTGAAAATCACGATGCCGATTTTGATGATGTCCGCAAATTTTTACTTACCTCTGGCGAAATTGGAAGCATCTTTAAAAAAGGAGCAACTATTTCGGCCGCAATGGGTGGATGCCAAGCAGAGATAGGAGTATCTTCCTCCATGGCTGCAGGAGCTTTGTGTGAGTTGATGGGTGGCACTCCAGAACAATGCTTGATGGCTAGCGAAATCGCAATGGAACATCACCTTGGACTCACCTGCGACCCTATTGCGGGCTTGGTTCAAATTCCCTGCATTGAGCGAAATGCTATGGGAGCCATAAAAGCAATCAATGCTTGTGAAATGGCTCTTAATGGCGATCCCAGCAAAGCAAAGGTACCACTGGATAAGGTTGTGGCAACGATGTGGGAGACGGCAAAGGATATGACCTCAAAATATAAGGAAACAAGTGAAGGTGGTTTGGCCGTCCAAGTGAATATTAGCGATTGCTAACTATTAGCAATTCTCTAAGCCTTATAATTTCGCAGATGTATTTTCTGATGAAGCATTCTATTACAGAAAGATAGCATCCAGTCGCTTCAAATCACAAAAAACCACTAGCTTCCAATCCAAAATTAGTATTTTTACAAATTAATTCAAGCTCTAAAATATGTCCGTAGCCAAAAAAGAATACAAAAGAATTACCACCAAAACCTTGGTGGATATGAAAAAGAAAGGTGAAAAGATTTCTATGCTCACCGCCTACGATTTTACAATGGCCAAGATTGTAGATAGCGCAGGAATCGATGTTATTTTAGTGGGCGATTCGGCCAGTAACGTTATGGCCGGACACGAAACAACACTGCCAATAACCTTGGATCAAATGATCTATCATGCCGCCTCGGTTGTTAGGGCCATTGAACGAAGCTTGGTTGTGGTCGATCTTCCTTTTGGAAGTTACCAAAGCGACCCTAAGGAAGCACTAAGATCGGCCATTAGGATCATGAAAGAAAGCGGTGGTCACGCCGTCAAACTTGAAGGAGGAAAAGAAATAAAAGAGTCCATCAAACGGATTCTCAACGCTGGCATTCCTGTAATGGGCCATTTGGGTTTAACGCCACAATCCATCTATAAATTTGGAACCTACACCGTTCGCGCAAAGGAAGAGGAAGAGGCGGATCAATTGATTCAAGATGCCATTTTACTTGAAAGAATAGGTTGTTTTGCATTGGTTTTGGAAAAAGTTCCTGCCAAACTTGCCCAAGAAGTGGCCGAAAAAATCAGCATTCCCGTAATCGGAATTGGCGCAGGTCAAGGAGTCGATGGTCAAGTATTAGTAACTCACGATATGCTGGGAATGACCCACGAATTTAATCCACGTTTTCTGAGAAGGTACTTGGATTTATATACCGAAATGAAAAGTGCATTTACCCAATACAGTGCAGATGTAAAGAGTGGCGATTTCCCGAATGAAGGGGAGCAATATTAAGGGAAACAACAAATTCCAAATTCCAAATAACAAGGATTGACGATATTCGATATACGATTAACGATTAACGATTAACGAATTTTCGAATCCCTGAATTAACGAATCACGATTTAACGAATCCCTGAATTAACGAATCACGATTTAACGAATCCCAAATTAACGAATCCCAAATCTCAAACTCCATAATCCATAGCACCAAGGATAATCTTCAGATTTTGTATGAGGACAATCATTTGATTGTCATTAACAAACGTCCGGGAGATATTGTTCAGGGAGATAAGACGGGGGATCTACCCCTTTCGGAAGTGGTAAAGGAATACATTGCCGAAAAATACAATAAGCCAGGGGCCGTTTTTCTTGGTGTAGTCCACCGGTTGGACCGTCCAACCAGCGGGATCGTGGTTTTTGCAAAGACATCCAAAGCTTTAACACGATTAAACAAGATGTTCTCGGAAAGAGAGACTGAAAAAATATATTGGGCAATAGTGAAAAACACCCCTTCTGAAGAAGAAGCTACTTTGATTCATTATTTAAAAAGAAATCCGAAACAGAACAAGTCTTATGCTCATATCAAAGAAGTGCCTGAGAGCAAAAAGGCAATACTTCATTATAAAATCCTCAAACAACTGAATAATTATTGTTTGCTGGAAATAATTCTTGAAACTGGAAGACATCATCAAATTAGATCCCAACTCTCCGCTATTGGCAGTCCAATAAAGGGAGATCTAAAATATGGTTTTGACCGAAGTAACCCCGACGGCAGTATTCATCTACACGCCAAAAGACTAAAATTGATTCACCCTGTTTTAAAAGAAGAAATAATTTTTGAAGCTCCTTGTCCGGAAGATCCTCTTTGGAAAGCTTGTGATTAGAGTTTTATAATATTATTCTTTAAAGCGTATACTACTAATCCTACCCTATTCTTAATGTCCAGTCTATCAAAAAGGTCCTGACGATAACCATCTATTGTCTTTGGACTTAGGTTCATTACTTCTGCTATTTCCTTATATGTCATCTCGGAGGAAGCCAATTCAATAAAGGTGATCTCGTTCTTTTTAAAATTCATCACGTTATCATCTTTAGGTTGTTCCAACGAGTGAAGAAGAGCCTGGGAAACATTTTGAGAGTGGAAATATCCCTTTTCCACAACTTCATTCAAGGCATAATTAAGGTCGTCTGGTTCAATGTCCTTCAATAGGTATCCTTTTGCCCCAAGGCGGAGCATTTTCAGAACATTCATCTCATCATCATCCATTGTCAAAGCAAGGAACTTAATATTTGGATGCTTAAGAGAAAGCCATTCAGCCGTCTCAAAGCCATTCATTACCGGCATATTGATATCTACCAAAATAATATCTGGAACCACATCTTCTTCGCCGAGTTTCTTTTGAAGCTCGAGACCGTTTCTAAGATGAAAAATAGTGACAAATTTTGGAAATGAATTGATTAGCTTTTCCAGAGATCCCGCAAAAAGAGCATGGTCATCAACTATTGCAATTTTATATTTTGATGGTTCATCTTGCATGGCTATAGTGGTATTTCAAAAATAATTGAGTTCCCTTTCCTTTTTCGGAAATTATCGAAAAGGGAGCGTTCAAAAGAACAGCACGACTTTTCATTGTTTCCATTCCTGAACTGCTAGTTTTAAGAGATGGGTCAAAGCCCACTCCATCATCTGTCGCAGTAATTTCAAGGAAATTTTCCTTATACTCCAAACATACAAATAATTTTGACGCTTTGGCGTGCTTAATCACATTGGAAAGAAATTCTTGCAGGATTCGGAAAATGATGATTTCCGAAGAATTCTTGATGGGCACAATATCTCCCATAATTTTTAACGAAGCGTCCAAATACCCTAAACGATTAAATCTGTCCAGTTCGACTTCTAAGGAGGATATAAATCCATTTTTCAAGACAACTTCATTGTTAAGAACCTTGGAAAGTGACCTAATTTCCTGAACGCTCTTCTGCACCATATCACGTGTTTCCTTTATTTGTTCGTGATAGGATTTTGGCACAGTCTGTTTCAAAACATTCAATTGCATATTCGCTACGGACAACAACTGGCCCACATTGTCGTGAAGTTCCCACGCAATGTTTTTAAGGGTCTGTTCCTGGATTTCAATTTGTGACTTGACCAATTCCTTCTGGTAGCTCTGCTCTGCCTCAAAACGTTCTTTAAGGAAAATATTTTTTCGTCTCAAAAAAGCTATAAAAAAAACCACTACAAACAGTACCAACAGAAAAATCGTGGTTATGAAGTACACTATTAATAGGATTTCTTCTTTCTGGAGCATATTATAAAACCAAATATGAAGGTACTGTACATAAATATATTTGCGAACAATAACACATTGAGGTGCAATTTAACGAATAATTCATTCCCATCCGCTACACTAAAATACTGGGATAATATGTCTATAGGTGTAATACATAAATTAAAGACAAGAACTCCTACCGAAACGTAAAACGGAAGAAATCTCTTGACTTGTAATAATATATTGCTTCTTAGCAATTCGAAATAGAACAACACAACACCTACAAACAGAAGCATAGTCCCCACAATTGCCACAAATCGCGAAGGCTCCTTAAAAAATGACCCTGTAGTTGTCATAACGATACCCGCAATAACAATAAAGCTCCCTATCAATAATTTGAAAATATTTCTCCAATATTTATTTTTCAAAAAAGAAATAAAATAAAAGGCGAAAAACGAAAAGTTTGTGAGACCGTACAAGTTGAACAACCAGAAATTGTTCTCAAACGGAGTACCCACTACAAATGCGAAATACTTGTAATCGGAAAAGTAGGCTATGGGAGCATAACATCCTAGGGTTTCAAGAAGGACGGTAAACCATAGAAATAACACCAAATAATTGGTGTTCTTAAACTGGAGTCTCCCCTTTTTTTAAATAGTATGTACCCACTAAAGCAGCCGAAATCTCCAAAAAGATTCCAGGTAATGCATAAATCCAAAAATCGGTGAGTTGCAAACTTTAATAATTTTTTGGTGGCCAACCTTGAACACTTTTATTCAAAGGCTCTAAATCATAATTATTTTCCGAACCAGCTTGTATCCCGAGGGTAGGAGCCAAAAACACGGTAGCTTTTTCAGATTTATCCGTGCTATAAGCAGCCAGATATACTCGAATTCCTGGCTCGTGCTTTTTCGTGCCAGCTTTTACATAATCCAAAAACTTTTGGAGTTCATCCACACTGAAGAGAAACTCACAAGAATCGGTAGCACCGAGTTCTTTTTCAATAAATACGGCACGGGTTTTTAACCAATTGTCATGGAACTCTCGTGCTTCAGCAACCGTTATACAACTTTTAGGTTTAGACATAAATGAAAATGATTTTAAAGTTATTAGTGAGCACGAATTTACTAAAAACAAGGCAATAAGAATTTTCAAAATGAATATTCAGGAAAAAACACCTAGCACCAGGGGATTTTTCCCCAAAGGAAAATAGGAGAAAACCTTAAAAAAAAAAAGCTATTGCCGAAACCTTTCGTTCAGCCGATCGCACGCGGTTTCACAAATACCGGAAATCACTTCTGGTCTCCTGCCCCACTTGGGGACTTCTTCAGTAGAAAGCACTCCAAAAGTCGAAGTGAATCCACCGACAAAGGGCACCGACTTACCGAAAATAATACGGGGGATCCTGTGGTGCCGGATAAGATAGGAACACATAATGCAAGGTTCATGGGTAGTATAAAGTGCGGCCTGTGATAATTCCTTTAAATATCCATTTGCGATGGCATCTCGAATTGCCATAATTTCGGCATGGTTTGTTATATCGCCACTACTTTTTCCAGATTCTATGCCTTCTCCAATAATCGCATCTTCGAAAACCAGAACCGCCCCCACTGGCGGATCACCATTGGCCAAAGCTAGTTCCGCCAATTGCAGGCATTTTTCCATATATTTTTCATCTCTAACCATCGCAAGCATATTTTATAAATATCAAATTAGTTCAACCCAAATCCAGGTAATATCGAAATTATTAAATAATGTATTCCAAGAAAATTCCTTTTGCAAAGTTTTTTAATCCTATTGGAATATTGTCCAATTACATTGGTTTTTCATTATCAAGTGCATTTCTCCTTTGTCCGTACCTTAAACAAATCTTATCTTTATAAAAATTTTAATGGATGGAAGAGCATTACCGCGTTATAGTGGATGGAAATTATCAATTCGATCTTGGAATTGAGGAGGCCACCAATTTAAATCAACTGAATTTCTCAGAAGTAGGGATTGGAGGGAAAAGAGAGAAGATTCACATTCTTCACAATAGGCAATCCTTTTCTGCCGAAGTATTGGACGAGGATTTTATAGAGAGAAATTATACCGTCAAGATAAACGGCAGTACCTACAATGTGAATATTGAAACTCCATTGGCCCAATTGATAAAAAAAATGGGGCTTTCACTGGGAACCACATCTGTTGAAGATGAAATCCTAGCTCCTATGCCGGGAATCATCCTTGAGGTAAATGTTGAAGAGGGAAATGAAGTGAAGCAAGGAGATTTTCTGTGTGTATTGGAGGCCATGAAAATGGAGAATGCACTTACCGCCCCACGCGATGGCATAATAAAGTCCGTCAACATTGCCAAAGGAGAAACAGTCGATAAAGGAAAATTGCTAATTGAATTCCAAAAAAATGATTAAAAAGATATTGATTGCCAATCGTGGCGAAATCGCACTTCGGATTATGAAGACTGCCCGCAAAATGGGAATTGCTACGGTTGCAATTTACTCGGAAGCAGATAGGGACTCACCTCATGTAAAGTTCGCTGATGAAGCAATATGCATTGGCCCTCCACCCTCAAATGAATCTTATTTATTGGGCGACAAGATTATTAAGTTGGCAAAGGAATTAAATGTTGATGCCATCCACCCAGGTTATGGTTTTTTAAGTGAAAACGCTGAATACGCCGAACAGGTAGAAAAGAGCGAAATGATTTTCATTGGTCCAAAATCGCATGCCATCCGAATTATGGGGAGTAAATTGGCCGCAAAGGAAACCGTGAAAAAGTATGGCATTCCAATGGTCCCAGGAACAGACGAAGCTATTACAGATGTAAATTCCGCTAAGAAAATCGCTGAAGAAATCGGTTTCCCAATCCTCATCAAGGCTTCCGCTGGTGGAGGTGGAAAAGGAATGCGCATTGTAGAAAACGCAAAGGAATTTGAAGAACAGATGAAGCGCGCCATCAGCGAAGCTGAAAATGCTTTTGGCGACGGGTCTGTTTTTATTGAAAAATACGTCACTTCCCCGAGACATATCGAAATTCAGATATTGGCCGACAACCACGGAAATACCCTACATCTATTTGAACGGGAATGCAGCATCCAACGCCGACACCAAAAGGTTGTTGAAGAAGCTCCTTCCTCAGTTCTAGATCCCCAACTACGAAAGAAAATGGGCGATGCAGCCGTAAAAGTGGCTAAATCCTGCCGTTATGTGGGAGCCGGAACCGTGGAATTTCTATTGGACGAGAACCTCCATTTCTATTTCCTTGAAATGAATACCCGCTTGCAAGTAGAGCATCCCGTTACTGAACTGATTACGGGATTGGATTTAGTGGAACAACAAATAAAAATTGCCAATGACGAAAAGCTATCCTTTGCACAGGAAGATTTGAAAATCACCGGCCACGCTTTTGAACTCCGGGTATATGCCGAGGATCCCTTAAATAATTTTATGCCCAGCGTAGGAAAACTTGAAGTATATCGGCCTCCCAGCGGTAAAAACATTAGAGTGGACGATGGGTTTACCGAAGGAATGCAGGTTCCAATCCATTATGACCCAATGTTATCAAAATTAATTGTCTATGGCGAAACCCGAAACCAAGCGATACAATTGATGTTGGAAGCCATCTCCGCTTACGATGTTGAAGGGGTTAGCACAACTCTTTCTTTCGGAAAATTTGTTTTTAAAAATGAAGCCTTCCGCAGTGGAAATTTCGATACCAATTTTGTGAAAAAATATTATTCAGAAGAAAAAGTAAAAGCGAATAATGAAGAAGAGGCCAAAATTGCTGCTTTAATTGCTTTAAAACAATATCTAAAAGATTCGAGAAAACTTCGATTACCGAAATAGCAAACAAAACCCCAAAGTTTTCCACCAATGCTAAAAAGCTTCGGCGGACAAGTTTGGGGTTTTAATAGAATTACTATGACCGACAACAATAAGAAACTCCACGAAATGATTTCCGAAGCAAAACTAGGCGGCGGATCAAAACGAATTGCGAAACAACACGAAAAGAAAAAACTAACAGCTCGGGAACGCGTTGAATATCTTTTAGACGAAGGCTCTTTTGAAGAAATGGGTATCCTCGTCACTCACCGTACCACGGATTTCGATATGCAAGAGGAAATCTATTATGGCGATGGCGTGGTTACGGGATATGGAACCATCAATGGTCGCTTGGTTTATATTTTCGCACAGGATTTCACTGTCTTCGGAGGGGCACTTTCTGAAACCCATGCCGAGAAAATATGTAAAGTGATGGACCACGCCGTCAGCGTTGGCGCTCCCATAATTGGGTTGAATGATTCTGGTGGAGCGCGAATCCAAGAAGGAGTACGTTCTTTGGGTGGTTATGCCGATATATTTTATAGAAATGTGCAAGCTTCGGGCGTGATCCCTCAAATTTCTGCTATTATGGGACCTTGTGCCGGAGGTGCTGTTTATTCCCCGGCCATGACCGATTTCACTTTAATGGTCCAAGACAGCAGCTATATGTTTGTTACAGGACCCAATGTAGTGAAAACTGTAACCAATGAGACCGTCACTTCCGAAGAGCTTGGAGGAGCGAGAGCGCATGCTACCAAAAGTGGGGTAACCCATTTCACCGCTGCGAACGATATTGTTTGCTTGGAACAGGTAAAAACATTATTAAGTTACCTTCCCCAGAACAACAAATTGGTCACGGAAAAGCTTCCGTATGATATACAAGAAGAATATCGAGAAGAGTTGGAAACTATTGTCCCCGAATCGGCTAACAAACCTTATGATATGCACGATGTAATAAAAGGAACAATAGATGAAGGTTCCTTTTTTGAAGTGCATAAAGATTATGCGGATAATATTATAGTCGGGTTTGCAAGGCTTGGTGGAAGAAGTATCGGCATTGTCGCAAACCAACCCATGAGCCTCGCGGGTGTCCTTGACGTAGATAGCTCTAAAAAGGGTGCACGTTTTACTCGATTTTGCGATTGTTTTAATATTCCGTTGTTAGTTTTGGTCGATGTACCTGGATTCTTGCCCGGAACCGATCAAGAATGGAATGGAATTATCCTTAATGGCGCAAAATTACTCTATGCTTTGAGCGAAGCCACGGTGCCACGGGTAACTGTAATTACTAGAAAGGCTTATGGAGGCGCTTATGATGTGATGAACAGTAAGCACATTGGCGCCGACATGAATTATGCCTGGCCCACAGCAGAAATTGCCGTGATGGGTGCAAAAGGGGCTAGTGAGATTATTTTCAGAAAAGAAATTGCCGAAGCAGAAGATCCCGCACTAAAACTTTCCGAAAAAGAAGCGGAATATGCCGAGAAATTTGCCAATCCCTTTAAAGCAGCGCAACGTGGTTTTATAGATGAAGTAATCCAACCACGCGAAACGCGACGGAAGTTACTGAAAGCCTTTGCAATGTTGGAAACTAAGGAAGTGACTAGGCCGAATAGGAAGCATGGGAATATTCCGTTGTAAATTCCAAAAAAAGGATAAATTCCAAATTCCAGCCATCGATACATTTTGAAAGCTTAAAAAGTTTACAAGCATCATTCAACTATTTTCCGGGCCTTCAAAACACTCAGGCACCTGGGATAAATCTAAAATTAACAAATAACCCATCTTTCACGCTGAGCCTGCCTTCGTGCCTGGGCAGGCAGGCGCAGACAAAGGGCCAAATTCCAAAAGGGATAACTTCAACTTAAAGAGAACTACATTTTTCACAGACTCCCTTTACCACCAAATTTACATCCTCGGCTTTATATCCTTCGGGAAGGCTGATATGGGGAATTTTATATTGGGTAAGACAAACTGTTTCGTTGCATTGTGTGCAGTGAAAATGCAAATGTAAATCCTGCTCAATTTGGCAATTACAACCAGGTTCACAAAGAGCATATTTAGAAATCCCAGTACCATCATCTATCTGGTGAACGATACCGTTTTCCTCAAAGGTTTTTAAAGTTCTGTAAAGGGTAGTACGTTCACAATTATCGAAATATTCCTCAATATTGCCGAGGCTGACAGCTGCTTTTTTATCCAGAAGAAATCGAAATATCAAGAGCCGCATGGCCGTTGGCCTTACATTCCTCTTTTCTAAGACTTCCTCAATAGTTTCATTAGTCGGTTTCCACCAAACTTCAACTTCATTCCTAGATTTGTTTACATCTGTCATTTTAACTTTGATATTTTCTTCGTCAAACATTTATAATGAAATTAGGGATGGAATTATTTGGCTGGACAGTCTGGACTTAAATGGAATGTTCTACCAAAGATAACGAAATATCTTCGGAGATTTTTGGGCATTCGTGTAAAGTAGGAACTGTTAAAAATCGAATCTATATACTTTTGAAAAGCAATGAAATCTGAAACATTATTGGTTTATTAAGTTACTTAGACCGAACGCTTGAATAACTTAGTAACTCATTAACTTATTAACTTTTTAACCCAGCATATTTCCAGGAACCAAAAGTCCTCCCTTTAAACTCAATGGATTTAACTATCCATAATGTCGAACCAATAAATCTTACTGCTGATGAAGTGTATTCAATGCATAAATAGCAAAACTTCCCAACCAGTGGCCGCCTTCATAGCTATCACCAACAAGATTAGGATACGAATATGCAAGGTGTTCATTGGCGAGATTTTCAAGGTGTTTGTACTTTGGAAATTGTTTTGCCAAACCGTAAAAAACCCACGCTCTACTGAAATTAAGGCCATCTAAATGAACGAGTTTTCCATCGGTTCGATCGCTCACTTCCCCTACTTCCAAATGATAATTTATATCCGCCAGTTCAGGCATAAACGTGTCCATCCATTTCAGGAATTCCTCGCCAGAAAGCACCCGACGCATCGTATCAACCTCTTCCAGGCAGGGAGAAAGGAAATCATATCCGCTGGGTTCCCAGTTTATCGGACAAGCCTCATCCTTTAAATAAAAATCCCTAGCCCTTTTTTCTATCAATTGTTTAAGTTCCATATCACCAACAGCCTCAGCATAGTCGTAGGCAAAGGAGAGACCAAATGCCGTATTCGTATGCTCTCCCACGCGGATTGGGTAATTCAGTTTTGGTAGAAATTCATTGTACCGAAGTACTATAACATCAGTTAGAGGTTTCAAATTATTAAATAACTCCTGTGCCAACGGATCATCCCACTTATAAAGGGTTTCGGCCAACTTTAAAATCCAGGCCCAGCCATAGGTACGCTCAAAGGATTTATTAACGGGTTTCTCAAAAAAAGCGGCTTCAACAGCTACGTTTTCGAGAGTGATTTTTTCCTTTAAAATTTTTCTTACTTCATCAGCCCTATCCATTTCGGGGAATTGCTGAAGCAGCGTAACCAACGACCAATACCCATGCACCGAACTATGCCAATCGAAACAACCGTAAAAAATAGGGTGAACGGAAACGGGTTCTACCAGATCATCTTTACTTTCCAATGTGTGTTGTGGCTTATAGGGATAAGGAGTCCCAACGCAATGCAAGGGCAAATCGATTAACTTATTGGCCTCGTGCAAAGTAAAAACAGGATCAGGAAAGGTTTTGATTGAAGTTTCTGCTTTAATTAAGTTGCCCGGTGGTTCCGTTTCATGGTTCTTACACCCCAAAATCAAAAGTGACGTAACTAAAATAAAGCGTAATTTATTCATGAGCCCAAGTTTGTGATAAATATAAGGAAAAGTAATTTTTATAGAAGAACTTTAAATAAGTTGCCTACACTCTTTTCAACATAAAAAACGAAATTACACAGTCTCAAATTATCCCCGATCTTATTACCCTAGCAAAAAACACAAACCACTAATCCACTTCAACTTATTATCTTAAGAAGAGAGGACAAACCGCTAATCCTATTACCCATTTTATAGGAAACAGTTAGTTTCCCACATTAACTTATTTACTTGGTAAACAATTCGACATACTGATGAAATCCACAAAAAAACCGTCCCACTTTGAGACGGCTTCCTTAATTATGAGAAAATATATTTTACTCTCTTTAAACAGTTCTGATTATTTTTTTATCAATCTGAAAGTACTTTCTTCTCCTGCAAATTTCACTGTCACCAAATAAACACCCGTAGACCAACTACCATCTACTGGCACAGTGATAACATTGTCTTCACAGTTAAGAACATTATTATATATCCTTCTTCCAGTAATATCCGTAATATTCAAATCTACCTTTTCTCCGTTTAATTTGGGAGCATTGATATAGAATGGACCGGCGTTTAACGGGTTTGGATAAAGACTGATGCCCGTGAGCAAATTGGGATTATTTACACCCAACCGTTCTGCGCTTCTTATAGAAAAACGGTCGGTTGCAGTACTTTCTGGATAACTAGAATTCACCGTGAAAGGATAGATAGTCTCACCGTCTTCCAATAGAGTGCTAGTACCTGTAAACTCATCATCCAGATATAAAGAAATATTATTCAGCCCGGTAGTGGTCAATTTTAAGGTATAATCTGCGTAACTATAACCAGAGCTGTACAGATTATAAACTTCTTCTGGCTGTGCCATTTCTCGGTACTCTATGCTCAAATAGGTTCCATTATGGTCAACACCAAGGTTTTCATAGAAGTTCATAGGCTTTCTTGCATCGCGAGGGGTAATCTCATTGTTATTGCCTTCACCAAAGATAATTGCCAAGGCATCATGCGTAGGGCCTCCATTATTAAAATTCTCCGTAGTATAAAGCTTTATATTCAGCATATCATTGGCGGAAAGCGCATTTCCAGTAGCATTGCTAGCAGTATGCTGTCCTGGAACTTTATCTGATTCCTCAAAAACCAAACTTGAAGGACCAGGCCCCAATACTTCAAATTGACCGCCCTGACCTGGTTGTAAAAATTGATTTGCCTCGGTTTCAGTAGGACTCCCTCCATCTGGTAGTTCAATGGTTACGTACCCGCCATAGGTGCCTTCAGCTGGATCATAGGCATAATAATGAAATTTGTTGATATTGGTTGAATTCCCAAAAACCTTAAAGACATCCACGGTGCATTGATATGGGTTTCCAAACATTCCAAAATTACCATCCTCTTGAGTTGCGAAATCTTGGGTCATAAATCCCTTAAATAACTTTCCCTTTGTTCGTAACACCGTTGAACTATGAGAGGAGTTGTTGGTAAGATTGACACCCCTGTTTCCTCGCACCATCAACAAATAGGGAAAACCTGCGTTCAAATGGATTTGGTCCGTATTGGGTATTCCCACAAAAGCTTGTCCTTCTGTATTAACCGTAAACATAGAAGGATTTCCGGTTAAAGTGGCGTCAAAACCGTTGGCTCCAATAGTGCTTCCGGTAATATGGGTCCCAAAACCAGGGTTAGGATTTTGGTTGTCCCCAGGGAA
Source organism: Aequorivita sp. (assembly GCA_034676445.1). GTDB lineage: Bacteria > Bacteroidota > Bacteroidia > Flavobacteriales > Flavobacteriaceae > Aequorivita. Next base: position 181,180 of record JAUCCE010000005.1, read on the forward strand.
ATTAGTCCCCGTATTGTGCACATCTTCTTGCCAGTTATGTTGAATGGTTGTTGTAGTTGTCAAGGAAGAACTCACCATTCTAAAAGAGCGCTCATCCATAAAGTATCGGTGCACGGTAGCTTCTCCAGTAATGGCGGAGGTTGATGCCACATGACCGAGCTCACCGTCACTTTCAAAATCACTTAAAAAAATCAGGTCTCCATCAATTTTAAGATCGCCATAAAGATTTAAGACCCCTTTTATCTCCAAAGTTGCTCCCGATTTGATAAGCACATTGTGGACGTTATTGTCTGCCGCAAGAAGAGGGGTTCCGTCAATTATCGTTAAATTATCGGAATCGGTCGCAAACCCATCTGGAGTCGAGGGACTCCAGCTATTATTACTATAAACGTACCCAGGATTACATACACCCCTAACCTGCATAACTAGATCTTCCATAGAGACACCACTATAAGCAACAGTGTTTTTTTCCCAAGAGGTTCCGGTGAATACATAAAAAGTTTCCGATGTACCTATGTCTGTTCCTGTAAATTGAATTGTGGTACTTCCGCTGTCATCTAGGAGTTTAACACCTGCCCAATATCTTGAACCATTTACACCTCCGGCAAACTCTATCGGTGTGCCTAAGGTAATTGTCAATTTATATTGGTGATAAGTGGCATTATATACCCCTAAATCTTCCAAAGTATTACCACCACCACCAGGAGTAATTGGAATTTCAATCCCGGGACCCCCTCCACTGGAGTTTTCATAGAACGTCACAACCGTCTGACTTAAACCCCTACCATCATCTTCCATAAGAAAAATGACATCCAATTGTTGCAAAGTAAATTTTTCATTCGGTAAAACTTCAAAATCGTCTGCAAAGGTATATGCCCCTTCATTACTGTCGTATGTTGTTTCTATGTTTATGGACCCCGCTCCTTTGAAACAATTCCCAGGATCCAATAAGCCGTCATATTCCAATATCTCACTAAAGGTCTGAGCCCCGTCCCTAACAGCCATGCTTGTTGAAGTAACCTGCAGACTGTGTGATTGGTCACCATTTTGCTGTAAGGTCTCAGCAGTGGTCTTTTGGGCTGGAGGTGCTAGTTCATTTGGCTTTAAGACATTCCCTTTTGCTTGATGGACATCTGAAGCTTGCGCAAAACCCACGCTCGTAAATAGCATCATTGAATAAGCCATAAGAGCAACTTTCGTTTTCATTCCTTGCCGGGCAATGGAGAAAAAAGAGTAAAAATTATTCATTGGTACGATAGTTAAAATAAGCCTACTTTTTTAAAAAAGTCAAGGGTTTTCGGCATCTCCCTTAGAATTTACTCTCAAATATACTTAAAATTGAAATATAACAGACATATTTTTTCTAAAATTATATAATTTAAGAATTTTACATGTTGTATTCTTAACTTTCAATACATCTTAATGAACAAATCATATTTCCGCTCATGCCTTGAAAATAAACAAGATTCGAACTGAACGATAACTATATATAAGCTCAAATTATAAGATTCCATTATATATATAGCACATACACTAAGAAAATAACTTAAGGTTTTTAAAATTTTCAAATTTTTCATAAAAATAAAACCAACCCATAAAAATATTTATGAGTTCTATTTTTAGTCGTCGCCTATTCTTATGAGTTAAATTTTCTATTGATTATTTAGGAAAAGAAGAGAAAGTAAGGGACTTTATCTCGGGTAGAAGAAATGGAAAATTCCCATAAAAAAACCGCCTCAGTTGGAGACGGCTTATTTATGTGTAAAGAAAATTAAATTATGGTCTTTTGAATCAGTTTGATTACTGTTGCACCAATCTAAAGGTATTTTGCTCACGGCCTAATTGTAAGGTCACCAAATATACTCCGGCATTCAGGCTCTGGCCCAATGAAACTTCAGTTTGGATATTTTGGAAATCAAGTGTAGTATTATATATATGTCTTCCGGTTACATCAGTAATATACATTTTCACCTGCTCTCCAACTAATTTTTGTGAATTGATATAAAATGTATTTCCGTTCATTGGATTTGGGAACAAGTTGATTCCTGCCAATATATCGTTGTCATTTACACCCAGAAAATCCTCACATTGACCATAAAAGCCATACAGAAGATCTTGCTGGGGAACTCCCGTATAAGCGATCGTATTTTTTTCCCAAGCGCCAGTACGGTTTACATAAAAAGTTTGGGAACCTCCCATAACATTGGTGCCAATAGAAGCAGCGGAGTTTTCACCTCCATTATGGGTAATCCTTACGCCGGCCCAATAGGAGGAAACCCCATTTTCATCTCCAGGGAAAAAAATTGGGGCAGGAAAGGTAACCGTTATCAACATGATGTCCTTAATGGTCGAACCATATTCTCCTAAATTTTCCATATTAACCTGAGCACCGTTAAGAGACACAGGGAACACTGCACCTGGACCACCTGTTGCGGCATTTTTATAGAAATCCAAAAATATTTCGTCCGCCTCCACATCATAATCCAGAAGAAAGATTATTTCCATTTCCTCTAAGTAAAAATTCTCAAGCGGCGCCAAAGCCATATCATCCGCAAAGGCATAAGTGTTCAAATTGCCATAAACCTGATCTATGTCAACAGAAACTGCGCCCTTCTCGCAGGCACCGGTAGCAGATGAGGTGTCGCCAATTCCCAGCTTTATTTTTGAAATCGTTCTTTTTGAAGCATTTTCTCTATTCCCAATCGAACGACTGTTAGCGGAAAATACTGTACTTGAATTTTTCTGTAGTCTCACTTCCGAAGCAAGACTAAGGTTTTCAGTTCTGGAGCCGAGAATTGTTTGTTGGGCCTGCGAAAAATGTGTAGCTAACAATAAAATTGATAGCGATACAAAACTGGCTCTTAATGATAAATTAAATGGGAAAAAGTAAAGTTTGTTCATTATTTGGGATAGTTAAGATATACCTACTCTATTTATCAGGATTGAATGGGTTTTCGGTTTGGCCCAGACTTGTGTTTAAATTAAAAATTTGTAAAAAATGAGTTTAGAAACAGTAATGAGAATTCCAATTTTTCGGCAAAAATAGTTAAATATTTAAGTTGGAACTTATTCTATTTTTTTCTCTAGGTTAATTCTTCTGCTATTTATTTTTAAGCCAGTACTTCTGTCTTCTGAAAAAGTTGAATCTCTATCTTGAAGGGACTCCCTCCTTCCATCATCTTTCTCTATTGAGCGATTTCTGTTGGATATTTTCATATTTATTTTGGCTCCATCTGTCTCCTCATAATTATTTTCGCTCCTCGAAGTATTTATCCGTGTTTCAAGTTTCGCAGGCTCTAAGCCAGATTTATCTTGTCTTTTTACGTGACGATTTATCTTTCCTTGGAAAGGACTATCGCCTTTCCTACTAGTTGAAAGAGTACTATTAGTGTTAGAATCTCTATTTTCTTCATTTTGCGAAATTGCAAATTGAACCATCAGCAATAGGATACTTAGAGTTATTAGCTTTTTCATTCGTGACTGCTTTTAATCGAAAATTGTTAAACTTCTATGTGCTCCACTAGGGTCACTGGCCACATCGCAACGCAGCGCTTGTGCAAGGGCAACAGCCTCTCTTGCCCATTGAATTTTTAGAGTTGTGGAGACTCCCGGGGTTACAGAGACTGGAAACATATTTAAACTAGCATTCCATGCAGATATAACCGCTTCATATGAACCATTAGAATTATAATCGGTTGCCAAAGTTGCGAAACCGGCTTCTACCCTACTACTGGCCGTCACATTAATTAACCGAAAGGCTGCACCCCCATTTTCGGGTATAGTACCCGAAACATTCATATAACCCGACGCACTAAAAGAAACATAAACTATATCGTGCTTAGGTGTAAATGTCAAAGTCATATCCTGCATATCCGTAAAATTGTCAGAATTCATCGAGGTGTCGGTTGTTCCCTTCACCGTTTGCATATTGGATCCATACGGAGCACTGGATGCATCAACAGATTCCGTTATCACCCATTTTTGGAGCGTTTTGTTATATTGAAGGGTCACCGTGGCATATCTTCCGCTTAATACAAAATTACTTTCAGAAGGACAAAAAACCCGCGAATCTATGGGCGCCGAAGGATCATTATGTATAATGGTTAGCGGAAAGGCCGTGGTATTGATCAAAGTTATTACCTGCCCATCCGCATCCGCAAGCGGAGTTATCCCTCGTGCGGAAAATGCCGCGGTCGGACCTATAATTCTATATTGAGAAAAAGTAGATGTAGCCACAGGAGCAATAAGGTTCGAACCATTGACAAGATTTAGGGCCGGTCCTTCTCTCAAAGAGATGGATCCATTAACTTCTAAACCATTATTGTTCACCCGTAACCTTTCCGCACCGTTGGTTGCAAAACCCATGACATTTGCAGCAATCCTATAAAATCCCATTTTTCGACTTGCGTCGAAAGCAATGGAAGGATCATCTACGGCTCCATTTGCAAAACGATGATTCATATAGGAAAAAATATAACTATTTGCCGCACTACTACTTATTATACGAAATTTCTCCGAACCCTCTATCGAAAAGCTCAACGCTTTTGGGGCCGGGGAAAAAATGCCTGTATTTGTCTCCTCCGCAAAAGAGTAAAAAGGCAAACTCACAGTACCTCTATGGTTAGCATGGATCTGATTCGCATTGGGTATTATAAGCCGGGAAAAATTGTTGGTTTTAAAGTGCAATGCCTTACCGTCCGTAGTACCCACAAAATTGGTTGCTGGATCGGTTCCGGCGTTACCGGCCAAATCCCATTTGTCGTCACTACTCCCACCCGTGTCGCCAGTATCGAGTCTAACCCATTTGTTCCCATTCCAGTAATAAAATCCTGGGGTAACGTTATTGGGCACCGTACCGGCAATTTCGGTATTGTACACTAATTCAGAAAGCTCGGGTGTGGTTACGGGGTCGGCTACAATGGTAGAAGATAATGCAACCCTGGGTATTAAAATACCACTGTCCGTACTTTCTATATCCAACATCGCTTTGGGGTCCGTGGTGTTAATCCCAACTTGGGCAAAGCCTAAGGTCGAAATTAAAAGAAAAAAAGAAAAAAGAATTAGACTTCTGAGGAGTTTATGTGAGAATTTCATAAAAAATGGGGAGGTTCATGATTTTTTTTTACAGGGTTGACAATATTACATAATCTGATTATCAAAAACAAATGGCATTATGTTAATAAACAATCTAATTCTCTACTCCAAAAAAGCCTTTCAGGAAATAAAAACGAGAGTTAATCCAAAAAAATAAATTTAAAAAATATCAACCGATAAGATTTCTTCTCCCAGCAACTTGAAACTTTTTAACCGAACGGTATGGACTCTCATTTATGATAAATATCAGTTTTAAGAGAAAAACGTTACTAAATGTTCCAGTTTTTAAGGAAAATTAACAATCCTAACTGTTTTGAACGATTTTTATTTCTATCTTCGCCCAAATTCCTTTAATCTTAAGCGCAATTTTATTATGCTAAACTTAACTCCTCAGATTTGTTTGCCGGTCCGGCTCTTTAAAATGTCCGTTTTTTTCCACAAATTGTACGGACTTCCCATTTTTAAACCGCATACCCCGCTGTATATTCCATTAAAAAGGGAGGGTTACTTACCTCTAATAACATCTAGCTACCCCCATTAGAGCGCTCGAAATTAAGGAAAACACCACTCTTTCCGAGCAGGTGTATCCACAACAATTAAAATGACATATTCTCTCCATGTAGAGAACAAGAGAGGCGACCAAAAGTCGAAACTCATTATACGAAAATAGCTAACCCATACAATTACAATTACTCTTATTCCATTAACCCCCAAACACCCTACTTAATATGAACAAAAAATTAAAATTGTTTCCCTCCGCGCTACTGTTTACCTTCCTCTTTCTGGGATTGACAACGAGCGCTCAAACGAGATTGGGAATACATAAAAACAATCAGGAACCGGTAGTGAATACTGCCATAGGTCAAGCTTCAAAAACACAATCCTCGGATGCAGCTGATGTTGTACAGGTATCCCCTCTTGAGGCTTTTAAATCGGAAAAAGAAGATTTCTCAAAAAGAGATCTTTATTCCAAGCACTACGTCAATGAGGACGGAAGTTACACCGCTCTTATTGGAGCTGGACCAATTCATTATGAGGAAAATGGACAGTTTTTGGATATAGACCACAACATCAGCAGACAGAGTGATTCTCAATTCCCCTATGCCAACACTTCCAATTTGTTTGAATCTTATTTTGGAGAAACTTCGCATACCGGAGTTAAAAACAAAACCAAGGAGGGTGAAATCACCGAATTCCTAAACACCAAAATGTATTGGGAAGTAAATGGACGCACGGTAAACGAGACCAATAGTTCTGAAGTGGCTGTTTCCATTGAAGGGGATAAGGCATACTACAACAACCTTTATGGAAACATCTCAGCCGAATTCGTTATGCTTACCGGAAAAAGAAAGCTAAACTACATTATTCCTAACCGACAAGCTTTGAACAATAGCCCAGCAAACGCTGAATATTTGGTATTTACCGAAGACGTGAAATTACCACAAGGCTGGACAAGCAAAGTATCTAATGATGGAATCTTAATATTAAACCCAGCAGGAAAAGAAATTTACCAATATGAAAACCCTGTTTCTACCGATGCTGCAAATGAGCTGACTCGCGAAGCAAATACCGTGTTTGAAACTGTTTTAAATGGAAACATCCTGACCATAATGACTAAAGTGAAAACGGAATGGTTGTTAAGTAATGATAGACGGTTTCCGGTGAAGGTGGATCCGACGGTGAGTGTGTATCCAAATAATGCTACGAATTGGACAAGAAGTGTTTATGATGATGGTGATGCCGAAGCTGGCTTATATTTTGGTCGTGTTTCAGGTTTCTTTTTAAAAGGTTTTGTTAAGTTTAATACAACAGCAATACCAACCTCAGGAGTTCAAGTAAATGTCTTGTAGTTGGGTATATCAACGTTACTGACGCTTGGGGTGCGTGGAACGGTCAGTGGCAATTTGCAAATTCCGCAGATCCTACCACAACTTCTGGATTATCCTTATATAATAGTGCTAACATGGGATATTCAAATATTGGCTCATTTAATTCTTTTGGATGGAAATCCAGTTCTTTGTATAATCCGCAAGGAAACACTTATGTTCAAAACGGTCTTGCTCAAGGGAGCGTAAATATGTCTATTGTTCCTTCAGGAAGCTATAACCCTTCAGTATATTATAAAATGGCCGACCATACTTCAGCCAATCGACCTTATCTTTCAATTGACTATACAGTTATTTCAACGGACCGCACTCTTACCGTCGCAGGAGCCTATTCTGGAGCAAGCTACGCCAATGGCCCGCATATATTTGCCAACAACACCTCGGTAACGGCCACTTCAGGATCAAGAACAGGTTATGTAGTTACAGGATGGACAGGTACCGGAAGTGTTCCAGCGACTGGTTCTACAGGTTCAGCTACTTTTACCATTACCCAAAACTCAAGCATCACTTGGAAATGGCAACAAACAGGAACTCCAAACAACGTAGTTTTCAACAACTATGGCGGCGCAGAACAATTGGCGTTTAACAATAGCCGTATCTCTACCGATGAACCCACCTTTCGTTTAAGTCATAGCGCCTATGAAGCTAATGCTTATGAGGTTCAGATAAGTTCCTCTTCTACTTTTGGTGGCACTGTCTACACTCAGGAGTTTTCAGGCACCTATGCTGTAAGCAACGAGGAAAACTTTACCTTCAATAACGCATTTACGCCTAGTGAAGGTACCACCTATTATGTAAGGGCTCGGGTAAAAGGAGCTGCCGGGGTTTGGAGTGCTTATTCTACCAAAACCTACACTTTTACTTATAACTCTACCCAAACTTCACCTGATTGGTATCAAGTTACTCAACAACAGTTTGCAACTGATATTTTAAACGGTGTAAATACACAAGCTACTGGAGGCGTAGTTACCGGAGCAGGTGGTAATCGGGTTGTGAATGGAGATTTTACTTCAGGCAACACAACTGGATGGACAATCACTAAAGGCTCAAATACTGTAGATGTGGTAAATGCTATCAATTCCCAATTTCCAGGTAATTGGCTTCAAATGGGGTCGCCTAATTTTGGAGTAGGAGGCTCTGGTTCCATAGTGGTTTCACAAGAAATTGATTTGACCAATGTTACTACTCTATCCTTTTCATCAGGGAATTTCTTTAACGTTGGAAGTCCATTTGATCCAGCTCCCAACACAAAAGCGGAATTTAAAATAGGTGGAACGCTAACCAATACCACTGGTACATCATTGTCGACTATTAACCAACAAGGCTCTGGCCAAGGAGGCACCTATTATAATCATGGAACTAAAACTGTAGATGTAAGTTCTTATAATGGTGTGCAGGTGATTAAATTTGTAATGACCTATAATTCCAGTTGGAATGGAAATGGAAGTGTATATTTCCTTTTTGATAATATCGTAGCAGAAGCCCCACCAGCTGGAACCGTAACCTCCACTCCCATACATTTGGCCTCTGTACAAGATGCAACTGGTTATGAAGGCATCACTTGGGACCAAACCTTAAACGGTGGCAACTTGACCCTAAAAGTTCAAGGCTCAACAGACGGAGTAAACTTTAGTGATGTTCCGGGCTATACCAACATCAGCGAGGCTGGCGACGGGATTAAAACCGTTGACTTGTCTGCATTGGAAACTCCCCCGGCACACCTTCGTTTAGTAGGTACATTGGATGGTGCGGGAGTGACTTTACATTCTTGGAGCGTTGGCTTTGCTGGAACTCCAGAGCCCACCTATGATTTTGTTTACCACAACGATACCGAGAAATGGACACCCAACTATCCTGGCGATACCGGCAATCCTTCAAATGCTGCCAGTACTATTTTAGTTATGGAAGGCACGGCGGTATTCAATTCGGATATTGTTGCAGGATCGCTAACGGTGAATGAAGATGCCTATCTTGAGGTTGAAAATATATTGAAACTTCATGGCGATATCATTAACAATGGTCTTATCACCTTTAAGAGCGGCAGCGTTCCGGATACGGCACAGTTTGACGAGTTTAATGGTTCAATTAGCGGTAACGGCGAAATTACCGTTGAACGCTTTATCCCTGCACGAAGGGCATACCGATTCCTTTCGCCTGCCGTAACTACCAGCGGTACTATTTATGACAACTGGCAGGAAGGTGGAGACAACACTCCTGGATGGGGTACCCACATTACAGGTGCGGACGGGGCAACAAACGGATTTGACCCTACTGGGACCAACAATCCATCGATGTTCGAAGTAGCTGTTGACGGCAGCAATACCCAATATTGGAAATCAGTTCCCAATACGGATCAATCGCAACTTACTGCCGGTATTCCGTACCTAATGATGGTGCGTGGAGATAGAACCATAGATTTAACCAACAATAATCCGACGCCGACCGAAACGGTTTTAAGAGCCACCGGAGCGCTCGCCACAGGTGACCAAACATTTACAGGTCCAATGATGGATGAGGGTCAAAACTTCTTTATTGGAAATCCCTATCAGGCTGCAGTGAGTATTGCAGATTTGTTGGCTGGAGCTACGAATATCAAGCCAGAATTCTACTGGTTTTATAACGCTAATATGGCCGGGAACGAGGGTCGCGGTCAATACGTTACCGTGGATATGGACCTAGGCGGAATTAGTACACCCACTTCAGAAGCCAACGGATTTTTACAACCCGGTCAGGCAATATTGGTCCACGCCGATGGTGGGGGCGCTCCAAGTGTTACCTTTAGGGAATCTTATAAAAGCGTTAACGAGCCTCTTACCCAAACTTTTAGAAGTGTGGATGGCAGACTGGCGTTACAGCTATATTATGAGCAGGCCTATGTAACCGGTCAAACTCCTACTGACGGGATCAGCATTAAGTTTTCGGAAAACGGAAACAACGGCATTGATGATTATGATGCTCCCAAGATGAACAACTTCGACGAAAATTTTGCTACCATCAATGGAGAAAACACATATAGTATTGAGAGCAGGGCATATCCTGAAAACGGGGGAGGTAATTCCTCTATCCATCAATACTTTCAGAACCACGAACTATGTTTTTGAGGCGCGACTTACCAATATCCCGGAACAAACGGCTATTTATTTGTATGACCACTACACTGGTTACACCATCGAGTTTTCGGAGCAGGCAGCTGTTTTATACAGTTTTCAAGTAGATCCGGCTATTGAGGCAAGCATCAGCAGCAGTCGTTTTGAGTTACGCTTTACCGCCAGCATAGTGGGAGTTGAAGATTGGGCGTTATCGGCGGCAGCGTTGTACCCGAACCCACTTAATGGAAACAGTTTCCAAATCTCGGCTAAAGGTTTTGAAGGTAAATCCCTTAATGTTCAGGTAGTGAATATGCTTGGTCAGTCGGTTTATTCAGGAAGTGTTACGGCTGGATCAAACGGAGTAGCCACTATTACACTTGCAGAAGATGTTTCCTCTGGTATTTATAACGTGAAAATCGTATCAGAAGACAATCAGGTAATCAATAAGAAATTGATTAAAAACTAAGAGCATGAACTTCAGAAGTTGGAACTATTGAGGCGAAGTGCTTCTCGTTAGTCAAACTACGAAGTAAACATCTTTACGAAAAGACCTCACAGTATTTAAATATTGTGAGGTCTTTTGCGTGATGGATCTTTAAATTGCCTTGATTCAAATTAATAGAAGGATAAAGTTTATCCACTCTATTAATTACATAAATGAACAGACCTCACAGGTTTCAAAAACCTGTGAGGTCTTGGCAAATAGTTTAAGAATTATTGATGCTGGCTTCAATCATTATGAGAGAATTAGTCAATAGAAGACCACTTTGAACGAACTCGGGTAAAAACTAAAAGGATTGGTCTATAATTGGGTAATTAATATTTTTTAACGCCATCCTATTCTCCCAAACATTATCTTTTATTTCTAAATTTAATATGGGCTTTAAGACAACAACTTTGTCACCACTACCTCGAAAATCGCTTTCGGATAATTTATAATAAAACGTAATTACAAAATCCACTTCAAACTCGATAATATTATTTATAAAACTATGGATTTTCAGATTTTTTATTTCTGAACGTTCATCAAGAATTTTTTGAGATTCAATAACAGAGAAATTAAAATCTTGATTTTTATAGTGACCCAGAAGACTCTTTATAGAATGATTAAAATCAATGTATATTGCTTTCGAAAATTTATCTGGAAAGTCACGGTATAGTTCGTTGTAGTATTTAATAAGGTTTCTAGATGGTGAATTCGTCTCCATTTTTATATGATTTAATGATTTTGAATCAAATTTAAATCATTAGAAATAAAAGTATGCTCAATCTAGGTAATATAGGAAATATTCACTCCACCCCCGCAATCAAAATCCCCAACATTTCAATGGCAGCATCACTAATCCGGGTTCCGGGGCCATAAACCCCAACGGCACCAGCATCAAAAAGGTATTGGTAATCCTGGTGGGGAATTACGCCTCCTACGATAACCATAATATCTTCCCGGCCGTATTTTTTTAAGGCTTCAATTACCTGCGGCACTAAAGTTTTGTGGCCAGCGGCAAGAGAGGAAACGCCGAGAATGTGTACGTCGTTTTCAACAGCTTGTTTTGCAGCTTCTTGGGGAGTTTGGAACAGTGGGCCAATGTCCACGTCAAAACCTAAATCGGCATAACCCGTGGAAACTACTTTCGCTCCTCGATCGTGGCCGTCCTGTCCCATTTTGGCAATCATAATGCGCGGACGTCTGCCTTCGAGTTCTGCAAACTTATCGGCCATTTGCCTTGCCTTTTCAAATGATGTGTCTTTTTCCATTTCTTTACTATATACGCCACTTATCGATCTGATTTCCGCTTTATACCTGCCAAAAACTTCCTCCATCGCATCGGAAATCTCGCCTAGTGTTGCTCTATATCGTGCTGCCTCCACAGCCAAAGCCAATAGATTTCCCTCGCCTGTCCTTGCACATTCGGTAATAGCCGCAAGGGCTTCCTTTACTCTTTCGGAGTTGCGTTCAGATTTTATTTTTTTTAGCCGTTCTATTTGTGACTGTCTAACCATCGCATTGTCCACATCCAGTATCTGCAATGGATCTTCTTTAGCCAGTCGATATTTATTAACGCCGACAATAATATCCCGACCACTATCAATTTGGGCCTGCTTTCTGGCAGATGCCTCTTCAATGCGAAGTTTGGGAATTCCAGCTTCAATGGCTTTGGTCATTCCGCCCAGTTCCTCTACTTCTTCAATTAAAGACCAAGCTTTTTTGGCAATTTCGTCCGTTAGGCTCTCTACATAATAACTTCCCGCCCAAGGATCTACCGTTTTGGTAATCTGGGTTTCGGTTTGAAGAAATATCTGGGTGTTTCGTGCAATTCGTGCGGAGAAATCCGTTGGCAATGCAATGGCTTCATCCAAGGCATTGGTGTGTAAGGATTGCGTTCCTCCGAAAACTGCCGCAGCAGCTTCAATCGTTGTTCGTGCCACATTGTTAAATGGGTCTTGTTCCGTCAGGCTCCAACCGCTAGTTTGGCAATGCGTGCGCAAGGCAAGCGATTTCTCGTCCTTAGGGTTGAACTGTTTTACAATTTTTGACCACAGCATTCGTGCAGCCCGCAATTTGGCAATTTCGGTGAAGTGATCCATTCCAATTCCCCAGAAAAAAGAAAGTCGGGGCGCAAAAACATCAATGTCCATTCCCGCATTTATCCCGGTCCGAATATATTCCAATCCGTCCGCCAAGGTATAGGCAAGTTCAATTTCCGCGGTAGCACCCGCCTCCTGCATATGATAGCCAGAGATGGAAATACTGTTGAACTTAGGCATATTCTTGGAAGCATACTTAAAAATATCGCTTACAATTTTCATCGAAGGGATTGGGGGATAGATATAAGTATTGCGCACCATAAATTCCTTCAGAATATCATTTTGAATGGTGCCAGCCAAATCTTTTGGAGAAACTCCCTGTTCTTCAGCGGCAACTATATAAAATGCCATAATAGGAAGCACGGCACCGTTCATAGTCATAGAGACGCTCATTTGGTCCAAAGGAATCTGATCGAAAAGAATTTTCATATCCTCAACGCTATCAATGGCGACACCTGCTTTTCCCACATCGCCCACCACTCTTTCGTGATCGCTGTCATACCCACGATGCGTGGCAAGATCGAAGGCCACGGAAAGTCCCTTTTGGCCAGCTGCAAGATTTCTTCTATAAAATGCGTTGCTATCTTCTGCCGTAGAAAACCCTGCGTATTGACGTATCGTCCAAGGTCGGCGCACATACATTGTGGAATAGGGTCCCCGCAAAAACGGAGCTATTCCCGCCACAAAGTCGAGATGTTCAAGAGAAGCTAAATCATCTTGCGTATAATACTTTCTCTCCCCAATATTTTCAGCTAAGTGGCCCGCTTCATCTAATTCTGAATTCCGAATTCTGAATTCTGAATTCTCTAAAGTAATGTCTTGTAAATTTTTTCTATTCATACCAATAAAAACTATTAAAGGCCATATAGACGGCAAAACCTACCAACATTAGTCCTATAAAAAAAATAAGGATACGAAAATACCTGTGTGAGCTCAATTTTTTATACCGGATCAAAATTGTGGACCCAAGTACTAAAAAAATAATTGCAACGAAAATTCCCAATACATTTTCTAATTCCATGATTCCTGTTTTAAGCGTTCTTGTTCAGTGATTTCAGATAATCTTTTTGCTATAATAGGGGCAATAAGCGTCTTGGTAGGATTGTGTTTTACAAAGGGAAAAAGTTCTATATCGTCCTTCATTCTATCATTTTTATTGGGATGAAAATTGGTGCCCAACAATTTCAGATGGCCATTATCAAAAAGCTTTTGTTCCTTTTCGGCAGTTTCCCTTATTTTTTTCTGAATGGTCCCTTCTTTTAACTGTTTCAAAAACCCACCACTCTTTTCTATTTCCTTAAAGATCTCCAATGCTTTTGAAGCCAATTCGGCGGTAAGGCTTTCGATGTAATAAGTTCCATCGGAAGGATTGCTCACTCTATCAAAATGACTTTCGTTTTTTAGAATTAAAAGTTGGTTCCGAGCAATGCGCTGTCCAAATTCATTGCTCTTATGGTAAAGTGAATCGTAGGCAAGGTTATAAACAGTATCGGCACCTCCCAAAATGGCACTCATGCATTCCGTAGTTGTACGGAGCATATTGACGTTGTAGTCGTACAAAGTTTTATTCCTTTGTGAAGGAACTGCAAGAATATGGCAAGTTTCGTTCACGCCATATTCCTTTGCCAAAGCGGCATAAAGTTTACGCAATGCGCGGATTTTGGCGATCTCGAAAAAATAATTGGAACCGATTGAAAGCTTGAATGTTATTTGGAAGGTGTGCCCCTCGGCTCCGCTCGGGGAACGACCCTCGGCTCCGCTCGGGGAACTGCCCTGGGCTCGGCTTGGGGAACGGTCGCTAGTTTCGCCTTGGGAACGATCAGGGTCTCCGAGCGGAGCCGAGGAGACAAGATTTAAATACTCATTGGCGTGAGCCAAGGCGTACGCCAGTTGCTGTACGATATTGGCACCTGCATTTTGATACAAGGATACATCGACTCCAAGAATATTCTGGAATTTTTGTTTTTGAACCAGATCCGTCAGAATTTGAAAATCCGTTTTTTCATTATGGAACCAATTTCCTGATTTAGTCAGTTTTCCGATTGGATCAAAATTGTAAAATGTGGTCGCACCTTTCTTTTGAAGGAAAGTCATCAACGAACTAAGGAATTCTTCGGAAAGAAATGAGAACTCAAAATAAATAGGTGTGCTTTCAAATGGAAAATTCTTAAACACTTTTTCGATATCAAATTCCCCTTCCGATTTGAATATAATAGATTCGGCTCCGCGGTTTAAAGAATCGAGGGCAATATTGTTCGCTATTGCCTCGTCATCGATAAAAATCTCTTGGGCAATTCTCCATGATTTTGGTTGTCCGGGAATAGGTTGAAATTCTCTAGAAAAATCATCTCGATGATAAAATGGTTTCACGTTTATTCCCTCGGGACTTTGCCAAACAAGGGTTTCGTTATAGTCGGCACCTTTTAGGTCGTACTGTATTTTTTGTTTCCACTGTTTGGCAGAAACTCCATTAAACTCATCAAACAAAAACTTACTCATCATTCTTTTTTTTCGCAATGCTATCCTCGTGTTCAATTATATAGATATCCTCATTTTCCTTTTTAAGGTAATACTTTTCACGGGCAAACTTCTCCATCTCCTCACTGTCATCCATTTTTTGTATAAATGACTTATCATCGTCGATTTGTTTTTGATAGAACTCGGTATTATCTTTCAAACCATCGATCTCTTTATCCAATTCCCTATGTATAAGATACGAATTGGTGTCGAAAAATAGCATCCAAACTATAAAAAGAATTACTATAAGCACATATTTATTGCTTATAAACCGAAACCATTTGTTGCTTTTTATTTTGGAAAATTTCACGATTCTATGTGGTTCAGTTTCTGGTGAATAATATTTCTAATTAAATCTACAGCTACCGTATTGTACTTATTTGTTGGAATAATAATGTCCGCGAACTCCTTAGTAGGTTCAATAAATTGCTGATGCATTGGCTTTAATGTGTTTTGATAACGGCTCAACACTTCCTCCAAATCTCGTCCTCTAGTTGCGATATCCCGTTTTAATCTCCGTATCAATCTCTCGTCGCTGTCCGCATGGACAAAAATCTTTATATCAAACATTTCCCGGATTTCTGGATTGGTCAAAATTAAAATTCCCTCTACTATAATCACCTTCTTGGGAAAAGTGGTAATTGTCTCTCCCGTCCGATTGTGCTCCACAAAAGAATATACGGGCTGTTCAAACGGATTACCCTGTCGCAACTCCCGTAAATGAGCCACCAACAACTCAAAGTCAATCGCCTGGGGATGGTCGAAATTAATTTTTTTGCGATCCTCAAAAGGCAACTCACTTGTATCGTGATAATAGGAATCCTGTGAAATAACACACACTTCCTCAGGCGGAAGTTGGGATACTATTTGTTCAACCACAGTTGTCTTTCCACTCCCGGTGCCTCCGGTAATGCCAATTATAAGCATAGATTATAGGTTTATACAAATGTAGTTAAAAGGTTTTAAGTTTTCGATTGAAGTTTGTGGAGTTGGGTTTGAATTTATCACTCCCTTTCAATGAAAAGATTTCGCGAATATGGGTGCTAGTTAACTAATTAGCCTTCTTTACGCTAAAATTAAGATGTTATAAATGGCCTAAGACCAGCCCTGAAAGGTATTATAAATCGCAACTGTCATAATGCAGTTTAATTATTGCGCCCTTTCAGGGCTTTGGACGTTGAGTGCTCCTCCTTCATCGGCACCGGGCGTTGCCCGATGGTAGGACACCCTATCCGTTGCGGTTCTTGGATCCTGTTTTATCGGTTGAATTCGATTGTTCAGACAAATGATTCTCCAAAGCCTAACCACAAAGGGATTAAACGTGAATAACCTCCAGTGCAACTGGAGGTGAAGAACCTCTCTTCGAAGCATAGAGCTCCAAAGGAGTTCAACCCCGCTTCGTTGTGGTTTCCAGAAAATCTCCGCTAGAATGTTGAACCCCTTCGGGGTTCTGGACAGAGGTGAGACGGGGAATCCCCGGGTTGCGCTTCGCTTACCAGGGGTTATTCATATTGAACCCCGTTGGGGTTCTTGGATCCTGTTATTATCGGTTGGATTCCATTGATCAGTCAAATGCCTCTCCAACGCCCAACCCCAAAGGGGTTAAACGTGAATAACCTCCAGTGAAACTGGGGGTGAAGAACCTCTCTCAAACCCTCAGAACTCCAAAGGAGTTCAACTCCGCTCCGTTGTGGTTCCAGAAAATCTCAGCTAGAATGTTGAACCCCCTTCGGGGTTCTGGACAGAGCTGGGTCCGAGAAACCCAGGGTTGCGCTTCGCTTACCCAGGGTTATTGATATTGAACCCCATTGGGGTTCTTGGATCCTGTTATTATCGGTTGAATTCCATTGATCAGTCAAATGCCTCTCCAACGCCCAACCCCAAAGGGGTTAAACGTGAATAACCTCCAGTGCAACTGGGGGTGAAGAACCTCTCTCAAACGCTCAGAACTCCAAAGGAGTTCAACTCCGCTCCGTTGTGGTTCCAGAAAATCTCAGCTAGTATGTTGAACCCCCTTCGGGGTTCTGGACAGAGCTGGGTCCGAGAAACCCAGGGTTGCGCTTCGCTTACCCGGGGTTATTCATATTGAACCCCGTTGGGGTTCTTGGATCCTGTTATTATCGGTTGGATTCCATTGATCAGTCAAATGCCTCTCCAACGCCCAACCCCAAAGGGGTTAAACGTGAATAACCTCCAGTGCAACTGGGGGTGAAGAACCTCTCTCAAACGCTCAGAACTCCAAAGGAGTTCAACTCCGCTCCGTTGTGGTTCCAGAAAATCTCAGCTAGTTTGTTGAACCCCTTCGAGGTTCTGGATTGAGGGGGTGGGAGAATCCCCGGGTTGCGCTTCGCTTACCAGGGGTTATTCATATTGAACCCCGTTGGGGTTCTTGGATCCTGTTATTATCGGTTGGATTCCATTGATCAGTCAAATGCCTCTCCAACGCCCAACCCCAAAGGGGTTAAACGTGAATAACCTCCAGTGAAACTGGGGGTGAAGAACCTCTCTCAAACCCTCAGAACTCCAAAGGAGTTCAACTCCGCTCCGTTGTGGTTCCAGAAAATCTCAGCTAGTTTGTTGAACCCCTTCGGGGTTCTGGATTGAGGGGTGGGAGAATCCCCGGGTTGCGCTTCGCTTACCAGGGGTTATTCATATTGAACCCCGTTGGGGTTCTTGGATCCTGATATTAGCGATTGAATTCCATTGATCAGACAAATGCCTCTCCAAGCCCCAACCCCAAAGGGGTTAAACGTGAATAACCTCAAGTGCAACTGGAGGTAAAAGAACAGTCATCCCCAAAAGAACTCCAAAGAAGTTCAACTCCGCTCCGTTGCTATTCTAATCCTAGGGATGTTGAACCCCTTCGGGGTTCTGGACAGAGAGGGATTGGTAGTCCCCGGGTTGCGCTTCGCTTACCCGGGGTTATTCATATTGAACCCCGTTGGGGTTCTTGGATCCTGGTATTATCGGTTGAATTCCATTGATAAGACAAATGCCTCTCCAACGTCCAACCCCAAAGGGGTTAAACGTGAATAACCTCCAGTGCAACTGGAGGTGAAGAACCTCTCTCCGAAGAAAAGAACTCCAAGGGAGTTCAACTAATCTTTCCAGAACCAAACTTCATCCTCATCTATTCCGTGATCAGCAAAAATCTTCCTGATCTCTTCTTGAAAAGTTATATGTTTATGATGCTCTCGTTGATTTTTTATATAATTTATTAGAATATCCTTTTCCTTATAGGAATAGGTTAAAGCGCAGTACTTCTTTCCCCAAGCTTTAAATCTTGGAAAATTCCCCGAAGCCTTCATCCATTTTGAAGATGCTATTTTAATATCTTTTATAAAATCTGCAAGAGCCACAGAGGGATGTAGATCTGATAAAATATGGATGTGGTCTTCCATCCCATTTATACGATATAAATGACAGTTTTTATTTTTTATTATCCCCCAAATATATTTATATAAGTCCTCTGAATATTTTAAATCGATAGCGTTTTCACTGTATTTCGTGCGAAATATGATGTGATACAGGATTTGTCGATGGGCCATGATAATTTTCTTTTGGTTGTTCCCATTAAATCTACGAAATTATTGGAATTGTTTTGCCTTATAAAATGTAAAGCAAGAGATATTTTAGTTGCGTTTCGCATTGCTGAGATTATAGATGTTGAACCCCTTCGGGGTTCCGTTCTTGGGATGGTTGGCAATCCCCGGGTTGCGCTTCGCTTACCAGGGGTTATTCATATTGAACCCCGTTGGGGTTCTTGGATTCAGTTATAAACGGTTGAATTCCATTGATCAGACATATGCCTCTCCAAGGCCCAACCCCAAAAGGGGTTAAACGTGAATAACCTCCAGTGAAACTGGGGGTGAAGAACCTCTCTCAAACCCTCAGAACTCCAAAGGAGTTCAACTCCGCTCCGTTGTGGTTCCAGAAAATCTCAGCTAGTATGTTGAACCCCTTCGGGGTTCCGTTCATAGGATGGTTGGCAGTCCCCGGATTGCGCTTCGCTTACCAGGGGTTATTCATATTGAACCCCGTAAGGGTTCTTAGATCCTAATATTATCGGTTGAATTCGATTGTTCAGACAAATGATTCTCCAAAGCCTAACCACAAAGGGGTTAAACGTGAATAACCTCCAGTGCAACTGGAGGTGAAGGGACCATCTCTCCAAAGAAGAACTCCAGAGAAGTTCAACTCCGCTCAGTTGCTATTCTAAATTCTCCTAAGGATGTTGAACCCCTTCGGGGTTCCGTTCATAGGATGGTAGGCAATCCCCGGGTTGCGCTTCGCTTACCCGGGGTTATTCATATTGAACCCCGTTGGGGTTCTTGGATCGGGTTATGATCGGTTGAATTCCATTGATCAGTCAAATGCCTCTCCAAAACCCAACTCCAAAGGGGTTAAACGTGAATAACCTCCAGTCCAAATGGAGGTAAAGGGACCATCTCCCCAAAAGAACTCCAAAGGAGTTCAACCCCGCTTCCTTGCTATTCTAAATTCCGCCGAGGATGTTGAACCCCTTCGGGGTTCCGTTCATAGGATGGTTGGCAGTCCCCGGGTTGCGCTTCGCTTACCCGGGGTTATTCATATTGAACCCCGTTGGGGTTCTTGGATCCTGTTATTATCGGTTGAATTCCATTGACCAGACAAATGCCTCTCCATGGCCCAACCCCAAAGGGGTTAAACGTGAATAACCTCCAGTGCAACTGGGGGTGAAGAACCTCTCTCAAACCCTCAGAACTCCAAAGGAGTTCAACTCCGCTCCGTTGTGGTTCCAGAAAATCTCAGCTAGAATGTTGAACCCCCTTCGGGGTTCTGGACAGAGCTGGGTCCGAGAAACCCAGGGTTGCGCTTCGCTTACCCAGGGTTATTGATATTGAACCCCATTGGGGTTCTTGGATCCTGTTATTATCGGTTGAATTCCATTGATCAGTCAAATGCCTCTCCAACGCCCAACCCCAAAGGGGTTAAACGTGAATAACCTCCAGTGCAAATGGAGGTAAAGGAACCATCATCCCGAAAAGAACTCCAAAGGAGTTCAACCCCGCTCCGTTGCTATTCTAAATTCTCCTAAGGATGTTGAACCCCTTCGGGGTTCCGTTCATAGGATGGTAGGCAATCCCCGGGTTGCGCTTCGCTTACCCCGGGGTTATTCATATTGAACCCCGTTGGGGTTCTTGGATCCTGTTATTATCGGTTGAATTCCATTGACCAGACAAATGCCTCTCCATGGCCCAACCCCAAAGGGGTTAAACGTGAATAACCTCCAGTGCAACTGGGGGTAAAGGGACCATCTCCCCAAAAGAACTCCAAAGGAGTTCAACCCCGCTCAGTTGCTATTCTAAATTCTCCTAGAGATGTTGAACCCCTTCGGGGTTCTGTTCTTGGGATGGTTGGCAGTCCCCCGGGTTGCGCTTCGCTTACCCGGGGTTATTAATATTGAACCCCGTTGGGGTTCTTGGATCCGGTTATTATAGTATGATTGGCAATCCCCGGGTTGCGCTTCGCTTACCCGAGGTTATTGATATTGAACCCCGTTGGGGTTATTATATCCTGTTATAATCGGTTGAATTCCATTGATCAGTCAAATGCCTCTCCAAGGCCCAACCCCAAAGGGGTTACACGTGAATAACCTCCAGTGCAACTGGGGGTAAAAGAGCAGTCATCCCAAAAGAACTCCAAAGGAGTTCAACCCCGCTCCGTTGCGTTTCAGTACTGCGAAGGATATCGGATTCAAGATCAATCTTACACAGCATGGAATATCTCTATCGATTTCTGTAAATCTTTAAAGTAGTCTCAGGATATTGATCCAGGAGCCCCGCCAGCGGAGCGGTATTATGGTCACTTACACTTTGTAGAAAAACTTGAAGGGCTTTGTTTATTAGTTCGAAACAGCGGTTTTTATCGATTATTTTCCCTCCAAAACGAGTTATCATATCGGGAAGTACAAAAGGGACATCTGAAAAACTCATATGGCCAGCGCCGGAAATTTTTAATTCGTATGCGAGTGCGGCCCCTGACATTGCCGATTCAAAGGCTGCGTCTATCTCTTTTCCCATTTTATCCCAATCCATTCTATTCCTTCCTTTCTTCAGCAGTTCTTCATCGGAGTAAACCGGCTGACTCCGAAGGGTTAGGATGGGTTTGGTGTATCGGCGATGAATGTTGTCTTTAAATGTGCCACCATCCATGTTTATAGCCGCTTTAATACAATCATCTTTATATGACGCCAGTACTGCCGCATTTCCGCCCAGAGAATGTCCGATAGCCACAATTTTCTCCTCATCGATTATAGTGGCAAACTGCTTTCCCAAAGAGGAGGAGGAGGAAGTAATTTCCCGAATCGCCAAGGAAATGTCATCTGCCCAATGGTCCAATGTTTTTAATAAATAGGATTTGCTTTCGGAGGTTAGAAGTGTGTCTTGACGGGAAGTTGCCAATTGCCCATCGGAAAACAGAGTGAAACCACCGTAAGGGTGATCCATCGCCACCACGACATATCCCTGGTTTGCCCATTCTTGGAAAAACAAAGCATAATTTTGCTTGGAGACACCCAGCCCGTGGGAGAAAAGCAAAAGAGGGAATTTTGTGTTTGCAATGATCGACGCATTGGGAATTGAATTCATTTTATTTCTGGCCATCTTGTAAAGGGCTATACTGTCCTGATGGTTATAACCATAAGCTATCATATTGGAAAGCAATTTTTTGTTTTCAATATAGTCCAATCGTTCTTGTGACGTGTCGTAGGTGGGATAGTAGATAGCCACAGGGATACGTCTCGGTTTTTTGTCGTTTAACAGATCGTTTCTCGAATAATCGTTTAGTTGGGAATAAAGCACGCCAACGTTATACGGTCCTGTAGCAAAGGGTAATTGAGTTTGACTATATGCCCTTGAAAACAAAGCCAAGGTCATTAGAAAGATCAATTTGCGAATAAGGGAATTTCTGAATTTCATAATAATAGTATTTTATTTGGGGATCAATCCACGCTTGGCAATTCCAAAGTGTTTAGGACGCTTTTTTCTTTCACAAGCAATTCTATTTCCTCAACGGTACGGGGAGCATATTCTGAAAGATTTATAGGTCCGTTTTCGGTAATATGGATATCGTCTTCTATCCGTACGGCTATACCGTGCCATTTTGGATCGCATTTGGCATTTTCGGGAATATAGATGCCTGGCTCCACCGTAATTACCATATTTGCTTCAAACTTGCCATTTAGGCTTAGGTCGTGCACATCCAAGCCCAAATAATGTCCAACGGAGTGCGGGTAATACGGATGAGCTTCATCAACTGCCGAAATAATCCCTAATTCAAATAATCCCCGATTTATTATTTTTCGGGAAATCTTATCAATAGTTTTAAAATCGCTTCCAATTACCGCTCCTTTTATTGCGGCCTCTTGAGCTTTCAAGACCAGATTATAAATGGCCTTTTGAGGTTCGCTGAACTTTCCATTGGCAGGAATTGTTCTGGTAACATCGGCGGAATATCCGTGGTATTCCGCTCCCAGATCCATCAGGACAAGTTCGTTGCCCACTTTCGTTTTGTTGTTTTCTATATAATGCAAAACGCAACCGTTTGCACCTGCCCCCACAATACTGGGATATCCTTCAAATTCACTTCCATATTTTTTATAAATGAATTCGTGGATGCCTTGGATTTCCGTTTCGGACATTTGGGGGTGGATTGCCTTCATCACTTCCCGTTGGCCCACCGCTGAAATCATCGCCGCTTTGGCAAGGAGTTTTATCTCTTCTTCCGTTTTAATTTGTCTTAAAGAGGCCATCATTTCATGAAGACGCTCAGTGTCCAAAATATTTCTTTGAACCTTCACTTTTTTCAGATCGGGATTGGAAGGATGCTGCACTGGTAGAGACTGTCCTATTTGTTTGAGAAAGGAGTCCATCAAATCAAATGAATCGTAAGGATTTTTAGGATCATCGGTATAAGCTCCTTTGGGCTGGGAGAGAAGAATGTTCCCGAACTTGGCAAAATCAATCTTTTTTTTCTTCGAATTCCTTGCTTTCAAATACATTTTGAATGTTCAACTTTTTTTTCGCGCCGCCGACCCCAAGTCTATAACCCGTCCACTGTTCTTGTGAAGGATCCTTGGGCTGCACAAAAAGGATTTCATCATATCTATGATCTCCTTCTTTTTGCATTTCCGAAAAAATGACGAGCACGCCATTGGGTTCTTTATAGCCGGACAGATAGTATAAATTTGGGTCTTGATGATAAACATAGTCAACATCGTTGGAACGATTTTGAACGGGATTCGCGAAAAAAACGGCAACACTGTTCGGCGACATTAATTTTTTGAAAGCAGCTCGTCTTTCCTTGTGGAATTCGGCACTCAAAAAATCATTCGACAAATCGTTTTGGGCTCGGGAAATAATTCCTGTCAACAACAAACAGAGGATCATTAGAAATGTTCTTTTCATAAGTCATATTTTTAATAGCACCAAGATAGGCCGCAATGGTTTTATGAATATGACAAATGTTCTGAATGGCTCGATTTGAATTGTGAAACGCTTAAAAATCCAATCATTAAAAGTTTTTCTGATGGATTTAATTATTTAAAATGTTATGTGGAAAAAAAGATCACGATGTAACATTTTCAATCTGGAATTACTAATCAAACAATTCCAAGAAATATAATATGAAAACCCTTATCATTCTTTTCGCATTTCTATTCCTTCAGAATATTTCAATGGCACAACTTAAACCGAGCTGTGATTCACTAATAAAAGTAGGGGTAAATCAACTTTCAGAAAGGAATCACCTTGCTTCCTTAGAAAATTTGAACAAAGCCTTTGTGATGGCGAAAGAAAACAGATGGCATGACCAATCGTTTTTAGCGCTAAACAACATTGGCGCCAACTATTATGCACTGCTTAATTATGGAGAAGCGCTTCATTATTATCTCGAGGCTTACGAAACCGCCATTAAATATTTAGATCAGGAACGGGAGATGATAGTGAACTCAGTCATTAGCCGTTAAAACATTCCTCCCCCTTCTTTTTCATTCCTATCTCTTTCTTTTCTCTTCAAACTTTTGTTTGTGCCAGCTCCGAATTTATAGGAAAAACCTATGTAAACATTTTGGGTCTCCCCTTTAAATGTGCCTTCTTGAGGCAAGGGTCTTCCATTTTTGATTTTAAATTCCTGGGTATTGAAAATATCATTAAAATTAAGGCTTACGGTAGCCGCATCGTCAAGAAATGAGTATCGCGCCCCGGCATTCATAAAAAACATGGGTTCGGCATCAAATTGGAGTTCGGTTGAGGCACTTCTGTAAAAACCAAAAAGCTGTAAAGTCAATTGTTCAGTGGCTTTAAAACTGTGATTGCTCCTCACCGTCCAAGCGGTGTTGTCAACTTCCAAATTCTCCGTACCCACAATACCCTTTAATTTTTGACCGTAAAGCTCAAAACTGGTATTGGTGCTCCACCAACTGGTAAATTTATAATTGGTGCTCAGTTCCAGCCCATAGGAATTGTTGTCTTCAAAATTATCGAATTGCAACAGTAGCGAACCTTCCTCGTTTGGGTCCTCAAGAAATACTTGATTGATTTCATCGTTGATATTCCGGAAGAAAACTCCTGCGGTAAGACTTCCTTTTTTCTCAAATTTTCGGGTGTAATTAAACTCGATTGAATTTGTAAATTGTGGTTTTAGTTCCGGGTTTCCCGTAACTGTTAGTCTGGGTGTGCTTACATCCCTTATAGGGTTCACCTGTCCAAAACTGGGCCGATCCACTCTTCGACTGTAACTCAATTGGTAAGAATTGCTTTCACTCGGAGTGTAGTTTATAAATCCGCTGGGGTAGAGGTTAAATTGCTCATCACTATATACGTTTTCATCATTATAGATAGCGTCCACCTTATAGCGGTTCCGCGAAGAAAACGAAATCGTCCCTCCACTCCGCCTTCATGGCAAAGACACGTAGCCAAGCTCGGGGACCGGGTCGAAATCGAAAACGAAATCGAAATCGAAGTCGAAGTTGAAGTTGAAGATGAAAATGAAAATGAAGATGAAGATGAAAATGAGGATGAAGATCAAGATGAAGATGGATTAGATCCCTTCTGTCCGCTAGTTGATATTGGGAAAAATAAAGATAAAAGTTTCAGCGGACACCTTCCACCGCAAAGAAATCGAAATCGAAACTGAAACCCGTCCGCCCTCCTTCGGTGGGTAATCCGTAGGAGGATCCAATATCTCTCCACGATATTTCTATTCCCCTTTAGAGCCTGTCCCGAACTTGCTTCGGGAGAGCCAGGGGTAATGCCGAATGGAGATGAAGATGCCCATCGGCGAGCAGCCAATTCATGCAAAAAGAGGCTGTACGCCTCTTTTTAAAATTCCATTTTACCCAATCCTATACTACTTATTTCCTGGGATGGCTTTCTTTCCATTTTTCGTATTTGGCATATTGTTCAGGGGAGAGCACTTTTTCAAGGCTCTCGTCCATTTGCAGATCTACATAATTGCTGTCCACAATATTATCACTGCCTCTATTACTTTGCATTTGTCTGTAATCATTTTCAAAACGCTCAATTTGTTCTTTGGTCATATTTAATTCACTGTACAGATCAGTCAGATCCTGGGTGTTCAATGTACTGGTTTGCGTTATAGTATGGTTGTCGGCATCGTTGGTCTCCATCGTATCGGTGCCATCGGCCGGAGTTTTATCATAGGAATCCGTTGCAGTTTCCGTTCCCAAGGTATCCCCACTCTTTGTTGTTCGGTTGTTACAAGATATCATTGCGACAACACATAGTGTAAAAATTGCGATTTTTAGGGTCTTCATACTCAAAAGTTTATGATTCGTTACTACCAAATTTAATGGTTTTTATATCAAAAAGATTTCTCTATTAAGATAAATTTAGGTCTAAATGCAAATCTTGAATATGTAGAATTACTCTCAAGTTGACTGTATAGCGGAAAATTATAAAAACCTGAAGAAAGAAAATGTCGCGGACAATGGCGTTATGGTCTACGCAATTTCTGGGATTTAGCAAGTTCCAATGTCTATCGAGAACCGTTAATCGTAAATCTGCAAAAAAAACTGCCTAATTCTCGGTGACTTAAACAGCGATTGAAGTAATTACGCTAATCTCTCCACCAATGAGTATTTAAAAACTGTATCTTCCTTATCTCTTATCCTTTATTTATAAACTTGTAAAATTTACTTTTTCCTCCCTCCGTTGTTCCTTCCTGATATAAAAAAAGCAAATTGGTATCTTCAAATATTTCAAAGAATTTATCCCACGAAATTTGGTGGAGCGGCCCATCAGACGCATCCATAAAATCTATTCGGAGCATTCCGCCACCCCCTTTCTCAGGAACTATACCATCCATTAAAGCAGGTTTCCCTTCACGGTCTTCCACCCATTTTTTAATCTTTTCGTGATTGTCGGTGGTTTTTGATTCATCTAAACTCATAGCTTTTCGTTTAAAGGTTATCGGTTATGGGTTAATTTCAGTCTTTTTTGTCGACGCTGTTTTCCTAATAAATGACGGTTGTCAATCCTTAAGAGAATAAACAATTCCTTTAGCACATATTAGAAAAACCAAAGTCGTATTTAAAAAAATGAAAATAAATTAATTGAACAAATTCCACAGACAATTTACGGCAACTCTTTCAAAATCCATCAACAAAAAATTATTTTTCACTTTTAATAACCTTTTTTTAACAAGTGAAAACAGGGAAAGTTTTAAAATTCACAACCTAATATTTATAGAACCATAATAGGATATCAGTGCCGTAACGATTGACTTAAGGACTTGCAAACCCAAATTAAAGAAAGTTTTGAATGTTGAACCACTCTGTAGTTCTCTCGGATAGACGCATTCTAACCCCGCAACCCACTAGGTTTGTGCGGGGTTATCCATATTAGACCCATTCTGGGTCAGGCCATAGAAAAGTAAATAACCGTAACCAAATTATCTTGGAAATAATATGCTAATAATTAGCACAGAATAAGACATTAGCTCTTTGGGTTCAAAAATCCACGGAAGTTCTAGACATTATTTTCTCCTTAATAATCCTTATTTAACAAGTGAAAATGGGAAGCTTCCAAAATTCAAAACCCACCATTGTTGCAGCCTAAAAGCTATATCAGTGCCGTAGCTGTTGTTAATTTCTAATATATGTGATTCAAATTAAATTCAAAAACGATTGTTTGGTATATCAGAGCTAACCAAAGTCAAATCCAAAATCCAAATCGATGGTATTGGGTTTTTCGGCGTCGCTGGGTTTTGTGAAAATGCCTCCGGGGCTTTCCTGAACTACCAAGTCCTCTGGAAGATCTTCCAAGAAATAAGCACTGTTCATTTCCTCAATCGTATAGTCTGTGTCGCTATGATGGGCATTTAAGGATTGGGTAGTGCGGGTGATGATAAGTTCGTTCTTTGCTCTCGTGAGTGCAACATAAAGTACCCGTCGCTCCTCCTCTATTTCTTCCGAACTGCCCAGACTATAGGATGATGGATAGGTTTTTGGAGAAACATTCAGTACAAAGCAGACATCCGCCTCCAGTCCTTTGGCGGAATGCACGGTAGAAATAATGACGTGGTCCTTTTGTTCCGTGGTTTTGATCCGAGAACCTTCCAAAATTGGGGTACCTCCCAATCCGGTGGAATTGTCAAGAATTCCTTCGGTAATAAATTCACCCAAACTGGAATAATGTTCGGCAAGCATTTCGAGCACCGGAAAATCTCCCTTTCGCTTTTCCTGCCAATCTTTCGGATACTTCAATGCCAAGTCAAGTTCCATTTCCCGATACAGTTCTGAAACGGCGTTTTTTACATTGTATCTATTAGAAGAAACGGCGTCGTAATAGGTTTTAACCTTTTCACCTTCCACTCCCGGAATTATTTTTTTTAAATCGTCTCCGGAAATTTGTGAGGGGTCAAGATTTAAAATTTCATTTAGGTATTTACTAGCCCTTACCTCTCCTATTCCGTGAATAAAAGTCAGGTACCGCATCCACGCGATCTGATCTCTAGGGTTATTGATGACACGTAAAATTGCCAGGACATCCTTGATATGGGCCGCTTCCAGAAATTTACGTCCGCCGTAGGTTTCGTAGGGAATTTTCTTTTGAAGAAAAACAGCTTGCAAGGGTTTGGTGTAATACTGTGAACGACTTAGAATCAAGAAATCGGAAAAGCTTCTTCCCCCTTCCTGAAATTCCTTTAGGATTTTGTCAGCTATATAATTTGCTTCTTCATATTGGTTAGCGACATTAAGAATAAGGGGTTTTTTTCCCGGGCCACGATGCGCATTTAATTTCTTATTATAAATAATCGGGGATTTCTCCAAGAGCCAGTTGGAAATATCAAGGATTTCTTGGGTGGAACGATAATTCTTGTCCAGTTTTTTGATTTCTGAATTCTTGACCCTCTCGGAAAAGGAATGTACATTTTTAAAATCTGCCCCGCGAAAGGCATAAATGGATTGGGCATCATCACCCACACAAAAGAGAGAGCATATATTTTCAAAAGGTGCCAACAAAAACCATTGCAGGGGATTGGTGTCCTGCATTTCGTCCACCAAAATATGATCATAAGCTTTGGAAAGGATTTTTCTTGCGTCGTCATCTTTATTCAATCTATTGCCTACAACCAATAAGAGATCGTCGTAATCCAGATATTTTTGCTCTGATTTTAATTTTTGATATTCACGAATGAGAAGTTCAAGTTCTGGCCGTATTTCCTCAATCTCCTCATTTGTTTCAGAATCAATTCTTCCGTTGAACATTTGCAATCGAATGGTTTCAGTGAGATTTGTACGCGTATTTCTGGCAAAAGAAAATAGATCGAGTATCTTCTGAGGTTTGATACGCATGTTGGCGTAACCTGTTTTTTCGTTGCCACAGGCCATCTTCATCAGGCTGAGCTGGTCATCGGAATCAATTACGGTGTAGTTTGCGGCGCCGAAGAGATTTGGAAAATTGGTGATAAGCTGATTGCACCAACTGTGAAAAGTGGATCCGTTTAAAGCTTGTGCATTTCTACCAGGAATTCCGGCTTTTACCCGTTCTACGATTTCACTGGCGGCTCTTTTTGTAAAGGTCAGTATCTGAATTTTCTCTGCTGGGACTCCGTTTTCAATTAAATAGGCAGCTCTTCCAACAATGGTTTTTGTTTTTCCCGTGCCCGCGCCAGCCAATAATAACAAGTGCTTTCCCTTAAAAGTGATTGCCTCGTTCTGTTCCTTATTATATGATTCCAAAGTAAATATTTTTATGCGTTAAAGATAATTCATTTATGGTGGACTTGGAAATATTCCATAAATTTGACTTTTTTCCAAGAGACTATTCCTTTAGATGAAAATTGCCTTTATTTCCGTTTTAACTTCCAGCAACGATTTAAGTCGTTGTAAAATGATAAACCTATCGATACGGGTTCAAGATGATGGGAATTTAACCGAATATAAAAGTTTTGTAAAACCGGTACCGGCATTGACAAAAGCGGAAAAGGCTTTGGTTCCATTCGATTATGCCGTTCTCCGAAAATCCGCTCCACTTTGTGACCTCGTTCCCGATATCATAGAATGGATCGAAAATTCACAGACTGTATTTATCGATCGATTTTCAGAAAGGATATTTATAAAATCCTTTAAGGAAATAGGTTATCCTATGGGCTCGGCTACCTTTATTTTGGAAAAAATATTTAAATCATTGATCAAAGCTGCATTTCCCTTTAGCTTACAAAATGCCTTGGAACTTATGGAGATTGAGCAACCGCTTTCCAATATTAGGGAAAGGTGTAAAGCAATGGAGAGTATTTTTTATAAACTTGAGGAATTAGGAAGCATTCCACACGCTTTGTCGCAAACGGAAAGAAGTCAAGGCGATAAAAGAAATGAAATCGATTTCTCAAGATTACCAAATCACCCAGGAGTATATTTATTTCGAGATATGGATGGAAATGTAATTTATGCAGGCAAGGCAAAAAGTATTTCCCAACGGGTGCGAAGCCATTTTACAAGTAAAACAAAGTTTGAAAGAGAACTGTGCGGTAAGACCAGGTCCGTTGATTTTGAGGAAACGGGCAGCGAAACAATAGCCTTATTATTGGAATCCAATTATATAACCGATTTGAAACCGGTTTTCAACACTCAGCAGAAGGATATTCTCGATCCTTATATTATAAGTTCTAAAATAGATTCCAAAGGTATTCTTCGAATTCAGCCCATTCAGAAATCATATATCGATAGCGAAAATGAGTTTTATTACAATCGGGATTCTGTGATAAACAAGATTATGGAGGTGCAACAGAAATTCAACCTCTGCAAACGTTTTACAGGAATTGAACGGACGGCTGGGAAATGCGGTGATCCAATTTTCTGTAAAGGTATTTGCTCCGGAAGAGAAAATAAAGAGGAATATAACCAACGAGTTAAAAACGCTTTGCAATACATTGACGAACAACGGCCCAGCTATATCCTGAAATTAAAGGGAAGGACTGCGTTCGAATGGGGTTTTATTTTGGTGATGCGAGGGATCTATCAGGGATTTGGGTTTATCGATTCGGAGAGTCATATCAATTCGATTGAAGATATTGAGGGTTACACAAAACGGTTTACGCATAATTATTTTACGTCTCGGATAATTGATCAGTATTTCAAGATATATGGGGAGAGGGGTGTTGTTAGGCTGGGTTAGTCGGTAGACGGTAGTCGGTAGATGGTAGTTGGTAGTTGGTAGTTGGTAGACGGTAGTCGGTAGACGGTAGTCGGTAGATAGTAGATAGTAGTTGGTAGTTGGTAGACGGTAGACGGTAGACGGTAGAAGTAGCTGTATCCAGTTGCAGTTGGCAGTAGTGCTCAGTGGTCAGTAATCAGTGGTCAGTAATCAGTGATCTTTGATTTGATTAAAAGAATTATTGACTATAACTTGAAAATGTAAAATAATTAAAAACCGGTCAACGCTAATCAGGGATATTCAGTTTCGGTTTTGAAACAATATCAATTCAGAATTATGAATTATGAATTATGAATTTAGAACTTGGCCAGAGGAGGATTAAAAGACCTGAAACCTGAAACAGTAGAATATGAATTATGAAAGAATACCAGTGTCTGAAACCTGAATGGGGTTGAAGACTAAACTTGGCGAAGCAGACCCGAAACCT
The DNA here is from genome assembly GCA_034676445.1 of Aequorivita sp. Taxonomy (GTDB): domain Bacteria; phylum Bacteroidota; class Bacteroidia; order Flavobacteriales; family Flavobacteriaceae; genus Aequorivita. The sequence continues at coordinate 212,498 of JAUCCE010000005.1, forward strand.
ACTCCGTCGTGGTTCGGTTAGCAATAGGGGGGTAGCGGGCGTGGTTCTTGGTTCTTGTCTGAAACCTCAAACAATTAACCATTAACCGCGAACTAACCTTCCAAGTCGGTGGTAAAATTGTTAAACAATCCAAAAAAGCAATTTAAAGTTTTACGTTAAATTATATCTTAGTTGATATTAACACAAAAAACATAAATTATGCTACGTTGGGTCGTTATTTTTTTAGTAATAGCAATAATAGCCGCCATTTTCGGATTTGGTGGGATTGCTGAAGGTGCGGCAGATATTGCCAAGGTTATTTTCTACATTTTCATTGTCCTTGTTGTTTTAGGATTTTTAGGACTGGTGACTATTTTTAAGAAATAGATTTTTACGGGCAAGAGAGGGATTGGAATGAACGGTTGGAAACATGACTTTTTGAAACTGACTTTTGAACCACAGCCAGTCCTGATTTTTCATTGGGGACTGTTGAACGACGACTTTTTTTGAACCTCGCCTGTCCTGATTTTTCATTGGGAACGGTTTGATCCCTCGACTCCGCCTGCCTGCCAAAGGCACGTAGACAGGCCTGCCTGCCAAAGGCACGTAGGCAGGCCTACCTGCCAAAGGCACGGAGGCAGGCTCGGGAACCGGAGAATCGTGGGATCCATAAACGATAATTCTTGAATCTCGAGATGCGACCCCTTCCGTCCGTCTAAGGGAAAAATGGGAATCTAAAATAAATTTATTCCGGCGGACAGCTTCCCCCTCTTCAATATACTTTACAAAAAGATGTTTCGACTGCGCTCAATGTGACATAGGATTGCAAATTTTTAGCTATGTCCACATCAATTTCTAGCTCTTCTCAACCTGATTAAAAAAAATGCTATAATAGACGGTCTCTTTTTGTAAAATGGCGAGAGTTTCATTAAAAACCATAAATCATAAAACTGTGATAAATTATTAGCTATTTCCTGACTGTTTTTTCTAAATTTTCTAACTTTATATAAAGAAAGCATTCATATTTCTCCAAGTGCGAGGTCATGAATAGATATTTTGAAGAAAAGAAGAAAGTTGTCTTGCTAAATTTCTTTTCGAAAACAGAAACCAGCTGGTTTAAACTCTACAGATAGGTTTTCGAGGGAATTAAAATAAAGGATTTCGAAAATAACTGAACATTTTCACAATAAAACAGATAAGATGAGCGAACAAATTTATCCTTTGAAATTTGAACCGATTTATCAATACCGAATTTGGGGTGGCAGAAACCTGGAACATATTCTTTCAAAGCCATTTCCAAATGATGATCCGGTAGGAGAAGCATGGTTGTTAAGCGATAGGAAAGATCATGCCAGTAAAGTTACCGAAGGGAAATTGAAGGGAAAGACGATAACCGAATTAATGAAAGACTATCGTTATGAGATAATGGGAAAAATGGGCGACCACTTTGACGGATTCCCACTTCTATTAAAGTTTTTGGATTGCAAGGAAGTGCTTTCGGTACAGGTACATCCCTCAGACGACCAAACGGAATACATTCCCAAAGGAGATTCTGGAAAAACAGAAGCCTGGGTGGTATTGGAAACCCGTGATGATAGTCGTATTTATGCAGGTTTGAAAAAGGGGACCAACAAGGAAAACCTTCTTAAATCCATAGAAAATAAAACGGTAGCAGATAGACTTCACAGTTTTGTGCCGAAAAAAGATGATGGCGTTTTTATCCATTCGGGAACCGTACATACTCTGGGGGGAACGGTAGTTTTTGAAGTTCAGGAAAACAGTGACGTTACCTTCCGATTGTACGACTGGGACAGAACCGACCCAAAAACTGGAAAACCACGGGAACTTCAGGTGGACAAAGCCATTGCCTGCATTGATTTTGACCAAGTGGACATAGGCCCAGTAACTCCCGTGAAAGATCCCAACAATAAAAATGTTGAAAAATATTTCGACAATAAGCATTTCATTCTGTGGCGAATCGAAACTGATTCAAATCATACAGTAGGAATCAAAGATCAGCCCACTATTTTGGTGTGCATTGACGGAGCTGGAAAAATGACCCACAAGGACACCGAATATTCCCTTTCCAAAGGAGAGGTAATGCTATTGCCGGCAATTATTGGGCAACTCGAACTTAGGCCAGATTCAGAAATTACCGTTCTTCAAATAGCAATTCCCAATAAGAAATAAAAAAGGAGCCCAAGCTAAAATAAATTGTTTGAGACTGATTCTTTGAAAAAGCTGATATGGCAAATCATGAGAAAATATGGATATCAAAACTGTGGCAGAAAATCAAAGACAATTCCCTCTCGATTGCTTTTTTCCTACTCTTTGTAATCTGCTTAATTATCCAAACTTTCACGGGTCTGGAAACACAGAATGATATGTTGACGGCACACGGAAAGCCCATTATGGACTATTGGAGCTATTTATCGACTGGAGCATTTATCGACGGACTTGCAGTAAATTGGCAAGCTGCCATCCTACAGCTGGGATCGTTGATAATATTCAGCAGTTTTCTATATCAACATGGATCACCGCACTCCCGGGACGACAAGAAGGACGGAGAAGAACCCAAAAAGCGATATCAAGGCTATTTCAGTTGGTTATACCGGCATTCTTTATCTATGTCGTTTTTGTTGCTTTTCGTGATCACCATGGTACTGCACATCATTTTTGGAGCAAAGGAAACGAATGAGATAAATTCGATTACCGGCGGTAAGTTACTTTCGGTTGGAGGATATTTAGCTTCCGCAAGATTTTGGTTTTCCACACTCCAAACGTGGCAGGCAGAATACCTCACAATCGCGGTTTATTTGGTTTTAAGTGTTTTTTTGAGGCAAGAAAAATCTGCCGAATCAAAACCGGTGGCAGCGAGTGATGAGGAAACGGGTAAAGCCAACAAGTAGGGATTTATACAAAAATTCATTGACCCGTTTAAACGAAAAAAACAATTACAATTTATAAGCGATTATCACTCCGAACATTAATAAAAACAACTGCACGAAAAACATAACTAATACGCATAAGAGATGAAAAAGCTAATAATATTTGATCTGGATGGCACTTTGGCCAAAAGTAAATCTGCAATTGACGATGAAATGGCCGAGCTGCTATCCAATTTGCTTGAAAATGAGTTGGTATCCATAATTTCAGGAGGCGGTTGGCCTCAATTTGAAAAGCAGGTATTGAAACATTTACCGAAAAAAGCCCAATTGAAAAAGCTTTATATACTACCTACTTGCGGCACAAAGTTTTATGAGTATAAGGAAGATTGGAAAATGCTCTATGCAGAAAATTTTACCGAAGGGGAAAGAAAGCAAATACTCGATAGTCTGAACGCGGCCATAAAAGCAGCCAACTTGGACATCAAAAAAACCTGGGGAGACCAGATTGAGGATCGTGGAAGTCAGATTACCTTTTCGGCCTTGGGCCAGAAAGCACCTTTGGAGGAGAAAAAAGGCTGGGACCCCAACTTCGAAAAACGTAGAAAGATCACCAAACCCCTTGAAAAGACCTTGGAGGATTTTTCTGTCGGAATGGGCGGAACTACGTCCATAGATATCACCAAGCCTGGAATTGACAAGGCTTATGGCATAAACAAACTCAAGGAAATCCTGAAAATCGATATTCCCGAAATGATGTTTATCGGAGATGCCCTTTTTGAAGGTGGAAATGACCATCCGGCAAGAAAAACCGGAGTGGATTGTATTCAGGTAAGGGATCCGGAAGAGACCAAAAGTATTATCCGAACTATAATCGCCTGTTCTTCCAATAACCAATAAAACAAAAGTGTCATGATACCATTTAAATTGCACAGACTTTGCACCATTATGAGTCCAGAAAAGGGAAATGAAAAAGAAGTTGAAGGCGTTCTCAATCCCGCAGTAGCACGTGGACCCGATGGAGAACTTTATTTATTTCCACGAATGGTCGCCAAGAACAACTATTCCCGAATTGGCATTGTAAAAGTGAAGTTCAACGATGCAGGCGATCCGATAGATGTGGAGCGTCTGGGCATTGCACTTGAACCCGAAGCCGATTACGAAAAACAATCCAATGGCCGCGGCGGTTGCGAAGACCCCCGGATCACTTACGTAGAACCTGTGGGACATTATATTATGACCTACACAGCTTTTGGACCAAATGGCCCAAGAATCGCAATGGCAAGATCAAAAGACTTATTGAAATGGGAGCGCATGGGCTTAGTGAGTTTTTCGCCCTATGAGGATGTGGACTTTGATAATGTGGATGACAAGGATGCAAGTTTCTTCCCTACCGATCTTCCCAGTCCGCATAAGCATATGTCAATGGCCATGTTGCACCGTCCACTTTTTCCGAATACGACACCAGAGGAAACATTTAAGAAAAAAGAAAATCGGAAAATAGATAAACATAAAGAAAGTATCTGGATTTCCTATTTCAATTTAAAGAAAGGAAAGGACACTTCTTTAAAAAACGCAAAATTCACCTCCCATCATTGTCTGGCCCATCCTACTTTTCCGTGGGAAAGCTTGAAAATCGGCTCGGGTGCGCCCCCAATTTTAACCAAGCACGGATGGTTGTTGGTGTATCATGGAGTGCGAAAACACGACGATTCCACTGACGAACAACCAAAATACACCTATTCTGCAGGAGCCATGATCTTATCGGAAAAAGCACCCCAAAAAATCCTCTATCGTTCGCCAGAGCCGATTTTGACTCCCGAAATACCTACTGAAACCATTGGTGTCGTTGGGGATGTGGTTTTTCCCACAGGAACGGACAGGCGTGATGACATTGGTCAGCCCAATAGAATTGATGTGTATTATGGAATGGCAGATGATCGGATTGGAGTGGCTAAGATGGAAATACCGGAGGAGTTGCCGGAGGGGAAATGAAATGGAAATCGAAATCGAAGATGAAGTTGAAGTTGAAGATGAAGATGAAAATGGATTCGATCCCTTCTGTCCGCTAGTTGATATTTGGAAAAATAAAGATAAAAATTTCAGCGGATACCTTCCAGTGCAAAGAAATCGAAATCGAAAACGAAATCGAAATCGAAGATGAAGATGAAGATGAAACCGAAACTGAAATCGAAGACGAAATTGAAAACGAAATCCGAAGATAATGTTGGATATGGGATGGTTGGAATCAGAGCCTGTTCGGATACTTTTTTACCACGACGCAGAGATTGATGCTGAAAGTTCGGCGATTTTAGTCTAGGTCTGTTTTGATTTTTTCATAAGAAATCTTTGAACAAAAGCCCTGCACCCCTGCCGTCCGCCGAAGGAACATAATGTATTTTTAAATAGAAATGATTGCGGTGGCCTCCTTCCCCTGCAATACAAATTAGGTTCCAAGATATAAATTCTTGCGAAGGGGACGGAGCGGGATACGTCGAGGCTGTTTGTATTGTATCAAAAACCGCCCCTAGTCGTGTCTCAAAACGTCTTGGCTCCTGGCTCGTGGTTCCTGTTTCTAAAAAACTATCTTCTCCACTTTTTGTATTTATTGATCAGACCATTTGTGGAAGAGTCGTGGGATTCGACTTTATCATCATCTTTCAACTGGGGCAAAACTTTTTTGGCAAGTTGTTTCCCGAGTTCTACACCCCATTGATCGAAACTGTAGATGTTCCACACAACTCCCTGGACAAATATTTTATGCTCATAAAGTGCTATTAAAGACCCGAGAGTGAATGGGGTTATTTCCTTGAGCAAAAAGGAATTGGTCGGCTTGTTGCCCGTAAATACCTTGAACGGGATCAATTTTTCCACTTTCTCTTTGTCCATTCCTTGTTTTTTGAGTTCCTCGGCAACTTGTTCGGCAGTTTTTCCGTTCATCAAAGCTTCTGTTTGGGCAAAAAAATTGGATACCAAAATAGGATGGTGTTCCCCCACAGGGTTGTGGCTTATGGCCGGCGCAATAAAATCGCATGGAATCAGATGGGTGCCTTGATGGATAAGCTGATAGAAAGCGTGCTGTCCGTTGGTGCCAGGTTGGCCCCAAACCACAGGCCCGGTGGCATAGGTTACGTCATTTCCGTTTCGGTCGGTGTGCTTGCCATTGCTTTCCATATTTCCTTGTTGGAAATAGGCTGGAAATCGGTGCATGTATTGGTCGTAAGGTAAGATAGCTTCCGTTTCAGACCCGAAAAAATTGGTGTACCACAAACCGATAATAGCCATAATAACAGGGATGTTATCCCTAAAATCGGTTGACCGAAAATGATGATCGGTTGCTTCGGCACCTTTTAGCAACTGTTCAAAATTGCCATACCCAACGGTAAGAGCTATGGAAAGACCAATACTGCTCCAAAGGCTGTACCGACCTCCAACCCAATCCCAAAATACGAACATGTTTCCGGATCGATTCCGAATTTTTCTACACCTTCCTTATTGGTGGAAAGAGCAACAAAGTGTTTCTCAACATATTTTTCATTCTTGGCAGATTCCAAAAACCATTTACGTGCTGTGTGTGCATTGGTCATGGTTTCCTGAGTGGTAAAGGTCTTTGAGGCGATGGTGAAAAGTGTTTCCTCCGGATTCAGGTTTTTAAGGGTTTCCACTATTTGGGTGCCATCAACATTGGAAATAAAATGAACATAGATTCCTTCAACCCAATAAGGTTTAAGAGCTGCCGTAACCATTTCTGGACCCAGGTCGCTTCCGCCAATTCCTATATTCACAATGTCCCTGATTTTTTTTCCGGTGTAGCCTCTCCAATCTCCGTTGTGAATTTTTTCGCAGAAAGATTTCATTTTTTGGCGGGTTTCCCTAATTTCCGGCATTATATCCTTGCCATCGACCATTACTGGGTTTCCGGAAAAATTCCTCAAAGCGGTATGCATCACGGCACGATCTTCGGTTTGATTGATCTTTTCCCCGTCAAACATCGCCTTTCTGGCTTCCTTCACCTTACAATCTTCCGTCAATTTTAGAAGCTTTTCAATGGTTTCTTCGGTAATCAGATTTTTGGAAAAATCGAAAAGAATATCGCCCAATTCAATGGACATCTTTTCAAATCTTTTTGAATCTTTTGCAAAAAGGTCTTTCATCTGAACCTTTTTCATTTTGGTCTGATGATCGACCAATGATTTCCAGGCTGGTGTTTCTGTGGGGTTTACTTTTGGAAACATAATTTTGAATTTTATAGAATTATTTTTTAATCGTCATTTTTTTTAGACTTAAGACTGAAAGACGTAGGACGTAGGACTGCTGGGTGGTGGGTGTGGGTCTAAATCTCTGGATGAATAAATTAAGTCCTTTTGTCTAGGGTAAAATTCCATTTTTGTATGGTTTTATGGTCTTTATTCACTTGATGGTATCTTTTTTTTGATTAATCAAAGAACCTGCTTCTACATCTAAAAACCAAAATAATTCTCCTTTCCTGGGGTATATTAATTGGGCGGGGTATTCTTGTGGGGAATATTTTGATTTTAACACCACGTGGCTTACCGCCTCTGCTTTATCTATTCCAAAAACCAGAAATGCAATTTGCCGTGACTGATTTATCAAAGGTGCAGTCATCGTAATCCGATACATATCCAATTCTTCCACAAACACAGATTTTACTGTTGCCTTAATTTCTTCCAAAACTGATGAAAAAGGAAAAAGAGAGGCGGTATGTGCATTATCCCCCAAACCGAGCAAAGTAAAATCGAAATGTACTGGTTTTTTATTAAAGTGGGTTGAAATAGCTCTATTATATAGTTGGGCTGCTTTTGCAGGGGAAGCAGTAGTATCAACAACGAACACATTGGATTCTGAAATATTCAATGGCTCGAACAAGGTCTCTTTTGCCATTAAAGAATTTCTTTGGGGATCATTTTCAGGTACAAAACGTTCATCTCCGAAGAAAAAATAGACATTTTTCCAATCTATGCTATCCTTATAAGGTTCCGAAGCAAGCAACTTATACAACCGACGGGGCGAACCGCCTCCGGAAAGCACAAAGTTGAATTGTCCCCGCGCCGCTATGGCCTCTTGTGATGATTTCCTGATCAATTGCGCCAGAGCATTTATCAATTCATCAATCTCTATATAAATCTGCAATTCCATATTGTTATTTTTTGATTGTTTCAGGGAGGTTAAACCAATGAAAGCCATCTTTGGCTATGAGGGCTTCGGCATTTTCAGGACCCCAGGAATCTGCAGGATAATTTGGGAAGTTTCTCATTTTGTTATTTTCCCAAGAATTTAGTACTGGCATTATAAGTTCCCAAGCCGCCTCCACTTGATCGGCACGCATAAACAAAGTCTGGTCGCCCGAAATAATATCGAGCAAAAGTGTTTCATAGGCTTCGGGTGCATCCGATCTGGTTTTTCCCGAATAATCAAAGACCATATCCACGGTATTCAATCTCATTTCGAGACCAGGTATTTTGCTCTCCAATTGAAGTCGGATACCCATATCGGGCTGGATACTGATGACCAGTCTATTTTGTTTCGGAATATTTTCGTCTTCGGAATGGAACATATTATGGGGAACCTCGCGGAATCTAATTGTAATAAGAGAGGCTGTTTTGAAAAGTCTTTTTCCTGTCCGTAAATAAAACGGAACTCCCTGCCACCTCCAATTGTCAACATAAAACTTTATTGCAGCGTAGGTTTCCGTATTGGAATCAGGATCGACATCCTCTTCCTCACGATAGCCGGGGACTTCCTTCCCTTCTACCCATCCGGGACCGTATTGGCCTCTGGCGGCAATGCTGTCTATTTTTCCGGGAACTATCCGTCGCATAGCCTTTAAAACTTCCACTTTTCGATCGCGTACCACATCGGCTTCAAAACTAATGGGAGGTTCCATGGCAATGATGCACAGCAACTGTAGCAAATGATTTTGAATCATATCTCGTAGGATACCCGCGTGCTCAAAGTAATCCCCGCGGCTTCCCACACCAATTTGTTCGGTAACAGAAATCTGAACATGTTCAATATGGTTTCGGTTCCAAAGTGGCTCCATAATGGCATTGGCAAAACGAAAAGCCATTATGTTCTGAACCACTTCTTTTCCCAAATAATGGTCTATTCTATAAATCTGTTTTTCGTCAAATATAGAGAGCAGCCTGTCATTCAAGGCTTTCGCAGATTTCAGGTCGCTACCGAATGGCTTTTCAATAACAATACGAGTGGTTTCCTTATTATTCTCAAGTTTGCTTTTTGAAATATTTTCTGCAATGGTGCAAAAGAACTCGGGCGAAACAGCACAATAATAAATTATGGAAGGTTTCTCTTTCCATTCCTGTTGAATGGCCTCTATTCTCTCTTTAAAAGCTGAATATTCTGAAATGTCCTTTATGTTGGCAGCTTGATAGGTTATTTTAGAAGCAAATTCGTCCCAATCTTCTTTTTTGGCCTTTCCTCGTCTGGAAAATTCATTGACGGCATCCAATAAAGTCGATTTATATTTTGACTCGGCCAATTTACTGCGGCCCGAACCTATTATTGCCAATTTTTCGGGCAGTCGATCTTCGAGAAATAGATTGAATAAAGCGGGGAAAATCTTCCTATGACTAAGATCGCCGGTTCCTCCGAAAATGATGAAAATAGCGGAATTCGATTCTTTATTACTGTCTTTTTTTGATGTCTTTGCCATAATTTTTTGAATTTAAAAAATTCTGTATTCCAAAAATGAAGGGTTATTTGATAACTTCCTCCCATTTAGTATGAAAGACTCCTTCTTTATTAATAAGTTCATACGTATGCGATCCGAAGTAATCCCGTTGGGCCATTACCAGATTGGTAGGCATAGTTTCAAGTCGGAAATTGTCGAAATAACCCAAAGCCGCCGATAATGCCGGGACTGCAATACCATTTCGAGAAGCATCTGAAACCACGGATCGGATGCTTTCGGTACTCAAGATCAAATAATCATGGATGGATTCATCCAGAAACAAATGTTTTAAATCGGGTTTTTTGTTGTAAGCAGAATAGATATTTTCCAAAAAATCGGCTCGGATAATACATCCCCCCCGCCATATTTTGGCAATAAGATCCAGGTTCAGGTTGTATTTATATTCTTGGTTGGCGTGGTACAACAAGTGCATTCCCTGAGCATAAGCTGACACCATTCCGAAATAATATGCTTGTTCCAACTTGGAAATATAGGAATCTGTGTCACCTTTAAATTTAGCATCAGACGGTGAAGCGTATAACCTGGATGCCTCGGTCCGCAAATCCTTATAACGTGATAAATCCCGCATGGCCACGGCAATGTCTATAATGGGTACAGGTAAACCCAAGTCCATTGCGGCCTGGGAAGTCCATTTTCCCGTACCCAGTGCTTTTGCCTCATCCTTTATACTGTTGAGCAACAGATGTTTTTCTCCAGGTTTTGAATACGAAAAAATGTCGCGGGTAATTTCTATTAAGTACGATTTCAATCGGCCTTCATTCCATTTTTCATAAACACCGTGAATTTCCTTATCATCCATCTGAAGACCTTTTTTCATGATTTCATAGGTTTCAGAAATAAGTTGCATCAGGGCATATTCAATTCCGTTGTGTACCATTTTAACGAAATGTCCGGCAGATCGGGCTCCCATGAAGGCTACGGTAGGTTCTCCGTGAACGTGGGCGGCAATTTTTTCGAGAATTGGCGCGATTTCGTCGTAAGCCTTTTTATCTCCTCCGGGCATCATACTCGGACCTCTGCGAGCTCCTTCTTCTCCCCCCGAAACTCCCATGCCCAAAAAATGATATCCTTTGCTTTCCAAATCCTTATAACGTCGTTCGGTATCGGTAAAATGGGAATTTCCACCATCAATAATAATATCTCCCTTATTGAGAACCTTCGCCAAATCTTCTATAACAACATCCACTATATTACCGGCAGGTACAAGCATCATCACGGTTTTTGGGGTCTTCAGACTATTTACGAAATCCTTAATATTTGAATATCCGTGAATATTGCCGTGATCCAATTGATTTAGGCTGTCCACTTTTTTAAAGTTGTTGTCATATCCGGCACAATTGTACCCTTGGTCGGCGATGTTTTGTAATAAATTGGATCCCATAGTACCGAGGCCAATCATTCCAAATACATTTTGATTTATACTCTCATTATTCATGACGATGCGTTTTTGAAATTAATTTTTCCAGAATTTTTTGTGATGTTTCAAAGTTTTGATGGTGTATGGCGTTGATTCCAAGTTTTTTTGCGGTGTTTGCCAGCAATTCCCTGTCATCGAAATACAAAGATTCCGAAGGCTCTACTTGGACTATTTGCATCGCTTCCTTGTAAATACGCGGGTCAGGTTTACGGATTCCGAGATAACAGGATGAAAAGAAGCCATCGAAAACTTCGTGAAGCCCAAACTTGTCTATTCGATAATCATTAAGTTCCCTGCTTTCGTTGCTAAGTGCAAACACGGGCAGGTCGGTTTTCTTTTTCCAACTTTTCAACCACGGAAGCATTTTGGGCAATTCGACGGATTGGGCATACATAAATTCCTTGAATTCTTCTTTGGAAAAATCACGGGGAACGTGAAAAACGGCAATATCCAAATATTCATCCAGGGAGATACTTCCAATTTCAAAGACGTTAAAAATAAAATTATGCAACACGTTCATTTCGTCGTAGTCAAATCCAAATTTTTCGGCTGCCTTTTGACGTGATTTATGACCCCAGCCATTGCTAAGCAGAACGCCGCCAATGTCAAAGAAAACAGCTTTTATTTTAGAAATATCGAAGTCCATTTTACTATTGTCTGTTGTTTGGTGTTCAGTGTTTGTTGGTGAATTTGTTAATTCGGGAATTCGGGAATCCTATTTCCTTTTCTGATCTGCAATACTTTTGAGGAGTTTTTCATAAGCTTTGTTGAATTTCTCGATACCTTCATCTTCAAGTTTTTGGGTAATCTCGTCGATGTCGATCCCTGTTTTCTTTAGGTCCTCCAAGGTCTTTTTGGCATCCTCAATTCCTTTTGTCAAAGAGTCAGTAACCTTTCCATGATCTCGGAATGCATCTATCGTTTCCATAGGAAGTGTGTTGATGGTCTCTTTTCCTATCAAGGTTTCCACATAGAGAACATCGCTAAAGGATGGATCTTTGGTGCTGGTACTTGCCCAAAGAACCCTTTGGCGTTGGGCGCCTTCTGCTTCCAATTTTTTGAATCGGTCGCTGTTGACCATTTCAAGATATATCTGATAGGCCATTTTTGCCGAAGCGATGGCTACTTTTCCAACAAGGTTATCGGCTCCTTTTTCCTTGAGCATAGGATCGACCATTACATCAATTCGGCTAAGAAAGAAGCTGGCAACAGAAGATACATCTTTTATAGAATGACCCTCCTTCAACCTGTCTTCTAGGCCTCCCATAAAGGCTTCCGTAATTTCGCGATAGCGGGGCAGACCGAAAAGAAGGGTAACATTAACGTTAATACCTTCCCTTAAACATTCTCGGATTGCCGGAAGTCCCTGTTTGGTTCCAGGAATTTTGATCATTACATTTTTTCTGTCCACTCTTTTCCAAAAATCGCGAACCTGCTCAATGGTTCCATCGGTGTCACGTGCCAAATAAGGGGAAACCTCGAGACTTACAAAACCGTCCTTTCCGTTGGTTTTATCAAAAACGGGTTTAAAAATATCGGCTGCTCTTTGGATATCGGCAATGGCCATATCGAAAAAAATAGCCGAATTGTCATCTGTGTCCTTCGATAGCTTTTCTATATCCTCATCATAATCGGAACTTCCCGTAATAGCCTTTTCAAAAATGGAAGGATTGGAGGTAAGACCTCGTAAATCGTCTTCCTCAATAAGACTTTTCAGTTTTCCGTTGTCCATGATTTCTCTATCCAGCAAATCAAGCCAGATACTTTGTCCGTGTTCGCGTATTTTGTTTAATGGGTTCATGATAATGGTATTATTTGTTTGTTGTTTGTTGTTTGTTGTTGCAGGTTGCAGGTTACAGGTTGCAGGTTGCAGGATTGCTGGTTACAATTTGAACTCTCATCTCTCATCTCAAATCTTTCCGTCATCCGTCACCTCTTGTTTCCTGTCTCTTGTCTCTATTCTTTTTTCCCTCCTACGGCGGGCAGGCTTTGTTCTTTTTTTCCTTGTTCTATTTCAAATTCCTGGATTTTCCGCAATCGTCTGATATGTCTTTCTGCGCCGATAAACTTTGCGTTTAGGAATGCCAGTACGTATTCTTCGGCGGCGGCATAGCCTGTTACCCTGCCACCAAGGCAAATCAGGTTCATATCATCATCTTCCACGCCTTGATGTGCTGAAAAATAATCGTTGACCAAAGCAGCCCTAATTCCCGAAACCTTGTTTGCCGCTACACAAGCTCCTACTCCACTGCCGCAAATGGCGATGCCTCTAAAAACTTCTCCTTTGGCAACTGCTGTGGCCAAGGGAAAAACGAAATCGGGAAAGTCGTCTGCAGTGTCCAATTTTTTGGCACCAAAATCCACCGGTTCAAAGTGATTTTGGGTCAAGAAAGTTTTTATCCTTTCCTTTAGTTCAAAACCGCCGTGATCTGCACAGATTCCGATTTTTTTTGACAATACTTTGGACATTGAATTTAATTTACTTTAAAATTTTTACCACAGGGCACAGAGAACACAGTGAAAGGTGTACTATTTTTTATTTAGTAACGCCTTGGCTCTTTTTACCACATTTTCAACAGAAAAACCGTATTCCTTCATTACCTCATCTCCGGGGGCGGACTCGCCAAACCTGTCGATGCCTATTACATCTCCGTCATCGGTTACATATTTTAGCCAGCCTACTGGAGAGCCGGCTTCAACTGCCAGTCGTCTCCGAATGTTCTTTGGAAAGACTTTTTCACGGTATGAAGCACTCTGTTTGTCGAATATGCTCCAACATGGCATACTCACTACCCGAGCCTCAATTTTATTTTTCTTCAACTTTTCTTGGGCTTCCAAAATCAAATGCACTTCAGAACCGGTAGCAATCAGGATAATATCGGGATCACCCTCGCAATCGGAAAGAATATAGGCACCTTTTTCAAGGTTTTTCGCTTTAGCATATTTCGACTGATCGATAATCGGGATTTTCTGACGGGTTAGCGAAAGAGCTACGGGCCCATCGGTATGCTTAATGGCCACGCGCCATGCTTGTGCGGTCTCATTGGCATCGGCAGGGCGGATTACGGTCATATTCGGTACGGTTCGCAAACCAATCAATTGCTCAACGGGTTGGTGGGTAGTACCATCCTCTCCAAGCCCGATACTGTCGTGTGTGAAAACCATAATCGTACGGACTTTCATAATTGCTGCCAAACGTAATGGTGGGCGCATATAATCTGAAAAGATCAAGAACGTAGCACCGTAAGGAATTAGATATTTGCTCAGTACCATTCCGTTAAGTATTGCTCCCATCGCGTGTTCACGAATTCCGAAATGAAAATTACGCCCATCGCGATGTTTAGGTGAAAAGGATTTGTAATCGTCCAGATTGGTATCCGTAGATGGTGCCAAGTCGGCCGAACCTCCGATCAACTGCGGGAAATATTCCGCAATAGCATTCAGGGTTTTTCCCGATGCTTTTCGGGTTGCCATTTCTTCGTCCGGTTTAAAGGTAGGTAGTTTTTTTCTCCCATCCATCAGGCAAGGTTCCGGCACTAATGGTTTCAAATTCCTTGGCAAGATCGGGATGTCTTTTTTTATAATTCTTATAAAGCTCATTCCAGGCTTTTTCATTTTCCGCCGATTTCTTTCCCGCATTTCTATAATAGTCTAAGACATCATCGGGCACGACAAAGCTTTTATCGGGATCGAATCCGAAGTTTTCCTTTACCAATTTCACTTCATCCTCACCCAAAGCAGAACCATGCGCTGCTGCCGTATTGTGTTTGTTCGGGCTTCCATAGCCAATAATACTACTGACCTTGATAAGTGACGGGCGATTGGTTTCCTTTTGGGCGTTTTTTATGGCTTTGCGAAGGGCTTCCAAATCATTGACATCGGCAACATTTTGGACATGCCAACCGTAGGCTTCAAATCGCTTATCCACATCTTCATTAAAAGTAAGGTCGGTATCGCCTTCAATGGTGATATTATTGTCGTCATAGAAATAAATGATATTTCCCAATTTGAGATGCCCTGCAAGTGAAGCTGCTTCCGCCGATACACCTTCCATCAAATCGCCATCGCTGCAAATTGCATAGATTTTATAGTCGAAGATTTTGAAATCGGGCTGATTGTAGCGCGCCCCCATATATTGTTGGGCGATAGCCATTCCAACTCCGTTTGCAAAACCCTGCCCCAGAGGCCCCGTGGTAACTTCTATTCCCGGAGTAAGGCCGTATTCGGGGTGGCCGGCGGTTATACTGTGGAGTTGTCTAAAATTCTTTATATCGTTCATGGTTATTTTGTAACCTGTGAGATAAAGATAACTGTACTGCAACATGCAGGCGTGGCCACAGGAAAGGATAAATCGGTCGCGGTTTGCCCAATCGGGATTTTTGGGATTGTAATGCATTACCTCCGCCCACAAAATGTGGCCGAGCGGTGATAATGCCATTGGGGTGCCCGGATGCCCGGAATTTGCTTTCTGTACGGCATCTGCTGACAATACTCTTACTGTGTCTATTCCTTTTTGTACTATGCTTTTTGTTTCCATACTCTTATGCTTGAATTACTTCTTTAATTTCCTTCTCTTTTTCTTCAGGTTCAAATTCCGCTGCCTTTAATATCATTCCAAGCGGTTGGTCATAACTGAAATAACTTACTATCCAGTCAATAAAAGTGACTGTTTTGTCACGGAAACCTACCAAGGAGAAGATATGTACGAACATCCACACAAACCATGCAAGACCTCCTTGTAGTTTAAAATGGGGAAGATCCGCAACTGCTTTTTTTTCTTCCGATGGTAGCCATTACCCCTCTATTGCGATATTCAAAAGGCTTCATGGGTTTATTCTTCAATTCCCTGATAATATTTTTGGCCAGGTGCTCCCCTTGTTGTTGTGCTACGGGTGCCATCATTGGCAAACCTTTTGGATTTTCCGGGGTGATGTGTACCGATACATCTCCAATGGCGAAAATGTTATTGGTGCCCTTTACCCTATTGTATTCATCTACCGAAATGCGATTTCCCTTTTCCATGGCCTCCTCTGGAATACCCTTAATAGGCGCTCCCTTAACTCCGGCAGACCATATCACGTTGTCGGTAGTAAAAGTGGTACCGTCTTCCATAAACAGAGTCTTGCCGATATATTCCTTTACCCGGGTGTTGAGAAATACGTTCACACCCATTTCCGTTAAATATTCCAGACATTTTTGCGAAGCCTCCTCAGACATACCGGCAAGCAAAACGGGACCGGATTGATATAGGTTTACGCTCATTTTTGAAATTGGCAATTCGGGAAATTCCTTTGGAAGAATATGCTTTCTCATTTCAGCTAATGCCCCCGCAAGCTCAATTCCTGCGGGTCCACCACCTACGATGGCGATATTCATTATCTCTTCAAGAGGTTCTTTGTTATTATTTGCCAATCCCCGCTCCAGATTTTTAAAAATCCGATTCCGCATTTGCAGTGCTTCGGGAAGTGATTTTAGGGTCATTAATCTATTCTTTACTGCTTCAAAATTGAAGAAATTGTTATCGCTTCCCGAAGCAATCACCAAGTAATCATAATCTATATATCCAATGGAAGTGGAAATGCGGTTATTGGCAGTCTCGACAGCAAAAACCTCTGCCATCCGGAAATTGACATTCTTATATTTTCTGAAAATCCTGCGAACCGGATATGCAATACTTCCAGGTTCAAGACCACCGGTAGCCACCTGATACATCAAGGGTTGAAAATTATGATAGTTATTGCGATCTATCAGCAACACCTCTACGGGTTCTTTTCGGAAAGTCTTTGTCATTTTGACGCCTCCGAACCCTGCGCCCACGATTACTATTTTAGGTGTTCTCGACATTTTTGATTTCAATATTCAACTCAATTGATAAAAATATTTACCAAAAAATTGACACTGATCAAAAACAGAATTCAGTTCTAAACGGAAAAAAATGTTTTAAAGGAAAGTCTGCATAAATCAGTGGATTGGCAATACTTTTTTAAAAATCCATCATTAAAATTACCCTTTTTATATTTCAATAAATACCACATAAAACATAAAACATTCTTAACATTTGTTAAAGTCCCAATTATACTGGGATTCCCACCGTATTGCCCGATTTAATTTTCTGTTTAAAACCATTCCCAAACCTTCTTTTCAAGAGGGGCGCCCAAGGTCAACAAAAACACCGATTCCTGCAGTGCCTCGACACTGTGTACAATTCCTTCATGCAGGGCAACGATATCTCCTTGTTTTAGTAAATTCGCCTTCTTTTCAGTCCCTAAATTCACCTCTCCTTCAATAAGCTGTAAACTAATAACGCTGTCGGTGGTATGTTCGGTCATCACCGCTCCTTTGTGCATCGCGACCAGGAGGATGCACATTCCTTGTGTTTTAAAAACAGTAATCGCATTCCGATCTGAAGTTTCCCATACTACCTCTCCTTTTAGTTGAGCAATAAAGTCGGGAATATTTATGGCCACCATTGGAGCATCCATTATCCGGGAGCCCTCCGGCCGTAAATCTGTAGATTCATTGGTTTTAATTTTCATAACTGTATTTTTTATGTTGGAAACGGGATTTATGTGAATTGGGGATGAAGAGACAGGAACGGGGAAATAGGACATAGGAAACAGGACTCAGGAAACTGGACACAGAACTCACGACTTACGACCCACAATGAACATCTGAATATCCCTGATTAGCGTTGACCGGTTTTTAATTATTTTACATTTTCAAGTTATAGTCAATAATTCTTTTAATCAAATCAACGATCACTGATTACTGACCACTGATTACTGACCACTGATTACTGACCACTGAGCACTGAGCACTACTGCCAACTGCAACTGGATACTGCTACTTCTTCCAACTACCGACTACCGTCTACCGACCACCGACTACCGTCTACCGTCTACCGACTAACTCAATATCCTGAGAATTCCTCGGTTCGGATATTATCATCGTCTATGTCGGCCTCGTTCAGCGTTTTCCTAATAGACTTAACCATTGAGGCAGGACCGGAAATATAGTAAATGGGCCTGGACAGGTCTCCTATATATTTTTTCAACATTTCCCTGGTAAAATAACCGGTTTCCCCTTTCCAATCTTTGGAGTTTTTTTCATCCGTCATAGAGGCAATTAGCTTAAAGTTGGGGTTTTCTTTTTCGGCTGCTTCCAGTTCATCGAGAAAGGCAGTGTCCTTTGGGGTTTTATTGGCGTAAAAAAGAAAAATTTAATGATCTGTTTTATCGTGCGTGGCCTGGAGGACAATGCTTCTTATAGGGGTAATCCCAATTCCGCCAGAGAGAAAAACCGCCGGGATTTTGGTATTGTTCTGAAGGGTGAACGAGCCATAGGCACCATCAAAAACCACTTCCGTGCCGATGGGCATTTTTTTCATATTGTTCTTGAAAGCGGTATCGCGCATTCTGGTAGTAAAAATAATATCCTCTTCATAAGGAGCTCCGAGCGAAAATCCTCGGGTATCTCCTTCGGAATCAGTTGTGGGCGGATCGATCAATGTGTAATCCGCAAATTGACCGGCCTTAAATGTAAAATCTTCCGGCTTGGTAAAATGGAACATCATAGTGTTGTTCGCCACTTCCTTTCTGCTTTTTAACTTGATGTTGACTTTTGACATAATATTAAAATTTTTATTTATTTGAATTTTATAAAATCATTGTTATATCTCTCCTTGAACAGACAAGGAATTATGTGTGCCACTTTTAGAAGGAATCATTTATAAGTCAAACAAAAGATTCTAAATTATGTTTCCAGTCGATTTTTAATCGGATCGATGTTCCCTTTCGTCCAAGGCTTTTATCATTTCGTCTGAAATAGGATCACTTGACACCCCGTAACCGCCAATGAGAACCCCTTTCAGATTGTGCTTGGGTGATGAAATAGCGAACACAATTGCCTCATCATCGGGATTGGAAGCTCCTTCAAATCTATAATGCCTATCCACCGTGAATTCTCCAGGAAACAGCTTTTGGGAAGTTTCGGCACACTGCAAGTAATGTGGTTTCAAATTTAGGTCCATGGTATATCCTCTTTCACTGAGCAGATTGGTTACTTCGGAAAGTGAAGTCATAATCCCTATGTTTTGGTTTGATGGTTTATTTTCCATTGGGTTACTTTTTTAATGTTAAATCAAATACAAAATTCTCTTTTACAGAAATATCTATTTGGAAAATCAGGTGGCGGGACGGGAACATTATTTCTTGCCTGAAGAAATAAATAGTGTCCGCACTAAAGCTTTAGGAGATTAATTATTTTTCCAAATGTTTTTTAAGTTCAAGATATTGTTCTTCCGTGATTTCTCCTGATGCCAATCGTTTCTTCAAAATGGTAAGTGGGGTTTCTCTATTTCTTCGATCTCCGGGAATACTCCAGGGGGTAAGAAATATCCAAATTATAAATATGAACCAGATGACCCACCAAATAAGGTGCATACCCCAGAAATAATATTGGTTATACATGATCTTTGGATTTTAAATTAATGGACAGTTTTAAAAATTTATCGATTTTGGAGCGAGAAATTGATGGCAGGATCGAAACTTTTTCCAATCCAATAGTGTTTGGACAGCTAAAATATATTTCCTTAACCGCAAGTGTTTGGACAGCTAAAATAAATTTCCTTAACCGTGGTCCTCTTCGAGATCGTTGTGATCATCGCCACCAAGGCTATAGTAATTATTTTCCTCGTCCTCACTTCCTTCGTTCGGCAAGGCCTCGTCCGCTTTGGAACCTGGAACATCCAGATCTTCACCTGTCATATCCTCATAAAAGGTCTTTTGATTTCCGCTTTCTGGCGGAAGTTGGGTTTTCTTTTTTTTGGAAAGATCTTCAGGATCTAGCTCTACCTCTTTTTCATTGTTATATATATCCTCCGAGGCAGGGTAATGGGGATATCCGGGAAATGATTCTTTATCAGACCCTGATTTCTCCTGAGGGAGTTTCCCATTTTTATCTGGTGCAGGATCTCTATCGGTTTTTCTTTCTTCTTTTTTCATCGTTTTCTTTTCTTGAGCGTTATTTTGGTCTTTCAAATATTTGTATGGAACACAATTTCCAATAATGGCAATCGAATATTTATTTACTTTGGCTCCATGGAAGGATTGTATTTGCCCTGTCTCGCCTCGGCATTGAATTTTGCACGTCGGGCCAGTACTTTTTGGGCTTCTTCGGCGTTTGCATCTTTGCCTTCCCAAACATCCAAAGCCGGTTGTTGAATGGCCCTGGCAAAAGAAAACGCCACGATCCAAGGAAGACGTTCCTTATAATTTTTGTTTATGGCATTCAGGTGCGCCGATGCTTCTTGGGCCGATTGTCCGCCAGATAGAAAAGCGATGGCGGGAACGGCTGCAGGTACCGATTCCAGAAAGCAGTTTACTGTTGCTTTGGCAACTTCGTCCATACTGTTTTTTTCACCGCTATCGGTTCCGGTAATAACCATGTTCGGTTTTAGGATTATTCCTTCAAGGCAGATTTTATACTTATAGAGATGGATGAATAGGTTTTTCAAAACTTCCTCCGTAACATCATAGCATTTTTGCAAGGAATGGTTTCCATCCATTAATACTTCCGGCTCAACAATAGGAACAATATTGGCTTCCTGGCACAACCCGGCATATCTTGTAAGGGCATGTGCATTTGCTTGAATACAAGCAAGGGTGGGAATGTTATCACCTATGGTTATTACGGCTCGCCATTTCGCAAAACGTGCGCCCATAGTTTTATATTCCGCCAAGCGATCTCGTAATCCATCGAGCCCTTCGGTAACTTTCTCATCCGGAAATCCCGCTAAGGCCTTGGCACCTTTATCCACTTTTATGCCGGGCACGATTCCCGCATCCATCAAGACCTTTGCCATTGGAGTGCCACCATCCGTTTTTTGTCTAATGGTCTCATCGCTTAAAATGGCTCCTCCTATGCCTTCGTTAAGACCTGGGGTTGTGACTATAAGTTGACGATATTTTCGCCGCATTTCCCCGTTCTGGGGTATTCCCTTTGCCGCCAGGCGTTTGTTACAAGTGGGAATACTTTCGTCCATTGCGAGGATTCCCTTGTGATCGGCAAAAATTTCCTTAATGGTATTTTCTAATATTTTTTTGTCCATTACCTATTTTTTTATTGATTGTCATCTTTGATGTGCGGAATTTTGAAATTCTATTCTTGTGCAGAAATATTAAGGAACACTAAATTAAAGATTTAGATTTAAGAGAATTAATAAAATTATCTTATAGTTTTTATAAAATTCGCATTTGGAACGTCCTTCGGCTCCGTTGGGCTGCAAAAAGCAGGGGTTAGGGGGACAGACGAAACCGAAACCGAAACCGAAGTTGAAGATGAAGTTGCCCCTCGGCTTTGCGAGGGGACCGGAATTTGGGGCCAGGGACAACCGAAATAGAATTTCACGCTATCACATCAGGCCTTTACAA
This sequence comes from Aequorivita sp., assembly GCA_034676445.1. Taxonomy (GTDB): domain Bacteria; phylum Bacteroidota; class Bacteroidia; order Flavobacteriales; family Flavobacteriaceae; genus Aequorivita. The sequence goes on from JAUCCE010000005.1 coordinate 233,942, forward strand.
TCATTTTTCCAGTGTTTTCCCCGCTGAATAGTCCCAATAGTGCCTCGGGCAGTTTTTCAAAGCCATGCTCTATTGTTTCCGTAAATTTTAATTTTCCTTCTTTTACCCAATTTACCAATTGCTTTATGCCTTCGGGGAATTGAGATTGAAAATCACTGACTATAAATCCTTGCATTAAAACACTTCGGGTTAGAAGCATGGGCTGGGGTCTTGGGCCAACAGGAATTTCGGTGCTGTTGTATAAAGAAATCTGTCCGCACAGTACTACTCTTGAGTGAAAATTCAGGTTAGCTATTACTGCATCGGAAATTTCTCCACCTACGTTGTCATAATAAATATCCACTCCCTTTGGACAAGCCTTTGCGATGTCTTTTTTTATGTTCGTTGTGGTTTTGTAATTGATGCCTTCATCAAATCCGAATTCCTCTTTTAGCATTTTAATTTTTTCGTCAGAACCTGCAATGCCCACTATCCTACAGCCTTGGATCTTGGCAATTTGCCCCACAACAAGCCCTACTGCTCCAGCCGCTCCGGAAATTACGACTGTTTCTTCTGGTTTGGGTTTTCCTATATGCATTAAACCAAAATAGGCGGTTAGCCCTGTCATTCCCAAAATCCCCAGATAATAACTTGCGGGGGCAATAGTAGTATCGACCTTCTGGATGTCCTTTTCGGCGGCAATCATTTTTCTTTGCCAAGGCAAATTTCCAAGGATAACATCACCGTTCTTAAATTTTTCCGAATTGCTCTCTATTACCTTGGCAATTACTCCTCCACTCAGTGGCTTTCCTGTTTCAAAAGGAGGCGAATAAGATTTTACATCATTCATCCGACCGCGCATATATGGATCAACGGAATAATACAAACCCTTCAATAAGACTTCGTTTTCCTTGATAGAGGGCAATGCAACTTCTTCCGTTTTAAAATTTTCCAATGTTGGCAATCCGTTGGGTCTTGATTTTAAAATAATCTGTTCTGTTTTCATTTTTTTCATTTTATGGGATTAGAATCTCTTCCTAATAATAAGCAATTAAAAAACGGATGGAGATGTTTGCACATTCCTTTATCCAAAATGCTCTTCAAATTAATTTCTCCCATGGTCTGCAAGTGCAGCAAAGAGAACCATTTCAGAAGGAATAGAAAAAAGTTTTTCCATCATAAAGCTTTTAAGGCGGCAATCGTTTTGGTTGGATCTGAGGATTTAAAGACCGAACTGCCTGCAACGAGAATATCCGCTCCCAGTTCAATGAGCTTCGGGGCATTTGAAAGCTCTACGCCACCGTCTATTCCTATCAGTGCCTTGGAACCGGTTTTTTCTATTGAATCCTTGGTTTGTTCGAGTTTTCGATAGGTATGCTCAATAAATTCCTGACCCCCGAAACCAGGATTGACGGACATTAAAAGCACTTGATCGATGTACCCAATAATATCCTGAAGCTGGATCACATTGGAGTGGGGATTAATTGCCACTCCGGCTTGCATGCCATGTTTCTTAATGTTCTGCACAACGCTGTTTAGATGGGTACACGCTTCTATATGGACTATTAAATGGTCGGCACCGGCGTCCTTAAACCGTTTGATAAACCTTTCGGGCTTGACTATCATTAAATGGACGCTAAGCGGTTTGGAAGCACATTTTTTTATAGCTTCAAGAACAGGGAAACCAAAAGAAATATTCGGCACAAAAACCCCATCCATAATATCCACATGGATCCAATCAGCTTCACTTTTATTGAGCATTTCAACATCTTTTTGAAGATTGGCAAAGTTACCGGCCAGTATGGAAGGAGCAATATAACGTGACATAAGGGCTGAAAATCCTGATTTTTTAATTTTTCAAAATTGAAAGAGAAAAGGTAAAAAAAATCGCCCATATTTTCGTAATTTAGTTAGAAAGAATTGCGAATATGACCAAAAACCCATGATCCCTTCAAAAATAATAGAAAATCAAAAAAACATATTGGTAATTGTTGCACATCCCGATGATGAAACTCTCTGGTGCGGCGGCACAATCTTATTAAACCCTGAATGCGAATGGCTTGTTCTCTCTCTTTGCCGAAAAAATGATGCCGACAGAGCTCCAAAATTTAAAAAAGTTCTAGAAGTCTTGAATGCTAAAGGAGAAATGGCCGATCTCAATGATGGGCCGGAACAATTTCCTTTGGAAAATTTGGAAATTGAAAATTGCATTCTGGATTTACTTCCAACGAAAAATTTCGATTTAATTATTACCCACAGTCCATTTGGGGAATACACAAGACACTTACGGCACGAGGAAATCGGTAAAGCGGTAATCAATTTATGGATCCAGGAAAAGATTAAGTCAAAAAAACTTTGGGCTTTTGCCTATGAAGATGGCCATAAGGAATATTATCCGAGGGCTATTGAAAATGCCGATATCCATCTAATGCTGCCCGAAGAAATTTGGCAAAAAAAATACCAAATCATTACCGAAATATACGGATTTGGAAAAACCGGGTTTGAGGCCCAGACGACTCCCAAGGTCGAGGCTTTTTGGAAATTCACAAATCCTCTTGAAGCTCAAAATTGGTTTCGGAAAATGACAATGAAACATAATCCATAAATATTATTTTATGAAAGTATTGGTTCTTTACGATTATCCGCCTTCGCCAGGAGGTTTGGCCACCCAAGGAGATTTACTTTACCGTGGTCTCTGCGAACTGGGAGTTGATGCCCATGCCGCCCACTTTGAATCGGCACAGGAAAAGGAATGGTATTATCGCTGGTTTGAGCCTGATGTGGTCGTGGGTGTTGGTTATTGGGGACATACGCCACAACTCATCTTACATCCCCAACGATATGGAATCCGGGCGGTGCCGTGGTTGGTCGCAGATGGATATATTGCCAACTTCCAAGAAATCCTGAACGAATTGCCCCTTATTTTGGTCACTTCACATTGGGTCAAGGAAATGTATGTTAGAGATGGGATAAAACCCGACAATATTGAGGTGCTTCCCGTGGGCTGCGACACCAACTCTTTTGTCCCTTTTGAAAAAACCGATCCAAAAATTATGGCAGTACGGGAATCACTGGGGATTTCCCCTGACCAGTTAATGATACTCACCGTGGGAGGCGATGCTGCCTCAAAGGGAGCACAAGAGGTGATGCAGGCCTTAGCTATAATTGACACCAAAGCCCCTGACTGGAAATACGTCTGCAAGGTTTGGCCGCAACCCAGAACAAAGGCCCAAAACCTATTGGATCTTGAAATGGCTACCCGATTGGGCCTGGAAAAAAACATCACCTACGCAACCAATACTATTTCCAGGGCTTTTATGCCCTATTTGATTGGGGCCTGCGATATCTATGCAGCCCCTTCCAGACTTGAAGGTTTTGGCATGCCTCAGGTAGAAGCCGGAGCCTGCGAAAAACCTGTATTGGGAATAAAGGCCATGGGAATGCTAGATACACTGATCCACAACAAAACGGCATTGCTTGCCAAAGTAGCCCAAAAAATTGTTGTGAAAGAAGTAATCTTGGGCGAGGAATCCGGCTTTGAAAATAACCATAGAATTGAATTCGAAAAACCCCGGACAGTGGATTACCGTGCAGATATACAGGATATAGCCAAATACATGCTGAAACTAATGAAGGATGAAAACTTACGAGACCAAATGGGAAAAGCCGGAAGAAAACACGTAGTGGAAAACTTCGATTATAAAATCGTTGCCCAAAAATTTATAAAAATAATTCAAGATAGGTTGGGCATTCATTAATGTAAATGGAATCAGAGCCTAAATAAAGTTGCGATGAAAATTTTAATAAAGCAAGACGAACAGGAAATTGGCCACTGGACCGCAGATTATTTAATAAAAAAGATAAATGCATTTGGTCCAACAGCGGATAAGCCATTCGTTCTTGGATTGCCAACCGGCTCTTCTCCAATTTCCACCTACGACGAATTGATCAGAAGAAATAAATTGGGGGATATTTCATTTAAAAATGTAATCACCTTTAATATGGATGAATATATTGGTATTCCCGAAAACCATCCCCAGAGCTATCATTTTTTTATGCATGACAAATTCTTCTCGCAAATTGATATTCCGGAAGAAAACGTACATATTCCAAATGGAAATGCCGATGATCTGGAAAAAGAGTGTATTGAATATGAAAAGAAAATATTAAAATATGGCGGTCTGAATATTCTCTTGGGCGGAATCGGGATGGACGGACATATAGCGTTTAACGAACCAGGCTCTTCCTTAACCTCCAGAACCAGGGTAAAATCCCTTAACTATGATACCATCCAGGCAAATTCCAGGTTTTTTAAAAATGACACGCACAAAGTGCCTACCATGGCAATCACAATAGGTATCGGAACCATTATGGATGCCAGCGAAGTACTGATCCTGGGAAGTGGTTATAAAAAAGCCAGAGCGTTGAAAGAGATGGTAGAAGGCGCTATAAACCATATGTGGCCGGCCTCTATCCTGCAAATGCATCAAAAATGCATTTTGATTTGCGACAAACCCGCCACTATGGAATTGCAGGAAAAAACAGTAAGATATTTTAAGAATATCGAAAATATTTCCATCAGTAATCCTAAAAACCAAGCCTAGATGTCACCTGAAAACAAAAGCAAGATTGAAGCAGCCAAGAAAGCGGCCGTTGAAGTGTTATTGCACAATTCGCATGGAACGGTTGCCGATTTGCCACGTACTGCCGGGTGGGGATATCCCGAACCGTACACCAGAGACCTTTTAATTTCCATATTGGGAATAGCCACCAGTGAAAATGCAGAACTAATAAAGAGCGTAGAAAATGTTTTGGTTACCCTTGCCAAAAACCAATCCGACAACGGACAAATCCCCTCCCTTGTCAACGATAAAATGAATCGGGGTTCGAGCGATACCACACCTTTATTCTTGATGGCTGTAGGAGTTTTCAGAATTTTGCTGAACAATTCAAATTTCTTGGAAGAGGCAGCGGAAAAAGCACAAACCTGGATGGAATATCAATGCCCTACGAGCCATTTTTTAATTGCCCAGCAACCCACAAGCGATTGGCGAGATGAGCAATGGGTATTGGGTTACGGACTTTTTGTCAATTCGGTAACTTACGCTGGACTTAGGCTTTTAAAAAAGAATAGGAGTGCCGAAAATCTAGGTAATGCTATTAACCAGCTCACCTATGTTTCCGATACCGCTCATCATTGTCCGCACGAGGGTTTGGCCATTAAAAACAAGCCGTATTACGCCCTATGGTCATACAAAGTTTATAGCAGCGAGCGATTTGATCTTTTGGGAAATAGTTTTGCTATTTTATCCGGCCTGGCCTCTCCATCAAAAGCCAAGGATATGGTTGAATGGATAGAAAAAGAGTGTGACTCTATGAGAGAAAAGAAGGTCCTTGCTGTTGACGTAACCCCGAATTTTTTCCCATTCATTAATCCCGGGGATGGAGATTGGTTGCCGAGATACGAAGAATTCAACAAACCGGGCGATTACCACAATGGCGGTATTTGGCCATTTATCAGCGGCTTTTATATTGCCGCGTTGGTTGCCGCAAAATTATATGATAAAGCGGAAAAAGAACTTATGGCCCTGACACATTTGATCAAAAAATCAAGGGCCAAGGAATTGGAATTTGGCTTTAATGAATGGTATAAAGCACAAACAGGAAAACCTATGGGCCAGGATTGGCAAACTTGGAGTGCCTCAAACTATTTATTTGCTGCCAATTGCGTTTTGGAAAAAAGGGTTCCATTTTTCAATTCAATCCGAGGAAAAAATTGACGGAAGATTGAAATTGAATTTGTAAGATTCTATCCTTTTTCAGCTTTCTAAACAAATTTTATTTATCTCCCCTATAAAAGCCATCTCCCTTGTAAAAATTAATTTGTGAAGGCTATAACTCATTATTAACCTTTTATTGACACAAATTGCTTTTGTATCACGTTAATTTTATACAGTTTTTGCAACGAAAATCATTGTTATTGGAAAAAATTTAAATTTCGATAAAAACAGAGATAGATAACTATCACCCGTTTCAAATCCTTTAATAGAAATTCACTCTCCAGTTATAAGAAAATGCATTTTTTCTGAAGACATCTCAATTGTTTTAATTTAAAATCCTCAAAGAATGAAGTTAGCTTACATCGGAACCTATCCACCACGGGAATGCGGAATCGGAACTTTTACACAACACCTCGCTGATGCGATGTTAACGAATGCCAGGAATGTGGACGAAATTATAATTGTGGCCATTAACGATCACAATTTGAAATACAACTATCCGTCGGAGGTTAAATTAAGTATCGATCAGGAAACGCAGAGCGATTATAGAGAAGCGGCCAACTTTATCAATGAAAGCGGTGCGGATGCTTGTATACTGGAGCATGAATTCGGAATATTTGGAGGTCTTAGCGGAGTCTACATTCTCACCTTACTCCATCGGCTTAATATTCCGGTTATTTCCACCCTTCATACTATTTTACAAACACCTTCCTACAATGAAAAGGTCATTTTAAAGGAGATCTGCAGAATGTCCGAGAAGGTAGTGGTAATGAGCCATAAGGCTGTTCAGTTTCTTGTAGAAATATATGATGTGCCCAAAGGAAAAATAGCTCTCATAGAACACGGCTTGCCAATTATCCGTTTTGGTCAGGATGATTCGAGAAAAGAATTAAAACTGAAAGATAAGAAGCTGCTACTCACTTTTGGTTTTATTGGGCGTAGTAAGGGAATAGAAACCGTTATCCATGCACTTCCAAAGATTATTGAGGAACACCCCGAAGTCCTATATATCGTCCTTGGGAAAACGCATCCCAATGTATTGAGGGAATCTGGAGAGGAATATCGTGAATATTTGGAAGATCTGTCCAAAAGTTTGGGAGTTGAAAAACATGTTCCATGATAAACGAGTTTTTGGATGAAAAGGGACTTTTTAAATATCTGGCTGCTTGCGATATTTATATTACTCCCTATCTCAGTATTGCCCAGATTACAAGCGGCACCCTTACCTATGCAATGGGATCCGGTTGTGCCGTGGTCTCCACTCCATATTGGCATGCCGCAGAGTTGTTGGCGGATGATAAAGGCCGTCTTTTTGATTTTAATGATTATGAAGGATTGGCAAAAGTGATCAACCAATTATTGGACGAACCCGAAGTGCTGGAAAAAATTCAGAAAAAGGCTTCCGAATATGGGGAAACCATTACGTGGCCGAAAATAGGCCAGAAATATGCCACCCTGATCGCCAAGATACTGTCCGCACCAAAAAAAGAAAATCCAGAAGACAAGCACGAAATAGATTTAACCTTATTGCCTCCGCTCTCCTTGACCCATATTAAACGGTTGACCGACCACACCGGAATTATCCAACACGCCAAATTTGGAATCCCTGATTTTAGTGAAGGCTATTGTCTGGATGACAATTCCAGGGCACTGTTAATGGTCTGTATGTACTATAACCACAGCAAGGATCCGGAAGCGCTTGATTTAATGACGGTTTATTTAAGCTATATCCATTATATGCAAAACAAGGATGGCAGCTTCAAAAACTTTTTGAGCTTCAATCGTAATTTTTTGGATGAGGAGGGATCGGAAGATTCTTTTGGGAGAACCATTTGGGCTTTGGGATATCTGTTATCGCATTCCCCTAAGGACGCTTATTATCAAACCGGAAAGGAAATTTTTTCCAACGCAGTTGCCAATTTTGGAAATATAAAATCCATTAGAGGTATTGCCTACACCATAATGGGAATTTATTATTATTTAAAATTGCATTCCTATGACAATGCCATGAAACGGCATCTGCGTACTTTGACCGATACTCTTGTTAACCATTATAACCAAAACCAATCTGAGGACTGGAAATGGTTTGAAGTACTACTGGCTTATGATAATGGCATTTTACCTCTGGCTTTGTTGCACGCCACCGAGATATTAAAGGATAAAAAGGTAACCGATGTTGCATTGGAGTCGATGGAATTTCTCACCGAGCATACCTTAAAAGACGGCTACCTATCTATTATAGGAAATAAGGATTGGTTTATAAAAGACAAGGAGCGGTCTATTTACGCACAACAGCCCATTGATGCCCTGGCAATGGTCCTTATGTACCACCAGGCCTATAAATTGACGGGGGACAGGGAATTTTTGAAGAAACTTTTCACCTCGTTTATGTGGTTTTTAGGAGAAAATGATATGCGAATGGGACTCTATAATTTCGAGACCCAGGGTTGTTGTGATGGTTTTGAAACCGATGGCGTAAACCGAAACCAAGGGGCAGAAAGCACTTTGGCATATTTTATTGCATACTTAACCGTTCTGCAAGCCTACGAAGAGTCCTTTCATCTCCATAATTCAATCAAATTTGTCATTTAATTGCGTTTTGGAAGGGACGTTGTAAAGAAGAAAAAAACGGAAGGGAATGTGACAAAAAAAGGAATTCTAAAATTTCTACTTCGACAAAATCAGAAGTAGCACGTTTAGAATTCCATACATTTTCCATCATTTAATTATTTTTCAAGCCATAAAATAAAGCTTCCATCTCCACAATTGCATAAGTTGTAGAATAATCGGAAACGGCATAGGGCAGAATCAAATTATTGTTGTGAATAAGAGAACCACAGGAATAAACCACATTAGGCACATATCCCTCTCTTTCGTTTTCAAGTGGCATAAGTAGCGGTTCTGAAAGCCGTCCGATTTCTTTGGTAGGATCGTCCAGATCGAACAATGCTGCTCCAATGCAATAACGGCGCATAGGCCCAACTCCGTGGGTAATTATCAACCATCCTTCTTCTGTCCAAATTGGTGAACCGCAATTCCCCATTTTTGAAAATTCCCAAGGATATTTTGGTTTTTGGAGAAGAATGGGGTTTTTCCATAATGTATCCCTATCAGAAAACATTATATAATTATTAATGCCGTCCAAACGAGAAAGCATGGCGTACTGACCTTTAATTCTCTTAGGAAAAATGGCAAGATTTTTACCTAGGGCACCCTTTCCATGTAACGGCATTATCCGAAACCTACAAAATTCATCGGTAGAGAGAAATTTGGGAAGGATAGTATGGCCATTGTACGCGGTATAGGTAGCATAATACTTTACACTGCCATCATCGTCAACGAACTGGACAAAACGTGCATCTTCAATTCCATTGCTTTCCGATTCCGAAATAGGATAAATTACCCGTTCACTGATATCAGAATCACGTTGGAATTTAATATCGTAATAAGAATCGACCAACCAAGTAATTTCCTCGAGAGCAAGTCTTCTGCTGTCGCTAATATCCGGATCCTTTAAAATATTATTTACCGATTTTTTTAAGACGGTATAATCGAAATGATCAGGGAGGTCTTCTACAATAATCTTTGAATATTTTTCAGGAATATTCATTTCCTCCATCTTCTTTACAAATCTTCCTTTATGGTATGATTTCTTTTGGGAAACTTCTGCAATATCCATCGACTTCCCAATATTCATCAAAGTAAGATTATTGTCCTTATCAATAATACCACGTCTAAAAACAATGGATGAAATATGGCCCTCCCCAGTAGCCCTGAATGACATTATTACCCTCATCTCCCCTTCCTCCAGATATGTCTGGTCAAAATCAGGGATAATTGAGGGATTAAAAAATGCTGTGGATTCAATGGAATATTCCATTGTGAGATAAGACCCGATAAGAAGTTTACGTTCCTCAGATATTTCATCCAGATTTATCTGCATGCTCTCTATAATAGGTGTTGCCCTATTGAAATGCTTCTTGAAAAGCCAAGTAATACTACGGTGTCTATACGCAAATTCCCTAAGCACCTGATCCAACGCTTGATGGACCTCCTTTTCGTTTAAACCAAAAACCAATGAAATCATATCTTTGGTTGGCATTTCACCATTCATAAAATATCGGGCGATTACCCTACTGGAATCGGGAAGAAGATTTACATGTTTCGTGTTACAGGGACTCTCATATTAATTTTATTTTTAGGGATTGATTCAATTTAAAAGAAATTTAAAGTTACATTATCTTTAAATTAATCTGTATCATTTTAAGAATATTTTGTTAAAAGGAGATGTGTAAATAACCAACCCGCTCCAACGTCTTTATAATACAATATATAAAACAACTTACTCCATCCCTTTTCCTAATAAAACCAATACAGATATTCAATATTAAACACTTAAGAATTGATAAATATTTCTATCTTTATAACTCAAAAATTCTATAGATACTAAGTATATCTAAACCACCTTGTCATCTTAATTCATTGGTTAATTAATATTTCAAGGATTCTCCTCCTCCTTTACAATCTCGAAATTAATACAAACTTTAAAACGAAAAGTATGAAACCTCTCGCACTTCTATCTTTAGCAGCTTTCACATTTATGACCTTCGGTTGTGGTGACTCTCCGGCCCAAGCTAAAAAATATGGCAACTACGAATTACAGGAAGCGGTTCCTGTTCAAAGTCAAAACAAAACCGATGATGCCGACAAAATAGTTATGCATACGGTTATGAATAACAAGACAGGACGGCCCATGATGTACATTCCTCTACCATCCAGTTGGAAAATGATTGAGAACGCCACTTTGGGTGAGCCTGGCTTAACAGGGCCGAATGGACTGAATCTAACCTTTTACGCAGCTCAGAGTTATATATATACGAATGATCCCATGATGAACCAAAGTTACCAGTCCAGCGGTATGCAGGTCATGGCTCCCGCTGGTATTGACAATGTTCTGAACCAGGTAATTATGCCTCAGGGCCAACAAATGGGAATGACATTTATAAAGAAATATCCTTTGCCAGAAATAGCTGCCAACGACCGGGAATATTCCACAAAACTAAATGGAGGTGATTCACCAAATAACATTTTTGAAGCGATCGGCTCCGAATGGAAAGATAACGAGGGAAATAAAGCACTGGTCGTTATTCATTATAACGAACTCAACCAAAACGGCTCTGTATTTTGGGGATACACTCCCGAAATGCTGAAGGTTAAATCTTCGAGTTTTGAGAAGGGAAAACAACAATATATCTATGCGATGGCCAATAAGGTTTTTGATCAAAATGACATTGCCAGGTTCCAAACACAACTTTCTGCGAACATCAGGGAACAAGAGGCCCATGCAACGGCGATGCGAAATATAATTTCAAAAGGATCAAAAGAGCGTTTAGCAAACGATGCGGCTACCAATGAATATGTTCGTAATACCAACAAAGCCGCTGCCGAAAACCGGGCCCACAACAATGATCTACTCCAGGAACAAATAAACCATGCTCTTACCGATATAAAGGTTGTGATAAGTCCGTTTGATGGCAAGGAATATCAAGTAGAGGCCGGCAATAAAACCTATTGGATAAATGATGAAGGAAAATACATAAAATCCGACGACCCACTCTTCGATCCCAATAAATACGAAGATCGCATGGGTGTATGGAAGAAGGCTCCTTTTAAGGTTTATGAATAGCTTACAGGAAGGGCTGTTTCAAAACTGGTTATATATCGGCAAAATCCAGTTTTGAGACGGCTCCTTTGGTTTTCTCATTTTCAAATCGAAGAAAATTCACGGCACGAAGACAAATAGAGTCATTCCGTAATATCGCAATTTCAATAAGAAATAACCCTCTTATGCCTGATAGAGTCTTTTTGAAAATTTGTCCAATCCTTTCTTCCTTCCAAAATCCCCTTGGTTTCCCAATCACCATAAATTGCATTGGGAAGAATGATGTACCTCCTTCCGAAAGCTGCTTTTAGACTGTCCACACTTCTGTTTCTATCTTCGGTGGAACGGTTTTCAAAAACACTGGAAAAATCGGAAAGATTATCGCCAATGAGCATAACCACATTGTGGGTTTTTTCAACTTCGGCTCTTCGTTTTCCTTTGCGGCTGGTTTCTTTCTCCAATAAAAGATGGGCGCTATCGGCATAAGGAAAACCTACATTGCGCAGATTTTCAAGAGTTGCTTCTTCTTGGTCATGGGTTCTATTGGAGATATAAAACACTTCAACACCCTTACTTTTCGCATAAGTGAAAAACTCAAGAGCCCCAGGAATGGGTTTTGCTTTTTCTAGATTTACCCATTCTGTCCATCGTTCGGGAATATAATCTTCTTTCAATTCAATCTGCTTTCCACTGTATGGACTGTTGTCCAAAATGGTTTCATCAATATCCGTTATAATGGCAAGTGGTTTTTTAGAAGTTTCCTTATTTTCAAGCAATAGATCCAACTGCATTTTGGCTAAATTAAAAGCTTGATACGCCAAGGCTCTGTATTCGCCTGAATGTTGTTGCCACAGCACAGCTGCTATGGAATATTCCCTGGGAGGAATTCCTGTATCCCGAAAATGCTGCCCATCAATTTTAGATTCCTGCACTTGTGATTTGCAACCAAATAACAGAGCAAACGCCAAAACCCTAATTATACTCTTGTTTTTCATTTATTTATTATAATTATTTTTTTTCGAAATCCCTTATCGAAAAGATTGATTTTCTAACTTTTTCGCAACCATCCCAAGATTTTACTCTGGTCAATTTTCCATTTGCCATCAATCTTTTTCAAGGTAAATGTTTCTCTGGAACTTTCAAAAGGACCGGGATTTTGTTGGATTATTTCGATGGAATTATCGTCCACTTTTGAAATTATGGCCACATGTCCGTATTTGTTGAAACTGGTTCCATCAAAAACCAAAAGATCATCGACCTGGGGTTTGCTGTTACTGGGATTGGAATATTGAATCAGATTTCTTCTTTTACTCCTTTTCCCATCGGACAAATTCTTCTCAAAAAAATCCTTGGCGTGTCCATAACTGTCAGGCATTTTATGGCCTAAATGTTCGTAATAATATCGCTTTACGAATTCTACACATTGATAACGCAGACCGATATTATAACCATCCGGCCCAACATTTCGCCCCTCTACATTACCTACGGAATCGTTGTAATAAACATATACGCCATTCAGGCTATCCACCTTATCGCCCACCACAAATGATCTTGCCTTCCATTTTTGACAAATCCGTTCGCAAGAAGTGACGGTTGAAATACCCAAAACCAATAGCAGGCCATAAAGAAATATTTTTTTCATTCGGTGTATCTCGTTTTTCTCTATTCGTTCAATTACTCAAAAACAAATCTATACAACTAAAGTCAATTATTGTACTTAAGAATGAGGGTAAAGTATTGAAGCATGAAGTCATTCAACATTAAAAAGTAATTTTTAAAGATGGGCAAATAAGATAATTTCGGTAGGGAAAATAATGTGATAAGCTCCTAAATCTCCATAAGAAAGAGAAAAATAGACTGTATATTTGTGTAAGTTCCTTCACCTGAAATTAATTTATTTTGAATATATTTCCCGAAAGCATTTAAATATAAAAGTCGCATTTCCGAAATGGGGCATTTGAATTATACTTAAACAATACTACCATGAGCAACTATCACATCAAAAACCTAGAAGAATATTTTCAAGTTTACAGAAAATCAATCCGTGATCCCGAAAGTTTTTGGGAAGAAATAGCGGAGGAAAATTTTATTTGGAGGAAGCGTTGGGATAAGGTTTTGGAATACGATTTCAAAAAACCTGAGATCTCTTGGTTTAAGGGTGCTAAGTTGAACATAACTGAAAACTGTATCGATAGACATTTATATGCTCATGGCGATAAAACTGCCATCATTTTTGAACCCAATAACCCTTCAGAAATGGCCCAACACATCAGCTATCAAGAACTGCACGACCGGGTTTGTAGGTTTGCAAACGTGTTATTGAACCACGGCGTTTCCAAAGGCGATCGCGTTTGTATCTATTTACCTATGATTCCAGATCTGCCTGTTGCCTTATTGGCGTGTGCACGCATTGGAGCAATTCACTCCGTTGTTTTTGCCGGTTTCTCATCCAATGCTCTTTCTTCACGAATCAATGACTCCGATTGTAAAATTGTTGTGACGAGCGATGGCTCCTATCGCGGAAATAAAACCATAGACTTAAAAGGAATTGTTGATGAAGCCTTAGTATCTTGTCCGGGCGTGAAAACTGTATTAGTGGCCAAGCGTACAAATTCCGAAATAGCGATGAAGGAAAACCGCGACAAATGGTTACAGCCACTTCTCGATCAGGCCAGCAATGAACGTGAACCGGAAATAATGGATGCCGAAGATCCTTTGTTTATTCTTTATACTTCCGGATCAACCGGTAAACCCAAAGGAATGGTACATACTACGGCGGGCTATATGGTATTTATTGCCCATACTTTTAAAAATGTTTTCCAATATCGTGAAAACGATGTTTTTTGGTGTACCGCGGATATTGGTTGGGTAACCGGCCACAGTTATATCGTCTATGGGCCACTTTTGAACGGTGCTACTACCGTTCTTTTTGAAGGGGTTCCCTCCTACCCCGATTTTGGAAGATTTTGGGAGGTAATAGAAAAACATAAGGTGAACCAGTTTTATACTGCCCCAACCGCCATTCGAGCCCTTGCGAAGGAAGGTTTGGAGTTTTCGGAGGGTCACGATCTATCTTCCCTAAAGATTTTGGGAAGTGTCGGGGAACCAATAAACGAAGAGGCTTGGCATTGGTACAACGATAATATTGGGAAGAAAAAATGTCCAATAGTCGATACGTGGTGGCAAACTGAAACAGGGGGAATCTTAATTTCTCCTATACCCTATTCTACTCCAACCATCCCAACTTATGCCACGCTTCCGCTACCAGGAGTTCAACCGGCGCTGATGGACGACGAAGGGAAGGAATTAAAAGGAAACTTGGTGAGTGGCCGTTTGTGCATTAAATTTCCCTGGCCGGGAATGGCGCGCACAATTTGGGGGAACCATCAACGCTATAAAGAAACGTATTTCTCTACTTTCGAAAATTATTATTTCTCGGGAGACGGTGCATTGCGCGACAGTACCGGATATTATAGAATTACCGGACGTGTGGATGATGTTATTATTGTATCCGGCCACAATCTGGGAACTGCTCCAATTGAAGATGCAATAAACGAACATCCAGCCGTCGCCGAAAGCGCCATCGTCGGTTTCCCTCACGATATAAAAGGAACTGCATTATATGGATTTGTAATCCTGAAGGAAACGGGAGAAAGCCGCGTACACGATAATTTGCGGAAAGAGATCAACCAGATTATATCAGAACACATTGGCCCAATTGCGAAACTTGACAAGATTCAGTTCACCAGTGGCCTACCAAAAACCCGAAGCGGAAAAATAATGCGACGCATCCTTCGGAAAATAGCTGAAAAGGATACCTCAAACCTAGGGGATACTTCAACCTTATTGGATCCTGAAATTGTCGATGAGATTATGAAAAATTCCCTGTAACCACCAATAAAAACCAGAGAGGGTAAAATCAAAAAACAGGAGCGTTAAATAAAGCTTTAAAGAAAGTTAATTTATGTTAAATAAAATCTTATCTTTAAGGATAATAATTCTAACTTAATTACTTTATTTAAAACTTGTTAATAATGTATCTAACATCATTTCTTGGTTTCCTCACGCTTGTGAGTGGTGTTCTTGGCTTTATAGGGCTAGGATTTGGAAGCATGAATTCAATCCGCATCTTCTTTTTTATCTTTTTGGTTGGCACGCTTGTTTCCTTCTTTTTAGCAAAAAGTAAAAAAAGAAGAAAATATTATGATTGAATTTATACTATTTGGAAGCGTGTTAATTCTTCCAAACGTGATAATGGAAATAAAAATCCCTTTCTCATTTTCTTGAAAAAAGGATTTTTCCATTCTATCACCAAAACTTAAAAAAACCACGAAAAAATTGGGAAACAATAAGAAGAATTATAGATTCCATTTCCAAGGTAATTATTTAAATATTAGCGTGATTTCTCTTATCGATCGCCTAAAAAAAATGATTTTCAAGATTTTATTGAACAACCACCACCGAATTAAATGATTAGAGTTGCGTATCTTTGCGCTTTTAAAATTTGCACCATGTACACCAACGCTTTACAGGCTATTTCACCCATTGATGGGAGATACGCTTCCAAAACATCAAGCCTTATTCCCTATTTTTCTGAAGAGGCGCTCATTCGTTATCGTGTACAGGTAGAAATTGAATATTTTATTGCATTGGTGGAACTGGATCTTCCACAATTAAGCGATTTTGATAGAAAGCTATTCCCAGAATTGCGAAGCTTATACCAAGAATTTTCTATCCAGGATGCCCTAAAAATCAAAGAAACTGAAAGGATTACCAATCACGATGTAAAGGCGGTTGAATATTTTATTAAGGATAAATTTGAAGAGTTAAAAATTCAACGATTCAAGGAATTTATCCATTTTGGATTGACTTCGCAGGACATTAATAATACCGCGGTTCCCCTTTCGCTTAAAGACGCCATCAACAATGTGTACGTACCACTTTTGATGAAGTTAAAGGACAAATTAAAAGAACTAGCTGAAAGTTGGGCAGATGTTCCCATGCTTGCCAGAACTCACGGTCAGCCGGCTTCTCCCACGCGTTTGGGAAAAGAAATAAATGTTTTTGTGGTCCGAATCAAAGAACAGTTCGATTTGATGAACGACATAAAAAGTGCTGCGAAATTTGGAGGGGCCACTGGAAATTTTAACGCCCATAAAGTAGCCTATCCAAATGTTGATTGGAGAGCCTTTGGAAAAAAATTTGTTGAAGGAACCTTAGGCCTATATCATTCATTTCCTACTACCCAAATTGAACATTACGATCATATGGCTGCCCTTTTTGATGCCTTAAAAAGAATCAACACCATTTTAATAGATCTGGATAGGGATATTTGGACCTATGTATCTATGGATTATTTCAAGCAGGAAATAAAAGCGGGAGAAGTTGGATCGAGTGCCATGCCACACAAAGTAAATCCGATAGATTTTGAAAATAGCGAAGGAAACTTGGGCATTGCGAATGCACTGTTTGAACATCTTTCCGCCAAGCTTCCAATAAGCCGACTCCAGCGTGATCTTACCGATAGCACGGTTTTAAGAAACATTGGTGTGCCTATTTGCCATACAATAATCGCATTTCATTCCACCCTTAAAGGTTTGGGAAAATTATTGTTGAATGAACCGAAATTCGCCGAGGATCTTGAAAACAATTGGGCGGTTGTCGCGGAGGCAATACAAACCATTCTACGTCGAGAGGGATATCCCAATCCTTATGAAGCCTTAAAAGGATTAACCCGCACCAATGAAAAGATAAACCAGACTTCAATGGCAAATTTCATTGAAACCTTGGAAGTGCCAGAAAGCGTAAAGCAGGAAATGCGGAATATTACTCCGGGAAATTACACCGGAATTTAGGACTTAAATTGAAGAAAATATACCACAGCCTGTCCCGACCTTTTCGGGAAATACACGAATTTAGTTATCATTCGTGTATTCGTGGTAAAACTTCAAGGATTATTTCAAGTAATTAGAGGGAAATCAGGACGGATACACCAAGATTCCTATTTCATTCGTGAATTCGTGGCAAGCCCTTTAATTCGTAGCAAAACTCAATTCTTAAATATTTCGCCAAGCCCGCTGAATTTGGATAAATCTAGATCTCCTTTTTCCACAGATTTCATAAGTTGAAGCATTTGATCCGGCCGCATATTTTCACCCAATAACCTGAATACCGCAAATCCACGTTCGTTATCATTGGCATAGACGATTACCTCATCGATAGCGTCTTCTTCTCCTGTATATTTTAAGGTGGCGTTCCAATCCTTAGTTTTTATTCGAGTCAATTCTTTATATCGATCTTGGCTTAAGATGGATTCAAGTTCCTTTCTCTCGGCTATATAATCTGCTGTGTCTCCATTTTTAATAGGATAGGCAACTACATTGACTTTTTTAATAGTTTTGAGAATATCCTTTTGCTCTTGATCAAAATTGCTGTTTTTTCCCTCTAAGAGACTGCTGGCGATGTCGACTTTCACAAACTTGGCATCATCTTGCTTTTCGACCAAATATTTTTGAAGGGATTTGTCGCTACAAGAGACCAGAGTTATCCCTACCAATATCAAACCTATAAGATAATATATGAGTTTCATGTTTATTTATTTTTCTTTTTATCGATATTCTTCAGTTGATCACCGCCAGGAACCTTTAGCTCTTCCGTCAATTTCGAAATCTGCTTAAGGTCTAAATCTCCAGTAATGCTCATAATCACGGTAGTGGGTTTGCCATCTACCATACCGCTTAAGTGCATCAACAGTTCACTGACAAAATTCTCATTCTTGCCCTCCCTGCTGTAAAACTGAATATTCTGTCCGTCCTCCTTAACCCGCATCAATTCCCCTAAACCCTTGGATGAGGTAATATATTTTGCAACTGCTGCGTCCATCTTTTGAGCGACCGGAGAGTTCTCCGTGGTAAAAATCCTAATATTATCTAAGTTATCGACCAATTTTAAATATGCCTGTGCTTCTGGATCTTTTGAGTTTAGATCCATTTTACTCAAAAGCTTAAACATGTTTTTAGTAAATACTACGTAAGTTACATCTTTTTCATTCTCAAATGAATCAAAGGGATCCTGCGCCCAAGAAACCAAGGGCAATATGGCGAATGCTATTATAATTACTATTTTTTTCATTTTCTGTTATTTAGTGTTTATTATATATTTCAATTATTTTAAAGTGTCGTAATTCAGTTTTGATTTCTTCATTGATATTTATTCAGAATCATCTTTCCAAAATTTATCCTTTTCAATATCAAATTGATTCACATACAAAAGTTGTTGTGTCCCTTTATTGAAGTTTTCGGAAAGAAAGATCATCGCTTTTTTACTATTCTCAAACGCCATCAAAGCTTCTCTTTCTTCTTGGCTCATTTCAGGTTGGGAAAAGTAAAAACCCCCAATCCCCAAAGCGACAATAACCATGGCCGCCACTGCGTACCACCACGATTTGATAAACTTGCGAGGTTTATTTTTTTCCAATTCAAAGTTCCTGCTGGACTCTTCCTTTCGCGCAGCGGACAATCCCACAAAAATGGGTTTGTATTGAAGCAAGTGATCCGCAACTTTTTGATTGTTGAAATAATCCAACAACATTGCTTCCTCTTCCAAGCTTGTGCTACCCTCAAAATAGGCAGTCAATAGTTTATCAATTTTATCTGATTCCATAATTGTATTTTTTTATCATTGCTTCCCTCACAGTTTTTCGGGCTCGTGAGAGTGTCACCCGGATGGCAGTTTCATTACTATCTAATATATGCGCTATCTCAGAAAATTCTAACTGTTCTACATCACGCAGCTGAAGAACTATCCGCTGTTGTTCGGGCAAGGTTTCCATTATCCTAAAAACCAATTCAACTCCTTCATTTGCTTCAACATCCCTTTCAATGTTTTGGTTAGTGGGATAATTGGAATGAACAATCTTCAAGTTGGACGCTTGCTTGGATTTAAGTCGATCCAAACAGTAATTCTTTGTTATTGTAATGGCAAAAGCTTCCGGACTTCTATAGTTGCCAATACTCTCTTTTCCCTTCCACAATTTTAAAAGAACTTCTTGCACCGCATCTTCGGCCTCGTCGGCGGAAATCAAAATTCGTTTGGACAAACGGTATAACCTATCTTTTAAGGGCATAACTGTTTCGATAAATTCCTTTTTGTTCATTTTGATGTGGTTGTTTATGCCGGCACTATTTTAATGACGAATCAATAAGCTATTTGTTACAAGGAATTAGATTCCCATTCAATGTTGGTAGGCCCAATTATTTCGTTCTCACTGAATCTCATATTCTCGTCGAAAAATCATTTCAGTTCGTTCCTCCTGATTTCATTCAAAAATCCTATTTTTACGTTTACAAACCTATAATGGACTTTGAACAGCAAAAACAGGACATGGGACAAATAAAAAACTGCGTCATACATTGCATTTTTCAGTGGTAATTGAAAACAGAATTTAATGTTTGGCGTTAAGATGTTTAAAAATTAATGGTTTCCTAAAAAATAAAGATAAGATGAAAATAAAGATATTAGCCGTTTTGCTCATAGTTTCCTCCTTGTTCGTTTCATGCTTTGAGGATATGGATGACAATATAAAGCCAGCTTCCACCCTCGATATCCAAAATTTTATTTATCGCGGTCTGAATTATTATTACTTATATAAAGCGAACAGTCCTAAACTTGCGGATGATGCTTTTCCAGATAGCGAGGCCAGGGATAGATACCTAAGCCGCTTCGCTACACCCGAGGAGCTGTTCGAAAAACTGAAAGTTAGACAAGATCGTTTCAGTCGACTCTTTAGCGATTATACCGTAATAGAAGATGCTCTTTCTGGTGTTTCCCTGAGCAATGGGATGGAATTCGGCTTGGTTTATTACCCGGACAACAGTGGGAACGTTTTCGGATATGTGCGCTATGTGCTACCAAATACCGATGCACAAACTCGAGGTTTGCGCCGAGGCGATCTTTTTACGACCGTTGACGGAGTTCAAATGAATGAGAATAATTATAGCGATTTGCTTTCCAAAAACAGTTATAAGATTGGATTAGCCACCTATGATGGCAGTGCTTTCCACCTGACAGGTACTACCGCACAGCTCAATAAAACACAATATGATGAAAATCCAGTTTATATTTCCCAAACTTTGGATATCAATGGGAAGAAGATAGGGTATTTGATGTATAATTCTTTTATCAGAAATTACGACTCTCAATTGAACGACGCATTTGGAAGGTTTAAAGCCGAAGGAATAACCGATCTGGTTCTCGATCTTAGATACAACGGCGGCGGTGCCGTGGAAACAGCAACCGACCTGGCCAGTATGATTACGGGACAATTTAATGGAGAGATTTTCTACAAGGAATTTTGGAATGCGGATCGCCAAGCAGAGCGTGCACAGAATGGTTTATTTGATAACACGATTAGCAATGGATCGGCCATCAACAGTCTCAATTTGACAAGAGTTTATATTTTGACAACTTCCAGCACGGCTTCTGCCAGCGAGCTTGTTATCAATGGCTTGAATCCTTATATAAATACCATACAGGTTGGAGACACTACCACTGGAAAGTTTCAAGCTTCTTTTTTGCTTTATGATGCGCCAGCACCCAATTTCAGTAAACAACAGGCCTCAATGAAACACAAATACGTAATGTTACCCTTGGTTTTCAAAACTGCGAACAAAGCTGGAAAAACTGATTATGTAAACGGCCTCTTTCCAACTATTCAATTAAAGGAGAATTTCTTCTCTCTAGGTCAATTGGGAGATCCTGACGAGCCTTTTTTGGCAGCGGCACTAAATGAAATTTTATCATTACCCCGTGATCAACACAGGGATTTCCGACCCTTAAAAGAACTTTCCGGAAGCGAAAAAGATTCTCCAATCAATGGTTTGATGGTTGTTGATAGGGAATAAGCGAATTGCACAACTTTTGCATAATTCCAAATTACATGTTTAGACTTCCAATTTTCTAGCTTATGGCCCATAAAAAAGCCGCCTCAGTTTTTGAGACGGCTTTATTGGGATTATCCCTTTAAGAAAACAGGCTAATTAAGGGTTTTAATCCCTTTTATTTAATTGTTGAAATATATTCCTCCAGGAACTATGCCCACTTGAAAATCCTGGATTTGTTGGTTGGTGGACAGATCGTAAATTAAAAGACTTCCGCGACTGGCGAAGTCTCCCGCATCTGTTGCATATAAAAGACCGTCCTTTGCTTCCATCGCATAAAAGAATCCATCAATAATTGGAGTGCCTGGCAAATTGATGGAGTTCGAGTTAATTTTATAAACTTTTCCATTCAAATTGTAAAATAGATTTCCTCCATCTGCGGTTAGATTGGTTGGGTGCTCCGTGGTCTGAAAACTGTAGGTATCTACCACCTGATTGGTTGTTAGATCAACTTTCACGATAGAACCTGGGGTTTCATTTCCAGAATAGTCTGGCTTTCCACCTCCCATTACATAAAGATAATCTCCCACAACCACCATGGAATTCGGAACATCCCCAACGGTTATTGTGCTACCTACAGAAGTTCCCGAAATCACTGAAATAAGGTTGTTATGTCCATAACCTCCTTGGTGCGCAACGTAAATCTTGTTACCGTGTTTCAGAATTTTTTCTGGGCCAAAGGGAACCGAAATTACCGAGCTTATGGTATTGGTTCTCAAATCGACTACTGCAACGTAATCATCATTGTCATCCAATGGGTCGCCCCAATCAGTGATATATCCCTGGGTTAGTCCACTGGCCGCAAAATAGCGTGGGTTTTCCAAGCCTGTTACAATTGAATCTTTTCTTTCGAAAGTATATCGATTTGCAATCATCACTTTTTGGGAATTGCTCACTACAATATAAGCATCATTGGAAGTAAATCCCATTGACTGCACTACATTTCCAAGATCGGAACTATTTACTTTATTATAAATTTTTTGTTCCACGGTTGCAAAGTCGTCCGATACATAGGTAATGGTTCCACTTCCGTTGTTGAAAGGTCCCTCATTAGTGATTAAAACACCCTTTTCATAATCGGCTGGATTTGGTGTTGGTCTATTATCATCGTCGCTACTGCACGAAATAGCAAAGAAAGCGAGAAAAGCGAAAGGCAATAAATAATTTTTCATGGTTGTCATTTATTAAATATTAAAGTTTAAATAGATTTGAAAATTTCTGGATGGCATGGGTCTATAAGCCACATTCTCATAATAGGTGTTAAAAATATTTTGCACTTTTCCACCAATGGAAAGATTTGGATTTGAAGAGAAATTATATTCGCCACCAAAATTAAAAACCGTGTAAGCCGCCACCAAATCACTATTATCAGTGGTGGTAAATGCCATCCCGGTATGTAATCCCTGTAAATACGCATTCAGGTTTTTATAGCTGTAATTGGCCGAGACATTTCCTTTGTGAAACGGAACGTAAATAAGTTGCTTATCCTTATCCAAATCTTCTGCGTCTGTATAGGAATAAAGAAGTTGGAAATCTATTTTCTGATTTTCAGCGAAGCGAATTCCGTAATTTACTTTTGCTTCCAATCCAAGATTTTGGGCTCGGGATATGTTGGATGGTCGCCAAAGAGATCCGTTTCCGGGAATCCATTTTATTAAATTTTCAGAAGAAATATAATACGCAGCCAAATCGATATTCAAATTGCCAAAGTGGAATTCTTGTCCCAATTCCACTTGATAGGACGTTTCGGGTTTCAATTCAAAATTCCCGCCCGCATACCAATACAAATCATTAAACGTGGGCACTCGATAATTTTTGGAACCATTTAATCGAAGTGCATAAGTTTTTGAAAATCTCCATTTCGCATCAGCGGAAAAAAGTAGTGGATTATCAAAATCATTTGAAAATTCCTGACGGAAATTTATGCCGTAGTTGAAATTCTCTGAAAGTTTGTGGTTCATCAACACCACAGCAGAAAGAGTTTTTCTATCTCGCGTACCAACGTTATCTCCCTCGGCATCAATAAAAGTGTATTCCACCTTAGCGCTCAACTTGATCTTCTTTCCCAAAAGCGTCTCCGTTTCCAAGCCTCCTAATAATGTACTTGCCCTCCCTTGTGAAAAATTTGGTTTTTCTGAATCGGGATAATAACGGAATTGCTCAAAAAGATGGGCCAGTCGCGCAGTGGTGTTAAATCGACCATATTTCTGACGGATTTGCCAAAGGTTTCGGGTGTTGACATCCTTATAACTATCACGGCCGATGGTATTCAGACTACCAGAAAAATTACGATCGTTATATGAATATTCGGAATTCCAGGTAGCTACTCCGCGGTTAAGTCTTCTGGCTTCGTTCATCTTTGCGGTAAACCTCAAGAATTCTCCGTGTGCATTTTTCTTGTTCTTGCCCACATAGTCATAATCGTTTTCGGAACTTATAAAATCCACACCGACGTTCAAATAATTGTCCTTTCCAGTTCTGGTTGTAGATGCATTTCCCCCCAGAGTTGAAAAACTACCATATCTTAATCCTATCTCGGTATTATCTTTCTCATCAAATGAAAAGTTATTGTTTAAATGGATGCTACCTCCCACGGCTCCACTGCCATATTGAACGCCACCTCCACCACTTCTAATGGAAATTTCCTCATAATCAAATGGTGAAATAATATTAAAGTCCGTCTGGCCCGTAAAAACAGAATTGATATTGATTCCGTTCCAAATTACTGCTGTTTGCGCTGCATTTGTACCGCGGAACGAAGGGGAAGAAACCATTCCCTGCCCATTTTCTTTGAAATATATAGATGAATTAAAGCGAAGCACATCGGTGAGAGAAGTTGGATTTCTCTTGACCACCGAATCCTTCAACTTCTCCAGCTTAAAACCCTTTGAGAAATAAACCAGATTGGCATCGGACAGAAAAACTTCGGGCAATTCCTGAATGGATTCCAATTGCGCAAAAGCAGATGCCTGGCACAAAAGAATAATGAAGATGATATGTAAACCGCGTCGATTCATAATTCAACCTTTATCCCGAAAGTTTGATAATTTGTTGTTGTGATTTAGGCAGGTCTCCTGGCTTGTCTTTTGTGCTACCTTCCCATCCTGATAACTATCGGAACAGTGGTTTTGAAGAATGCACGCCCCGAATTTATTTCTGGGCGACTTACAGTTGCGGGAACAGCATAGGATTTAAGATTTCTCTTTCACCTATTTCCCTTTTAAGAGCACTTCCTTTGATATGGAAAACTGCTCACCAAAATCTTGGCAAAGATAGTCGGTTAATTTGGAATGGGAAAATGTTATTGGGGGGAGTTTGTTGAGGAGTTGAGGAGTTGAGGAGTTGAGGAGTTTATAAGTTAGGAAGCTTGCCGAAGGAGGGTTGATGAACTGAGGGGTCGATGAGTTGAGAAGTTGAGGAGCTTGCCTGCCGGAGGAGGGTTGAGGAGTTGAGATATAATCGACTTTTCAGGAAGATAGTCTCGACAGGAGGAAACTTCCTATTAAAAAGCAATTCTATCTTAGTTTGGTTTATGATACCTTTGCAAAATCAATATTTTTGGGCAATTCCATACTCTAATTATCTTTTATGCTGAAATTTCAAAAGACATTCTTTTTATTGATAACCTTGTTATTATTGGTCTCCTGTATGGATGAGAGGAAGAAGGAATCCGTTTCGGCTCCTGTTGCAACCGGAGAAAATTCAATAAAATATGCCGATGGTTTTGAGATATCTAATTTCGAGGACTACAAAGTAATCACTTTGAAAAATCCGTGGCCAGGGTCGGATCACATTTTTAAATATGCCTTGGTTCCGAAGGGAACCACACTTCCGGATGCTGAAAATTTTGATGCGGTTATCCAGGTTCCCGTAAAACGATTGGTTGTCACCTCCACAACTCATATTCCATCATTAGAAGCTTTGGGAGAAATTGATGCCCTTATTGGCTTTCCAAATCTCGATTATATTTCCTCTGAAAAAGCAAGAGCGCGGATTTCAGAAGGAAAAGTAATGGAGTTGGGAAAAAATGAAGATCTCAATACTGAAATTCTTTTGGATCTTTCACCGGATGCGGTAATCGGTTTTGCCGTTGATGGAAAAAACTCAACATTCAATACTCTCCAAAAAGCGGGGATTCCGGTTTTGTACAATTCAGATTGGACGGAAACATCTCCATTGGGAAAGGCGGAATGGATCAAATTTTTTGGTGCGCTATTTAATAAAGAAAAACTAGCAGATAGTATTTTTGAAAATATTGAGACTTCTTATTTAACGGCAAAAGAAACAGCCTCGCACGCCAAAGAAACTCCAAGCGTTATCAGCGGGGCAATGTTTAAGGACATTTGGTATATGCCACAGGGCGAAAGTTGGGGCGCAAAGTTTATCGAGGATGCGAATGGAAACTATCTGTGGAAAGATTCAAAAGGTACTGGAGGATTGTCGTTAAATCTGGAATCTGTATTGGAAAAAGGACATAATGCCGATATTTGGATCGGCCCCGGGCAATTTACCAGTCTTGAAGATTTAAAAAAAGCAAGTCCAGCTTATACTCAATTTAAAGCGTTTAAGAATGGAGAGGTATATTCCTACAATTTAAAAAAGGGAGCAACGGGAGGATCAATGTATTTCGAACTCGCACCAAATAGACCGGATATCGTTCTAAAAGACATGATAAAAATCCTCCATCCAGAATTGCTTCCAGAGCATACTCTTTATTTTTTCAGCAAACTCCAATAATGCAGACCGCACAAACATACCGCCTTCATTTTATAATTCTGATTTTGGTATTGGTCGTTGCTTTTTTTATTAACCTAAGTATCGGTTCGGTCTCAATTCCTTTGGAGGAAATCGTATCTGTATTTTTAGGAAATGATGCCAGTAAAGAAACTTGGCGATATATTTTGATGGATTACCGATTGCCAAAAGCCATCACCGCAATGCTCGCCGGCGGAGGTTTGGCCATTTCCGGATTGTTGATGCAAACTCTTTTTAGAAATCCGTTGGCAGGCCCTTTTGTGCTCGGCCTTAGCAGTGGAGCCAGTCTGGGAGTTGCTGTTCTAATCTTGGGCGCAAGTGCCTTTGGAGGATTTTTCGGGACACTGCTGTTAAGCCAATGGAGTTTGGTTGTTGCTGCTGGTTTAGGAAGCTTCCTCGTACTGTTGGCGGTTTTAGCCGTAACTTTTAGAATAAAAGATACCATGGCGATATTGATAATCGGACTTATGTTTGGAAGCGTGACCACAGCGGTTGTCTCTGTTCTTTCCTACTTTAGCAATGCCGAACAATTGCAGCAATATATTTTCTGGTCTTTTGGTAGTTTGGGAAACCAATCCTGGGAAGGTGTTTTAATTTTAAGTCTTTGTTTTTTAGCGGGCTTGCTGTTGAGTTTGTTCAGCAGTAAATCCTTGAATTCCCTTCTATTAGGGGAAAATTATGCAAAGAGCATGGGACTTCATATAAAGAGAACAACTTTTATTATCATCTTGTCCACCAGTATTCTGGCTGGAGGAATTACAGCATTCGTTGGCCCAATTGCATTTGTTGGATTGGCAGTTCCCCACTTGGTGCGTCAATTTTTTAAGACGGCCAACCACCTTATATTACTACCAGCGGTTTTGGTATGCGGAAGTTTGTTGATGTTAATCTGCGACACTGTTGCGCAATTGCCTTTCAGCGCTTTTACCCTTCCTATAAATGCCATCACTTCTTTGGTAGGTGCTCCAGTGGTGATTTGGTTATTAGTTCGTAAACGCAAATTGTTTTTTTAATGGCCAACAAAGAGAGAAATATAATTTTGGAAGTTAGAAACCTAGATATTGGCTATACAGCCAAAGGAGGCAATTCCATTATTGCCCAAGGAATGAACTTCTCTCTTTCGGAAGGAGAGCTTGTCGGCCTGGTAGGTGCCAACGGAATTGGAAAATCTACATTATTACGTACTCTAACGGGAATGCAAAAAGCTTTGAAGGGAGCGGTTTCTATCAATGGCAAACCCTTGGAAAGTTATTCCTCTTTTCAACTGGCAACCCTGTTGAGCGTGGTTTTGACAGAACCACCGGCTACAAAAAATCTTTCGGTAAAAGAATTGGTTTCCTTGGGAAGACAGCCTTATACAAATTGGATTGGCTCACTCTCACCTAAGGATAAAGAAAAGGTTGAATTCGCACTGGAAGCTACTGAAACAACTGTGCTAGCCGATAGAAAGTGTTATGAACTTAGCGATGGCCAAATGCAAAGAGTTTCCATTGCCCGCGCGCTGGCCCAGGATACGCCAATAATAATTTTGGATGAACCTACTACCCATCTAGATTTATACCATCGTGCCTACATTCTAAAACTGCTAAAAAACCTAGCCACAGAAACTCGAAAAACTATTTTATTTTCAACTCACGAAATAGATTTGGCAATTCAACTGGCAGATAAAATGATTGTTATGGCAAAAGACCAAACATTTTTTGACGAACCCTGCAAGCTTATTGAAGCAGGGAAGTTTGACGCTCTTTTTCCCGAAGAAACCATCGCATTTGATGCCATTACGGGTCGATTCACCATTAGAAAATAAGGTATATTTACGTTTAAATCAGTATCACGATGAATGAAATATTTCTCTTTTTGCTACTTACAGCTGTATGTTTACTGATTGGCGCATTTCTAGGAAATTATTTTGCGCGATTGAAATCTAAATCTGAAACAAGCAAATTGGAAGAGCGTTTAGAAAATTTCAAAAATCAGGATGAAAAGCTGAATGAAAGTTTTGGCGCCCTTAAAATACAGAACGAAGCGCTTCGGGAGGAAAAAGAACATCTGAATGTGCAACTTTCAAGACAGAGTGCAGAATATGAAGCACTGTATTCCGAACTTGAAAGAGAAAAAGAACGTTTCAAGAGTTTCGAAAAAGATTTCAATGACAAATTTGAAAATCTGGCCCATAAAATCATGGTTGATAAAACTGAGAAGTTCACAACCGCCAATAAGGAAAATATCGAAAACATACTGAAACCCTTGAACGAAAAGATCAAGGATTTTGAGGAAAAAGTTGGAAAAAACAATACAGACTTCGTCCGAACGTACGCAGAGTTGGGCAAGCAATTACAATTCTTAAACGAGCAGAATATTAAAATCAGTCAGGAAGCTGATAATCTTACAAAGGCCTTAAAGGGAGATTCCAAAATTCAGGGAAATTGGGGTGAAATGATTTTGTCGCGGGTTCTGGAAGAATCCGGATTGGAAAAAGGACGCGAATACACAATCCAGGACAGCCACGAAAATCCTGATGGCGGAAGGTTACAAACCGATGTCATAATCCATCTGCCAGATGGAAAAAAGATGATAATTGACAGCAAGGTATCGCTCACGGATTTTGAAAGATATGTTTCCGAAAATGATGAAAACCTGAAACAAATCTATCTGAAAAAGCATATTGAATCCATAAAAAAGCACATTCTAACCCTCAGTGAGAAAAAATATTACCACGCCATCAACGCTAGCCCAGATACCATTTTTATGTTCGTTCCCATAGAACCAGCTTTCGCCCTAGCGGTTGCACATCATAAAAATCTGTATCAGGAAGCGTTTAAACGAAAAGTGATGATTGTGGTTCCCTCCACTCTTTTGGCCGCTTTGCGTTTGGTGGAAAACCTCTGGGAAAATGATAACCAAAAGAAAAACACTTTAGAAATCGCCACGGAAGCAGGCAGATTATACGACTCATTTGTTGGCCTGTTAGATGAATTAAACAAGATAAAAAGACAATTAACCACCGTTCAGGGTTCCTTTGACAATGCATTGGTAAAACTTGAAGGAAAAGGAAATCTTGTAAAAAGAGTAGAGAAACTTCGAAAGCTTGGTGCAATTACAAGTAAAAATATTGATCAAAAGGTATTGAAAAACACCGAAGAAAATAAAGACGATAAAAGTTAAATTAGGTAATCTTTTTTGTCTAGTTTAAACGTTAAAAATATTTTAAAATTCCACATTTTATGAAACTTAAATTACTCCTCGCAACTGTTTTATTCTCAACCTTTAGTGTTTTTTCCCAGACAAATTTTGAGCCCGGATACATCATCCAAGCCAATGGCACTAAGCTGGACTGTTTGATAAAAAATGAAGACTGGAAAGGTTCTCCTGTCACATTTAATTATAAACTTGGAGAAAATGCCGATGTTAAAACGGGAAATGTCACCAATATCAGTGAATTCGGTTCGGGTAATAACTTCAAGTATATAGTGGCAACTGTACAAATGGAACAAGCGAGCGATAAAGTTGGCGATTTGACTGAAAACAGAAATCCTGATTTTAAAAATGAAACTCTGTTTTTGAAAGTATTGGTTGAAGGTAATGCCTCACTATACTACACAATCAAAAACGGCGATAATCGATTTTTCTATAAAATGAATGATGGTGAAATTCAACCTTTAATTTACAAGCGTTATCTCACGAAAAGCAATAAAATGGGAGAGAACAACCGATACAAACAACAACTTGCAACCGATTTTGTTTGTTCCAATTTAAAGAACTTGGATTTTGATAAGTTGGAGTATAAAAAGTCAAGCTTGATAAAGCGATTTGAAGAATACAATACCTGCAATAACGCCCAATACATAGTTTATCAGAAAAAAGATTTCCAATATGGATTTAATTTGACCCTTCGTCCTGGCCTCACATTTGGATCTGCTTTTGTAAAGAGATCAGGAGAAGCACAAATAGATTTCGATAAAAATATAGGTATTAGAATTGGATTGGAAGCCGAATATATTCTTCCGTTCAACAACGGTAAATGGGGATTATTTGTTGAACCCACTTATCGCAACTACAAAGGAGAAAAAGAAAGATTAATTAATGAGGACTTCCCTACTTTGAGAGATACCACGTTAATTACGGTAAAGTACAATTCTATTGAAATGCCCATTGGACTTCGATATTATATGTTCTTAAATGAAGATTCCGCAATCTTTCTCAACGGCGCAGTAGTTTTTGATGTTTCCACACTTGATTCTGAAATTACCTCAAGCAAGGAAAGCAGTTACAACCTTGACTTTAAATCGGAGACTACAACGGCATTTGGAGCTGGATTCAGGTTTAAAAATAAATACAGTATTGAAGCTAGATACATGCTTTCTAAAAAAATTATCAACTACGTAAATGCTTCTGCATCGTATCAATCATTTTCTTTGATTGCAGGTTATAATTTTTTATAACAAATGGAACAATTTTTTTATCTAAATTTAAAGGATGAAAAAATTCCTATTTATTTTCTTGGGAGCCGTTTTGGTTATCTCCTTGCTTTGTTTTGCATTTATATATTATGTGCCTTATAGCGAAGGTACACGAGCAGGAGAACTTATTCAATTTAGCCACAGAGGAGTTATGGTAAAAACCTGGGAAGGAGAAATAAGCCAAGGTATAAGTGGAGCCCAGATATTTTCTTTTTCCGTATTGGATAAGAATGCAGAAGTTATTGAAAAACTAAAAGAATATCAGGGTAGCTATGTGAAAGTGACCTATGTTCAAAGATATGCCTCCTTCGCTATTTGGGGTGAAACAAAATTTTTTGTCACTGCGGTTGAAAAGGAAAACACCCCACATTTCAATAGAAATTATTGAAAAACCTCTAATTATTTTTTGGCAATCTTTAAAGTAGATTGCATATTGCCGGAGACGACCTTCACAAAATAAAGCCCGCTATTGAGCTGGGTCATATCAATTGTACTTTTCCTGCCAGAAATGTTCCCCTCTCCCACCAGGGAGCCCAATACATTATAGATTTGATAGCTATTAATTTTGAAAAGAGAAGAAATGGTTAAATAATTCCTTACGGGATTGGGATAAAAACTTAGGTTCTTTACAAATTTATCCTCTACAGAAAGCTTGTTCATAACAGTGACCTTTCCCGCCATATTGGGATTGGCTTCATTTTCATATTCCGTTATGCCCGCTTTTAAAAAGGTGTAGGAAAAGGTTTTATTCAATCCCTCTAAAATACCACTATCAAAATTCTCCTTTCCCTTGGGAAGACTGGTTACACTTTTTTGTGACGCATCGGTCCAAATCCATTTTACGGTATCGCCAATTTCAATAATCGGACTTGCCATAGACGTATTTATTCCTGATTCCCAAAATATTTCATAAACATTCTGGGCATTAAGAATATTGACGATCAGAAAAGAAAAGATTAGTATAATTTTTTTCATAGATTAAATGCAACTAGGGTCAATGAAACAATTTACGAAAAAAATTAACTAAAAGAAAGAATCCTGAACGATTTCATTACTTACTCAAATACATCTTTCTCCGAGCATAAAGATCGTAGAAAGCATCATCCTTTAAATTATCGATGAACAAAATGCTTTCTCCAGTACTCTTCATTTCAGGCCCCAATTGCTTATTGACGTTGGGGAATTTATTGAAACTGAACACAGGTTGTTTAATAGCAAAGCCCTCCAATTTTGGATTAAATTCAAAATCAGAAAGCTTATTGTGTCCCAACATTACTTTAGTAGCATAGTTTACGTAAGGTTCCCCATAGGCCTTTGAAATGAAAGGCACAGTCCTGGAAGCACGCGGATTGGCTTCAATAATATAAACTATATCGTCCTTTATAGCGAATTGTACGTTTATTAAACCAACTGTATTCAAAGACATTGCGATCTTTTCGGTATGATCTTTTATCTGTTGCAAGACGAATTCACCGATATTGAAAGGCGGCAAGGTTGCGTTTGAGTCCCCTGAATGAATTCCGCAAGGCTCAATATGCTCCATGATACCGATAATATAGACATTCTCACCGTCGCAAATGGCATCGGCCTCAGCTTCAATCGCACCATCCAAATAATGATCCAGCAACAATTTGTTATTCGGAATTTTTTGAAGAAGATCAACCACGTGTTCCTCTAGCTCTGCCTTATTGATAACGATTTTCATTCCCTGACCACCCAAAACGTAGGAAGGACGAATCAAAAGCGGAAAATCCAATTCATCTGCAAGTGCCAAAGCTTGATCTACAGTTTCGGCTACACCGAAATCGGGGTAAGGAATATTATTTTCCTTGAGAAGTGTGGAAAAACTCCCACGGTCTTCAGCTAAATCGAGAGATTTATAGGTAGTACCAATTATATTTATACCGTATCTATCCAACTTTTCAGCCAGTTTCAGCGCGGTTTGTCCTCCTAATTGAACGATAACACCTTCGGGCTTTTCGTGACGGATTATGTCGTAAATATGTTCCCAAAAAACAGGTTCAAAATAAAGCTTATCGGCAACGTCAAAATCCGTGGAAACTGTTTCAGGATTACAGTTTATCATAATGGTTTCGTAGCCACATTCAGAAGCAGCCAACACTCCGTGCACACAACAGTAATCAAATTCGATACCTTGCCCGATACGATTAGGACCTGAACCGAGAACAACAATCTTTTTTCTATCGGATACCACACTATCATTTTCAGAATAGGTTTTTCCGTCTGAAAGCTGCATTTCGTTTTCAAAGGTTGAATAGTAATATGGTGTTTCAGCGGCAAATTCCGCAGCACAAGTATCTACCAATTTATATACACGCTGAATACCCATTTCATCGCGTTTATTGTACACTTGGCTTTCCAAACATTTCAGCATATGGGCAATCTGCCGATCCCCATATCCTTTCTGTTTTGCTTCCAGCAATAATTCCCTCGGAAGGGTATCCAAGGTATATTTTGAGATCTCCTTTTCCAACAAGAACAATTCCTCATATTGACGAAGGAACCACATGTCAATTTTGGTGATTTCGTGAATTCTACTCAACGGAATTCCGATATGAATAGCATCATAAATCACAAACACACGATCCCAACTTGCATTTTTAAGCTTGTCGAGTATCTGCTCGTAATTTGTGTAACTTTTTCCATCAGCCCCAATTCCGTTTCGTTTAATCTCCAAGGATTGGGTTGCTTTATGCAAGGCTTCCTGAAAGGAACGGCCGATTCCCATAACTTCACCTACCGACTTCATTTGCAATCCCAAAGTACGGTCGGAGCCTTCAAACTTATCGAAGTTCCAACGTGGAATTTTTACGATAACATAATCTAAGGCAGGTTCAAAAAGCGCAGATGTCGATTTGGTAATCTGGTTCTGCAATTCGTCAAGCGTATAGCCAATGGCAAGTTTTGTAGCAATCTTGGCAATGGGATAACCTGTGGCCTTAGAAGCGAGTGCTGAAGATCTGGAAACACGTGGATTGATTTCAATAGCAATTATATCCTCCTCATCATCAGGACTTACTGCAAATTGAACATTGCATCCGCCGGCAAAATCCCCAATACTGCGCATCATATGGATGGCCATATCTCGCATTTTCTGGAAAGTTCTATCGCTCAATGTCATGGCCGGAGCCACGGTAATTGAATCTCCGGTATGGATTCCCATGGGATCCATATTTTCAATAGTACATATAATAACCACATTGTCATTATCATCGCGCAATAACTCCAATTCGAATTCCTTCCAGCCCATCATGGCTTTGTCTATCATCACTTCGTGGATTGGAGAAATTTCCAGACCGTGTGACAAAAGATGATCAAAATCTTCCTCTTTGTAAACAATGGAAGCTCCCGCCCCGCCCAAAGTGTATGAAGCTCTAATTACTAATGGAAAACCAAATTTCTGGGCAATTTCCTTTCCTTGGAGATATGAATTGGCAGTTTCCTGAGGTGCCATTTTTACTCCAATCTTCTCCATTAATTCCCGGAATTCTTCTCTATCCTCGGTGATATTTATAGCATCTATATCAACTCCGATCAATTCTACACCAAAATCCTTCCAAATTCCCTTTTCATCCGCCTCTATACAGAGGTTGAGAGCAGTCTGTCCGCCCATTGTAGGCAGAACGGCATCAATTTGCGGATGCTCCTTTAAAATGTGAACCAAAGATTTGGTCGTCAAGGGCAACAAGTAAATATGATCGGCCATTGACGGATCCGTCATAATGGTTGCGGGGTTGCTATTTATCAAAACAGTTTCTATTCCATCTTCACGCAGCGATCGCAGGGCTTGAGAGCCGGAGTAATCAAATTCACAGGCTTGTCCAATTACGATTGGACCGGAACCGATAATCAAAACTGATTTTATAGAGGGATTTTTAGGCATTGTATTCAGTATTTTTTCTGGTGTGCAAAATTACGTCACATTAGGGTATAAAAAAAAGGTGTTGCTTTAGTAAACAACACCTTTTATATACATTTTATCAACATTACTTTTTATGACGGGCTTCAGAAGACACAGATAACTTTTTTCTGCCTTTCGCTCTGCGGGCCGCCAACACTTTTCTTCCGTTTACGGAAGCCATACGCTCCCTAAAACCGTGTTTGTTTTTTCTTTTTCTTTTTGATGGCTGAAATGTCCTCTTGCTCATTATTTTGTGCTTTAACTTCTGTAATAACCTTTTTTGAAAAATATTTTTGAGCAGTACCCAAAAAATTCTATTTGTTTGCCAAGGCATTTCTTTGCGTAGGCGGGTGCAAAAATACAACAAGTTTTCACTTTGGCAAACGTTTTTAAAAAAAAGTTCTGGAAACTTTCTCCTTCTATGTGAGTACCCGATAGAATCCCCATAGGGAGATTATCAAGAAAAAAAGATTCAAAAGATTTGAGTGCAAAGGAACTAATTATTTTCCTATAAAGCATTAAGTTTTTATACCTTTGCAGGCTATTTTAAAGATCGATAATGTTCAATAAAAATATTAAATTGGTATTGGCCGCTCTCGTGTTGGGTACGGCAGTTTGGCAGTTCACGGATAGAAATATAGGCAACGGGATTATGCTTATTCTGCTCTCCCTGGTCTTCGTATTTCTTTATTTTAAGAACGAGATAATCCTTTTGGCTTTTCTCAGACTTAGAAAGCAGGATTTTCCAGGGGCAAAAAAGTGGCTGGACAGAATTAAAAATCCACATGCGGCCTTAGTGCAAAAACAAGAAGGTTACTACAACTATCTTAACGGTCTTATGGTAACACAAACCAATATGAACGAGGCCGAGAAATATTTCAAAAAAGCGGAGAAGCTCGGATTGAACATGTCTGCCGATATGGCCATGACCAAACTCAACTTGGCGGGAATCGCAATGACCAAAAACAGAAAACGCGAAGCTGATATGCTTCTTGCCGAGGCCAAGAGGCTTGATAAGCACAATATGCTCGAGGATCAAATCAAGATGATGAAACAGCAAATGAAGAAGATGAGCCAACCACGACAACAATTTGGACGTAGTGGTCGTGGCGGAAGAAAATTCTAGCATTCTGAGTAGATTATTATAAAATTAGACCTGTTTTCGACAAACTAAATACAAAAACAATCAAATAGTTTGTTAAAATGTTGAAATTTCGCTATATTTGATCCAAATCCCGTGGACTATGGGCAAAAAACTACTCTTCATTTTTATCTTTGGGTCCATTTCTATGCTATCTCAATCGCCGATGGAGATAGAGCAAGGCATTTTATTTTCTGAAGCCATCGGGCTTAATATCAAAAAATATACTCGAAATTCACAAGATGCCTATGCGGTCCAGGATTTTGAACGCGCTGAATTTCTTTTCGATTCCCTTGTGGACAATGTCGTAACCGGAAGTTATCTTGACAACTTCAATGTGCGAAAACTATCGGGAAGAAAAATCGAATTCTCTCGTTTTAAAAAACCCATTTTTCTAATCACCCATTCCTCTTGGTGTACGCCAGGCATTGGAGAGATTCCCGCCCTAAATGCAATTGCGAAAAAGCACCACAAAGAGATTGATTTCGTAGTCCTATTTTGGGATTCCAAAGAAAACACAAAGAAAGCCACCCGGAACTATTCGAATAAAATTAATATAGTTTATGTGGATGAATTGGAAAACAGAGACAACTATATTGTGGAGAGAATGAAACACAGTCTGGGTTTACCAACCTCTTTCCTGATTGATAAAAACAAACGCATTATTGCCGTCCGTCGGGGAGCATTGCATTATTATCACAAAGGATATCAAGATTCCTTTGATTTAAACTACAACACATTTCTAAAAAGAGCGGCTCTTCTGACAACATTCGAGGAAAATTCAAAAGAAATCTAGCCAATTTTGCGGCTAAACCTTCGTGTAATAACCTTCCTCCGGAATCTCAATAAAATATTCCTTCCCAGATGCATTCTTTAAATAGGTATCACGAAGCCAAGGATTATGGATTTTCAGGATTTTGTAATTTATTCCATAAGGTTTCACCCACTCTGCCCAGTCATCGACAGATGTATTCACCTTTACCTTGTATGTGGGAATATTGGTGTATAAGTCCTTTTCCCTAAAATTAAAACCATATTTCTCGGGATTGGTCATTATTTCCTTTAATGCCAAAATCCTAAAAACATAACGACTGGTTTCACTATTTAGCAGCAAATCGTAATAACTAGTTTGCTTTTGTCTTCCTATCTGTTTGGACATTCCACCTACTCCAGCATTATACGAAGCAGCTGCCATGGTCCAGGTGCCAAATCTATCCTTGGATTTTTTTAGGTATTGAGCGGCCACCATAGTGGCTTTATCGAGGTTGTAGCGTTCATCTACATAGTCGTTTATCTCCAAGCCATATTCCAGGCCGGTTGCTTTCATAAAATGCCAAATACCAGAAGCACCTGCGGGTGAACTCGTATATTCCAATCCACTTTCGGCAACTGCTAAGTATTTAAAATCATCGGGGAGACCATATTTTTTTAGCAATGGCTCTATTTGCGGAAAATATCGATTAGCTCTTTTAAAAAGCAATAAACCGTTAGATTGCCAATAGGTATTGACCAAAAGCTCCCTGTCAAAACGTTCACGTATATCGGGATCGTGCAACGGAACCTCTTCCCCTGCAAATTCGAGATGTTCCGGTATGGGCAAGGCATAGATATTATAGTCATTGACCAATTTCTTTTCTAAATTCTCATCCGACGGTGCTTCCTGAACGGCATGGATACTTACAGCGCAAACTGCCAGAATCGCTATGCCCAATCCTATTTTACCTATGGTTTTCATGATGTTATTTTTTCTTAAAGATAATGAATAATATCATTTTTGTAAATGCCCAATAATTATTGATCAAAAATCTGCAAAAGTAATTGAGAAATTTCCCTACCTCTATTCAGAATCATTATATGGGTTCCCTTAGGGATAACTTTACAATCGGAAATATATTTTATGGGAAACACGCTATCTTTTTCTCCTTGGATATGGATTACGTTAGGAAGAGGTTTCTCCCGATCCCAAGTTACCATTTTCTCCAATGCCCATCTTAAATAACGTTTATCGCGCACGTGAAGATATTGCTGGTACATAGATAATCTCTTCTTCGTTTTTGGACCAATTGAAAATTTAGTCAAATCCTCCACACTCAATACCAAACTTGTCGGAGCTAGCTTATAAGCCTTTGTCCACGCAGCGATCTTCATTCTGCGGGGCAATTCGTGCCTCGTCTTTACGCTGGAAATTATTATCAACTTTCTCAGACTCAAAAACTGATCCATTTCCTGGGCCACTACACCTCCGAAGGAAACCCCAATCAAAATAACATTGGATTCTTTAATACGAAGAGCCATTCGATGCGCATATTCGGTCAAAGATTCATTTTTCTCAGGAATAAGCCATTCCAGCACTCGAATTTCATATTTATCTTCGGGAAAACGGATATTATTGAATATTTCGCTTCCAGCCGCCATGCCGGGGACAAAATAAACAATCGTTTTATCATATTTCATAAGTCTTTTAAGAAGAAAATGGGAAACCCCAAAGATTATTCGTAAATTTACGGGTGCAAAGATAGAACTAAAATATATGTTCTCTTACCCAAAATTACCGGATTGATTCATCTTGAAAGCTAATAAAATATCGCCTTTTGGTAATACTAAGAGAGGTTCTATTGTATTTTTTTATGTTTCTTCTTTGCCTATCCCAATTCAAGACTTGATTAATAAATGATAAAACAACTCCCAATGACTGAAGATGTAGAAATTACCGACAACGAATTTTTAAGACAATTTGAATTTCAAAAAGATGGCTTAATGGCGCGGATAGAATATGCCCTTCAAGAACGGAAAATCTTTTTGACCAAATATGAAATGCCCGAGGAATTGGAAGAAAAAGGCTTTCGAGATATTTTTATCAAAGCGGTTTTCGAGGAAGTAAAAAACAGAGGCATCAGTTTGGTACCCACCAGTCCCGAAATTGCGGGCTATATGCGTAAAAACCGTAGGAAATACAAAGAATTATTACCTGTTGGGATAAATATTTAATACTGAAATACCGCCAGGAATTACACGAAACCAGCCTGCCGACTGGCAGGTTTTCACGAACCCAATTTAGGTCAGATTAATTAAGAATGTTTTCTGGTTTTTAAATACGCGGGGCGAAGGCCTTAGCAAGGCGTCACTTAATAAAAAATATCTTAAGTGCCCGTTATCCTTGGCTAAACAGAATTTTGTGATATTTTAATCGGACAATAATGTAAAACTAGATTGAAACGGTTTCGGCTGCATTAAACCTCACCAAACCATCTGTATCAATTTCTGAGAGTGTGACTTCCTGCAAGGTATTTACCAATTCAGGGTTCCAAGGAGCTTTTACTTTCACATAGTTTTCAGTAAACCCGTGGATATATCCCTGCTTATTTTCACCTTCAAAAAGAACTGTTCTGACAGTACCTATCTGACTTTCATAAAATGCTCTTCGCTTTTTAACGGAAAGACCACGCAGCATTTTACTTCGTTTATTTCGCACTTTTAATGGCACTGCTCCTTCCATCTCAGCTGCCGGGGTATTGTCTCTTTCCGAGTAGGTAAAAACGTGTAGGTATGAAATATCCAATTGGTTCAGGAAATTATAAGTTTCCAAGAATCGTTCGTCTGTTTCGCCCGGAAAACCAACAATAACATCAACTCCAATACAAGCATCTGGCATCAATTCCCTTATTCTTCCAACTCTTTCCACATAAAGTTCACGCATATAACGACGACGCATCAACTTTAGAATGTCGTTGCTACCGCTTTGCAATGGAATGTGGAAATGCGGAACAAAAGTCCGCGATTTTGAAACAAATTCAATGATTTCATCCTTCAATAAATTTGGCTCAATAGAAGAAATCCGCAATCTCTCAATACCCTCAACTTCATCTAAAGCCTGTACCAATTCAAAGAATGTATGTTCATGTTTTTTATTGCCGAACTCCCCTTTTCCATAGTCACCAATGTTTACACCGGTAAGCACAATTTCCTTGACCCCTTGATGTGCTATATCGTAGGCGTTTTTTAATACATTTTCCAAGGTATCGCTCCTGGAAATACCACGTGCCAACGGAATGGTGCAATAAGTACATTTGTAATCACATCCGTCCTGAACCTTAAGGAAAGCACGAGTGCGATCTCCCAGCGAATAGGAACCCACGTAAAAATCGGCTTCCTCAATCTCGCAGGAATGAACTTTTCCAAAATCATTTTTGGAAAGGTCGTTTAGATAGTCTGTAATCTTGAATTTTTCGGTAGCCCCCAAAACTAAATCCACGCCGTCAACATCCGCCAACTCATGGGGTTTTAATTGCGCATAACAACCGACTGCTGCCACAAACGCTTTTGGATTAGCTTTCTGTGCCTGCTTTACGATTGTCTTAAAACGTTTGTCCGCATTTTCGGTAACGCTGCAAGTGTTGATTACATATATATCCGCCTTTTCGGTAAATTCAACCCGGTCAAAGCCTTCATTCTCAAAACTTCGGGCAATAGTTGAAGTTTCGCTAAAATTGAGTTTACATCCCAGAGTGTAGAAGGCGACTTTTTTTGGTGAATCCATTGTTGTACTTTTGGCAATTAAGAGTGCAAAAGTACAAACTATTGACCACGAATACACGGATTTTTATTTTCCGATCCTGAATTCCTTCGAATAAAAAATGAATAAAATCATAAATTCGTAACTCGAAAATCCCGAAGACAAACAACATCTATGTTTAGATTTCCTTTGATCCTTGTATTCATTTTCACTCTTTTCGCTTGCAAAAACGAGAGAGATGAAAACCGCGATCATCTGGTTTTCCGGTATAATGAACACGGCAATATTCCTACCCTAGATCCTGCTTTTGCCCGAAATCCACAAGCCATCTGGCCGGACAACCAGCTTTACAACGGTTTGGTACAACTGGACGATTCTTTGAATATCAAACCGGACATCGCAAAAAGATGGACAATAAACGATACCACGCTTACCTATACCTTTTATCTCCGCGATGATGTGTATTTCCATAAAAACAAGGTTTTCGGAAAGGACTCCACTCGGACGGTCACGGCGTCCGATTTTGTTTATAGTTTCAGCCGTTTAACCGATGGGAGAGTAGCTTCTTCGGGCAGTTGGGTAATGAATTCCATTGAAAGTTACCATGCTGAAAATGACACTACTTTGGTCATTCAATTAAAACAGCCCTTCCCAGCGTTTTTGGGACTTCTCTCAATGCGTTATTGCTCGGTGGTGCCAAAAGAAGCTATTGAGTATTATGGAAATGAATTCCGAAGAAATCCTGTAGGAACGGGTCCATTTCAGTTTAAAATGTGGGAAGAAAACGTGAAATTGGTCTTTAGAAAAAATCCACTTTATTTCGAAAAAGATGAAAATGGCACCCGCCTTCCCTATTTAGAGGCAGTCGCCATAACTTTTCTGCCCGATAAACAAAGTGAGTTTTTGCAGTTTGCTCAGGGTAAACTGGATTTCATTTCAGGTTTGGACAATAGTTATAAGGATGAACTTTTAACAACCCGAGGAGAACTCCAAAAGAAATATCAAGATATGGCCTATATGATTACCGGCCCTTATCTTAACACCGAATATCTTGGTTTTTTCTTGGGAAGCCAAACGCCAGAAATACAAAGCAAAGCATTGCGGCAAGCAATAAACTTTGGATTTGATAGACAGAAAATGGTAACCTATC
Organism: Aequorivita sp.; assembly: GCA_034676445.1. Classification (GTDB taxonomy): domain Bacteria; phylum Bacteroidota; class Bacteroidia; order Flavobacteriales; family Flavobacteriaceae; genus Aequorivita. The sequence goes on from JAUCCE010000005.1 coordinate 275,242, forward strand.
TTCGAAACGGAATGGGAATTCCTGCCACTCACGGCTTTATTCCCAAAGGCTTGCCAGGTTATGATGAAATTGAAGGATATACTTTTCAACCTGAAAAAGCCAAAGAACTGATCCAACAATATAAAGATGAGACGGGAGACCAAAATCCCAAAATAATTATTGGAACCAACAGTCAGTATTTGGATCTATGTGAATATATTCAAAGGGAACTCGAAAAAATAGGAATCGGAGTAACTATAGATGTGATGCCGCCTTCCACTTTGCGACAAATGAAAAGTACGGGAGAATTGGATATTTTTAGGGCAAGTTGGATTGCGGATTATCCCGATGCCGAAAATTATCTATCTCTATTTTACAGTCCGAATTTTGCGCCCAATGGACCAAATTATATGCACTTTAAAAATGCTGCCTATGATTCAATCTTTGAGGAATCTCTTAGGATTTCTAATATTGATGAACGAAAACTTCTCTATGTGAAAATGGATTCCATAATCATTGAGGAAGCAGCCGTCGTTCCTTTATTCTATGATATGGCGGTTCGATTTGTCAACAAGAAAGTTTCAGGATTAGGAATTAATCCGCAGAATTTTTTGGTGTTAAAGCACGTGAAAAAGTCCCCCTAGCCCCCAAAGGGAGAACTCTTCTCAAAATCAATAAAAATGGTCTAGAGGAAGAAGGAGTTTTTCCCTTTTTTCACCACCTTGGCTTCTCCTTTGCGTCTTGGCGTCTTGGCGTCTTTACGAGAAACTCAATCCTTCCTCCATTCTGAAGTTTCTTCAAAAACGTGTTCCATAATTTTTGCATCTATCTCAGAGAACTCGACATTTCTTCTGGCCATTACCATTTTTGCTACTTCAAAGGCCTTGTCTGTTTTGTAGGAAGTATAACCTCCACTTCCGCCCCAACTGAAACTGGGGACAAAGTTTCTTGGGAAACCACTTCCAAATATATTTGCGCTAACCCCAACGACCGTTCCCGTATTGAACATGGTGTTTATACTGCATTTACTATGGTCGCCCATCATCAAACCACAAAATTGAAGCCCGGTCCTCTTGAAATTTCTGGCTTCATAATCCCATAATCGAACTTCGGCATAATTATTTTTCAGGTTTGAATTGTTTGTGTCAGCCCCCAAATTGCACCATTCGCCCAAAACGGAATTTCCCAGGAAACCGTCGTGACCTTTATTGGAATAAGCAAAAATAACCGAATTGTTTACTTCGCCACCAATTCTACAGTGAGGACCAACAGTGGTGCCACCATAAATCTTGGCTCCCATTTTTAAAACTGCATGTTCACACAGAGCTAAAGGTCCACGGACCAAGGAGCCTTCCATAATTTCGGAATGTCTTCCTATATAAATGGGTCCTTCGGAAGCATTTAGAGTACAGAATTCAATTTTCGCACCTTCTTCAATAAAGATATTTTCAGGATTTTTTGTCCAAATTCCACTGGGAATTGGATGCGACACCCTTCCTTTAGTAATCATTTCAAAATCGCGTTTTATCGCTTCGGCATTTTTCGAGAAAATATCCCAAGTGTTTTCAATTCGCAATACATCGTGATAAGCATATTGAATGATATCATAGGTTTCAAAATCAACTTCCTGACCTTCGGTAGTGAAAAAGGCAATGGGTTCATCCTCAAAAAAGACAGCTTGGTTCTCTTCCAGTCCTTTAACTATATTCACCAGATTTTTGGAAGGAAGAAAGGATGCGTTTATCAGAACGTTCTTTTCAAGTTCCAAAAAAGGATATTTATCCGAAAGATAGTCTTCAGTGACAGTAGTCGTGGAAAAACCCAATAAATGTTCCCACTTTTCACGAATAGTCAAAATTCCGATACGAATATCGGCAACGGGACGAGTAAATGTAAATGGAAGCAATTGGTTCCGGACGTTACCGTCAAAGAGGATGTAGTTCATTATGATTTTAGATTTACGATTTTAGATTTACGATTTCCTCATTAAACTGTACATGGGATTTCAGGTTACCTCCACCTACGCTGAAGCTCCGGCGGACAAGGGTTTCAGGTTGGGCCGTTGTCAAAACGTTCCCGATGAAAAATCGGGACTGACTCTGTTTCTTGTATCTTGGTTCCTGGATCTTGGTTCCTGTTTCCTGTTTCCTGTTTCCTGTTTCCGAATTCAATATTACCAAAAAATCTACAATCGGCAATAATCTAAATTCAAAAAGCCCTCGATTTCTCGAAGGCTCTTGTATATTGTCAAAGTGCATCTGCTTTTTGGACAGACTGTGACTATTCTTCAGTTTTAGCTTCTGCTTTTGCGGGTTTTTTAAACTTGTCGTATTTGCTTTTGAATTTGTCAATACGTCCTGCAGTATCAATAAGTTTTGCTTTTCCAGTGTAAAAAGGATGCGATGTACGCGAAATCTCCATCTTTACCAAAGGATATTCAACCCCATCTACCTCGAGAGTCTCTTTTGTGTCCGCAGTTGATTTTGTAAGGAATACCTCATCGTTACTCATATCCTTAAAAGCAACTATTCTATAATTTTCTGGGTGGATACCTTTTTTCATTACTCTAAATGTTTTAAATACACTCATCCGAACCTTTTCGGAATTGAGTTTGCAAATTTAATCAATAATTAGAAATCAGCAACTAAAATAGAGACTTTTTTAAATCAATTCAGAATTGTCAGCAAATGTAACGTTTTGTTATCTTTGTTTACTAACAACCGAACCTGCCTGCGTGATATATAACAGGCCAAAAAAACAGATCAATATGGAAAACCAACAACCTTCAATTCAAAAAATTGCTCTTAATTATGGGGTCTTATTGGCCCTTCTTTCTATTGCGCTACAAGTAATTTCATTTGTTTTAGATGCCCATATCGACCGTCCTTGGTGGCTGAGCGTACTGCAAATGATTATATCCGTCGGGATTATTGTAATGGGACTAAAGGCGTACAGAGAGGCAAATGCAGGCTATCTAACCATAGGTCAGGCGCTCAAGACAGGTGTGGCCATTAGCCTTATCGCTGGAATTATTGCGGTTATTTTTAATTACTTCTTTATGCATTATATCGATCCGGATTTTATTCAAAAAACTTTGGATTTCTCCCAGGAACAAATGATCAAGAACAATCCAAATATGAGCCAGAAAGATATTGATATGGCTATGACAATGTCTGCCAAATTTATGTCTCCTCTTTGGATGTCCGCTTTTGCATTAATTGGTACTTTATTTTTTGGTTTTATCATCGCCTTAATCGCTGGATTGATTATGAAGAGAAATCCGCCTCACGAATTCAACTAAAGGAATGAATCTTTCCATCGTCATCCCACTTCTCAACGAAGAAGAATCGCTTAATGAATTATACCATTGGATTGCAACTGTTATGCAATCCAATGGTTTTTTATACGAACTTATATTTATAGACGATGGCAGTACGGACAATTCTTGGAATATAATTGAATCACTTTCCCAGGAACATCCAGAGGTTAAAGGAATCCGTTTTCAAAAAAATTATGGAAAATCCCAGGCCTTACACGCCGGTTTTTTGCAGGCTAAAGGTGATGTTATCGTCACTATGGATGCAGATTTACAGGACAGCCCAGAGGAAATCCCTGAAATGTACCGCATGATAACCGAAGATGGTTTTGATCTTGTTTCAGGTTGGAAAAAAAAAAAACGATACGATTCTATTCTCAGTAAAAACTTACCGTCGAAACTGTTCAATTATGCGGCACGAAAAACCTCCGGTGTAAAATTGCACGACTTTAATTGCGGCCTCAAAGCTTATAAAAAGAACGTTGTAAAAACCATTGAGGTCACTGGAGAAATGCACCGCTATATACCGGTTCTGGCAAAAAACGCGGGCTTTACTAAAATTTCGGAAAAACCGGTTTTGCACCAAGCTCGAAAATACGGAACCACCAAGTTTGGAGCGGAACGCTTTATCCGTGGTTTTCTAGATTTAATAACCATTTGGTTTTTGTCCCGTTTTGGCAAACGGCCCATGCATCTTTTCGGCGCTTGGGGCGCCATCATGCACGTTATCGGATTTTTGCTGGCACTTTATTTAGGTATAGACAAATTATTCCTGAATCCTTACGGAAGACTAATTACCGAGCGGCCCCAATTTTTTATAGCACTTACCGCAATGATTTTAGGGACACAGCTTTTCTTGGCCGGATTTTTGGGGGAATTAATTCTTCGAAGCAAAAAAGATTCACGAAACTATATAATAAAGGAAACGGTTAATTCGTGATTTGTGATTCGTTAATTAGACAACGTTCCATCACTTAAATTTTGAACCTTGAATCCTTAATTCCCCTTTTTTTTATCCCTATTTTTGCAAATTAATCTAAGCAGATGATTTACGTAGATCCAAAAATTTTAGCCCGCGTTAACCAATGGCTCACTCCGTTTTTTGACGAAAAAACCAAGCACGAAATCAAGGAAATGATTGCCCACGATCCTAAAAGATTGGAGGATAGTTTTTATAAAAACCTTGAATTCGGAACTGGCGGAATGCGTGGAATAATGGGTGCCGGCGACAACCGAATCAACAAATATACCTTGGGAAAGAATACGCAAGGACTTTCTAACTATCTGAAAAGACAATTTCCAAACCAAGAAATAAAAGTTGCCATTGCATTTGACTGCAGACACAATAGCAAGGAATTTGCAAAATTGGTGGCAGATGTTTTTTCCGCAAATGGGTTTAAAGTTTTTCTCTTTTCAGAATTAAGGCCAACGCCAGAACTTTCATTTGCCGTAAAATATTTGGATTGTAAGGCGGGAATTGTTCTTACAGCCTCGCATAATCCACCGGAATACAACGGGTATAAAGTGTATTGGGAAGACGGCGGACAGCTTGTTCCACCGCAGGATGGCGAAATAATTGCTGAAATAAATTCGCTTAAATACCAAGACACAAAGTTCGAGGCCAACGAGGATTTGATTAGGTTGATAGATTCTGAAGTAGATGAAGCTTTTGCAAAAGCCTCAATTGAAAATGGAACTTTCAACACTTCGTCCGAAGCCAGGGATAATCTGAAAATTGTTTTCACCTCACTCCATGGGACTTCAATCACTATGGTCCCAAAGGTTCTGGAGCAAGCGGGTTATAAAAACGTTTCCATTGTTAAGGAACAGGCAGAACCCGATGGCGATTTTCCAACGGTGAAATCTCCAAATCCTGAAGAACCGGCCGCTTTAAAAATGGCCTTGGATCTCGCGGAAAAAGAACATGCCGATATTGTAATTGGCACAGACCCTGATTGCGACCGTTTGGGGATTGCCGTTCGAAATAATGAAAACAAAATGGAGTTGCTCAACGGAAACCAAACTATGGTCCTGATGACGCATTTTCTTTTGGAACAATGGAAAAAAGCAGGGAAATTAGACGGAAAGCAGTTTGTTGCTTCTACTGTCGTTTCTACACCTTTGGTTGAAAAGATAGCAAATCATTTCGATGTAAAATATATTGAGGGACTTACCGGTTTCAAATGGATTGCAAAAATGATAAAGGACTATCCGGAACTCGAATTCATCGGCGGCGGAGAGGAAAGTTTTGGTTATTTGGTGGGTGATTTTGTCCGTGATAAGGATGCCGTCACCGCTACCCTACTCGCTTGCGAAATTGCCGCTCAGAAAAAAGCGGAGGGAAGCAGTATGTTCCAATATATGGAGGATATTTACAACCAGTTCGGCAATTATCAGGAGCATTTGATTTCCATCACCAAAAAAGGAAAAGAGGGCGCAGAGGAAATTTCGGCAATGATGAAGGAATTACGTGAAAATCCATTCAAGGAAATCGCTGGAAGCAAAGTAATTCGCTTAGACGATATTTCAAAAGACAAAAGCACCGACTTTGCTTCAGGAAAAACTTCCTCGTTAAATCTTCCAAAATCGAATGTTCTGATTTATTATACGGAGGATGGCAGTAAAATAGCGGCTCGGCCAAGTGGCACGGAGCCTAAAATTAAATTCTATATAAGTGTAAGAACAAATGAAAAAGAAAATGTGGATGAAATACTTCAGAAGAAAATAGACGCTATTGCGGCTCAATTAAACGTCAATTAATGAGTTATTTCAGAAAAATACTGCGTTACGCATATCCTTATAAGAAATATGCAATTCTGAATATTTTTTTTTAATGTTCTTTACGCAGTTTTCAGTACCCTTTCCTTTCTGGCATTGATTCCTGTATTACAGGTAATATTCAGCGATCAGCGCAAAGTGGGCGCAGTCCCCGTTTATCACGGAATAACCAAACTCACGGCTTATATTCAAGATGCGATGAGCTATCATCTGGTAAACTACATAAATAAATACGGCGATTTCAAAGTGCTTATGTTTATGATTGGGGTGATTATAGCAATTTTCCTTCTGAAAAATTTGAGCAATTATTTGGCAATGTTTTACTCCACCTTTCTTAGGAATGGAGTTTTAAGAGATCTTCGAAATGATCTTTATAGTAAGGTAATTCAATTTCCCCTGGCATTTTATTCTGAAAAAAGAAAGGGTGATACAATTTCACGATTAAGCGGTGACGTGGATGAAGTAAAAAACTCGGTGCTTTCGGTTTTGGAAATGATCGTTCGTGAACCATTGACCATTCTTACCTCCTTGATAGTAATGCTTTTTATTAGTCCAAAACTTACACTTTTCGTCTTCCTCTTTTTGCCGATTTCGGGATTTTTAATTTCGAAAGTTGGAAAGTCTCTAAAAAAGGGATCACTAAAAGTGCAGACCGAACAAGGGGTTTTTCTTTCCATTTTGGAAGAAACCATGGGCGGTCTTCGAATCATAAAGGCTTTTCACGCCGAAGACATCTTTCAGAAAAAATTTGAGGATAGTAATGAGCGGTTTTATAAACATTCAAATAGTGTAATGAACCGTCAAAATGCTGCTTCCCCTTTAAGTGAGCTACTTGGAATCATCACCATTGGAGTGCTTTTGATTTACGGGGGCTATCTCGTTTTCGTAGATCGCACTCTGGATGCGAGTTTCTTTCTTGGCTATATTATGCTCGCCTATAATATCCTCACACCAGCCAAAGCTATTGCAAAAGCAAGCTATTCCATAAAACGGGCTGATGGTTCAGCCCATAGAATACTGGAATTGCTGGAAGCCGAAAACACTATTACGGATATTGAAAATCCGATAGAAAAAGTTGGTTTTGATCATAATATTTCGATTAAAAACGTTTCCTTTAAATATGAGGATCAGTATGTACTAAAGGATTTCTCACTTGAAATTCCAAAAGGAACCACAGTTGCCCTCGTAGGTCAATCTGGAAGTGGGAAAAGTACGATTGCAAATTTACTGACCCGTTTTTACGACGTGAATAAGGGCAGTATCGAAATTGACGGAATTGATATTAAAAATATTTCGAAAAAATCCCTTCGCGGATTGATGGGAATTGTTTCCCAGGATTCCATACTTTTTAATGATTCCGTAGCAAACAATTTAAAACTGGGAAAACCGTTGGCTTCCGATTCTGAATTGCTAGAAGCCGCAGAGATCAGCAACTCTTTCGAATTTATTAAAGATTTGCCAGAAGGTTTCGATACCAACATTGGCGATAGTGGAAACAAACTCAGCGGCGGTCAAAAACAGCGATTGAGCATTGCCCGTGCCGTTTTAAAAAATCCGCCCATCATGATTTTGGACGAAGCCACTTCGGCATTGGATACGGAAAGTGAACGTTTGGTTCAGGATGCTCTGGAAAAAATGATGAAAAACCGCACTTCTATTGTAATTGCACACCGGCTTTCCACGATCCAAAATGCTGATAGCATCGTAGTTCTTTCCAAAGGAAAAATTGTAGAACAAGGAAAACACCAGGAACTTCTTGACGAGAAAGGAATCTATTACAGTTTGGTAGAAATGCAATCCCTTGTGTAATTCAGAATTTAGAATTTCAGAATTCAGAATAATTACAAATTAAAATACGGATAAAAATCTTTTCAGGTTCAGGTCCACCCTGATGTAGATATAATATAGAAACTCTAAGCTTAATTATCTCCCTAATTGAACAACAGCGAATCATAATTCATAATTTTGAATTCTGAATTAGAATTAAACCTTTCCTTCTTACCTTAGTCCTACTATTAATTGCGAAAACGTGGTTGAAGAAAAAGAACTGATAACGGCATTACAGTCCGAAGCGGATAAAGAATCCGCCTTTCGGGAGCTTGTTTCGCAATATAAAGAACGTCTTTATTGGCAAATCCGGAATATGGTTTTAGATCATGACGATGCCGACGATGTCCTTCAGAATACATTTATAAAAATTTTTAGGAATATTGATTCGTTTAAGGGCGAGAGCAAGCTGCACACCTGGATGTACAGAATTGCCGCCAATGAATCCATCACTTTTCTAAACACAAAAGCAAGGCAAAACAATGTTTCCCTTGACAATCTAAAGGACAATGCCGTCAGGAAACTCGAAAGCGATGTATATTTTGAAGGCGATGCCTTCCAATTACGGTTTCAAAAAGCCATTGCCACTCTTCCGGAACGACAGCGACTTATTTTTACGATGAAATATTTCGGCGATCAGACTTTTGAGGAATTGTCGGCTATTTTAGACACAACCGTTGGAGGGCTAAAAAGCAGCTATCATATTGCCGTCAAGAAGATTACCGAATATATTAAAACCCAAGATGAAACCTTTCTTTAAATTGGAAGTCAAAGATTATAAATGAGAAAAGATTCCAAAATATCAGGATTTAAAACCCCGGATAACTATTTCGAAAATTTCGAAACACAATTATTTGGAAGGATTGAGGAGGAAAACCTTCCGCAATCTACAGGCTTTAAGGTACCAGCAGGATATTTTGAAACTTTGGATGATAAGGTTATGGGGGCTATACCTGCTTCACAAAACCAAGGAAAGTTAGTTCCTCTTTATCAGTCATTCGTGCGCAGACCAAAAAGATATTTTGGTTATGCAGCGGCAGTCGCAGCCATTTTGATTGTCGGTTATACCATTTTTAATTATGAATCTAAGGAAGCGACAACCCTGGATACTATCCAACTAGGTTTAATTGACAAATATATAGAAGATGGAAACCTTAATATGGATTTATATGAGTTTACCTCATATCTGGAATCCCAAGATATTCCGCTGATCGACTTTGAAAACCAATACATTTCACAAACAGCTCTTGAAGATTATCTTCTGGAAAATATGGACGAAGACATATTTATTGAAGAGCGTTAATCCGCAAACATTTTAAATAAATGATTTAAATCTTCATTTGAGATGAACCAAGCAACATTATAAACAACAATTCCGCCCAATGAAAAAATTTATTTTTATAATCCTTCTAATTAGTGTTTCAATTCAAGCGCAGGAAAACCGATACGAAAAGATTAAGGCGCTGAAAACCGCATATATTACGGATGAATTGGCGCTAACCTCATCGGAAGCTGAAAAATTTTGGCCTGTTTACAATAGTTTTGAAACGCAGTTTCACGATTTAAGACATCGAAAATATCGTGGAATTTATGAGAACTTTAATTCAGAGACGGAAAAACTGAACGATGAGCAGGCCAACAAGTTAATCGATGAATTTCTTTCCATTGAAACCTCTCAATTGGAGCTTCAGAAACAAAAGATCGCTGCCCTTCGGAAAGTGATTTCCCCACAAAAAATTATCAGACTTAGAAAAGCAGAAGACGATTTTAAACAGGAATTACTCAATCGATACCGACGGGGAAAAGAAAAAAAAATGAATCTTCAGGTAGTCAAGGGAGGAAGAAACCTTAAATGAAATAAGATACTTACAGTTTGGAATTCAACTGAAAACTTACATTCTCATAGATAGATTTTACTCAAAAAACAATCTGGATTTGAACAATTGAAGGTTCCAAAAAAAAGAGTAAGAGTAGAAAATTCCCTGTAGTGATGAGTCGGAAAAAAGACAAACACTTTAAAAGAATCGGATAAAAAAAGGTCGCCTAATTTGATTTTAGGCGACTTTTTTTATGGGTTTAGATAGATTAAACATTGGTCTAGTTGTGGGTTCTGCTTGATAAGAGAGTCTATCCAAAGTTTAAGTTCCTCTATTTCATAAGGAAGCAACCTTGTTAGTGCTTTTTTCAATTCCTTGCAGAACAAATTTACATCAAAACTTACTTTGGAAAGCACAGCTTTGGTGTAATCAAACATTGCTCTTGCCATAGCTAATAAAATTTAAAAATTAATGAAGTAGAATTTTTCTATAGGCGAAGATTTTTTTTTAATGACAGTCTAAATATAATCAATATTTACGAATAACCTCCGAATTGTATTCACATTGACTATGTTAAATTTAAGTGAAAATCCGTAATGCCTTGAATGAATGGGCATACTGAGTTTTTAAAAAATAGGATTTAATTTATTTATTTCAAATTGCAAAGGAAATAAGGAATTTCGCACTTATCTCACTTTGATAGTCCATTCAAATTCAAAGACAGAAACCACTTCTCCAGAGGAATCCGTCCCTTCCGATTTCATCCAAATAGTTTGGCCCTCATCTGTTTTTATTGCCTTTTCAATAGCTTGATTTATTAGATCGCCTTCGGAACAAGAAAAGTGAATTCTACCTCGGGCCTTCTTGGTGAATGTAGCTCTGTTACTGGCAACGAGCATGGAGATATTCTTTTCACTCCGCTTTATTTTCGCCATTACCATTGCACCGGTACTAAGCTCGGCGGCCATGCCTTGGACAGCCCAAAACATGGATTTAAATGGGTTCTGATTTATCCATCTATGGGTTACCGAAGTCACGCAAGTGTCCTCTGTAATAGCTTTTACCCGTACGCCCGTAAAATAAGCCGAGGGCAATTTAAAAAATAAAAAAGTGTTGATTTTGCTAGGTGTGAGCTTCATTTGTGATAGATATTTCACGAAGATATTCAATTAATAAATGGTTTCCTATTAGTTAAATAAATGTTAATTATAGTACTGTGCGTAACATACTACTGGCTTTTAGACATATATTTGCATAGGAAAACAACAACGACATGGAAACAACATTTTCAAATTTATCAGAAGAAAAGAGCCAGCGAACCACAGCAGCGTTTATTCATTTATCAACACTGCTAAAATATTTCTTTCCGTTTGCGAATTATATCGCTCCGCTTCTTATATGGACTTTTAATAAGGATAAGGAATTTATAAACGAGCACGGACGGCAAGCGATCAATTTTCAACTGAGTGTTTTGGTTTACACTTTACTGATTGGCTTGATATGCCTTCCGTTTATCCTAATTTTTGCTACAGATTTTATAACATTAATTCAAACAATTGATCAAGGGAATGGATATTTTTCCATTAATACGCTTCAAAATATCTCAGGATATATCCTCTTGTTCAGCTTAGCGTTATTACTGCTCCTCGGCCTGTTTATTTTCGAACTTTATGCAGTTATCAATGCGTCTATCCATGCAAATCGGGGTGAGCTTTATCAATATCCTCTATGCATTCCTTTTATAAAAACAACAACCACAAAAAAGCAGTAAAATGAATACAATAGTCAGGTATTTAATGGCTTTTACCTTACACATCATAGCATTAAGCCTACCACATAATCTGGATAATTCATCGATTTCTGCCAATAAAAAACATAAAGAGATGACAGAAGATATTTCACAAAGCTGTACTACTAGCAATGAAAAGAAAATGGATAATACACTAAAATTGAAAGAAATGAGCAACCCAAAAAAATTGAATTTATAAGTTCAGATTCCGAGGAATTGCATTTATCTTATTAAACAAATAATCAAATGAAAATCGAAAACACAAAAGCACAAATGCGAAAAGGAGTTTTGGAGTTCTGCATTCTTTCGATCCTAAAGGATGGAGAGGCATATACTTCAGATATTCTTGAGACACTCAAGGAGGCGAAGATGCTCGTGGTGGAAGGCACAATATATCCCTTGCTCACAAGGTTAAAAAACGCCGGACTGCTTTCTTACCGTTGGGAAGAATCCACTGGCGGACCGCCACGTAAATATTATTCCCTTACCCAAAAAGGAATTTTATTTCTAACCGAATTAAACGACACCTGGAGCGAATTGCAACAGGCAGTGAATAAAGTAACCCGCGAAAAAAACACAAAATGAACAAGACAGTAAATATCAATTTGGCAGGCATGTCATTTCACATAGATGAAAATGCCTTTGGAAAACTTTCGCGCTATCTGAACGCCATTAGAAATTCATTAAAAGGTGAGGAAGGCAGCGAGGAAATCATGCAGGACATAGAATCTCGTATTGCCGAACTTTTCTCAGAAAAGATTGAATTCCAATCTCAAGTAATTACCCTGAAAGAACTAGACGAAGTAATTGCTGTTATGGGACAACCTGAAGACTATGAAGTGGATGATGAAATTTTTGAGGATGTCCCCCCTTCTTCTGAAGCTAAAGCACGATCGAGAACCAAGACATCCCACAAACAACTTTTTCGGGATATAGACGATAAGTATATCGGCGGAGTATCATCGGGGCTTGGCCATTATATTGGTGTAGATGCCATTTGGATCCGACTGTTATGGGTGCTTTTGGTTTTGGCTGGATTGGGATCTCCTATTCTGATTTACATTCTATTGTGGATTCTGGTTCCAGCAGCGCTTACAACTTCAGATAAATTAAAAATGACTGGAGAGCCTATCAATATTTCAAATATTGAACGCAAATTCAAAGAAGGTTTTGATAATGTAGCGGACAAGGTCAAAAACGTAGATTACGATAAATACGGTAATAAGATAAAAACCGGAGCTTCTAGTTTTTTTGATAGTTTGGGCGAAGTAATTGTTACGCTATTCAAGGTATTCGCAAAATTAATCGGTGTATTTATAATCATCATCTCCTTGCTAACACTCATCGGATTGGTCGTTGGATTCTTTACAGTTGGCAGTATCGATTTTTGGGGCAATAACGAATGGACCGAATATATGGCAATGGTGGACACCACAAATGTTCCTCTTTGGTTATGGGCACTGCTGGGCTTATTCGCCATTGGAATTCCATTTTTTGCATTGTTCATCTTAGGATTAAAACTGTTGATAAGCAATTTGAAATCAATGAGCCCCACTGTGAAAATTGTTTTGATTGTAGTTTGGGCCTTGTCTATTATCGCTCTGTCCGGCCTGGGAATAAAACAGGCTACGGAAAGAGCTTATGATGGAAATTATACCGAAGAACATGCGCTCGCCATTCATTCATCTGACACACTTAATATAATGATGGGTGCGGATACTCAATATGGAAATAGATTGGGAAGAAGTTCAGATTCGGAAATAAAGTATGACAAGGATGATAAGCGGGTAATTTACTCCCGGGATATTCAGATAAATATTAAACCTTCAAAAGATTCCATTGGAAAAATAATTATTGAAAAATCCGCCGAGGGGAATAATTATCTCGATGCAAAAAAACGGGCCGAAGCTATTGAATACAATTTTCAAGTTGAAAACAATATTTTAAATTTGGATGGGTTTTTTATTACCGAGCCAGAGAATAAATTCAGAAACCAACAGATTGAGATGACTATTTTTGTTCCAGAAGGAACGGTAATCTTTTCGGAAGAAAATACTGTTTCCTATTACAGTTTTGATTCAAATTTTAACGAACTAACCAATTGGGATAACAAGTCACATTACTTTAAAATTCTAAAAACTGGAGCTGAATGTCTTGATTGTGTGGAAGCTGAAGTAGAAAACAAAGATTCCGATTCACTTGAAGAAAGTGAAGCTGCCAAGAAAGCAGATTCATTGGAAACAATTCAATCCGAGAGTTGGGAAGAACAAGTGAAAAAAGATTTTAAAAATCAATAATCCAATCCAAAAAAACCTGAGCAATGAAAACAACGAATCTTATTTTAATCATTGGAGTTTCCCTGATTTTGAGTGCCTGCAATTTCAATTTCGGAAAAAAAGGAAATGGAAATGTAGTAACCCAAGAACGAAGTGTTACCGAAAATTTCACCGAAGTTAGAGGAAGCGCCGGTCTGGATGTTTACCTGACCCAAGGGACAGAAAACAAAATTACAGTGGAAGCCGATGAAAATTTACAGCAGTTTATAACGACCGACATAAAAGGCGGCAAACTCCATATTACCACTTCCGAAAACATCGGCTGGTCAAAAGCGAAAAAAGTGTATGTTACCTTTATCGAACTTAACAATATTGAAGCCAGTAGCGGAGCAGAGGTTGTGGGAAATTCTACCATAAAAAGTGAAATTCTCTCTCTTAAATCCAGCAGTGGTGCCGATATGAAGGTAGAAGTTTTCTCAAGGGAACTAACAGCGCAAACCAGCAGTGGCTCGGAAATGACCATATCGGGAAAAGCCTCTTCGTTTACAGGAAAAGCCTCGAGCGGAAGCGACCTAAATGCGAAAGAACTTTTAACTATCGATTGTAAGGCAGAAGCTTCCAGTGGGGCAGAAATTACCGTAAACGTGAAAGATAAATTAGACGCTAGGGCCAGCAGTGGAGCCGACATATCCTATTATGGCAGTCCCACTTCGGTCAATACCAATAAAAGTAGTTCGGGAAGTGTAAATAAAAAATAACCAGCTCTTTGGTCAGAACCGCCAAAATATTTTGAAGATTAGGTTTAGTCTTCTAAAAAATCATTGATTCATTTTAGATATTTTTAAAAGTTATAAACCTGATTCAGCCAAAAAAGCCAACAATATCATAAATCATTGTTAGGCTTTTTCTTATTTGTATTTATTTTAAGATGCATTTATTTGAAAACTCCGATATTGGAACAAAAATCAGGTCATGAAAAATTTTGTATGGATATTCTCCTTAATAGTACTTTTCTCCTGTAGTAGCGATGATGATGCCGGAGATGTTATTACCAATAAGTTTGAACAGATCAAAACAATTCTTCCCCAAGGAGAATGGGAAGTGAGTTATTTCTACGACAACGGAGATCAAACCTTCAATTTTGAAAGTTTCATTTTTACATTTAATGCGGATGGAACTGTTTATGGACAAACAGACCTCTTTACCGAAAATGGTACCTGGGCCTATAAAAGTACGAGTGAAAACGGAGAACAATTGCTTCTCCAATTTGAAGGCACAGTTCCATTTGACCGAATAATAGGCGTGTGGAATATTATTTCGTTGGGTACAGAAAAAGTTGAGCTCTCTAACGGGAAAGCTGGTGATGAAAAGGTAAAACTATTGACGTTTTCAAAATTGTAGCCAGACATAGACCGGAAAGGAGCAATATAATCTTTTGAATATCTTTCTGCCATGGATTTTATCCGTATAAATGATTATCATTACTCTCTAGTAAAAACGAAATTATTCTACACAAAAATTAGAAGCAATCTTTAATTCTCGACGTTGTTTCTGACCACTTTATTTTGATACGCCACAATATGATTATATCCCATTCCGAATGAAAAAGATCTACATAGAATTAAAATGGGCATTTATTTTTAGCATTGCCCTCCTTAGCTGGATTCTCTTGGAAAAGACAATGGGTTGGGAAGAGGAGCGAATTGTGGACTTTTGGTGGCTCACTCTTTTCTTCGCACCTTTTGCGATTTTATTTTATTTATTGGGGCTCCGTGAAAAGAGAAGAAGGGTCTATGACCGAAAAATGACTTGGATCCAAGGGTTTACTTCAGGCTTGATTATAAGTGTATTTGTGGCGCTGCTTTCTCCATTAACCGAATATGTAGCTTATAATTTTTTCACTCCAGATTATTTTAACGCCATCGCAGAGTACTCCGTCACCAACGATTTAATGGCTCGCTCCAAAATGAACGATATCTTCAATATCAACAGTTCCCGTTGGCAATCTGCCTTTGGTCTTTTTGGATTTGGGCTAGTGAATTCTGTTATTGCGGCGTTTTTTGTTCGGAAGAAGTAAGATGTAAACTTTAATGTAAATATTGGTTTTGCTATTTATTAAATCCTCTCAAAAATAATTGGACGGAATTTCCTTGAATAACAAACCGCGCAATTCATTATTTGGTCTTTTTTCACGCAAATCTGTTAGGTGTAAATCATTTATTTTTACCAAATTACCGGCAATAAATTTAAATGTGTCACAAAATCGGTTAATTTATCCTTCATTTATATTTATGCTTTAAGCGGTTTTAATCGGCTTATATGCATTGGATTCATAAAAGAATAATTTCCACATTCATTGCTTTGTCATTACTTTTACGATTCTAAGACCCCATTGATGCGATTAGTTTGTGCCATATACTTTTTAGTTTTTTTCTTTGGTATTGCCAAAGCGCAGGAAAACACCACTAAACTATTGGCCCAAGCGGAAAACACGATTTTTTCCGATCCAAAGGAAGCCATCCGAATTGCGGAATTCGTTTCAAATAAATCCGATGATAAAAGCGAATTGATTGAGGCTGCATACATTTTGGTTCGCAGTTACTATATTGAAGGAGACTATAATAAGGCCTTAAAAATCGGATTTAAATTTTCTCAGGAAGAATACCATAATGAGAATGATACCCAACTGAAAATCAACGTACTCCTAACGAGAATTCTAAAAGAACTTGAACTGGATGAATTGGCCAATATTTATATGAATAAGGCTATTCTGGCCTCAAAAAAAACCAAAAACGAAAACACATTAAACTGGTTTAAGGGAAAGATTGTAGAATACAACATTGGTCCAAATTCTGAGAAAGACACTGCGAAATATCTCACACAACTAAATTCCGCTAAAAAGGAATTTAAAAAGATTGAATCTACCAAACACTCCTTCCAAATTGGATTGATCGATCTGCAAATTGCCTCTCTTTTGATGGGAGAATTAAAATTGGATTCCGTTCCTTATTTTTTACAAAATGCTTCTGTGGAAAGCAAGAAAATGAAATCTGGAAACTTCTTGGAAATGAAGTATTTCATGGAATATGGAAAATATCTTTTTCTGAAGAGAGAGCATTTAAAATCCATAGACTCCTTAAAGGTTGCACAGCTATTAGCTGAAAAATTCAATAACCTCACAGCGCAATTTACCATTTCAGAAACCATAGCGGATAATTATTTGGCTTTGGGGAATATGCCCGATTTCACTATTCAAAATAAGATAACCCAGACTCTGGAAAATTCTATCAATGATTTAGAAAACAATGCTGTCAATACCGCTTTCAATTTTACAAGTGATTTTGAAGTTGCAAAAGTCGCAAAGGCTGAAAAAATCTATTCCAAGAATATTCAGGTTTTGGGAGGCATTTTACTGCTTGTTCTTTTAATTTGGGGGCTCGTTGCTTGGCGATCCCGAATCCAGATTAATCAGTATCAAAGGTTTATTGATTATTTTGATAATAAACACAACCCCGAATCCAGTCCTCCAACTAAACAAAAGATTGCAAAACATACCGCGGTCCCAAAAGAAATGGAGGAAACAATTTTGGAAAAATTAAACGAATTTGAAAATACGACGAACTATACCAATCAAGACACCTCACTTTCACGTTTGGCTCTTGAAATGGATACCAACACAAAATATCTTTCTGAAGTAGTGAACACTCATAAAGGAAAAAATTTCAACGTATATATAAATGAATTGCGAATAAATTATATTATCGACAAGCTCAAAAACGACCCTACTTATCTCCAATATAAAATAAGTTATTTGGCGGAAGAGAGCGGTTTTGCCTCACATAGTGTTTTCGCTACTGTTTTTAAACAAATTACGGGTATACCGCCTACCGCTTTCATTACGATTTTAAAAAACCAAAAAGAACAGCAATCCGAAAACCAATTGAGAAATGCATAAGAAAGACCTTCATATAAAATCCATATTGCTGGCCTTAATGCTCGTTCTTTCCACGGAAATAAGTGCCCAGTCGGAAAATGACAGTCTTTTTTCTTATGCCACACAACAGGTATATGAAAACCCGGATATTTCTATTAAAATAGCTAATGAACTGATAGATAAGCCTGAGGCCACCGCAGATGAAAAAATTCGTGCTATTTTGCTTATTTCCACGGCCTATTCATCTAAAAGGGAATATGAAAAGGCGATGGACTATACTTTATCGGCGATGGAACTTTTGCCCAATCTAAAAAATGTCAATTTAAGGATCAATCTTCTGAACAGGATTGGCGGATTATATGAAGAACTTCAGATATACGACAAAGCGATTTTATATTTGGATCGAGCCATGGAAACCATAAACAAATTACCAGAGGGTGAGGCTAAATCCAGATATCTGGGAATAAACAATCTTCTTCGAGGTTTTGTTTATAGAGAGCAGATGAGCTGCGAAATTGCCCTGAATTATTTCGAGAAGGGAATCGAGGATTATAAAAAATTTCCCGATTCACCTGGAGGAAATGCAAATATCAGTATTTCCTATTACAGTCGGGGGGATTGTCTTGTCAAGTTGGGAAGAATCGATGAGGCCGAAACCAGTTTCAGATTATCCCTGGTTTATGCAAAAAAAGCTGAAGCCATCAGTGCTATTGCCTTTGCACAAAAAGGTCTGGCACAGGTTTATACTCTAAAGGAAGCATACGAAAAAGCCATCGAACTTCTGACCAAAACCCTAAACAATTCTGAAAAAGTAGGCGATAAAGTTTTGAACAGGGATCTGTACGAAGCTCTTGCCGCAAATTATCTGGCTATTGGAGATTTTAACTCCTATTCATTCTATCGAAACAAGAATATCCAAATCCATAATGAAATCAAAAGAACAGAAAGAATAACGGTAGATGAATCCATCCAAGACTTAATTTCTTTGAACAGCGCAAAATCAGAAAAAATTAAGGAAAGAACAAAGACGGTACAAATAATTCTTTCACTTCTAATACTGCTGACAATCTTTTTTATGATCCGATACATAATTCGGTCACAAAATCAATTAAAATCCCTTTCCAATCGGTTCAATATCTAACAAATCCTGTTTGATTTTTGAAAAGAGCCTTTCTCACAATTAAATACAACCATCTGTCTACCAAAACATTAAACATTAAATACTCTAGGAATTCTGAATTCCGAAAGACTGTTTCTTTTATATAGAAAGGATTAGCTCTACTTTGCGGCCTCTTAAAGAACAGCTTTTAATTATAAATAAATATTACATCAAAAAAATTACAAATACCCTAATTCTATAATCCCCTATTTAATTTACCTATTTAATATCCCCTATTAGATATTCCCCAAGACTCCCTTTTCAGTTTTCTGGAAGGGGGTTTTTTAAATCTTAGTGTTTCGCATTGGTTTTCGATATTTCAGAAACTGTTCAGAAAACGAAATATTTTTTACTGAATAAACTGGAGGAGCCCATTGGCCTGATTTTTGAAATTGTTAGGTATATAAAATTCTAGATGCAGACATACAGGTCTTTTAAGAAAACATTTAATATCTCGGATTTTGAATTATCAATTAATATGCTAACTTTGAATAAACATGAACGGTTATGAAACAGAAATACGCAGATTTTGATAAGCTCAACCGTTTATTGGTGGCTTGCTTTGAAGCAGAAAAATTATACTACAATGCCGCCCAAGATGCACAGACCACAAATCTGAAACGCTTCTTGAATTATATGGCTGTTGAGCGCAATAGAATGAGCCATGACATCTCGAACGAGCTTCACGCACGAGATATTGAACCACTGAAAAAGGATTCTGAAAAGGGGAATCTAGACCGCACTTGGGAAGAAATTAAAGATGCCTTGGAATATTTTGATGCCCAAGCTCTTATAGATTCTTGCATAAGCCGCGACCGGAACAATATTAAACGGTATGATGAGCTATTAGAGCGTCGCGAATTGCCAGACAACATTCTTGAAATTCTTGAAAAACATAAGTTTCAACTGCAATGGTATGTGAAACAAGCGGCCCAGCAAATCAAGAAAAGTCCTTTTAAGGAAATTGAGGTTGAAAAGGAGCCAAAAAAAGAGGAACTTCCGAAAGAAAATGACGGGGGGAAGGTGATCAACCTAAAAGCTATTTAATGAACAAAGCCCCAAGTTTGGGGCTTTATTTATATTTAGAATTTCATTATTCGTCCAAGAGGAGATTTAGAGTTACGGTGATATTATCACGCGTCGCTCTTGAGTAGGGACAAACCTCGTGAGCTTTGTTTACCAATTTTTCACCGGTTTCTACATCTACACCAGGAAGATAACAATCCAAAATTGCGCGCAACTGAAGATCACCATCCTTGGTTTTCCCAATTTCGATGGTAGCGGTAACGCTCATATCCGCTCCCAGTTTAATCTTCTTGCTTTCGGCTACCATTTGAACTGCGCCGCCAAAACAAGCGGCATAGGCGCTTCCGAATAGCTGCTCGGGGTTGGTGCCATCGCCATCATCGCCACCCAGTCCCTTGGGAACGGATAGTTTCATATCGATTTTGCCATCATCCGTGGTCACATGGCCCTTTCTGCCGCCTACGGCTGTTGATGAAGCTTCATATAAGGTTTTCATTCTTTTATTTCTTTTATGGTTATTAAAATTCAAGATACTACCTTCGTATCGTTTAATAAAAAACATATTCATAAATTTGTCCTAAATTCACTCCGTGGCAGACAAACCAAGAAATACAGGTGCATTGCACGAAAAGAAAGGGGTTCCCCACCCTCCAACCTTGAATGTAGAGATGGCCGATCGGCTTAAAACTATCCGACACAAAGTTCCTTCAGTTTCAGAACTTGTTGAAGGTATTCTGGCCCAAGATCAAGTAGCCTTAAGTCGAGCAATTACGACTATTGAAAGCACGGCCAAAAAACATCAGGAAGAAGCAAAGGAGATAATCGAAAAATGTCTTCCTCATGCCAATAAATCAATCCGCATTGGAATTACGGGTGTTCCGGGAGTCGGAAAAAGTACCTTTATTGAAAGTTTCGGAAAATTATTAATCTCCAAAGGGAAAAGAGTTGCGGTACTTACCGTTGATCCGAGTAGCACCATAAGTAAAGGGAGTATCCTAGGTGACAAGACCCGAATGGATGAACTTGTAAAAGAAAAGAACGCATTTATCCGTCCGTCGGCAAGCGGTGATACGTTGGGAGGAGTTGCAAGAAAAACCCGTGAAACCATTATTCTCTGTGAGGCAGCAGGCTTTGATGTAATACTGATTGAAACAGTAGGCGTCGGTCAGAGCGAAACTACGGTCCATTCCATGGCAGATTTCTTTCTATTGTTGAAACTTGCGGGGGCTGGTGATGAGCTTCAGGGAATAAAACGCGGAATAATGGAAATGGCAGATTCCATTGTCATCAACAAGGCAGAGGGTGATAACCTAAAAGCCGCAAAATTGGCCAGAAATGAATTTGCCCGTGCACTTCACCTCTATCCTAAAAAAGAAAGCGGTTGGGAACCGAAAACCCTTTTGTGCAGCGCGCTTCAAAATGAAGGCATCAGTGAGATTTGGGAAGTGATCTCGAAATATTTCGAAATCGTAAAAAGCAATAACTATTTTCAGCGGAAACGAAAAGAACAAAACAAATTTTGGTTAATGCAGACAATTGAAAGTCAATTGAAAAGTGAGTTTTATTCAAATCCTTCAGTAAAAATTGAATTGGAAAAACAATTAAAGGCTATTGATGAAAATAAGACTACACCTTTTGAAGCTGCTGAAAAATTACTTTCCATAAAATCAATCTAATTTTTCCCTCTACAAACATTAAATCGCTTCTTCATTAATGAATAGCAATAAAAACTTTTATGGAATACACACTTTTAAACTTTTTGGGAAAATTCCAATATTGATTTCTGAATCTTCAGGAATATAGAACCCTCCGTCCTTTTGTGTTTTTAAAATAGAATTATCAAGGCTTCTAATTTTCAATTTATTGACTTGTTTAAACCTCACTTCCTTCATCCAATGATGTTTTTTGAAAAGAAATAATAGGGTGAAATAGAAAAGTTTAAAACGTGAAAGTTCGGGAACGATGACCACGTCCAATAATCCATCCTGTAATGATGCCCGAGGGGTCAAACTCATTTTATAACCCATTTCATTTGAATTTGACACGAAAAGCAAAAAGGGAGAAATCAATTCGGTAGTTCCATCGCAGCTTAGTTCAACCGGATTTTTATAATGATATTTTTTCAGCGTGCGTAGTGTAGATTGCACATAACTGAAAAGTTGACGGGTTGTATTTTCTTCATAATCAGAGATAACATGGGCATCAAAACCCACACCCGTATTACTAAAAAATGGATTGCCGTTAATTGTACCGGTATCCATAGTGAACACCTTTTGGTTTTTAATAATCTCCAGTCCCTTTCTCTTATTCTTGGGAATTTTAAGATTGGACGCCAAACCGTTGCCCGAACCCATAGGCAAAATTCCCAATATCACTGAAGTATTTACCAGACAGGAAGCAACTTCATTGATAGTACCATCCCCGCCACAGGCGACTATGATTTGTGCTCCTTCTTCAACAGAAGCTTTTGTTAGCTCCGTTGCATGCTGAACAAATTCAGTTTTTTTAATTGAAATGGCATATTCGGAACTCGGAAAATATGTTTCCACTAAATCAGGACAAAGCTCATTTTTCCCCTTTCCCGCGATGGGGTTTATTATGAAATGAATATTAGTTTTCAAGTCCCAAGGTCTTTAGTTTCAATCCGCTGTTGGAAAATAAATAATCTGCGGTTTCATACTTGGAGATAGTTTCCTTCAAAAATGCTTCATCTTCTTCTAAGGGAAATAATTCATTAGTTTCTCTATTCCATTGATAAAAATTGGAATGTTTTTGATCGCTCAAAACCATAACCTTGTCGCCTTTCATATATCCCAATTTCCTATACGTGCCAACAAATGCGCGCTCTTCATCCGGTTTCATCTTTAAAATATCCATCCCGTATAAATTTGAATTGTAATTCCAATTCAAAATGGAAAACAAGGTCGGAAAAATATCTATTTGCGACGCGAGTTTATCAATCCTTTCCGCAGGAATATTTGGCGCATTCAATATTAATCCAGGAATATGATAATTTGCTACATCCAGTTCCTGCCTGCCTGCGCTGGAAGCACAATGATCTGATACAATAACGAAGACGGTATTTTTATACCATTCCTTTTGTTTGGCCCTTCTCAGAAATTGGCCAATGGCATAATCCGTATATTTCACAGCCCCACTTCTGCCGCTACCAGATGGAATATCGATCTTTCCTTCAGGATATGTATAAGGACGATGGTTTGAAGTAGTCATCACAAAATCGAAAAACGGCTGTCCAGCTTTATGTGAATCATCCGCTACTTTCATTACTTTGTTATAAATGTCCTCATCAGAAATTCCCCAAGCATTTTCGAAGGTCACTTCATGATCTTCAATATTGGTTCGTGTAGTTTTTATGTTCTTATCTATTAAAAATCCACGCCCCCGATCTACGATATCAAATCCATTTCCGCCAAAAAAAGTGTTCATATTGTCAAAATATCCATCTCCACCATAAAAGAAACTTGACTTATATCCTTTTTGCTTAAATACTTCGGCAATGGTAAAAAGTTGTTGATTGTCAACGCGCTTTACGATGCTTCTTCCCGGTGTCGGTGGAATTGATAAAGTGACGGCCTCCATTCCCCGTACAGTCCGCGTGCCATTTGCAAAAAGATTGGTAAAAAACAAACTGTGGTCGGCCAAGGAATCCAGCGTAGGAGTAATATTTTCCTGTCCACCAAAATTCATTAAGAAATTGGCACTCAAACTTTCGATAAAAATGAAAATAACATTGGGTTTCAACTCTGGAAGAGAATCAATATTGGCCACATGGCGGTAAATCAATTCTTTATCGGGGAATAACAAACTATCGCCACGTTTTCTGAAATCATTTTTTACTTCCGAAAAGCCTTCTTTTTCGGGAAGGGTTATATAAAAATCTGTATATGATAATTCGTTGTTTCGGAAAGCCGCAAAAAAGGAATAGATACCTGTTTTGGAGATTTCATTGTTGTATCGATTTTTGAATCGTTCTGCATCCTTATTTTTTATAAAGAAAGCAAAAATGGCAGCGATTGCTAGAATAATAATTGTGGGAAATAACTTTTGCTTAAAAGTGGTTTGATTATTAAAGGTTTTATGGAAGACATCTCTTTTTTTTGTGACAAGAAGAAGCAACAATGTTAGAATCAGAATACCACCAACCAACAAAGGAATTGGATAGGATTCGTTAATATTGTTGACAACTTCATAAGTGTATATCAGATAATCTACCGCAATAAAATTGAAACGATTTTTGAATTCTTCCCAGAAAGTTATCTCGGCAAAAAATGAAAATAGAAAAATAACGATTCCAAGGGTATAAGCGAACCAGGTTACCACTCTATCCAATAAAGACCCGTACCATTTTTTCGGAAAGAATACTAAATAAATAGCGTATGGAAGTGCAAAGAAGGAAACAGTTCCTAAATCAAAAAAGAAACCGGTGAGCAATGTACTTCCAAGTACCAAGAGAGATGTATCTACCTCTCTAACCATCCAAAAAATAAAAATGAGCCGAACGGCGGTAGAAAGTACAAGGAAGATACCTACAAAAAACCATAAAAGCCGAAACCTTTTAGGCGAAAGCTGAGAAATTAATAACATAAAGGAATAGTTAGTTGGTTTTACTACAATAATAACAAAATTTAACTATTCAAATAGATTTTATTCAAAAAAATATGAATGCCTTCCTTATTGATATAAATCATTTTAGAGCCGAAGAAGGATTAATGAATTATTTGCAAAGGGATAGTCACTTCTAAAGTGATTTCAAAGGAACGGTCGTATCATTTTCCGTTAGATTTCTTCTTCTTTTGTAGTTCTTCACATATTCACCTTTGGCAGTTCCGTTATCAAAATTTCCAAATTTCACGATAACCCGGCTGTTCTCCCTCGCTTTTTCATTCGGCATATCTTCATATTCCATTCGGTATATTGCCGAAAATAAAACCGCACGTCCTTCACCATGATGGCAATGGATCAGCACCGGATAGTTTAGACTGTCGTCCATAACCTTCAAAAACCGTTCTACCGTTTCGTCCTCAGGAATTTGTTCGGAACCAATATTATAATAATTGATTCCGGGTATTTTTTCAATGGCTCCTTTCTCGGCCAATAATTGCTCGGGAATTTCAGGATTGTTTACCAAATCATCCGTACCGGGAAATCGAAGATCGATTACGCTCTTTATATTGTATTCCTCAATATACTCTGGTAATTGATCTATTGGGATTGCACCCGATTTATAGACTTTCCCCTCTGTAACCGGTTTAAAATTATGTCTGATATTGGTATCATAAACATACTTCCCTACCACTATCAACACAATTGCAAAAACAATCAATAATATTTTTTTCATCCTAGTTCGTTTAAAATAAGTTATAGTTTCTTATCTATGATTCTTTCGTAATAATCCTGTAGAAACGCTTTGCAAAACAGTTCACATTCATCCATTTCCGTATTTCTATTGGCAATCAGGTTTTTCTGGAGACCTTTGTCATTAATGTCATAAAAACCAATGGCTTTTTCGCCGTCAAAGATACATATATAATTTCCTCTTTGGAGTTGGTAATAATCCATCCCATTCATCACAAAGGGTTCCTCGCTATTATCCCCGACCAAACTGCGGCCCCAGCTTCTAAATGGTTTATCATAACCCACAATATCCAATAGGGTAGGATAAATATCTATCTGCTGTGCAAGATCCTTATTATCGCCATTAAAACCTCCATCGGACTTATAAAAAAGAATGGGCACTGCGCTCCGGTTCATCACCTTACCGTAATAATCTCTATAATAAATCTGATTTACGTGATCTGCGGTAATTACGAAAATGGTATTATCAAACCAAGGTTCCTTTTTGGCTGCTTCAAAGAATTTTTTAAAGGCAAAATCCGTATAGCCTACAGTTTGGTGCATTGGAACGTAGCCCTTTGGGAATTTTCCATTGTATTTTTCGGGAATTATATAAGGTTCGTGCGACGAGACTGTAAAAATGGTGGCAAAGAACGGATCCGTTTTGTCATCCAAAGTTGTCTTCATAAACTGAAAGAAGGGTTCGTCCCAAATTCCCCAAGAACCATCAAAGTCGTCGTCATTGTTATATTCGGTCTTTCCGTAATAATGATCAAAACCCAAAATATTTCCGAAGCCCAGGAAGCCCATTGATCCATTGGGAGCACCGTGAAAAAAAGAAGTGTCATAGCCCATTTCCTCTAGGGTTGAAACCAAAGATTGTATATCTTGTTTGGAATAAGAAGAAGAAGTGAAAGCATTTTTAAAGGAAGGAATTCCGGCCAAAACCGATGACATTCCATGAATAGACTTGCTTCCATTGGCATAAGCGTTAGAGAAAATCAGGCTATGCTGGGCCAGCGAATCCAGAAAAGGTGTAAAACTTTCGTAATTTGGAATATTCGCATCCTTATTAAAAGCCCCCCAATATTCCCTTCCGTAGCTTTCAGTGATGAATAGAACAATGTTGGGAGTGGTTTTTGGATTGTTTGAATACTGTTTTATGGGATGAAGCAACTTCAAAATGGTTTCCTCTGGAATATCGAAATGTTCTTTCTTAAATGAATTGGAATTAAAAGTCCTGATAAACGCAAAAGGAGTATTGAGAACGATATCGGAATGCTCAATTTTCTTCACATGCCTACTTGCATCCAGCATATTAATTGGTCGGGTACTTTTTTTGAAATCACCTCCCCTTATTCCACCGATCATCAAAATGCCAATAACCGCAATCCCAATTAACGAAGAAAGTAAATAGGGAAGTTTACGAATAGGACGAATTGCTGGCTTTACCCTGACTTTCTTATAAAGATAAATCCATAAAAAAGCCATTATGAAGAAAAGCAGAAACACGTGCCAATAACTTACCAGAAATCGAAAGAACATATTGACTCCATTGGATTCGTGTTCCAAGAGATCCCATACCACTATTGTTGTTCGCGTAAAGGTGTATTTATAGTAAACAAAATCAACAAAGTTCAGCGCATATCCGACCAAGTTGAAAATGAAATAGATATAAAATAGGAATTTTTGATATCCCCTAGTTGTGTTTATGAACAGTGGAAGAATGGAAAAGAGGACAAATACGGAATTAAGGTAAAGAATCGCAGTAGTGTCAAAAGCTAATCCGTAATAGGCCAATCTGAAAAATTCGCCTATGCTATCCACGTTTAGGATGCTTTTATTGTATAAATAAAACAACCATCTTGCTATAAAATAGAAAACATAAGCTAGGGATAGCCTATAAAGAAGTACTACATATTCATTGGTTCGAAAAAAACTACGCATTGCTGATTTTGAGGGCACAAGTATAAAAATTATTCCAAAGTAATCTGTGTTAAAAACGGTCTTTTTTCTGAAAAATTGGATTTAAGAAAACCTGCAAACAATCTGAACTTAGGGAAGGAATATACTCATTTATAAAATATTGAGCCAAGACACTGTTGGGAATTCAATCGGAATCCATTTCCATCTTTTTTGAAAATTCGAGTTTCATTAAAATCAAAAGCTCCACAGATCCCGACCGCTCCCCTTCTCAACTAAAAAAATTACTTTTGTAGATAGTCTTTATCATCCGAATGTTCGAATTCACAATAATTATACCTGTTTATAATGAAGCAGAAAATCTGCTTCGTTTGGAAACGGCTCTATTGGATTATATTCCCAAGGCTTCAAAAACCATTTCAGTGCTTTTTGTGAATGACGGTTCCACAGATGATAGTGAAAGATTGCTAAAAGAAATCTGTAAACGAAATAACGGTTTTCATCTAATTTCCTTTGAAACGAATCACGGGCTTAGCGCAGCTCTCAAGGCTGGATTTGATTGGGCTGAAAGTCCATTGCTAGGTTATATGGACAGTGATTTGCAGACCACTCCTGAAGATTTCAACCTACTCCTGGAACATATTGAGAAATACGATCTGGTAACTGGGATTCGTGATATTAGAAGGGATGGTTTCGTTAAAAGAATTTCATCGAAAATAGCAAATGCAATCCGCCGATTATTTACACAGGACGGGATTCAGGATACTGGATGTCCTTTAAAAGTTATCAAGACCTCTTATGCCAAAAATATTCCTATGTTTGATGGATTGCATCGTTTTTTACCTGCGATGGTAGTATTGCAAAGGGGAAAAGTATATCAAGTACCTGTTAGACATTTCCCGAGAATTGCGGGCAAGGGGAAGTTTGGATTGCGGAATAGGATTTTCGGCCCTATAAGTGCTTGTTTTGTTTTTTTATGGATGAAGCGGAATTACATTCATTACGAAATAAAGAAAGATCATTAAGAACTACTTTTTGAGATTCTATAATTTCATATCGGGATTGAAACGTTTTTGACCCCACCTCTGTAAAAGATAGAACAACCAGCCTGTCAATCCACCAAATGCCATCCCTGAAATTACATCCAGTGGATAGTGGACTCCCAGATAAATCCGACTATAGCCCGTGATAACAGCCCAAATAAGCAAAAGAAATGGCAAATATTTATACCACTTTTGAAGGCTTAGCCCCAAGAATACCGCTGCAGCCATCGAACTCGCGGCATGGGCTGAGAAATAACCGAATCTCCCACAACCCTCTGCTATAAAGCGCATATGATCTTTAATTTCGGCAACTTGGCATGGCCGAGGCCTGCGAATTCCATATTTGAAAAGACTGGCAATCTGATCTGTCGCCGTTATCATTAATGCTACGCAGATGACAATAACAATTGTACCCTTTAATCCGTAATTTCGATATATCAAATAAAGTAAGAGCGCATAAATCGGAATGGACGACCATTTATGGGTGATAAAAAGCCATAGGCCATCCCAAGGCTCACTTCCAAGATTGTTGAGAAACAGGAAGAATTCGGTATCGTAATGTAGTAGTTGGTCGAGCATTATTGTGATTTGCTGGAATCAATAACTTTCTGAAGTAGATCATCGGAAACCCTAAATCCGTTAGCTTTCAATTGGAGAAGTATCTTTTCTAAATCTTTTAAATAATCATTTTTAAAAGCAAGAATAAGTATTCCTAAAGTTCCAACAATTTCAATATTAAATGATTTAGCAATTTTCCTACCTCTGGCCTCATCAATAATTAGCATTGAGTGATATTTTTTAAGAGCCAAAGTAATGCTAATTGCTTCGTTTTATCCATTCATCAACTTTTCTAAATCTTCCCAAGTTTCACCAAATATGCTTACTCCATATTTCCCAACATTCTCTAAAAATTCCTTTCTTGATATGCCCACCATTTTGGCTGCCTGCTCTGATGAAAACACTTCCTTTTCAAAAAGAAAAGCTGCTATTTCCATTTTGAAGGTTTTTTCGTCTATAGAATCGGGTATATTTATTTCTATTTTCTTCATAAAGTAAATATAGGGAATATTATAAAATAATCATTGGGTTCATCATTAGAGTCCGTGCTATTGGTTCTCACCACGAATACATGAATAATCATACATAATTCGTGTATTCGTGGCCATAAAATCAATCCTCATCATATCGCGCAATCTCGCGATCGTAAAAATCCGTTGCTCCTTGAATTAGATTTTCAGCTTCGGCCTCCAGTTCTTTTTCATCTTCCCTATCAAAATCCTCGAGCCATTCTACCTCGTCATTTTCAAGATTGATAATAAATCGAGGAAATTCGGTATGAATCACGAATATTGCCGTAGGATAATCGCTGTTGTCGCCGAGTAAGTATTTTGGGAAGTCCATTTTTTTAATTTAGAGTTATGAGTTATGAATAATAATTTTGATTAGTACAGCATCCGTCATCAAGCATCCATCACCCAGCACCAAGCCTAATTAATTTCTTCGAAAGATAATTAAATCTGATGAATAACATAATAGCACTGGCTGTAAGTCCGGCCAATAAGCCTATCCAAATCCCCATGCTTTCCAAAGAAGTGTGCATACTTAAGTAATATGAAATAGGAAATCCAATAATCCAATAAGCTATGAAGGTGAAAATAGTGGGCAATTTCACATCCTGCATACCTCGCAGCGCACCCAAGGCAACCACCTGCAGGCTATCGGTAAATTGAAAGATTGCCGCGATAATCAATAATTGTGATGCGAGCAGTACGACTTCGTGATTATCGGCAAATTGAGCTAAGTTATCATAATCAAGGAATATTTTTGGAAGTGAGCCATTGAACAAGATAAATCCAATTGCAAAAACAAGCGAGAGCACAGAGGTCAAAAGGAATATCGAGATTGCCACACGGCGTAATTCCCTAAAGTTCTGAAGTCCCTTTTGGTTGCCCACCCGAATCATCGCCGCCACACTGAAACCCATAGATACCATAAACGTCATCGATGCAAGGTTCAAGGCTATTTGATTGGCTGCTTGGGGGTTTTTTCCAGTATTCCAGAAAGCCAAACTGCGGAAGTAAAGATTCCCACCTCAAAAAACATTTGCATAGCCGAGGGAAATCCGAGGTTCAACAATTTTTTGAGCATTTCCTTGCTAAGGGTGAAAATTTTGATTCCAGTTACAAAAAAATGTGACTTCTTTTGTCGGCTTAATAAGTACCATAAATACAGTACCATAACCACTCTCGATGCTAAAGTTCCAATAGCTGCGCCCACGACGCCCATTTCCGGCGCACCAAATTTCCCAAAAATAAACATATAGTTGAGAAGAACGTTTACCAGATTTGCCACGATGGTAGCATACATGGGGAAACGAGTCATGGACATTCCATCGCTAAACTGCTTAAAACCTTGAAAGATTATCATTGGCACTAATGATGCGGCCACCAAGTTTAAATATGGCATGGCCAAATCCACCACCTCTGGCGGCTGTTTCATCATATACATCAGGGGCTTGGAGAACATCACCAATGCAAACAGAGCTATCCCTAAAACGATACATAAGAATAAACCATGTTTAAAGGACGATTTCCCTTTCTCCAAATTTCCTTCCCCATCAGCCTCAGCGACCAAAGGGGTAATTGCGGTTGAGAATCCAATTCCCAAGGACATGGCGACGAACATAAAACTGTTTCCTAAAGAAACCGCTGCCAGTTCCGCACTTCCCAATTGACCTACCATAATGTTGTCCACCAACGCCACAACCTGATGCCCGAGCATTCCCAAAATAACGGGCGTGGCCAGTTTAGTGTTGTACTTAAATTCTTGCGTATAGTCCGAAAGCGCCAATAGTCAAAAAAATTTCGGCAAAGATAGGGTTTGGGATTTTTAGAATGGAGTTGTATTTGAATTAAAAGTTATGAGTTCAGAATTATGAATTATGAGTTATGAGTTTAAACGTATCATTCCTGCGCATTCTCGACCCTGACTGTGTAATACACTTCCCGTCTTGTCCAATCCCCTCTCTCAATTTATAAATCCAAACCCTCTGCGTTTTCTCTTTGAAACTCTGTGAAATAACCATTAACCTTCGCTATTTTTGCAAACTTAAGCACGAAGAAAAATGGCACTATCAGATTTTATACTGACTTCAAACGATACAACTCTTGGATTAGAGGATATCCATTTCAGCGAAGAAAATAAAAATTCCCTGAAGCAGTTGCTAAAAGAGTTTAAACATATTGCCATTTTAAACCAGTACAAACTTCCAGTGGACAATAAGGTGTTTCTCTTCGGGCATACGGGCTGCGGAAAAACTACCACCGCTAAGGCGATCGCCAAGGCTTTGAACAAGAAGATTATTATTCTTAATCTTGGGAATATTGTTTCTTCCCGTTTGGGTGAAACCTCAAAAAATATTTCTGATGTCTTCCATAAAGCCATCCGTGAAAAAGCTGTTTTATTTCTGGATGAATTTGATTCCATTGGCAAACTCCGTGACCACGACGACAAAGATTCCGCTGAAATGAAACGCTTGGTAAATACCGTAATCCAATTGATAGATGAACTTCCAAACGATACCTTGCTAATAGCCGCTACCAACCATTCCAAAGTTATAGACACGGCTTTGTTGCGACGCTTTCAACTTAGATTGAAGTTCGAATTGCCCAACGAAGAACAACTAGACGTTTATTACGATTCGCTCTTAAAGCAATTCCCCGAAGAGCTCAGAAACGTAGAGCGGATTTATAATATTTCTTATGCTGAGGCCAAAGACGTTACTTTTAGGTCAATGAAAAATGCCATAATAGCCAGTGAAGAAGCCAAAATACAGACCGAAGTTCCTGAAAATGTGGAACAAAAGCCTTAGTCCGCATAGTTCAGTGCTGATAGTTGTATCTTTACCTACCTAAATATAACTCGTGCATCCTAAAAATCCCTTTAATAAAGACTACGATTTTGATATTCTCGTAGCACAACACCCACCCTTAAAACCTTTCGTCTTTATAAACGAATATGAGAGCAAAACAATAAAATTTGCCGATAACGAAGCCGTTAAGGCATTGAATACGGCTTTGCTAAAAGAGCATTTCGGGATAATGCATTGGGATATTCCTGACAACAATCTTTGTCCGCCCGTTCCGGGTCGCTTGGACTATCTGTTGCACATCGCAGATTTATTACCTCCCAAGGAAGATATCCGGTTGTTGGATATTGGCACCGGAGCCAATCTAATCTACCCCATCCTTGTAATGCGTCATTTCAATTGGAAATGCACCGCCAGCGAAGTGAATCTTGGGTCGCTGAGCAATGCCCAAGAAATTATCAATAAAAACCCTGAATTAAAAGATATTGAATTGCGTCATCAACAATTCAAAAGTCACATTTTGGAATACATTATTCTGGAGGATGACTTTTTTGATGTTGTAGTCTGTAACCCGCCATTCTTTAAAAATCGCACGGATGCCGAAAAAAGCAATCTACGCAAATTCCAAAACCTTGAGTTAGTCGAGGAAAACACTAAGAATTTTGGTGGACTGAGCAACGAACTTTGGTACAAAGGAGGTGACGAAGCGTTTATTAAAACAATGGCTGGGGAGAGTATTCGATTCAAAGAACAAGTACACTGGTTCACCGCCATAGTTTCTCAAAAAGAAAACTTGAAAAATATTAAAAGGGCAATCAATAAAACCAAGCCATCGGAAGTGAAAATTTTAGAGATGGAACATGGCAACAAACAAAGCCGTTTTATTGCGTGGACATTTCAGGATTAGTTGAAATCAATAAAGTCGACCTAATTTCTAACTTGTGGAAAGGAAAAACACAGAAATCCTAAATTCCTTTATAAAAGCACCCGAATTAAAAATTCATTCGGAAATATATCCCTTTCAAAATTTCAATTTTTCAAAAGAAGAAATAACGGATCATAAATTCCAGTTTCCGAAGAATTCGATAATTGGCGTGCAAGCTGAAGCCTGCTTTGAAGCATATCTAATCTACTCAAAACACTACAAACTCCTCATATCAAATCTTCAAATTGAAGGAGAAAGAGAAACGTTGGGCGAATTGGATTACATAGTTCAAGATCTAACAACAAATGAAGTTGTTCACATAGAATTGGCCTGTAAGTTCTATTTATATGATGGGAAAGCAGATGTTTCAGAAGAAGAAAAATGGATCGGGCCGAACAGAAAAGACAGCCTATATGATAAGTTGGAAAAATTAAAGACCAAACAATTTTCTCTTATCTCCTCCAAACGCACAATCCAGAAATTAGAAAGTCTTGAAGTAAACATTCCTACTTCACAAGAACTGTGTTTTAAGGCCTTTTTATTTGTTCCAAAAAAAACAAATCTCGATATCTTTCCAATAAATTTTAAGCACTGCATAGTGGGGTACTGGATAAGTCAAAGTGATTTTGAAAATGAAGATCATGATGCAGTATATGCTATCCCAAATAAGAAGCAATGGCTTCTGCCGTGGAATTACATTACCACTTGGTTTTCCTTTTCTGAAATCAAATTGGAAATCAAAACCCATATTGAGAAAGAGAGATCGCCCTTGATTTATAAAAAGACTTCAATCAAAATCGAACGCTTCTTTGTTGTCTGGTGGTAACATTTTTCCGGTCAAAAATTATCTCAAACATCTATTCTTCGACGCCTAAAACCTTAGCAGGATAGTATGTTTATAGTTGGATATTCTTGTTCATAACATATACAAAGGAGTAAGCAACAAAAAAGGCCCTCATTAATGAAGGCCTTTTAATTGGATTATATAATCTGGGTTTTTTATTTCAATTTAAAGGTAACTCTTCTTACAAGTTGTCTTGCATCCTTAGAGTTCTTATCAACACTTGCATCCTGACCAGCTCCGCTATAAGTCATTCTGCTTTCAGAAACTCCTGTAGCAATCAAGATATCGTAAACTCTCTTCGCTCTTCTTTCAGAAAGTTTTTGGTTGTATGCGGCATCTCCTAGCTCATCAGCATATCCAACCAATTCGGCTGTAGCAGATGGATTTTCTTTCATATACTTAACTAAGTAATTGATGGCATCCAAAGAATAGGTTTCTGGTTGATCATTATTAAATTGGAAGTAAACATTCACATATCCACTATCAATTAAATGTCTTATTGCATTTGAATACGCAGTACCCTCTTCTCCATCTCTTTCTGTTTTAGAAACATACATTCTGTTTAGAGAAGCTTCAAGTTCATCAGGAATACCATTCTGATTCAAATCTATAGCACGTCCTTTAGTATCAACAGCAACACCGGAAACTGTGTTTGGCTCGCGATCTAGGTAATCTGGAACACCATCCTGATCGGAGTCAATCATATCAGTCTCAATTTTAGCAACTCTAGCTTCAAGATCTTCTAATATTTCATCGCTCAAGGAAGCTTCTGGAGCCCAATCCGCGTGAACATCATGTTTTCCTAGGTAGAAAGTAAGTCCAGCTGAAAGATTTACCAGGTTACCCCCAACTCCTAAGTTTTCATTGTTCATAGTCCCATCCCAAGTATAATGTTGACGTATGTGAGTAAGGTAAGATAAATCTGCCGTAAGCACTATTCTCTCCGACAATTTAATTTGAGGTGTAACCCCAACAATCAAATGTAACATTTGATCCATACCATCTTTCTTGATGGGTTCCTTAGCTTTTAAGCCAGAATAGCCAAACCCCCCGTGAGCCAAAAGCCCAATTGATTTACTCCAAGAATCGAATCTAAATATAGATTTAAGATTGGCAACACCTTCTAAAGAAGCACGGTAGTACTCACTCTTAAAGGGCAAACTCTTGGCTTGAATCCCACTATCCCCATCTTCAAACCTATTGTAACCAAAGCCGAGCCTAACTCCATATTTATTATTCATCATATAGCGAATTCCAAGGCTGTATTGTCCAAAGCTCGGGGTATCCGTGTGATAACCTGGGGCGGCTGGTTCTCCAGGTTTTTGAAGCCCTGCGCCCAACTCAATAGACCATTTATTATAATCTAGGCTAGACTCCTCTTGTCCAAAGAACAAAGAGGTAGTGAAAAGAAATGTGATTAGTATTATTTTTTTCATAATGACTGGTTTTTAAGCGAAGATAGATATTTTTTTTATGATTCATAATAAATTAATGAAAATTTATATTGGGCTGAAAATTAAACAAACCTCAATATTGATTGAAATTTAACCTTTAATCGATAAAAATTCAAATTATTATAGGAAAATTATTTGATTTCCCAACCTAATTAATTATTCCATATTAGCTTATTCGGCTATTCTCGGACACTAAATGGAGATCATTTTGTGTTTGCATCTCACATTTTTAACGATGTCGGAAATTTTATATCAATTTATTACGATTTCAGTTACACAACAATCTCGGCTTTCGACTACTAATATCCTAAAATTAGAATCAAAAACCAAAGATAATTGAGACTTTTATTAAATTATTTATCAAGATCAATGGCATTTATTGTTCAAGCTAGTTTTAATGGTCTATAAATCATGTACTAATATATTGGAGAATATAAATCTAAATGCGTCATAATTCCCAAAATAGATATAAGCCTTAAAATTGAATCTGTCACTATAAAAAACGAAATAAGTCGAGGTGAAACAGCTATTGTTGTTGTAACCGATGACGCTTTGAATGAATCTTTGATAAAAAATGGCCGGCTTATATGGTAAGATAACTTAAAGTCGAAAACTTAATTCTTCCATGCCTTATATAAAAGATTTTCAGAAATCTTATTCCTCTTCGTCATTAGATAATATGCCCTGGTGATTATTATCCATTGGATATGTATTATCATCAGGAACTACCGGAAGTATATCTTTTTCCTTTTCTGTGCTTTTTTGCAAAAGCTTGCGCATTAATTCCCGAAAGGTATTGAAATCCACTGAATAGGAAATCCCCGCACCTTGTTCGAAGATTTGATCCTCACCAATAAACTGAAGATCTGCCTGCCGATTAAAGAATTTCATACGAAGGCTACCGTCCTGGTTCATCAGCCATTGCACCTCAATATCACCAGCCACGGCAGTTTCAGTTGCGCCACCGACGGGCACTCCAACCTTCCCGTTTATGAGGATTCGCTCGTTTATTCTGGTACTCAAAGTTATCCCGAAACGATCTGCAGTTTCTTGGTCCGGAGTATTGCTTCCAACGGAATAATCCAGACCAACCCTAAACTTACCGTCTTGATCCGCAAATAGACTGTTCACCAAGCCGGAAACCCGGTCCGCAACGGTGCCTGCAAAAGCATTTGTTCCCGCATAATTATCATTTACAAACGAATTGGAGGCCAGTAAGAACAAAGCTTGATTTTGTCGCTGTTCTTCTGTTTGCAATTTAAACTGGAGCTCACTCTTTAAGGTAGAGCTTACTCTGGGGAATTCAATTTTAAAATTCAATTCAGGTTGTTCCAATTGTCCTTTTAAATCCACATAAACCTCAACAGGTATTTTACGGTTAACTGATGGATTATCCAATAATACAGACGGATTAGCTTCGGTATTATAAAGAGCACTCAGTTCGAGGTTTGCCTTCTCCGGGGCACCATCCCAAACTATACTTCCACCTGGAACCACTTCAATATTTCTCTGAATAATTCCACCATATCTAAAGTCGAATTGTCCGTCAAATACCACAAAATCGCCATACATCAAGAATTTTCCGGCAGTGTCAATTCTCAGGAGCAAAGTTCCGCTTCCTCTGCCTTTTAAAGTGGAATTATTCACTTGATCCACCACAACTTCTACTTCAGCATTCTTGTTGATGTTAAGATCAAATTCGAGGGTCATTTTTTTAATTTCAGAAGATACCACCGTCTCCCCTTCTATTCTTGCCCTCTTTTCCTCTGGCGAAAGAAAATAGACAAAAGAATCATCACTGATAGTCTCCGTTTCACTTATGGGAATTTTAAAGGAAGTACCTCTTTCGGTAGTCGCTTCGGCCTTTATAACCAATTCATCAACAGGGCCTTGCATAGTCACTGTGCCACTTATAAATGCCGTACCATAATATAAAGCATCCTCGTCCTGGGGAGTATCCAGCACCAATAAACGATCGTCGGCACCAATATGCAGATCCAGTTCCCAGTTTTTAAAATCGTGATGGGTAGCATTACCATATAATATTCCGGAGGATCCGTATTTTGTATCAGTAATCCTGGTATTGCCTATTTCCATTTTATTTTTAGATACCACTACTTGGGTATTGTTCTCTATATCAAAATCGGTATTAAGATAAGGGACTTTCAGACCACTGTTCTCAAGAATAAACCGTCCACCTATATCAGGCGATTTATAATCCCCAGAGACAATGGCATTCCCAGTTATCAAACCTCGAATGTCCGTAATGACGTCCCCACCAAAAGGACTGAATGCTTGTAAATTAAACTGGTTCAATTCTACATTTAAATTGATTTGTGGATTTTTGGGCGCAACATCTATACTTCCAATGGCGTTGATAGATTTTACATTGTTGTTAGTGAGTGTAGTATTGATATCATATTTGGTAAGATCCTCATTTCCATCTACCCTAATATCCAAATCGCCAAAAGGGATATCGTTAATTATTACGTCATCAATTGTAACCGACGAAATAGGATAATAGGCGCCATTTTTTTGTAAAAAATCAAATTTGCCATTCATATTTCCTTGAAGCCTAAGGCTGTCAAAATCGGGTGTAATATTTCCAACGTTCACATCCCTGAACCGTAATTTCAAATCCTTATAGGTGGAATCACGCATTGTTCCCGCCATTTGGATAAGTTCATTTTGGTGGCTCAGAACCAATGAGTCTATTCGTATTTCCTTAAAATTATCATCAAATACAACTTTGTTCAATCGATTGTTATGTTCGTTCAGAAACCAAACATTTTCCTTGTAGGTAATATCCGATCTTTTCACTCCAATAACCGATTTCCCCATCGGATTTATGGTATGGTAAAGTGAAAGATTAAATAGATCTTTATGTTCTTCTCCTCCTTTAAATTCAGCCCTTACATACATAGTATCATTTAAGGTTTTGTTTATGATGTTGACGTCATTTAAATCATAAAATCCTAAATTGATATTTTCGGCAGAGATGTAAGTGTTGAAGAGGGGATTATCGTTATCCATCTGAACATTCAATTTTCCAATATAATTATTGAATAATATAATTTCTGGCGAGCGGAAATCAAGTTCAAATTTTGACTTATCCGAAAAGACCGCACCTTTTACCCTAGTATTGTCACCCAACTTCAACTGGGGAACAAATACGTCCACTATTTTATTATAGACGACAAATTCATAATTTATATATTGATTGGTGGTCACCTCTCGGGGAATATAGTTGGCATAAATGCTGGCAACTCCATTCTGGAAAAGATTTGGGATGTCTTCAATAAGAAATTCACCTGAAATTTTCCCATTAATAATATCGGGAGAGTTAATTTCAATTGTTCGCACATCCCCGGCGAAGAAAGATGTTATGGTGAAATCATCGAAATAATAATAATCCCGTTCATTTTGGTAGAAAGTTTGGCTGAAGTTGATATTCCCAACCACGTCGTCAATCGTTTGTCCTTCCATATCCACCACTACTTTTCCTGTAAAAACGGCGATACTATCTCGAGTTACGAGATTCAATTTATTTAACTCAGCGAATTCAACATCGACCTCAAAATCCAATTTGTTTTTGCTCGCAGAAGCATCAATTATTCCGGTAAAATCCATTTTAAGATTAGGATCATCAATAGACAACTTTCCATTGAAAAGAGGATTTTTAAGGTTTCCGGAAACTTTGATTTTCTGATAATTATAACCTTCAAACGCAAAGGATGAAATAGTTCCGGATATTTCCGTATTTATATTATCCTGACTAAATCCTCTTCCATCAAAGTTCAGATTGCCCGAAACTTTTCCGAGTGAAGTAGTCTTGGATATTTTTCCAAGATTAAAATTCCGAAGCAGTACATTTCCCTTATAATATGCATTCTCTATATCATTGATATTCCCAATTTTTAAATCAGCGTTAGCTTGACCTATTCCACTATACAAGATGCTCTTTGTAATTATTTCATTGTTGATAATAGATGTATTCCCATTAAGGCTAAAACTTCCCAATTGTTTTAATTCCACAGGAATTACATCTCCCAAAAGATGGGGCATAAAACGCCTCATATCGAAGTAATTGGTAGAGATTTGATGGTTTTTCGCTACGATTCGATATTCCTTTTCGCTATCCAGAAGATTCTGAAAAACGAAGTCTCCTTGAATATGGGTATCTCCGGTTGTCAGATTTAGATTTTCAGTTTCAAAATTGTTCAAAGTTCCTTTGAGTTGGGTATCCAATAGAATCATTTGATCTGGGCCAAATTCATTGTAAAAAGCATTAAGATCGTTAGTTGCAATTTCAGAGTCTTTTAAATTGGCTGTAATTACTACATCATTTGCAAAATCTGCCATTCCGTTTTTCGAAAAATCGAGATCAACATCGCCAAGGATTCTAGACTCAGTAGTTTCGAGATCCATATTTTTCAAGGTAATATTGGTGTCTGAGTATAAAAAATCGGCCTGTAGGTTTTTTACAATTATTCCCCAACTGGAGTTGAGTGAAAGCTCCAGGATATCTCCCTTTATATCGGGTCC
The DNA here is from genome assembly GCA_034676445.1 of Aequorivita sp. GTDB lineage: Bacteria > Bacteroidota > Bacteroidia > Flavobacteriales > Flavobacteriaceae > Aequorivita. Next base: position 315,100 of record JAUCCE010000005.1, read on the forward strand.
ATTAATATTGAAATCTCTCGCCCTAACATTTACATTTGTAAAAACAAAAACCTCAGGATTCTCTAGATTTTCATTGGTGACCTTTATGGTGGTGTTTTTTGCTACTATATCATTACTAAAGAGCGAAAATGGAGAAGTCGGTTCCTTTCCTGTATCAAATTTTTCCGCAAAAATTGATAGGTTGTCGTTTTCTTCTCCCTCATAAGTTTTTACATACAATTTGGCGTGATCCAGTGCAATATCTCCAAAACCAAGATTACCGTTAATCAGATTTCGGAAGTTGAGAATATTGGTCTGCAATTCATGACTGAATATTAAGGTGTCCTGATGATGGTCAGCAATAAATACATCACGAATATCAACCTCTCCTTTCCAGTTTAGACCAAGACGGCGAACATGGATATCGGTGCCATAAGTTTCGTTGAGATTGTCAGTGACTTTTTTGGCCGCCCAGGTTTGAACCGAAGGAATTGAAAAAACAATAATCAAAAGCAATAACAACAATACAATGACTGCAAAGATTCGAAGTATTATTTTGGTAAGTTTTTTGATACGCTTTTAATGTTTTAATTTTACCCCATTATAAATATTCCCTGCTTTGGCGCAAAAAAACTGTTATATACTCGGTATTGAATCCTCTTGCGATGACACCGCGGCGGCCGTAATCAACAACGGTATAATCCTGAGCAATGTTGTTGCAACACAGCAAATTCATGAACAATTTGGCGGGGTGGTTCCCGAGCTTGCATCGCGCGCACATCAACAAAATATTGTTCCGGTAGTGCACCAAGCTTTACACAAGGCAAATATCGACAAAAATCAGTTATCCGCTATTGCATTTACACGCGGTCCTGGCTTAATGGGTTCGTTGCTTGTAGGAACTTCATTTTCAAAATCTCTGGCACTTGGATTAGGGATACCCCTGATTGATGTTGATCACCTTCAAGCGCATATATTGGCCCATTTCATCAAAACTGAGGGGCAGACGCCTCCAAGTTTTCCATTCTTAGCGATGACTATCAGCGGTGGCCATACGCAAATTGTAAAAGTATCGGACTATTTTGAAATGGAGGTCATCGGCCAAACCATAGATGACGCCGTTGGAGAAGCCTTTGATAAAAGCGCAAAAATTCTAGGCCTACCCTATCCAGGCGGTCCTTTAGTGGATAAATATGCCCAAAAGGGAAATCCGAAAGCTTTTAAATTTCCAAAACCCAAAGTTGGTCCAATGGATTTTAGTTTTAGCGGATTAAAAACTTCGGTGCTTTATTTTGTCGAAAAGGAAACAGCCAAAAACCCAAATTTTATTTCCGAAAATATTGAGGATATCTGTGCGAGCCTCCAATTTACCATAGTTGAATATTTAATGGATAAACTTAAAAACGCAGTGAAAGAAACCGGAATAAAAGAAATAGCTATCGGCGGAGGAGTTTCGGCAAATAGTGGAATTCGGACTGCTATGAAAGAGGCTGAAAAAAAATATGGTTGGAAGACCCACATTCCAAAATTCGAATTTTGTACAGACAATGCCGCAATGATTGCAATTGTAGGCGAATTGAAATATAAAACCCAAAATTTTGCTGGAAGTGACGTAATGGCTTCTGCGCGAATGAAATTTTAAATTTCTAATCGAATTTCAAAAAGGGGACACAGTATTGGAAAATGACTGACTTGAAAAAGCCCGCATTCTAATCCATAATTTACAAAATACAGATCCAAAATGCAGCTTTTTTACAATCCGAACATTTTAGAAACAGCAAAGGAAGTAACTTTCGATAAGGAAGAAAGTCGGCATATTATCACGGTTTTGCGAATGAAGGAGGGAGATTCCTTTAAGATTACCAATGGAAAAGGAGTTTTCTTTGATGCACGAATCATTAGTGCCAACCCAAAAGGATGTTTGACGGAAATTCGTTCCCACGAAACTCAAAAACCACTTCCCTACCAACTACATTTGGCCGTTGCTCCCACAAAATTGAATGACCGGTATGAATGGTTTTTGGAGAAAGCCACAGAAATTGGAGTTTCAGAAATCACTCCCATAATCTGTGACCATAGTGAACGGAAAGTCATAAAGCTAGAACGTTATGAGAAAATCATTCAAAGCGCGATGAAACAATCTTTAAAAGGGTATTTACCAATTTTGAATGAAGCAGTGTCGTTTAATGATTTTATAAAATCTGAAATGAAATCTGGCAACTTGAAATTTATTGCCCATTGTGAGGATACGGACAGAAAAATATTAAAATCACTCCTACTTCCGAAAAAGAAAATAACAATCCTAATCGGTCCCGAGGGCGATTTTTCTTCGGAAGAAATCAATCTTGCAAAAAAGAATGGTTACGTTCCAGTTACTTTAGGAGAAAGCCGATTACGGACGGAAACCGCGGCCATTGTTGCTTGCCACAGCGTTGCCTTCGTCAATGAATTACTGTGAAAACAACGGTTTTCTGAAACTCCAGTTTTCTTTTTTCTTCTTCTTATAAGGTTTTTCTCAAGCTTAAAGCCCGAACCTTTTCTTTTTGGTATTTTTAGAAAAATTATCGCAATGAAAAATTATTTATATCTCCTCATAATATTATTCAGTTTTTCTACTGTAGCCCAAGAGTTTACAAGAGCCGATACCCTTCGTGGAAGTATCACTCCTGAGCGTGCATGGTGGGACGTAACCCATTACGATTTAAAAGTAACGGTAAATCCTTCTGAGGAATCAATCACTGGCAGCAATACGATTTCCTATAAAGTTTTAAAACCGAACAGTACTATGCAAATCGATCTTCAATCTCCAATGACAATTGAAAAAGTAATTCAAAACGGTCAAGAGATTTCATATACTGATGATGGAAATGCCCATTTTTTAAAACTACGGCAACCACAAGTGGAAGGAAAAGAATATCAACTGACTATCTTTTTCTCGGGAAAGCCAAGAGTTGCAAAGCGGCCACCTTGGGATGGAGGGTTCACATGGGCCAAAGACAGCAATGGCAAGGATTTTATTGCCAACTCAAATCAAGGTATTGGAGCAAGTATTTGGTGGCCGCTGAAAGATCATCCCTCAGACGAACCAGATCGGGGCGTGACCATGGAAGTGACCACACCTAAAGACTTAATGGACGTAAGTAATGGTAGATTAAAGAAGGTTATTGAAAATGAGAATACAAAAACTTGGTTTTGGGAAGTAGTAAACCCAATTAACACCTATGGCGTAAATATTAATATTGGGGATTATGTACATTGGGGAGAAATATACAATGGTGAGAAGGGACCTCTCGATATCGGTTATTATGTGTTGCAGGAAAATGAGGCAAAAGGGAAAAAGCAATTTAAGCAGGTTCCCAAGATGATAGAAGCGTTCGAGTATTGGTTCGGTCCCTATCCTTTCTATGAAGATGGTTATAAACTGGTAGAAGTCCCTTATTTAGGAATGGAACACCAGAGTAGCATTACCTACGGAAATGGTTTCGAGAATGGATATTTAGGTCGGGATCTTTCCGGTTCAGGTTGGGGATTAAAATTCGATTTTATTATTATTCATGAAAGTGCACACGAATGGTTTGCCAATAACATCACCAATAAGGATGTAGCAGATATGTGGATTCACGAAGGATTTACCTGTTATGCAGAAAATCTTTTCTTGGATTATTACTTCGGAAAAAAGGCATCCTCGGAATATGTTATCGGCTTGCGAAAAAACATATTGAATGATCGCCCAATTATTGGTCAATACAATGTGGACAGTCGTGGAAGTAGTGATATTTATTACAAAGGCGCAAACATCCTTCACACGATACGACAATTGATAGACAACGACAAAAAATGGCGAAACATCCTCCGAGGTCTAAACAAAACTTTCTACCATCAAACCGTAACAACAAAACAAGTTGAAGATTTTATTTCGGAAGAAAGCGGCATCGACCTCAGCGTATTTTGGGATCAATATTTACGGACTACTAAGATTCCTGAAATTGAATATGATGTGGTTGGCAATAATGTAAAATACAGATATGTCAATATACTTAAGAATTTCGAGATGCCAGTAATAGCAGTTATCAATGGCAAGGAAAAATGGATCCATCCGACTGCAACGTGGAAGACATTGGAATTTTCCAAACCCATAAAAACTTTCGAGATCAAAAGAGATTTCTATGTGAATTCCGAGGAAAAAACGGAAAAGACCTACGCCAAATGATGAATAGAGCCTATTGGCAATTTTATAGAACCATTTTTCCGTTCATTTCGGCATTTTCGATTATGGGAATTGCCGTTGCAGGGTTGATTTGGGGGTTCATTATTTTCGCCACCATAGGCTTATTCTTTGGGTTCTTTGGATTTAGATTTTTTTACAAAAATCAATACTACTTTTATTACAATCTTGGACTCACTAAAAGGAAACTATTCAAAACTTCCTTTTTCATAAATCTTTTGATTGGAATACCCATATTTTCCGGTCTGGTAATTTTTACAAATTTTCTATTTGGCAGTTTTCAAATTACATAACGCTTCAATCAGCTTTGGCCACAGAAAAGTTCTAACGGAAATTTCATTTTCATTAGAAACTGGAGAGATCTTGGGAATATTTGGTCAAAACGGTTGTGGAAAATCCACTCTGTTGAAAATGATATTTGGAACCATTCAGAAAGGAGCCCTCAATCTGTCCCTCAATGGCACCATTTTTTCAACTTCCGAAAATATTTTGAAAAAGCAAATTGCCTATCTTCCACAGGATTCATTTTTACCAAAAAACATAGAGGTTCGCAATTTAATCCCGATTTATTTTTCCAAAGAAAAAAAACAAGATAAAATCTTCTATGATCCATATATTGCTAACTATACCTCAAAAAAAGTTGGAGAGCTATCACTGGGGCAAGTACGTTACCTTGAAGTGATTTTATTGGCAAATCTGGACCATCCCTTTTTGATGTTGGACGAACCGTTTTCAATGATAGAACCAATTTATAAAATCAGGATAAAGAAAATTTTAGAAGAATTAAAAACAGAGAAAGGAATAATTATCACGGATCATTATTATAATGACGTCTTCGAAATCAGTACCCGAAATCTTTTGATGAAAAATGGAAAAAGTCACCCTATCAATAGCTTCGAGGATTTGCGACTACAAGGATACCTAAGTAAAAATTCTATCCAAGGAGCATAAAAATGGCCGTAAAACAATTACTAAGGACGTAAAATATTTTTCATTCTTCATATCCCAAACATCTTTAAACCAATTTACAAATAAGAAAGACGAAGGTTTATTATCTTTGCAAAAAAAATAATTTTATATGATATTTCTAGATAATGAAGGCATAACCAACCCCAAGTTAAACCTTGCATTGGAGGAATATGCACTTCGAAATTTTAGTGCCGATTCCGATTATTTATTGTTTTATATTAATGAACCTTCCATCATTATTGGTCGCAACCAGAATACGCTGGAGGAGGTGAACCAAAATTATGTCGAGGAAAAGAACATTCACGTTGTGAGAAGAGTTTCTGGTGGCGGAGCCGTATACCACGATTTTGGGAACCTCAATTTTAGTTTTATCACCAATCACGACGTAAAAAGTCTCAATAACTTTAAAAAGTTCACTGAGCCCGTCATTAAGGTTTTAAGAAGCCTCGGTTTAGATGCCGAGCTGAAAGGCAGAAACGACATTGAAGTGGACGAGAAGAAAATTTCGGGGACCGCCCAGTTTTCCACCGGAAAACGAATGGTTAGCCACGGAACGCTTTTATTTAATACGGATCTCGGAGAAGTGGCAAAGGCCCTGACGGTAAAAATGAGCAAAATTGAGTCCAAGGGCCATAAATCGGTGCGGAGTCGAGTAGCAAATATTTCCGAATTCCTTCAGACTCCTTTAACCATTGAAAAATTCCGAAGTCTTCTATTAGAAGGGCTTTATGAGGAAAGTGAAGGTTTTGAGACTTATCACTTAACATCAGAAGAATGGAAGGCAGTGGTTGAACTGAAGGAGGAAAAATATGACACGTGGGAATGGAATTATGGCCGTTCCCCAAAATTCAACATTCAACGCAGCCGACGATTCCCAGTGGGAGAAATAGATCTAAGGATTTTTGTGGAAAAAGGGAATATTGAGGATTTCAAAATTTTTGGTGATTTCTTTGGAAAGGAACCAGTTGAAACACTGGAAAAACTTATGAAAGGAGCTCGCTACGAGAAGTTAGAAATAACCGAACTATTGAAAGACATTGAGTTAAAAGAATATTTTGGCGACATCCCAAAGATTGATTTTATCGAGTTGATTTATGGGGAAGACAAAGTAGAACTTTAAGTCTTTAAATTGGTCTTGAAGGGGGAGTACAGAATAGCACTAATGATTATTGCCGCAATCATTACCATCATTGGCATTATTACGGGGAAGTTTCTATTTCTCTTTGTTTGGCTACCCATGGGATTTCTATTCGGCAAAAATGACAAAAAGAAATAAAGTGATTTTCAAATAGGATTTAGATTGGAATTTCATCCAACATTGAAATTACGAAATGAATTCAAAAATCATTAAAAAAACGACTTTAATCAAAAACATCAAGAAACAAAAAAGACCACACATCGTGGTCTTTTTTATAACTCTCTAGTTTTATATTTTGATTATTCCACAATAAACTTACCGTGCATTAAAGCATAGTGTCCTGGGAAAGTACACATGAAAGTGTATGTTCCTGGAGCTGGAGCATCAAATTCGATCGTGTCGCTTTCTCCACCACCAAGCATTTTGGTATGGGCAATAATATCATCCTTCACACTGTCAGGAATTTTATCGTGATCAGCTTCTTCAGCGGTGGCTTGTCCAACAGTAGCCATATCGACACCTTTTTTAAGCAACACCCAGTCGTGACCCATTACACTTTTATCCATGGTGCCCACGTGCTTTAATGTAAGTCTAACTTTTTGACCAGCTTTCACTCGGATTTCATCCTTGTTGAACTTCATTTGGTCATTTCCTGTGATAGTTACATCTGCAACAGAATCATCAGTGGCTTCCTTAGCAGGAGCTTTCTCTTCTACAGGTGTACCAATCTGCATATCAGAAGATTTTTCTTTTTTGTTATCGCCACAGCTTATAATTAGTGCAGCAGCAAAGACTAGGATTAGTTTATTCATTGTTATATAGTTTAGATTAATTATAAATTGAAAACAAAATTAGCTTCAATTTTCAGCATAACAAAATATAGAAGAAAGATTTTACATAAATTAAGAAAACTACAACATTTCAAAAAATTCTTTAAAAGGATGGGTTTAGATTTGAAAATAACAAGAAATAGAAATTCAAAGAGACTGGGAATACCTTTAGCATTGTATTTTTGTATAAAAATCTAGTATGTTATTCTTTACAAAGAAATATTTTATTGCGGACATGTTGACAGGTCTTATCGACATGCATTGTCATATTTTGCCGAACATAGACGACGGAGCAAAGGACAATGCCATGGCCCTCGAAATGCTAAAACAATATGCTGAAATAGGATATGCGGGACTTATTGCAACGCCTCATATTATGGACGGCTTTTATGACAATACCGCCACACAAATAATTGAAACCAGCAATAAATTTCAATTATCTGCAAGAGAGAATGGATATGAGGATTTTTCTATATCCACCGCTGCTGAATATATGATGGATGGCGGTTTTGATAAACTTTTAGTCCGGAAAGAATTTTTACCCATTGTAGGCAATCAGGTTTTAGTGGAAATGTCGTTTTTGCAACCTTCATTAAAAGTTTATGAACATATTTTCCAATTACAGCAAAAAGGATTTGAACCGATTTTGGCCCATCCGGAACGCTATACCTATCTTTCTAATATTTCAAAAATATTGGATCTAAAAAAGAAAGGCTGTTATTTACAGATGAATTTATTATCATTGGGAGATCATTACGGAAGCCACGTCAAAAAGATGGCCATTTCCTTATTAGAAAATGGCCATTATGAATTTTTGGGTACTGATGCGCATCACTTAGGACATTTTGATAGCCTCAAGAGATTGACGATTCCTAAAAAATTACTTCCTTATTTTGAAGCCCTGGTTGAACGCACTAAAGAAAATCTACTAATTTAAAAACTCTTTTTAAACCGCTCCCATAAGGTTGGCTCCTTGGCCCCGTAGATATAACTATATTTATTTCCATAACCATAATTGGCTTCGCTTACATCATTTAAAACGAACGCTACTTTATCAAGCTTATTAGACTTAACACTTTCTATTGGGAAATCCAAGAGACGCTTTTCTGTGAAACCTGCTCTCACAACATATAAGGTAACATCTGCGTATTTATTAATCAAGAATGTATCCGTAACCAACATACAAGGTGCAGTATCCACAATAACATAATCGAAATTAGCCTTTAATTCAGTAAACATTTTCTTGGTGCCAGGACGCATCCATAGCTCTGCGGGATTGGGAGGGATGGTACCGGAGAATAGAATACTCAAATTTGGGTTAATATCCGATTCAATTATATAATTAAAGATACTTTTCTCATTTTCGCTTACCAAATATTCCACCACTCCATTTTTATAAGGAACGTTCTTCATATATCGGTGAAGTTTTGGATTTCGAACATCTCCTCCTACAAGGATCACTTTAGCTCCCGAATTGGCCAATGTTAAAGCCAAATTATACGCTACTAATGTTTTACCCTCTCCTTTGATAGTGGAGGTAACAAAAATAGTTCTTCCGTTTATTTCCTTTTCGTCGGAAGTATTCACATATAAATACTCCAAGTTAGTACGCAATATCCTAAAAGATTCTGCCAAAATGGATCGGTCATTTTTTTCAATCACTTCTGAATCGGTTCTGAGCAATTGTGGGATTTCCCCAACGACAGGAATAGTATTTGCGCGTCGCTCTATATAACCACGATGACGAATTTTATTATCGATCAAATTCTTTAAATAAATAAACCCAAATGGAATTAAAAGCCCAATGATTAAAGCTACAAGCACAACAATATTTCCTTTTGGAAAAACAGGACCGCCCGATGTATACGCATAATCTACAACCTTTGCCTTTGGAGTAGTAACTGCAAGCGAAATTGCATTTTCCTCACGTTTCTGCAATAAGTATAAATAAAGAGCCTCTTTAACATTCTGTTGCCGGGTAATACTGCGGAAATCTTTTTCCTTTGCAGGAATTGCCAACATCTTGGATCCTAGGGAGTTTTCTTGGACTCTCAAATCATTCTTTGCGATTTGAAGTGATGTCTTCGCATTATCGAGACTCCCGAGAATAGTTTCTTTTAGTGAAGCAATCTGACGGTTGAGATCCATAACCGCTGGGTTCTTCTCTGTAGAACTTGATAGTATCCGGTTACGCTGTAATACCAACTGATTGTATGAGCCAATTGCAGTGCCAACTCCTTCAGCATCAATACCAAGATTAGTAGGTAAAAGGTCGGATTCTCTTCCTTTCCTCAAATAATCTGTAATCGTTCTGACCAATTCCAATTGCATTTCCACATCTACTTGACGCTTATCAATTCGCTAGCGTTGGATAAAAATAATTGTCCTTCGGCGGCAATATCGGTCAATCTGTTTTCCTGTTTGAAATCAACCTTCCCAGTTTCAACGGAATCCAATTCCTTGGTGATGATAACCAATCGGCCCTTGATAAATTCGGCAGTATTCTCGGCGACCATGTTCCGATCTTCCATTGCATCTAGGTTGTACTGCCTGATGAGCTCATTTAAAATAGCTTCTGATTTTTGAGGTTTGGGAGAGTTGAGCGATAGCTGTATAACACTACTTACATCGCTAAGTTGCTCCACCTGGATTCCTTGTCGATAAAAAGCGCCCATTGCGGAAACACTGTTGATTACCACCCTGATTGAATGGGATGAATCCTCATTTTTGAGATTGTCTAGATCAGGGGTGATCATGATGTCACCAACGGGAAGAGATATACGTTCTCCGAAATTATACTCGGATTTTCCAATCTCATCATTCCAAAGTTCAAATTTATTATTGGAAAGAACCAATACATAAAATGGCTCCGCCTTGTAATTAAGCGAATCTGGAGGTGACAAAATTGTTACTCGAAATGGAACATCACCATACATTTCAGAACTTTGGATGTTTCCCTCACTAAAATACCTAACATCGAGATTCAGTTCTTTTACTACGCGTTCTGTGATGGTTTTACTATTTAAAATTATCAACTCGTTTTCAAAACCCGATTGATTAATGCTTCCTGTCAATCCAAAATCTTGAAATGCCGCTAATTCGGAAATAGAACTGTTCTTTTCATCCTTTATAAGAATAGTAGCCGTAGATCGGTAAATGGGCGTCGCATATCTTAAATAAATAAAAGAGGCTACAAGAGAAATTATTGCAAACAACACAAACCAAACCCAATTTCTTGTATACAGTTCTATTTGCTCCCTAAGAGTAATTTCCTGACTTTCAGGGGTCATATTTTGAGAATCTTCCATTAAAAATTTATCTGGTTATTAAAACAATTACAGAGAGCAATAATGAGGCAATGCTAATGTAAACCCCCGCATTCCGGTTAAAGCTAGCCGACTGACGTTGGGCAGTATTAGGTTCAACATAAATTACATCATTTTGTTTTAAATAATAGTATTCTGAATCCATTAAATCTGCACTTCTAAAATCGAGATAAGCATAACTTTTTGTATCTCCATTTTCTCTTATTACCAAGACGTTATCCCGTCTTCCATAAATTGTAAGATCACCCGCCAATCCGATAGCTTCTGTTATAGATATTTTATCATTCGAAATGGGATAAGTTCCCGGACGCAAGACCTCTCCTAACACACTTATGGTAAAATTAAGGAGACGAATAGTAACGATAGGATCTTTAATATATGCAGTAAGCTGTTCCGTTAATTGGGTCTTTAGTTCTAAAGGAGTAAGTCCCGCTATATTGATAGTGCCCAGCTCTGGAAAATCAATATTTCCATCTTTGTCAACCAAATAACCGATTTGCTGTATCATATTTGTCCCAAAATCAGAACTTCCCGCAAGTGGACGAGCTTCCATGAATAGATTAAAGGGGCGCGAAGCCTCAAGAGTTGCTGCAGAAACAACAATACTCACCAAATCATTGGGTTTGAATGTCAAAGACGGCTTAACCATACTCGAGTTCTGACCTAATTTTTCAATGTCTTGAAAATAAACAATCTTTTCTCTCGAAACACAAGAGGAAAGCAAGCCCAATGTCATAACAAAGAGTAGAGCGTAATAACATCTAAATCGCATAAAAAACTTTTTGCGACAAATATAGTTTATTCTTTTTTAACAAAGAGACCGTATTTTAGATTCATCCATAAAAAAATAATTCAAGGTTGAAACTTGAATATATTGGCCTTCTGTATAAAGAGCCGTAACTTCCGCAAAGGAAAACTCTTCAGTTAAAAGGATCTTTCCTTAAAATAGCTACACATTTTTATTAAATCGAGGGGACGGCATTCAAAAGCATTCTTTTTCAAGATTTTAAATAAAATTATTACCTTCAAAAGATCTCTGTAAAGATTGGAATATCCGTTTTAACTACTTGTCCATCAAGCTGTAGTTCGCTAAACTTTATAAAACAATAAAAAGAGCAATCCCCATTCTATAATCACTCTTTTATTGTTCTCTAATTATCGGACTATTTTTCGGTATTTTATTTTTTAATAACTCGGAGACTTTGTCTTTCGCCTTTGTAGGAAATGGTCGCCATGTAAACGCCACTTTTTAAATCTGTGGCAAGATTTACTTTCACAGTATTTTCAGAGAAAGTTTGCTGGTTATTATAAACCTCTCTTCCCAACATATCATTGATCGAAATGTTCACTGTTTCACCATTCAACTTTGATGCTGCTATATAAAAAGTATTATCGCTTATTGGGTTCGGGAACAAGTGAATATTGAGCGACAAAAGGTTATTGTCCCCAACTGCAAGTTGTCTATTTGTTCTTATGGAAAAACGATTGGTGGCTTTACTCAAAGGATCATTTGCAACAATATGGAAATTGTAAGCAGTATCGCCAGCTTCCAAAAGAGTGCTGGTTCCTGCATAATAATCTTCTAGGTAAAAATCAGAAGCATCCAAACCATCGACCCTCAATTTCAAAGTGTATTCGGTATGTTGGTATCCTGCACTATATAGCGAATATATCTCTCCGTTCTGTGGCATTTCTCTACGCTCTATACCCAAATAAGTCCCGTTATGGTCTATACCTAGATTTTCATAGAAGTTCATGGATTTAATAGCATCATGAGGTGTAAGCCCATTGTCATAACCATCCGCAAAGCGTATCATCAAGCCATCGTGCGCCGGTCCTTCGTTATTAAAGTTCTCGGCGGTGTACAATTGCACGGTCAATTTATCGTTCCCAAACATTGGGTTCGCGTTCGTGGCGGTAAAACTTCCTGGAGATTTATCGCTCTCATTGAAAATTACCGATGCTGCGCCCGAAACCCTTACTTGAGCAGCTTGTCCTGGCTGCAGAAATTGATTGGCAGCCGAACCAGGAAAATTATTAGACCCCTCCGAAAGATCAACTATCACATAGCTTCCATTGTCCGCAAGGGTTGGATCGTATATATAGTAAAATTCAGGGTATAGGTTAGTGGAATGGGCAAATACGGAGGTTATATCAACAGCACTCTGGTATGGATTCCCGAACATCACGAAGTTTCCAGGGTTTGCTGTGGAAAAATCTTGTTTATGTTTTCCGTAATACAGTGCCCCCGTGGCTCGAAGTACCGTTTCTCCAAATGCATTGTTATTCATCAAATCGATTGACCTATCACCACGAACATACATCAAGTATGGCTCACCGGCTTCCAAAATCCTCACATTTGTGTTGGGGACTGCTGCAAATTGTTGGGTCTCCACATTCACTATGAACATAGAAGGATTACCCAAGAGTGTGCCATCAAAACCGTTATGTTGGTCGATGGTGCTACCCGTGATATGCGTTCCATAACCTGGGTCGGGATCGTGCGTATTACTGTTGGCGCCTTCCTGCCAGTTATCGTGGATGGAAGTTGTGGTAGTTACTGCACTGCTTACCATCCGGTACGCTCGATGGCCACTCATATACCGCTGAACTGTGGCATTTCCAGTGATTTCCGAGGTATGGGGTACTGAAGCCAGTTCCCCGTTTCCGGCAGGACCGCTTACAAAAACTAAATTGCCGTTGTTGGTTAGGTCGCCTGAAATTGTCAAAATCTTTGCAACATTTAGGGTTGCTCCTGCTTCAATAGTTATGTTATAAGCGGAGATGTCCGTTGTAAATTCGGCAGTGCCATTTATTACATGAATATTATCCACCGAAGTACAAACTCCCGCTGGATTGGTAGGAGACCAAGATTCGTTTTGATAAACGTAATCGATATGCGTTCGATTAAGGTGAATGGTATAATCCTCTACTTCCCCAAAATTAAATGAATCGCAGGGGCCAGCAGGCGTAGGGTCATTAGTCATAGAGACACGCATACGGGTGGTCAAGGGTATAATTCCAGTAGGAACCGTAAAAGACCCTGTTGCAACAGTATTAGCACCCGTCATCATAGTAAATACCTGCTCTCCAAAATCATCAAAGCTTTCATTTCGATTGTAATCTATCCATACTGAATAGCTGGTTTGGTAGTTACCACTAGCGGTAGCGGTTATGGAAATACTATAAGTCTGTCCCGCAACCAATTCAGTACTGACGTTCGTGAAATCTGAATAGGATGAATAAGACGATGTTTCATTAATTGTACTCAATTTTACCCTGCTATTATACAAATCGGCACCCGGAGTTAATGAACCAGATTCACAATAAGCAAGATTTGCCAAAGTTGAAAAACTAACCGCAGCCGAATAGGCCGAGGTCGCTCCTACAGGACATTTGCTCCGCACTTGAAACTCATAATTGGTAGTTGGCCTTAGAGCAGATAGGATATAATCGTTGACAGTCAAATCGGAAACTTCCATCCAAGATGGAGCTCCAATTTTACGATATCGCAAATCATATAAAGCACCTGGAACCATATCCCACGAGGTGTCTACGGTAGTAGCTGTAACACCATTATTTCTAACGTTTTGCGGTACCGTCGCGGCAAAACAGCTTATCTCTAAACCAGTAACAATTAAACTGAATTTTTGGCTCCCGCCAACAAGTGTTCCTTTATGGGTAATTGTAATACTATAAGTGCCGGAGGCATTTGCAACATCCACTCGTTCGAACGGATCTTTTTTATTATCACCGTTTTTGGCGTTGGCATTGTAGGCAGTAAGCCGCCAAGGAAAATAGATGGCGCCTCCCTTTTCCACTCTTATATCCAAATCATTCACCAAGGCAGCCGTTGAGGAATTTAATGTATTGTTAACCACTCCAGGCCTATCCGTCCAAGAAATGGAAGCCATTAAAGCGTTAATTCCATCAGCGTTCACAGTAAGAGTAATGGTTTGTCCTTGGCTGATTACCCGTTCCTGGATTAAAGATCCTGACCCATTCAATGTGATTGTTTCGGCCGCTCTTTTTGTATTCAAAAGACCCCATCCCCAAACCGCATCCGGTCCGGTTGGACCGGCATCATCAGCCGTATGCAACGCCAGACCTTTTAAAGTGGCCGCATGCATGAAGTTTCCGTTTAGGTTGTTATAATGCTGTTGCAATAGCAATAATGAACCCGTAACATTTGGCGAGGACATTGAGGTACCGCTAATCGTACCATATGCTGTGTTCGAAGAACTATAAGTAGAAGTAAGATCCACACCATTTCCTGCAATATCCGGCTTAATCCTCAAGTCATCAGTAGGTCCTTGGCTACTGAAACCTGCGATACTAACGGAAACAAGATTTCCATTGTTATCCACCAGAGCATCATTTGCGGCGGCGATTACCAAATTATTTTTGGCGGTAGACATACCGTTCAGCATATCGTAACCAGGCGCTATAGGAGATGTATTCAGATGGGTATCCTCTCCATCATTTCCAGCAGAGTTTACCATAAGGAAATAGGGTGCATTAAACATGAGATTATCCCAATTTCTGGCATCCTCTCTATAAGCTCCGAACCACTGAACGGGTATACCCTCTGCTCCATATCCATAGGAGTGATTGGAGAGCAACATCCCACCTGACGCAGCGGCAGTTGCCTCACTCAAGTCATTATTCCACTTATAGGCTCTTACTTTTGAATGAGGAGCCATTCCCTTAGCTTGTGCCACAACTCCCGAAGCCATAATAGTACCCGCAACATGAGCAGCATGAAAGTTTAGTTTCGTCCCGCCTTCTGAAGAAGCATCCATTATGGAGACGCGATTATTTCCACCAGGACCATCATACTCCTGATGGCTAACACGCGGGTGCCCTCCATCCCAGACGTAGGCAATCATATTTTGTCCATCTAGATTATAACCTGTGGAACCACCAGTGTTAAGATGATTCACACGGGTAGACCGAGCTGCATCCTTATTATCGGTCTGATAATAGATAAGAGTGCCATCAGGCAAAACCTTCTGTAATTCAGCATAAGCACCGTCCTTGGTAGTATAGGTAATTGGAATGTTCCGTGCTTGTGCATACGCAACAGCTTCCTTTTTTTCCCTAGTGGATTTTTCTAAAGCTTGAGCGGCAAGATCTTGCAAATATGCCTTGTCATAAGAGGCGGTAATCTTTTGGGTTTCTGCTTCTGTCTGTGCAGATGCGAATAAGCCAAAAAACATAAAAGACCAAACTAAAAGTCTGGTTACGAGAGGAGTAATTTTGATCATAAACTGGGGAGTTTAAATTAAAGTTTCTATTAATCTAATTCACATAACTATACAAGTTCTAATTCGGGGATGGGATTAAAAAAATATTACAAATTATATCACGATTTCCTCTCAATTTCCAAAAAGCCATTTAAAGAAATTCCGATGTAATTTAAATTGAATTATTTTCAATTATTATTATTGACCGGTCTAAAAATAGAAAAAAATTACAATAACAACGTTAATTATTGATAAATTAATTCAGAAAATTGAATCAATATGCACTTAACCTGTCTATTCTATAGAAAACCTATCAGATTGTTACATTCTCAATTGAAGACTTCACCCATTTTTTTTTAGTCAAAAAATCTTATTTTACCAGAGGCTTTATCTGCTAAGAGTTTGTAAACTCTTAAACGAATTCGTCTACAAAACACAAAAGGACCCGAAATCGGATCCTTTTGACATTAATTACTAAAACTTAAAATTGAGGATTTAGCCCTAACTCAATAAGGGTGTTTATTCAAAATAGTTGCTTACTCCTTTATCAATCTTAAGGTATTTGTTTCACCTCCGAGACTGAGTTTAACGAGATAGATACCAGAAGCAATGCTGCTGTTCATTGGTACAGCAACGGAATTGTTACGGCACTCCAAAGTCTCCTCGTAGATCAATCGTCCACTAAGATCAATAATGCTGACTTTCAATTCCTCGCCATTTAGTCTTGGAGCATTGATATAGAAAACATCGCCATTCAATGGATTGGGATAAAGACGAATACCTGACAGCAAGTTGTTGTCGTCAACCCCAAGTCGCTCGGCCGTACGAATTGAGAATCGGTCTGTGGCAATGCTCAATGGATTATTTTTATCTACACTAAAACTGTAAGCATTATCTCCTTCCTCCAAAAGTGTACTTGTACCTATAAAATTATCATCAAGATATAGGTAAGTAGCATCTAGACCCTCCACAATTAGCTTTAGGGTATAATCGGTATGCTGAAAACCTGTGCTATATAGTTGGTAAACCTCATTGGGTTGGGGCATTTCCCTGCGCTCAATACCCAAGTAAGTACCGTCATGGTCGACACCAAGATTTTCATAGAAGTTCAGTGCCTTAACGGCATCCACCGGAGTCAATTCATTGGAATTGTCGTCGTCAAAAAGAATAGCAAAACCATCGTGCACGCTACCTCCATTGTTGAATCGCTCGGTAGTATATAATTGAACCGTCAACATATTGGGAGCGGACATATGGTTTCCGGTGGCGTTTGTTCGGGTATGATTTCCAGGGGCCTTATCAGTTTGATGAAAAACAACAGACGACATTCCAGTAGCCAAAGTTGCAACCTGCGCGGCCTGACCAACTTGTAAATACTGGTTTGCCTCGGATCCTTTACTATTGTTTCCTGTTGATAAATCTACTTCAACATAGCCCCCCTCATCAGCCAATTTAGGATCATAAATATAATAGGTATTGGTATTTATATTAGTCGAGTTTGCAAACACACTATTTATATCTACGCCACTTTGATAAGGATTTCCAAACATTATAAATTGACCAGCAGTGGTGGTATTAAAGCTTTGAAGGCTTACCCCGTGCGCCAATTCGCCAGAAGCTCTTAATGTGGTTGATCCCTGTGCATTGTTGTCGGTAAGATCGATACTTCTGTCTCCTCTTACATATAACAGATAGGGTTTGCCGGCTACTAAATGGTCTACATCCGTATTGGGTACAGGTACGAATACTTGGTTTGGAATATCTACAGTAAACATAGAAGGATTTCCTAAAATGGTCTTATCAAATCCATTTGTTTGATCCGGATCTTCAGGCCTAACTCCAGTAATATGCGTTCCAAATCCAGGATGTGGGTTATCTGTGGCACTCGTTGCCCCTTCTTGCCAGTTGTCGTGGATGGAAGCGATTGTATTCACCGAACTGCTCACCATCCTAAAAGCACGGTGGTCGCTCATATATCTATGGAAAGTAACTATACCATCACCCAAAAAGTGGGAGTTTTCAGCTACGGGCCCAAGTTCCCCTGTGCGGTCCGCAGTACTTAAGAAAATGATTTCACCATTGTTTGTTACGTTTCCATTTACAAGCAATACCCGCTTTATTTCCAGTTTTGACCCGGCATCCACGGTAATATTTTTGACGGTAGCATTATTTAAAGAAGCGGTACCGTTCTTAATATAAATATTTGCATCGGAATCTTGTATGTCTATGGAAATATCAGAGGGCTTCCAGGTTCCATTATAATAGACATAACCATCATAAATAGTCAAATCACGGAAACGGATTGAATTGGTGCCTGCGGTCATCTCAAATTTAATACGTCCGGTGTCGCTGTTATAAGTAGATAGATCAATGGTATTTTCATACAAGGTATAGGAACCGGTGATAGGATGGGTGGCTACCAAATCATAAGTAATACCGTCATCGTTTAAAACCCATACGGTCAATTCTTGTCCTGTTGATCCTCCATAAGTCCTTGCACTAAAAGCAACCGTAAGGTTATCATAGGCAGAAAAATCAATTTCGGGGGAAACAATGGTTCCATCCTCATCAATTCTAACATAACCACCGCCCCCGGTTTCCAAACCGGTATCGGTAAACGTAAATCCAACTTCCTCAGCATCGTCCACATCTGTTTGAATTCTAAGATCGTTAATGTAGGGTATGCGGAAAACAAGTGGATCGTGAACCGTATAGCTTTGTTCCGCACTTGTTCTCGTTGCAGGGGAGGTTGGATTGGTATCCGTGGCCTCGATTTCATAATAAACCGTTACACCATCCGCTTGGGCAGGAATATCAGAAACGGTGGA
The DNA here is from genome assembly GCA_034676445.1 of Aequorivita sp. GTDB lineage: Bacteria > Bacteroidota > Bacteroidia > Flavobacteriales > Flavobacteriaceae > Aequorivita. The sequence goes on from JAUCCE010000005.1 coordinate 333,641, forward strand.
ATAAGTGTCACCTGATTGAAAGGTCATATTTATCGTATTGGGCAAAACACCTGTAGCTGTTCCCCAACGAAGAATTACCGAAGCAATACCGTCATTATCTATCACATCTGCAGAAACGGATACACCATCCGCGGAAGTAACGCTAGCGTTATCCGGCACTTGAACAATATTGGAAATATCGGGTCGCGGATTGCTTACCACATAGCTGTGCTCGGCACTAGTGGTGGTTGTAGGAAAATTATTGGTAGCCTTAATAACATAATATACTGTTGTTCCTGCTATTTGGGCAGGAATATCCTCGAAAGTTTTATAGTTATCTCCAGCCACAAAAGTCATATTGATAGTATTAGGATAAACCCCACTTGCGGTCCCCCATTGCAATTCGGCAGAAACAACTTGATCGTCATCGGTGATGTCCGCGCTAACAGAAACGGGATCGGTATTGGTTACCGCACTCGCACTTGGAGTTTGGGTAATTTCGCTAATAGTTGGCGCCGGATCTTGAACCGTATAACTTCGCTCCGTGGTAGTCGTACTTCCAGATCGGGTGTCGGTAGCCGTAATAGAATAATATATGGTGGTACCATCTGGCTGTGCTGGAATTTCATCAATATTGGAATAGTTGTCTCCTGAACCACCATTTGACATTGGTAAAACATTATTCAAACTTCCGCTTGTTAATCCCCAATTCAGTTCCACAGTATCTATACCATCCGCATCCGTAACATCCGCGTAAACAAAAACATAATCGGTTGAATAAAAATAACCAGAATTAGTAAGCAACTCAATATTTGAAATGACCGGCTTAGGGTTAACCGAAGTGTAGCTTTGCTCCGGGCTCGTAGTGGACAGCGGATCGGAAGCATTATTATCCGTTGCAACTATATGGTAGTAAAGGGTGGTTCCGTCTGCTTGGGCTGGAATATACGGATCTGTTCCATACTGACTGCTACCCATATCCACCATTGGGATCTCATTCGGAAGATTTCCACTGGCAGTTCCCCAATAAAGCTTGACAGAGGCAATACCATCAGGGTCTGCCACGTCTGCGGTAACAAGGACAGTATCATTGGGGTCTACGTTGCCAACTGCTGGTGCTTGCACGATATTTGAAATGTCTGGGCCAGTATTGCCGCCTGAGGTAGTATAAGTAACTTCAAAACGGTCAACATATACTCTTGTGGAATTGCTATTACCCCTTGAGTAAAACTCGACCCTAGAAGTCGCAGTTAAACTATTCATAGTGTATGCACCACCACTAATACTTATATTTGTTCCAGCCCCATTATCTACATTATAACCAGCAGGACCTGTTCCACTACTGCCAGAAGCATAAACTACAACCTTGGTAATCGTAACGCCATTATTTGCATAAATCCTAATTGATCCTCCTTTTGTTGCGTTTTGGTACAAACGAAGCTGACCACTAAGTATTGTCGGATCTGAAGTTCCCCCATTTTTAAAACTACCGAAACCTATATTCGCATCAACTGCAATTCCTGGAGATGCTTCATTTAGACCGGCAACGGCGCCACTATCCGAAAAGTTATAAGTAACTGTTGTTTGCCCAAAAGCAAAACTTCCTATCAAGAGGAGTACTAATAATAAAACGCCCGTCTTAAGGCGATGAGGAGTAATTGTATTCATAATCATTTTCAATTTTTGGTTAATATTAAGTCAAGGACATAATCCTAATCCTTTCTTTACAAATTTATAGAAAATAAATATATTAACAATAAATTGGTTTTCCTATAATAAAAGGTTAATAATTATTTAGAAAATCAAATATAAATTGCGATTTCATTAATATTTATTAATTTAATTTACGGAAAACATTACAAAATTAAACTTGTATTTAAGATATTTTATTCAATTTTGTTAAATCGAAATAAAAAGTACAAACTCATAATTTAATTTTATCAGAAACTTTCTGATTTAAGTTTCGACTTCCCTTGTATTCCATATAGAATGTAAAGTTTGAGAGTTTTTTCGTATTTATGGATACACTTGAGCTCTTCTAATTTAACGGTACGAGTGACCCGTCTTTTCCCACCCATTTTAATAGTGCAATGAGGTGTTCGAATCCTTTTTAAATAAGTATGATTATCTTTGATGTCTTAAAAGGTATTATGCGGATTTTCATTAATAGCTATTTACGGACAATGAAATTCGAGGTTCGGTGAATATGGTTTATTTATTGAAATAAACCAACATTATATTACCTTTCCAAGAAATACTTACTACCAACGAAAGACTAATTAACAAAAAATGAAACTAGAACTCATTCCTAAAATAAAACACACAACCTCTCACAATTTTTTCCTCCTCGCCGGCCCCTGTGCCATTGAAGGCGAGGAAATGGCCATGCAGATTGCCGAGAAAATTTTAAAAATTACTGATAAACTCGAAATACCGTACATCTTTAAAGGAAGTTTTAAAAAAGCAAACCGGAGCCGGATAGATAGTTTTACAGGTATTGGCGATGAAAAGGCATTAAAAATACTTCGGAAAGTATCGGAAACTTTTAACGTACCCACTGTTACCGATATTCACGAAGTTAGCGACGCCGCTATGGCGGCAGAATATGTGGATGTGCTACAAATCCCCGCGTTTTTAGTAAGACAAACGGATTTGGTTGTTGCCGCTGCAGAGACGGGAAAGGTGGTAAACTTGAAGAAAGGACAATTTATGAGTCCGGAGAGCATGAAACATGCCGTTACCAAAGTAACCGATTGCCAAAACAATCAAGTAATAATAACCGACCGGGGAACTATGTTCGGTTATCAGGATATGATAGTGGATTTTCGGGGAATTCCCACTATGAGACAATATGCTCCCGTTGTTTTGGATGTAACCCACAGTTTGCAGCAACCCAACCAAAGTGCTGGCGTAACCGGAGGACGGCCCGAAATGATATCTACCATAGCCAGAGCTGGTATTGCCACCGGCGCCGATGGAATTTTTATTGAAACCCATTTTGATCCCGCAAATGCAAAAAGTGACGGTGCCAATATGCTGAACCTAAATCTGCTAGAAAAACTTTTGACGGATCTGGTGGCTATTCGGAAAACGATCAATCAGTTATAAAGACACCTTATTCGAAGGCGTCCGTTTTTGAAAGATATTTGTACAATTTTTATTGCTAAATCTCCCAATTATTTTATTGGTAAGTGATTTCGGTTGCAATTTTCTTCAGAACCCAAACTTTAAAATACTTTGGCCATATCTTATGAACTGAAATCACCGAAAACATAATGTTTGGACTGTAATAAGGTGCAAAATTGCAGGAACAATAACAAGACGAATCGCGTTTACAACAAGAATATTTTGATATTTATAGGTTTTATAAGGGATAGTTTTAAATTTCTTGTTAAAGAAAAATACCCTGCCATTGGATTTTGGCAGGGTACTTTGGCTAAAACTAACACTTTATAAAATAAGAAATTTCACATTTAAGATTAAGGACCACTTTTATGGAAAATTGGCTATTAATCTAAAGACCTAAAACTCCCCAATTGAATAAGTTTAGTAAATTTCCTTTAAAAAATAAGAAACATCAAGAGGAAAAACCCCCATTTTCGACCAGATTTTTCCGGATTAACAATATTTATTGAGAAAATCAACAACGGATCTATTCTATAGATATCCGACAATTCCAATGTCTAAATTAGAATCGAAAAAACAATCTTAATTCATTGTTGTCCGATAAAAGTATTGATTATTCTTGAAATTCCATGCCACATCTGGTCCGCTGCGGCGGACTTGGACTTTGATGGGTTCTATTTTCCTATCCAAATTTAATGCCTAACGACATACTGTCCGCCGCGACGGACAAAATATTGGTAGTCAAGAAAGTACAATTAAGAAAATGTCTACCGGGGCGAACATCATAAGATTCTTAACCGGACAATACTGATCTTAATTGAAAAAAGGTTATCCAGTATTTCCAGACAACCTTTCTTTTCATTAACAACTTATTCGATTAACTCCCCAATTAATCTTTAAGTACCACAAAGATGGAATAAACCTAAAAACGGGTCAAGAGGATTTTCCTCTTTTTTATATAGTATTTTTCCTATTTATCGGATTTTTAAAATATTAAATGCTGCAAACAATTGCACAAATATTCCGCATTATAAAATCAAATACCAAATCCAAGATTGCGGAGTGAATTTAAGCTTACAAAGCAAAACTGAAATTTGCAGGTAAGCCATAAGCAAAAAAGGTTGCCCAGTATAACCAAGCAACCTTCTTTCTCATAGACAACTTTTCCGATTAACTCCCCGATTAATCTTTATGTACCACAAAGATGGAATAAACCTAAAAACGGGTCAAGGGGATTTTCCTCCTTTTTATATAGTATTTTTCCTATTTAACGGATTTTTAAAATATTAAATGCTGCAAACAATTGCACAAATATTCCGCATTATAAAATCAAATACCAAATCCAAGATTGCTGAGTGAATTTAAGCTTACAAGCAAAACTGAAATTTGCAGGTAAGCCCAAAGCAAAAAAGGTTGCCCAGTATAACCAGACAACCTTCTTTTTCATAGACAACTTTTCCGATTAACTCCCCAATTAATCTTTAAGTACCACAAAGATGGAATAAACCTAAAAACGGGTCAACAGGATTTTCCCTATTTTTATATAGGATTTTTCCTATTTATCTAAATTCCAATCCGTTAAATGCTCCAAACAACTGCATAAAATTACCCAATTAAAAAATCAAATAACAAATCCAAGGAGGCTGAGTGAATTTCAGTCTGCGGAGCAATACTGAAATTCTTACCGAAGCCCAAAAATAAAAAGCCCTCCGTTCAAAAATGAAGGGAGGGCCTTTTGGGAATTAAAGACTTACCGCTTATTCCTTGATCAACAATTCTGTTGTCTGTCCATATTTTCCTTTTACAAGTACCATATAAGTGGCACTGGAAAGTCTGGATACATCAATGACAGTTCCCGTGGTGATTCCGTTGAGGTCAACCTTTTGGACCATCCTTCCGGTCAGGTCAAAAATGGAGACGCTCTCAAGTTCAACATTTTTCGGATTGCCAAGGTTCAACTGGTCCTTCATTGGGTTCGGATAGAGCGATACGCCAAACAGAGCTGCGCTGTCGCCCGTATCCAATCTGTCTCCATTGAACGGATTGGAACAATCCATCCCTCCGTCCTGGATAATCCAATTATAAGGTGTTCCGGTCATAATGTTTCTGCCGGCCTCACCAGCACAGTACTTGCTCTTTCCACCGTGGAACTTCACGTTGTGCTGAAGTGGAAGTGCGCTCCAGCCGTTCAACAACGAATCATAATTGGCCGTTGAAAGTTTGACGTTTACGAACATGTTGGTCATATCTGTTACATTGCTCACGTTCCAACCACCTAGGTCCTGATCAAAACTGTTGGCATGGAAGAACATACGGAACATATTGGTCACGTTGCCTACGTTCCAATTGCCAATGTCATAGTTAAACTTCATTGCGGTAGCAAACATATTCCGCATGTTGGTCACGTTCCCAACGTTCCAGGCACCAAGGTCCTGGTTGAACACCGTAGCCCCATGGAACATTTGCTCCATACTGGTCACGTTGCCCACGTTCCAATTGCCAATGGGCTTGTTGAATTTCGAAGCAGCCCCGAACATACCTGTCATATTGGTCACATTGCCAACATTCCAGTTGCCTATTTCCCCGTTGAATTTTCGGGCATAGGCGAACATTCCATACATATCGGTCACGTTGCCCACGTTCCAATTATTGAGGCTCTGGTTAAATTCATAAGCAGTCTGGAACATACTCCTCATTGTAGTCACGCTGCTTACGTTCCAATTTCCAAGCGGTTGATTGAAAATCGTAGCACCAAAGAACATACTCTCCATTGTGGTCACATTGCCCACGTTCCAGCCACCGATGGGGTAGTTGAAAATGGAGGCCCCTGCGAACATACCCATCATATCGGTCACGTTGCCCACGTTCCAGTTGCCAAATTGAGCATCACCGTTGAATTTTCTTGCGAACGCAAACATTCCGTACATATCCGTGACCATTGAAAGATTAGGCATGTCAGTTGCGTGGCTCACTAGGTTCTCAGCTCCCATAAAGGCACTGTTCATAGAGCTCCAAACGTTGGTACCCCACTGCTCAATAGACTTGATCTTAAGCCTGTCCCCGCCATTGTTGAAATAGATACGCGGGAAAGTTCCGCAGATCGACACGGTATAGGTGCCTGCATTTGCATAGGTATGGGAAATATTCCCCGGAACATTCGTGTTGCTGCTGCCATCTCCCCAATCCACGGTATAGTCATACGTCTCACCGGAATAGGTCGGGATGGTTATGGACTGACCCGAAGCGGTAGTCGTCCAGGTCGTTACAAAGGCATCAATGCCTTCACAGGATCCTGGCTCTTCTGCCTCTAAAGTGGTGAAATCTCCATTGAAGGCCCAATCACTTGAAACCTCGGAAGAACAAATTGTACGCAAGTAAACCGTATAGGTAGTGTCGGGATCCAGACCGGTCGCGGTATAGATAGGCGTACCTGTAACCGTAGCGATAATGCCCTGATCGGCAGTTTGCCCTCCAACGGTCAATGAGATTTCCCATTGGTTGTCGCCGGCATTGGCCGCTGACCAAGTGATCTCTGCACCGTCCTCGGTTATATTATCAACTGTTATACCCAAAGGTGACTCACACTCTTCTTCTGCCTCTAAGGTCGTGAATTCTCCATTGAAGGCCCAATCGCTGGAAACCTCGGAAGAACAAACGGTACGCAGGTAAACTGTATAGGTAGTAGCGGGATCAAGACCGGTCGCGGTATATGCAGGCGTACCTGAAACACTAGCGATTATGCCTTCGTCAGGACCTTGACCACCCACGGTCAATGAGATCTCCCATTGGTCGTCGCCAACATTAGCGGCTGACCAGGTGATATCTGCACCGTCCTCAGTTATATTATTAACTGTTATACCTAACGGAGATTCACATTCTGGAACCACTGTACAATCAACACTTATAGTGAAGCTTCCTGCGGAAGTACTCCAGTCATAGGTTCTGATCACCACTGTTCCGGTAGCATCGGCAGTGAAGGTAATAGTCTCTGCAACTCCTGCCGAGAAACCATTATCCGCACAGGCAATTTCAGTTAATTGGCCACAAACGCCACTGTAAATAGCAAGTACAGCATCATAATCGGCTCCCTGAACCGTTACAGTATATTCATTCCCTGCTTCAACAGCAAGTGTATAGAATACATCACCTGTTGTACGGAATGTACAATCATCGGTAATTTCACTGTATGTCGCACCTATAGTAGTCCCCGCTACAGAATCACCACAGGAAAGTGCTATTGCATCAGCACAATCATTATTAATAGGAGGACAAATAGCTGGTGAATCCGATGAAGCAGAAACACTACAAGCATCATCCTGGACACCTACGGCTGTTACATCCACATCTGTACCTTCAGTAAATGGCCCAAAAACAGTAGAACCGTCTGCATTTACTTCAACAGCATCTCCACCATTGGCAGAAACATTGTAAGAAGTATTTCCTGATCCACCTGAAAGTGTGGCAAGAACAAAATATTCGCCACCAACTTCTAGACAGTCAATAGAGCCTCCATTGGCATCTTGCGCTACAAGAGTCAATTCTGGAGCTACACATTCTGGAACTATGGCACAGTCAATACTGATTGTGATATCGCCGGTAGTAGTGCTTCCGTTAGCCCAGCTGGCGATATATACGTAATACATTTCACCTTCCGTGGAATCCTCAATTGTGTAAGTTTCGGTACCTCCCGAAAATGCTGAATCCTTACATACAAGATTTACTAGATCTTCACACGAACCTGAATTCACTGACATTTCATGGTCAAAAGTTGCTGAAGAATTAACTGTAATGTCTCCTCCAGTACCTACAAATGAAAACCAAAGACCTTTGTTACCCATAGTACAATCTGTAGTGTTCGTTGCATTTGAAAACTCAGATGAATACGTAACCGGATCAGCGTTGCATTCTAAAACTATAGCACCATCACAGTCTTCGTTAACGGGGCCGCAAATATTTGGAGACTCCAGAGTAGCATATGCCACGCAATCGTCGTCTTGAACACCAATTGCAGATGCATTAACAGTTGTTCCAACATCAAAAGGTCCAAATACTACAGAGCCATCTGCATTTACCTCTACTGCATCATAGTCATTGGCAGCTAAATAGTAGGAAGTGTTTCCAGATCCACCCGATAAGGTTGCCAATACGAAGTATTCACCACCTGCTTCGATACACCCTTCAATTGTACCTCCATTGGCATCTTGCGCTGTAAGAGTCAATGTTGGGGCTTCACATTCTGGAACTACAGCACAATCAATATCAATAGTAATATTTCCTGTTGTAGTACTGCTTCCACTCCAATGAGCTATATAAACATAGTACATTTGATTTGCCACAGAGGCCTCAATTGTATAGCTTTCAGGTCCGTTAGAGCTATCCTTACAACCAATATTCACCAATTCTCCACAAGATCCTGTGTTGATGGACATTTCATGATCCAAAGTGGCAGAAGAATTTACGGTGATATCGGCACCAGTTCCCATAAATGAGAACCATATACCATTACTTCCCAAGGAACATCCAGCAGGAGCAGTAGCTGTAGATCCCATTGAGGAATACGTCACTGGCTCGGCGTTGCAGTCCAAAGCAATTGCACCAGCACATGTTTCGTTTACCGGAGGGCAATAGGCAGGAGAATTAATAGCAGTTGTTACACTACAATCCCCGTCTTGGGCGCCTGTTGCTGTTACACTCACATTAGTGCCTATTGTGTAAGGCCCAAATACGGTAGAACCATCTGCAGCAACCTCCACTGTATCGCCGCCATTGGCAGACACGTTATAGGAAGTGTTTCCAGAACCACCTGAAAGTGTGGCAAGAACATAATATTCTCCACCTGCTTCAAGACATTCAATTGGACCTCCATTGGCATCTTGCGCTGCAAGAGTCAATGCTGGAGCCTCACATTCTGGAACTACAGCACAATCAATACTGATAGTGATATTTCCAGTGCTATTTGTGAATGTTCCGTAATGAGCAACATATACATAATACATTTGATTTGCTACAGTAGCCTCAATTGTATAGGTTTCAGCACCAATAGAACCGTCTTTACAAGCAATCCAGGTTAATTCATTACAGGAACCTGTTTGCATTGACATTTTATGATCAAAACTAGCTGTTGAATTAATGGTGATATCGGCACCGGTACCCACAAATGAGAACCAAATACCTTTAGCACCAATAGTACACCCAGCAGGAGCAGTAGCCGTAGATCCCATTGAGGAATACGTCATTGGCTCTGCATTGCAGTCCAAGGCAATTGCACCAGCACAGGTTTCGTTTACCGGAGGGCAATAGGCAGGAGAATTAATAGCAGTTGTTACACTACAATCTCCGTCTTGGGCGCCTGTTGCTGTTACACTTACATTACTGCCCACAGTGTAAGGTCCAAATACGGTGGAACCATCTGCAGCAACTTCAACTGTATCACCGCCATTGGCAGACACATTATAGGAAGTGTTTCCAGAACCGCCTGAAAGAGTAGCAAGAACATAATATTCTCCACCTGCCTCAAGACATTCAATAGAACCGCCATTGGCATCTTGCGCTGCAAGAGTCAATGCTGGGGCCTCACATTCTGGAACTACAGCACAGTCAAGACTGATTGTGATATTTCCTGTGGTAGTACCTGAACTACTATAGTGCGCTATATACACATAATAGGTTTGTCCTGCAACCGTTCCAGCGACTGTGTAAGTTTCAGCTCCGGTGGAACCATCTTTACAGGCAATATTTATCAATTCTCCACAACTTCCAGTATTGATTGACATTTCGTGGTCGAAAGTGGCTGAAGAATTTACTGTAATATCGGCCCCAGTTCCTTCAAATGAAAACCAAATACCCTTCGCACCCATTAAACAAGTGGTAGTATTTGTAGCAAGTGAATTGGCAGATGAAAATGTTTGGGCCTCGGCGTTACAATCCAAAGCGATTGCCATGGAGCAATCATCTCCTGGGCCAAGAACAACACCAGCGCAATTACAGTCTTCATCGTAAACATCATTAAAGGTATTTGGGTCACCGTCATCGCAAGGAGTTCCTGGCTGGGCTGGTCCTCCAGGTACACCTTCGCAATCGGGTGCGTTAGCACAAGTTACACATGAAACAGTTGTTACCACACAGTTGCTACCGGTACCGCAGGTATCATTGGAATTCCAATGAACAAACAGGTTGGAACTGCTAGGTGCAGTTATAGTTAATGGGCCGTAGCCTTTGGCGACCACAGAACCACCAACAGAACCTTCACGGACTGTGATATATCCTGAAGTAGTACCTTGAACTGCGTCGAATTGATATTCATAACCAGAGATAATTCCGCCTATTTCAGAATACTCTCCATAGAAATTACAACCCGCAATCTGGGTGGAACTACCATCAGCATTGGGAGTTACTGTAGCACTAGGCCATCTGGTTGAGTTCTGGCAACTGATTTCCACGCAGTTACAGTTGGCATCAACCACTCCGGTTTCACCACCTCCAAGATCACAGCTGTCTCCAATATTTTTCTGAAGTTCAGGACAATCGAACTCGGTTGCACACACTAAACTGACAGTAATATTACCTGTAGTACTATTGCCAGACGCAAAATGGGCGATATAAACGTAATATTCCTGTCCACTAACCGTAGTAGCAAGAGTATAGGTTTCAGCACCCGTAGATCCATCCTTACATGCTATATTTGTTAATTGACCACATGCACCTGAATTGATAGACATTTCATGATCAAACGCGGCAGTTGAATTTATGGTAATTGTATTTCCGGTGCCTGTAAAGGTAAACCAGAGACCTGCATTACCCATGGTACACGTAGTAGTATTCGTTGCGGTACTTCCTATAGAACTGTAGGTTACTGGATCACCGTTACAAACCAATGAGATAGCTTCAGCGCAATCCGCACCTGGCCCAGGTACAATACCTTCGCACTCACAGTTTTCGTTAATGATATCGCCAACAGTATTTGGATCTCCGTCATCACAAGGATCTCCGTAGTTTGCTTCCAATTCTGGGCAATCAAAGACATCAGCTTCTACAGTAAGGGTATAAGCAGTGCTCTGAGGGCTAGGCCAAGTCGAGATAACAATATAATATGTCTCTCCGGCAGTAACAGGTAGCGATTCTACCGTCAACACTGTGGAAGCCGAAGAATTGGTATGGCCTCCGACTGTACTAGCGAACGGGCAACCCGTAAAGACGAAAAGTCCCGTCCAATCGGCATGGTTTGACACATAAATATTGATCACCCCATTTGAAGTGGGAGTGTATGCATAGACCACATCATCTCCACCTAAATAACTGCCCGAAGGATTGCCCACCGCACCAGGTGCAAGGGGTGGACGGTCACTAGAACTATAGTCATCTCCATAGTTGCCAGTGTTATCCGTTGTGGTATACGGCAAGCCAGTAATAACCAAAGGATTGCCACAAGTTTCTCCAGGAATGGCAAGGATGCGACTGGCCGAAGCATCATTCCACGTTAATCCACCCGTGGGTGTCCAGGCCAGGCCCGTATAGGAACTAAACATTCCATTTCCATTTCCCGTTGCATTCGCCGTGTCTGCAAACGGTTCACTTCCATGCGAATATCCGATCATCGTCAGGAATATTGCACAGAGAAAAAAAAAAAGTAAGTCTTTTCATTGTTAATTGAATTAAATTAAAAGTTGATTGAATAAATAATAATACTTACATCCCATTTTGGATTTCGATCTCAAAAAAAGTCGAAACTAACAGAGAGTGTGAAGAACAAATAAATTTTTATATGACTCGGCATAAATGTTATTTGCACTACAATATGCCGTTAATCTGCGGATGCAACCAGTTAATTTTATACTGAACTTAACACATTTTGAGCTCCGGCTATCTTAGATAATTTGGTAAATCCTTACAATCTTACCAGCCGTTACTGTCATTTTTATAAATTTGTTCTATTTTGATCTTCCTTTGCGTGGTAAAAGAATGCAAAGAGTTTCCTTACAAGTGAAACCGCTAATGACCGTAAGGAATACCGGGTAGAATAAAAAAAAGTTGGTTCTTTCATTGATTAATCTGGTTTTAAATTATTAATTGACTCTATGATTGTCCGAATTTAGGAAAAAAATTTATACATATTGTGAAAAATTTAAGAAATAACTTTATAAAGCAAAATATCTTTCTTAAATAGACGAGAAATTCTTTCGTAACACCCCGATTTTTCTGATAAAAACTCATTTTATCAAGAATATTCTTAAAATTGTTTAAATTTCAATTTTTTGTCATAACTAGCCTTAAAAATTAAAATATGAATTTTCGAATTCCTATAATCTGTAATAAAATAATTAACCCACCCAGTCTAAAAGATATTTTATGAAACTACATTCTAGTTTGTTTTTGGTATTATTGGATAATTAAAAAATTGCTGGGGTATGTCCATCTCTTTATAAAATTATGTACTATCTATTACAGGTCTCCCCTCCTATATCTTCTGAATAATCATTAATAAAAAAACCCTCCCGTTCATAAATGAAGGGAGGGTCTTTTGGAATTAAGATTTACTGCTTATTCCTTGATCAACAGTTCTGTTGTCTGTCCAGATTTTTCTTTTATCAATACCATATAAGTGGCACTGGAAAGTCTGGATACATCATTGACGATTTTCGAAACCATACCTCTTAGATTGACTTTTTGGACCAACCTGTCGGTAAGTTCATAAATAGCGAGGTTTTCAAGTTGCATGTTTTTTCCTGACTTCCGCACTGGGACACCCAGATTAAAGATAGTTTTAAATGTTGAACCCACTGCGGGGTTCTGTAGGATGGATGCATTATAACCCCGTACTGCACTACGTTTGTGCGGGGTTATCCATATTAGACCCATTCTGGGTCATACCACAAAAAATAAAATAACCATAACCAATAACCTCGAAGAGCTTTAATATCGATAACCTGGAATACAACCGAAATGAAATGAAGGTTTTATTGGGGAAAAACGAATCCATCTGTATTTAGAACTCCAGAGGAGTTCAACTTTTTTCAATTCAAATAATCAAAAAACATTCAAGGACACCCAAAATAGAAACACCATTGGAATAAACAGGCTGATAGCTAATGTTATAGATTACATCTTCTAAATACTCAAAAATCTGCGGAAGTCAGGAGTTCATAAATAGTGAGGTTCTAAAGTTGCATGTTTTTTCCGATTGTCGAATATCAACAGGTCTTATATCAGCTTTTGATAGAGTTCAATCACAGCAAATGAACTGCTAGCGGCGATTCGAAACTTCAAAATTTACCTCCCAATCTATCTCTAGGCAATACAAAAATGGCACAAGCATAAAAGCTGGTCTAGAGATTTTCCACCCTAATATACATAGGTTTGCTTCTACTTATCGGATTAATAAACTATTGAATTAAATAACGATGATTGATTCATCCACACGCTATACCTTCAAATCTATTTCCTTCAAATTCTCAATTCTGTTACGCTGAAGAAAATCGTCAATGGTTTCAAAATGTTCTATTACCCGTTTGTCCTTAAATTCGAATACTTTTTCTGAAAGTCCGTGAAGAAAATCACGATCGTGGGAAACTAAGATCAAAGTGCCGTCAAATTGAAGAAGCGCTTCTTTTAAAACATCTTTTGATTTTAAATCCAAGTGGTTGGTAGGTTCATCCAGAATCAAAACGTTGACGGGTTCAAGCAATAATTTCACCATTGCCAATCGGGTTTTTTCCCCTCCGGAAAGCAATCCTACTTTTTTATCGATATCGTCACCACTGAACATAAATCGACCAAGGATATTTTTTATTTGTGTACGTATTTCACCTTTGGCAACCTCATCCACAGTTTGAAAAACGGTAAGTTCTTTATCCAACAGTGCGGCTTGATTTTGGGCAAAATATCCCACTTTCGCATTATGGCCCAAGCTGCAAGTTCCTTCAAAATCAATTTCACCCATAATAGCTTTTATCATCGTAGATTTTCCTTCACCATTTCTCCCGACAAAGCTTACTTTTTGTCCGCGGGAAATACTCATATCGGCATCCTGAAAAACCACATGTTTCGCCATATTTTTTGGTTAGTCCTTCAGCAATCACCGGATAATCCCCACTGCGCTGGGCTGGAGGAAACCGAAGTGCCAGTGCGGAAGTATCTACTTCATCAATCTCTATGATTTGCAGTTTTTCCAACATCCGTTCTCTGGAATTCACTTGGTTGGTTTTGGAATAAGTTCCTTTAAACCGCTCTATAAACTGTTGGGTTTCGGCGATGAATTTTTGTTGTTCTTCGTAGGCCTTTATTTGGTGTGATCTTCTATCGGCCCGCAATTGTAGATAATGGCTGTAATTAGCTTTATAATCATAAATTCGCCCCATCGTCACTTCAATGGTTCTATTGGTGATGTTATCGATAAATGTTCTATCGTGGGATATTACAATTACGGCTTTGGCTTTATTAAGCAAGAAATCTTCCAGCCAAATCACGGATTCAATATCCACGTGGTTTGTAGGTTCGTCCAGCAAGATCAAATCTGGTTTTTGAAGTAGAAGTTTTGCCAATTCAATACGCATGCGCCATCCACCACTGAACTCTGAGGTTTGACGATGTAGATCACTTCTTTTAAAACCAAGTCCGCGCAAAGCTTTTTCAACTTCGGCTTCGTAATTGATTTCTTCCAAAGCATAATACTTTTCTCCGAGTTCTGCCACTTTGGAAATGATGTTCATATAGGCATCACTTTCGTAATCGGTACGCGTTTCCAGCTCTGTGTTGAGGCGATCCATTTCGTCCCGCATTTCAAAAATCTGTTTAAAAGCTTTCGACGCTTCTTCAAAGACAGTGCAATTGTCATCGATCAATAAATGTTGCGGAAGGTAGGCAATCACTGCATCCTTTGGAGCACGGACATTGCCACGAGTGGGTTTTTGAACTCCAGCGATAATCTTCATCATGGTACTCTTTCCTGCCCCATTTTTCCCCATTAGGGCAATTTTGTCATTTTCGTTTACCACGAAACTAACATCGCTAAAAAGCGTATCACCACTAAATTCAACTGCTAAATTATCTACTGAAATCATATTCTAATTTGTGTTTATATAGGACGTAGGACTTTAAGACTTAGGACGGAAGACCAATTCGCTTAACGACTCTTCTTCTCGATAGATACTACTGAAAACTGCCATTGAAAACTGCTACTTTGTTTAAATCTTACCTTTTATGTCTTATCGTCTTATGTCTTTTTTAAAGGCTGCAAAACTATTAAAAAGAAACAGACGGCAAACAATTTTAAAAATTTTGAATTCAAAACTTTAAGGTTGAAAATCAATGTTTAGAGGAATTGGTCTCGAACCCAAATAAGCAGGAAAGAGTATCCAAAATATCAACTATCGGGTTAATTTGCTTTTTATAAATTTAATGGATATGTTTGCTCGCTCTTTAACAGAATTTAACACTTTTTGTCAAGGTGTTGTTTGAGAAGAATTAGAGGAAAATAATATTATCCAAACCACATTTAGCTTTTTTGTTTTTTGATTTAGTGGTTTAAGAAAAGAATTAGGGCTCTGTCATTTAGTGAGGTAGAGCCCTTTTCTGTTTTAGGTAGTCTAGCTCTTAAACTATTGGTAATAAGGTTAAATGCTAGCTCCTGTGTTTGATTACTAAAATAATAAGGCTTCTCTTTAAACCATAAATTTTTATGACAATCAAGGTAAATCTACTCTTATTACTCCTTTGTGGTAATTCCCTTCCCAAGAATTATTACCTCAGTCAATCCTGCAACCTTCCCAACCTCCTTAGCCTAGTATGAAATTGTCGATATTACCTGGATAACCTTTGTCCAACCTTATTACCTTAGTAAGAAATTGCTAATAGTTAACTCTACACCTTATTACCTTAGTAAAGATTTAGTTGCGGTAAGCTTCCTTCCCGCCTTATTAGTTTAGTAAGAATTGCACGGTATCAAACTACCTCTTATTACAAAAAAAAGTAATAAAATATAGAGAATTCCAATTTTAAGAAGTTACGTTCAGAAAAAGCGACTATTTCTTCATTTGCTTTTCCCGTGTTGCTCTAAACTCACTGCCCTCATTCCATTTAGGGAAGTAATCTTCATTAGCCAATTTTAATCCTACTTCATATAAAAGCTGTGCATCAAACTGAACTCCGCTCAATTCGGTAGTTTCGGGATCATATTCATCTGAAGGTTGATGGTATTTGTTGATGTTATAATCCTCCCTAAGCTTTTTCACTTCCTCTTTGCTCATTTCGAAACCTTCTGTAGTACCTGAGGCATAAAGAGCAGGGATACCAATTTTTGCGAAATTAAAATGATCTGACCTAAAAAATCCACCTGATCCAGGATTGGGATCTGGAATTATGTATCGACCATGTTTTTCTGCAATCTCTCGGGCATAATTATCCATTTCACTTTGTCCATAACCTATTACAGTAAGGTCTTTCATTGGGCCAGGACTGGATAATGCATCCATGTTGATATTTGCCACTGTTTTATCTACGGGATAAATGGGATGTTCTGCATAATAACCTGAACCCAACAATCCCTGCTCTTCACCGGTTACCGCCATAAATAAAATAGAACGTTTTGTGGGACCTGACTTTTTAAAAGCTTCGGCAATGGCCAAAAGGCAGGCAGTTCCAGATGCATTATCCACAGCACCATTATGAATGGAATCTCCATTTACCGGTTTGCCAATTCCCAAATGATCCCAATGGGCAGAATAAATAATATACTCATCTTTAATATCTGTTCCTGGCAACAGGGCAACTACGTTGTTGGAAGCATCTCGTTTTACCTTGTTTTTAATACTCAAAGAAGCCGTTAAATCCATTGGCACAGGCTTAAAACCTTTCTTACTTGCCATTGCCTTGTAATCATTCCCAGCAAGCGGTGAAGCATCCATCAGCTTTTGAGCTGCTTCGTTGCTAACCCAGGCTTGAACATCTGCCACAGGCGCATCGCTTTCTAAACTTAATTGCGCTCCTCGCCATCCGCTTTGAATTACATTCCAACCATACGATGCTGGTTCGGTTTCGTGGATTATAATTACTCCCGCGGCGCCTTGTCTGCCCGCTTCTTCATATTTATAGGTCCATCTTCCGTAATAAGTCATTTCATCACCTTTAAACAAAGTGGAATCTCCCGATTTAAATCCCGGATCATTGACTAAAACCACGGCGGTTTTTCCTTTCCAGTCTATGCCTTCATAATCATTCCAACCATATTCTGGTGCAACAATACCGAATCCTGCAAAAACAAGTTCCGATTTGTCGAGATTTTCTACGGAATCAGTTTTTAAGGTAACTGCCACATAATCTTTGTAATAATCTATATCAAAACCACCCTTCGGACTACCGATATGCATTTTTTCTGACGGAGTTCCGGTGATTTCAACCATTGGGACTTTCTGAAAATAACTATCGCCATTGCCGGGTTCAAGACCGATATCTTTGAAATGTTTTTCTAAATAAGTAGTTGTCAAAGTATCTCCTTTTGTGAAAGGCATTCTTCCCATAAATTCATCTGAAGCTAGACGTTCTATATGTTTCGCTATGGTGGCTTCATCAACTTGAACTTCCTCGGTTTTCTGTTTTTTTTCTTCTTTACAACCCATTAAAATTAATAATAAGAAGAAGGGAATAAACTTTTTCATAATGAATTTTGGTTTTGATTATTATTCTCAGTGAAATTTTAAATACTAAAAATGAGCGGTAAGTGCCATTATAAAGTTTCGTCCTGCTCCCGAAATACCCGAAGCGTAGGGTCGATAACGCTGGTCTGTTAAGTTTTCAATTCCTCCACTAATATCGAAAGCATTATTTACTTTATAAAGAGCCTTGAAGTTTAGTGTGTACCAAGCTGGGGAATAGATATTTCCATTTTCATCAAGGGCATAGATTTCCTTTTTGCTTTTTTCTCCATCGGGCATATCATCAAAATCCCTCTTTCCATTGAAGACCACATTGAATTCCAGGTTCAATCTTTCAGTTTTATAGTTTAGACGTGAAATACCAAAAAATGGTGCTACGTGTCTCATTGGGCTAGTATCTCCATTATCAAGCTCTTCCCTGCCCTTTTGAAAGTTCGCATCCGTACTAAATCCGAAACCTTGGGGAAGTTTAATCTCGATTCCTGCCTGAATTCCATAAACATTAGCAACTGCGGAGTTTTGGATGGCCTGCACTTTACTCATTTCACCTTGATACATAATACTGTCTTGGCCATTCAGTTTATAATCACGACGCAACATCGAGTTTTTTAAATGGCTATAATAAGCTGTAACATCTATTTTCACCACATCTGCAATTACCTTCGCTATGCCAAGATCGGCATTGTAAGCATATTCGGGTTTTAGATCTGGATTCGGGACTACTACTTGTCCTGGTGCGGAATCGAATACTTTCCCAACATCATCCACATTTGGGGCGCGGAAGGCAGTACCGAGATTGGTGCTGAGAACCCAAGTGTCACTAGGTCGATAGACGCCACCCAGACTTCCCGTCAATGCGCCGTTGTTTAATTTTGCTTCCGTAAAAGGAAACGGATAAAAAGTCGTGTCAAATTCAGAATCCAATATAATTTGATTGTAACGGGCTCCAGCGCTCAGCGTAAACCGGTCGGTCATTTTATATTCATCCGTTAAATAGGCAGCGATGGATTGCCAGGTGCTTTTGGGGTACCGCGAAGGGCCTGCTGTGGTGATATCGGTTGTGATATCGGTTATTTTACCTACTGATTTAACATCATCCAAAACGTATTCAATTCCGTAGAAAAGGGTGTTCCTTTCACTTGTTGATTTTATAAAATCGGCGTTGATGGAATATGCGCTTACCTCCTCTTCATTTATGCTTCTGTCGGGTTTATTTAAAGTTCTATCTATCCGACTTTCTTCAAACCATTGATGTGCCAGTCGAATGTTCATTTGATCAAAAACTGAATTGGATTGATTGTATCCAATCCCCAAATTATTCATCATCCAAATTTGCGGTCCGTAATTCCATTCGCCATAACGTGCAGTTCCATTTTTTACCCGTTGATGCCGATCGTAGCGCCCATAAAGAGAGGTTTCAGAATAATGAAATCCATATTGAATGTCCCAAATTTCATCAGGTTGAAACCGGATTTTCTGCATCATATTGATTTGTGAATAGGCCGAAGGAATTTGCAATAATTCATCTTCATTGGTAATCACCACGTCGGTACTGTCCTGACGCTGCACGTGATAATCTCTAATATAGTCATCTGGCCCGTGGCTTCCTTGACGCAGATTGTCAAAATCCCAAGAGCTGATACTGGTTATAAAACTCCATTTCTTAAAACCTACATTAACATCAAAATGTCCAGTTTTTTCTTTATTAGCTGAAGAATATCGAGTGATGGCTTTTCCAGTGATCCAAGGAGTACCGGTCAATGAAAACTGTGGTGTCAAAGTATGAAAGCTCATCACACCACCAATGGCATCACTTCCATAAACCACAGATCCAGGGCCAAAAACTACTTCTGTGTTTTCCATCACAAACGGATCCAGATTGATTACATTCTGAATATTTCCTGAACGGAAAATTGCCGTATTCATACGTACACCATCTACGGAGTAAAGCAATCTACTGGTTGAAAAACCCCGAATCATTGGACTTCCTCCTCCTTGTTGACTTTTTTGAATAAACACCTCTCCCGAAATCCCCAATAGATCGGCGGCGGTTTGAGGGTTTTGTAGGGCTATCTCTTTAGGACTTATGGAAATAACTTTTGCAGGAACGTCGTCGCTGCTCTGTCTCCATTTTGACGCTGAGATTACTACTTCATCCAGATTTAGGTTAGTCTGCTGTAGAAACAACAAAAAAGTATCCGCTTTTAATTCATCATAACTCCGCACAAGTGTTTTATAACCTAGACTTCTAATCTCAATGTTTGTAGCATCCTTAAATTTGGAAATGTCAGCCTGCCCGTCGTGATTGGTTGTGGAATATAGTCGTGTACCGCTTGACAATGTAACCAATTCAATTGGTTCCTGGGTTTTTTGATCTTTTATGGTAATGGTTTGAGCGAAAAGCCCCAGATTGCAGAGCATAAATAAGCAGAGTAAAAAACGATTTTGCATTTATTGAATTATGAGTTTTGCGTTATGAGTTATTATTAGGATTTATGAATTGAACTGGACTCTGTAAAAAGACTTTATTGAACTTTCTGAAAATAGAGAAAACAAATTTACACAATCACACCTATTAACGGAGATTCGTGACGATTGCTTTTTATAAAAACTTTTTTTCCCTAGTTTATTCCGAAATGTAACTCACAGAGTAGAATGAAAAAGAGAGTATTATTTTTCAGTAATTCCATTCTTCTTTATTTCATTCTATTGTGAATCCTTCCTCTACAAATCCTAAAGTTTATTTAATAAATACAATTTATTTCAACTTAGCCGTATCTTTATTTTTTAACCTTAAAAATTAATAAAATGGTCAAGTCAAAATATGAAAGTGTCCTAGTTCTGGCAAGTAAATTATATATACGGGAATTAGAGGTTCAAGAGGAGAACGGAAAACTGAAACTGTCAGGAACCGTAAAAAATCAATATGAAAAAAACCAGCTCTGGGACGAAATTAAACGTGTAGGCGGCGAAAACCCCACCGATATTGTTGCCGATATTAAAGTGAGTGATACTTCTGCCCTTGCCCATCACACGGTAAAGAGTGGAGAAAGTCTGAGCAAAATCGCCAAGCAATATTATGGGGATGCCACCAAGTACAACAAAATATTTGAAGCTAACCGCGACAAGTTAAAATCTGCAGATCTGATTCATCCAGGGGATGAATTGGTGATTCCGAATCTTTAGGTCTTAATATTTTATTCGAAAAGCTGAGCAAAATATTTTTGGATATTTTGCTCAGCTTTTTTGATGAGGTGGGGAGAACTGGATAAATGTAGTTGGATGTCTATGTCAGCAATGGATTTTACCTACTGAAAAAAGTTTAAGGTTTTTAAGGACTTGGTGGAGCACTCGGCACGTTTTATATGCTCGGCATTATCATTGGTGGTCGGAAATTTCAGTAACAATGAACCTACCGTTTTCTTCATAACCTATGGCAATATTTCTTGTTGATTTTGAAATAAAAAATATTGGCGGTTTTAGGCTTTCTTTTCCGTAAATCCACTATCTCAAAGAACCCCATTTCCATATATTCTTTGGCCTTTAAATAAGGCTTTTCAAGACCTCTCCTTTTTAAATCTTCAACTATGCCCTCTTCTTCCAGCACCTTCACCCCTGAAAATCTGTCAGTTTTTTGCGCGAATTATTTTTTGAGCGTTCAATAATTTTTAAAGACTCTTCTGAAATGGATTCGTCATCCACTAAATAGAGCTTTAAAGGAGAAAGTTCCTCCCTTAGATAAATAAATAATTCTTGGGTTGAATTGAACTCGGTTTTTGAAAGCGTGCCGTTTTTAATCGTAATATTAGTCATCAGTTCAATTTTTTATTTGAAGATACGGAAAATTTTATTACACATAGATGGCTACCAATCGCTGAGAACCACAGACAGAACACAGGCGAGAGTTAAATAAATCGAGTATATTTCCCAATAGTCTCCCAAACCCACTTCCGAACTTCACTTGGAAAACGCCGATATAATCGGTCGGAAGCATTTTTAATTCTATTTTAACGGTTCGCAAGGCAGGTTTATAGTTTAATTAATACAGACCCTATAAATTGATCTTTAGCTTTGTAGGAATCGAAAAATTAATAAACTAATATTTACTAATATGAAAAAGAGAATAGCCATTTTGGCAACAGACGGTTTTGAGGAAAGTGAATTGAAATCACCTAAGGAAGCAATGGAAAATGAGGGCTTCGAGGTAGATATTGTAAGTCCAAATTCTGGTAAAATCAAGTCATGGAGCAAAGGAAACTGGAGCAATGAATACAATGTGGATAAAACATTGGATGAAGTAAATGCTGATCAATACAATGCTTTGGTTTTGCCCGGTGGTGTAATAAATCCCGATAAATTGAGGATAAATGAAAATGCCATAAGTTTTATAAAGGATTTTTTCAAAGAGGGCAAACCAGTAGCAGCAATTTGCCACGGCCCTTGGTCACTAATCAATGCAGAGGTGGTAAAGGGTAGAAAGATGACTTCGTATAAATCAATCAGAAAAGATTTGGAAAATGCCGGAGCTTTATGGGAAGACAAGGAAGTGGTTGTAGATCATGGCTTTGTTACCAGCAGAAATCCGGATGATTTACCTGCTTTTAACAGGAAATTGATTGAGGAAATTAAAGAAGGAAAACATAAGTTGCAGCACGCTTAGTACTTAATATAGTTGCTTCAATATTGATTTAAAAGGTTTGGCCTAACTCGTCAAATCTTTTTTTTTGTAAGGTGAAGTCAAAGTCCATTATTTCAATGATTTATTTTCGAAGCGTCTTCCAGACCCACTTTCCGAACATCACTGCGAAAACAGCAAAAAAGCCAATTACCAAACCTACAACAACTTCAAGAAGAAGTGATGGCAGGGTTGGCAACAATTCGTGAAAGAAATCTAGATTGTGAACAAAAATTCCTCCTGCTACAAAAATTAAGGCTATGGTTCCAATTACACTCAACGACCTGATTACATAGGGCAGTGCCTTGACGAGAATATTGCCTAGGGTTTTGGCAAAACTTTTTTCTTTTTTGCTACTTTCAATAAGCTTATAGCCCGCTTCATCCATACGTACAATAAGCGCTACTATCCCATAGACCCCTACTGTGGCGATAAGTGCAATAAAACTAACAACAATAATTTGCGAAAGCAGAGGCTCCCCGGCTACACTGCCAAGGGCAATTATCACAATTTCAATGGACAGAATAAAATCCGTGACAATGGCTTCGCGGACCCTTACCTTTTCTATCGCCAATATTTCCGCCTCGGTAAGTGGCTCATCATATTTAGATTCTACAATGATTTTGTGGGGAAAAAAGAAGTGAAAGATTTTCTCTGCTCCTTCATAGGCCAAATAAATTCCTCCTAAAACCAAAATTATCGTAACTGCAACTGGTAAAAATGCGGTCAACAGAAAGGCGACAGGTAGAATTATGACTTTATTGAGTAAAGATCCCTTTGAAATGGCCCACAAGACCGGAAGTTCACGGGAAGATGCGAAACCGGAGGCTTTTTCGGCATTTACGGCTAAATCATCCCCTAAAATACCTGCAGTTTTTCTGGCTGCTATTTTGCTCATCGACGCCACATCGTCCATAAGTGTAGCGATATCGTCCAAAACCGCAAAAATTCCTGAAGCCATACTTTTTCCTTTTGGATTTCACCAAAAATAGATAAGTCGCATTAAATAAATTTTAATATAAGGATGAATTTAACACTTTCAAATAAACCCTATATTAAGAAAACCCTTAACATCCGAACCGTATTTTCGCCCAAAATAATACCCATGAAATTCACGCTTTTCGCATTGCTTTTAATCTTGTTCTCATCCTCATTTAATACGTATGCCCAAGAAGACGATAACAAATACCCGACTTTAGCCCAAATATGGCAGTTGGATTCTACCTCACTTTCCAAAGAAGTTGGATTTAAACTCTTGGCCTATAAACCAATCTATGTTCTTTTTGCTAACTATACTACGGATGTAAATCAGTCTCCCGCAAGTGGAAATCAAAATGATATAACCGAATTTGCCATTCCTTATAATCCTGTTGAGATGAAATTCCAGTTAAGTTTTAAAACAAAAGCATTGCACAATATTTTTGGAGATAAAATAGGAGGTGATGTTTGGGCTGCATACACCCAGAGTTCCAGGTGGCAATTATATAATAATGAACTTTCACGGCCTTTTAGGGAAACTAACTATCAACCCGAAGCATTTATACTTTTTGGCACCCCCTACAGCATCGGAAACCTTAAGGGTGTTTTTGCGGGTGTAGGTGTTAATCACCATAGCAACGGTCGTTCAGATCCGCTTAGCCGAAGCTGGAACAGAGTTATTTTTCAGTTTGGCTGGCAGGTAGATAAACTCCAAATTGTATTAAAACCTTGGATACGGATATCAGAGGAGGAAAGTAAAGACGACAATCCCGACATTGAGGATTATATGGGAAGAGCGGAACTTCACCTAAATTATTCCAGTGGAAAGCACGAGTTCGAAGCGGCAACACGACATTCCCTAAGAGGTGGCGACAGAAGCCACGCCAGCATACGAATCGACTACTCCTATCCGATTGTAAAAAATCTAAAATTTCACGCACAAGTTTTTACTGGATATGGAGAGAGTTTGATTGATTATAATCACAACCAGACTGTCTTCGGGGTAGGTCTTTCTTTGTATTAATTCTGGAAAGAGTTATTGGGTTATTGGGTTATTGAGTTATTGGGTTATTGGGTTATTGGGTTATTGAGTTATTAAGTTATTGGGTTATTGGGTTATTGAGTTATTAAGTTATTGGGTTATTGGGTTATTGAGTTAATCATTAAAACCCAATTTGGAGGTCTAAAAAACTGAAATCGCCCGCCTTTATATTCGCAAAGAAAGTAGTCGGGGCGAAGAGGAGGTTGGCTCTAGTATTTCAACAGACCCGATGACCGGTATAGTATCAGGTGGCAAATCGTCTTATGCATTGATGGGAAAATTTCTTGGCGGTAAAATGGCTCAACGTTCCTATCTGGTCTCCATGAGGACACGTCACGGAAGTGATGAAACTGTATTGGCAGGTGGTCTCACCTTGAGAACTGCTGAAGCCTTGCTCCAGGATTTGGACGAATGTAATGCTCTCTCTGCGAAGTCCAATATATAAATGGAAAACCTGAGAATTAGGACCTAGAACCTAAGATATAGGACAAAAAGATATGCGTTCATTAAAACATTATGTTTTACACCCAATTGGAAAACAATTTCATTCCCTTCCACACAAATAATGGTGGGACCAACAAATAAAATCAGCCATGCTTCTACTTTCCCAATTTTTACCAAAGAGAAAAGTAATAGAAACAAGGCTGATTTTAAAGACGATTTGGAGTGCTTTTTAATATCTTGTTATCGCACCAAACCCATTAAACTTTGCGAGTTCTCCTTTTGGAAGGAAAACCACGTCTCCACCAAAATCCATGTTGGCTTCGATCATTTCATCATAAACATCGTCAATCACTCCCTTATCATTCCGTTTGTCATCGGAAACGTAAACAATTTCACCATTGTTCATAATGGCAGGCTGAAAAAGACCCTGTTCGATAAATAATGTTCGGATTTTACCTTCGGAAATAGCTTTCCAAATTTCATTGGTATCGCTTAAAAATTTGTTTTCGCTTACGGCCTTTTTCAAATCCTCTTTTCGAGAATTATTCTTATTTACAATATAATCCTTGACAACATCCCACGAATCTTCAACGATGGAATGAACCGGATCATTTATTTTGTTTCTATTTAGGTAAACCTCAAAAATAGTGTCCTTCTTGTCTGCAATTCCCATATATTGAGCCTGGTTTTCCTCTAGGCCACAAATAAATACGGGCAATGGATTGTTCTGTCTAACTTCGTTGACTGCTTTATCCGCCTTATTGAAGAACTCCGCCATCAGTGTTGTCTGTTTTGAAGCGATTGCCAAAGCAGCGCGGTTTTTTGCAAAAAATTGAGTGTTTTCAATAGGAAAAGGATTTCCAACTTCTCTAATCGCTTTTCCATTCATAGCCTCGATCAACCTTACTTTTTCTTGGCTCAACACTGCAATAAAATAATGTGTTTCTATGTGCATGACCCTGATAAGGTCGCGGGTAGCAAAAGTTTCGTCAATAACCACACGATCCTCAACTTTTATAGGCAAACGAACGTATTCAGCAATATCCTCATTGACAAAAAGCACTAGACTTTCCAGATTTTGGCTATGGTCAATGCTATTGGCCAATGCGTTTACCCTCTCCAGCAACTTTGAGGCATTCTTTTTTCCGGTATCCGCCATCAAACGGGTTTCTACTTCCTTGATCATATTTTTCAAATGAAGCGGATCATTCAAATAATCAGGTTTTGTACGGTGAGTTGTAATAATTATACTGATACAGTTCTCCGAACGGATGTCTTTTAGTTCCTTTATTGTCATGTTCATATTTCTGGGTTTTTATTTATTGATCCATTAATTTTTTCAGTAAAGAACTGAAAGAAGTTCGTGATTTTTAACGACCTGCAAAATTAGCCAATTAAAGTTTAGAAACCAATGCAAATATGACTACTCAAAAGGGTCTGGATTGGATAAAATTGGACTTTCTGTATCCTACATTATAGAAATAGTATCCGTTGAAGATTACCTCCCCTTACTACCAAAACTCGGCAGCCTGTATTATAGATTTTAATACGATTTAGATTTCTTCGCGAATAATTACGATCATCCACCTATTACAATTCCCTAAAATTGAGATTAACCCTTATAATACCGACAAAATCCTTATAATATCAGGTTTTATTTATGAAGAATCAATATAAATAGAAAAAATATAAGATAAAATATATCTGATACTATATTTTTTTTCATAAATTTAACACTAAATTATCTTCAATTTATAAAGCTGACTATTATGGACTTACAGACCCAAGCTTTAAAAACCACGGTGTTGATGGCTATTTTCACTATTGGCACTTTTTCACTCAAGGCCCAGACGGGCGAAGAACTATTTAAAAGTACCTGTGCCGCCTGTCATACCATTGGCGGGGGAAAACGAGTTGGGCCAGATCTAAACGGGGTAGCAACATTGCGTAGCGAAGCTTGGTTGATTGAATGGATCAAATCATCCCAGTCCATGATTGCTCACGGCGATCCTGACGCAATAGCAATTTTTGAGCAGTATAACAAAGTTCCCATGCCTGATCAGAACCTTACGGATGCTCAAGTGAAGTCGGTAATTACTTACATCAAGGAAAAAAGTTCAGCGTCTGAAAGAGCCCCTGCTGAAGCAAGCATTGCAAGTTCAGAACCCCAGGAGCCAATCAAAAGTTCAGAAGATGCCAGTGCAGAAGAAATTCTGCTAGGCCAACATATTTTTGAAGGCGATACGCGATTGACCCATGGTGGAGCGGCTTGCATTTCGTGTCATAATGTTGCATCAGACAGGGTCATTCCGGGAGGATTATTGGCTAAAGATCTGACCACGGTTTTTACCCGAATGGGCGGCGATGCAGGTATTACCGGAATTTTGAATGCCCCTCCCTTTCCCGCAATGACCGAAGCCTACAAAAATAAACCCATAACCGAAGAAGAAATCTTTGCTTTATCCTCTTTCCTACGTACGGTGGATGCAGAAAGCAAAACCGAAGTAGCCACCGCTACTAGTCCTTTGCTCCTTTATGGTTTTATCAGTTTTATTGTCTGGATTGGAATAATTCTTTTGGTGTGGCGTCACAGAAAAAAATATGCGGTGAACAAAAGAATATATGAACGGCAGCTAAAAACCTCTTGAATCAAAACAAGATTCATTTAAAAAAAAGTAGAAACACAAACTAAATATATTGATTATGAGTTGGATCGAAGACATAATTTCCCCGAAAACCCGAAAATGGGAAGAGTTTTATCGCAACCGCTGGCAGTATGACAAAGTTATCCGAAGCACGCACGGAGTGAATTGTACGGGCGGATGTTCCTGGAATATCCACGTGAAGGATGGAATCGTGGTGTGGGAGACACAAGCGCTCGACTATCCGCTACTTGAAGAAACCCTTCCTCCTTATGAACCGCGAGGCTGTCAAAGGGGGATTTCCTATTCGTGGTATCTCTATAGTCCTATCCGGGTGAAATATCCTTTAATGCGAGGCGCCTTGATGGATTTGTTCAAAGAAGAAAAAATAGCTGTGGGAGGTGACCCAATAAAAGCTTGGGAAAGTCTTCAAAATGATCCAGTAAAAAGAGCCCGTTATCAACGCGCCCGGGGAAAAGGT
This sequence comes from Aequorivita sp., assembly GCA_034676445.1. GTDB lineage: Bacteria > Bacteroidota > Bacteroidia > Flavobacteriales > Flavobacteriaceae > Aequorivita. The sequence continues at coordinate 361,653 of JAUCCE010000005.1, forward strand.
GGATTCAGAAGAACAAATTGGCAGGAAGCAATTGAAATGATCGCCGCAGCCAATCTTTATACGGTTAAGAAATATGGTCCCGATCGGATTGTGGGCTTCTCTCCTATTCCGGCAATGTCCATGTTGAGCTTCGCTTCCGGCACTCGATATCTTCAACTTATGGGGGCCACAAGTTTAAGTTTCTATGATTGGTATTGCGATCTGCCGCCGGCCTTTCCAGAAGTCTGGGGCGACCAGACCGATGTGTGCGAAAGTGCAGATTGGTTCAATTCAAAATTCTGTGTTTCTATGGGCGCCAATTTGGGAATGACCCGTACCCCGGATATTCACTTCTTTTCTGAGGCAAAACACAATGGGACAAAAACGGTGGTAATGTCGCCAGACTTTAGTCAGGTAGCAAACATGCGGACCAGTGGATTCCATGTCATGCGGGCTCGGACGGTGCCTTTTGGATGGCGGTAACCCATGTCATTCTTAAGGAATATCACGTGGATAGACAAGTTCCTTATTTTATGGAGTACGTAAAACGCTATACCGATTGTCCTTATCTTATTGAGCTCACCAAAGAGGGTGATCATTATTTGCCGGGCAAATTTTTTAGGGCAAACAGAATTGCAAAATATGAAGGTGTTGAAAATGGAGATTGGAAATTTCTAAATATCGATTTCAAAACTGGAGAACCTGTAATGCCCAAAGGAGCAATGGGACAACGATGGGACAAAGAAGAAAGAAATATAGCAAAGTGGAATTTACTCTATGAAGATGGAGTGGATAACTCAGCTTATGATCCCGAACTTACTCTCCTAGGAAAGAGTGATGATGTGTTGCAAGTAGAATACACCGAATTTGGATTAAAGAAAAAAGCGCAAAGAGGTGTTCCTGTAAGGTACATTAATACCGTCAATGGAGAGCGAATTCCGGTGGCCACCAGCTATGACATTATGATGGGCCACTACGGTGTGGGCAGAGGCCTCGCAGGAGATTATCCAACCGATTACAACGACGAAAAAGCCGCTTACACTCCCGCATGGAATGAAATATTTACGGGAATAGGAAGAAAAACGGTTATAAACTTTGCAAGAGAATGGGCTAGTACTGCGGAAGCAACCAAAGGAAAGTGTATGGTCATTACCGGCGCTGGTATTAATCACTGGTTTCACGGAAACTTGATGTATCGCGCCGCAATCCAATCACAGTTGTTTACCGGTTGCAATGGGGTAAATGGTGGCGGAATGAATCACTATGTAGGCCAAGAGAAACTCGCCCCTGTCGATTCTTGGAGCGTCATCCAGTCGGCAAAAGATTGGGTGGGCGCAAACCGCATGCAGCAAGCTCCTATCTGGCATTACATCAATACAGATCAGTGGCGTTATGATGCCAATCAGGCCCAATACAATTCCATTCCCGATAATAGTAAATACGGAAATATGCACACCGCTGATATGGCTGTGGTGGCAGTGAGAAACGGATGGATGCCATTCTACCCTCAGTACGATAAAAATAATTTTGAAGTTGTTGCCGATGCACAAAAGAGCGGTGCAACCACAGACGATGAAATAAAAGATTATATAGTTGATCAATTAAAGACGAAAAAGCTGAATTACGCCATCGCCGATTGTGACAACGAAATAAGTTTTCCGCGCAATTGGTTTATCTGGAGAGGCAATGCATTGTTGGCGTCTATGAAAGGGCATGAATATATGCTCAATCATTATCTCGGCACTCACCATAACGATATTGCGGATGAGGTTGCCCGTGACCACGTTTCTGAAATTATCTGGAGAGAAGCCCCAAAAGGAAAAATGGATTTGGTGGTCGATCTCAATTTCAGGATGGATACCTCTGCTCTTTATTCTGATATTGTTTTACCGGCAGCATCCTGGTATGAAAAAGCAGATCTCAATTCAACCGATATGCACTCCTTTATCCATCCACTTTCAGCTGCTATTCCACCGGTGTGGGAGTCAAAAAGTGACTGGCAAATATTCGAATTAATTGCCAAGAAAGTAAGTGAGTTGGCACAGGGATATTTACCTCATCCTATAAAGGATACTGTAAATATTCCGCTCGGACACGATTCCATAGATGAAATTTCTCAAACATCCATCAAGGATTGGGGAAAAGGCGAATGCGAGCCAATTCCGGGGAAGTCAATGCACAAAATTGTAATGGAGGAAAGAGATTACACCCAGATTTACAATAAGTATATTTCTCTCGGCCCCAACGTCGGCAAAAAACCGATTGGAGCTCACGGAGTTTCTTTTATGGTAGATGACGTTTATGAAGCAATGAAATTGGATAAACGCCACGTTCAAAAAATCAATGGTGTTGAATATCCTTCACTTAAAGAAGATGTGGAAGCAGTAAACGCAGTGCTAAAACTGTCCGCTCTTACCAACGGAAATTTAGCTATTCGATCCTATGAATGCATCGAAAAGAAAACAGGACTCGTATTGGCAGATTTAGCCGAAGGAAGCAAAAATGTACGGATTGATTATAAGGATTTACAGGCCCAACCAAGACGCTATAACAATGCTGCTTTTTGGAGCGGTTTAATGACGGATGGCAGAGCTTATGCAGCTTTTACCTATAATATAGATCGACTTGTTCCTTGGCGAACGCTCACGGGAAGACAGTCTATGTATTTGGATCACGAGGGATATATTGCCTTTGGCGAAAATTTACCTACCTATAAACCTTCACCACTTCCATCAGTTTACGGAGATATCCGCCAAACTTTAAACGACGGTAAGGCAAAAATGCTCAACTGCCTGACCCCACACGGCAAATGGCACATCCATTCTACTTATGGCGATACCCTAAGGATGCTTACACTTTCTAGAGGGATGGAGCCTTGTTGGATGAGTGAAAAAGACGCGGCTGTCCTTGGTATTAAAGATAATGACTGGGTGGAAGTGTATAACGATCACGGAGTTTACTGCACCCGCGCTTGTGTGAGTTCGCGAATTCCAGAAGGAGTTTGCATAGTTTATCACGCGCCTGAAAGAACCTATACTGTACCAAAATCCCAAGAGAGGGGCGGAAGAAGAGCAGGTGGCCACAACAGTTTTACACGAGTACACATGAAACCAAGCCAGATGGTAGGAGGCTATGCACAGTTTTCTTATCACATGAATTACTGGGGTCCCGTTGCCCCACAGCGCGATACACACGTGCTTGTAAGAAAAATGGATAAAGTGGAATTCTAAAGAATAATAAACAACTTAATATTATGGACATAAGATCACAAATATCAATGGTTTTTCATCTCGATAAATGTATCGGGTGTCACACTTGTTCCATCGCTTGCAAAAACCTCTGGACCGATAGAAAGGGCGCGGAATATATGTGGTGGAACAATGTAGAAACAAAACCGGGAACTGGATATCCCACAAAGTGGGAAGACCAGGAAATCTACCGGGGAGGTTGGGAAGTCAACGGAAATTCTGTTTCACTCAAAGGTGCAGGAAAACTCAGGGGACTTAAAAACATATTCCACAATCCTTATCTACCCGTACTGGATGATTATTATGAGCCCTGGACCTACAAATACGAGGATCTGTTCACCGCCCCCGAAGGCGATGACCAACCTACCGCCCGGGCCGTATCCCTTGTTACTGGAGAACCCATTGACGTGAAGGCAGGGCCTAACTGGGATGATGATTTGGGAGGCTCTATAGATTATGCACGGCAGGATGTAAATCTGAAAGGTCTTAGCGCGGCAGAACAAGAGGTTATGTTTCAGTTGGAAAGAATGACATTTTTCTACCTTCCTAGAATTTGCAACCATTGCTTAAATCCCGCTTGTGTTGCTTCTTGTCCATCGGGTGCTATTTACAAAAGAGGTGAAGATGGTATCGTGCTTATAAACCAGCAAGTTTGTCGTGGATGGAGAATGTGTGTTACCGCCTGCCCTTATAAAAAGACCTATTATAACTGGCATACAGGCAAATCAGAGAAATGCATCCTGTGCTATCCACGTTTGGAATCAGGCCAGGCGCCAGCCTGCATGCACCAGTGCGTGGGAAGAATTCGATATTTAGGCGTTTTACTCTATGATGCCGATAGAATCGAAGAAGTAGCCGCTACACCGAATGATCATGATTTGGTTGATCGTCAGCTTGAGATATATCTCGATCCCTTCGATCCTAGTGTCATCGAGACTGCAAGAAAAAACGGGATCGCCGATTCAACTATCGAAGCAGCTCAAAAATCACCTGTTTACAAATTTGTAAAAGAATGGAAAATCGCACTTCCGCTCCATCCCGAATTTAGGACAATTCCAAATTTATTTTATGTTCCCGCACTTATGCCCGGAATGGCCTCCCTTCAGGATGGCGTATATGAAGAATCAAACACCCAGTTTTTATGGGGAGGAATTGAGAACAATCGCGTACCTATAAAGTATTTGGCAAATCTATTTACAGCTGGAAATACCGAAATAATGTCCCAAGTGCTCAAACGTCTTATGGCAGTTAGGTGGCACCGAAGACAAACCACGGTTGGCGATGTAGCACAGGAAATAGTTGATAAGGCGATGGGCGAAGTAAATCTTGATGGTAATACGGCTGATGCAATTTTCAGGCTAACCTCTTTGGCAACATTTGATGAGCGATTTGTAATCCCGCCCGCACATAGAGAGGAATCTATAGAGATGCTTGAAAATACCGCAGATGTAAAAGGTAATACTGGGTTTGGATTTAAAGAAAGACCGCAAAGAGGATGGTGAAAGGGGAAAAAAGAATAGAGAGGGTAGTCGGTGGTCGGTAGTCGGTAGTCGGTAATCGGTAGTCGGTGGTCGGTAATCGGTAAAAATAAAAGAATAGAAAAAAGTGAGAGGTAAATCGGGATTTTAAAGAGCGAAATAAATCATCTCTTCTCTCTATTCTCTCTGTTCTAAATCGTCAATTATTAATATGAATTCATTCTTATGAAAAACAGAGATCACTATACAATTCTTGCAAACCTTTTTAGATATCCAGAGGAAGATTTTATGGTTCATCTAAAAAAGAGCCAGGAATTTCTTGATAAATTTTATCCTAAAGCGGGAAATGAACTTCGACCGTTTTTCGAATATATGAGCAATTGTTCAGCAGATAAAAGGCAGGAGCTATTCACAAAAACTTTTGACGTACAGCCCATCTGCTACCTCGACCTTGGCTATGTGATGTTTGGCGAAGATTATAAGAGAGGTGCTTTTCTTCTGAATATGAAAGTGGAGCAAGAGAAGATAAAAAACGACTGTGGCACTGACCTTCCAGATAATATTTGCAATGTTATGGATTTAATGACCATTTCGAAAGAGGATGAATTCATCGAGGATTTAGTTCAAAATATATTTATTCCCTGTTTAAAAATGATGATCGCCGAGTTCGAATCTGCCAGAGTAGATCTAAAAATGAAAGTCCTTCGAAAAATGCACAGAGCAATTATACAGGAGGAACTCAATCGAGGAAATGTTTACAAAAATTGTTTTTCTGCATTACTAGAGGTACTAAGAACAGATTTTGGAGAAAAGGAAATTTCGCCAGAAGAGGAGAATACGCTTAACTCATCACATCATCGCGCATTTTTTAATAAGAATTCAATATTACAACCTTCTAATCATAAGCTAAACAAAGAGGCACAAGAATTTGCGGCCCTTCAAAAACTTGACTGATCATGGATTATTTATTATTTGTTGTTTTTCCGTACACCTGTCTAACCGTCTTTCTAATCGGCTCCATTTACCGATATAAGTACAAACCTTTCAGTGTTTCTTCACTATCATCAGAATTTCTGGAAGGCAAAAAACTTTTTCTCGCAAGCCAGTTATTTCATTGGGGCTTGTTTGTACTATTTTTTGGGCACTTAATTGCCTTCCTGTTCCCCTCTAGTGTCCTGTTGTGGAATGCAAAACCCGTTCGGTTACTCATATTGGAAATCTCGGCTTTCGTTTTCGGCCTCTCGGCCTTCATTGGTCTAATGCTTCTTATTTACAGGAGGCTTACAGTAAGACGAGTACAGATTGTTACTACCAAAATGGATTTTGTGGTATTTGTAATACTTCTAGTACAAATTATTTCAGGATTGTTGGTTGCCTATACAAACCGTTGGGGTTCGGCTTGGTTCGCAGCCTTTGTTACTCCTTACCTGCGTTCCATTTTTGTATTTGATCCACAAATTGCTGCCATAGCAAGTGTAAACTCACTATCGCTAAAAATTCACGTGGTCTCGGCCTTTGCCATTATCGGGATAATTCCTTTTACTCGATTTATGCACTTCTTGGTGTATCCTCTTAATTATACGTGGAGAAGTTACCAACAAGTAATATGGAACTGGAATCCCAAGCAAATTCGGACTTCCAAAGCATTTCGCCAAGGTCCCAAATCAAAGAATAACTAATGAAGAGCCTAAATCTATACCTATGAAAACCTCGCTCCCTTCTTTATCCAAATGCCAAGTGGTTCCTGCGTGCTTTACAATTTTCCTATTTGCTGAAAGCACACGGGCACAAGCCGCTTCAGGCGTCAATGTGGAGACAAAAGTCTTTTATTATGGAATTGCCTTGGCAGTAATCATTCTAGTAATGGGTACCATAATGATATTGAGAAAAGCAAATAAAATTTTGGGAGAACAAGGATTGCCATTGTTCGAGCCTGAGTTTCCCATTTTTAGAAAAATGACCAAAGCCAGTACCACAGTTGGGATTGTGATGACACTACTTGTATTGTGGGGTATATATTTGGTGATAACCTATACCCCGAGCTAGTTCAATTGTCTTTTAAGATAGGAAGGCAACTTTTAAATAATTAAAAAACATTTCTCTCACTGGCCACATCGATGATTGAAGTATTGAAATCAAAACCTGGAATCGTGGACCATCGGACAAAGAATACTTATTTTTTCGATAGGCGGGGAATCGTAATGGATTTATCTCCCGCTTATTTTGCCATGGTTATGGCCACAGGGATTGTTTCAATTGCCTGTTCCCATTTAGGAATGGACTTCATAGCAATGGCATTGTTCTGGTTGAATATTTTCGCATATATTATACTTTGTAGCCTTACCGTTCTCCGTATTCTGTTATTCAAAAAAGAATTCCTTGAAGATCTTTTTTCTCACACCAAAGGCGTTGGATTTTTTACGATCGTGGCCGGCACCTGCGTCCTGGGATCCCAATTTCTAATTTTAAAAGAAAGTTATTTCTTAGTTGTTGCACTCTGGTTTTTAGGTATTGTTCTCTGGATATTATTCACTTATACCATTTTTACTACCTACACTATTAAAGTTGATAAACCACCACTCGAAAAAGGTATCAACGGCGGTTGGCTACTCGCTGTGGTTTCTACGCAAGCGCTCGCTGTTTTGAGTGCACAACTGGCACTGCATTTTAAATCGTATGAACTGGTTATGAATTTCTTCGCCTTCTCCATGTGGCTATGGGGCGGGATGCAGTATATCTGGATGATTGCCCTTATATTTTATCGTTATACCTTTTTCAAATTTTCACCCGACGATCTTTCCCCACCATATTGGATAAGCATGGGCGCGATGGCCATTTCCACCTTAGCTGGTTCACTACTTCTTATCAACGCGCCATACTCTCCATTTCTACTCTCCACCGTAGGTTTCATAAAAGGATTTACCGTTTTCTTTTGGGCTACGGGAACTTGGTGGATTCCTATGTTGATAATCCTGGCTTGCTGGCGCCACTTTTTTAGAAAATTCCCACTTACATACGATCCATTGTATTGGGGAGCGGTATTCCCATTGGGAATGTACACGGCCTGTACGTTTATGATGGCCAAAGCAATGGAACTGGATTTTTTGATGATAATCCCAAAATATTTTATTTATGCCGCTCTGTTAGCCTGGACTCTTGCATTTATTGGACTGATTCGCAAAGTGTCAAAAAATATATTTTTAAAGACCCAGAAGACCTGAACCACTGTTTTATCAGAATTCGCTAACCTACTTTTTCAACATTGTCAAAATACTGAAATCCTCTAAAAATTAAAATTATGAGCACCGAAAATTCATTACCTCCAGAAATATTAAAACGAAATCAAGCAAGAGGAAATTTAGATTTAAGTCATATTAAACCTGCTCCAAAACCAGAATCTGGTCTCAAAAAAGGATGGAAAATGGTTAAATGATGTGGAAAACTCACCTATGGATGACCACGAAGAGTTAGGTAAACTTACCATGAAAAAAGACGAGGCTTCAGAAGCTATAAAATTGCTAATGGGTGAGCATCAGGTTGTATTGAAAGTAGTTGGCAAATTTGAAAAAGGAATTGTAGCCTATAAAACGAATGGCTATAAACTCACCGATGAAATAAATGAATCCTTCTCAAACTTTTTCAAATGCCTTGATGAAGAACTACTTCCACACAACAGAAAAGAAGAAAAGACTTTATTCCCAGCATTGAACAAAAAGCTCTTGATAGCGGGAGAACACAGTAAAGGCTCAAAGCCTCTCACTGCTATTGATGTGATGGAAGACGATCACACAAAATTTATACAGCTCGGGGCGCTAGCATTTAATTTTCTGGGATTATCCACTCGGTTAGTAGACGATCGTTCAAGATTTTTTGTGCTTGATACCGCTTACGATACCTCACGTGAACTGGTTGAGCTTATAAAACTTCATATCTATCGTGAAGACGAAACGCTTTTTCCCCTCGCACAAAAATATCTCTCAGAAGAAGAGCTTATGACTATTTATGAGGAAATGGAGAAGCTATGATTGGTTGAAGGGTAATCGGTAAAGGGGTTATCGGTGATCGGTAAATGGGTAAACGGTAAAAAGGTGAACGGTGAACGGTAAATGGGTGATCGGTGAAAGGGTAAACGGTAAAAAAGGTGAACGGTGAACGGTAAATGGGTGATCGGTGAGCGGTATAAAGGGTGCTCGGTAATCGGTAAAAATGGGAAACGGTGAACGGTAAATGGGTGATCGGTGAGTGGTAAAAAAGTGAAAGGTAAATCGGTTATCGGTGTACGGTAGAAGAATATGTAAATGATAATCAGAAAAATGAGACTATGCAACATGCAAATAGTTATAGGGATTTGGAAGTGTATAAATATTCACGACAGTTAGCATCGGAAATTTTCACTATTTCCAAAAGTTTCCCAAAAGAAGAGATGTATTCGCTTACGGATCAAATTAGGCGCTCATCCCGTTCAGTAGGTGCGCAGATTGCAGAAGCTGGGGCAAAAAGAAGATATGAAAAACATTTTGTAAGCAAATTAACCGATTCCGATGGAGAACAATTGGAAACACAACATTGGATTGAAACCACATGGGATTGTTCATATGTAACTCCAGAGCAATCAAAATATTTATTAGAAAAATATGCATCCGTTGGAAGGATGCTGAACTCAATGATCAATAAAGCATCCTCGTTTTGTAATTAAAAGGAAAAGGTGATCGGTAAAAAGGGTGATCGGTAAAAGGGTTATCGGTGAACGGTAAAAGGGTTATCAGTGATCGGTAAAAAAGGTGAACGGTAAATGAGGTAAACGGTAATAGAGCAAACCGATAACCGATAACCGATAAAAACGGTAATTAAAAATAAAACCTAAAGAAAAATGAATAAGCCCAGCACAAATAACTGCTCACCGATAACCGATAACCGATTACCGATCATAGATCAATTCAATCGAGTACACGATTACCTACGCATCTCCTTAACCGAGCGATGTAACCTGCGTTGTACTTATTGTATGCCAGCAGAGGGTATCCAACTTCGTCCGCGTTCTGAATTTATGACAGCTGAAGAAGTGATTAAAATGGCTCATATTTTTGTTTCCGTGGGCGTAAAGAAAATTCGTCTAACCGGTGGCGAGCCATTGGTTCGGAAAGATGTAGAGGAAATTATTACAGGCCTATCCCAACTTCCCGTTGAATTGGCCATTAGCACCAATGGAATTTTGGTTGATAAGTATATAGAAACCTTTAAATCCTGTGGTCTAAAATCCATAAACGTAAGCCTAGACTCCCTTAAAAAAGAGAAATTCAACACTATTACCCGAAGAGATAATTTCGATAAAGTAATGTCCAACATCGATTTATTGCTGAAAAAGAAATTCCACGTTAAAATAAATACCGTATTGATGAAAGGTGAAAATGATGATGAGATTTGTGATCTGGTAGCATGGACACGTGATAAAAATGTGCACTTGCGTTTTATTGAGTTTATGCCTTTCACCGGCAATAAATGGGATTGGAGCAAAGGCGTTTCTTATAAGGAAATAATGTCCGTAATGGAAAAACAATACGGAGATGATGTACTGAAATTGAAAGACTCTCCAAACGATACCGCAAAAAACTATGCCATACTGGGACATATTGGGACTTTTGCAATCATTAGTTCCGTTACAAATCCTTTCTGCGATACTTGCAATAGAATGCGTCTTACCGCCGATGGCAAAATAAAAAACTGCCTCTTCTCCGGAACCGAAACTGACCTTCTTTCCGCGATGAGGAACGGGGAAGATATTATTCCCATGATCCTGAAATCAATTTGGAACAAAAAAGCCGTGCGGGGCGGAATGAAATCATTCGAGGATTTTTCGGATCCTTCCAAAAACCAAAAAAACAGGAGCATGATATCCATTGGAGGATAGATTTTTTTAATGAAAAAAAATGACTGAGAATACAGAGACAACATCGGAAAACGGAATGATTGAAGCGGCTTTTAAATTCTGGTTCAACGACCAGGGACATATCCGCTCTCCCTTCCCTGATCGCATTAGAAAAACCCTAAAGGAAAAAACAAAAGTAAAATTTTCAAATTGGACAAGTAAACTCTCCGAAGGCGTCAAAAAAGAAATCAACGATGAGATTCTTGCAGAGAAGTTTGAGGAAATCCTTTTTGAAACCGCGTCGGAATTGGTTTCCACAGAAGATGAAAAACTTACCATCCTCTATCCCTTTATGCCGAGAATTGGCGACATCATCATTCCGAAAGATACCACAACCAACGAGGAGAGCGAAATAATTGCCCGAAAACACATTAAGCGCGGTGATGAATCCTTTTTTAAAGTGAAACTAAAACCTCTGGGGTCTGGAAAGGAATGGGAAACAGAATTCGAATTGCCGGAGTAATCCTTTCCTCGCCGTCAACTAAAATAGAAATAGACAGAAGTTTAAAAAATGGAACCAATAGAAACCATAGATGTAACTACTTTAGTGCATTCTTTTAAGAACATGATCCTTCTTAATCGCCTTGATCACTTGTCTGAAGGGAAATCTTTAATCTTAAAAAATCACAGCGATCCTTTGCCCCTCTACTACCGTTTACTGGTGGAAAGAGGAAGTATTTTTAACTGGGAATACCTTGAAAAGGGGCCTGAGATATGGCGGGTTAAACTCAGTAAATTGAGAACTGAAGATAAAGCCCTTGCCATTAGTGAAATCGTTGGGAGGGACTATCGCAAAGTGAAGGTGCTTAAAAAATTCGGAATAGATGTTTTTAGCGGTGCAAAGAGAACACTCGAGAAAATTTGTCAAGAAAAGAACATCAATATAAAAGAGATCGAACAAGCACTAAAAGAAATAGAAAAAGAGCCAATTCCACCTTCGATAAACTACAGTAAATGGGATGTAGATTTTCTTATGGACTATATTATCAAGGTACACCATCGCTATGTAGCAGGAATTGATCCAGAAATTCACGAATATATGCAGAAGGTTTCTGAAGTGCATGCAGCAAAGCATTTTGAAGTTATTGACGTGACCCGTTGTTTTATAAAAATATCCAGCGAATTGAAACAACATCTGCGGAAAGAGGAAACTGTTCTATTTCCATATATTAAGCAGATGACCGAGGCGAAGAGAAACAAGTCTCCACTTCCCCAATCCTCATTTGGCTCGATCTCCAATCTTGTAAAAATCCTTGAGCGGGAACACAATAATATAATATACGAAATGAAAGAAATCGAATTTTCCAGTAATAACTTTACTGTTCCTGAAGATGCAGATGCTATTTTCCAAAGGGCATACACCCAATTAAAGTCGTTTCTGGAGGAGCTTCAACTGCACATCCATTTAGAGAACAACGTATTATTTCCTAAAGCTCTGGAAATGGAGAAAGAATTGATGGGGCGAGTGGGATAATTGGTTTATTCACCCCATATCAATAATTTTTCGTTTCTTTTATACTGCCATCTTTATTATAATAAGTAGTTTTCCCCTTCAGTTTGTCGTCTTGATAATATCCTTCGCTTTTCTTAGTACCATCTGCGTACCAATGCGTGAATTTTCCATTCAACTTATCGTTTTCATACAAACTTTCACTGACTAAATTTCCGTTATTATCCCAAATTGTCCAAGGTCCATTGCGTTTACCCTTATGAAAAGTGCCCTGCATTTGTTTTTGTCCATTCTCATAATACCAAGTCCAAGTCCCCTCATCCCTTCCGTTTACACGCTCCCCTTCAATCTTCGGTGTCCCGTCACTATAACTCCAATTTCCGGAGCTGAACTCGTATTGTACCCAGATATAGACCAGTACAATAACCACCACAATGATTTTGTGGTAACGCAAATTGTTTGTTACTGTTGAACGGTCTGTCATGGTAGTGTTTGATACGTCTAAAATCCAAATCTAAATGTTGAGAAATCAACTATAAAAAGCAAAAACTGATTTAAATCCTTGCTCGGGAAAACTAATTCTTTTTGGGCGTTACCCCCGAAAAGGGGGTCGGTCCGCCGCGGCGGATGCAAGTCCTCGGTCGTGCCTCCCTGCGGGCTTTCCGCTACTATCCCTAACGCAACATTTCATTAAACATTCGTTCTATGAAAGTAGATAAATAAGAACATCATGAATATGGAACATAAGCCCACATCGTTTACTCCTGTACACTCATAACTCCAAACTCATAACTCATAACTGACCTAAGTATCATAATGCTGGGGATCCTTGCTCTTATCCATTTCCAAAACATAGATTCTATTTGGGTGCAACACATAAATATCCATGCCGAAATTAATAATTTTTTTATCTTGCAATCCCTTGAGAACCACGTGGTTTTCATCATCCAAGGAAAAGACAAAAAATTGCTTATCCCGAAAGCTGTCCAGCAATTTCTCAACAACTGCAAATCCGGCACCCATAAAATCCATTCCCGTTGCCGTTTCCCCTGAATACGGAAATCCATATTCATTTTCAAATATTTCCCGCATCATATTGTGGCTATCGAAGAAATCATCCATAGAACGAATTTCCCAGATCGCCATATTTTCGTACATAAAATACTTATCATTAAAATCGGTTGCTATCATAGTATTATTATTATTTTCTATTGAGATTATTTATAATGCTTATCCGCTAATAAATCTAAAAATGGACATAAGACGGTAAGACGTAGGACATAAGACAAAATAATTTCGAACCTATTCTTTTAGGGAGAACTGTAATAATCCTACGCCTGCCTGTCGTGCCTCTGGCAGGCAGGTTCTATGTCTTTTTGTCCTATGTCATAATAGAGCGTTAGGTGATTTTATGGATAATCATTATTATTTATTAAGCTTTTCTAACTCCTCCCCTTTTTTCAAGGGGAGAGCCTGTACCGAATTCACTTCGGTATGCCGAACGCGGAGAGGTTCTTTCTTCCTTTTTTTCAAGGGGAGCACCTATATGGCATTTACTCCGATTTATCGGAGGCGCAGGGGTCAATGTCTCGCCCCCTCCAATACCCTAAAAATATGAAGCACCGAAGGAAAAAGGGCATCCATTGTTTCTTTCGCCCCCTTGGTTGAGCCAGGTAATGCAAGTACTAAGCAATTGTCTTTCATCCCGGCAATTCCACGTGAGAGCATAGCATAGGGCGTTCTGTCCTGCCCATAATTTCTGGCAGCTTCCATAATGCCCGGGATTTCCCTATCGAGCAAAGGAAAAATTGCCTCAGGTGTGGAATCTCTCGGAGAGAGTCCCGTTCCTCCTGTGAAAATCACCAAGTCGTTTTTTGCAAACAGGTTATTTAATTTCTCATGTATTGCATCAATCTCATCCGGAATTATGGAATATTCTGAAATACCTACCCTACAAGATTCCAGTTTTACAATAATTGCCTTCCCCGCCCTATCTTCCTTCTTGCCAGCCGAAATACTGTCTGAACAGACTATGACGGCAGCTTTTAAATCCTTCCTAAACTTATCCACAAAATCAGATTTACCGCCTTTCTTTTCTTGAAGTTTAATGGATGAAATTTCTATTTCCTTATCTATTGGTTTTAACATATCATAAATGGTAAGTGCTACCACTGAAGCCCCATGCATTGCTTCCACTTCCACTCCTGTTTTATAGACCGTGTGGACTTCTACTGTAATTTTAATCTCCATTTCCGTATGCTCATAGCGGATTTGGGTAAACTCCACCGGCATCGGATGGCAATCGGGAATCATATCGCTGGTGCGTTTTACAGCAAACAATCCAGCGGTACGGGCACATTCCAGCACATCACCTTTGGGAACGGTCCTGTTTTTTACCGCTTCAATGGTTTGCTTATTACCCACTTTAACAATTGCTGTTGCTATGGCTTCGCGAAGTGTGGAGGTTTTAAACGTTATATCGATCATAATCTATTCTTTATTTACCTTCCAGGAATGGGTTTCGTCATCAAATAATTCCTTTCCGAAGATGGGGACATTCGCCTTTATTTCTTCAACTAAAAAGCGACACGCGTCAAAGGCCTGGGTTCGGTGTTTTGAGGAGACGAAAACAAATAGTGAGATTTCTCCGGTTTTCACGGTTCCCAAACTGTGATAAATGTGCATACAGACCAAATTGAATCTGCTAAATGCCTTTTCCCTTATCTCGTGGAATTTCTCTTCCGCCATTTCTTCATAAGCTGAATACTCTATTGCTTGAACTGTTTTTCCATCAATAACGTCCTCTCTTACCTGTCCGAGGAAAATATCGTGCGCCCCAATATTGGTCTTGCCACTGTGTTTTGCAATGGATTCCGCAATATAATCAGGGCGTATCGGTCCATTTACGAAAACTTTATGTCTCTTTTTTTCGCTCATACTTTTTGTATTTTTTGTCTATATGAAATATTGTGGGTTATCAACCATAATAAAATAGTGTCAGGTCGAGCGCAGTCGAGAGGTCATTGGCCCTCGACTTTAGTCTATCTTGAGTGAAGTCGAAAGACCCAGCCTGACATAATCAATAAACAAATAATTTCCTTTACCACGCAAAATCATATAGAGCCAATTTTTTCAGTTCTCATCCATTCCATCACACCGCCCTTAAGGTTGAACAGGTTTTTAAAGTTAAAGCCATTTTGCAATAATTCAACTCCTCGTTGACTTCTCATTCCCACTTGACAAACAAGGACGACTTTTTCTTCTCTTGAAATTTCTGATGCCCGCTCTTCAATTTCGCCAAGTGGAATTTTTAAACTGTGCCACTCGGCAATTTCAGGTTCTTCCCATATTTCCCGTACATCGATTATCTGGATTTCTGAATTGGAAGAAATTAACTCCGACAACTCCCCTACAGAAATTTCCCTAATTGAAGTTTCCCCAGTTTTATTTCCACAGAAAAATTCATAATCCATGGCCTTAAATTCCATTTCTGTTTTGGGGATTGCTTTTATAGCCTTGGGATTTCTTTCAAATGCTACCGTTTGAAAATTTGTACTGAGCGCATTCAACATCAAAACTTTCCCCGAAAGATTCTCTCCAATCCCCACAATAATCTTAATTGTCTCATTGGCCATCAATGTGCCGACTATCCCGGGCAATACTCCAATAACCCCAATCTCCTCACAACTCAAGGCGTGTTCGGCAGCAGGTGGAGAAGGAAACAGGCAGCGGTAAGTTGGAGAATCGTCTTTTGTAAAATCAAATACAGAAACCTGCCCTTCAAACTTATAAATGGATCCCGAAATCAGTATTTTTTTTAGGAGAAAACTGGCGTCACTCACCAAGTAACGGGTGGCAAAATTATCAGTGCCATCCAAAATTATTTCATAACCCGAAAATATTTCAAGTGTGTTTTCTGTGGAAAGTTTTGTGTCGAAGACTTCAATGGTCACATAAGGATTTTGCTTTTGAAGTTTTTCTTTTAAAGTTGCCGCCTTGGGCTTTCCAATATCCAAAACATGGAACAAAACTTGCCGTTGCAGATTCGTTTCTTCTACCACATCATAATCAACAATCCCAATATGGCCCACTCCAACAGCGCACAGATATTGCAGTACGGGACAACCTAAGCCACCCGCTCCAATCACGAGCACACGGGCATTTTTCAGCCTCTCCTGTCCCGCTAAACCCATTTGTGGAAGGAGAAGTTGCCTGTTATAGCGCAGTATTTCTTCTTTAGTCAACATATTATCCCCCGGCAAAGGGAGGCAAAAGGGCTACCTCATCGCCTGCCTTCAACGTTATATTTTTATTGATCACTTTTTTATCAACTGCTACCACAAACGGATAGTCCGCAAGTTTTGGAAAATCGGAAATCAATCTTTTTCTGAGCAAATCCGTATCCTTCACATCTCGCAATACCAATTGGTCGCTCCCGATCATTTCGGCGAGCTGTCCAAAAACTTTAATTTGTGTGCTCATTCTTCTTCAATTTTAGTGTTTCATATTCGGTAGGGGTGTTGATGTTATGAAAACAGTTTCCATCAGAAAAATTTTCCGGCACTGGAATCTGTTTTACTCTAAAATGCAG
Source organism: Aequorivita sp. (assembly GCA_034676445.1). GTDB lineage: Bacteria > Bacteroidota > Bacteroidia > Flavobacteriales > Flavobacteriaceae > Aequorivita. The sequence continues at coordinate 378,325 of JAUCCE010000005.1, forward strand.
TAACGCATCCATCAATTTCAACTCTTTGCGTTGCAACAGCTCTTCAAATCTTTTCTTACACGACTTATCATAAACGGCACAAAGTGGTTCTAATTTTTCTCCGTGTTTCGGAATTGCTATTTCACAATCATCGGAATTTTCAATAATAAAGCTCACAAGTTCCTTGCTGAGGAAAGGCATATCACAACTCACCACAAAATTCTTGTCAGTACTGCTGCATGATAAGGCCGTGAAAATCCCACCCATTGGGCCACAATTCTCGATAATATCTCTATATACTTTGTATCCTAGGTTATCGTAATTACTACCGTTACTTATTATGATAATATCATCTACTTCAGCTCTCATGGCTTCAATGGCTCTCTCAACAATCCTTTTCCCATCGACCATGAGCAGCCCCTTATCGGTTCCCATTCTCAAATTTTTACCGCCTGCCAAAATCACCCCAGTCACCTTGCTCTTCTTCACGTTATCAAAAGTTTAATACAAGCCAATGTCAATACCACCGCGAGTATTCTTTTCAGTACTAAGTTATTGAATTTTTTGCTTCCAAGATAGGCACCGGCAAATCCCCCCGCCAACGCTATCGCTACCAATAAATAAACGGAATTGTCAATCCCAATGCCAGTGCTGAACATTCCCGCAAGCCCAGCTATGGAATTCACCAAAATAAAAAGCGCGGAAACCGCCGCGGTCTGTTTCATGTTTCCCCAATGCAGTAAGAGAATTACGGGCGAAAGAATGATACCTCCCCCAATCCCGATCATCCCCGATAGAACTCCAATTATCCCTCCGGTAAGCAATGCCAATGGCAGGTTGATTTCCTTTTCAGGGCCCTCCGTTTTTCCAAAAACCCCAAAAAATCTCAGAATGGGAAATATCAAAATTACCCCTAGAATTTTTTTGTAAATCATAGGATCCAGAATTATATAACCTCCAATAAACGCCAGGGGAATGGATGCTATGGCAAAGGGGAAAAACAATTTCCATCGAAAATGTCCTGTCCTGTAATAATGAAAGAAGGAAATGGAGGAAACAAAAATATTCATTATTAGGGCGGACGATTTCATCATTGCGGGAGCCATTACTCCAAACAATGCCATTAATGCCAAATAGCCGCTCGCTCCCCCATGGCCAACGGACGAATATAAAAAAGCCACCATAAAAAGCAGGAGAAGAAAAAAAAACTGGATAGGTTGTTACAATCTCTAACATGCTTCTAAAAGATCATTTTCCATTCCTATTAAAATGAACAATATTATCTGTTGTAAATCAAATGCACCTCCACCATTTCTCCTTTTTCTACCCTCCCTTTGTCCGCTGGCAGGTAAATAAGACAATCAGCCAAGGCGAAAGACCCAATATTACTGGATTCCTGTCCTTCGAGCACCTTCACTTTCCCCTCTGATGTTTTGCCTTTCAGAAAAAGGGAGAGTCCTTCTTTCTTCGCATAATCGGATGTAATTGGCAGCGTTTTTATATTTGGAAATACCTCCGTAAACCCTTGCATAATCCTCAGTGCCGGCAGAACGTATTCATAAAAACAGCTCAATGCACTTGCAGGATTACCCGGCAAAGCAAAAATCAAACAGTCTTCCTTCTTTCCGAAGAATATCGGCTTCCCGGGTTTTTGGGCGATTTTATAAAAAACGTTTTCCACTTCAAGCTCCTGTAGGCTCTTCCCTACAAAATCATATTTCCCAACGGAAATTCCACCGGAAACCAATACGACATCTGAATTTTCAATAGCAAAAGCGAGGGAGTTTTTTGTAACCGCTTCATCATCGCCAATGTTTGAAACACGAGTGGCTACAATACCAATTGATTCAAGGGCGGCTTTTAGGGCGAAGGAATTCGATTCATATATCTGCCCATTTTCAAGTTTTGTTCCGGATTTTTGTAATTCACTGCCTGTAACAATAATTGAAACTTTTGGTTTTGGGAAAACAGAAACTGAAGGAATTCCCAATCCCGCCAAAAAGCCAATGGCTCCGGGATTTAGGACGGCTCCCTTATGCAGCGCAATATCGCCGATTTTGATTTGGGAACTTTTTTTTCTTATGTTCGCACCCTTCGTCAAAGGGGAACCATCTGAAACAATCTTTCCTTTTTCTACTGAAACCCTTTCCTGAATGATTACCGTATCTGCGCCCTCTGGGATTTTTGCTCCCGTAAATATTTGAACGGTATGTCCTTTAGAAATTTTTCCCACAAATGGATTTCCAGCTGGAGCTTCGCCAATAATATCAATCGCGTTGTTTTCAAGAATATCGGAATGAAAAACTGCAAACCCATCCATCGCCGATTGGTCAAAGGGAGGATAATCAATCGGGGAAAGAATATCTTTGGCCAAAACCATATTCAGAGTTTCTGAAATCTCCAAGTTAATAGGAGTAAGAGACTTAGCCGTATCAAGAATTAATTTTTTCGCTTCTTCTACTGAAATCATATCAAATAAATTTAGTGAAAATTCCTGTTATGGCTATTGCTTTCAACATTTTTTCAAGGATGGTAAAAGTTCATTAATCTTTCCTTTCAAAAATCACAAAAATGTTATTTCATAAAATCAATTCTTCGCCTACTTCAACCGCTCAAATTTAGCTTGGAAAAAACGGAGGTACTTTGGTTCGTAAATCATCTTCAATCCTTTTATCTTCTTGCGTTTGTCATAAACCATCGCCGCAGATTCTGCCACCACATCCATATGCGCTTGGGTATAGACCCGTCGTGGGATCGTAAATCGGACGAGCTCCAATTTCGGATAATAATTTTCGCCTTTAGCATTTCTACCCGCAGAAACTATTCCTCTTTCCATTGTTCTTACCCCCGAATCCAAATAGATTTCGGCGGCCAAGGTCTGGGCTGGGAATTCATCTTGACTCAAATGGGGCAAAAAGGTTTTCGCATCTATAAAAACCCCGTGGCCCCCAATTGGTTTCACAATGGGAATACCGTATTCAATCATTTTATTGCCTAGGTATTCCACTTGGCCCACTCGTGCTCTTTGGTGAAAATCGTCTACACTTTCCTTGATTCCCACGGCGATAGCTTCCATATCTCTTCCCGCTAAACCTCCGTAGGTATGGAGACCTTCATAGACCACGACTAAATTCCGGGCCTCTTCATAAACATCCCAATCGTTGGTTGCCAAAAAGCCGCCAATATTTACCAAAGCGTCTTTTTTCGCACTCATAGTGGCTCCATCGGTAAGGGAGCAGATTTCTTTTACTATATCTTTTATTTTTGTGTTTTCATAGCCTTTTTCTCTTTGCTGGATAAAGTAGGCATTCTCTGCAACCCGTGTCATATCGTGGATTATCAGGATTCCGTGCTCTTGTGTATATTTTCTTAGAGCTTTCAAGTTTTCCATGCTTATGGGTTGTCCTCCCGCCATATTTACGTTGGTGGCGATACAGACGTACGGAATTTTGGAGGCTCCATGTTTTTTTACCAAATCCTCCAGTTTTTGTAAATCCACATTTCCTTTAAATGGAAATTCATTGTTGGGGTCGTGGGCTTCATCGATGATGATATCCACAAACTTTCCACCTGCCAATTCCTGATGTAATCTGGTGGTTGTGAAATACATATTTCCCGGAACGATATCTCCCTTTTTAATCAGGATTTGGGAAAGGATATTCTCCGCTCCCCTTCCTTGGTGTGTCGGAATTATATATTTGTATCCATAGTATTCCTTGATGGCTTTTTCCATATTGTAAAAACTCTTGCTTCCAGCGTAGGCCTCATCTCCGGTCATAAAAGCGGACCATTGGATATCGCTCATCGCATTGGTTCCACTATCGGTCAGTAAGTCGATATACACATCATCAGAATGCAATAAAAAAGTATTATAGCCTGCTTCTTTAAGTGCTTTTGCCCTTTGGGGTCTGGTTGTCATTTTAAGAAGTTCAACCATCTTCATCCTGTAGGGTTCTGCCCAGGATCGTTTCTCTAATTTTGCCATGTTTTTATTTATTTATAGGTTCAAAATGCGCTGTAAAATGTCGTAGAAAAGGCGGTTCATACGTAATTCGATACCCGTTCTTTCTATCTTTCAATTCCAGGATGTCATCAAAAATATCCAATACATAATCGATATGGCTTTGGGTGTAAACGCGTCGGGGAATTGCCAGTCGGACGAGTTCGTTTGCGGCGGGAATCAATTTCCCTTCTTCATCGTATTTTCCGAACATCACACTTCCCACCTCCACACAGCGAATTCCTCCTTTTAAATATAGGTCTAGCACCAGAGCTTGACCTGGATATTCTTCTACGGGAATATTGCTGTATAACTTTTTCGCATCTATATAAACCGCATGACCGCCGATTGGCCACACCACAGGAACTCCTTTTGCTCGCAGACGTTCGCCGAGATAGGCAGTACTCTTGATCCGGTAATGAAGGTAATCCTTGTCAAAAACTTCCTCCAAGCCAATGGCCAATGCTTCCATGTCTCTTCCTGCAAGGCCTCCATAGGTTGTGAAGCCTTCGGAAATAATCAATAGGTTTCTACATTTTATGGATAAGGCTTTGTCCTTCATTGTTAGCAAACCACCGATATTGACCAGTCCATCCTTTTTTGCGCTCATAATAAAAGCATCGCCCAGATTCAGCATCTCTTGGGCAATTTCCTTATAGGTTTTGTCAGAATAGGCCGTTTCCCTATGTTTGACGAAATAGCTGTTTTCGGCTATTCTACAACCGTCGATCACCATTAAAACGCCATACTTATCACAAATTTTCCGTGCTGCTTTCATATTTTGCATGCTTACGGGCTGGCCACCGGACGAATTGTTGGTAACGGTCATAATCACAGCGCCGATTGTTTCCCGTGGATTTTCAGCAAGTAGTTTTTCGAGTTTGTCTAGGTCTATATTGCCTTTAAAGGGCAAATCGATTTCATTGTTTTTTCCCTCGGTGCAAACAATATCGATTGCCCTAGCACCCGTATATTCAATATTTGCACGAGTGGTGTCAAAATGTGTATTGGAAATAAACACCTTGTCCGGACCCCCGAGAATGGTGTATAAGATTCGTTCGGCTGCTCGTCCTTGGTGGGTGGGAAGGATGTATTCCATACCTGTGAGTTTCTTGACAACCGTTTCCAAATGTTCCCAACTCCTTGCACCGGCATAACTCTCGTCGCCCATCATAATGCCGCTCCATTGCTTGTCGCTCATGGCTCCTGTCCCGCTGTCCGTCAATAAATCGATAAAAACATCATCCGATCGAAGTAAAAAAGTGTTGTATCCCGCCTTTTTCAATGCTTCCGTGCGATAGGCTTCCGTGGTTACAGTTAAAGGTTCTACCATTTTTATCTTAAATGGCTCGGTCAATGTTCTCATCTTTTCACTCATAGTTTTCGGTTTTTATTTATGGATGCTAAAGTTAAGTTAATTTATTATAATAGGATGTTTTTATCCTTATTTCGTTTAATGAAATTTAAAAATCAAGGAGAGGGAAAACTTATAACTAAGGTAATAAGGGTGGATTGGTTTAGCTATCTACAATTTACTAAGGTAATAAGGTGGGAGCAGTTTGCCACTGTGTAATTCGTTTCGGTTCTGTTTTACAGTATTGTGGAATGATTAGGTTAACTGATAATCAATCTGATTCAAATCAAATGGACAATAGTTTAATTGAGTGTTTGTTATAGATTAAATTAAGATTTTAGGGGTTTGAAGTTGGTTTTAACGCAGAAAATACGATTATTCCCTTTAGTTAGGTTTAAAATAATCATAATACCTATTTTAAATTACTGCCATCAAAATCACTATTTCTACAATGTTCTAAAACACAACCTTCGTTACTAAGGTAATAAGGTGAGAGCAGTTAAACCTTATTACCTTAGTAATCGGACACAACAGCCGACACTTAACCTTATTACCTTAGTAAGCAAACAACATAAGAGCTAACATCTAATCTTATTACCTTATCGAAAGTGCAAATAGATTACCATAGTTTTTACATACATTTCATCCTAATCACCCAAGACAGATATCGGTTTATAAAGGATAACAAAGGTGGATATACCATTAATGCAATAAAAATTTCAGTTTAACCACAAACCTTATTACCTTAGAAATCAGATATAAGAGTTAACATTTAACCTTATTACCTTATCGAAAGTGCAAATTGGTTAGCAGTACTATAAAAACCATATTTAAGGAAGAATATGAAAAGTCCGTCAAGTTTTATCAGCAGACTATAAAGTGTGAAATTAAAGCTTAATTTGAATTCGAGACTATTCCTTATCCTTTAGAACAGGGAACTTTGCAGGAGTTAAAAGTAAAATCCCCAAAGTTATAAGGCCGGCAATCACCATCCCAACATATACATTATGGGTAGCGGCAAAAAATGCTTCTCTTAGGTAAAGGCTTACCTCTGAAACTGATTTATGTGACTGAAGCACTTCGACTACCTTGTTTACACTAGGTAATTCAGCCTTTAAATGGGCTGGTGCATCGGCAATTTTATCAGTAAGAACCGAATTGAAAATTGCTGCAAAAACGGCTGCCCCAATACTTTGTCCGAAATATCTGGAGAACATGCTCGTACCCGTAACCACTCCTCTTTGCCCCCATTCTACTGTAGATTGAATTCCTACTAACAATGGCGTAGTTATCAACCCAAAACCTGCACCAAGGGTCATTTGAATGGCGACCAGGACCCAAACAGGACCCGGAAATGGCAAAAACAAGAAGCTTGCTGCTCCTATAATTACTATAATAATTCCACAGAGAGCCGTGTTCCGAAATCCAATGCGCAGGTAAAGGTTTCCCGATAAAGCAGAAGAAAGCGGCCAAGTGATGCTCATACTGGCCAGAATAAATCCCGCGGCCATTGCCCCTACACCAGTAACGGATTGTGCAAAAACGGGCAGATACATAGTGGGTCCCATCGTAGCTATTCCCATACCAATAGTTGCGAGATTGGACCCTAAAATCACTCTTCTTCTCCAAACCCAGCGCGGCAATATAGGCTCCTCGGCTCGGCGCTCAATGAGCACAGTAACGTAAGCCATCGCAACAGCTATAATAATAATCAATAAAGTATTTCGAGAAAACCACGGCCAAGATTGTCCTCCCTGTAATAATCCAAACATAATAACACTTCCTGTAATCAGCATGGCCGCAGCACCGGCCCAGTCAATTTTATGGCGGTTATGGGATTTGTCTTCATGAAGAAAGTAGGCTATCAAGGCTATAGAACCGGCTCCAATGGGAATATTTATCAGAAATATCCATCTCCAAGAAGCGTAATCGGCCAAGGCACCACCAATTGCAGGGCCCAAAATTGCGGAAACTCCCCAAACACTGGAAAGCCAACCTTGAATTTTGGCCCGTTGTTTTATGGTATAAATGTCCCCAGCAATGGTATTTACCGTTGCCATAATTGCGCCCGCCCCTACTGCCTGGACACCGCGGAAAGCTATTAGCGAATACATATTCCAAGCGGCTGCACAGGTAGCAGAACCTATCACAAAAATGACAATCCCAATAATCAAAATGGGCTTACGGCCATAAATATCGGCCAATTTTCCATAAACCGGAATTGTAATAGTCTGAATAAGAAGATAAATGGAAAATAGCCAACTGAACATGGAAAAACCTCCGAGATCGCCGACAATATGCGGAATAGCGGTGGCAACGATGGTACTGTCCATAGCGGCCAAACTCATAGTGAGCATTAGTGCAATCAAGATATAATCCCGACGCAATTTTTTCACTGGTTTTTCCTGCATTTCTCTGTTTCTGAATTTTTGTACAAAGGTAGGGTTTTGCTCAAATTGCTCTATCTATAAATCTTATGTTTTATATAAATACCGCACCTTCCACGTTAATCAAAAATCCCACAAATCCAGATAATAAGGAATTGTGGGATTTAAATTTTATCAGAAGTAATCTTCCAACAACCCTTTATTTCGCCAAAGTCAACTCGTCAATAATATGACCTGCTCCTGCAAGTTTATCTATCAAGAACAACACATAACGAATATCGACATTGATGCAGCGCTGTAGTTGATCATCAAAAATTACATCACCTGCCATTGCTTCGATATTTCCATCAAAGGCAATTCCGATAAGTTCACCTTTTCCATTCAACACTGGTGATCCGGAATTTCCTCCGGTAATATCGTTATCGGTCAAGAAGTTTACAGGCAAATAACCATCTTTATCAGCATACTGCCCAAAATCCTTCTTCTCATAAAGTTCGATAAGTTTTTTGGGCATATCAAACTCAGCATCTCCGGGTTGGTATTTAGCCACTGTTCCTTTTAATGTAGTGTAATAATTCTCCTTTGCATCATTGCGCTTATCAGCTGGAAGGGAATTGATTTTCCCGTAGGTAAGTCTTAAAGTGCTATTTGCATCAGGATAATATTTTTTATCTGGATTCTGAAGTCTCATTCCCTGAACCATCAATCTGTATGCGCGTTGGAAATCATTGTCCCATTGCTTCTCCTCTTCAGATTTATAACGATATCTGGTAAGTAGATCATTTGAAAGTAAATAAAGCGGATCTTCTGCCAAAACCTTGGCATCCGGTTTTGCCATAAATGCATTGAGCTTGTCTTTCGAAGCAAAAATACTGGTCTTAAACGTAGATTCTAGATACTTCTGCCAATCGTTGAAACTGTTGCCATTGCTCTCGGCTAATTTGGCAACCATGGGTGCTGGGTTTTTAGCCTTCTCAGAATAAAGATGAAGTTGGGCAGCAAGCATATCTCTTTCCAAAGGAAGATAAAGACCATCGTAAAGATTTTCAATTTCCTCTTCCAACTTCGGACGTAATTCAGCCTGTTTCGCTTCATTTTGTTCCAAATAATATTCAATCGACTTTCCTAAACGATAAGGAATTGTAGCGGAACGAACTCGAAGTAAAAGACTCAAATAATTATTATGTTGACTTATTTCATTCGTCTTCTTATAATAATCATTGATGATCGGCATTACTTCGGCGTATTTAGAATTCTTCTTTTGGGAAGCCCATTTTTGAAAACTTTCTTCGTCCTTATATTTAGTTTTTGCGGTTTCGTGTTGTTTTAAAGCGTCAATCATTCCTTGACGGTTTTTCCAATAATTAGCGATACCGGCATAACTCGAAGCATAATCAAGGTTTACCTGTTGGTCTTTCGCCATATATTTCTCCATAACATCCATAGAAGTTCTTGATGCTTCCACCCAAGCAGGATATGCGTAATTCACGTTTTGCTCGATCCCCGCGCCTGGCATCCATCGGTTTGTTCGGCCTGGGTATCCCAAAATCATTGCGTAATCATTATCCTGAAAACCTTTAAGACTTGTAGTCAAGTGGTATTTTGGTTTCAAAGGCACGTTATCTTCTGAATATTCAGCCGGATTTCCGTCCTTATCGGCATAAACTCTAAACAGAGAGAAATCGCCAGTGTGTCTTGGCCATTCCCAGTTGTCTGTGTCGCCACCGAATTTTCCAATGCTTTTTGGAGGGGTTCCTACCAAACGAACATCGTTGTAGTCTTGGTAAACGAAATAGTAAAATTCGTTTCCGTTATAAAATGACTTAACCGAGACGGTGTATCTCCCATCCTCGTTATTTTCCATTTCAATCTTGGCAATTTCCTGGTTAATGGCTGCTTCGCGCTCTAACTCGGTCATTTTATCATCAACACGAGCAAGGATACGTTTTGAAACATCATCCATACGCACAAAAAAGCGTACGGAAAGACTCTTTGGCTTCAATTCGTCTTTATAGCTATCCGCCCAATATCCATTGGTAAGGTAATCATTTTCAGCAGTTGAAAGTCCTGCAATTGCGCCATAACCACAGTGGTGATTGGTCAAGACCAAACCTTTATCGGAAATGATCTCAGCGGTACATCCACCGCCAAACTGAACAATGGCATCCTTAAGACTGGCTTGGTTTACACTATAAATTTCTTCGGGAGTAAGCTGAAGTCCCATTTTTTGCATATCGACATAGTTAAGTCGTTTTATATGCATCAAAAACCACATACCTTCATTGGCATTTACCGGTATGGCAAATACGGCAACTAGTAAACAAATAATAAATTTCTTCATCAATAGAGAGTTTGTAATTAAAAATAATTTCAAGGTTTACCGAAATATCAGTAAAAATATAAAGGGCGTAAATATAGGAGTTATTGTCAAGTTATTTTAGGGAAAGTTTTATTTGATGGTATTTTCCAAGCCGAAGCTAAAAAATAAATCTCCATAGGACACAGAGTTTAATTCTTTCTTAAATATTTGAAACATTCGAAGAAATCCTTCCCTCCAAAAAAAAATGGAACTTAGAAATATTAAGTTTTATCCCTTTGGCTCAAAGTTTGCTATTTTTGGGCCAAAACCATTTAACATGAATAAGCTTCTTTTCACAATCCTCCTTCTTTGCAATGGATTCATTTTTGCCCAAGACAATACGGATGTCTATGTTTTTGACATAGCTCCCGCTTATGAAGGACTTGAATTAATGAATGTGCGAAATGCTTCAAGCAATGAGGGCTATGATAATCAACCTTCCTTCATTTCAAACGAAGCCCTTGTTTATGGGAAGAATAATAATGGCCAAACCGATATTTCAGAATACAACTTCACTACTAAAAAGGATAGATGGGTGAATTTTAATACCGAAGGAAGCGAGTATTCTCCTCAAAAATTCCCATCTACAGATGACATTGCTGCGATGAGATTAGATAAGGACGGGAAGCAAAGACTGTATAAATATAATTCGGAAACGGGTTCTTCTTCAGAAATAATTGAAAATCTACAGGTTGCTTATTTTGCTTTTTTCAATGATGAAAAAATGCTTGCAACAGTTCTTTCTGACGACAATATGGATTTGGTTCTGATCAATTTAAAAACCAAAGAAGTTGATACCTTATTGGAAAATGCGGGAAGATCATTACAGAAAATTCCTGGAACGAAAACGATTGCTTATACTTTGGTCAATGACGATAAAAATTTCGATCTATATGTTTTAAATATGGATTCCAAGGATAGTTTTTTCATCTGTGAATTACCCTTCGGCACCCAAGATTATATTTGGTTGAATGACACACAAATCCTAACAGGAATGGGAAGCAAATTATATATTTATGATACACTTGGAAAATCTGAAGTGGACCAAAGTCGCCTCACTTGATGAGTATGGAATAAAAGACATTACCCGGATGGCTATAAGTCCCGATGGAAAGAAATTGGCTCTAGTAGCGGCCGGAAAATAAAGGATTAGGCTCTAGTTTAGATTTGTTATGATATTTCAAACTTTTTGTAAGTCCCATCCCCAGCCCTTCCCCCGTGGAAGAGAGCCAATTCAGAAAAAATCACAACCGATTTGAACATTAAAATAAACAATTTAAGTCATTAATCGAAAAAATTAACTATACCAAACTAGAGCCAAAGGCTATAAAGCTACGAATGCACCCGAAAAATCCGTCGGTTCCAAAAGATATAAAACTTTATTGCCCTTAAATCTGTACATTTGAAAGTTATGCGAAAAACTCTTATTTCAGTTTTCTTTTTCTTCTCAATAGCATTTGGCATTGGAAATCTTTCAGCTCAGGAAATCGCACTTTTGCATTATGGCGGCGGTGGTGATTGGTATGCGAATCCCACTTCTTTGCCTAACTTAATAAAATTCTGCAATCAGAATATCGACACGGCAATTCAGGAAAAACCAGAAACGGTTACTCCCGGAAGTGTTGATCTCTTTGATTATCCATTTGTCCATATGACTGGGCATGGTAACGTTTATTTTTCTCCAGAGGAAGCGGAAAACCTACGAAAATATCTGATCAGCGGAGGATTTCTCCATATAGACGACAATTACGGCATGGATCAATATATTCGAAAGGAAATTGTGAAAATTTTTCCGAACAAAGAATTAAAAGAACTCCCAGCCAACCATCCCGTCTTTAATTATTTCTTTAAATTCCCTCAGGGATTGCCTAAGATCCACGAACACGATGGCCTTCCCCCCCAGGCATTTGGCATCTATGTAGAGGACAGATTGGTTTTGGTTTATACTTATGAAACCGATCTAGGCGATGGATGGGAAAATCCAGAAGTCCATAATGACCCGCCGGAAGTCAGGTTAAAAGCATTGCAAATGGGCGCCAATCTGGTAAAATATGTTTTTGAGAATTAGTTTTCCCAAAAATTCCAAATCCCAAAAACCAAATTCCAAAAAACACATCCCAAATAACAAATCCCAAATTCCAAATAACAGATTCTGATTAAAAAATATTAAGGTGATTGAGCTTGCCTGGCGTGCCTGCCTGCCTGCCCTATTTTGCCGTGGATTTCAACGAGCGCAGCTAAACTGAAATTCGTTCCAAAGCTTCAATCCCTTAACAAAAGTTTGATTATTTGTACCTTGGAAAATAGTATATTTACCACGTGAAGAACCGAGCAAAAGCTATTACAATAGGCATATTAAGAGCCTTGGCCGTATTGGCTGGGATTGCTATTTTACTTTGGTTTCTTTATCAAATACAGGCATTGATCCTGTTTATTGGACTAGCTATTGTTCTCTCTCTAATTAGCCGACCTTTTGTACATTTTTTAAAGCGCCGTTTAAAATTCGGAAATACAATTGCATCGATTTCCACACTCTTTGTCATTATTGGGACAATTAGTCTGTTGATGAGTATTTTTATTCCCGTAATCGTTGAACAGGGTAAGCATATTTCCCGCATTGATTTTGATCAGGTAAAACAAGATTTGTACGAGTTGAATGTCCAAGCTAGTGATTATCTTGGGGTGGACCATTTTCAGTTAGTAGAGGCTATTAAACATTCCGCATATGTTCAAAATTTCAACGTTGAAATAATTCCCAGTGTTCTACAGGCCTTTTTCGGAAGTATCGGCAGCACTATTGTAGGGATTCTTTCAGTTTTATTTATCTTATTTTTTCTTTTGAAGGACGAAACGCTCATTGCTCGAAGCGTCCTAACCTTATCTAGAACGGGAGATGAAGAAAAATTCAAAAGAATTTTGACAAAAACAAATGAACTTCTTTCGCGATATTTTATTGGTCTCTTGCTACAAATAACTATTCTCGTTCTCTTTTATTCAGTTCTTTTACTTTATTTGGATGTTAATGATGCGATTGCTGTGGCGCTCATTTGTGCATTTCTGAATATTGTTCCCTATTTGGGCCCATTAATTGGGTGGGTGCTTATGTTACTCGTTATAATCTCCAACAATTTGGGAGCGGATTTCTCGACAGGTCTTTTACCCTTATTATTGATTGCCTCGGGAGGTTATGCACTTGCACAGCTGTTTGACAATCTCATTACCCAGCCCGTTATTTTCGGTCGTAGCGTGCGCTCCCATCCCCTGGAAATATTAATGGTTATTCTAATTGGAGGCTTCCTTTTTGGCATATTGGGAATGGTTTTAGCCGTTCCCACCTACACGAGTATAAAAGTTGTGGCAAAGGAATTCCTATCAGAACATAAAGTTGTGAAACATCTTACCCGAGACATCTAGGTTGTTCAATAAAGCACTTTTAAATAGCGAAGTTCAAAAATTCATACGCAATTATGAGGGAGATCTTTCAAAACTCGCCTTTGCGGGAAGTCCTTTTAATGATGTTTCCGCTCAAGAGTTGATCCAGCAAATTGAAAGTAGAAAGAAGATTGAAAAAAAACTGCCTACTTGGTTTGCCACTCCTAATATTATATTTCCTCCAAAATTAAACCTAGAGCAGACTTCTTCAGAAATAACCGCAAAGTATAAGGCTTCTTTAATCCAAGGCGAAACTATAGCGGATATAACTGGTGGTTTTGGAGTGGACAGCTATTTTTTCTCAGAAAAGTTCTCAACTGTAAATCATTTTGAAATTGACACAGTTCTTTCAAAAATAGCCCAACACAACTTCAAAATTTTGAATAAAACGGATGTACGTTGTTACATTGAAGACGGATTAAAGAATGTTTTAAACAATAAATACGATGTTATCTATGCCGATCCATCACGTCGTCACGAAAGCAAGGGTAAAGTCTTTTTCTTAAATGATTGCCTGCCGAATATTCCCAAAAATATTTCAGAAATTTTAAACCAATGTGAAACATTCCTCCTTAAAACTTCCCCTATGTTGGATATAACGGTAGGTATGAATGAATTGCCCCACGTTTCGGAAATCCATATTGTGGCAGTTGAAAATGAAGTAAAAGAGTTGTTGTGGCGGCTTAAAAAAATTAATGAAGAATCGTTAAAGATCAAGACAATTAATTTTACGAAATCAGGAAAAGAAGAATTTAGCTTTAATTGGGGTCAAACCTCAGAAGCAACTTACGGTTTACCCCAAAAATATCTCTATGAACCCAACGCTGCCATTTTAAAAAGCGGTGCTTTCGATTTACTTTCAGAGAAGCTGAAAGTGGATAAGCTTCATAAAAATACACATCTCTACACCAGCGAAGCCTTAATAGATTTTCCAGGACGACGTTTTGTTATTGAAAAGGTGGTTCCCTATTCCAAATCTGAAATGCGCTCCGCCTTAAATTTTAGAAAAGCGAATATCACCATTCGCAACTTTCCGGAATCTGTGGCAACACTTCGAAAAAAATGGAGAATTACAGAAGGTGGTAATGTTTATCTGTTTTTTGAGACTAATTCTGAAGATAGAAAGGAAATGCTTATTTGTTCCAAGTTGTAGTTCTCCGTCAATAAGATAAACACACATCCATTTACTTGATTTTAATGGCTTTAAAACTTATCTTTAAAAAAGACTATTTTTTGTTTGCGTTATTACATTTGAAAAGCTACATTTGCAACCGCATTTTAAGGCGATAAGTTCATAAAGAAATTGGAGAGGTGCCGGAGTGGTAACGGAGCAGATTGCTAATCTGTCGACGGGCAACCGTCGCCAGGGTTCGAATCCCTGTCTCTCCGCATTGACATAAAAACTAATAGTATTTCTAAGTTGCCGGATTTAGAATATGTTTTAATGTGCAGAATTGCGGTTATCGCGTCCCGAACTGGATTCGGGAAGATCGCAGGTAACGAATCGCAAGAAGTTGGAAGTACTTCGGGGTGTAGCGTAGCCCGGTTATAGCGTCCCGAACTGGATTCGGGAAGATCGCAGGAAACAAATCGCAAGAAGTTGGAAGTACTTCGGGGTGTAGCGTAGCCCGGTTATCGCGTCCCGAACTGGATTCGGGAAGATCGCAGGTAATGAATCGCAAGAAGTTGGAAGTACTTCGGGGTGTAGCGTAGCCCGGTTATCGCGTCCCGAACTGGATTCGGGAAGATCGCAGGTAACAAATCGCAAGAAGTTGAAAGTACTTCGGGGTGTAGCGTAGCCCGGTTATCGCGTCCCGAACTGGATTCGGGAAGATCGCAGGTAACAAATCGCAAGAAGTTGAAAGTACTTCGGGGTGTAGCGTAGCCCGGTTATCGCGTCCCGAACTGGATTCGGGAAGATCGCTGGAAACAAATCGCAAGAAGTTGGAAGTACTTCGGGGTGTAGCGTAGCCCGGTTATCGCGTCCCGAACTGGATTCGGGAAGATCGCAGGTAACAAATCGCAAGAAGTTGAAAGTACTTCGGGGTGTAGCGTAGCCCGGTTATCGCGTCCCGAACTGGATTCGGGAAGATCGCAGGTAACAAATCGCAAGAAGTTGGAAGTACTTCGGGGTGTAGCGTAGCCCGGTTATCGCGTCCCGAACTGGATTCGGGAAGATCGCAGGTAACAAATCGCAAGAAGTTGAAAGTACTTCGGGGTGTAGCGTAGCCCGGTTATCGCGTCCCGAACTGGATTCGGGAAGATCGCAGGTAACAAATCGCAAGAAGTTGAAAGTACTTCGGGGTGTAGCGTAGCCCGGTTATCGCGTCCCGAACTGGATTCGGGAAGATCGCAGGTAACAAATCGCAAGAAGTTGGAAGTACTTCGGGGTGTAGCGTAGCCCGGTTATTGCGTCCCGAACTGGATTCGGGAAGATCGCAGGTAATGAATCGCAAGAAGTTGGAAGTACTTCGGGGTGTAGCGTAGCCCGGTTATCGCGTGCCGAACTGGATTCGGGAAGATCGCAGGTAATGAATCGCAAGAAGTTGGAAGTACTTCGGGGTGTAGCGTAGCCCGGTTATCGCGTCCCGAACTGGATTCGGGAAGATCGCAGGAAACAAATCGCAAGAAGTTGGAAGTACTTCGGGGTGTAGCGTAGCCCGGTTATCGCGTCCCGAACTGGATTCGGGAAGATCGCAGGAAACAAATCGCAAGAAGTTGGAAGTACTTCGGGGTGTAGCGTAGCCCGGTTATCGCGTCCCGAACTGGATTCGGGAAGATCGCAGGTAACAAATCGCAAGAAGTTGAAAGTACTTCGGGGTGTAGCGTAGCCCGGTTATCGCGTCCCGAACTGGATTCGGGAAGATCGCAGGTAACAAATCGCAAGAAGTTGGAAGTACTTCGGGGTGTAGCGTAGCCCGGTTATTGCGTCCCGAACTGGATTCGGGAAGATCGCAGGTAATGAATCGCAAGAAGTTGGAAGTACTTCGGGGTGTAGCGTAGCCCGGTTATCGCGTCCCGAACTGGATTCGGGAAGATCGCAGGTAACAAATCGCAAGAAGTTGGAAGTACTTCGGGGTGTAGCGTAGCCCGGTTATCGCGTCCCGAACTGGATTCGGGAAGATCGCAGGAAACAAATCGCAAGAAGTTGGAAGTACTTCGGGGTGTAGCGTAGCCCGGTTATCGCGTCCCGAACTGGATTCGGGAAGATCGCAGGAAACAAATCGCAAGAAGTTGGAAGTACTTCGGGGTGTAGCGTAGCCCGGTTATCGCGTCCCGAACTGGATTCGGGAAGATCGCAGGAAACAAATCGCAAGAAGTTGAAAGTACTTCGGGGTGTAGCGTAGCCCGGTTATCGCGCCTGCTTTGGGAGCAGGAGGTCGCAGGTTCGAATCCTGCCACCCCGACAAAAGCCGGACAATTAATATTGTTCGGCTTTTTTAATTAATTTGGTCGCATAGCTCAGCTGGATAGAGCATCCCGAAGCAAGTTCGGGACGGTCGAAGAGGAGTTTTGAAAAAATAAAATAAAGGTCGCATAGCTCAGCTGGATAGAGCACCTGCCTTCTAAGCAGGCGGTCGAAGGTTCGAATCCTTCTGCGATCACTTGAAAATAAAGCACTTACAGAAGTTTTTTGTAGGTGCTTTTTTCTTTTGTAACACATCTGTAACACAAAATCAATTTAAGGGGTATATTTAAGCCAAATTGTCGGCCATAAAAAAAGAGGGTTTCCGTACTGGTTGCCCTCTTTTTTTGAATTGGCGAAAAATATAAGTGTTTTACGTTATGGTCATCCCCGTAACCGGTTCTAAATGTATGGCGTGTTCCGTCCTTTGGTTCGGCTTGCCCTCTATTTGCTCCATAATCATTTTGATGGCTTTGATACTGTCCGAACCGTTACGGCTCATCGCCCATTCCAGTAATTTGATGGCCAATGTTTCACTTTTCGCCAAACGGATGGTAACATCGCCATTGTCGTGGATATGAAGCACGTTTTCGGCTTTGATGCTTATTTCTCCATTCGCTTCAAGGATATGCTTCAAGTCCTTTTTTATCGAAGCGGGTCGCCCTTCTCGATTAATATTCTCGGGGTTCCTGTCGAATCCGTTGGTATTTGCCTTTTCTCCGAAGTTCTCAATTGCCATTTGCTAAAAAATTATTTGTTAAATTTCATTTATGCTTTTACCTAACATTTTGGCCACTCTCTCTTTTTGCGCTCTTTGTCCTGCTGCATATTTCACTGCGCCGGGAATAACTGAAACGCTCGGGAATAGACTTAAAAAAGTGTTTTTAATCTCGTCAATCTCATATCCTTTACGCTGGAAAACATAACCGGCATTAATCAAAGTACTCCTTACTTCTTGTTGAGCTTTAACGAAATTCTGTAAGGAATCATAAATGTTTTTTTCGGTTTCATTTGTTAGATAAACTCTACAAAGTGTTTCCAAAATATTCTCTTTGGTCTCTTCATCAATTTCAAAAACTTTGTTATCATCGTTGTAAGATATTTGCTGAAAGTGTAGCACTGGCCTTTGATTGGTTACATATTGAGGTGCTTCAACGTTTCTGGCTTCTTCCAATGCGTTTTTAAACTCATTCAGAGTTGTTTGGCTCCCATTAATCATATTTTGCCGAACAAGTTTTAATTTGATACCTGCCCTATCCAATTGGCTGGTTATATTCTGATAGAATTTTGTTTCAATCGAATTTTCGCCATGTTTTTTTAAGTCTGTCATAACCTCATTTGTGAAAGATCCCATTTCTAAGGCTTCATAGGTTTTTTTCATTTTTTCAAGGCTCGGGATAAATAAATTTAGATCCCTCTGGACTTCCCCAAAAAGTTTACCGTCTGTATGTATAAGTATTTTTTTCATCTTGATGCTCTATTAATTATTTCGTCCATTTCGGAATCTGAAAGGTTTTGTAAATCTTGAAGCGTTTTCAGTTCCGCTTGTCTTTCGGCTATTTCTGCCTTTAATGTTTCAATTGTCTTTGCCATTGTTTTTTATTTTTGGGTTGTTATTGGGTTGTATTTAATTCTGGATCAATTAATTTCTTTTTTAATTCAAATATTCTGGCATTTCGTTGTTCGGGTGTTAGCGTTTTGATTTGCTCTATTCCCAAATAGCCTTTTATCTCGGTTCTTTGAAGTTTAGGTATTATAAAATCTGAAAACTTTATAATAATATCCAAGGCCTTTTCTGGGTTTTCCTTCGCTACCTGGTCTAACCATTTAGACAATTCCGGTAACTTTGAGCTTACCAGCTCATTGAACGCTTCTCTAATCTCGGAGGTGGTTTTGTTTGGCGTTCCCGCTTTGCGCCCTCCTGTTTTCTCTCTTTTCATATCTCTATTATTATCTACTTTAGAAAACATTATTTATAATTAACTAATTCTATTCTGTCATCTACCAACAAGGCCGAAGACTTTATAGTGGGATAAAATTCTTTGGCTATCGCTCCGAAAACTTCCTTTTTATTTGGGTTCTCGGTGGTCGCTTTTTCTATTTCATACTTTAAAGTTTCTGGTATCTCGTAAAAATCCATATCTGACATATTATGTTTAATATCTTAAAGTTATTAAATTGTACCGTTATAATCAATTTTCTCTATTATTATTTTTCAATAGTTGTTAACACTTTTGTGTTGATATACAGGGTTATTTTCTTACTCGAAAATGGTAGCACTTTTGTTTTTGTTCCTCTAAGGAAATTAAAAAGTAAACTTGCTACCGTTAACCCTTGTATTTATAGGCGTTTCCATCGTTTTTATACAAACTTTTTAATCGTCAAAAACTTTGTAAAAAACTGCTATTTTTCAGCCGTAATTTTGAAAGATCGAACCTTTGTATTTTCAGTCAATTTAAATCCATCTGGCAGGTTATCGACTATCAAATCAATAAGATAAAAACTCTTGTAACCTCTTATACTGGAAATCCTTTGTTTTTGCCATAGCTTCCATAAATCGGGCATCTGAAATTCCCGTAATTCGATTGCACCATTTATAAAATTCAATATTTTCAATCTGTTTTTTAGATCGTAGGAGGTTTGGGGGTTGTCGATAACCTCCCGATTTTCTAAAGTTTGTACTAATCGGTTATAAGCTTTTGAGTTTCTCAATTTTTCATCTTCAAATAAAAAACTGTCAGGATCTTGGTTTGTTAGATTTTTGAGTTTCTCCGTTTCAGAAATCAGCCGTTCAAAATCTGATAAGTAAAAACGAACATCATCTGCTAAATTGCTGGGTGTTGGTTCGCTGAATAGATCCGCTTTCGGAATCTCATTTTTCAATTTCTTTTTACTGGTATATTTTCGGACTAACTTTTTTATTTCCTCCCTGTCATTGTCCAGCATCCATCTTTGATAAATTACTGCGTGTTTCTTTTCGGTGCTTTGTTTCTGTCTATCTGTCGAAATATCGCTTTCAAATTCCTTTGCATCCACCACAATGTCCAAGTTGTAATTTTGCCTTAGATATTCGTTTGCTTCTGCTATGGTCAAACGGTCAAAAAAGTTTTCCGTAACGGAGAAACCCAAATAGTATTTATTGATAGTATGGTCAGAGTAATAAAAATTACCATCGTTCGCTAAATCATTGTAAGAATTGAAATCTTCAATACCTTCCACATTGTCCGTCAGGTCTTTTAATCGCTTCTTATAATCCCATTGCCAATTCCAGTTGATAATGTCCTGATCCTTTTTAAACTTCCGGTAATGGTAGTTTATACGGTTTGGGTCTTCATTCCTGAACCTTGCAAGAAATTGTTTTAAACTTTCAGGGCGTGGTGTATAATCCGCATCTATAAAAACAACGTCGGAGAATCCCTCTTGATAAATATTCAAACCTTCGTCAATTATTGCGGTGGTCAGAATTATTTTTGCATCCGTTGGAAATTGTTGTTTGTATATTATTCCCTTGAATCGCTGGGATTGCTTTATGTGTTTTTCGGAATAGATTAAAAAAATATCCGTTTCAGTAAATCCGCTATTTTGTATTATTTCGTCTTTAATATCGTGCAAGGTCTTTTTAGAATTGATCCTATAAATACTTTTACCTTTGGCGTTTTTTTGATGCTCTAAGATTATTTTATACGCTGGTAGGTTGCTTTGCCTTTGAATGATTTTAGTACGTTTCTGGGCGTTCTTTTCAATAGACAATAGTTTGTATCCTATGATAGAAAAAACCTCGTTTGGTGTTGCCGTCAGTCCGATAACTTTTGAATCTCTAAGTAAAAAGGTAAGCCCGGCCAATGTTTCCCGCTTGTAGCTATTCCCGTTTAAAAGGTTGTGCATTTCGTCAATTACGATATAATCAAAAGTATTTCCATCCCTCAAATGTTTTATTGCTTGCTCTTGTGTTGCAATAACCATTTTTGCCGTCTTCGCTTCGCTGTGTTCGTTGGTGCTGCTTTGTCCTGTAAGTCCTACTATCTTATGTTCCCGCTTTGTTTGGTCAACGATAACGGTCAAAGGGGCAATTATCAAACATCTTTGGTCTGAACGTAATTTTGGAAATTCCGTAATAACAGAATAGGTTTTTCCCGTTCCTGTTTCTGCTTTTACAATAACTTTTTGATGTTCGTCGGCATAGGTCAGAATGTCGCTGAATGCTTCGCTTACATATTTATCTACCTTTAGGACTGCATCGTATTTTATAGATAGATTTTTTAATTTTAGGTACTGATAAAATAGTGGTCTTTCACTTTCCTTTTTGCAATTCTCATTTATAAAATTAAGTTTCTCGGGGAATGGCAGGTTCTGTAAATTGTAACAAGCTGAGAATATCTCTTGACTTCTTGATCCGTTGGAAACATTCAATGTCTTTTTAGCCACTTCTACGGCTTCTTGGGTTGGTTTGATGTCATTATAGCCTTGTGCCTTTAAGTCCGCTATAAATGCTCGTTTATCATTGTTATAAAGGCAGAAACAGACCAAACGAAACGGACTGAATCCCTTAATACTGGAAAAACTCCCACTATAATTGAAAAACACGTTCAAAATGTCGTCCGCTTCGCCTGTTGTGGTGCTGGTGGTTCGGGGATGCTTGTATCTATTCCCGTGAACGTTATCAAAACCACATTGCAATAATGAATCTTTAATATTGTTCCTTTGGTTGTACTGATCCTCAATACTACCATTAACAGGTCTGAAATCTTTGTTTCTATACGCTTTTACGCCATTCTCAAAAACTCTGGGGGTTTCTGTTATCTTATATTCAAACGTGGCAGGATTGGGGTTAAAAATGCGTTGTTCTTTTTGTTCTGCTAAAAATCTGATTTGTCTAAACTTACTTTGTGCTGAATCAAAGGAAATTGAAACATTATCTTTTTTTAATTCCCTCGTCAGGTGCTGGGTAATGGTGTTACCTATTTGTAAATGAAGTTTAGAATCTTTATTCCCCACTTCTGCGAGTTGTGGCACATAAAGTATTCCCGCAATTCCTAAACCTGAATTAGATCGCCAAGTCAGTAAGGCGTGTTTTTGGATCGCTTCAAATGCGTTTGCGTTCTTTAGCTTACATTTTAAATGTGGGTTCTCGTTATCCTTAACATCTATATCAAAGAATAAGTAACCCGCTGGAATATCGCAATACATTCCACTTGTACCACCGCTATAAATCCCTTTTAGGATCGCTGGGGCGTTGTCCTTATTTCCGTTGGACTTGTAAGTATTTAACCGTTCCAGTAGTTGACTTAACGAATATCTATGAAGGATACCAAAGTGGGGATTTGGTTTTTTGTCAGAATAGAATGTTTCTATTTCTGAAAAGTACGGTGTTTCAAAATCAATATTGACTTTAGAAAAACTATGCTTTACCTCTACGTTATAATCAATGATTTGGACGGCTTGTGTTGTGCCGTCCTTTATCATTTATTAGTACTTGATATGTAATAGCCTGCCCGGTATCCCGAAGCTTTACAAAATGTTTTCTTTAATAGCTTAACCCTTCCTTCCTCTTGCAGTTCGTCAATGTATCTACAAACATTTGCTCGAAGTATTCCAGTATCCAAAAAAATCATTAATGTAGTTTTCGGGGTAATGGAAATGGACTTGTAAACCGTTTCTTTTTGAGTACGGAATTTTGTATCTTGTGCCTGTCTGTTGGAAAAAGACTCTTTAGGGCTGTTTGATGAATCTTTCATTATACAGCTCTTTTTTTATTAGACAAAAACTCATCCGCTTCTGCTTCCAGTTCCTTGTTGGTCTTTTGCCTTCCAGCTTCCAGCCATGCCAAAAGGATTTTCTTTGAAAAATATAAACGCTTCCCACGTTTTGAAACGCCTGGAAGTTCTCCCCGTGAATGTTTGGAATACATCGTTGGCACGGTAAGGTGCAAGAGCTTGGCGGCTTCCTCAATACTTAAAAATTCCTCTGCGGGTTCGGACGTGGGTTTGAGGGTAGTAGATAGCCTATTATGGTTTTTAAGGCATACGTTTACACAATCAATAATAACCGTTTGTAAATCACTTAACGGTAACGAAATCAATACTTTTTGTTCCATAATGTTTGTTATTTTCAACAAACTTCATAGAATCTCAAAGCCTAACTTTCCCAACTTGCCAAATGATAATTTTGTGAAAGTTGATAATGTAATTTAGGTAGTTTTTATCTTGGATATGGCACTTTTGAATTGCAGACAATAATCTTTTTGTGCTCTTTGTTGATGTTTTCTAAACATACTTTCGGAAATAGAAAAACCTTTAATTTTTGAAGACAAATATTTTGATAACATCTTTCCATCAGCCCTTTTCATAATTCCACGTGTTTTCAGCTCATCAGTCCAAACACAAATAGCGCCCAAGGGCCTGCCAATCCAGTTACCCTTTTTGTCTATTAGGGGCGGTTCTGCATTTCTTAAAACATCTAAACTTTCATGAATTAAGTTGGGATCGTAAAACAAATCTTCAAAAGATTTTATTTCTTCTTCCGTTTTTTTGTTGTCTTGTTGCACTTGTTGCGGTTGTTGTTCTAAATATCGGCTCAAACTATTGTCTGCAATTTCTTTGGTTTGTTCATAAAACAATGAAATGTTAGACGGTACATTTTCGCCAAGTATTATTCTTATGTCAAATTGGATATTTTCTTTTTCTGAAATGAAATCTTTGATAACAGCGTTGGACAATTCAGGGATTTGCATCTGTTTCAAATTATAAATCAATTTTTCCGTAAAACTTTCTGCGTACTCTTTTGCGTTCAATCCCATTTCCTCAAATACTCCCTTTTGAAAACGCTCAATTTGTTGCTTCACAGCCACCAAAGTATGGAATATGGGCGTATCTGTAATGGTATGGGTGTAGTATTCACTGGGTAGTTTATTGTTCCTTACAAGGGCAAAAAATGCGCTTTGGATGTCCTGTGCTTTACTTTCAATTTCGGTTAATGAAACCACGTTGGCCGCCACTTTTTCATTTCGGCTTGCAGTAGTATTTTCTGGAATGTCCAAATGTGTTTCGGCAAGTCCATCTTTCCACTCTTTCTGCGAAATGTGGGAATTGAAATATAATTTAAGATTAGGCTTTAGCTCGGTCTGAAGATATTGCGAAAAAAGGGCGTTTCTCAATCCCTTTTTAGTAAAACATTTGGAGTACGGCATTTCAAGTGTACGTAATTCAGCAATAAAATTTCTCTTGTTTTTCATCAGTTGGCGGTTTTAAATCCTGTTGTTAATACATCGGTCTGGGTCTGTATTTGGTCGTCCTCGAAGCTGTCCAAGTAGTTTTGGGTAACACTCAAATCACTATGGCCAAGTAAATCGCTAATCATTGAAATATTAGCCCCGGAACGCTTCAAAACGGTAGCGAAGCTGTGGCGGGCGGAATAGGTGGTTATGTGCTGTGGAATTTCCAGCTTTTTACCAATCCGTTGAATGTATTTGTTAATCTGCTTGGTTAAGTCTTTACAAATCCTTTGCTGGCGTTCGGGGGTCATTTCAGCTCGGAAGTGTGGAAATATGAAGGCTGCTTTATTTAATGAAGGATTGCCCCATTTACGTATAATCGTTTTACTTTCGGGCTTTAAGGCTATTCTAATAGCTTTCTTTTCCCGCCCTGTGGTTGAGGTTTTGGCTCGTTCGTAATCTATGATGTCGCCTTGTATATTTTCCCATTTCAACAAACACAAATCTTTCACGTTCATCCCATTGCACAAGTACATAAACATCCAGTAATCCCGTGCCATTTCCTCGGCATCGTTTTCTGGTTCGTAGTTGTAAATCTTCGCCACCTCCTCCAAAGTCAAGGCCTTTTTTACGTTGCGCCCTGTGGGAATGCTGTATTTGCCTTTTCCACGTCCAAAGGGATAAACAGTCTTATCAATTGTTTGGTTATTGAAAATTGCCCTTAAACATCGTAGGTAGATACTCACAGTAGTAATGCTCCGTCCATTGTCCAACATCCACTTTTCGTATTTGCGCAATAGTAGGGGGGTAATTTCGGCAAAGGTCAATTTCGGGTTGTACTCGGATAGGCTGTTTTTGGCACATTCATAGGTAACGGCCGTTCCCACTTGTCCGTTTTCTTTAAGTTCGCCAATGCGTTTATCAAAGGCAAAGGAAACATCATTATTAATATCCCTACTTTCAAAATAACCTTCCTCAAACTTGGCGAACGTGAAAACCTTTAGACCGTCAATCAATTTATCTGCCTTTGTTTTGAAAACATCCAGTTTTGTTCTAATCGCTTTTTCCTCTTTGGTTCGCCTTTGGGCAAACATCACTTTTTCAAATTCGGAAGGCGAAAGGTCAATCCCGGTATTAAAATATTTTCGCTTTCGGTTGTGGGTAACTTTTATTTTTACTGAACATTTCCCGTCTGCTTTTTTTCGGGGGTCAAGATAAATATCTGCTATTGCTTCCATAATTCTACTTTGTAACACGTTTGTAACACAAATGTAACACAAGATAGCAAAATAAACAATAAGTATTGCAAAGGAGTTATTAACACAAAGTCAATAAAAATAAGGCCTTACATTACTTTTTATTTGTTTTATTAATTTGGTGTTTTGCGTGGAATTTATGCCTTCTAAGCAGGCGGTCGCAGGTTCGAATCCTGCTGCGATCACCAAGAATCCCCTAACTTTAGGGGATTTTTTGTATGAAATACTGTGTCTACATATTGTATTCTGAGTCATTGGACAAGTATTACGTTGGGCATACAGGCGAGCCAATGGCTGAACGCCTGAGAAAGCATCTTTCCGCACATTCCGGTTTTACATCTAAGGCCAAGGATTGGATAATTCGGTATACGGAGGAATACCCCTCAAAAAGTGAAGCTTACGCTCGTGAATTAGAAATCAAGGAAAAGAAATCCAGAAAATATATCGAGAAAATGTAAGCGTCCGAGCAACAGCATCTTGATCCCATTAGTTTAGATATCTAGTTTTGCATTTCTAAAATTAGATATTATGTTAGGTCTTGATAGTAGTTTTCGGTTTGAGCTGTATTTATCCTCCACGGATATGCGCAAGAGTTTTGATAGTCTCTGCGGCATCGTTGAGGCAGAACTTTTGACCGCACCATCCGATGGATCGGTCTATATTTTTGTAAACAAGCTTCACAATAAGATGAAGCTTTTGCAATGGCGTACGGGTGGTTTTGTATTGTACTATAAGCGTTTGGAGAAGGGTACTTTTGAAGTTCCACTTTACGATGGTTCGGTAAAGAGCTTGGTTTTAAGTTATCCGCAGTTGGTGCTTCTTTTTGACGGGATCACCATTGGCAATCTATCTCAGAAAAAAAGGTACAAAACCTCTTAAGACCCTTGGTTTTACTGTGTTTTTTCCGTATTTTTATGCTGTGACAATAGAGGGATTGCAAATAGAAAACCGGAAACAAAGGCAAGAGATCATGGCCTTAAAGCAGCAGCTCGATCAACTGATAAAGCTTATAAACGGCTTTAAGTCCGAGCGTTTTTCCAGTACGCTGCCTATCTTGGATCAGCCCACTCTATTTGATATTCCGGAAGAAGCCCCGCAAGAGCCGATAGCCAAAGAAGAAATCACATATTCCAGGAATAAGGCAAAGCACCAAGGCCGCAACCAGCTTCCGGAAGGCCTGCCCGTAAAGGAAATTATCATTGTCCCGGAACAGGACGTAACGGGCTTGGTCAAGATAGGCGAAGAAATAAGTGAGACCCTGGATTATACGCCTGCCAGTTTGGTAAAACGCCGTACCATACGCCCCAAATATGCCAAGGCAGATGGGCAAGGTGTCCTGATAGGAGAGCTTCCAAGCCGTCCCATAGAAAAATCCATTGCCGAGGCATCGCTTCTAGCACACATATTGGTAAGCAAGTACGTAGATCACCTGCCTTTGTACCGCCAAATACAAATGTTCAAACGTGATTTTGGCTGGAACGCCGCCCAGAGCACTTTTTCCGACTGGGTAAACAGTTGCTGTACGCTACTGGAACCGCTCTATAACAAACTAAAACAGAAAGTCATCTCCAGCGATTATATCCAAGCGGACGAGAGCCCGATAAAAGTATTGGACAAAGACAAGATCAAAAGCACACATCAAGGATATCAATGGGTCTATCGCAGCCCATTGCACAATCTGGTGCTCTTTAATTACCGAAAGGGAAGGGGCAGGGCAGGTCCAAAAGAAATATTGGAAAACTATAAAGGCTTCTTGCAATGTGATGGGTATACTGTCTATGATGCTATTGGGCACCAAAAAGGGATTACTCTTGTAGGATGTTTGGTGCATGCCAGAAGAAAATTTTTTGACGCACAGGACAATGATCCAAAGCGGGCAAAACATGCCCTAGGACTGTTTGGTCAAATATATGCCCGTGAAAAACAGATCAAAATCCTTTCAAAAGAAGACTTGGCCTTAAAACAAGAACTTCGCCTAAAAGAAATTGCACCACTGATCAAGCAGATCAAAACTTGGATAGAAGAGGAAAACCTTAAAGTATTGCCCAAGAGTGCCATTGGAAAGGCTATGGCCTATTACCTAAACCAATACCACAAACTAGAGGCCGTAATACTTGATGCGCGATTGGAACTGGACAACAACCTTATTGAAAACGCCATTAGGCCGCTTGCCCTTGGCAGAAAGAACTATCTGTTTGCAGGTTCGCACCATGCTGCGCAAAACAGTGCAATGCTTTATTCATTCTTTAGTAGTTGTAAGGCCAATGATGTTAACCCTAGGCAATGGCTACAATACGTACTGGAAAATATTCCTGATTGGAATATCCAAAAATTGGAAGACCTACTACCTAACAATTTTCAAGAAAAAATCGACCTGTAGTTGCTCGGATGGATACGAGAAAATAATAAGCTCGGCTGGATAGAGCATCCCGAAGCAAGTTCGGGACAGGTTCCCGAAGCAAGTTCGGGACGGTCGAAGGTTCCCCCGAAATCTCGGGACTTCTGCAATCACAGAATCCCCTTTTTGAGGAAATGTTTTGTTAAAACGATTTTACAAATTTAAATCCTACGAGGATTCCTCGCTAATTAAACAGAACTTAAGTTTTATATCATTGTTGTCCGATAAAAGTATTGATTAATCCTGAAATCCCATACCTCATCTAGTCCGCCGTGGCGGACTTGGACTTTGATGGGGCTCTGTTTTCCTATTACCCATATATAATGCCTAACAGCATACTTTCCGCCGAGGCGGACATCATATGAGTCTTAACCGGACAATACTGGTTTTATATAAAACCTTTGTTTCTGGCAATAGCAAGCAATTCTCTGTCATCAAGGCTATCCATATTAAAGATGTGTTTAAGCTGGCGCTTTCTCTTCTCAATTCCAGCGATGGACAAGGGTAAAATATCCGGTAGATCTTTCATTTTTGTGCCGATGGATAATTCATATAAGATTCTTCTATCAATATTATCCAACAGAAAATCGTTTGCAACGTGTTTGCGAAGTAATTTTAATACCGTTCTACTATAATAAGGAGGGTCGTTGAGAAGCACATCGATTGTTTCAATAAGTTCCTTGGCGGTTATATCATTTTTTATCAAAAAACCATCTGGATCCAAACTCTTAAAAATGCTATGTACTCGATAATTGTCATTAAGGGTTGTAGCAACTATAATTTTGGTGTTTGGCAACAACTTTCGAATTATTAGACCCAAATCCTCTCCCGAAAGAATCTTCCCATCCTTGGATGAAGGTAGCATAATATCCAAGAAAACGATATCCAGCCTTTTCTTTTCAGAAGAAAATGAATTAATCATCTTAATACCCTCATCACAATCTTCAGCCGTATATATAGAAAACGCAATAGAACTATTTTGCGTGCTGTAATAATCAAAAGCTGTTTTATAGGCATCCAAAATTAAAGGATGGTCGTCTATCAGGAGAACCGAAATATTTTTATTTTCCATTTTATACTGCTTTATATCGGAATTTGAATGTTTATAGTAGTGCCCTCATTTGGTATGGAATGGATACTAAATACCCCCTTTAATTTTTCCACTCGGGATTTCATGTTTTTTAAGCCAATGCCCTTTCTCTTCTGTTTTATATTAAAACCTTGGCCATCATCTTTTATTTCCAATGTTATTTTTCCATTATTTAATAGGAATGAAACGTAAACAGTATGAGCAGAAGCATATTTAATAATATTCTGAATTGCCTCTTGAGTAATTCTAAAAAGATTCACTTTGATAATTTCGTCCAGTTGAGCCCAATCAATTTCCTCGTCCAATCGCAGCTCAAATTTAAAGTTACCTATTTCGGAATTCGTTTCCATGAACTCTCTAAGGGTGTTTGGAAAACTTATTTCGAAATCCTCAAAGTTATCACTTAATTTATGGGAAACTTCTCGTATTTCCTTTTCTATATTCTGTAGCTCCTCAAGATATAAATTATGTTTTTCCATTGTGGATGGATCTTCCTTTATAGGTAGAAATCCTAAACCTACCCGTGTCCCAAATAATTTTCCCAAGATCCCGTCATGGAGTTCCTCGGCAATCCTGTTACGCTCTTCAATTCTTTCCTTCTCTAACCTTTCTTGCTGTTTTAAGGTGATAAGAAATATCTGCTCATTCGCTTTTTGCTGTTCATATTCCAGCTGCAATTTTTCGTGTTTCGATCGTTGGTTTCTTAGAAAAAACAATAAACCCAAAATGGAGAAAGCGCTAATCCCGACCACAGAAATCCATATCCTTTGTTGTGACAAGCGTTTGGCTTTTTCCATATAGCCGTCGGTCTCATAAGCTATACGGGCAAATTTGTTTTGTATTTTGCGTTCAACTTTTTGCAAGCTATCACTATACTGAATGTGACTTTTAAAATATTCCCTGGAATTTTCTGGCTCTAACTTCGCCAATAACAGCAGGGTTTCTAAATAATCACCACTGTTTTTGATTTCATGGGCCAATTGATTTGCTTCTTTCGCAAAATGAATTGCTTGTAGCGAGTCTTGCTTATAAATATAATATTCAGCTAAATAAATTTCACTGGCAACTACACCCGCTTTATTTTCCAGACTGTCCCGAATTCGCAACCCTTCATATAAATAATCAGCCACATGGGTTGTATCTTGCATACGCAATAAACAATACGCCTTATTGCTTAACACTCTGGCATAATGGTTTGCGCTATTGGATTTTAGATTTTTGTTAATCAGGATCTGATCAAAATAACGTAGAGCCTCGGCAAACTCTCCCTTCTTTAAATAGGTGTTACCTATATTATTTAGCGAAGCTTCAATTAAAAAAGGATTGTCTTCTACCTTATTTGCATACGTTACTGATTCCTTGTAATATACCAGAGCTTGATCATATTCATAGATGTCATTTTGCAATTGCCCTAAAAGATCATAGCAAGAATATAAAGAGCTGTAATCTTTTAGTTTTTCAAATTTTGGAATTGAATTAAAAATCAAAACCTCACTTCCAGAATTATCCTTAAAACGCGATTTTATTACAGCCATTCCATATTGAGTCTTTGCTGACTCAAATAAATAATAACCTCTATCAAAATAGGTATGGGCCAAATTAAAGTGATAAAAGGCACTATCATACACTTGTCTATTATTGTAATAAGTGGCATAATTCCAATGTGTGTCCCCCAAAGTATAAAGGTCTTCCAACTTTTCGGCGAGCAGTAAAACTTCTCCATTTCTTTGTTTGAACAAGACGGTGTCACCTAATCTATGGCTTTGAAAAGCTATAACACTCAGATGCCTTAAGGAAGAAGTGTCTATTTTTGAAGCTTTTATGGCTTGATAGGATTTCTGAAGAAACTGCATTCTCTCCTCTTTGGGATAAGATGCGTTTTTTGAAGCATTTATCCAAACATGAATACTGTCATTCTTATCATCTAAATGTGTGATCTTTGTAAGCTTCTTATTGTCATCACAGGATTGAACTGCAAACGACATGGCGAACAACAGCAGGAACAGAATCTGATATAGGAAATTAAATTTCAAACATTATATTTTGACCAAAGCTATAAAAAAAGCCCCTAATAATTAGAGGCAAAATATAACACACATTATGCTAGCGTTTACTTCCATCGTCAACAATAATATCGTTATCGTTTGTGGCTTGGGATCCATCATTTTGGTTAGAATCGCTCAGAGCTTCTGGCGAACAGGAGGTTATTAAAGATAACACAAATAAGAACATAAATAATTTTAGGAGTTTCATAATATAAGATTTTAAAGGGTTAACAGGGGTTTTTAAGCTGTCTTAAAGCTGCTTTACTGTGCAAACTTGATTTCCTTTTTTAAAAAGAAAGGCATAATTATCAGCCAAGATATATAGATTTTTATATGATGCCGATGAAATAGCTATTGTTTTAGTAAAAACCGTAGCGATACGAGGGAAAAGCCACTTTTATATAGGGAAATCAGTTTAATGTGATGATTGCGCTATTCAATAAATCATTCTGAATACTATCTATATTGACCTTAAACGTTTTGGTAAAGGGGATTCTATGCTCGTTGTTTATAATACATATAGATTTGCCATAATGAATTCTGGAGATACAATTCCGGTTAATTATATAACTTTTATGTATGCGTACAAAAGTGTTAGGAAGTTGGTCTTCAAAAACCTTAAGCGTTTTATAGGCTCCCACTACCCTGCCATCTGCCATATAAAAATCCGTAGTATTATTATCTGCTTTTAGATATAGGATTTCATCAATATTTAAGTACTGATAATCTTTGTTGGATTTCAAGCAAATCGTTTCATTTCGTTTACCAACGATACTTTTTTCACCCTTTAAAAAACTCTTCCTGAGGGAGAGCTCACTTAATGGTTTTAAAAGATAATCAGCAAAACCATAGGCAAAGGCATCGAAGGCGTTTTCTTTGGTGGAAGACAAGGCTACAAAATGTGGCTTTCCAAAACCATATTGGGATATATCGAAAAGGAATTCCCAAAGTGCAATCTTAATTGTTTGAATATTGATAAAAACAATATCGGGCTCAACTTTTAAAACTAAATTCAGGGCACTTTCATGATTCTCAGTAGTAACATACAGAGAGATTTCAGAAAAATCATTCCCTACAGCTTTTATTCTTTCAACTATACTTAGGTCATCCTCAATTATTAAGCAACGAATCATTCTATTAGTTTTAGACCAAATTAATCATGCTCTAAGAAAATTATGTGTGATTTGGCTTCCTAAAAGTAAGGGAAAAGATTACTTTTTCATGATGAGTCCCGAATACCTGCCAATAAAATGTTGTTTAAGGGCTGATTTGTCATCTCATTTTTAAATGTTACTGTAATAGAAATCTACTTCTCTCTGGCCAGTGTAACATTAACATTAAAATAAATGGATAATCCTTACTTATTCTACGGAAAGTATTGTTGATATAGCTTATAGTCTTTGTAATATTGACATATCAATGAACGCATTCAATCAAAGTATGAGAAAGAAGATTGAAACAAACCTACTTTTTTAATGACATAAATTTAAACCTCTTATGATGATTGTTCATTATAATCCATTAGTAGCATAACTTTTTTGAACGCCGAAAATCAAAACAGTTGAATATTATAACTCCTCAGATCTCCGCTACGACGTGGAATAAAGGGCACTTTTATGAGTGCCCTTTTTTTATCAATCTATGACAATAATAATTATATACGTGTTTCAGGTGAAAGCATAACTGCCAATGAAGTGCAATTCCGGAAGTTTCGGTACTTATAATTTTGAATCACATCCAAATTTCTTTCTTGATAAATTTTTTTTATAAAGCATTTGGCCCATAGAATCTGACCTCTGTCCAGAACAAAAGAGCATAATTTCCTATTCCGGATACTCCACCCTAAGATGAAAAATATTGTTCAGCTTCTTCTTCAACACCCGTTTTATCAATTGTATTTCCTTAAAAGTAATATCCGCATTCAAGAACTGTCCCTGATCCATTTGGTTATTCACTATTTTCTCCACAAGCTCGTCAACAATTGTGGAAGAAGGTTCCTTTAAACTTTTACTAGCCGCTTCCACACTGTCCGCCATCATCAAAATGGCGGTTTCTTTTGAAAATGGAATCGGTCCTGGATAAACAAAATCTTCTTTCTTGGCCTTCCCTTGAAGTTCGCGTTCCTTCGCATAAAAATAATAAACCAAAGTGGTGCCGTGGTGGGTCCGTATAAAATCAATTACCCTATCTGGCAAGTTGTTCTTTCGAGCAATCTCAATCCCCTTTATTACGTGATCGATTATAATTCGAGCGCTTTCCTTCGGATCCATCTCGGTATGCGAATTAACGGAATTCACCTGATTCTCTGTAAACATCGTCGGGTTGAGCATTTTACCAATATCATGATATAAAGCCCCTACTCGCACCAGCATGCTATTTGCACCAATTTCATTTGCAGATGCTTCCGCCAAATTTGCGACGTTCAGCGAATGGTGAAAAGTACCCGGTGCCTTGTTTGAAAGTTCTTTCAACAGTTTTGAATTGGTATCGCTCAACTCCAAGAGGGAAACATCGGAGACCAATCCAAACAATTTTTCGTAAAAATAAATGAGCGGATGGGCGAACAAAGTAGCCAAACCACAAAGAATGAAATACCCGAAATTCTCAATAGGCATCGTTTGTATATTCCCTTCCTGAATAACATAAAAAGCAAAAAATCCTATAATATAGACCAACGTGATTTGTCCTACGGAGATAAACAAATTTGCTCTTTTATACAATTCAGAAACGGTTAAAATGGTAACTATTCCCGCTATAAACTGCAAAAACATATATTCAAAGCTATTGGGAACAATAAACCCGAGAAGCAACACAGTCAAGACGTGGACAAATAGCCCTACACGTGGATCGAAGAAAGCTTTGAGAATAAGAGGAAGAATACATATAGGGATAACATATACATAATCTGAGTGCACCTTAACAATCAAGGTGGTCAGGAAAACCATCAAAAAGATATTGAAAAATATAAAAGTGACCTTGGTATTGTTGTGATAAATTTCCGGACGATATTTTTTTAGAAACAAAAACAACATCAAGAACACTAGTGAAACCAACAATGAATAGCCAACAAGAAGCCATAAATAATTATTCTTACTCCAAATTTGACTTTGGTACTCGGCTTTTAGAGATTCTAAAATCTGATATTTATCTCCCTCTACCACCTCGCCCTTGGCAATTATCCGGCCTCCTTTTTCGATAACTCCACGATTGGGATTCAAAGCTTTTAATTCAGCATCTATGGACGCCTGGGTCAGTTTGTTATTCAGCTTTACATTGGGAATCAACGATTCGTTGAGCAGACTGTAAAGCAGAGGTTGAATATCCTCGGCTTTATTTTTTTCAACAACCTCCCTTACCTTTTTATCGAGATTTTCCTTTTTGAAA
Organism: Aequorivita sp.; assembly: GCA_034676445.1. GTDB lineage: Bacteria > Bacteroidota > Bacteroidia > Flavobacteriales > Flavobacteriaceae > Aequorivita. Next base: position 412,625 of record JAUCCE010000005.1, read on the forward strand.
AGTTGGGAGTAATTGCGTTCTTCTATCTCATTTCCTCTTTTTAGATAAATTAATTTATCATCATTGTATGGGAGAATTTCATCGGAGACCCCATTTTCATATATTTCCTTAATAATCCTATCACCCAATTTTTCCAGCGTTCTCTTTGAAGTATTATAAAGACTGTCAACATACTGTATTTCAAGATTGTCGTGAAAGTTCTCTTCAACATCATTAATTGTTTCCGTGTCAAAGTCAAAATATGGAATGGAGTTATCGCGGATTTCCTGCTGTTCCTTCTTAAGGGTTTCATCGCTTTTTTTAATTGAGAAACTAAAGGGTGCATAGAGATTTTCGTACTGCCAAGGTTTTCCCTTCTGAAAATTGTATTTGAACTGTCCCCCCTTTGGCAAAAGATAGATGAGCAAGAGTGTGGACACTATAAAAAGAAAAACCTTATAAATCAGGGATTGATTTTTGGCAAAAAAGGAAAAAAGATTCTTCATATTGAAATAGCTTAGAGTAAAGGTATCAATAAGGAACGGAATATCGAAAATTCTGAATTATGAATTCAGAATTATGAACTAATGACCCTCAAATCTCCAAACATTGGGCATGTTGTGTTAATGCGGAAACAGGAAGGTTGTCAACAATCTCAAATTTTAGAAATAGAATCTTTCTCTCGAAATAACAAAATTTGTTGAACCCAATCCAATCCTCAGAAGTTGACTACCATTCGTACTATGCACCGAACCTCAAAAACGTTTAAGGTTGGATTGATATTTAAGTTAAAAATCCGTAATTTTGCAGTCCTTATTTGAATCGTTAAAAACCAATAATATGAGTAATAAAGTAGTAATAGTTTCCGCAGCCAGAACACCAATTGGAAGTTTTTTAGGAAGTCTTTCTTCCTTAACAGCAGTTCAACTTGGCTCAGCCGCCATTAAAGGAGCGATGGAAAAAATTAACCTAGATCCTTCTTCAGTCCAAGAAGTGTTTATGGGCAATGTAGTTCAGGCAGGAGTAGGTCAAGCGCCGGCTAGACAAGCTGCTTTGGGCGCGGGTCTCCCCGATTCAGTTCCCTGTACTACCGTGAACAAGGTTTGTGCCTCAGGAATGAAGTCTATTATGATGGCTGCGCAATCAATTGCATTAGGTGATGCCGATATAATCGTTGCCGGTGGAATGGAAAGTATGAGCAATATCCCTCACTATGTGCAAATGAGAAATGGAACCAAATTTGGCCCAACTACTTTAATCGATGGCATGCAAAAAGATGGTTTGGTAGATGCTTACAACAACGATGCCATGGGAACTTGTGCCGACCTTTGCGCAACGGAATATAAATTTTCAAGAGAAGAACAAGATGCTTTCGCTATACAGTCTTATGAACGTTCCGCAAAAGCATGGGCCGATGGGAAATTTAAAGAGGAAGTAGTGCCTGTGGAAGTGCCCCAACGACGTGGCGAACCAATAATTGTCTCAGAAGATGAGGAGTTCAAAAATGTGAAGATGGATAAAATTTCATCTTTGCGTCCTGCCTTTACAAAAGATGGAACCGTTACCGCGGCCAACTCATCAACTATCAACGATGGTGCCGCTGCACTGGTTTTGATGAGTGAAGCTAAAGCAAAAGAATTGGGCCTTGCTCCATTAGCCTATATAAAAGGTTATGCCGATGCTGCACAGGAGCCAGAATGGTTCACAACAGCTCCGGCCAAAGCCCTTCCAAAAGCACTTGGAAAAGCTGGAGTAGATATTAAAGATGTAGATTACTTTGAATTCAACGAAGCCTTCGCGGTAGTGGGACTTGCCAATATGAAAATCCTAGGTTTGAAGGACAACAATGTAAACGTCAATGGAGGTGCGGTTTCTTTAGGTCATCCCCTAGGCTGTAGCGGTGCTAGAATTGTTATAACCCTTCTGAATGTATTGAAACAAAACAATGCCAAAATTGGAGCGGCTGCCATCTGTAATGGTGGAGGAGGTGCTTCTGCAATGGTTATAGAAAGAGCTTAATCCATATTTCAGAAAACTCTCAAACAATCCTGAATGGAATACGGTGTCTGCAACCTAAGCATTGTTCCACTTCGCGCGGAGCCTACGGATCTGAGCGAAATGGTAAGCCAACTGCTTTACGGGGAACATTTCAAAGTTTTGGAAAAACGAAAAAAATGGAGCTATATCCGCATTGCGTTTGATGGCTATGAAGGTTGGTTGGATAATAAGCAATACCTGAACATTAGCGAGGATTCCTACTCCGAACTTGAAACAAAGCAGCTTATTTTGTCATCAGACATGGTAGATTTTGTAACAAGTGAAACGAATCATTTGTTGTCAATATGTATCGGAAGTAGCGTTTCCGGATCGGAAAGTTTGAACCATTCTTTCGAGGGAAAAACGGTTTTCGGAAATCTTCCAAAAGAACACCTAATAACATCTGCAGTATCCTATTTGAACGCACCCTACTTATGGGGCGGCAAAACTCCTTTTGGAATTGATTGTAGCGGTTTTACCCAGATGGTCTATAAACTGAATGGCCATAAATTGTTCCGCGATGCCAGTCAACAAGCCACTCAAGGTGAAGCCTTAAGTTTTATTGAGGAAAGTGAACCTGGAGATCTGGCCTTTTTTGATAACGAAGAAGGAAAAATAACCCACGTGGGAATCATTATGGAGGATAACTATATTATCCACGCACACGGAAAGGTTCGAATCGATAGATTGGATCACAGTGGGATTTTTAATTATGATATGCGCAGGCACACGCATAGATTGAGAGTGATCAAAAGAATTGTCTAAAACAAAAAATCCCCCGAAATTTCGGGGGATTTTTTGTTTAACTATTTGCTAATTATTGCTCTTTCAGAGTATCAAACTTGGCTTTCATTTCTTGATATTTTGCATCATTACCTAATTGGCCATAGATGTTCATCAAGGTTCGGACCACCTCTGCGTTATTGGCATTGATCTTATAGGCCCTTTCCAAATACGGTAAAGTTTCGGATTGGATTCTTTGACGCTCCTTTTTCAACTCATCATATCTTTTGTTATCTGCTGCGGTATTTCCTAAACTGTTCATTTCTTCCACCAAAGCATCCTCTTCCGATAGTTTCAATACTGAAATATTAATCAAGGCTCCTTCGTAATCAGGTTTCAATTCCAAGGCTTTTTCATAATACTTGATAGCCTTTTCCTTATTGCCCATTTCACCAGCACCGACTCCAAGATTAAAGTAGATTTCGGGATTATCTGGATCTGTAGCAACAATCTGGGTTAAAAGATCATTATATCGGGCTATGTCCCCCATTTTATAACTCATGTACGCATCTGCGCGCATTAGTTGAACATCATTCGGGCTTTCAGCACGAGCCGATTTCATTAAAGCAGCGGCTTTTTCGTTGTTCCCCTCCTCAATATACATAAGGGTCATATTTCGAAGGATTTCACCTTTTCGTGAGTCGGTTTTTCTGATTTCAGGCTTGATATATTCCCCACTCTTTACGGCAAGATCCCGTAAGCTCTTACTTCCAAAAGGTCTTACCTCTCCTGTAGTCTTATCTGTGGCGACATATTCTTCCTCTTCTCCAGAATATCCTTTATCCAAAAGCATTTGATAATATTTTAATGCGGTATAATAATCATGGCCATTTACAGCATTCCCCGCGGCAAAATATAAATCACCTGGATTTTTCGACACCAAATAAAGAGCATACAATTTCTCCGTGGCTGGCTTAAAATTCTGAGCATTTTGGTCATCCATTGCAGCATTAATGAGGGCAACCCTCAAATTCTGAAATTGTGCTTCCATCTGAGACTCTATTTTAGGATCAAGAGATAAAGCCATTTCATAATCCGCAGCTGCAGCTAGCAATTTCTGATGGTCTTTTTTTGCAAGGCCAAGCTTTGCTTCCCCTCTAGTGGCATAAAACTGAGCTTTCATGTCATTATCCACAGAACCAAGTTCGGATTCAGCCTCACCAAGATAAGTTATGGCTTCACTGAATTGGTTGGATTTTATTGCTTTTTCGGCTTTTTTTATTTCCTTCTTTTGCCCAAAGGAAATGGCAGTGACTAGTGCCAGTCCGGCTATTAAAAATCTTTTTTTCATCTGTTTAATAATTTTTGTTTTTCTAAAGATAAAAAGAAACATCCAATTTATAATTCCTCTTTGTGCAAAGAATAGATTTTTGAACGTTTCATTTTTAAGGATTTATTCGTTATTCTCGCTTTGTTCATCATCTGAGTCAAGAATAGTGCCATTATTATCAATATCCTCTTCCAGCTCCTCATCCAATAATACCTCCTCCTCATCTTTCATCGCTTTGGCAACCGCTGCAATAGCATCATCTTCCCTTACTTTTATTAAACGAACGCCTTGAGTGGCCCGTCCCATTACCCGTAGGGTAGAAACAGCCATTCTAATTGCAATTCCCGATTTGTTGATTATCATAAGGTCGTCTTCATCAGTTACATTCTTGATGGCTACTAATTTACCTGTTTTTTCGGTAACGTTAATCGTTTTCACGCCTTTTCCACCTCGATTGGTAATGCGATAATCATCAATGGACGATCGTTTTCCGTAACCATTTTCTGAAACCACAAGTATGTCGGAATCGGCATCATTAACAGCAATCATCCCTATAACTTCATCGTCCTTGCTGCCAAGGGTAATTCCTCTAACTCCCGAAGCATTTCTTCCCATGGGTCGGGTTTTTTCTTCTTCAAAACGAATAGCTTTTCCAGATCTCACGGCGAGCATTACTTGACTATCGCCCGTAGTGAGTTTGGCTTCCAATAGCTCATCGTCCTCCCGAATAGTTATTGCATTGATCCCGTTGGTTCGCGGTCGGGAATATTGTTCAAGGGAAGTCTTTTTAACTTGGCCCTTTTTCGTTGCCATAATTACATAATGACTGTTTATATACTCTTCATCTTTCAAATCTTGAGTGTTGATAAAGGCTTTTACACTATCATCAGGCTCAATATTGATCAAATTTTGAATCGCACGTCCTTTTGAAGTTCTAGTTCCTTCCGGAATTTCAAAAACCCGCATCCAATAACATTTCCCTTTTTGGGTAAAGAACAGCATATATTGATGATTGGTCCCCACAAAAAGATGTTCGAGGAAATCCTCGTTTCTTGTAGCAGAAGCTTTTTGACCTACTCCTCCTCTATGTTGGGTTTTATATTCTGTAAGCGAGGTTCGCTTGATATAACCTGCGTGCGAAATAGTTATTACCACTTGCTCATCAGCAATAAGATCTGTAATGCTCACATCGCCTCCAGCATATTCTATTGTCGAACGGCGCTCATCACCGTATTTATTTCGAATTTCAGCAAGCTCATCCTTAATAATCTCCATACGTCTTTCTACGTTGGCAAGGATCTCTTTATAATCCTCAATGGTTTTCATTAACTCTTCGTACTCAGTTCGGAGTTTATCCTGTTCTAGGCCAGTTAACTGACGGAGACGCATTTCTACAATCGCTTTTGCCTGAATTTCGGAAAGCTTGAACGCGTCTATCAGCTTTTGTCTAGCTTCATCAGCATTTGAAGATGCACGAATCAAGCGGATTACCTCATCAATATTGTCTGAGGCAATAATTAAACCTTCCAAAATATGGGCGCGTTCCTCTGCTTTTCGAAGTAAATATTCGGTACGGCGCACCACTACTTCGTGACGGTGCTCTACAAAATAATGGATCAGCTCTTTTAAGTTCAACATTTGCGGCCTTCCTTTGACCAAAGCAATGTTGTTCACACTAAAACTGGATTGTAGCGCGGTGTATTTATAAAGCGTGTTTAGAACTATATTTGGAATTGCATCCCGTTTTAAAATATATACGATCCGCATTCCCTTTCGGTCACTCTCATCACGGATATTGGATATACCTTCTATTTTCTTTTCATTGACAAGATCGGCCGTTTTTTTAATCATATCAGCCTTATTCACTTGATAGGGTATCTCGGTTACAATGATACACTCACGACCGTTCACCTCTTCAAAACTGGCTCTGGCCCGCATTACCACTCGTCCTCTTCCTGTGTGGAATGCTTCGCGAACGCCTTCGTAGCCATAAATTATTCCACCCGTTGGAAAGTCGGGGGCTTTAATGTGTTGCATCAGACCGTCGATATCAATATCGTTGTCTTCTATATAAGCAATTGTACCGTTTATAACCTCTGTAAGATTATGGGGTGGCATATTGGTGGCCATACCCACGGCGATTCCACTGGCACCATTTATTAAAAGCCCAGGAACCCGCGTTGGTAAAACTGTGGGCTCATTAAGGGTATCATCAAAATTGAGTTGGTGATCTACGGTATCTTTATCGATATCCGCCAACATATCCTCAGAAATTTTCTGCATCCGCGCTTCAGTATATCGCATTGCTGCAGGCGAATCGCCATCGACCGAGCCAAAGTTTCCTTGACCGTCTATCAGCATATATCGCAAGCTCCATTCCTGGGCCATTCTTACCATTGCATCATAAACGGAAGTATCACCGTGCGGGTGATATTTCCCTAAAACCTCCCCAACAATTCTAGCCGATTTTTTATGTGCACCTGTAGCTCTAATCCCCAATTCGTGCATTCCAAATAAAACCCTTCTATGAACGGGCTTCATACCATCACGAACATCTGGCAAAGCTCGTGACACAATGACCGACATCGAATAATCGATGTATGCCGATTTCATCTCATCTTCAATGTTTATGGGAATTACTTTTTCTCCTTCAGCCATAAAAATATACGTTTATTGATCGTTAATAAATTAAGGAGCAAGATACATATTCTAGTAGGTTTAAGGAGGGTTTTTGCCGGTCAAAAATCACGATTTATTAACAAAAAGTAACAGTAGATTCGTTAATAAGTATAGTGGTGTAAGCTTTGAATTTCCATTTAGTTTTCGTCCTTTTACTAAATTGATCTGAAATAGGAATGGTTTTTGACCTAATTTGGGTAATTTAGTAGTTTAAAGAAGAAAGGATAATAAAACATGGATGATAATTTTTCACCAAGAGTAAAAGACGTAATTGCTTATAGCAAGGAAGAAGCACTCCGCCTAGGACATGATTTCATTGGGACGGAACATTTGATGCTGGGACTATTGCGTGATGGCAGCGGAAAAGCGGTAACAATTTTAAATGCACTTGCGATAGATTTAAACCATCTGCGCAGGAAAGTAGAGATTTTGAGCCCCGCAAATTCTGCAGTCACAACGACGACCAATGACAAAAGGAACTTACATCTTACTCGACAGGCAGAAAGAGCCTTGAAGACCACATTTTTGGAAGCCAAGCTTTTCCAAAGCACTTCCATTAATACCGCGCATTTGCTTTTGTGCATTTTGCGCAATGAAAACGACCCAACGACAAAATTGTTGAACAAGATGAAGATTGATTATGATGCCGTTAAAGACCAATTTAAGCTTATGATCACCAACGATGATGATTACATAGAATCTCCAAGTGCCGAATCGTTTCCTAACGATGACGATACCTCAGCAGGAGATGCTGGGAAGGAAAACCTATTTTTGGGTGGAGCTTCCAAAGCCAATAAAAAATCTAAAACTCCGGTACTGGACAATTTCGGAAGGGATCTCACTTCACTAGCAGAAGAGGGAAAACTGGATCCTGTGGTAGGAAGAGAAAACGAGATTCAAAGAGTCTCCCAAATTCTAAGCCGTAGAAAGAAAAACAACCCACTTCTTATTGGAGAACCAGGTGTTGGAAAATCTGCAATAGCAGAGGGTCTTGCTCTTCGTATTATACAACGAAAAGTCTCTCGAATTCTCTACGACAAACGCGTTGTTACTTTGGATTTAGCCAGTCTTGTGGCCGGCACAAAATACCGAGGTCAATTTGAGGAGCGAATGAAAGCCGTAATGAACGAACTTGAAAAGAACGACGACATCATTCTATTTATCGACGAAATCCATACAATTGTTGGCGCAGGAGGCGCAACGGGTTCTCTCGATGCTTCCAACATGTTCAAGCCGGCTCTTGCCAGGGGCGAGATACAATGTATTGGTGCGACAACCCTCGATGAATACCGACAGTATATCGAAAAAGATGGTGCTCTAGAAAGACGTTTCCAGAAAGTATTGGTAGAGCCCACAAGCGTGGAGGAAACCGTAGAAATACTAATGAATATTAAGGATAAATACGAATCCCACCACAATGTAGAATATACCGATGAGGCAATTCTGGCTTGTGTAAAACTCACAAATCGGTATATGACCGAACGTTTTCTTCCAGACAAAGCTATTGATGCTTTGGACGAAGCAGGCTCTAGAGTTCATATCACCAACATCCACGTTCCAGAAAAAATACTTCAAATTGAGGCAAAACTGGAGGAAGTTCGGGAGCTTAAAAATTCTGTTGTCAAAAAACAGAAATACGAAGAAGCGGCAAAACTTCGGGATGATGAAAAAAACCTAGAAAAAGAACTCGCAGAAGAACAGGCGGCTTGGGAGGCTGATTCAAAACTGAACAAAGTTGCCGTTACTGAAGAGAACGTAGCAGAAGTGGTTTCTATGATGACAGGAATTCCGGTTAATAGGATTGCCCAAACCGAAAGCACCAAACTCGCTGCTCTCCCCGACCGTATTAAAGGAAAGGTGATTGGACAGGACGAAGCGGTTGAGAAGGTGGTAAAAGCCATTCAAAGAAATCGTGCAGGACTGAAGGACCCGAACAAACCTATTGGATCTTTTATTTTCCTTGGACAAACGGGAGTAGGTAAAACCCAACTGGCAAAAGTACTGGCCCGTGAGCTGTTTGATTCAGACAATGCGCTCATTCGAATTGATATGAGTGAATATATGGAGAAATTTGCGATTTCCCGTTTAGTGGGTGCACCTCCAGGATATGTGGGTTATGAAGAAGGTGGACAGTTAACTGAGAAAATCAGAAGAAAGCCCTATGCAGTTGTTTTGCTTGATGAAATTGAAAAGGCCCATCCAGACGTCTTCAACATGCTTTTGCAGGTGTTGGATGATGGTTATTTGACAGATAGTTTAGGACGAAAAATCGATTTCAGAAATACGATAATCATAATGACCTCCAACATTGGAGCCCGTCAAATTAAGGATTTTGGACAAGGTGTTGGTTTCGGAACCTCGGCAAAAAAGGAACAAGAAGAGACCTATACAAAAAGTGTTATTGAAAACGCTCTGAAAAAAACCTTTGCTCCTGAATTTCTAAATCGAATTGATGATGTGATGGTTTTCAACGCTTTGGAAAAAGAAGATATCCATAAAATTATTGACATAGAACTTGATAAGCTTTATTTGCGCATTAAGGATCTTGGATATACCCTAAATCTGGCTGATAAGGCAAAAGACTTTATTGCGGAAAAAGGCTTCGATAAACAATACGGCGCAAGACCTTTAAACAGGGCGATCCAAAAATATATAGAGGATGCTTTGGCTGAAGAGATTATTAACAGTGGACTGCACGAAGGAGATGTAATTTCAATGGAACTGGATGAAGAAAAAGGCGAATTGATAATAAGCATCAAAAAACAGAAGAAGGCCACTGAGTCTTAGCCGGTTGAAAAACCAATAAATTACTTATCCCCGAGAGAAATCTTGGGGATTTTTTTTCTTCTTATAAAAGAATAAGATCTCTCCTGACTTCCGCACTGGAACACCCAACTTAAAGAAGTTTTGAATGTTGAACCCACTACGGGGTTCTGTCGAATAGATGCATTATTACCCCGCACGGCACTACGTTTGTGTGGGGTTATCCATATTAGACCCCTCCGGGGTCATGCCACAAAAAATAAAAAGAACTGTAACCAATAACCTCGAAGAGGTTTAATACCGATTATGATTTTAGATGTCGCAGAGGTGCTCCTTAAAACTTGTCCGCCGAGGAGGATCTAAACCGGCATTATACCTTGTAGAAACAATCGGGGCATTATAAACTTAAAATGGTATAATATCGATAACCTCGAATACAACCGAAATGAAATGAAGGTTTTATTCGAGGAAAAACGAATCCATCTATATTTAGAACTCCAGTGGAGTTCAACTTTTTTCAATTCAAATAATCAAAAAACATTTAAGCACACCCAAAGTGGAAATTATTTTAGAAATAATATGCTAATAATCTGCACAGAATAGATCATAACTTCTTTGGGTTCAAAAATCTACGGAAGCCAGGAAAGACGAATACTTCTTATTCAAACATAATTTCTGGATCCACATCCAAGGAGGACAGAAAGGCGATGCTGGCGTGAATATCATCCGCCATAACGTGGTCTTCTTCAATAAAGGGGACAATCGATCGGTATGGCTTGAGAAAAGCTTCCAAAAAGGGAGAAGATTTTTTAGGCTCACGAAACCTTAGTGCTTGGGAGGCATTCATCAATTCAATGGCAAGAATGGTTTCGATATTCTCAATCACTTGTAAGCATTTTGTCGCTCCATTGGCGCCCATACTCACATGGTCTTCTTGCCCATTGGACGAAACGATGGAATCTACCGAAGATGGTGTTGCCAATTGTTTGTTTTGGCTTACAATACTCGCTGCGGTATATTGAGGGATCATAAATCCGCTGTTCAAACCTGGATTATTCACCAAGAATGCCGGCAATTCTCTCAATCCAGACACCAATTGATAAATTCTTCTTTCAGAAATATTTCCTATTTCACACATGGCAATGGCCAAATAATCCAACGCAAGTGCGAGAGGCTGACCGTGAAAGTTCCCGCCTGAAATGATCAAATCTTCCTTGACAAAAATATTGGGATTGTCGGTAACCGAATTCATTTCAGTTTTAAATGTTTTATGCACGAAATGGATAGTGTCCTTCGTAGCACCATGCACCTGAGGAATACATCTAAAGGAATATGGATCCTGAACATTTTTCTTATCCGATTTCCCAATTTCACTTCCACTCAGAAATTCAAGAAATCTTTCGGCAGTCTTCACTTGTCCTCTATGAGGTCGTATCAAATGAACCAAAGCATTAAATGGACTCATATTGCAATCAAATGCATCGATTGAAATGGCTCCTATCAAATCGGCCAAATAGGATAGTTTATAACTTTTTAATAGACAATGCACTCCATAAGCGGTCATAAACTGGGTGCCATTAAGTAGGGCCAACCCTTCCTTAGCTTTAAGAGCAATAGGTTCCCAATCAAATTTCTTCAATATTTTATCGGCGGGAATTCTTTCTCCACTCCAATACACTTCACCCTTACCTAAAAGAGGAAGTGATAGGTGGGCCAACGGAGCTAAATCTCCTGAGGCACCTAAACTACCCTGAGTATAAATAACCGGTAATACTTCGTTATTATAAAAATCAATCAATCTTTGCACCGTCTCCAATTGAACTCCACTATACCCATAGCTAAGCGATTGAATTTTTAAAAGAAGCATTAGCTTTATAATTGGCTTGGGAACGAGGCTCCCTGTGCCGCAAGCGTGAGACATTACCAAGTTTTCTTGTAATCTAGAGAGAATCCCTCGGCAGGAATTTTTACATTACATAGGGAACCAAAACCGGTATTGATACCATAAACAGGAGTTTCGTTATCCTTCATTTTGTGCACCAAGTAGTTTCTAGACTTATTTATATTTAACTGGGCTTCTTCAGAGAGTGCCAACTTCTTATGGTTTTCCAGAATCTCCTTAATGTTGGATAAATCCAGGATCTCAGAACTAATGTAATGTGTTTCTTGCATGGCAGTCAAATTTGCGCAAAAATAACGATTTTAAATGGGTGGACTCAGCGAAATTGTCCAAAAAGATGCACATCGTAAAGGAAATCAGGCTTTCCGAGGAATTAAGTAATGGAAAAATTTTAACAAACTGATGGCTTAAATTTGATATTGAGAATGGTAATTTTATAGATTAGATCCAAAGATTTCACCGGAGTCTTTTCATTCCTTTAAGGGATCACGAAAATGTGACATTAAAAGGATGTTCGCAAAGAGGAGATTCAAAACAAAATTTTATATTCTAAGGAATAAAAGTATTCATCAAATGAAACAGTTAGCGTACCTCATATTGGCACTATTTCTTTTTTCCTGTACACAGAAGGAAGAACCAAGTTATTCCGTAATTAACGGGACAATTGAAAACAACTCTGCAGAAAACGTCGTGATCCGCGGAAATGACATGGAAGTAAAGACTCCAATTTCTCCAGAAGGAAAATTCTCAGATACTTTACACCTTAAAAACGACGGTTTTTATCAGTTGTACGTGGGCAGGGAACGAACAGAAATTTATTTGGAAAAAGGGAAAAACCTTACGGTGGATATCGATGCAAGAGAATTTGACGAATCCCTGAAATTTTCCGGAGATCTTGCAAATGTCAATAATTATTTGGCCCAAAAATATCTTTGGAACGAAAAGCACTTAGACTTTAAGGATCTCTATTCTTCAGATGAAGATACATTTATGAAGAAATTGGATGCCAATCAAAAATCATTGGATAGCCTTTATGCTACTAACAACATTTCCAATCCGAATTTTGAAAAAATATCAAAAAAAGAGGATTTGTATTCCAAGGCAACACAGATAGAAACTTATCTGGATGCACATCGCTACCTAACGGGAATAGAAGATTATCAGGTTGGCAGCACCTTTTACGACCCCTTGAAAGAAATAAATTTTAAAGATACTGTTGCATATCGTAACTCAACTGCTTATCAGAATCTTTTGGATGCCCATTTTAATCGCTTGGTAAATGAAGATACTTATGAGAGTGGGGACAATGATCACACGCTGTTATTTGTGAAAAAAGTAGATGATTCTTTGCCTGATGGATATGCCAAGGATAAAATAATGGTAGATTATCTGCAATTCGGTCTTAAACCGAATAAAAATATGGATGAGGTGTTCAACATTTATAAAAATTCCAATCCGAATCCCGAAAATCTGGTGAAACTCACAGAACGGTATAACAAGTTAAAGACCATAACGGAAGGCAAACCCTCGCCTACTTTCGATTATGAAAACTATAAAGGAGGTACCACCAGTCTTGCCGACCTAAAAGGAAAATATGTGTATATAGATGTTTGGGCCACTTGGTGCGGACCTTGCCTGAGAGAAATCCCTGCCTTGAAAGAAACGGAGAAAGACTATCATGGAAAAAATATCGAATTTGTCAGCATATCCATCGATGAGCCGAAGGATTATGAGAAGTGGAAACAAATGGTCAATGATAAATCTCTCGCTGGAATCCAACTTATGGCAGACAATAACTGGAATTCCAAGTTTGTGCAGGATTACGGAATTTTTGGGAATCCCCCGATTTATATTGATCGATCCCGATGGGAACATTGTGGATGCCGATGCACCGCGACCTTCGGATCCGATGCTTAAAAAGAAATTGGACGAGCTCTTATAAATAAGACCTTTAAAGATTTAACCCAAAGTCCTCCTTTTTAGGGGGATTTTTTTTGGTAGTCATTAATAAGAAATGGCAACAATTACATCCAAACATTGTGCCCGTGCAACCAAAAAAACAATGAATCCAGCCATTTACTAAGTCAAACCTACTGAATACTCGCTCAAGGTCTTTACATCCCAATTTTATTGTAAATTATCTCAGATATTAATGATTGAATTTAATTCGATTCAAGTTGAGCCAACCAAAAATTCAAATTGAATTATAATCTATAAAAAACAATAGTCAATTAAACTTCCAATACCTATGAAACATTCATTTTTTCGATACTTTATAATTTCTTGTTTTACTGCCGCTTCACTCCTTTCCTGTAGCAAAGATGATAAGAATGAGAATCCACAAGAAAGCTTTGATGAAAGCTATTTAATAGAAACCATTGCCCAAGTTATTCTGGACTCAGGTCTGGAATTTCCCCAACCTGAACCACCTGCTGATCGAGGCGAGGGAAGATCTCCGATCTTTTGGCATTGGCTAGCGATTATATGGTCGTAGATATTGGTGATGGTGAAACAATGACCGCCAAAATGTGGCTGGGTGCAAATAATCATGTCATACCCTCGCTTAAGTGGAAAAACGAAAATCCCAATTTTTGCTCCGACCAAGGCTTAGAAATGCGACCGGCACTAAAAATGTTTAAGTTTACTATTCATAATGCACCAGAACAGGATATTAGAACTGTACAACTCAATTATATCGATGTTGACACTGGCATTATTGAACATTCAGTAATAAGTGATAATTATGGCCCTGACCCAGATTGGTTATATGCTGCTATGTCAATGGTCTGGGCAGAAATGATGGATCTTGTAAACGCCCAAGGCGCGCTAGGTCCGTGCATTGATGGAGATTCATTGACGTTGCGTTTCAAATCTACAGTCACCAACGTAACTCCTGAGGCACAAACCTATGAAGAAATTAAAGTCACCGTTTCACTCCAATATGATGAATCAATAGATGCTTACACCGGTATTGGTGAATTTGAGTGGATTGAAGGATGGCTCCAGAATGAGGAACTGGGAACCATACCTTTTCCAACGGTGAAGAGTGGGGCTCTGGAAGTTGTGAAACTTATAACACCTAGTTTAACTGGTGGCTCAATTAACGATGCTACCATGATTTTTAAGGCTCCCAGAGTAACCGCTGCTGATTCAAGTATGCTATTTGTCTCATTTATGGCCTTCTATGATATGATATCCGGAGATGATAACACTTTTACATATCGATTCGACGACTGGCAAACATCAAGTAATCCAGATATTGTTATGAAAGCCAATACCAATAACCATTTAGAAGACGATGACGCAGTTCTTACAGAAACATCTTCCTTTGAAATTTTTAAATAATGTGCTAGATAGCCAGAAAATCTGAACTCCGTCGTTTAACAAGGCGATACTTAAATAAATAAAGGGTCGGAACTTTCACGAAGTTCCGACCCTAGTTTATTTCTAGCCACCCGATAATTTATCCTGATGGTGTATGGTATTATTTCACCGACTTTCTAGATTTCTTCTTCTTCCCATAAAACTTCTTATGCCTAAAATAAGCCACCGTACTCAGAATCACTGCAAATAACGTAATCCACCAAACGAAAGTTGGTGTAGCAGGTGCATCTCCACTAGCATAGGAGTGTAAGCCGCTCAAGTAAAAATTTACTCCAAAATAAGTCATCATAATGGAAGCATAGGCAAAAAGTGCAAACACATTAAATGTCCAACGTCCTCGAAGACCTGGAACCAATCGAGCGTGAATTACAAACGCATAAACCATAATACTGATCAAAGCCCAAGTTTCCTTTGGATCCCAGCCCCAATAACGGCCCCAACTCTCGTTGGCCCATTGGCCTCCCAAAAAGTTTCCGATGGTCAATAACACCAAACCGGCAGTAAGAGCCATTTCGGTAATAACCGTAAGTTCGCTAATGTTAATCTCCATTAAACTGTAATTCTTCTTGGTGGTAAAAATCATTAGCAATAAAGAGATTGCTGCCAATATCATCCCTAACGTAAAAGGTCCATAGCTCATAACAATAACGGCCACGTGGATCATCAACCAATAACTATCCAAAACAGGCTGTAGGTTTGCGATAGAAGGATCTAACCAGTTTTCGTGTGCAACCCATAAAATTATGGCACCAACAAACGCTGTAGAAGCAACGGTAAGATCACTTTTTCGTCCGAAAGACAGACCAAAGAAAACTGTGGCCCACGCTACATAGATAACCGATTCATAAGCATCGCTCCATGGAGCGTGGCCACTCACGTACCATCTAAGCGCAAGCCCCAGGGTCATAAGCGCAAAGAATATCCACATCAAAACCTTTAAACCGGTAATAAGCTTTCGGAGTATTTTTCTATCTTTAAATAGCTGGGCAATTATAATGATGAACATTATTATTCCAAACAGTCCAAAATATTTGTACAAACGGTTAAAGATATCTGCCTTGTTATAAATAGTCTCGGCCCTTAATTTATTTTCAGAAGGCATCACCTCAGCCCCATATTTTTTCTGGAAATTGGTAATGCTCTCCAAAAGTTCATTTGCCTGTGTGTAATCTCCTGTTTCCCGTGCCTTTTTCAAACTGTCAAAATACATAGGAAGAATATTCCGGGCATAGAGAGAGTCCATTCCCTTAATATTGGCTTCTCCCAATTCAGGATAGGACACCCATTTATTACCTTCGTCTCCCGGAATAGGGAAAATTTTCAATATACTTCCGCTTAAAGCTGCATTCAGCAACGAAAAGTTTTCGTGGGCTTTTATAAAATCCTTCTGATATTGGTTGGGCGTGGTGGTTCTAGTAGCGGCGGCTAGATAAGGTTCCAATTTATAATTGCCCTTTTGATCAAAAAGATCCAATAAGGAAATGTTTTTCTGTCCATCTGGAACTCCTGCTACGTGGCGAATGCTATCATTTCCTCTCTTTAAGGCTATCAATGGCACCTCTACCCAAAGTCGTGGAAATTCAGACATAGAAATAAAAACTTGATCGGCATTCAGACCTTCATAATGGTCGCTTCTACTAACTTTTCGTAAAAGTTCGCTCGCAAAAGTATTGATGGGCTTCATCCGTCCGTTATCCTGAATCAGCAAATGTCCAAATTTTTCGGCGTGTTCTTTACTAACCGCGTTTGCAAGGATCAGCGAATCAATTTCCTGCTTTGGAATTGAAGCGTGGGATGTGGAACTTGGTTCTTGCGCCATTCCCGAAAAAGTAATAAGAAGAACCAATAGGGTCATCATACTTTTTTTCTTGCGCTTGATACGATCCAACATGATTTCCAACTTCCCAAAACGGCTGTGCTTGCTCCAAAGAATAGCAAGAAGTCCGATATATAAAAAGAAATAACCAATATAGGTTATCCAAGTTCCCCACCAATCGTGATTTACGGAAAGAATTGTTCCACCCTCATCTGGATCGAAACCAGATTGGAAGAAACGATATCCGTCGTGGTCAAGGACATTGTTCATAAAGATATCTGCATCAAAATGCTCATTGTTCTCATCAATTACAGTAACCTTACTTTTGAAGGAAGAATATCCCTTTTCCGTTCCTGGATATTTATCGGCAATAAACTCATTCAGCGTAATGCTAAAAGGAAGCGGAATACTTTCAGATCCATAGCTCATATATACTTTTAATCCTGCTATATCAGTTTCAGTTGGGCTGGGCGCACTTCCCTTGCCACCGAGCAAAGCAACGGTTTTGGATTCATCTTTCGAAGTAACTTCAACGATAAGTGCATCTTGATGCGATTCTCCCGGTGCAGCTTTAACCACTCCAAATTTTCCTTTCGTCAACGGTTCCGGAACCACAAAACCCATCCCTCCCAATTGATAGAGCGATCGAAGATTGAAAACTTGAACGCTATCTGCGGCAACTGCTCCTTCCTTCTGATCTGCCATTCGTAAATAATCTCCTTCAAAGGGACTGGAAATGGTATATTCCCCATCCTCAGTAGTTGAAATATTTATAGCACCCTCAGTAGGTTTGTTTACTGCAAACAAAACATTGTGGATATTGGAAACTTCGCCATCTTTGACCCAATGGTCATGGCGTTCCCCACCGCTGGATTCCACGATTTTTAAATATTCCTCCCCAGTCTCATCAGGAGTCAATCCTTCTGTGGCGCCTTTTATAAATTCTTTAAATTTAATGGTAACCGGCTGACCTTTATAATCGGTTTTGATTTTAAAATCATTGTTCAGTCTTTCTGAAAGACGAAGTTTCTTTGGTTTCAATTTTCGGCGTTGGGCAACACCATCGACCATATAATCGCCATCAATAAAAACATCTAAGTAAGTATCTTCGGAAAGAATGGAATTTTCCGTCTGGCCTTCACGGATATGCATTACGCCTTCAAAACCAATGTAACGGGTAACGAATGCCCCAAATATCACGAGTATGAGCGAAAGATGAAGCATCAAAGAAGCCCACATTTTGCGTTTATGAAGATTGTATCTAAATATATTACCGATGAAATTTATAACGAAAATTGCCATTATCGCCTCAAACCACCACGCATTATAAATAAGTTCCCGAGTAAAGGGAGTAGGTGGCGTTTCAGAGGAAGAGTCCAAAAATGTTCCAACAGCCATGGCAGCAGCAAAAACAAGGAAAAGAACGGCGGTTAATCTGGTAGAAAAAAGAACAGAAGCTATTTTTTTTAGCATTGTAAAAAATTTTGATGCAAATTTAGGTAATTGTGCCCATTTAAGCTATTAAAAACCCAGTTCTAACATAACAGAATTTCGAAGAATTTTTCACCCATTTAAAGACTAAAAGGTTGTAAATGCAGAAATACTATTTAGGTGATTATTTTTCAGCTATAACGAATAATCAACGAAAAATAATTCTATTATATACCTATTTCGCTTGCGGAGATGTCCTTGAATTAAAAATATTCAAATGGAGAAAAGTTCCCATATGCCGGGCACGGTTTTTTGCAACTTGTGCTCTTTCGTCATCTTGGGCAAAAAGCTCATCAATAGTTTGAACCCACAAATTTATCCAAGTTCCAAAATGCATTTCATTTATCGTGTTTCCACATTTATTGTCCACTTCAACATGGGCGTGCATGGGGTTTCCGAAGTATTTTCTATTGAAGAATAGGTTGGTTTCCCAAAAATCTGTCAAGAGCTCCAAATGGGTTTCCCAATCTGTTATTATACCATTAAATATTGGGCCAAGAAGTTCGTCCTGCCTTACTTTTGCATAAAATGTTCTAACTAAAAGAGAAACTTCCTCTCTAGATTTAATTTCGCGTTCTATCATTTTCCTTTTTACCGCAAAGTTACCAAAATCAATAACAAGTTGATTGGCAAAATTACAAGCAAAAACTTAATTGATAGCACTCCATCCCAATGTTGTTAAAACAATAATTTCGGAAGGTCAAAATAACACATGGAATCGTCTTCATCTTATATTCTCTTTTATTGTTAAGAGGATTATATCATTCAAGTTTAATTGTTTTATGTCTAAATTTACAAATTCGAACCGCCTCAATCTTTTGGGGCAAATAAAAAGAATATGATTCCCGAAAACCTGTTGCTGGATTACGATTCCACCATTGAAAAGTTCAGTACAGGTGAAATGATTTTTTCGGAAAAAACAAGAGCGCATTTCTATTATCAAATAAAGACCGGGGAAGTGAAAATGTTTAACCTGAATGACAATGGGAAAGAATTTGTTCAAGGAATCTTTTATGATGGTGACAGCTTTGGGGAACCTCCTTTGTTTGGAGATTTTAGTTATCCAGCTTCTGCCTCGGCTTCTAAGCCAACCCAGCTTTACAAACTCTCCAAAACCAAACTTTTTGAACTCCTAACCCACAACCCGGAGGTAAATTTAAAATTCACAAAAGCACTTGCGAAAAGGCTGTACTATAAGGCAACCATCCTCCAGGAAATCTCCGTGCATACTCCCGAACATCGTATTTTAACGCTCATTGATTTTCTAAAACGAAAATACGGTTCCCACGAGCTGTTTCAGGTAGAACTTACCAGACAACAAATAGCCGATCTTACAGGGCTTCGGGTGGAAACAGTTATAAGAGCAATAAAACAACTGGAACAGGACGGCGAGATCAAATTGATAAAACGCAAAGTGTTCCGTTGAAAATTAAAAAAATCTTATTTTCGCAGTATGATAAATGTAGTGTTTTTGGGATTTGGAAATCTTAACTACCATCTCTGCCACGCTCTGAGCAAAGCTGAAGGTGTTACCGTAAAACAGGTCTTTAATCGAAATTTTATCGGCTTTCTCTCCCCTTTGGATACTATTCCGTTTACGGATGACATTTCAGAAATCATGGATGCCGATGTGTATATAATCGGAATTCCAGATGATGCCATTGCTTCTTTTTCAGAAAGTCTTCCTTTCAGAGGTAAACTCACTGTTCATACGTCTGGCGGCGTTGCAATGAATACACTTTCAGATAAAAATAGGCGGGGAGTTTTTTATCCGTTACAAACATTCTCCAAAAAGAGAGATGTTGACTTTGCGAATATTCCAATTTGCCTGGAATCTGAAAATCCAGATGACTTGAATTTACTTAGAATTTTGGCTAATACTATTTCGGAAAACGTCGTGGAAATTTCTTCGGAAAAAAGAGTGAAACTGCATCTTGCAGCAGTTTTTGTAAATAACTTCGTCAATTATTTATACCAGATCGGAAATGACATTTTAGAAAATGAAAATCTCCCATTCGATTTATTGAAACCTCTGATTTTAGAAACAGCTTCCAAAATTGAAGACCTATCGCCAGCAGAAGCCCAAACCGGCCCAGCAAAACGAAATGACAAAAAAACCATCGAAAAACATTTGGATTTGTTGGAAAACATTGAACACAAAAAGTTTTACGAACAATTTACAGAGGCGTTAAAAAATCAGTAGAATTACCGAATTTCCACGAGTTAAAAAATATTCGTGAATTCGTGGCTAAAAAACGAAAATATGAGTTACAAAGAATACCTAAAACAAATAACAACTTTCATTTTCGACGTTGACGGCGTGCTTACAGACGGCACCGTAAATGTGAATACAGAAGGCGAAATGTTCCGAACCATGAACGTCAAAGATGGTTATGCTCTTAAAACCGCCGTGGAAAAAGGATTCAAAGTGTGTGTTATTTCAGGAGGAACCAATGAAGGGGTGAGGGTTCGACTACAAAATCTCGGGATTAAGGATATCTTCCTCGGAGCTAGCAATAAAACCGAAATCTTGGAAGAATATTTAAAAACCAATAATCTTAAGGCCGAAAACGTTCTCTATATGGGTGACGATTTACCGGATTTTGAAATAATGCAGGAAGTAGGTCTTCCCACCTGTCCCCAAGACGCAGTTCCTGAAATCAAGACCATTTCAAAATACGTTTCGCATAAAAAAGGCGGCAAAGGTTGTGTTCGCGATGTATTGGAACAAGTACTGAAAGTTCAAGGGAAATGGGCAATTGCAAATGGGGTAAGTGCTAGATATGACTAGCCTTCGATACGTTTTGAAAGCAATAAAAACATTCTTAGTCCTATTTCAATTTTTTAAATGCTTTCAAAACATTTGCCTGCCAAGACACGACAGGCAGGCTCAGGCAACTTTGATTTGATATATTATTAACAATTCAGAACTCATAACTCATAACTCATAACTCAATTTGAAATACCTCCACCTCATCCGCTATCAAAATTTGATTTTTATTGCTCTGGCCCAGTCTTTTATCAAATATGGCTTGTTCAAGCCGTTTGGAATTGACATAACCCTTGATGCTTGGGGGTTTACGCTTTTGGTCATTTCCACACTGTGTATAGCGGCGGCGGGAAATGTTATAAATGATATTTACGATGTAGAAATTGACAAAATAAACAAACCGAATAAGGTACTGATCGGAAAGAAAATAAGCGAAAGAAGCGCGAATAATCTATTTATCGGACTAAATGTGGTTGGGGTCGCCATCGGATTCTATCTTGCCAATATCATCGGCAAACCTGCTTTTTCGGCGCTTTTTATTGTTTTCTCTGCCCTACTCTATTTGTATGCATCCTATTTAAAAGGAATTCTTTTAGTTGGAAATATTTTGATTTCAGCATTAGTGGCGATGAGTCTTATTATCGTTGGGCTTTTTGATTTAATGCCAGCCATTACTCCTACCAATCAAGCCACCCAATCCACTATTTTCAGTATTGTTCTAGACTACGCTCTCTTTGCTTTTTCTCTCAATTTTATTCGAGAAATAGTAAAGGATCTACAAGATATAAATGGCGATAAAAAAGGAGAAATGAATACCCTTCCCATTGCCATAGGCAGAAAAAGAACTACAATCATCGTTTTTGTTTTGGGAGTTTTAATGGTATTTGGAGTCGTTTTTTATATGTACGAATATCTATACAGTCAACAAGTTTTATTGCTGTACTTTCTATTCGCTATTATTGCCCCACTACTCTATTTTTGCGTCAAAACTTGGAGTGCCAAAAGTCAAAAGGATTATGCCTTCCTTTCAACCATTCTGAAAATAGTTATGCTTACGGGCATTTGTTCACTGTTGTTGTTTCAGATTGCAATTTTAAAGTAAATATGTATCCGTAGAAACCACAACTAGAAACTTGGAACTTGGAACTTGGAACTTCAAACTTGAAACTTGAAACTTGGAACTTCAAACTTGAAACTTTTAACAAACAATCCCCATGCTTCGCGAAAAACTCAAAAACTACAAAATAATACTGGCCTCGGGTTCTCCACGACGCCAAGCATTTTTCAAGGAACTGGATTTGGATTTTACCATTGATGTAAGAAAAATCGATGAGACTTTTCCCTCAAATCTGAAGCGTACTGAAATAACGGATTATATCTCGAAACTAAAATCTTCTGCCTTTACTGATTTAAAGCAAAACGAAATTTTAATTACGAGCGACACCATTGTGTTGCTCAATGATGAAGCAATTGGAAAACCTAAAGATATTAAGGATGCCAAAGAAATGCTTCGCAAACTAAGTGGCCAGATGCACGAGGTGATTACTTCGGTTTGTTTCACTTCCAAAGAATTTCACAAAACTGTAAATGATGTTACCAAAGTCTGGTTTAGAACTCTTTCTGAGGAAGAAATCGATTATTACATCAAAACCTATCAACCGTTTGACAAAGCTGGAAGTTATGGCATTCAGGAATGGATTGGATATATTGGAATTGAAAAAATAGAGGGTTGCTATTTCAATGTGATGGGGCTGCCCATTCGACTTGTTTACAAAACCTTAAACGACATTGCCACCCGTTGATTTTTTGGTATTTTAGCAGGAAATTCGCTGAATGAATGTTTCCCGTTATATATTTATTTCTATTCTAATACTATTTCTAGGCAGTTGCAATTCTTCCGATGAAAAAAATACTTCTAAGGAAACCACCTCGAAAATTACCACTTCAGGAAAGGAGAATCCGCGAAATATTTCAAAGGAATTTAAAGATTATTGGTTTTCTGGGCGAGCCGAGATTACTTCCTATCAATTGATGCAGGAGCGTTATAGCGAAATTCGAGAGGGAACCGCAGTAACCATCTTTGTTACCGAAGATTTTTTGCCGGATGCACAGGTAAAAGCCAATAATATTTCCGAAGAGAATATCCCTGTGTTGAAATTGAATTTAACAAAGAAATTCAATACTGGAATTTATCCGTATTCCATTATGAATAGTATTTTCAGTCCCATTCCTACGACGGGTCATGCCCTAAAACTCAGTAGCAGTGTTCAAGAATGGTGTGGTCAAGTTTATATGCAGCTCAACAATAGAAAAGAATTTGAAATACAGGAACATTCGTACTTTGAAGGAGAAGGAGATCAAAAATTTACACTACCAAAAACTTGGTTGGAGGATGAATTATGGAATTTAATTCGCTTAAACCCCGAAGAACTACCCACGGGAGACCTAAAAATAATTCCTTCGTTAGAATATATTCGACTTCGGCATGTAAAGACAAAAGAGTACAATGCCTTTGCAAATTTGAAACAGGGAGACTCTATTACTGTTTACACCCTAAATTATCCAGACTTGCAGCGCCAATTAAAGCTGTTTTTCAAAAATAACTTTCCCTATGAAATTGAAAAATGGGAAGAAATAAATGGTTCAGACAAAAATGATACAGTTAGACTGCGAACAACTGCAACAAAACTCAAACGAATGAAAATCGATTATTGGAATAAAAATCAAAATGAATTTGCACCTTTGAGAGATTCCTTAGGATTAAAATAATTAACAAACATGGATAATATCACAGAATATTCTTCTCAATTAGTGCAGTCAGTTGCACTATTAATCGTTCTTCTTTTAATAAGAATTATGCTGAAAAGAACAATCCGTAGCTATGCCAAAAAGTTTGAACGCCTAGAGCACCGAACTGGATTGATAATGAAACACGTGGACTTTGCGGTTTTGTTTTTGATTGTTATTGGGCTGATCACTATCTGGGGAGTAGATTTCAAGAACCTTGGATTGGTTATGTCATCGGTTTTCGCCGTAATCGGGATCGCCTTTTTCGCACAATGGTCTATCCTTAGCAACATTACAAGTGGAGTGATTATGTTTTTTACCTTTCCCTATAAAATTGGGGATTACATTATAATTCACGATAAGGAAAATCCTTGCGAAGGGTATATTGAGGACATAAAGACCTTTCATATTATCCTGCAAGCAACAGACAACGAGATTATAACCTATCCCAACAGCATGATGTTACAAAAAGGAGTGAGCATTATCAAGCCCAAAGGAATTCCCGAACAACAAGCTAAATTTGATAAAAATCTCGAAAACCTCACCCACGATTGATTTTTTAAAAATAGGCTCTAGATGGATTTGAAATTAAATATCAACGCTCAATTAAACTAAAGCCAAAAAATATAATCAAAACTCATTTTAAAATAATAGAATTCTGTGTTCCAGATATCTGGCTAATAAAAGGGTGTTTATCATTTCCTTTATCCAAATAGTTACAAATAATTAAAAACAAAAACTATAAATGAAAAAAATTACTTTTATTATTGGACTAACATTATTGACAACTAATATCTTCGGACAAAATACTTCCACAGAATATGGTGTAAAAGCTGGAATAAATTACTCAAAATATACTCCAAATCTTGAACTTGACGGAATTGAAGTTGTGGATTTTAATCGCAAGTTCGGATTTTTTGTCGGTGGTTTTGTCAATTTTGGCTTTTCGGACATTTTAAAATTACAACCGGAATTACTTTTTGCTTTACAGGGCACCAATACCTCACAAGAAATTGAATTAAGATTTTCTCCCCACCAAGAACCCGTCGTCGGAGAATTAAAAACAAGAGTTACGGAATCTACTATTTCACTTCCAATTATGTTACAAATATATCCAACTGAAAAATTTTATATTGAGATTGGACCACAATTTGGATATATCGTGGGTAGAAAAGAAAAAGTTACGGATGACCCATTTACGGAATTGGGAGATCCTTTCGAAATTAGCGAAGATTGTCCGAATTGTGATAAATTTGACTTGGGTGCATCTTTAGGAATTGGTTACAATTTTACCAGTCAAATTGGAATTAATGCAAGATATTATGCTGGTCTAATTGAGAGAAATAATACTATAAAATCATCAGTAATAAATTTAGGTGTTAATTACAAATTGTAGAAAAACTGTTTGTAACACTGTATAAAAAAAATAGGGCAAGTTAGTGCTATACCCAATGTTTCAGGCATATTTGCGAGCCTGCCTGTCGTGCCTCTGGCAGGCAGGTCCGAAAGGTAATTGTTTATTTACAGCCCTACTTCTTTTCTACTAAACGTTTTATCTCATTATAAGTATCTTTGTTGCTCTCGTCAGCAAAAATCATTTCATTTTATGCAAAAATTCCCATTTCTAAAGCTTCTGTTTTTACTTTTCACAATAGCGTCTACGGCTCAAGCACCCAAAAAACCGACTTCATCCGAAATGTACCACAATCTTCAAAAGTTGAATTTTATTGGTTCCGCGCTCTATATTGCGGCACACCCGGATGACGAGAATACGCGACTTATTTCATACTTGGTAAATGACGTTCACGCCAATACTGCCTATCTTTCGATTACCCGAGGCGATGGCGGTCAAAATCTTATTGGTCCGGAACTGCGGGAACTTTTGGGGGCAATCCGTACAGAGGAACTTTTGGAAGCACGAAAAATAGACGGCGGACAACAGTTTTTTACCCGTGCCAACGATTTTGGCTACAGTAAAAATCCAGATGAAACTTTTACTTTCTGGAATCGTAATGACGTGCTAAGCGATGTAGTGCGCATTATTAGAAAGTTTAAACCAGATATTATAATCAACCGATTTGATCATCGCAGTCCGGGTTCCACTCACGGTCACCATACCGCTTCCGCAATGTTGAGTATGGAAGCATTCAACGATGCCAGTAATGCTGATAAATTCCCAAAGTCGGCAAAGGAATACGGTACATGGCTACCTCAACGACTATTCTTTAACACCTCTTGGTGGTTTTATGGAAGCCAGGAAAAGTTTCAAAAAGCGGACAAATCAAACCTCGTTTCTGTGGAAACAGGAAATTATTTTCCATCACTCGGACTTTCAAATGGCGAAATAGCATCGCTAAGCCGAAGCATGCACAAATCGCAAGGGTTTGGAAGCACAGGGTCACGCGGAACAGAAACTGAATATCTGGAATTGCTTAAAGGTTCAAAACCAGAAGATAACAATCTTTTTGAGGGCATAAATACAAATTGGAATCGCTTGGAAGGAGGAGCGGAAATTGGAGCAATTTTAAATCCATTGGAAGCGAATTTCAACTTTAAAGATCCTTCTTCAATGCTTCCACAGTTGTTGAAAGCTTATCCCCTAATCTTAAAACTGAAAAATATACACTGGAGAAATATAAAATTAGACCAATTAAAACAGTTAATTCTGGATTGTAGTGGAATTTTTCTCGAAGCTGTTTCCCAAGAAAATTCAGTAAATCCAAATGAAAATTTTCAGGTGAACATTGAAGCCATTAATCGGGGTAAAAGTGAAGTTACCTTAAAGTCTATCAGTAATCCAGCAGGAAATTTGCTTTGGGATCAATCTGAAATGCTCCCTTTCAATACTAATAAAAAAATTGAGATTACAATGAATTCAGGCTTGCACAATCCAAAATATTCATCACCTTATTGGTTGAATGAAAAAGGAACGGTGGGAATGTACGTTTCTCCAGATGAATTGATTGGTCTGCCCGAAACTCCAAAACTTGAGCAAATTGTATTTAATATTCAATTTAACCAAACCATTATTTCTTTTACGAAAAACATTATCTACAAATTCAATGATCCAGTAAAAGGCGAAGTGTATCGTCCTTTGGAAATATTGCCAGAAGTTACTGCCTCGATTCCTGAAAAAGTTTTGATTTTCGCAAATGATTCCCCGGAGACTGTTTCGGTGATAGTTCGTGCTGGGAAAGATAATATTTCTGGAAATGTTAGTCTCCAACATCCAGAAGGTTGGAATGTGGAACCATCACAACAGGCATTTAATCTTGAAAGAAATGGAGAAACAAAGACTTTTTATTTTAGGGTAACGCCGCCTAATGGACAGAGTGAAGGATATTTGAAAACCCTTATAAATGCAGATGGAAAAACATTTGACAAAGAATTGGTAACCATCGATTACGAACACATTCCCTATCAAAGCATTCTTTTGCCTTCGGAAGCTAAAGTTGCAAAAATCGATATTCAGAAAAAAGGAGATAATATAGGTTATATAAACGGAGCCGGCGATGCAATTCCAGAAAGCTTAAAACAGATTGGCTATTCCGTGACTACGATTGAACCATCAAACATTTCCGAAAAAAACCTTCAGGATTTTGATGCCATTGTTCTTGGAATTCGGGCGTATAATACAGTTCCTGAGCTTGCTTTTGCCCAACCAATCTTGAATAAATATGTGGAAAACGGTGGAACATTAATCGTTCAGTATAATACGAACCACGCTCTGGTTACGGAAAATATTGCACCCTATTCCTTAAAACTTTCTCGGGACCGCGTTACTGACGAATTTTCTGATGTTAAGTTTCTGGCACCGGAAGACCCCTTATTAAATACACCGAATAAAATTACCCAAAAAGATTTTGAAGGTTGGGTACAGGAAAGAGGACTTTACTTTCCAAATGAATGGGCAAAACAATTTACCCCAATCCTCGGAATGCACGACAAAGGAGAACCCGAAACAAAAGGTTCCTTGCTTGTGGCGAAATATGGAAAAGGATATTATATCTATACAGGATTGAGTTTTTTCAGAGAACTTCCAGCAGGGGTTCCAGGAGCTTATAGGCTGTTTGCCAATATGCTTTCAATTGGGCAATAAGTTGTTGGACGAATGGGATTTTCGTATTTTTAAAGTTTAATTGAAAGGATTATGGAAACATTGAACATTAAAATTTTAAATCCCAAAGCCAGACGACTTTTAGACGATATGGCTGATATGGACTTGATCGAGATTGAGGATTCTAAAAAGGAATTTTTAGAGCTTCTGAATCCTTTGCGAAAAAATGCTGAAAAGTTCCCACCCTTAACTCTCGAAGAAATCACAAAAGAAGTAGAAATAGTGAGAAAAGAGAGATATGAGCAAGAGAATAATCGTTGATACCAACTTATGGATAAGTTTTTTAATAACTAAAAAATATCAAGCGTTTAAAAAACTTATTATTTCCAACAATATAGTTTTACTTTTTTCTTCCCAATCCATGGCGGAATTTCTGGATGTCACCCGAAGACCCCATTTCGAGAAATTGTTTCCAATAGAAAAAGTACAGATTCTAATCAAGGTTTTTAAAGTATATGCTATCGATATAAAAACTATTCCAACCTAAAACTTTGCCGTGACGAAAAGGATAATTTCCTGCAAAGATTTACTAGTGCTCAAAAAAATAAAAAAGACCAAAATTCTCACTTATTCCGAATTTAAAAGCGAAATAGAAAAAGCATAAATGAAACCACAAAGCCATAAATTTACTTGGAAATCCAGTTATACCATAGTCCTGCTGCTCAATGCAGTCTATATCTATTTGTTTTATTTACTAATGCAAAACTTCACCTAAATGCAGCAGATTGACTGGATTGTTTTAATTGGTACGTTACTTTTTATTGTGCTTTACGGCACATGGAAAGCCCGGAAACAGCGGGATGTGGAAGATTATTTGAAAGGGGGAAATACCGCGAACTGGTGGACAATAGGATTGAGTGTAATGGCTACCCAAGCTAGCGCTATCACCTTTCTTTCAACCCCAGGACAAGCATTCCACGATGGAATGGGCTTTGTTCAGTTTTACTTTGGGCTTCCTATTGCGATGGTAATAATCTGTATGGTTTTTATCCCTATTTACCACAAACTGAATGTTTACACGGCCTACGAATACTTGGAAAGTCGTTTTGACAAAAAAACACGAACGCTTACCGCCATATTATTTTTAATCCAACGCGGATTGGCTTGTGGAATCACAATCTTCGCACCTTCCATTATCCTTTCAGCAGTTCTTGGCTGGAATTTGATTTACCTCAACATTATAATTGGAGTCCTTGTAATTATTTATACGGTAAGCGGTGGCACAAAGGCCGTAAGTGTAACACAAAAGCAACAGATGGCGGTTATTTTTGTCGGAATGTTGATTGCGTTTCTATTAATCCTGAATTATTTGCCTCTGGACATTACATTTTCAAAAGCACTTGAAATTGCCGGTGCCAATGGAAAAATGGATATCCTTGATTTTTCATTCGACTTTGACAACCGTTATACCTTTTGGAGTGGTATTATTGGCGGAACGTTTTTAGCTCTTTCCTATTTTGGAACAGACCAAAGCCAAGTACAACGCTATCTTTCTGGAAGAAGTGTAAAGCAAAGTCAGATGGGTTTAATAATGAACGGTTTACTCAAAGTTCCCATGCAGTTCTTCATTTTGTTGGTGGGAGTTATGGTTTTTGTTTTCTATCAGTTTAATAGCTCACCACTCCATTTTAATCCTGCTGCTGTTAAAGATGTAAAAAAATCGGCGTATGCTGAGGAATACACCGCTCTTGAAGCTAAAAAAGAAGCTACAGATAAACAACTTATCGCAACTCAGATTGATTATTCAAAAGCCGAAACCGATTTGCAAAAGCAAACTTATGTTCAAGAAATAGAAGAATTGAACCTGGCTGAAAAACAATTGCGCGCAGAGTCGGTTGCGCTAATAAAAAAAGCAAATCCAGGTGCCGAAACCAATGATAAGGATTATGTATTTATTCATTTCATTTTAACCAACCTTCCACGAGGATTAATCGGGTTGCTGTTGGCCGTAATCCTTAGTGCCGCAATGTCGTCCACCGCTTCCGAATTGAATGCTTTGGGAAGTACAACAACCATAGATTTATATAAAAGAAATGTTCCCGGAAAAAGGGAAAAACACTATGTTGCAGCTTCTCGTGGTTTTACATTGTTATGGGGAATAATTGCCATTCTGGTAGCCTGTACGGCGCATTTGTTTGACAACCTTATTCAATTGGTCAATATTATTGGTTCCATTTTTTACGGAAACGTCTTGGGTATTTTCCTTCTGGCCTTTTTTATTCGATATGTTCGAGGAAAAGCCGTCTTTATAGCCGCTCTCATCACCCAAGTTATCATCATTTATGTTTGGTATATAGATTTGATGCCTTATCTATGGTTGAATTTAGTAGGTTGTGCATTGGTAATGGGAATAGCCCTTCTTCTTCAAATTATCCTTCCAAAGAATGATGATGAATCCGTTGTGGCGACTGAGGATTTATAAATAAAGAAATCCATTTTTAAAAATGAACATTTCGTTGGGTTGAGAAGAAACATCAACTTTATTATTAGTCAACTGGGGATCGCTAATTACCTGCTGACCCAAGAGGTTATCACTTCAAAATAAGATGTTTCATCCAATATTGTGGAGGTATCTGCCAATCTCCATTGAACGGTAACTCCATTTTCGGTCTCTCGGTGAAAGAAGAAGAGAATTATCTTCACCTTCTTTTATCCAGCTCCATTGGTATGGGATTACCATTGGAACATCAATCTCCCTCCGAAAGAAAAACCTGTTACATTAAGGTATATCCGTAAACTCAGGACATAAAAAAATAGCCGCCCCAAAATCCGGGACGGCTATTTCTAACCTAGTTAGTTATCTATTGAAGTACCAACTACTCTTTTAGAACCTTAAAGTTTTCTTCAAGTCCTCCTTCAAAAGTAACACGGAAAATATAAGTTCCGGTAGGCAAAGAGGAAACATCAACTTTGCCATCGGCAAATTGAGTGTTGTTGATTACTTGCTGACCCAATACATTATAGGCTGTAACAGACTCGATAGTCTTGTTGGCTGTAATGTATAACACCTCTGCCACTGGGTTTGGATAATAAGAGAAGTTCAAGTTTGAGAAATCTGCTATACCAACTGTTCCGTCAACTGTAACGGTGTAGTCTTCAGTTTCTCCATAAAATTGATCTTCATCACAGGCCAAATCCCAAGTAGCCAAAGGTCCATCAACAGCTGCCACACGGACTCTCATTCTATAATCTCCATCGACGACATCTGCAGGAATTGAAACATCTCCAATTACAGCACTACCGCTTCCTGTTCCGATCAAGTAGAATTCGTCTTCATCAAAACTTCCATTGCCATCAAAATCGATCCAAACGGAAACTGACTCATATGTAAATCCGGATCCAACGGTTACGGAAATAGGGTACGTTCCACCAGATTGAACGGTAGCAACCATAGCTGTATAATCTCCATATCCATTAGGGCTACAAGCGGTAGTATTGTTTATTTCCTGGAAAGTAACGTTTGTAATCAAATCTCCATCTTCACAATCCAATTCCGGAGTACAGTATGTCATTGCAGTAACAAAAGTTGCTGTCTCAGAATAGGAAGTTTCGGATGAAAAAGTACAAGTAACCTCTAATCTCCACTCAACAGAGATTCCAAGGTCCATTGGAGCAGTCGCTGAATAAGAAGAATAGTGGTCTTCCAGACCTCCTTCATCGATCCAACCAGCACCATCCGTATTGGACTGCCATTGGTAGGTCAATCCGTTTCCAGTGGAATATCCAGTTGCAGTAACGCTATAGGTAGAACCTGGGTTACCCGATGCAGGGTTCACCATTGCAGTTCCAGCGTCAGGAGTTCCCGAGCAATCTTCCAGTTCTCCAATTACAAGAGTATAATCCTCTCCTTGTCCATAACTGTATGAACCACACGGACTGGTAGGAGAGCTACCGTAATTCTTCACGACTCTCAACAGATACTCGCCCTCTTCCAAACTCATTGGCAGAGTGATGGTAGCGGTTGCCTGTTGGCCATCCGTACCGGTAGAGCCCGTAATAGAGCCAATCTCGAACATCTCGAAAGTACTGATTTCCTCTTCTCCACCAGTGTTAATGAAAATGGTGAAATAATTGGTAAACGGTCCGTCAGTATTACCTTCAAGGGCTACCTCAATAGCGGCTCCTTGTTCGGCGTTGATCATAATACTTGTAAAGTCCTCAAGAGCAACTGTACTGCTCGCAGACGATGTATTGTCAACATTCGCCATTTGAACACGGGTTATCGGTTCTACCGATGAGGTTATGTTGAAAATACATTCAAATGGTGGTGGTGGCGCAACATCACAATAAAGTTTGAACACTCCTTGCGAACCGTCTTCGTCAGCTTCCCAAGCTCCCATCGCCGTTGAGGTGTGGATAGGCTCGCCGAGCGTTCCCACAGAGGTTACTTCCCAATAGGCAGTGCCACCTTGGGCAATAGGCTGCATCCAGTAAGAAGTTCCGTTAGCTCCACCCTCAAATTCAAGATCAACCTCTACCATGAACATGGTAAACATTAAATCCAAAAGCATTTCCGATTATGGATTGGGAATAAGGTATAAGCCCAGTTACCGCCTCTACTATCGTAGTGCCCGGCGCCCCGTTGTTGTCATTATAGAAATTGATGTCCAAAGAGGTAAGCTCGGCCATAGCCATAATGTTCAGCGCAATGGACTGAATATGCAAGGTGTTGTCCGGAGAAACTATAAAGTCATCCGCATTTCTAAAATCACCTCCAGCAGTTATATTGAACCCATTCTCGAATCCGTTGCTGTCATCACCTTGACCGCAATCAAAATCCGGCTCTCCGCCCCCTTCTTCCACGTTAAGGGTGAAATCCAATGCCTGACCATATCCTGACTCAATACCCCAACCGAATGGATTAAATTGTATCCCACAAGGAGTTACGACCGGATCGGAAATTTCATCAAAATATGTTTTTGTGATCCTGATACGGGTCTCTCCTAGAACAGCATCCGCCGGCACATCAATATCCATGCTCACTGAAATCCCATCGTCTCCAGTGGAGTTTGCCAATGTTCCAAGCTCGTAAATTTCGCCTGCATCATCCAAAACCCCGTTTTGGTTCCAGTCGATAAAGGCTACTATATTGGTCTGAAAATCTCCATGGGCGTTTCCTTCAACTGAAAGC
Source organism: Aequorivita sp. (assembly GCA_034676445.1). Lineage (GTDB taxonomy): Bacteria > Bacteroidota > Bacteroidia > Flavobacteriales > Flavobacteriaceae > Aequorivita. The sequence continues at coordinate 445,532 of JAUCCE010000005.1, forward strand.
GTATAAGTTTCGCCCGTGGTAACGTCTACAACAACATCAGTTTTATCAATTAAAACATCTGTGGTATTGTCATTTTCAATTATAGTCCCATCAAAATCAACTTTTGTGATCTCCTCTACTATAACGTCATCAGCATCCACTATATCACAATATGGAAATGGGAAATCTCCTCCACCGCCACCAGTTACAACCACAGCATAATCCTCTGTTTCGGAAAACTGCGAAGAAGCAGCGCAAGGATTCAACAAATCTCCATCCTTACTATAATGATATTGGACTCTCAATCTATAAGTTGAATTGGGCGTGCCCACAGGAATTGTAAATTCAGGAAAATCAACGGTTGCATTGGCTCCTATAGAATTAGGCAGGAAGGCTACCATTTCAGAAGCTTCAAACACCATATTGTTATTAAGATCTATCCAAATAGCAGCACCATGATTCCCTGATCCGGAACCACTCGTTAAAGAGGCCACATAAGGCATTCCTGCTTCCAATTCAGCCGGGGCAACCGAAGTAGTGTAATCACTATATCCATTAGTCCCTTCTGAAGCAGCGGAGTCATTATCCAAGTTGCTCAAGGTGAAATTGCGAATCTCATCGGAGTTATTTGCTGATCCCGTAGGAATACAATACCCAGTATAAATGCCCAACGGCCCAGCCCAAGTGCTCTCACCGTCTAAATCACAATCCGCTTGTACATATACATCATAATTGGTTTCCGCCGTTAAACCGGTAATTTGATAGGAGGCTGTAGCAGATACATCAGTGCTGATCTCATTTGCATCGCCGGGAGTATAACCAGGAGTTCCCCAAGAAATATTCCAAGAAGTTTCACTGTCACCTGCAGTCCAGCTAACATCTGCGGTAGTGTCGGAAACACCTGTTAAATGAAGTGATGTTGGAGGTAGGCAAGAAGGAACTTGTTCCCAAGAAACATCATCCCAATAATAGCTTGTACCATCGGCAGCGCTTTTGATTGCCAATCGTGCTCCAGCAGGACCGTATTAGGTACAACTACCGTATATTCAGAATTCGGGCCGTAAGAATTGTTCGTAATATTCAAATTCTCAATTAATGTAAAGCTATCATAATCTGTTACATCAGTAACATACCCTACTAACAAGGAACCTGTTCCAGAAGAAACTCTCGCTTGAAGCTTTAACCAATGTGTTCCAGCATTAATATTAGAGAATTCAGGAAGAGCCACAATAATAGAATTGGAGTTAGTTCCCGTATATTGATAAATATTTCGGGTTCCTGAAGCTGGCGAAGTAGATGATATTGTCTGACTTCCTGCTGAAGTTGCCGGGACCATTCTTTCCCAACAATCAGGAACTATGCTTCCTGTATCGTAGGAATCAAAATTCTCGAACATTTCGGTCATGGCGCCACAGGCAGTTTTGAAATTTAACGGACCTGCCCAATTACTTAAATCACCACCACAATCCGCTTGCACATAAACATCATAACTAGTGTTCGCTGCTAAATTCATGATTTGATATGATGTTGCAACAATTGCTTCATCGCCAATCTCATCTCCATCGCCTGGTGTATACCCGGCAGGACCCCAAGAAATATTCCAAGCCGTTTCTGAACCTCCAAGGGTCCAAGAAATATCGGCGGTAGTTTCTGTGATAGCACTAGCTGTTAATCCTGATGGCTCAATACAAGATGGCACTAGTTCAACTACATAATCATCCACCCAATAATACCAAACACTGGAAAGAGAATTTTGCCTTAAAGCAATATAGTTATCAGGGCCTGAAAGTGCAACCTGATTCAGATTGAAGATATACTCGTGATAATTATTATCAGCCGGATTAATTGTTTGAACAAGTTCAAAAGTACTGAGGTCGGTTAAATCACTCATCACACCTACATCAATCGTCCCCGAATTTGCACCTTCTCTTTTCAGCATGAAGGAAACGCGTAAATTCTGAATGTCCTCTGCAAAGGGAGGTGATATTGCGTATGTGGGAATGCCAACATCAGATTGGAATTTCAAACTGTTTGGAGCACTGGTAGCATTTCCTGACACAATGGAAGGCCAAGTATCATTATATATTACCGGTCTTGTCCAACAAGCTGGAAAAGCCGCAGCTCCAGTTCCATAAGTATCAAAGTTTTCTGTATATGGTAAAAGTGAAACAACATCACAAGCCGTTCTAAAGCTAGCCGGACCGACTAAAGAACTTTCATCACCTGCACTACAAATTGCTTTCACATAGAAGTCATAAGCCGTGTTGGCAGAAAGTCCGCTCAACGCTGTAGTTGGGTTTGTAGAAACCTCAATGGTTGTTCCAGTTACTTCTGGGTCAAAACCTCTAGCTCCATAAACTACTTCCCACTCGGTGGCAGACCCATTTTCTGTCCATCCTAAGGTTGCTGCAGTTTGTTCGATATTGGTTGCAACTAAGTCAGTAGGGCCAGGACAGGATTGTTGAATCCCGCCTAAGATCATAGTGTTAATATGGTCATACCTGGCTTTTGCAGGGGCCGGTGCATCAGGATTAGGCATTGTAGGATCGCTACTCCAATAAATACTTCTATTAGAACCAGCAACATCAGAAGTCTTCCCAAAGGCGGTGGAAGCCCAGCCTGCCGATTTTTCGACAACACCGACAACCAAGTTGTCTGTATTATTGTAGGTAAACGGAGTATCAAATGTAATTTGCATCCAATTTCCGGGCGCAGGGAAAGTAACTATCCCGTCAAAAACTTGAATCAAATCTGCACCAGGCACCCAATCAGTGGTGGATGTAAATTGGGTCTTTGTGGAATGTGCCAAATAAATGGTCCAGTCATTGTTGTTCCCAGTATTGGAGGTAGTAGAAAAGAAAAAAGAAATGGAGGTAATATCCCCATTTGCATTAATCTCATTTTGATAAACAATTTGCTGGCTGTACGAAAAATTATACAGTCCATTAATTGGGATGTTGGCCGAAATGCCATCCTGCATCCCAATGGGAATTTGTGCCGTTCCATGCCAAGAGAGGACGGACATCAGCAATGCGAAAAACAAAAAGGTAATTTTTTTCATAAAAAATTCATTTTTAGGATTAAATTAAAATAAAAAATATTTAAAAGCTCTATCTCTCAATCTCAAAAGAGACATTTCTTAACGACTTATTGATTGGATAAAGTCAAAAGATCGTTGTTTAAATAAGATTTCTCCTGGATTAGGGATCATAAAAGATAGGGGTTCAAGATATAAATTCTTTATAAAATAGCCAAGCTATCCAATAAAAGTTATTTGAGAATAATTAAAGTTTCCAATGAAATAGATGTTTAAGTAAAATTAACGAATTAATCCTATTACTGTTTTACACATATTGGGTTTCGGTTTTATACAATACCAATAAAGACCAAATGTTTTAATAATGACGTACTAAATCGAGTAGGAAGCAAAGGTAGGTAATTACTCCTATCTTTGCTGTCCTCTCACACCACCCAACGTACGTCTCTCGTATTAGGCGGTTTTCTCAATGGTTAACCGTAATTCGCTGTTAAGCTGTACAATCCCGTTTTCCTGAACCATTCCAGGTTCATTCCCTCGTGTGCAGCGTGGGTCATTGACAATCGGAACCAGCCTTTGGAACTGCCTGCTGTTGTCCAGCTTCGGTTCCAAGGAACGCCCAGTTTGGTCAATAACCTTGCTATACCCAACGCTCGTTTGCATTGTTTTAAACGGTAGCATCTTAATCTTCGGCGTAGCCAAGCTTCAATGTTGCTTAGACGACTTTTCATCCTTGTATATCTGAAGTAGTTTAGCCAGCCTCGAAGAACGGGGTTCAGCTCACTTACCATTTGCTCAAGACCAATGCCCCTGTTGCGTTTGGTAAGCTGTTTCAACTTTGCCTTAAAGCGTTGTTCGCTCTTTCGGCTCAGCCCTAAACTTCCGTCCTTTAAAATACTATGTCCAAGGAAGTTGAGTTTGTGGGGGCGGATGATTTTGCTCTTTTCTTTGTTTATCTTCAATCGCATTCGATTTTCGATAAATCCTGAAAGACTTTTCATCACCCGTTCTGACGCCAGTTCGCTCCCGACCATTATAATAATGTCATCGGCGTAGCGCACAAAACAATGTCCCCTTCGCTCCAGCTCCTTGTCCAGTTCATCTAAAACTATATTGGACAATAACGGGGATAACGGACTGCCTTGCGGCGTTCCCTTTACCCGCTGATTGGTCATCCCCCCGCTCAACATTCCTGCGCGGAGAAATTTACCTATCAGTTTAAGTACACTCTTGTCGCCAATACGAGTACTCAATTGCCACAACAAACGGTCGTGGTTCACTTCGTCAAAGAATTTCGCCAAGTCTATATCGACTATCCAATTCTTGCCCTCTGCTACATAATCACCTGCTTTGCGCAGTGCCTGATGGGCATTGCGCTTGGGGCGAAAGCCGTAGCTGTGGTCTGAAAATGTGGGGTCATAGCGTTTTGATAGCACTTGGCTTACCGCTTGTTGTACCAAGCGGTCCTTGACCGTGGGAATACCGAGTTGGCGTTTCCCGCCATTCGGCTTGGGTATCAATACTTCTTTAACTGCCGTAACTCGGTACGTGCCCGCTATTAACTGGTGCTGGAGTTCTCGGTAATGGTTGTTGAACCAGTCTTTGAGTTCTTCAACGTTTATTCCGTCAATGCCTGCACTTCCCTTGTTACTGATTACTTTCCGCAATGCGGTGTCAAGATTCTTTAAGTCCGCTATCTCACTTATCAAATCTTGGGTCAAGGCTCGTTCTTTTCTGCACCTCGACAACCACTCACGCCGTACCGAACCGCTTCGGGTACTGAATACGTCAGTACCTTTCACTGTTTGGCTACACTCCCATTCGTCAAAAAGACCCATCTGGAAGTTCTCGTATTTCTCTGGCTTCATCATAGTTGTTACGATTTACAGAACTACTGCTCCTTAATTGAAAATTCAGCCCTTCCCTATATTGGCGTTACCCAATATTTATAACGGTACTATGGCTTCTGCTGACTTCTCCGGATCCTCTCGGACCGAAGACCTCCTACGTTAAGTTCATTATCTTCCCGTCAATACTACTGCATTTACTACCCCGGGCTACGGACGACTTTCGGGCGTCTGTGTCTATTGCCACATTACCCACCGGGTAAGCCTTGGTATGCAGTTTCTGTTCGTTAGTACCGACTTTTGTTTTAGGCTTCTTTCAGATTCTACCTCACGGTAAACACCCTTGCCCTCAACTAACGGTTCTCGTCAAAATAAGCCCGTTCGGGACTTTAACCCTATAGATAATGAACATGCATAGCAAACAAAAAGCTGCCCCGATTGGGGCAGCTTAAATTATTCATTGGTCAAGAAACACCAACTACTTTTTTAGAATCTTGAAATTTTCTTCAAGTCCTCCTTCAAAAGTAACCCGGAAAATATAAGTTCCGGTAGGCAAGGAAGAAACATCAACCTTACCATCGGCAAATTGAGTGTTGTTGATTACCTGCTGACCCAATACATTATAGGCTGAAACAGATTCGATATTCTGATTAGCTGTAATGTAAAGCGCTTCTGCCACGGGGTTTGGATGGTAGGAGAAGTTTAGGTTTGAATAATCTGCTATACCCACTTCCCCATCGACAACAAGAGTATAATCCTCACCTTGTCCAAAGGAGTAACCACCACAAGGGCTTGTTGGAGAAGCATCATAGTTCTTGACCACTCTTAATAGATATTCCCCTTCTTCCAAACTCCCCGGAAGGGTTATGGTAGCCGTAGCCTGTTGGCCATCAGTACCCGTTGATCCGGTAATTGAGCCAATCTCAAACATTTCATAACTGCTCCATTCCTCTTCTTCACCGGTATTGATGAAAATGCTAAAATAATTGGTATAAGGGCCGTTTGTAATTCCTTCCAGAGCTACATCAAGGCTTGCTCCGGCCTCGGCATTGATCACGATACTCGTAAAATCCTCTAATGCCTCGGTACTACTTGGAGAAGAAGAATTATCTACGTTGGATATTATTACGCGGGTAATTGGCTCCACCTCGACAAGGATATCAAACAAACATTCAAATGGGGGAGCCGGGACAACCTCACAATATAATTTAAACACACCTTGAGCTCCATCTGTACTCGCTTCCCATGGACCCTCCTGGAAGGGAACCATGAATAGGTTCGCCCAAAGTTCCAATGGTACTTATTTCCCAGTAAACTTCTGTGCTGCCATTATAGGCTACAGGTTCCATCCAGAAATTTGCTCCAGAGGCGCCTCCTTCAAAATTCAAATCGACTTCGACCAAAACACTATATACGGTATAGGCACCAAATGCACTTCCGATTATGACTTGAGAATAAGGTACCAGTCCGCTTACCGACTCTACAATAGTGTTGCCTGGAGCTCCATTGTCATCGTTATAAAAAGTAAGATCCAACGTGTTGATAGGCTCTAGGGAAAGTATATTAATCTCAACAGATCGAATATTCAAGGTATTGTTTGGGGACACAATAAAGTCATCAGCATGCCTTATAGGGCCGTCACCAGCAATTTCCTTTCCATTCTCAAATCCATTACTGTCATCACCTTGGGCGCAATCCAAATCATCATCTCCACCATCGCCTACATTCACAGTATAATCTTCCACTTGTCCGTACGAAATCGATCCACAAGGGTTGGTACGTGAAGTGTTAAAATTCTTTAACACTCGCATGCGGGTATTACCTGGAAGTGCATCTTCTGGCACAACAATATTACTGACAGCTTGCTGGCCATCGGTACCAGTGGAGTTGTAAATAGCACCTATTTCATACATTTCAGTAGCTTCAAGCTCTCCATTATGGTTCCAATCCACCCAAACGGTGAAGTAATTGGTGTAACTTCCTCCGGTGTAACCTTCGGCCTTAAACTCATAGGTTTCTCCTGCCTCAACTTCACCCACAATGGCAGTAAAATCTTCATATCCATCGCTACTCGTTGGGGAAGAGCTGTTGTCAATTCCAGCAAAAATAACTCTGGTAATAGGCTCTACCGTAGAGGCGGTTACATCACAATAAATAAGAGTGACAGTAAAAGTCGCTGTCTCTGAATATGCTGTCTCGCCTGAAGCCGTACAGGTCAGTGCCAATCTCCATTCTACCTCATCTCCCAAATTATTTGGAGCTGTGGCAGTATAAGGAGTATGGAAATCTGTAACAGTGCCTTCATCTTCCCAGCCTTGTCCGTTAAGATTGGATTGCCATTGAAAGGATAAGCCGGTAGCGGCCGTATAACCCGTAGCAGAAACTGTGTAGGTTGTTCCTGCATTTCCTGATACAGGATTTACTGTGGCAGTTCCTGCCTCTGGCTCTCCTGTACATTCATCTGGGAAAATTACCTCAAAGGTATAATCTTCGAATTCACCGTTTCCATAACCGGTAGCACAAGGATCTACATCTCCAGTGGAACTAGACCAGTTGCTGGCAATGCGCATTCTTGTTTCTCCTTCTAAAGCAACCGCAGGCACTTCAAATGATCCAGTGGGGTTGACGCTATAGGTGCTTGATGTATAAGCTATCTCTTCTGGAGAAAATACACCATCCTGGTTCCAGTCTACCCAGATTCTAAATCCAGCCGAGCCTCCAACGACATCGGCGGAAAAATCAACTGATTCCGATGGCGCTTGAGACACAGTCATAGTTTCATGGAAATCACCATATCCTCCTGGAGAAAATCCACTTTCGAGATTGGAAATATTTTGGATACCACCTGTGGTAGAAAAATTATTGATATAACGAGCTGAGTTGGTCCCCTCTGGAATACAATAGCATTCTGATGGATTGGGATTCAAGGTAACTGAGATTACCTCTGAATTATCGGAATCACCATTATCACACTCTACGTGGTAGCGATAATCCATTGGAACATCAATTCCCACGATAGTTATAGTCGAATTGCTTACATCCAAATCGGTCCAATCATCTTCTCCAGCTGGAGAGGACTGCCACGTACGGATTAAACCATCCGCTGGCTCTGAATTGCCTTCAACAGACAAGCTGAAAGGTGCCAACGCACAAACTTCTCTCTCGGTATCTCCCACGATGGTTCCAGCAACGGCTTCTGTACAAGCACCAAGTGTTATAATTTCAATGGTATAATCCTCAAATTCTCCTTGGCCCGTGTGACCACAGGAGTTAGCGGGTCCAGTTCCCGGAGTATAAGAAGACCCTATTCTCATCCGATGGGTCCCGTCTACACCAACAGGCATAGCGATAGTTCCTGTAAAGCTTCCGGAATAACCGGTTGTTTGAAAAACCAACTCTGTTGTTCCGTCAAATATTAGATCATTGTTCCAATCTATCCAGATTTTCAAACCTGCAGTTTGGCCACTCTCAATTGTAACTGTATATTCGATTGTCCCTTCGGGAGTAACCATCACAGATTGAGCGGAGAAATCACTATAACCGCTTCCATCCAAACCAGGACCTGAATTAAGGTTGCTTATATCTTGGCCGGCATCTCCTTCTATGGTAACGCTACTAATATGACCCGAATCTCCGGTTGTTGTTGGAATACAATATCCGGTGAATACTTTTAATGGCCCTGACCAAAAACTCAAGTCTCCGGAGCCACAATCTGCTTGTACGTAGATATCATATCCAGTCTCAGCTGTTAATCCGGTAATTTGATAATTAGTAACGGTAAGAACTTCTGCTCCGATTTCATCAGCATCCCCCGGAGTATAACCGTTTGGCCCCCAAGAAAAGTTCCACAAAGTTTCCGTACCTCCAGGTGTCCAAGAAACATCAACTTCACTGGAAGTAGTGTTTGAAGCCGTTAAACCAGTAGGTTTTTGACAAGTGGGAGGATCGGCAATATCAGTTCCAGTTATATTAATTGTATAATTCGTGCTCTGAGGAGGGGCCCAAGTTGAAATTACAATATAATAGGTCTCTCCGGCAATTACGGGTAAATCAGGAATCGAACGAGTGGCGCCACCTGTAGAGGTATGATAGCCTACGGTAGATGCAAAAGGACATCCAGTAAATACCCATAACCCGACCCAATCATCGTCATTGGTAGTATTGATGGAAATGGAACCATTTGCTCCAGCCATATAAGAGTAAACCACATCATCCCCGCTTAAATAAAAAGGGCTTCCCGTTCCATTTATAACGGCTCCCGGGGCTATTGGCGGAACATCTGGATTGGAGTAATTGCTCCCATACGTAGATGTGTTTCCAGAATCATTAAAAGGCATACTGTCGACGACCAATGGATCGTCACAGGTGCTACCAGACTGGGCCGTTCCTTGCCAGGATAGCGTGTAGGTGAGTAACGCAAAAAGTACAAAGGTAATTTTCTTATTCATAATTAGGGTTTTAGTTAATATGGATGTCAAGTTAAATAAAAGAAAATGGAACTACAAAGTTTTCTTAATTTCAATGGCAGGAAGAAAGAAAACTCCAATTATTTAACTTTTTGAAGGAAATTGACTTCCCTTAGCAAAACCTTAAATTCTATTATAGCTGTAAAACCTTAACAATCCCCTTGACCTATAAATAAAATCATTGTTGTCCGAAAAAAGTATTGATTAACCATGAAACCCCAAACCACACCTAGTCCGTCACGGTGGACAAAATATTGGTAGGCAAAGAAATACAATTAAGAAAATCTCCGCCGCGCCGGACAGCATATGATTCGTATCTGGACAACAATGAAATAAAATGGAAAAAGTTTCTGACGGGATTTTGATGTTACCAAAGCCATCGAATTCATTTTTATCTGAATCAATAAGCAATTGACTTCAGCTTAGTCTTCGCTCAGATCTATCCTGCCCCAATAATATGTCAATTTTGAATTTGAATAAGGAGATTCTGAATTATAAAAACTGATCTACACAATATTTTTACTGCTCTCCCTCTTTTTGGAAAACCAATTTAGAAATCTTCTTGTTTCCCGAAGCAAAGGCAATACTATCGTTTACAAATTCGATAGCATAAAATCCTTCATCTGAAAGTTTTTTCCAATGCTTTCCTCCACTTCCGCTATAAAAAACACCGGATGGCCCCACGGTAACAATTCCATTTCCGTTAGAGGAAGGAATGTATTTTACAGAAGACTGATAGCCGGGTTCTTCCCCATCGGCCACGAGAGACCAAGACTTGCCACCATTCCTTGTAATCGCTTTATTTTTTTCATTAGATTGTTTATCCTCCCAATTGCCACCAAAAACAATCCCATTCATGGAATCCCAAAAGTCGATGCTGAAAATTCCTGTCATTGCTTTTCCGCTAACAATTGGAGTGTCATATATTTCCCAAGTATTTCCTTTATCGCCTGTGTGCATTACCCTGGAATTTTTGCCTCCTGTGGCCACCCAAGCATTATCCTTATAAATAGCGATATTGGAATTACTGGCAGCGAAGGCTGCTTCACCTTTTTCAACCTTGGGTAAATTCTCACAAGGAATTTTCTCCCAAGTATTGCCTCCATCTCTGGTAATAATAACCAACATGCATTCTCCCATGGGGTCACCGATAGCGATACCCTCCTTCTCATTCCAAAACTTCATGGAGTCATAGAAAACCTCGGGACCAGTTTCTTTATACACCTCTTCAATATTTGTGGCTTCAGTTCCATTGAAACCAATTTTATAAAGAACTGCCGGGCTCGCAATACTTAGCACAAAAACAGCCTCCTTAGTTGCTGCAATTGAACGAAAATGCAAAAGGGAATCGGAATATTTTATAACGGCAAGTTTTGGAATATCTTTATCTATCAATCCTACTTTTCCGTTATTAGCGGCAAACCACACGCGGTTTTCATCAACTGGATAAAGGGCTCGGATATTTAAACTATCAATAAATACGGGAGTAATTTTCACCGAATTGATCTCGAACTCAGTTTTTTTCTGGCAAGCAACAAAAGTTAAAACAGCGAGAGAAAATGCTGCCAACTTTATCAAGGGGATTTGCATAGGATTGTTTTGGGTAAAAATAATGATAAATTAGGATTATTATCGCAATTGAAGGTCTCAAATAGGTGAAAACTAAGGGCAAATTCCAAACCTGCCGGCAAGGCAGGTTCCAAAAACCAAATTCCAAATTCCAAATTCCAAATTTGTCAAATTGAGTATTCTAAGTAACTAATATCAATAATCTAAAACAAAAAACAGGATTTTGATGCTAACTATATTTGATGATGTTGACATTAATCTAAAAGGTTTATTAAAATGTCAAAATCCCATACCTCATTATTTATATTTCTGATTTCGATTTGGTTTCGATTTCAGTTTCAATTTCAGTTTCAAAAAGATACCTTTACAACCTTAAAATTTTCCGTTTAAGGAATCTTTAAAACAAGATCAACAATACTTGATTATTCACAAAGGATAATCGTGTATTCGTGGCTAAATAAAATCAGAATGAAACTACACCGAAATTTAGTATTCGCTACCATCCACTCTCTCAACCAGATTTTTAATGAGGGAAAGCAGGCGGACAAGGTGCTACGAAATACTTTAAAACTCGATAAACGTTGGGGAGCACGCGATAGAAGTTTTATTGCCGAAACCACTTACGATATAGTGAGATGGAAACGGCTATATGCCGAAATTGCCGAAGTACGTGAACCGTTTGACCGCACCAATCTCTTCCGACTTTTTGCTGTTTGGGCAACCTTGAACGGTATAAAAATTCCGGAGTGGAAACAATTTGAAGACACTCCTACCCGACGTATTAAAGGAAAATTCGATGAACTGTCAAAAATTAGAAAATACAGGGAATCCATTCCAGATTGGATGGATGAACTGGGCGAAAAAGAGCTTGGCAAAAAATGGGATAAGGAAATTGCAGCATTAAACCAGTTGGCAGATGTTGTTCTACGGGTAAATACGCTAAAAACCACAGTGGAAAAGCTTCAAAATGAATTGGCCGATCTGGAGATTGAAACCGAAACCATCCCTGGACATCCAGATGCTTTGAAGTTAAAAGAACGCGCCAATGTTTTTATTACGGACGCATTTAAAAATGGATTGTTTGAGGTACAGGATGCTTCTTCGCAAAAAGTAGCCGAAATGCTAGATGCAAAACCTGGAATGCGCGTAATCGATGCCTGTGCTGGGGCTGGAGGAAAGAGCCTCCATATTGCTACCATGATGGAGAATAAAGGTCAATTGATTGCAATGGACATTTACGAAAATAAACTAAATGAATTAAAACGGCGAGCAAGAAGAAACGATATTTTCAATATTGAAACGCGAGTGATAGATTCCACCAAGGTCATAAAAAAACTTTTTGAAAAAGCCGATAAAGTCCTGATAGATGCCCCCTGTTCGGGTTTGGGTGTTCTAAAGAGAAATCCTGATGCCAAATGGAAGCTACAACCTGAATTTCTGGATAACATCCGCAACACCCAAAAAGAACTGCTTGATTCCTATTCCCGTATGGTAAAACCTGGCGGAGATTTGGTATATGCTACCTGTTCTATTCTGCCTTCAGAAAATGAAAAACAAGTTAAAGCATTCTTGGCTCGTGAGGAAGGAAAGGATTTCTCTTTGTTAAAAGAGGAAAAATTATTACCCAGTAAAACTGGTTTTGATGGATTTTATATTTCTTTGTTACAGAAAAAGAACAAAGAATAAAAAGAATCCGCATTGTTAACTTTTAAAAATACCAACCTCAAATGAAAAAATTTTTCACTTTACTTTTATTAATTTCCTTACAAACTTTAATTGCCCAGCAGCCATACTATAACAATGTGGATCTTACACTTACAGGGCAGGACCTTTATTATGCCCTTCAGCAAAAGATAAATAACGCCAATAGTTCTTTTTCTTATGGAGATAATAAGGAGTCGATGAAGATAACCGACCAGGATCCTAACAACAGCAATAATGTGTTGTTAATTTATGGTTATAACGATAACGATGGCAATTGCACTACGGATAGAAGCCGTAATAAAAATAAATTTGGAGGCAGCAATTGCGAGTACAATCGGGAGCACACCTTTGCAAAGTCAAACGCAAATCCACCCATGACGGGCAACACCGGTATCATTGCCGACCCACAGAACCTCCGTCCTTCAGATCAACAAATGAACAACAACCGAGGAAATCGAAAAATGGCCGCAGGTTCAGGAAATGCGGGAAATATAAACAATAACACCTTCTATCCAGGGGATGAATGGAAAGGCGATGTGGCCAGAATTATGATGTATATGTACACCCGTTATGGAGATCAGTGCAAACCCTCTTTAAACGGTGTTGGCAGTTTGCAAGGAGGAACCCAAATGCTGCAACTTTACCTTCAATGGAATGTTGAGGATCCTGTAAGTGATTTTGAAGATCAGCGCAATCCTTATCTTGAAACAATTTATGGCAACCGAAATCCTTTTATCGACAATCCGTATTTGGCAACTATAATTTGGGGAGGCCCGGTTGCAGAAGATCGCTGGGGTATGGTTGGAGTGGAAGATTTTATTACGGATAACATAAGCGTATATCCAAATCCAACTTCAGAATTGGTTTGGGTAAGCGACAATACCTCTTTCCCTGTCGACAATTATTCTGTTTATGATATTTCAGGAAGAATGGTTCTTCATAACACCTTCAATACTTCAGAAAAAAAGATAGATGTTTCCACTTTACAAACCGGTATTTATTTGCTGGAACTTATTTCAGCTGATAAAAGAGTTGTCAAAAAGATTATGGTTCAGTAAAGAGCATATATTTTCTCACGAAAATAAAGGCGGATCTATTTGGATCCGCTTTTTTTATTGAATGGATTTGAGAAAACGAAATATTATCAATTCCGATATATGATATAGTGTTTATTCCCATAAGACATAATTCCGAATAAGTATAAGAGAAAGTTACTAAGACTTGTGATTTTTTGCATGTTTGGAAACCCACCTTTTCAACCCATTTGGTTTTATTTCCTGTACCTAACTATCTAAAATCAAGATAGGAAATCATTAAATCCATTTGTCAAGTTCAAGACCGTGCTCCGCTCAGGGTGAGAGATTGGTTGTTTGATGAATTTCGGGATTCGGATTCGGGATTCGGGATTTAAAGGTTAACCAATGTCAGATCAAGCACTTTGCATCATATAACAATCGAGTAGGAAGCAAAGGTAGGTAATTACTCCTATCTTTGCTGTCCTCTCACACCACCCAACGTACGTCTCTCGTATTAGGCGGTTTTCTCAATGGTTAACCGTAATTCGCTGTTAAGCTGTACAATCCCGTTTTCCTGAACCATTCAAGGTTCATTCCCTCGTGTGAAGCGTGGGTCATTGATAATCGGAACCAGCCTTTGGAACTGCCTGCTGTTGTCCAGCTTCGGTTCCAAGGAACGCCCAGTTTGGTCAATAACCTTGCTATACCCAACGCTCGCTTGCATTGTTTTAAACGGTAGCATCTTAATCTTCGGCGTAGCCAAGCTTCAATATTGCTTAGACGACTTTTCATCCTTGCATATCTGAAGTAGTTTAGCCAGCCTCGAAGAACGGGGTTCAGCTCACTTACCATTTGCTCAAGACCAATGCCCCTGTTGCGTTTGGTAAGCTGTTTCAACTTCGCCTTAAAGCGTTGTTCGCTCTTTCGGCTCAGCCCTAAACTTCCGTCTTTTAAAATACTATGTCCAAGGAAGTTGAGTTTGTGGGGGCGGATGATTTTGCTCTTTTCTTTGTTTATCTTCAATCGCATCCGATTTTCGATAAATCCCGAAAGACTTTTCATCACCCGTTCTGACGCCAGTTCGCTCCCGAACATTACGATAATGTCATCGGCGTAGCGCACAAAACAATGCCCCCTTCGCTCCAGCTCCTTGTCCAGTTCATCTAAAACTATATTGGACAATAACGGGGACAACGGACTGCCCTGCGGCGTTCCCTTTACCCGCTGATTGGTCATCCCCCCGCTCAACATTCCTGCGCGGAGGAATTTCCCTATCAGTTTGAGTACACTCTTGTCGCCAATGCGGGTACTCAATTGCCACAACAAACGGTCGTGGTTCACTTCGTCAAAGAATTTTGCCAAGTCCATATCGACTATCCAATTCTTGCCCGCTGCTACATAACCGCCTGCTTTGCGCAGTGCCTGATGGGCATTGCGCTTGGGGCGAAAACCGTAGCTGTGGTCTGAAAATGTGGGGTCATAGCGTTTTGACAGCACTTGGCTTATCGCTTGTTGTACCAAGCGGTCTTTGACCGTGGGGATACCGAGTTGGCGTTTCCCGCCATTCGGCTTGGGTATCAATACCTCTTTAACTGCCGTAACTCGATAAATGCCCGTTGTTAACTGGTGCTGAAGTTCTCGGTAGTGGTTGCTGAACCAATCTTGGAGTTCTTCAACGCTCATCCCGTCAACGCCTGCACTTCCCTTGTTACTGATTACTTTCCGCAATGCGGTGTCAAGATTCTTTAAGTCCGCTATCTCGCTCATCAAATCTTGGGTCAAGGCTCGTTCTTTTCTGCACCTCGACAACCACTCACGCCGTACCGAACCGCTTCGGGTACTGAATACGTCAGTACCTTTCACTGTTTGGCTACACTCCCATTCGTCAAAAAGACCCATCTGGAAGTTCTCGTATTTCTCTGGCTTCATCATAGTTGTTACGATTTACAGAACTACTGCTCCTTAATTGAAAATTCAGCCCTTCCCTATATTGGCGTTACCCAATATTTATAACGGTACTATGGCTTCTGCTGACTTCTCCGGATCCTCTCGGACCGAAGACCTCCTACGTTAAGTTCATTATCTTCCCGTCAATACTACTGCATTTACTACCCCGGGCTACGGACGACTTTCGGGCGTCTGTGTCTATTGCCACATTACCCACCGGGTAAGCCTTGGTATGCAGTTTCTGTTCGTTAGTACCGACTTTTGTTTTAGGCTTCTTTCAGATTCTACCTCACGGTAAACATCCTTGCCCTCAACTAACGGTTCTCGTCAAAATAAGCCCGTTCGGGACTTTAACCCTATAGATAATGAACATGCATAGCAAACAAAAAAGAGACTCGTTTCCGAGTCTCTCTTCATTTAAAAATATTAATTACGAACTACTTATTGTTTTAGCACCTTAAAGGTGGAAACAGCATCGGCTACGTTTGCTTTAAGAACATAGGTTCCTGTGGGCAGAACAGACATATCCACAACTACGTTTGTTCCTCCGGGCTGTAGGTTGATTACAGTTTGGCCCAAAAGGTTGTAAACGGTTACATTGTCAATAGTCTTGGCGGCGGTGATGGTAAGCTCATCCTTCACTGGGTTCGGGAAGTAGCTGATCTGGGTAAGATCGTTGCCATTTACACCTAGCTCCAGAGTAACAAAGTTTACTGGACCACTCATTGCTGTATTGCCATTGTCACATAGGGAGGTTACGTATACATCGTAAGAAGTATCTGCATCCAGTCCTGTGATATCAACCGTGGTTACACCAGTAGCAACCGATTCGGTTACCTCTGGTAGATCGATATCTGGATCGGCACCTTCAAGATAAACATCAACAGTATAACCTTCGGTTTCTGTTGCGGAGGCCGTCCAGCTAACTGTGGCTCCGGTTTCGGAAACTTCGGTCACCTCGATATTTGTAGGCGCATCACAAGTTGAGACCGCGATGATATTAATATCATCTACGTACAAGTAATTTTGATTAGCGTCTGAATAGACATTAAATCCAAAATAGTATGTTCCATCGACATCCACGTTAAAGGTAACCACTTCTTCTCCCGCAGACCCGATATTTTGTTGGTCTACAAGTTGCTCTGTCATTTCCGTATAGTGGGCAGCGGTTCCATAGGCCACTTTCATCTTTTCTGGCCAGGAGGAAGATCCGAAATACTTATAGGAAAGTTGATAATCAACACCGGCCGCAAGTTCCAATCCTTGGGTATAGAACCAAGCATTGGCAGGATTGCTTGAGTTATAACCATATCGCAGGACATTTCCACTCATTCCGTTTTCGTTATAGACTTGGGTCACCCATTCATTTCCGTTTCCAGCATTCTCCTTAGAAGTACATTCCGGGATATCTGGCACCACTGCGGTTTCAAAATCCATAATATAAGGTACGGTAGTAGATTCACAAAGCGTGGTAAAGGTTTGGGGCCCTGCCATGTCGCTCTCATTCCCTACCCCACAAATAGCGGTTACATAGAAATCATATTCCGTATTGGCATCCAGTCCATCAATGGTAATCTCAGGATCGTCAGTGACCATTTCCGTGGTTCCTCCTGTTGTTGGATCAAACCCAGCGATTCCGAATACAACTTCCCATTCTGTTGTGGAACCATTTTGAGTCCAGGATAAATGGGCAGAGTTTTGGGTAATTGAAGTCACTGTAAGGTCGGTTTGCATAATACATCCACCGGCTTCTTCAACGCTAATATCGTCGATGGAAAGATACCAAGGCACAAAATTAACGGTTCCTTTTATTCCAATATAATAAGTGCCTGAAGCAGTAGGTGTAAAGAAACCAGAAAACTCTTGGTATGTTCCACTCACCACGTTACTGTTTGCAATGATAGTGTTTGTCATTGCGGCATCATTATCTGAAGTTCCATAGGCTGCTTCCACGCTTGCACCATTGGCAGCATCTTGAATAGCATAAAATTTCAATTGATAAACAGTACCACCAGTAAGGTCAAGAGGATAGTAAATCCAGTCCTCGTTTCCATATCTAAGATAGATGTTAAAATCACCTGTTCGTGGAGTGCGGTTATAAGTTGTCAAACTACTATTGACTATCCATTGGTCACCTCCATCAAGAGATTCCTGTGACCAGCAGCCATCGAGTGGATCCTGATCGGTATATCCAAGCTCAAATCCTTCGGCAAATGGAACCGTTCCGGGAGCACAAGCTGTCCTAAAAGTAACGGGGCCTGTCCAATCGCTTTCATCTCCAACGCTACAAACTGCACGAACGTAGATATCATATAGTTCACTTGGATCTAGAGACTCAAGGGTGATCTCAGGATCGATAGAAACAGGTACCGTAGTACCCTCAGTTGTTGGGTCAAAGCCAGGAGATCCGTAAACAACTTCCCATTCCGTGGCGGAACCCTGTTCGGTCCAGCTAACATCAGCGGTAGATTCAGTAATCGCATTCACAGCCAAATCAAGTGGTTTGAGGCAAGCAGGAGCAAGATCCACACTAATATCGTCTATGGAAAGGTAGTAAGGTGTATAGTTTAAGGATCCCTTTATTCCAATATAGTAAGTTCCTGTTGTTGTCGGGGTGAAAAACCCAGAAAACTCTTGGTAGGGACCATTGACAACATTGGTAGAAGCAACTACGGTAGTAGTCATGGCGGCCGGAGTGGCAGAATCACCAAATGCCGCCTCTACGGGGGCTCCTGTAGTGGCGTCCTGTCTTGCATAAAACCTCAGCTCATATTCAGTATCGGCAGTAAGATCCAAGGCATAAAATACCCAACGGGTATTGCCGTACATTAGATAAATGTTGAAATCACCTGTTTTGGGAGTCCGGTTATAGCTGGTTTCACTGCTATTGGTTATCCAGGAATAGCTACCAGTTTCAGATACCTGTGTCCAGCATCCTGCCAAGGCCTCCCCATCTGTATATCCGGATTCGAATCCTTCAAAAAAGGGAATTTCACCCGGAAGACAGGCGGTGGTAAAGGCAGTTGGACCTACCCAAACACTCTCATCATCTACGCCACAAATTCCGCGTACGTAAAACTCATACTCTGTATCTGCGTCCAAACCAGGGATGGTAGTTTCGGGGTCTACACTTACCTGGATCACATCACCTTCGGTAGCGGGATCGAAACCGGGAGTGCCATATACAACTTCCCATTCCGTTTCTGTATTTCCGGGAGTCCAACTCAAGTCGGCAGAATCAGCGGAAACTGCCTTTACTGAAAGATCAGTGGGCGCAGGACAGTTTGGAGCTACAATTACGCTAATATCATCCAAGTGCAAGTAATATTCATTTGCGCCGGAATAAGCATGGAACCCAAAATAGTACACGCCGTTTGCCGGTACAGTAAAGACTACAATATTTGTGTGAGGGGTTGCATCATTTATCTCGGGATGATCGGCCAATTCCGTGGTCATATTCGCTGCCACAGGATCAGTTCCCATGAACACATCCATTTTTTCGGTATATGAAGTAGAGTTGTTACCATAGGTGTAGGAAATTTGATAGTTTACACCTGTTTCAAGATTTATTCCGTTGGTATAAAGCCAAGCATTGGCAGGATTTGAACTGAAATAATATCTGGCGTAGGTACCTTCAAAGCCGTTATTGGCACCGGTTACAATCTGCCAACCTTGTCCGCTCCCAAGGTTTTCTGTGGTTATACAATTTGCTCCTGTTTCAAAGGGAAGATAATAGGGCACATCCTCACTCTCACATTCAGTATTAAAAGCCACGGGACCCAAAAGGCTACTCAGTTCTGAAGGACTGCAAACTGCCTAGATATATAAATCATAATCCGTACTGGAGGTAAGGCCCGTAAGTGTTGTTCCGGCAACTCCGTCATCATCCGTTACGGTCTGACCTTCGGTAATGGGATCAAAACCTGGGGTACCGTAGATAATATTCCATTCAGTGGCCGAACCGATTTCGGTCCATTCCACATCGGCAGTCGTGGTTGTGGTAGTGGTTACGGCGAGATCCGTGGGAGCGGGACACGCCTGTTGTATTCCACCTAAGATTACATTATTGATGGAATTGGTGACGCTATAGGCCGTAGGTGGAGAGGCGGGGTCGGGGTTCACTGTGTCGCTTCTATAATAAAGCGTACGATCTGGGCCAGAATAGGCCGTAGCTCCAAAATAAATGGAGCAATCAAAACCATCTTTGTTTTCATCGACTGCAAACACCAGGTTATCAGTGTTGTTGTATGTAAAAGGAGTATCAAAGGTAATAACCATTTGGCTTCCTTCATTAGGAAAGGTTACCGTACCCGAAAAAACTTCTGTAAGGTCGCTAAATGCCACCCAATCATTGGTATCTACAAATTCTGTTTTTGAAGTATGGCCCATATAAACGGTCCAGTCATTGCTGTTTTCGGTCCCACCACTGGTTGCATTACTGAAATAAAACGAGAGAGAGGTAATGTCGCCTCCTGCATTGATTTCGCTCTGATAGACCAATTGCTGGCTATAGGAATAATTATAGCAGCTGTAAATGGGGAAGGTGGATGTTGTCATTTCTTGGGTTCCAATGGTCACCTGTGCAGAACCACACCATGACTAGACCAAACCAAGAAATAGTAGTAAGGTAAATTTTTTCATTTAAAGAAAATTTTAGATTAATTTAGGTTTTCGAAATCAACTCCAAAAATACCAGAAGTTGACAATGTACTGATTGCTAACAAATCACAAAAAAAGACAAAAGTCTTCTTTCTTGAACCTCAGTGTTTTAGCGCCTTTAGATAATTTCTAGAAATTTGATTTCGGGGTGTAAAGTAACCATAATTTTCAAAATTAACAGTATTTAACATACTTGATTTAGGGTTTTGGGAGATCTTCCTTGAAGTTGAAATCATAATTCGGTCTCAATATTATCCGATGAAAATTAGATGATCCATTAAAAGTTAGATTAATAAGGCTTCGAGATCACTAATTAAAATTGACCTCTTTTCTATTCGGAAGCAAATTCGAAATATTATAATTTGGCCTACTTCTAGCCTTAAAATCTAAAACAAGAGCATTATTTTTCATCTTACTCCTGCTCTTGGGTTTAATTCCAAATAGCAAATTCCAGATAACCTAAAGTGAAGTTTAAGAAATTATGACATCAAGAGGAGTGTAAAAATCGATGAAAAAAGTAGAAGCCTAGAGTTTTTACAACATGTATTATCCTCAGAAATAGTTACCTTTGCGGCTTCCTTTTGCTAAAGAATTTAATGAGGGGAAAAAAAATCAAAAAAAAACAAATATATAGAATGATTCACTTTTTTGGAAATGCCGGAAATACCGTATATGCCGTTCAAACCAAGGAAAATATAACGGAAGAAACTGTCAAAAAACTGCAGTGGCTTTTTGGTGGAGAGCCGTTGATTCCACAGTCTGTTGTTTTACCGGGAAACGGCCAATATTTTATCGGACCTCGTGCGGTGATGATTACTCCATGGAGCACCAATGCGGTAGAAATCACCCAGAATATGGGAATAAAAGGAATCATTCGTATTGAAGAGATGCACAATGACAGGAATCAAGATTTTGATTCCATGCTCTCGCAAAAATATCCGGAATTGAATCAAGATATTTTCGATATCCACATCCAACCGGAAGGTATCCTTGAGATTAAAAATATTTCAGAATACAACCTTAAGGAAGGCCTGGCTTTGAATGATGAAGAAGTGGAATATCTGGAAAACATGTCCTCTAAAATCGGAAGAAAATTAACCGATAGTGAGGTCTTCGGATTTAGCCAAGTGAACAGTGAGCATTGCCGACACAAGATTTTCAACGGCACATTTGAAATTGACGGCCACGAAATGCCCTCTTCCCTATTTAAACTTATCAAAAAGACTTCAGCAGTAAATCCGAACGATATTGTTTCGGCATATAAGGACAACGTCGCCTTTGTAAAGGGGCCAAAAGTTATTCAATGGGCACCAAAAACTGCCGACAAACCTGATTGGTACGAAGAGAAAGAATTTGAGAGTGTAATTTCATTAAAAGCAGAAACCCATAACTTCCCCACAACCGTTGAACCTTTTAACGGAGCGGCAACCGGAAGTGGGGGTGAAATCCGCGATAGATTGGCAGGCGGAAAAGGATCTCTTCCCCTTGCAGGAACTGCGGTTTACATGACTTCATATTCGCGACTCGACACTTCGGCTCCGCTCAGTGACCACACTTCGGCTCCGCTCAGTGACCACACTTCGGCTCCGCTCAGTGACCGTACTTCGGCTCGCCTCAGTGACCCGACTTTGGATCAGCCCGGTAATTATATACCCACGATAAAGTCTTGGGAAAAAGGGATGAAAGAAAGAGAATGGCTCTACCAGACTCCTTTAGATATATTGATAAAAGCCAGCAATGGCGCTTCGGATTTTGGAAATAAGTTCGGACAACCTTTGATTGCGGGTTCTGTTTTGACCTTTGAACAGGACCCTTCGACAAGCTCAGGCACCGATGAATCGTCTGATAAACGAAAACTGGGTTATGACAAAGTGATTATGATGGCGGGAGGAATTGGCTATGGAAAAGCCAGTCAGGCCATTAAAGGAAAACCTGTTGAAGGTGATAAAATTGTAGTTCTAGGAGGTGATAATTATAGAATTGGAATGGGCGGTGCCGCAGTTTCTTCGGCGGACACGGGAGAATTCCATAGCGGTATTGAGTTAAATGCCATTCAAAGAAGTAATCCTGAAATGCAAAAGCGGGCAGCAAATGCCATTCGCGCAATGGTTGAAAGAGACCACAATCCAATAGTTTCCATCCACGACCATGGCGCGGGAGGACATTTGAATTGCTTGAGTGAGTTGGTGGAAGATACGGGAGGAAGAATTTCTCTGGATAAACTTCCGGTGGGCGATCCTACCCTATCGGCCAAGGAAATAATGGGCAACGAAAGCCAGGAACGCATGGGCTTGATAATAGCGGAAGAGGACATGAACATCCTGCAGCGAGTGGCTGACCGCGAGCGCTCGCCGATGTATGAAGTAGGCCACGTTACCGGCGACAAACGTTTCTGTTTTGAAAATGAAAAAGGTGAAAAACCTATGGATTTTGCCTTGGAAGATATGTTCGGCAGTTCTCCACAAACGATTATGCGGGACAAAACCATTAACAGAAGTTATAAGAATCCCGAGTACGATAGCACCAAAATAAAAGAATACGTAGAACAGTTGGTCCAGTTGGAGGCTGTAGGTTGTAAAGATTGGCTCACCAATAAAGTGGATCGCTGCGTTACCGGCCGTGTGGCAAAACAGCAAACCGTGGGACAACTGCAATTGCCTTTAAATAATTGTGGCGTAATGGCTTTGGATTTTAAAGGAAAAGAGGGAGTAGCTACTTCTCTTGGACATTCCCCACTTACCGCCTTGATCGATCCCGCCATCGGTTCTAGGAATGCCATTACCGAAGCCTTGACCAATATCGTTTGGGCGCCGATGAAAGATGGTTTAAAAAGTGTTTCCCTTTCTGCCAACTGGATGTGGCCTGCCAATAATGAAGGGGAGGATGCACGTTTATATGCTGCTGTAAAAGAAGTTTCAGACTTCGCTATCGATTTGGGAATCAACGTACCTACCGGAAAGGATTCTCTTTCGATGAAACAACGATATAAAGATGACGAGGTTATTTCTCCGGGAACTGTTATCATTTCAGCAGCGGGAAACTGTAATGACATAAAGAAAGTTGTTGAACCCGTACTTCAGAAAGATGATGGCAGTATGTACTACATCAACATTTCGCAAGACGAATATAAACTTGGAGGTTCCTCTTTCAATCAGATTTTGAATGCCATTGGGAATGAAGCACCCACGGTTAAAAGTGCGGACTATGTAAAAACTGTTTTCAACACTTTACAGAAATTGATTTCAGAAGAAAAAATCCTGGCGGGACACGATGTAGCTTCAGGTGGGCTGATTACTACGCTTTTGGAAATGTGTTTCGCCGACTTAAATCTGGGAGCGGATTTAGATCTTTCTCCTTTAGGTGAAAAAGATTCCGTAAAATTACTTTTTGCTGAAAACTGTGGTGTCGTGATCCAAGCTGCCGATGATGCTTCAATCGAAAAAACACTTGCTTCTAAAGGAATTGA
This sequence comes from Aequorivita sp., assembly GCA_034676445.1. GTDB lineage: Bacteria > Bacteroidota > Bacteroidia > Flavobacteriales > Flavobacteriaceae > Aequorivita. The sequence continues at coordinate 469,222 of JAUCCE010000005.1, forward strand.
ATTTAAGAAAATTGGAAGTGTAACCGATAAGGAAACGCTTCATATAAAAAATAATGACGAGGAACTGGAATTCAATATTCCAGAAACTCGTGATGCCTGGTACAAGACTTCCTATTTATTGGATAGAAATCAAAGTGGGAATAAATATGCAAAGGAGCGATTTGACAATTATAAGAATCAGCCTTTGAAGTTTGAGTTTCCGAAGAAATTTAATGGAAAGCTCCCCACCTCGGCTCCGCTCGGCGACCGAAATAGCTCGGCTCCGCTCGGCGACCGAAATAGCTCGGCTCCGCTCGGCGACCGAAATAGCTCGGCTCCGCTCGGCGACCGAAATAGCTCGGCTGCGCTCGGCGACCGTGCTTTGGGTACAACTAATGACCAAAAAAGACCGAAAGCTGCTGTTATTCGTGAGAAAGGAAGCAATAGCGAGCGTGAAATGGCTTATATGATGCACTTGGCAGGTTTTGACGTGAAGGATGTACATATGACAGATTTAATTGAAGGTCGCGAGACTTTGGAAGATATCAAACTTTTAGTCGCTGTGGGTGGTTTTAGCAATAGCGACGTTCTGGGAAGTGCAAAAGGATGGGCTGGAGCATTTTTATACAATCCGTTGGCGAAAAAAGCTTTGGAAAATTTCTTTGCGAAAGATGACACACTGTCTCTGGGTGTTTGTAATGGATGCCAGCTTTTTATTGAACTTGGCCTTTTGAATCCCGAAGACAAGGAGAAGCCGAAAATGCTTCACAACAAGACCAACAAATTTGAATGCGTTTTTACTTCCGTGAAAATCCAGGAAAACAACTCGATTATGCTCTCTTCGCTTGCCGGTAGTACCTTGGGAATTTGGTCGGCACACGGAGAAGGGAAATTCAGTTTACCAATGGCAGAATCGCATTACGATATCGTTGCCAAATACGCCTATGATAAATTGCCCGCCAGTCCGAATGGCAGCGATTTCAATACCGCGATGATGGCCGACAAAACAGGACGCCATTTGGTGATGATGCCGCATTTGGAAAGATCCATCTTTCCTTGGAACTGGGCATATTATCCAAAAGACAGGGAAAATGATGAGGTTTCTCCTTGGGTGCAGGCGTTGGTGAATGCGAGGGAGTGGATTAATAAGAGAAAGTAGCCTGGTTGTTTTAGGAAAAGAATTGTGGATACTTTTATATATCCAAAATACCAAATGTTTCAGAGTATGGAATATCGATATTAATAATGTCGAATTTGGGAGTAGTTCCCTTTTTTAATAAGGCTAAAGTGTTTTTTGAACGAACGTCGGAAGTGACAAAATGCGAAATAGTATTATCTAAATCACATTGTGCAAAAAGCTTTGAATCGTTGGGAATTATAGCACGAGGATATAATTTCTCTAAGCTAATTTGATTTTCGTAAAAAATAATTCTAGCAAATTCACCTGTTCTTTCAGCATCTTTCAGGTTAAATGGAAGAATCTGAATGTTTCTTAAAGGCAAATCTTCCAGTTTCCCTCTAACACAATACTCTGCAATTGAAATGGTAGAAACCTTAAGATAAATTTGGTTGTCCAAAAAATATTTAAAATAAGCTACTGCATTCGTATGTAATGGGTCGTCCTCATTAAGAATACGAATAAAAAAGCTTGTATCTAGCAATACACTATGCTTCATATTCCCCTCTTAACTTCAGCAACCATTCTTCAGGATCGATATCTTTCCAATTTTCCTTAGCACTTTTAATTAATGAATTTAAATAAGCTTCATCAAATTGAGGATTATAGTCTATAAGCTCAATTAATGCCAGCGATTTGGAGTCAATTTCGCCTGTTTCGATATTTTGTTTTCCTGATGCTCGAACGCCGAATTGTCTATACAGTAAATTCTCTTGCCTTCCCTTCAAAAACTCTTCACCAGTTTCAATTGACAAATATCCATAATCTTGAGTGTCCAAATGAATAGTAGCTTTACCCTTTCCTCCAGCATCTTTTAATATACCATAGAAATAAAATTCTGCATCAACCCAGATATTTTCCGTCATAAAAAATCGGGTAGAAGGATTAATTATCAATTCAGAATAATCACTTAAAGAAGTTTTTATTTGAAACTCATAGTTTTTTTGAAGTGATGAATTTTGAATATTCTCTATAGCTCGTGCGGTTTTAATTTCTAAAAAGTCGATACATCCATTGGACTGAATCTGGGTTAATATCGCACTGAATCCAATGACTGCTTGGATAGTTGTTTTAAATAGATGTCTTACCGATCCTTCTTGAATATCGTACGTAATAATAGGTCTATCCTTCTTATTATTAGGATATAACAAATCCTCTACATTTTGCAAAATCGATGCAATATGCTTAATGTCATAGTTATTAGGACTTAAATCATGATTCCCTAATTTCCCGACGACTCTAATTTCTATTTCGCCTATTTTCTCCACAATTCAAAGATACAATTATTTTGATTTGATATAATAGGTCTCTTTTCTCATTCGTTACGCCACTATTTGGTGATGATGCCGCATTTGGAAAGGTCCATCTTTCCTTGGAACTGGGCGTATTATCCAAAGGACAGGGAAAATGATGAGGTTTCTCCTTGGGTACGGGCGTTGGTGAATGCGAGGGAGTGGATCGAGAAATCAAAAAAATAAATCAATTCTATTTGTCCAAATCCTCGTTCTCGCCGGGCCTGCCATCAATTCGGCTCACGGAAAAGTCAAAGGGTTCGGGCGAAAATGTGGCATCGTACCTAGTTTGTAACTGGATATAATATTTTTGATCGGCCTTTACCTCTATTTTTGCAGGAAGATCTTGGGATTTACCAACTGGCTTTTTCTCAAAATCTTTTTCCTCGTAAAGCTGAATTTGCGGTTTGAAATCCGATGGATGTTTCGTCGCCACCCGAAGTGTGGAGTTTGCCTTGGGTGTGAAGGTGAAATAATCCTTATCCCCTTGAGGGAAAATGGCTATTTTCACTGTGTCGTTTATAGCCAGACGATAAGCTTCTTCAAAACTGTTGTTCGGTTCGGTGACATCCATTTCCGGAATAAAATCGACTTTCCATTCTGCCATATCCCGTGACATTTCTTTATTGTATTTATCCTTTAATTGAATATAATATTCCCCTGGAGTTGTTACCTGAATTGACGCAGGCAGCTCCAATCCTCCCGAAATATACTCCGCATCACTGAATTCATCGGGTTTTTTGGCAAAACGAGCTTCCACGCGAATGTTCTCAGGAACACTTCGCGCTTGCACCATCAAGTATCCTGAACTATCGACTTTGGTTTTGAACCAATCAACATCAGAAGTTGGGAAAAAGGTTGACTTTATTAGTTCTCCTGTGGCAACACTCTTAGCGCTGTTGGCATCATTATTAGGTTCGTGATCGTCAAATTCCTCTATAAATTCAGCTTTAAACACAATTTCATTTTCCGAAGCATTTTTATTATACCTATCCTTAAAAGCAAAATAGATGGTGTCTGGTTCGGCGACAACAATAGTTGCCGGCAGTCCCAGGTCGCCAGAGATCCAATTTTCTTTTTGTGCTTTCCATTCCTCTTTTTTGGCAAAACGCACTACAAAGTTTAGGTTCTCGGGAACCTCTTTAACGCTTATATCCAGATAGCCTGGTCCCGGAACAGGAATTCCAAACCAATCAACATCGCCCACTGTATCGATTTTCATAGTATATGACTCTCCAGATTTTAATAATCCAGCTTCTAAAATTGAATTATTGGGCTCCCCAATATCGTCTTTCTTTTTGGGAGAAGAACAAGCAGCTATTAGAACGAACACCGCAGATAACCAGGAAATTTTATGAATAAAAGTTTTCATTGTGATTGACTTTTTAATTTGAAATTTAGTTGAAAACAAATCTGTCAATGATTGACAAATTAGTTAGTTGAGTGTTAAAACTACTAAATTAAAATGAAAAGTATGTCTTAAAATCAGTTCTTTAAGATGGACTACCCTTTCTTAATATCTTTTTCGATTCTTATTTTTAAAAAAACCAGTTGATATTTGGAGCTGTGACGCATAAAATTGCGACGATATTTTATGCGTAAATTTTGTGAAGAGCCGACTTTTCAGAGAAAATACTTTTCCCAGTACGTTTCAGGATAACCAAAGTTTCAATTCCTCAAATAAGTTTTGATTTTCTGAAAAAGCTCCGTTAAATTCTGAAACCAAATATAAATCAGTTTCCATTTTCCCTTCTGTCGATTCAAATGTAATCCTAATGGGTGCCCAAGTAATTCCCATTCCCCTTGTTTGAAAAGTGCTGAAGGTGCCATCATATCCACAATAGAGTTGGGTTATTTCATCCTTCCTTATTGAAAATTCAGCATCTTCTTTTAAAAAACATCATAGCCATTAAAAGCGAGTGCATTGTTATCAAATAAGACCGAACCTTTAAACCGATACGGTGGAGGACTGAGCATGATGTGCGATTTTATCCAATCAATCCAATCTCTATGCCTGAAATCCTCCTTAAAGATTAAATATGCATTTTCTATTTTCATAAAACCTTGGAATTCTAATTTCTATAATCAGTTGCTATCCATTTCGACTTAGATCTTAAGTCGGTTTATTGCTATAATTTATAGGCTAATCCCAATTGAAAAACTGAACTCCGAGCTTCATCTCTTTTTGTAATTCCGTAATTGTAGCGCAGTCCTATCCGATAGTTTTCTGCAAAATTAAATCCCGCTCCCACAGTTAATGCAACTTCAAACTTATCGTACCGTGGTTCTGTTGTTTCCCAATCAAAATTATAAGACCACTTTTGAGTGACTACATATCCCAACTGTGGTCCAAATTCCAAATCAAATGAATTATTGAAATAGTAATCCAACATTATAGGAAGTAAAAGTAAATTTTGTTTTAAATCCGCTGTATGCTTTACACCAAAGTCAGGATCATAAGGGTCACCGAAGTTTATATCTTCCGAATATTCAATTTCAGTATTTTGTGTGGAGAAAAGTAATTCTGGCTTTAACCTTAAATTTTCGGTTAAGCCAAAACTAAAATATCCACCAAGATGAAAGCCCACTTTCGGATTTGTTGTCATCGGAAAATTGGAATTAATTATCAAATTGGAATAATTCAAGCCGGCTTTTAATCCAAACTCAATGGCATCCTTTTGAGATAAGGCATTAAAGCTTATAAATAAAGTAACTAAACTAAATAAAAATGTTTTGTTTTTCATTATCCTTTTTAAGTGTTTGTATTTATACTTTCCATCAATTCGAAAATTTTCGGAAATTTGGATTGCGTTTTTAAAAAAATTCTATGATAGTATCCCAGGCACCTTAGGTGCCCAGTGAAACCTCTAAGATCTGTAATGATTCGAAATAGATTTTAATTGCTTTTACACGGCCTATTTATTCAAAACAACAACCTTCCCCATCCCAAGTTTTTCCAACTTATTCAATTGTGTTGCTCCATCTCCTACTATCAAATAAATCATTTTATCCGGATGAATATATTTTTCGGCTAAGGCTTTAACATCTTCGAGTGTCAAGTTTTTTACAATGTTTTCCCGTTGCTTTGCATAATCATCTGGATAATTGTAATTGCTAATGTTTGTGAGCATATACAATTTGCTGTTCAAGGTTTCAAATGCTCTAGCACCGCTTTTCAGCATATAGCCTTTGGTGACTTCGAGATCATTTTCATTAAAATTCTTCCCGTAGTTTTCTAAAATTTCCCTTATCAAACTTGTCGACTCATAGGTAACATTGGAGCGCACTCCACTTCCAACCATAAATGTTCCCGGAATGTTTGAACCTGAGAAACCAGAACCAATTCCATAGGTATATCCTTTGCCTTCCCTTAACTCTTGGGTAAGCTGTGATGCAAATCCACCGCCTCCCAATCGGTAATTGAGCAAGCTAGCCGTATAATAATCTGCATCTGTAGCTGCCAAAGCGGGGTAGCCAAATCGCAACACAGATTGCTTTGCCCCTGGAAAATCATAAAAGTAGATCTTTGAAGTTTCGGGTGCATTTGGCTTTGCTAGTTCAGGGAAAGTAATATCTTTTGACACCCATTTATCGTTTAACGCCACAAAAGATTTGGATACTTCTCCTTTTGAAATAGCGCCCACAACATGAACTTTTGCAATGTTCGGAGAAAAATAGGAGTTGTAATAAGCTTTTAAGTCGTCCATCGTAATTGCTTCCACAGATTCTTTGGTTCCTAGATTATCGTGTGATAAAATATTATTTTCTCCGTAAATCAATTTATCAAATTCGATATTGGCAATGCTGTTAGGATCGGCTTTTTGACGTTCTATCTGGCTTAATATACTTTGCTTCTGAAGTTCAAATTCTTTAATATCCCATCGCGGTTCTAACAGGATTTCCTGAACCAGAGCCATGGTTTTATCATAATTTTTCGCCAGAGTGTTCCCATTTATTACAATTGCTTCTTTGGTCGCTCTTGCATTGATAGTTGCCCCAAGTGTTTCAATGGCATTTTCAAGTTCCTCTGGAGTTTTAGTGGCTGTACCTTGTGTCATAAGTGCTGCAAGTAGATTGGAAACTCCAATTTTATCAGAATTTTCTAACAGCATTCCACCTTTCAGTTGTATTTGGAATTGCACCAAAGGCACCTCGTTATTTTCTATTCCATACAATTTAATTCCTGAAGACAGATCTTCTTTCCATACTTCAGGAACTTTTACGTCTGGACTTTCGCCGTAAGGAGGTTCCACACTTCTGTCAAAATTGGAAGGTGTTCTTTCATATTCCGCAACTACATCGGCATCAAAGCTTTCCTCTGCTCCTTCAACAATAGGCTCTTCTATAACATCGGCCAATTTGGAATCGGTAAGTGCTAATGCTTTTTGTGTTTTTGGAACAAAACTCGTGGCAACGTAATTCTTGTCTTTTACATATTGGTTATAAACCCGCATAACATCGTCTGGAGTTACGGCAAGAATGTTTTTTACATCCTGGTTTACAAATCCCGGATCGCCGGTATATATTTCGTATTGTGCCAATTGAAATCCTTTGCCCAAAACACTTGAAAGACCCTGATAAAAGGAAGTTTCCAGACCTGCTTTTATTCGAACTAAATCTTCATTTGAAATGCCTTCAGTCTCAAATTTGGTGAAGCCTTCATTGATTCCGTCCATTACTTCATCGAGATTGGTATCAGGAAATGCTGTAACTTCCATCATAAACTGGCCAGCAATTTCGGAGTTGTATTGATAAGCATCCACTCCGTCGGTTAGTTTTTTGTTCTCGACGAGCACTTGATATAAAGGTGCTTTTTTCCCTTGAGTTAAATAAATTGCCAACACTTCCAAGGCATACGAATCGGGATGATATTCGTAAACGCCGGGCCAGGTTAGCGTTAGTTGAGGAACACGTGCAAAGTTGTCTTCATAATATAATTTCTTAGTTTCAGAAAGTGTTACGGGCTGCTTTTCCATTTTGGGAATTTCCTCCCCCCGTTTTATTTCACCAAAATATTTGTTTATCCATTCCTTAGCCTGCGCTTCATCAAAATCGCCTGCAATTGTAAGGATTACGTTGTTTGGCACGTACCAACGATTATAAAAATCTTTTACATCCTGAAGTGTCGCATTTTGAAGATCTTCCAAGGAACCAATCACCTCCCAATTATATGGATGATCTTTTGGATATAGGTTTTTATTGATCACATAGAAATTATGTCCATAAGGTCGGTTATCATAGCTCTGTCGCTTTTCGTTTTTTACCACTTGTTTTTCCTTTGCCAACACTGGTTCCGTAACAGTATTTATAAAATATCCTAACTTATCTGCCTCTGCCCAGATCATTTTTTCTAAAGCATCTTTGGGAACAGTTTGATAGTAATTGGTCCTATCCCTGTTTGTGGATCCGTTGGCGCCAGAACCGCCAATGCGCGCACTCATTTTGTCAAGGCCCCCTTTGCCGAGATTTTCAGATTCCAAAAACAGTAAATGCTCAAACAAATGTGCAAACCCTGTTCTACCTTTAATCTCTCTGGCAGAACCAACGTGACTCGTCAAAGCCACCGCAACCACAGGATCGGACCGATCTATGTGAAAGATAACCTGAAGACCGTTATCCAGAGTATATTTTTCAAATTCAACTTTAAACTCCTTAGGTTCTGAAACTTTGTCTTGAGGTTTGTCGCAGGAAATAAAAAAACCGATGAAAAATAAATTAAGAGCTAAATATTTGAAAAGCTTCATGGTAGGAGAGATTTAGATTGTGATTTAGTGCGAATTTACGAGATTGGAAGAATTAAAAAACCCAACAACACATAAAATGTTCTTGGGTTCCACTTAATTGGGGAGTAAAGCGTTTTTGCTCTGCCCAAATATAATAGTAATTCGTATTTTTATTGCAAGGTTTTTTTTAAAGTTTTTAACATTTAAAACTGAAATAACAAGGTGATAAAAAGAAACTGGTTTTTCCTCAATCGCTGAATTTACTCCTCTCGATGAATTTTGAACTTATCTAAGTCATCAAAGTTTTCAACAAATATTTATTTTTAAAATCTCATCCTTATTCAAATTACTGGTTATGTTTTGGTTTGAATCTGGTTTTGATTTATTCTTTACCCTCAAGGTTTTGAATATAATGAGTCAATGGATCATGGACATTTTCTGCTTGACATTAATATGTTTTTTTATGATATTTTGAAAATAATACGTGCCTTAGAAAAATTTGTATCCGAATGACGAATGTGGTTAGGCTTTGAACGACTGAAAAATCTTTTATAAATTGGGAAGTATTTTTTAAGAGCCTTACTCAGGAATATATTCAATTAAAATTGAAGGAGATAAAGAAACCACAACCAAAAAAATAGTAGTTGAATAACATTTTTTCACTAATCCCTTTGAAGGATTAAATAATGACCAGAGTGAAAGCCTTTATGCTAAGGAAACGATTTAGGCATACCGCTACGCTTTTGGAAGTCCAGAAAACTTTATATTCCAAATAACCTATCACCCTTTTCATTTAGACTAATAAAAAGATTCATTATTTTTATAGGAATGCCATAAATTGACATTCCTTTTTTGTTTCAAGACAAAAACATCAAAAATAATTGTTATTTTCACTTCCTTAACAACACGATCATGACAGAACCAAAAAGACTCTTCGATTTTCCATACTATCAACTGGAGAAATATCCTCAGGAAAAAGCGCTTATTACCAAATACGATGGTAAATGGGTGGCCACATCGACTCAAGAATATATAGACAAAGCAAATGCCATTAGCCGCGCCCTAATACACATGGGTGTAAAGCCGAACGACAAGGTAGCATTGATTTCATCGACCAACCGAACGGAATGGAATATTTGTGATATCGGTATAATGCAGACCGGCGCACAGGACGTTCCTATTTATCCTACAATTTCGGAAGATGAATATGAATACGTTTTAAATCATAGCGAATCGCTTTATTGTTTTGTTTCCGATAAAGAAGTATATGACAAAGTGATGGCCATAAAGGCGAATGTTCCTTCCTTAAAAGAAGTTTATACATTCGACAAAATTGATGGCGCCAAAAACTGGTCGGAAGTTTTGGAGAAAGCAAAAGATGAGAGCAACCAAGCTGAGTTGGACAAACGAAAAGAGGCAATTCATGAAGATGATGTTGCAACGCTGATCTATACCTCAGGGACAACGGGAAAACCCAAAGGAGTAATGCTATCCCACAAAAATATTGCCAGTAACGCAAAATACAGTGCAGAAAGATTGCCGATTGAAATGGGCAAATCCAAAGCCTTGAGCTTTTTACCCGTATGTCACGTTTATGAACGGATGCTGCATTATATGTACCAATATTGTGGAGTAGAACTATATTTTGCAGAATCACTCGAAACCATAAGCCAAAATTTAAATGAAGTGAAGCCGGAGGTGATGACCGCCGTTCCAAGAGTACTTGAAAAAGTATATGATAAAATTTATGCTAAAGGCGCCGAGCTCTCTGGAATTAAGAAGAAACTGTTTTTCTGGGCCATTGATTTAGGCTTAAGATACGAGCCTTACGGCCAAAATGGTTGGTGGTACGAAACACAGCTTAAACTTGCCAATAAACTAATTTTCAGCAAATGGAGGGAAGCTCTTGGCGGAAATATAAAAGCTATCGCATCTGGAAGTGCTCCTCTTCAACCACGTTTGGCACGGGTTTTCAACGCAGGACAAATACCTGTAATGGAAGGCTACGGACTTACGGAAACTTCTCCTGTAGTTTCGGTGAACGATATGCGCGACCACGGGTTTAAAATTGGGACAGTGGGTAAACCTTTGAGTGAAACGGAAGTGAAAATAGCCGACGATGGTGAGATTCTGGTAAAAGGTCCGCAGGTAATGGTGGGATACTATAAAAATGAAGAGGAAACCGCAAAAGTTATGGAGGGCGGTTATTTCCATACGGGTGATATAGGAGAATTGGATAGCGAAGGGTTTTTGAAAATAACAGATCGCAAGAAGGAAATTTTTAAAACTAGTGGCGGTAAGTATGTAGCTCCCCAAACCATAGAAAACGTTATGAAACAGTCACGTTTCATCGAGCAAATTATGGTTGTGGGCGAAGGTGAAAAAATGCCCGCTGCCCTAATCCAGCCCGATTTTGAGTTTATAAAGGAATGGGGGAAATTAAAGAACCACAGCCTACCTTCAGACAACAAGGAATTGGTGAAAAACCAAGAGGTAATAGATCGTATGCAGGAAGAAGTAGATTTCTACAACGAACGATTCGGACAGTGGGAGAAAATCAAAAAATTCGAACTTACTCCCGATATATGGAGTATAGAAGGTGGACAGTTAACTCCTACCATGAAAATGAAACGTAAAGTTATTAAGGAGATGTATAAGGATTTATATGAAAATATCTACAGAAAATAGTCGGTAATCGGTAGACGGTAGTCGGTAGTCGGTAGTCGGTAGACGGTAGACGGTAGTCGGTAGACAATTTTCAAACTAACATCGATTTACCATTAACATTTAACTATTAACTATTAACTATTTAACCAATAACTTAATAACCGGTAGTCGGTAGTCGGTAGTCGGTAGTCGGTAGACGGTAGTCGGTAGTCGGTAGTCAGTGGACGGTAGACAATTTTCATTGTTTAATATTCAAACCACGCAATCCATTAACTATTTAACCAATAACTTAATAACCGGTAGTCGGTAGTCGGTAGTCAGTGGACGGTAGACAATTTTCATTGTTTAATATTCAAACCACGCAATCCATTAACTATTTAACCAATAACTTAATAACCGGTAGTCGGTAGTCGGTAGTCAGTGGACGGTAGACAATTTTCATTGTTTAAAATTCAAACCACGCACCCATTAACCATTAATTTTGATAACAGTGGGTAATTGGTAGAAAATGGTTCGAACCAATCGATTTACCATTAACTATTAACCAATAAATTAGTAACTTAATAACCGTTAGTCGGTGGACAAGGTTCAATATTCAAACCACGGAATTAACCCTTAACTGATTAAGCCTAAAATAGGTTGCCTTTTTTCATCATTCAATTTAACATGAAAAAAGAGAATTTAAAACGTACTTTCGATTTATCCTTGAAGCTCGATCTCGTAAAGCAGATTGAACGCGGAGAAATACGAGTATCCGAGGTAAGCAAAATTTATGGATTGAGTCCTACTGCCGTCTACAAGTGGCTTCACAAGTACTCAGAGATGTATAAAAAACAGACACGTGTGATAGTGGAACAGAAAAGTTTATCAAAGAAAAATTCCGATCTCCAAAGTCGGATTGAACTTTTGGAGAGGTCCTTGGGCCAGAAACAGCTTCGGATCGATTATCTGGAAAAGGTCGTTGAAGTAGCTTCAGAAGAGTTTGGGGTGGATATTGAAAAAAAGTCCAAACGGCTGTCATAGAGGATTTCCGAATGAACAAGTCGTCACATTGCCATAAGATGAACGATATCTATGCAATGGCAGGAATTACAAAACAAGGTTTTTATGGCCGTTTGGCCCGAGCCAGGAACCTATTTGAAAAGGAAGGTACGATCATTGAAATGGCCAGGGAAATTAGAGTGAACCACAAAAAGATGGGCTGCCGGAAGATTTTTGATGAGATCAAGCCCTGTGGACTTGGTCGTGACCGTACCGAAAAGGTTCTGTTGGACAACGGTTTTAGGATACCCCGCAAACGCAACTACCAAAGGACCACCTATGCTGGAGAGCGGTTTTATAACAACCTGATCAGTGGAACTGTCATAACGGATAAGAATCGGCTATTTGTGAGCGATATCACCTATATCCCCATTGGATACCGGAATCATTACTATCTCACGCTAGTATTAGATGTTTATACGAGGTATATAAAAGGATGGTCGCTCTCAACAACTATGAGGGTTGAAGACACTGTAGAACCCTCCTTTCTGATGTCAATCCGAGGTATGAGCGATGAAGATCTCAAGAAGCTGGTTTTCCATTCTGACAAAGGATCCCAGTATGGAAGCGATATAATGAAGTCGCACTATAAGCGTACCGAGGTAAATCCAAGTATGGGAGGAAAGGCCTGGGAAAACGCACACGCTGAATCCTTGAACGGAATATTAAAGAATGAATATATTAACTTTGAAAATATAGACATACCCTTTAAAACGGCCAATAAGATGCTGTCCAAATGGATATATCTTTATAATAATGAAAGACCACATGGTTCATTAAATAAAATGAAACCAACAGAATTTGAAACTTATGTTGATAGCTTAACCAATCAGCATAAACCGAGATATAAGATAAATTATTAACCAGAAAAAAAGGCAACCTTATTCAGGCATGCTCAAACTTTTAACTTTTAACTCTTAACTCTTAACTTTTAACTCTTAACCATTAACTTAATAACCCTTAACTCTATTCCGTCCTTAAACTTCCGTTAAACTCCTTCCGTTCTGTCCATTTGGCTTTTGAATTTCATAATTTTAAAGATAGTTTTATCATTAATTATGAAGACAATCTGGACTATAGGTCATTCTACACGTTCGTTGGAAGAGTTTTTACATTTGTTAAAAACCTTCGACATACAGTTATTGATGGATGTCCGCTCCTACCCCGGGTCGCGTAAGTTTCCGCAATTCAATAAGGAAAATATGGAAATCTCCCTCCCAGAGAATGGTTTTGAGTACCAACATATGAGAGATCTGGGAGGCCGAAGAAAAGTAGATCCAAATTCGAAAAACGATGCTTGGCGATTGGCTTCTTTTCGCGGATATGCAGACTATATGGAAACTGAGGAGTTTTCCGCTGCCCTAGAAAGTCTAGAAAATATTGCTTCCCAAAAACGCACCGCCATTATGTGTGCCGAAGCAGTGTGGTGGAGTTGCCACAGATCGATGATTTCCGATGCTCTTAAAGTAAGAGGCTGGAAAGTTCTTCATATTATGAGTGATACCACGGTTACCGAGCACCCATACACAGCTCCGGCAAGAGTGGTGGATGGTAAATTGGATTACTCAAAGGAGACATAATATTATTCGATGTAGAATATAAGACACTAATTTATATTCTCAAAAACTATTTAGGATCAGTTTTGTCCGAATAAAAATCATATCATGTCCGCCGCGGTGGACGCTATGCCGTTAGGCATTTAATATTGGTAGAAAAAAAAAGAACCTCATGTAGGTATAAGTCCCGTAGGGACTGAATATAAGATGATACTTAAGGTTAGTCATTATTTTATCGGACAACAATCATTTAGAATATAATATTTCAACAACTTAAATTTTTTCATCTTCCTATAAAATAAACACGAAATTTTACTATGCGTGCATAACAAATTTTTGTATCTTTGGATTCCATGGATGAAAAATTGACAAAAGAAAAAACCATTGACTATATTTTGCGTTCCACATGGATGAACGTAACCAAAATGTACAATGAGGAAGCGGGAAAAAAAGGTAGTACAATGGCTACCGGTTTTGCCTTGATCAGTATAGATCCAGAGATTGGCACCCCTTCAACTACTCTTGGACCAAAAATGGGAATTGAGGCAACCAGTCTTTCCAGAACGCTAAAATCTATGGAAGAAAAAGGATTGATAGAAAGAAGACCTAATCCCGAAGATGGACGTGGAGTTTTAATCCATCTAACACCCTTTGGAAAAGAGATGCGGGATTTTTCCAAAAATGTAGTCCTAGGTTTTGACCAAGCTGTTCAAGAGCACGTCAGTGCAGAGGATTTAAGAACATTTCGAAAGGTGGCTGAAACCATTAACGATCTTATAAATTCAAAAAAAATATACGGCCCTGAATAAGGAATTCAGAATTCAAAAAAAATTATTCATAACTCGCCTGCCGGGTGGCAGGTTTATAATTAAAGAATATGTCAAAAAGAAGAATCAACAAAGTAGCCGTCATCGGTTCGGGAATTATGGGTAGCGGTATTGCATGCCATTTCGCTAATATCGGAGTGGAAGTATTGCTGCTGGACATCGTTCCCCGTGAACTTACAGATGACGAAAAGAAAAAAGGTCTTACCCTGGAAGATAAAGTAGTTCGGAATAGAATTGTCAATCAAGATCTTCAAAAGGCGATTAAAAGTAACCCTGCTCCACTTTATCACAAAGATTTCGCCAAACGTATTTCTACTGGAAATCTTGAAGATGATATCTCCAAGGTTAATACTGCCGATTGGATAATCGAGGTAGTGGTGGAGCGCTTAGATATCAAAAAACAAGTTTTTGAGAATCTGGACAAACACAGAAAACCAGGTACATTGATTACCTCAAATACGTCGGGAATTCCAATTAAATTCATGAGCGAAGGTCGAAGTGAGGATTTCCAAAAACACTTCTGCGGAACACACTTTTTCAATCCTCCGCGATATTTAAAACTATTTGAAATTATTCCCGGTCCAAAAACATCACAAGATGTCCTAGACTTCCTTAATGAATATGGAGAAAAGTTTCTAGGAAAAACAACAGTAGTCGCAAAAGACACTCCAGCTTTTATAGGAAACAGAATCGGGATTTTTGGGATTCAAAGTCTGTTTCATTTAGTGAAAGAAATGGGACTCACCATTGAAGAGGTTGACAAATTAACTGGTCCTGTAATCGGAAGACCCAAATCGGCAACCTTTAGAACAGTTGATGTTGTAGGCTTAGACACCTTGGTTCACGTGGCCAACGGAATTTACGAAAACGCCAAAGAAGATGAAGAGCATGAAATTTTCCAAATTCCCGACTTCATCAATACGATGATGGAGAACAAATGGTTGGGAAGCAAAAGTGGACAGGGATTTTATAAAAAGATTAAAGATGATAAAGGAAATAGCGAAATCCTATCTCTTGATCTTGACACCTTAGAATATCGAAAAAGCAAAAAAGCAAACTTTTCCACCTTGGAAAAAACAAAATCCGTGGATAAAGTTCTCGACCGTTTTCCAATTTTGATTGCGGGCGATGACAAAGCGGGCGAATTCTACAGAAAAAATTTTGGCGCTATGTTCGCCTATGTATCAAAAAGAATCCCTGAAATCACTGACGAACTATACAAAATAGATGATGCAATGAAAGCAGGTTTTGGATGGGATCAGGGTCCCTTTGAAATCTGGGATGCTGTCGGAGTGAAAAAAGGTGTCGAACTTATAAAAGAAGTTGGAAAAGAACCAGCTGCGTGGGTAACTGAAATGGTTGATGGTGGCATCGATTCTTTTTATACTATAAAAGAAGGCAAAACCTATTTCTACGATATTCCATTTGATATGCCTGCCGGCCAAGTGGGTACTTATTTAAAAGTACCGGGACAAGATGGGTTTATCATTCTTGACAACATCCGGAAAACTTCTGAAGTTTTCAAAAATACAGGAGTTGTGGTAGAAGATTTGGGCGATGGCATTTTAAATGTAGAATTTACAAGTAAAATGAATGCTATTGGCGGTGACGTTTTAGCTGGCGTGAACAAGGCTATTGATATAGCCGAAAAAGATTTTGACGGTTTGGTAATTGCCAACAACGGAAAGAATTTCTCCGTAGGTGCCAACATCGGAATGATCTTTATGATGGCTGTTGAACAAGAATATGACGAATTGAACGCTGCTGTAAAATATTTCCAAGATACCAGTATGCGAATTCGATATTCCTCCATTCCAGTTATAGTTGCTCCCCACGGAATGACTTTAGGAGGAGGATGTGAATTCTCCCTACACGCAGACCGAGTAGTTGCAGCAGCAGAAACCTACATAGGTTTGGTGGAATTTGGAGTTGGTGTAATTCCAGGCGGTGGTGGATCAAAAGAAATGGCTCTCCGTGCCAGTGACACTTTTATGAAAGATGATGTGGAACTCAACCGACTTCAGGAATACTTTTTAACTATTGGTATGGCAAAAGTTTCTACTTCAGCTTATGAAGCCTATGATACCGGAATTCTTCAGAAAGGAAAGGATATCGTAATCGTAAACCAAGATCGACAAATCGCTGCCGCAAAGGCCGCAGCACGTTTTATGGCAGATCAAGGATACACCAAACCCATACGAAGAACCGATGTAAAAGTACTTGGAAAACAAGCTCTGGGTATGTTCTTGGTAGGAACTGACCAGATGGTAGCTGGAAATTACATAAGTGAATACGACAAAAAAATAGCCAACAAACTTGCCTATGTTATGGCAGGAGGTGATCTAAGCGAATCGAGCTACGTGAGCGAACAATATTTGTTGGATCTAGAAAGAGAGGCCTTTCTAAGTCTCGCTGGAGAAAGGAAAACTTTGGAGAGATTACAACATATGATACAGAAGGGAAAACCTTTGAGGAATTAGAAGTAAGATTTGAGACATGAGATATGAGATATGAGATATGAGAACAAATGATTAGAATGGAGTTTTAACAACTTACTCTAAAAAACAAATAAAATTTATATGACCTTACCCATTTGAGATAGCCTCAAATCCAAAGCCTAACATTTAAAGATTTATTAGCATGCATAACTTTCAAGAATTAAAAATATGGCAACGTGCAATGGATATTACTGAAAAAACATATCGTATATCCGCTGAATTTCCCGTTGAAGAGAAATATGGATTAACTAGCCAAATTCGAAGGAGTGCAATTTCCATTCCTTCAAATATAGCGGAAGGAGCAGGAAGAAATACAAATGGAGAATTTAAAAACTTTTTAGGTATTGCAAACGGTTCCTCAAATGAGTTATTTACTCAATTGGTCCTTTCGCATAGGCTAGAGTTAGTATCAGAAACAACAGTAAAACCTATTTTAAATGAATTGATTGAGATACAGAAAATGAATTACGCCTTGATACTGAAATTTTCAAAGAAAATTTAAAAATCTAATATCTCATGTCTAAAATCTAATATCTATTATGAAAACAGCATATATAGTCAAAGGCTACCGAACTGCCGTCGGGAAAGCACCTAGAGGAGTATTTCGCTTTAAACGTCCAGACGAACTGGCTGCGGAAGTCATTAAATATATTTTAAAAGAAGTTCCACAATTGGACAAGCATCGTATTGATGATGTGATGGTGGGGAATGCCATGCCTGAAGCGGAACAAGGCCTGAATATGGGACGGTTTATTTCCTTGATGGGATTGGGCATAGTCGATATTCCGGGAATGACCGTGAATCGATATTGCGCTTCGGGATTGGAAACTATTTCCATTGCTACTGCTAAAATTCAAAGCGGAATGGCAGATTGCGTAATTGCAGGAGGAGCCGAAAGCATGAGCTATATCCCCATGGGAGGTTATAAACCTACGCCAGACTATAAGCTCGCCAAAGAAGGGCATGAAGATTATTATTGGAACATGGGCCTTACTGCCGAAGCTGTTGCCAAAAAATATGATGTCTCCAGAGAAGATCAAGACGAATTCGCCTACACCAGTCAAATGCGAGCTTTAAAGGCCCAAGACGAAGATCGATTTAAGGATCAAATAGTTCCTATAGAAGTAGAACATACTTTTGTGAATGAATCCGGTAAAAAAGTAACCGAAAAATATACGGTGGATAAAGATGAAGGCCCTAGAAAAGGAACCAATCTAGAAGCTCTTTCAAAACTTCGACCCGTATTTGCAGCCGGAGGAACCGTGACAGCAGGAAATTCCTCACAGATGAGTGATGGAGCAGCTTTCACCTTAATCATGAGTGAAGAAATGGTGAAAGAATTAAATCTCGAGCCTATCGCAAGAATGGTCAGTTATACCGCCGTGGGTGTAGATCCAAAAATAATGGGAATAGGACCCTTATACGCTATTCCAAGAGCCTTAAAACAAGCAGGATTAAAACAAGCCCAGATGGAACTGATAGAATTAAATGAAGCTTTTGCATCACAATCGCTAGCTGTTATCAGAGGTCTAGGTTTGGATAAAGAAATTGTAAACGTAAATGGTGGTGCCATTGCTATGGGTCACCCTCTCGGCTGTACCGGAACCAAACTTTCGGTCCAACTATTCGACGAAATGCGCAAACGAAACCTGCAAGGAAAATATGGAATGGTAACGATGTGTGTAGGTACTGGGCAGGGGGCTGCTGGGGTTTTTGAGTTTTTGAAATAAGAACAGAGAGAAGAGAACAGAGAGAAGAGATTAAAATAGAGGTGTTATGTGAAGAAGACATAATTATAAGAATCTTAAAATATGGCAATTAGGTTTGGAAATAGCTAATGACATCTCTGACCTTCTAATGACATTTCCAAAACATGAGCGTTTCGATTTAAGTTCTCAAATTAGTCGATGTTCAGTTTCAATGCCTAGTAATATTGCAGAAGGATCTGGACGTTCTGATAAATCATTCAGTTCTTTTTTAGATTTTTCAATTGGCTCATCCTATGAATTGGGAACACAACTCTTAATAGCAAAACATCGAAATTATATAAATGAAGAACCGTTAAAAATATTAGAAGATAAAATAGCAGAATGGCAGCGGATGACAATGGGATTTTAAAATGGTCTTAACTATTAAAAGTCTCTTCTCTCTGTTCTTTTCTCTAAAAGAAACCTGAATCAAAATAAAAAAATATGAACACAACAGAAACAAATAAAAACGAATTGCTACGCGGCGGCCAATTCTTAGTAAAAGAAACGAAAGCCGAAGATGTATTTACTCCGGAGGATTTTACGGAAGAACAAAAGATGATGCGCGATTCCGTGAAGGAATTTGTGGATCGTGAAATCTGGCCAATCAAAGAGCGCTTTGAGCATCACGACTACGCCCTTACGGAAGAGATAATGAGAAAAGCGGGTGAACTTGGATTACTAGGTACAGCAGTTCCCGAAGAATACGGCGGTCTGGGAATGAGTTTTGTGACTACGATGTTGGTTTGCGATTATATTTCGGGAGCAACAGGTTCATTGGCAACAGCTTTTGGAGCTCATACCGGAATCGGGACAATGCCAATAACTTTATACGGAACCGAGGAACAAAAGAAAAAATACGTTCCCAAACTGGCAACGGGTGAGTGGTTTGGCGCTTATGCATTGACAGAGCCAGGCGCCGGAAGTGATGCTAACAGCGGAAAAACCAAAGCAGTACTTTCCGAGGATGGCAAATACTACTCCATTTCTGGTCAGAAAATGTGGATTTCCAATTCGGGATTCTGCCATACAATGATAGTTTTTGCACGCATTGAGGATGACAAATACATCACAGGATTTATTGTGGAAAACGACCCGGAAAACGGAATCAGTATGGGTGCGGAAGAGAAGAAATTAGGAATTCACTCCTCCTCTACCCGTCAGGTGTTCTTTAGTGATACGAAAGTACCGGTAGAAAATATGTTGGCAGGTCGAGGCGAAGGATTTAAAATCGCAATGAACGCTCTTAATATCGGCAGGATCAAACTTGCAGCTGCCAGTTTGGATGCACAGCGCAGAGTAATTTCAAAAGCTGTGGAGTACGCCAACGAAAGAATTCAATTTAACGTTCCTATTTCTTCTTTCGGAGCTATAAAATTAAAATTAGCAGAAATGGCAACCAATACCTATGTTGGGGAAAGTGCCACTTATAGAGCAGGTAAGGATATAGAAGACAGAATTGCACTTCGTCTGGAAAACGGAAATACGCACCAGGAGGCTGAGTTAAAAGGCGTTGAGGAATATGCCATAGAATGCTCCATTCTAAAAGTTGCTCTTTCCGAGGATATTCAACATTGTACCGATGAAGGGATCCAAATTTTCGGAGGAATGGGTTACAGTGCCGATACACCCATGGAGTCCGCTTGGCGGGATGCCCGAATTACCCGTATTTATGAAGGAACCAATGAAATCAACAGAATGCTTTGCGTTGGCATGTTAGTGAAAAAAGCTATGAAAGGACACGTGGACCTTTTAAATCCGGCTCAGGAAGTAGCTTCGGAATTGATGGGAATTCCTTCTTTTGATGTACCTGATTATTCAGCATTACTTTCGGAAGAAAAGGATATGATCGCCAAATTAAAAAAAGTATTTTTAATGGTGGCGGGAAGTGCAGTCCAAAAATATGGAACGGAACTGGAAGAACACCAACAAACCCTGTTGGCGGCTGCGGATATTCTTATCGAAATCTATATGGCTGAGAGCGCCATTTTAAGAACTGAAAAGAACGCAAAACGTTTTGGAGAAGACAGCCAAAAAGAACAAATTGCAATGTCACAACTCTATTTGTACCATGCTGTAGATACCATTACTATAAAAGCGAAAGAATCCATATTATCTTTTGCCGAAGGTGATGAGCAACGTATGATGCTAATGGGATTAAGACGTTTCACCAAATATCAAAATATGCCAAACATTGGGCAGTTGCGTAAAACTATTGCCGAAAAAGTAATTGCAGAAAATGCTTATCCGTTTTAAATATTCTGCAAGATTTCTACTTAAGTAGGTAGGAAGTCTTTGTTAGAATTCATTGTTGTCCGATAAAAGTATTGATTAACCATGAAACCCCATACCACATCTAGTCCGCCGCGGCGGACATCATATGATTCTTAACCGGACAACAATGGTTAGAATTATAATAAATTGATAAAATAGACCCCACGGATTTCGATATCTGTGAGGTCTTATTGTTTTTAAAAACTTTTAGTAAATAATATTATATCAACCAGCTATTTTGCTCGGGACAGCGTGAAGATATTAGGATTCCTCAATAATATGTTGGGAATAATTGCGCCATTTCTCCAAACAAGCTTCCATATCCTCGGGGATGGGACATTCAAAACGCATAAACTCCTCGGTAACGGGATGTATAAAACCAAGTATTCTTGCGTGCAGCGCCTGACGGGGCAGTATTTTAAAACAATTATCCACAAACTGCTTGTATTTTGAAAAGGTGGTTCCCTTTAAAATCTTTTCGCCGCCATAACGTTCGTCGTTAAAAAGTGTATGGCCTATATATTTCATATGCACCCGGATTTGATGGGTGCGACCTGTTTCCAATCTACAAGAAACCAAAGTTACATAACCAAATCGTTCCAAAACTTTATAATGTGTAACGGCAGGTTTACCTTTCTCTTCAAAATCATTTTCGTAAACAGTATTCTGCAAACGGTTTTTTGGATGCCGCCCAATGTTTCCCTCGATAGTTCCTTCATCTTCTTCCACATTTCCCCAAACTAGGGCAACGTATTCCCGCTCTGTAGTTTTATCAAAAAACTGTTTGGCTAGATGGGTCATGGCCTCTTCCGTTTTGGCAATTACCAAAAGTCCGCTGGTATCCTTGTCTATTCTATGTACAAGGCCTGGTCGGTTACTTGAGCCTGCCCCGAGCGTAGTCGAGGGATTGGGCAAGTTTTCAAAATGATAGGTGAGTGCATTTATCAAAGTACCACTGTAATTTCCATGCCCGGGATGAACTACCATTCCAGCGGGTTTATTCACTATAATTACGGCATCATCTTCATAAGTAATATCTAACGGAATATTTTCAGGAACGAGAAGAAATTCATAAGGAGGATGCTCAAATAGCACGGTGACAAGATCGTTTCCCTTTACCTTGTAACTCGATTTTACAGGAACTCCATTTACGTGGATATTACCCGCTTCCGCAGCTTTTTGGATTTTGTTGCGGGTGGCCTTTTCAATCAGGTTCATTAGGTATTTATCAACGCGAAGCGCACCCTGACCTTTATCGGCTTTAAAGCGATAATGCTCATAAAGATCATCACTTCCTCCGGTATCGTCAATCTCTTCCTCTTTAGAATTCATCATTGTGGTCTTCATCATTAGGGACTGGTTGCTCGTTTTGATCTGAGCCGTCATCGGTTGTAAGTCTGTTGAGAGATTGATCTCCTATGATCAAATCGATGACGGATGTTTTTTGGATGGGGGTTCCTGGCTCGAGCTTTTCTCCATTATATCGCATTTCCAAAACATTGTCACTAATATGCGGACGGTAACTTATTTTTCCTATCTGAAAGCCCATCGCAAGAAGAGTTGGTTCCGCTTGTCTGCGCGTACGTCCAAGAACATTTGGAACTTCCACTTTGCTATAGCCAGAGGGATTTAAAGTGAGATACAGTCTTCTATTTTCTTTTACAAATTTGCCAGGTTTTGGAATCTGATCGATAACAGAATATTTCGGATAATTCGGATTGTAGTTTGCGGAATCCAAGATTTCATATCGTAGATCCATTTCATCCAGCTTTTCCTCAACTTTATCCAAAGTCATCTTCGCCAAATTTGGAACAGGGATTTTCTCGTTATGGTTTGTGGTAATTCGCAACCACCAAAGAATAAGGAACCCCAAAACCAAAATGGCTAAAAATGCCAACAACAGTTGTTTAAGAAATGTCCTGGTAAACATAAATCGGAAAAATGTCATAAGTTTCTTTGTTTTGTCGCAAAAAATAGAAAGACCCAAAGGTAGTATCTTTTGATGAAAGTCCCCCTAACCCCCAGAGGGGGAATTTGATTTATAAGAAGATTTTTCATACCAGGTAAGTTACTGAATACTGTCACTGCTTTCTGCAACTAAATTTCCATACTTTTGTAAACGAATTTTTAAATCCTTTGGTATGGGAAAGAAACATATTGCTGTAGTAATGGGAGGTTATTCCAGCGAGTTCGAAATTTCAATTGGAAGTGGGAATGTAGTTTGCAATGCCCTTGACAAAAATAAATATGAGGTCTATCCCATCCATATATTAAAATCGGGATGGTATTTTGTGTCTGAAGACGGTGCGAAACACCCTATAAACAAAGCGGACTTTAGTTTTGATAACGGGGTTGAAACCATTTATCCAGATGCAATTTTTAACACTATTCACGGAACACCGGGAGAAGACGGTTACCTCCAAGCCTATTGGAAATTGTTGGGAATTCCTCAAACAAGCTCGGATTATTACCAAGCAGCACTTAGCTTTAACAAAAGGGATTGTTTATCCGTACTTAAAGGTTTCGGAGTGCTTTGTGCCAATTCTTTTTATATAAATAAGGGCAACGATATCGATTTAGAAGAAATAGTTCTGAAAACTGGACTTCCCTGCTTTGTAAAACCGAACCGCTCAGGCTCTAGCTTTGGAATCAGTAAAGTCCATAATATGGAGGATTTAATGGCAGCAATCGACTTGGCTTTTACTGAAGATTCCGAAATAATTATAGAAACAGCCCTTAATGGCACCGAGGTCCAAGTTGGGGTTTATAATAATGGAACTGAAATAATCGCCCTGCCCGCTACCGAAATTGTATCTGAAAATGAATTCTTTGATTATGCCGCAAAGTATCTGGGGAAATCACAAGAAATTACACCTGCGAGAATTTCAGAAGAAGAAACGGAAATGTTGCAGCATGAAGCAAAACGGATTTACCGTCTGCTTAATATGAAAGGCATTACCAGAAGTGATTTTATCATTCAAAAAGGAAAACCCTATTTTTTGGAAATAAACACCAATCCAGGACTTTCAAAAGAAAGTATCGTGCCGAAACAGGCCCGTGAAGCTGGAATGACCTTGACGGAATTTTTTAATATATTGATACAGAATGTACTCAGGTAGTTCCGGGTTTCAGTTTTC
The DNA here is from genome assembly GCA_034676445.1 of Aequorivita sp. Classification (GTDB taxonomy): domain Bacteria; phylum Bacteroidota; class Bacteroidia; order Flavobacteriales; family Flavobacteriaceae; genus Aequorivita. The sequence continues at coordinate 493,141 of JAUCCE010000005.1, forward strand.
AAGTTTCAGTCCAAAAGCATCGCTTCGGAACAGAATTACAGGCGCAAAAACTGATTAAGCCTAAAATAGGTTGCCTTTTTTCATCATTCAATTTAACATGAAAAAAGAGAATTTAAAACGTACTTTCGATTTATCCTTGAAGCTCGATCTCGTAAAGCAGATTGAACGCGGAGAAATACGAGTATCCGAGGTAAGCAAAATTTATGGATTGAGTCCTACTGCCGTCTACAAGTGGCTTCACAAGTACTCAGAGATGTATAAAAAACAGACACGTGTGATAGTGGAACAGAAAAGTTTATCAAAGAAAAATTCCGATCTCCAAAGTCGGATTGAACTTTTGGAGAGGTCCTTGGGCCAGAAACAGCTTCGGATCGATTATCTGGAAAAGGTCGTTGAAGTAGCTTCAGAAGAGTTTGGGGTGGATATTGAAAAAAAGTCCAAACGGCTGTCATAGAGGATTTCCGAATGAACAAGTCGTCACATTGCCATAAGATGAACGATATCTATGCAATGGCAGGAATTACAAAACAAGGTTTTTATGGCCGTTTGGCCCGAGCCAGGAACCTATTTGAAAAGGAAGGTACGATCATTGAAATGGCCAGGGAAATTAGAGTGAACCACAAAAAGATGGGCTGCCGGAAGATTTTTGATGAGATCAAGCCCTGTGGACTTGGTCGTGACCGTACCGAAAAGGTTCTGTTGGACAACGGTTTTAGGATACCCCGCAAACGCAACTACCAAAGGACCACCTATGCTGGAGAGCGGTTTTATAACAACCTGATCAGTGGAACTGTCATAACGGATAAGAATCGGCTATTTGTGAGCGATATCACCTATATCCCCATTGGATACCGGAATCATTACTATCTCACGCTAGTATTAGATGTTTATACGAGGTATATAAAAGGATGGTCGCTCTCAACAACTATGAGGGTTGAAGACACTGTAGAACCCTCCTTTCTGATGTCAATCCGAGGTATGAGCGATGAAGATCTCAAGAAGCTGGTTTTCCATTCTGACAAAGGATCCCAGTATGGAAGCGATATAATGAAGTCGCACTATAAGCGTACCGAGGTAAATCCAAGTATGGGAGGAAAGGCCTGGGAAAACGCACACGCTGAATCCTTGAACGGAATATTAAAGAATGAATATATTAACTTTGAAAATATAGACATACCCTTTAAAACGGCCAATAAGATGCTGTCCAAATGGATATATCTTTATAATAATGAAAGACCACATGGTTCATTAAATAAAATGAAACCAACAGAATTTGAAACTTATGTTGATAGCTTAACCAATCAGCATAAACCGAGATATAAGATAAATTATTAACCAGAAAAAAGGCAACCTTATTCAGGCATGCTCAAACTCATAACTCTGAACTCATAACTCATAACTCATAACTTATAACTTAAATGAAATACTACCTCATAGCAGGTGAAGCATCCGGGGATTTGCACGGTGCCAATCTGATAAAAGCGCTATCAAAAGAAGACCCTCAAGCGGAATTTCGTTTTTGGGGCGGCGACTTGATGAGAGCTGCCGGAGGAACAGAGGTAAAACATTACAGGGATTTAGCATTTATGGGTTTTTTGGAGGTAGTAATGAATCTCGGCACTATTCTGAAAAATATAAAATTCTGTAAAAGTGACATCGAAGCTTTTAACCCAGATGTCATTATTTTTATTGATTACCCAGGTTTTAACCTTCGTATTGCAAAATGGGCAAGACAAAAAGGATATCGCACCCATTACTATATTTCCCCACAGATATGGGCATGGAAAGAAGGACGTATCAAAGAAATAAAAAGGGACATTGACCAGATGTACGTGATACTTCCTTTTGAAAAGGAATTTTATGAAAAGAAACACAACTTTCCAGTTCATTTTGTAGGACATCCATTGATTGATGCTATTCACAACAGGCCACAAGTAAATCCTGATTCTTTTAAAAAAGAAAATGGTCTGGATGAGCGTCCAATTATAGCTCTACTGCCGGGAAGTAGAAAACAGGAAATTAAAAAAATGCTGGAAATAATGATTTCCGTGGCCAAAAATTTTAGAGAATACCAGTTTGTAATAGCGGGAGCACCCAGCCAGGAAAAATCTTTTTACGAAAGCTTTCTCATTACAAAAAATGTTCATTTTGTAACAAATAAAACTTACGACCTTTTGAGTATCGCGGATGCTGCGCTTGTCACTTCGGGTACAGCGACTTTGGAAACGGCACTTTTCAAAGTTCCACAAGTTGTGTGCTATAAAGGAAACCGGATAAGCTATGAAATTGCAAAACGCATTATCAAACTAGATTATATTTCGTTAGTGAATTTGATTCTGAATAAAACTGCCGTGACTGAGTTGATCCAAAAGGATTTTAATACTGACCAATTAGAAGTGGCTTTGGAAAATATACTGGATCCACAAAAACGAAATGAAATGTTTTTGGATTATTACAACTTGGAACAAGCTTTGGGTGGTCGAGGTGCGAGTGAAAAAACGGCTAAACTTATTTATCAATCAATTCATGGGAAAGGGGAACGCAAAAACATTTCTATCTAATTCGAATTTATTTTGTGGTTTTTAGGGATACAGAAAAACCATAATACATTCAAAACCCTTGATTTTAAAGATGCCCACCGTATAACAAACTATTTTTTCATATCTTTAACACATAATTCTTAAGTTGTCATTGATGAAAAAGTTAGTGCTCCTTTTTATTTTGAGTTTATTTCTTATCTCTTGTGGTAGTACAACCCCAAGGTACGGAAATCACAATCGAGTAAACAACACCAACCACCACCATAAAAAAGTAGACCGGACTTCTAAAATCCACAAGGCTCCATCCCGCGTTGCGAAGCCTACTACCAAAGAATTATTTGATGACGACAAAGAAGATGCTCCGTACCGAATAAAACAGGAGATCATCGATTATGCCAAAACTTTTGAAGGTACCCGTTATAAATTTGGAGGAACCACAAAAGCGGGTATGGACTGTTCGGGTTTAGTGTGTGTAGCATTCCAAAAAGAAAACATCGAATTGCCAAGGATTTCGCGCGACATGGCAACCCAGGGAATTCCAATTCCTCTGAAGGATGTAGAGGAAGGCGATTTGGTATTTTTCAAAACCAGCAGTAAAAATGTTATCAGTCACGTGGGGCTGGTCGTTAAGGCCGAACATGGTGAAGTGAGGTTTATCCATTCCACAACCCGAGCTGGGGTAATCATTTCCTCTTTGGATGAAGATTATTGGAAGAAAGCGTTTGTTTCCGTGCGCCGCGTTATTTGATTTCAATTTTTTTGTATTTTAGTGGAAGCTTTTTCGTGGAGACTATTCCATTGAAAAATTTAAAGTTATTGTTCGGTGTAATTCTTCAGAACATCTGACTTATTCACAACTCCCCAAAATAATCGGCATTTTCCCCAGAAATTTTTAAGTAAGAAACTTAAAACGATGGGGAATGAAATTCATAAACTTTACGGTCGTCAGGTTTGCCATTTTATTGGTGCTGGGGATTCTTGCTGCCCACTACTTCCCTATTTCCTATTTCCTTCTAAAAACACTTCTGTTTCTTTTTTGTTTAACAAGCATATTATGGCTTATATCGCGTAATCAGTTAATACAACCGGTTTACTTCGGAATAGTTACCTATCTATGTTTTTTCGCAATTGGATATTTCACTTATCAACTCCGCTTACCCCATTTTCAGAGAAACCATTTTTCACATATTGCTATTGATGATACTCGGGAATTAATTCAGATCAAAGTTCTGCAATCTTTAAAGCCAGATAGGTTCAATAATAAATACTTCGCACAAATACAAGCCCTAAATGGGAAACCCACGACAGGTAAGATATTATTGAATATTTCAAAAGATTCATTGACAAAAATATTAATATCTGATGAGATTTTATTGGTTTACGGTTCTATCACCGGACTACCCGAGCCGTTAAATCCACATCAATTCGACTATTCAAAATATATGAAATCCCAAGGCGTTTACGGACAACTGCGCATTTCAGAAAAAGAAATCCTTCAAACTATCCAAGGTTCCAAAACTATTTTCGGAACGGCTCAAAACCTTCGCGCGCAAATCGTAGAAAAACTCAAAAAATCCAAGTTGGAAACAAATGAGCGGGCCATCGTGCAGGCGCTTATTTTGGGTGAAAAGAAAGATATAGACAAGAATCTTTACGAAGAGTACGCTGCCGCCGGTGCCGTGCATATTTTAGCGGTATCGGGTCTTCACGTGGCAATACTTTATGCGATACTTGCATTTTTCTTTCAGCCACTGAAAAGATGGAAATATGGAATATTTCTTCATTCTATTTTAGTAGTGCTCCTTCTTTGGACTTTTGCAGTCCTTTCCGGCTTGTCTCCTTCGGTTACTAGAGCCGTTACGATGTTCAGTTTTTTCGCTTTTGCACAACTCTCAAATCGGAGGTCCAATGGTATAAACACGCTATTTCTATCATTGTTGACCTTATTAATTATAAATCCATTATGGTTGTTCCAGGTCGGGTTTCAATTGAGTTATTTGGCCGTATTTTTCATTTTATGGTTGCACCCCATTCTTTATAAAATTGGATATTCCAAAAATTTGATAATTCGTAAGATATGGGGATATACGAGTGTTACCCTTTGTGCCCAGATTGGAGTTCTCCCCCTAAGTTTATATTACTTTCATCAATTCCCGGGACTATTTATAATTACCAACATTGTAGTGCTGCCATTTCTCACAATCTTGATGTGTGGAGGCTTGCTGATTGTATTTTTAGCGGTTTTAGACAGTTTGCCCGGTTGGCTCTCTGAAATCTACAACACGATGATCGAGACTTTGAATGGGTTTATCCATTGGATAGCTATTCAAGAAGATTTTCTTTTTAAGGAAATCCATTTTTCCTCCCTAAAAGTCCTCGCGACGTATTTACTTTTAAGCAGCCTGGTGTTGCTTGTGAGGAAAATAAACTACTTCAGGTTTGCAGCTTCTTTATTGTCAGTATCCGTTTTGATCGCAGTTTTTATTTATGATGAATTCAAGAACTCATCCAGCCATCTTATGATATTCCACAAGAGTGGGAATACCTTGATCGGTCATACACATGGAAGGAAAATGACTCTATTCAGAAATGATTTCGCTTTAAATGCCGTGGACTCTTACCCCATAAAATCATATAGGACGGCTATGAACATTAAAAATTATTCCGAAGCTAATCTTCCAGGAATATTCCGCTATGAGGAAAAAAATATACTTGTATTGGATAGTCTGAGTGTATTTCCGAAGCAAGGAAAAATACATACTGTGATTCTTACCAAAAGCCCCAGGGTAAATCTAGTTCGTCTGATTGACAGTTTAAAACCCAACCTAATAGTAGCTGATGGCAATAACTATTATTCATATAAAAAACGATGGGAAAAAACCTGCCAAATAAAAAAGCTCCCGTTCTTCGATACCGCAGAACAAGGAGCTTTCCTAATAGAATAGCCTGAATATGAAACCTAAAAGACTATTCTAAAATGTATATTTAAAATTCTTCTGATAATCTTCCCATGCCTGTGGTGTGGTAATCTTCATATAGTCATCACTACTAATCATTTTAAGGTAAATCTCCAGTTGTTGAGGAGTTCTATATCCCGGAACTCCCTGGATAAGATTCCCCATTTTCCCTAAAAAAGACCACTGTAGGATAAGCATTTACCTTTAAGGCATGAGCGAGAAGATGTTGGGAATTTCTTCCCTTCCTATCGGGTTGATAATTCGGATTGGTATACGTGAAATCCTGATAAGTAATGGATTCATTTCCTTCGGCATTAAATTTTACCGGATAAAAATTCTTGTTGAGATATTCCGCGACATTCTTATCGCTAAAGGTATTTTTATCAAGCATTTTACAAGGACCGCACCAAGTGGTATAAACATCCATAAAAATCTTTTTAGGGTTTTCCTTCTGGGCAGCCAGAGCCTCCTCCATGCTCATCCAATTTACTTGTTGGGCATTGACAGCACCCACCGTTAAAAGCAATAAAAGTAGAAATATATTTTTCATCTAAGTTTCATTTAAACTCACTGTGCATTTTGACTATGATTAAACACAAATGAACAAAATCTTTATTTTTTACCTCATTTCGCCGCGGCGAATGAAATAAAGATTTTGACGATAATCCCTTTGCTCCCCGGCCATCGCCATAGGCTTTAGCCGACGGCTGTCTGTTTAAGCTTAGGCAACACACGGAAGGTTTTGGGCAATATTGTCGAAATCTGTTCAAAATGCACAACGGGTATATTTAATTATGTAAAAGTAAGAAAACAAAAAACGTTCCACAAAGAGGAACGTCTTTATATAAATTGTATTGTGAGTTATCGTATTCCGTGCATTAATTTCTTCAAGACCGGATTTAACAACATTGCGATAAATCCAACAGCAATAGGAATAAGTGTAAAAATTAAAAAGAAGGTTCCTAACGAATATTCCGCGGATATCTTATCGATCATCCCACCCATTGTATTTGCCGCTTTTTGACCTACGGCAATAGCGAGATACCACACTCCGAACATAAATCCGATCATTCGGGCAGGAACCAACTTACTCAAATAGGACAAACCTAAGGGCGATAAGCACAACTCACCCATTGTATGGAACAGATATGCAAATATCAAGAAAGCCATACTCACAGATGCAGTTTTCGCTCCAGGGGGGATGTCCATTGCCCCATAGGCGAGGATTCCAAAACCAAGACCTAAAAGCACTAATCCAATCCCATATTTCATGGCCGCACTAGGGTTGTATTTGCTTTCCCACCATTTTGAAAAAATAGGGGCCAAAGTAATAATGAAGAAAGAGTTTAATATTCCAAACCACGTAGCATCCACTCTTAGCTCTTCGGAAAAGGCTTTATCATAGATTCGGTAAATCACCAATCCCCAAACTAAAAGAAAGGCAATGGCCAATACAACATTGGATGCTCCAATTTTTAAAAATGTTTTCTTGAAAATAAGAATTATCACATAAGTAATTATAATCAAGGGAATGGTTGTCAACAATCCATCGACTATCTTAAAGATAGTTGCCGCATTTCCATGTAATTCCCTATTGGTATAATCACTGGCAAACAACGTCATAGAACCCAGGGACTGCTCAAAAAAAGCGAAAAAGAAAACTGTAAACAATGCGAAAATTGTAACCGCGATAAGTCTATCACGAACTATGGGTAAATAGCGAGCAATCCGAGTTATTAATAATATTAGGAACATAGCCAAAGCCGCAAGGACCACAACATTGGTTCCACTCATTCCAGCAAATTCAAATGGCACAAGGGATTTTCCATAAATGGTATCCAGCGGATCATTAAAGAGATATAGCAATCCACCAATAGACGACAGCACTATCAGCACATAATCAAATACGGTAAATGGATTGAGTTTTATGGCGGCTTTCACTTCTTCTTCTACTTCAACAGGCGTTTCTTCGCGCTCATCAACTGGGATTACCACATCTTCCTTTCGAGCAGGTCTGTCCCCAATTTTTCCAAAAATCTTATGGGCCAAAATAAATTGAAGCATCCCCAATAGCATAAAGATCCCAGCAAGACCAAAGCCCCAATGCCATCCGTAATTTTCAGCCAAATACCCACAAAGCATCATTCCGAAGAAGGCACCTGCATTAACCCCCATGTAAAAAATGGTGTAAGCCCCATCTTTTTTGGATTCCCGTGTCTTGTACATTTCAGAAATGATAGAAGTAATATTAGGCTTAAAGAAACCAGTTCCAATAACTAAAAGTGCAAGTCCGATATAAAAGGTAAGGGTGCTGTCCATGGCCATTGCAGCATGTCCAAGTGTCATTACTATACATCCGATGATAACCGCAATCCGATAGCCAGTAAATTTATCGGCAATCCATCCACCAACAATTGGCGTTAGATAAAGTAGGGACGCATAGGTTCCAATTAGGGCCAAAGCATGTTCCCGTGGCCAATCCCAACCGGGGTTATCACTTATTAAAGGTGCAGTCAAAAACAGAATTAAAAGAATACGCATCCCATAAAAGGAAAAACGCTCCCACATCTCTGTAAAAAAGAGGATAAAAAGGCCGACCGGATGTCCTAATACCGTGTCTTTAAACAGATTTTCAATATCGGTGTTCATAAAGAATCAATTTTTTGAATTAATTTTTAATTTTTATGCGTTATTTTCGGATTAGCAAGCTCAAATTTCTCCTGTTCCGGAATCATTTCATGCTCATCATCTTCTACTCCATGAGTTAATTTTTCAAGACGTTTTCTCACTGTCAAAACCAACAATCCAAAAGTGACTGAGAAAACTCCAATCCCGGTGAAAACAGTGAATTCACCTAAATCCGTCGCGGATTCGCCAAGCAGTCCTGCAATTTTATCACCAAAACCCGTCATGGCAAAATAAATCCCCATCATAATGGAGGCATATTTCACAGGTGTCAGTTTTGTGATATAAGAGAGTGCAACCGGTGAAAGACAAAGCTCGCCCGTAGTATGAAATAGATAAGCTAGAACTAACCAATACATCGCTGACGAGCCTTCTGCCTGAAATTGTGCAGTGGCACCGGTCATAAAAAAGAATCCGGCTCCCATAATGATGAGCCCGATACACATTTTGAATAAAGACGAAGCATTCTTGCCTTTGAGCTTGCGTTTGGCCCAGAATCCGGCAATAAAGGTTCCTAATATAATTATATATGCCGGATTCAAGGATTGGAACCAAGATGCAGGAATTTCAAATGCTCCTAGAAAACGGTTCGTTTTTTCCATGGCATAAATATTCATCAGCCCGCCCGCTTGTTCATAGGCACCCCAGAAAACGATCACCAATAGAAAAGAAAGTAAAAGAACTTTAATACGGTCCTTTTCAATCTTTGTGAGCGGCTGCTTGCTCGCTGCCAAAACCTCAGGATCCGTGCCTAATGCCAAGTGATTACCTACCGATTTCAAATATTTCTGCCCAGCAATATATTGAATCACGCCAATGGTCATCCCAATAGCGGCCAACCCAAATCCATAATGCCAGCCATAAACTTCACCAACATAACCCACCACCAAACTTGCGGCAAACGCTCCTACGTTGATACCGATATAAAAAATAGTAAACCCCTTATCCCTGCGAATATCCCCGGGGGCGTATAATCCCCCTACCATTGTGGAAATATTAGGTTTCAACATTCCTACTCCCGATATAATCAGTCCTAAACCTGTATAAAAAGCCCACATTTCCTCAATTGAAAGAATTCCGTGGCCAAAAACCAGCAAAATCCCACCGATCAATACCGACTTTTTCTGTCCCAGAAACCGGTCTGCAATCCACCCTCCCGGAATGGACATAACATATACCAGCATGGTGTACCATCCATAGAGACTTAACGCTTCTTTATTCGACCATCCTAAACCTGCATTGGCATCGGTTGTTTGTGCCACTAGATATAGGACTAAAATGGCGCGCATTCCATAATAGGAAAAACGCTCCCACATTTCGGTAAAGAACAAAACATACAATCCAACAGGATGTCCGAATAATTCTTTGTGCTTAATTTGAGCGTTTTCCATTTCTAATTAATTTAAGATTTGTATTAATTCCAGTGGAAATTATTAATGAATTCCGTGCATCATTTTCTTTAATTTCGGATTAATAATTAAAAGAATCACCGCTGCAAAGATTGGAATGGCTGCTATGATCAAGAAAAATGTAGTCATGGAGTAAGTTTGCGAAATTTCATCGATAAATGCTCCTGTCTGTCCAGCGATGAAGTTGGCAATCGCAGAAGCGGTAAACCAAAGTCCGAATAACAAACCTGCCAGACGTTTAGGAGATAATTTAGATACATAGGACAAGCCTACAGGAGAGAGACATAATTCGCCTGTTGTATGGAAAAAATACGCTAGTATTAACCAAATCATACTCACAGAAGCGGTCGCTGCTCCTTGTGGAATACTATTTGCCCCAACAGCAAGGACAACAAAACCAATTCCTACCAGTGCCAAGCCCATAGCGAATTTCACCGGGCCCGATGGATTCCAAACTTTCTCCCACATTTTACTAAATGAGGAGGCTAGCGTAATGATAAAGAACGAATTTAAAATCTGGAACCAAGAAACCGTTACTTCAGTTTGCTCAAGACTAAATTCTCTGTTCACTTTCCAGATACCCAGAATCCAGATGATTATAAATGAAATTGCGGTAAAAATTATTGTCAAGGGATATGCCTTAAAGATTCTTTTTCCTAAACCGTATAGTACCCAAGTAACAATTAAAATTGGGAAAATTGTCAAAATAGCATCCACCCATTTAAAAATAGTTCCAGCATTTCCTGCTAAGACTCTCTGTGTATAATCCTTGGCGAAAATGGTCATCGATCCTCCTGCTTGCTCAAAGGCAAAGAAGAAAAATATACTTGCAACCATTAACACACCTACAACGATTAAACGATCTCTAACAATATGTGCTTCAGGTTCTGGTTCTTCCGAATCATCTACTATTTTTTCTACTGGAATAGCATCTTTAGCTGGTGGCTCCTTTCCTATAATACCAAAAATTTTCTGTCCGAAATAGAATTGAAGCATTCCAAATAACATAAATACCCCTGCCAAACCGAAGCCATAATGCCATCCTACTTTTTCACCGATATACCCGCATAGCAACATTCCTAAAAAGGCTCCGGCATTAATACCCATATAGAAAATAGTATAGCCTGCATCTTTTTTGGAGCTATTGTCTGGATAAAGTTGGCCTACCATGGAGGAAATGTTTGGCTTAAACATACCATTTCCTAAAATCATAAATACAAGTCCGATGTAGAAGAAAGTCGGACTAACCATCTCCAGGGCCATAGATGCGTGACCCAAGGTCATTATTAAAGCACCCAGTAAGATTGCCTTTCTAAATCCTGTAAATTTATCGGCTATAATCCCTCCAAGAAGAGGTGTTAAATAAACCAACCCGGTATACCAAGAATACAGTTGCATAGCATCAGCATTAGTCCACTCCCAACCTCCTTTGGCAATTTCTGTTATTAAGAACACCGTTAACAAGGCTCGCATTCCGTAGTAACTGAAACGTTCCCACATTTCGGTGAAAAACAAGATAAACAGACCTGCGGGATGCCCCATTACCATTTTATCGTCTATACCTCGTCTCTCAAGGTGCCTCGCTAATTGAGGATCGTCTATTCTGCCCATAAATTGAATTTAGTTTGTTTCTTATAAGTTGTTTTTGATAAATTCTGTCATTAAAGTATATAAATGCAATCGGGTATTGCCACCATAAATCCCGTGGTTCTTATCCGGATAGATCCGCCAGTCAAACTGTTTGTTTTCCTGAACCAAGGCTTCAATCAACCGCATGCTGTTTTGAACATGCACATTGTCATCCGCACTTCCGTGGACCAGAAGAAATGCTCCCTCCAAACCTTGAACATGTGATAGAGGCGAGTTTTCATCATATCCCGATGGATTCTCCTGAGGTGTTTGCATATAGCGTTCGGTATAAATGCTGTCATAAAATCTCCAGCTAGTAACGGGAGCAACAGCAATGGCCATTTCAAAAACATCGGGGGCTTGAAACAGACAATTAGAAGCCATGAAGCCACCATAACTCCAACCCCAAATTCCTGTATGTGCAGGATCGATATACGGAAGTTCGCTTAGTTTTTTTGCGGCATCAACTTGATCTTGGACCTCAAATTTGCCCAGTTCCTTTTGTGTTATTTTTTTGAAATCCCTTCCTTTAAAACCTGTACCACGTCCATCCACACAGACAACAATAATATCCTGAGTGTTCACCAACATCTCATGCCAATAATCATTGGTGCCCATCCAACTGTTGGAAACATTCTGTGAACCTGGACCTGAATATTGATACATAAACAACGGATATTCCTTTTCAGGATTGAAATCCAGTGGCCTTATCATATACATGTTTAGGTCCTCACCATTGATATGGATAGTGGAAAATTCTTTCGGAGAAATTTTATAGGAAGATAACCGTGATTTCAAATCATTATTATTCAGAATTTCACGAATCACTTTTCCGGATTTGGATTCGTACAAGGAATAGGTGTAGGGTGTAGTTGAATTAGAGAATACATTGATGAAATAAGTATAATCCGCACTAAAATCTGCCCTGTTAGTACCTGTATTTTGTGTCAACCGAACCTTGTTCTTTCCGGAAGGTAAAATAGAATAAACATCGCGGTTAATACTTCCATTTTCAGTACTTTGATAATAAACCCGACCTGTGTTCTGATCAAAACCGTAGAAATCTGTGACTTCCCACGGGCCTTCGGTAACTTGAAACAACAACTTTCCATTATTATCATATTGATAAATATGGTTCCAGCCGTCCTTTTCACTTGTCCAGAAAAAGCTGTTATTACCCAGAAAGGTAAGGTTATCCGTAATATCCACATAAGCATCATCTTTCTCTTCCAGAATCAATTTTGAAGTGTTGTTGGTGGCATCGATAAAAACCAAATCGACTACATTCTGATGCCTATTGGTGAGCTGAACACTAAGAACGTTATTTTCTTTGGTCCAAAGCAATCGGGGAATATAATAGCTGTTGTATTTTGAAAGATCCACTTGTGAGGTTTTTTTACTTCCCAGATCATATAACTGCAAGGAAACGACCGAATTGTTCTCACCCGCCTTTGGATATTTAAAGGTTTCCGCAAAAGGATAAAGGTCATCTCCATAAACATCCATACTATAGTCGGGCACGTCGCTTTCATCGAATTTTATGTATGCTAATTTATCTCCGGCAACGCTCCATTCAAAGGCTCGAACAAAGGCGAATTCCTCTTCGTAAACCCAATCCGTAATACCATTTATGATACTATTCTTCTTGCCATCGAAAGTAATTTGCTCGGTTTGGCCAGTTTTTAAATCCTTTATAAAAAGATTATTTTCGAATCCGTAGGCGATTTTACTGCCATCATTGCTGAAAGTAGGTTCTTGTATTTTATTGGTTGAAACCAGTGCGATTTCTTGGGTTTTAATGTCATAAACATAAAAGGTACCTAAAGATGATCGGCGGTAAATCTGTTGCAATTCCGTTGAGAACAGGATTTTTGACTCATCCTTATTAAGCTCATAGGATATAATATAATTTATTCCTGGTAAATTGCCACTGTTCAGAATGGTCCGTACTTTTTCTCCGTCCTTATATCTGTAAACATCTACGGTGGAAGCTTTTTTATTTCGGTCATAATTGAGCACAGCATATTCCTTTCCATTATTAAGCGAACGCAAAACATCCATTCCCTGCGTGCGGAAGGAACCACCCCAGATTTCATCAAGGGTTATATCTTTTTTTTGGCCTGTAATCGGAGAAAAAGCTGTGATAAACAGCAGTAAAAAAGAAAGAGAAATGAGTCTATTCAAAATGTTAAATTTTTGGCATGCCAAGTTTACTAATTTTTTGTGAAAGAGGCGTCGGTTTTTCTGTTAAATAAGGATTTCAATATTTTTTATCCAACGAAAAATAGACTAGAATCATTGGGCTCTTATTATCGTGACCTATTTCTTGAATTATCTGATATAAACTTTTTTCTGTTTCACATATTTGGAAGTTATAAGCTTCGTCAATAATATGAATAAAAGAGTGTAAACAAATAACTCTCGTTTAATAAGCTGTCAACAATAATGATTAATTTTATCCTCATCAAAAATCAAATACATTTAAAGTCATTGTTGTCCGATAAAAGTATTGATTAACCCTAAAACCCCGTACAATATCTAGTGTGCCGTGGCGGACATGGACTTTAATGGGTTCTATTTTCCTACCCATATTTAATGCCTAGCGGCATATTGCTCCGCCACGGCAGGGAAAATACAAGTAAGAAAATGTCCGCCGCGGTGGACATAATATGATTATTAACGGGACAATACTGATTTAAAATATATATAATTTCCCAAACTTCAGAAAAACCAAAGATCACTATGGTAAACTTCGAAAACCAGCACCCGGCCGATATTGCAGAGCAATTGACAGAAATGGACAACAAGGAGAGGAACTTGTCCTTTATAATGCTTTCTTCAGAAAAGAAATCACTGGTATTTCCCTTTTTAAAACCCGGTGTTCAAATAGAGATTATCAAATCCCTTGGGAATATGGAACTGTCTGATGTATTGAACAATCTGCCCCCAGACAATAGAACAAAACTATTTGAGAATTTTCCAGACCACTTAATAAAATCCTCCATAAATCTTCTTAACAATGAAGAAAAGCAGATAGCCCTTAACCTTATTGGCTATAAAAAAGACAGTATTGCTAGGTTGATGACACCCCATTATATCCAAACCCGACCACATAAAACGGTGGACCAGGTTCTGACACACATCAAAAAAGTAGGTAAAAAGGCCGAAACCTTAAACTTTGTTTATGTGGTAGATGAAAACAATAAGTTGATTGATGACCTTAGAATTGGACAATTGCTTATGGCTGAATCTTCCACTAAAATATCGGAGTTAATGGACGCCCATGTGCTTGCAATAAAAACAACCATTCCGATTGAAGAGGCCGTAGATATTTTTGACAAGTACGACCGTTCTGCCTTACCCATCATTACCGAAAGTGGCGTTTTGGTGGGAATCGTAACCTTTGATGATATATTAGACAGAGTGCAGGAACAAACCACTGAGGACATACATAGATTTGGGGGAACAGAAGGTTTGGACGTTTCTTATACCCAATCCACACTTTTGAATTTGGTTAAGAAAAGGGCTGGATGGCTGGTAGTACTTTTCTTCGGGGAAATGCTTACAGCCTCAGCAATGGGTTTTTTTGAAGGAGAAATTGAAAAAGCCGTGGTTTTGGCACTGTTTGTTCCTTTAATTATTTCCAGTGGTGGTAACTCAGGATCCCAGGCGGCCTCGTTGATTATCCGAGCTATGGCGTTAAAAGAATTAAAATTAAAAGACTGGTTCTATGTAATGAAAAAAGAACTTTTCTCAGGATTAATACTTGGGACCCTTCTGGGCAGTATTGGCTTTTTAAGAATAATGATATGGCAAATAACAGGAATATATAATTATGGAGAATTCTGGATCCTAGTGGCATTGAGCGTTTCAGTGTCTCTTGTCTTTATCGTTCTTTGGGGAACCCTATCTGGATCTCTAATTCCCTTCATTCTAAGATCGATAAATCTTGACCCTGCCACTGCTTCGGCACCGTTTGTGGCAACCTTAGTGGATGTAACGGGAATCATAATTTATTTTTCAATTGCCGCCTTCTTCTTGGCGGGCACCCTTTTATAAGAAATCGGGAGTTTTGGATAATTTCAAGTTGGAGTTTTTCGCATCCAATTCTTTTGAAGAAATGTAAAATCATGTTGCTTTCTTTCAAATTAAGAAAATAATTTTTTCATGTCTCTAGTTTTATTTCGGAACAGTTTCTTCAAACAATTATCCATCAGGTTTCCACAGTTCAAATTTCCAGTTAAATTCAATTAAATGTGGAATTGAACCTATTCGGATTTTTTCCATGAAAAAACCCTCCCCAAAAAGGAGAGGGTTTAAGAATAAAATAAAATCAATTATTTCTTCACCATAAGTTTGGATACTCGTCCTCCTTCACCATTAATTACCACCATATAAGTGGACTTGGAAAGATTCGATACATCCAGAGTCACTTCCGAGGTCGCTCCCTTAATATCAACAGTTTTAATTAGCCTTCCAGCAAGGTCGTATATTGAAATGCTCTCTAATTGCAAGCCATTCGGATTAGCTAGATAAACTAGATTTTCCATAGGGTTAGGGTAAAGTGTTACTCCATTCAGGACAGTATTGGTTTCCCCACCCAATCTTTCACCCACACTTATGATAAATCTATCTGTAGCTAGACTTGAAGGGTTTGAACGATCAATACTAAATGGATAAACAATCGTTCCTTGCTCCAAAAGAGTACGCGTTCCTTGAAATTGGTCCTCAAGATAAATTGTAACATTATCAAGGCCAGTCAATTCCATTTTGAGAACATAGTCGGTATGTTGGTAACCGTTTATGAACAGTGGGAAATTTTCACCTCCCTCTGGTAAGTCTCTATTTTCAATACTTAGATTCGTACCATTATGGTTAATGCCCAAGTTTTCCTCAAAATTTAACGGCTTATAAGCATCTTTAGCAGTTAAAGCATTACTGTTTTCAGAAGCAAAGTACATTTTAAAACTGTCGTGTAAAGGGCCTCCGGTAGCGTGATTCTCCTGAGTAAATAATTGTCCTATTAATACATCATTCAATGCCGAGTTTCCTGTTGCATTTGTGGTAGTAAATTCACCAGGAGTTTTATAGGATTCACGGAAGTCAACAACTACTGCTCCAGGAGCCAATGTTGCCAATTGCGCCGCCTGTCCAGGCTGTAAATATCTATTAGCCTCTGATACTTCCGGATCTGAACTTGTGCTGTTCGTGTTATTGTCGAGATCAACCGTAACATAAGCACCAATTGTACCCAATGTAGCATCATATACATAATAATAATGAGGGTTTATATTGGTAGAACTTCCGAATACGGCCGCTACATCTACCGCAGTTTGATATGGATTTCCGAACATTATATGAGCTCCTGTTGACGGGGCCATATAATTTTGCGGTTGGCTTCCTACTGCCAATTGACCCGTGGCACGAAGCACAGTTTCTCCAAACGAATTGTTATCGGTCAGATCAAGACTTCGATCTCCTCGAACGTACAACATATAGCCATTACCCGCAGAAAGGGTATTAAAATCGGTGTTGGGGATCGCTTCAAAACTTTGGGTAATTATATTATCCTTAAACATAGATGGATTGCCCAATATTGTAGCATCAAAACCATTTGCGCCTATCTGACTCCCTGTAATATGGGTTCCAAAACCTGGGTTTGGATTTATATTATCCATATAGCTAGTACCTGTGTTATTAACACCCTCCTGCCAATTTGCCTTGATACTAGTAGTGGTCGTAACAGCGGGGCTAACCATTCTAAACGCTCGGTTAGCACTTATATAGCGTTGTACAGTAGCATTCCCATTAATTGTGGAATTTGGCCCCAATATTCCCAATTCGCCATTTCCTGTAGCCGTACTTTCAAAAATAAGTTTACCGGCATTATCGATATCCATATTATATTCCGCTCTAATCACTGTACCAGCTGAAACCTTTACTGTTACTCCAGCTTTTATCACAATAGCGCAAGCATCAATACTACCGCCATCAAGAGCCGATGTATAGTTATGTGAAAATATTGCTTTATTGTTTATACTTGGTGCGCCATTGGTCCATCCTGACGCAGTGAATTCGGTTACATTTCCACAAGGATCGGTACAATCTTTACCTCCATCGGTAATGGTCCAACTACGGGAATTTATCATATAGGCCCGAGCTGCTTCACCAGCACAAAAATTACTGAAGCCACCGCTAAATTTAACATTGGCTTTTAGTGGTCGGCTTGTCCAGCCATTCAGCAATGCGTCATAATTGGATGTTGAAAGTTTTACGTTCTTAAACATATTGGTCATATTGGTAACATTACTCACATTCCAAGCCCCAATATTTTGATTAAATGAATTGGCATGGGAGAACATTGAGTTCATAGTAGTTACATTACTTACATTCCAATTTCCAATGGATTGGTTAAATGTCATGGCTGTAGCGAACATATTTTTCATATTGGTAACATTACCCACATTCCAAGCACCTATGTTCTGATTGAATACCGTAGCTCCATTGAACATGTTTTCCATATTGGTCACATTACTCACATTCCAATTTCCAATGGGGCTATTAAAAGCAGAGGCGCCCCCGAACATACCATTCATATTGGTCACCGTACTTACGTTCCAGTTATTCATGTTAATACTCCCATTGAATATCCTAGCATAAGCAAACATTGCTGTAATGTCCGTTACTAAAGAAAGATTAGGGGTATCAGTTGCATTGCTGATAAGATTTTCGCAACCCATGAATGCACTGTTCATAGATTTCCATTTGTTAGTTCCCCATTGTTCGATGGTTCTAATTTTTAATTTATTTCCTCCATCTGCAAAAAAGATTCTTGGAAAAATGCCTCGAATAGCAACAGTATAGGTTCCTGCAGTGGGATAAATATGGCTTGGATTTCCCGTATTGTGAGTTTCCCAAATACCAGGAACATTTTCATCATAATCCCAATTAATATCGTAATAATAACCAATACCAGTAGTGGGTATGGTAATCAATTCATTAGGAGAAGTGGTAGTCCAAGTGGTGATAAATGCATCGGCTGGATTACACAATTGACCGCCATCGTTTATTGTCCACCCTAAATTGTTAGTCATATTATTCCTAGCGGCCTTACCCGTGCAATATTTGCTAAAGCCTCCATGAAACTTAACACCGCTATTAAGGGATTGGCTGTTCCATCCATTTAAAAGAGCGTCATAATTATCAGTTGAAAGGGTAACATTCATAAACATATTTTTCATGTTGGTCACGTTGGTCACGTTCCAAGCTCCGATGTTCTGTTGAAAAGAATTGGCATGGGCAAACATAGATTCCATATTTGTCACTGCGCTTACATTCCAGGCGCCAATATTCTGGTTAAATGCCATTGCAGTAGCAAACATATGTTTCATTGTAGTAACCTTTCCTACGTTCCATGATTCCAGATTCTGATTGAATAATGTAGCTCCATTGAACATCTGTTCCATATTGGTGACATTACTGACGTTCCAATTGCCAATTGGATAGTTAAAACTAGAAGCTCCTCCAAACATACCTCTCATATTGGAGACATTGCTTACGTCCCAACTTCCAAAGCCAACATCTCCATTAAATTCTCTGGCATAGGCAAACATGCCATACATATCTGTGACCATAGATAAATTTGGCATATCCGTGGCGTTGCTGACAAGATTTTCACAGCCCATAAATGCCTTGTTCATAGAGCTCCACACGTTGGTGCCCCATTGCTCAATTGACTTTATCTTTAAGCGATCTCCAGAATTGTTAAAATATATACGCGGAAAATTACCATCTATTTTCACAGTATAAACCCCAGGAACAGCGTACGGGTGAGAAATGCTAGTATTAACTCCTGAACTGACAGGGCTGCCATCTCCCCAATCCACACTATAATTATAGCCACCGCCGGTAGTCGGGATGGTAATAGTCTGAGAGGGAGCAGTAGTTTCCCATGTAGTAATAAAAGAATTGGTAGAAGGGGGAGTAGAAACAAGCCAAACATAATTTGTCTGCCCAGAAAAGCACCAGTCCTGAACATAGGCCGATATGGCGGCATTTGCTACGGGTGGATCATTATAACCAGGGGCTCCAAGATCAAGAGAATAATCTTCCGCTACTTCAGAGCATCCAATTCCCCAAGTCGATGCAAATGCGGTATGGGTAATCGTAGAAGGATCTGTAGTATCGGGATTGGTTGAAATTGCATAATCTGATGGACTGCCACCGAAGATATGGGCAGCGGCCTCCAGACCACTATAAACTTGTGGATTAGTGTTCCAATTAGGACCATCATTGGTTTGGAACGAACCCACATAAGTGGCCGTTAAAGTCCTGTTCTGGTTAGGCAAATTGGCTTCATTTTGAGCAATTAAGGCCTGTTGTATTTGGACCTGTAGTTCGGGAGAAATAGGGACCTCGCTCCCCATTTTGGAGGAGGTATTTTGCGTCGTTCCGGCAAACCCCACGAGAATAGAAAATAAAAAAAAGAACATTTTTTTCATAATTAATTTTTTATTTGGTTAGTAGTAAATTTAAAATAGCTTGATTAATGCATTTAAAAAAAATAGCGAGTATATCTAATCGCAAAAGGTATTTGACTAAAATTTAATAAATATCTAAAGGGATAATTATACTATTCAATAGGGGAGTGCGAATAGATTATAAAGATGTTTTCACGTAAATTTGAGGAGTATTCTTACGTAAATTCTAATTAACAAAAATTTATCTTATAATCTTGTAAAACTACATAGATATTCTAATAACACCAAAGACTATTTTACGAATCTGACAAAAATGAAGACTACCCATATCTAATTATCTGATCCAATGATAATTACGCTTCCTATCTCTACTTAATTTTATCTTAAATATTCCTGATTTTTGTATAATATCATCGAAAATATCGAAACTTTTATGTTATGTTAAGAAAAGAAATCTAAAAAAAACTCAAATTTTTAAGAAATCTATAGGCTCATCTATATTTTGAATAATTTAATAAAGTTTGGGTGTTGAAGAAAATAATGACAAATGATATATCGGAGGCTGCTGAAACCCGGAAAATAAAATGCTTGGAGATTCGACTAAAGCTTTTTCGGAGAGAAAATTGAAAAGGTAGTCCTGCCTATTGTTTCTTTGATCAATTCTAGTGGTCGTTGGTTCCAAATAGCGGACGGCCTGGCTGATTATTCGTGGTATTTCTTTAAAAAAGTAAATTCAAAGCTTGGTTCTATAAAATGAGAAAGAGTTCTTTTCCTGTCTTATTCTGGTTGCCATTTTTGGGAAGTATCGTTTAGTATGAAAGAAGCAGGGCAGATGATAAGTGATTACTTTTCAAGTTTTCCACAAGCCAAATCTTTTGCATTTTGTTTTAAATTCCTTTCTAAAAGCCTACCGAAGGACTACAACTTCCAAAATATAAATTAAAAAAGAGTTGTAAATCAAAAGATTTGGAGAGCCTGCCTGCCAGAGACACGACAGGTAGACACAACAGGCAGGCTCGCAAATATGCCTGAAACATTGGGTTTAACACTTACTTGCCCTATTTTTTTACCTTGTTAGGCAACGTTTTTATCCACGTGATGCTTTATTTCGCTCAGTTCTTTTTCTTTATTTTCTTTTTCTTCTTCGATATCAAAATCATTTTGAAGACCGAGCCAGAATTTTGCAGAATTCCCAAAATATTTGCTTAATCGTAAAGCTGTGTCAGCCGTAATTCTTCGGTTTCCTTTAATAATTTCGGAAATTCTGGTTTGAGGTATTTTCAAGTCTTTGGAAAGTCGGTATGCGGTGATTTCCAACGGCTCAAGAAATTCGTAATTCAAGATTTGTCCAGGATGTACATTTGCTAACTTTTCCATTTCTATATTTTTTAATGATAATCAATTTCCTGCCCGTCCGGCAGGCCGGTTTGCACTTCGTTTGCGTTTCCTTTATCCCAAATGAAAATGATCCGCCATTGTTTATCAATCCGAATACTGTAAAATTCGCTTAATTTTCCCGTCAGTTTTTCCAGTCGGTTGGATGGTGGAATTCGCAAATCGGAAATATCTTGCGAGTTGTTCAACATTCTTAATTTCCTCCGTATAACGTTTTGAATATCAATCGGCATTTTCTTAACTCGGATTCCGTTCCAAATTTGTTCGGTTTCTTTTGAACCAAAGGATAATATCATATCTTTTTACGTTACTAACGTTAAAGGTAAGCATATTTTTGAATGTTGCAGAATTTTTTTTCAAATTCTGACTAACGTGTATATATAAGAATTAAAATTTGGGAGAAACCGAAATCTATAATTATGGATTCTGGTTTTTTGTTGCATTGAGCATATAAGTTTCCCTTGGTTATATTTTTCCTTGGGGAATCTTATCCGGGCCGGCTTTGGCCCCGTTGCAGGAACCTTATTGAAGGTTACATAAGTCATCTTCTACTTCTCCATTGCTGCTTTTCCGTGTCGGAAAAACTTTTGTATTGCCCCACAAATATTCTGTTGAAATTTATTTTAATTTCTTTCAATAGCAATAAATTCCAAAATAACTCAGGAACTTCTTTTAAAGAGTAGATGTCAGAATAAGTTTTAGTTCAGGATTCCGAGTCAAATATTATGAAATTAGTCCATTTAGAACGAAGATTAAGGAAAACAAAACAGCAGAAAACAAACAAACTCCACGTGGTAAGTTTGAAAAGAGTCAGATAGGGAACAGCCTCTAGGATGGTTGAAAATTATGTCGATGTTTTAATAAAAAGGATATGATATATTTGATCTGGTAGTCTCAATTGCTTTTATCTATTATAATAAAAACCCTCCCATTCAATAAATGAAGAGAGGGTTTCAATGGAAATAAATATGGTTAGTTTATTTTTTGATCATAAGTTTTGATATTTGTCCGGTCTCTCCTTTTATCACCACCATATAAGTGGCTTTTGAAAGGCCGGATACATCCACTGTTATTTCGGAAGTTACTCCCTCAAGAACAACCGTTTGAATAAGTCTTCCGGTCAGGTCGTATACAGCAATACTCTCAAGCTGCAGGTTCATTGGGTTAATAAAGTTCAGGTGGTCTCCCATAGGATTGGGATAAAGCGTTATTCCTGTCAATAAACTGTTATTGTCCATACCCAATCTTTCGCCCATTAAAGGAGCACAAACCTTTCCTCCATCGGTAATGGTCCAGCCCTTGATATTTTGCATATTAATCCGTGCTGCCTCACCCGCACAGTAGGTACTGAAACCAGCATTAAATTTAACGTTACTTTTCAGGGGTCTGCTATTCCAGCCATTCAACAAAGCATCATAGTTTGTTGTTGAGAGGGTCACGTTCTTGAACATATTGCCCATATTGGTAACCATGCTCACTTTCCAAGCACCAAGGTTCTGGTTAAATCGGTTTGCATGAAAAAACATAGATTCCATGGTGGTCACCTTACTTACGTTCCAATTACCAATATTCTGGTTGAATGCCATAGCCGTCCTGAACATATTTTTCATATTGGTGACTTTGCTGACATTCCAAGCACCAACATTCTTATTAAATAGGGTAGCTCCGTTAAACATGCCTTCCATAGTAGTCACCTTGCCAACGTTCCAATTGCCTATTTCCTTGTTAAAAACCGAAGCCCCGGCAAACATATTGGACATATTAGTGACCATACTCACGTTCCAACTGTTCATGTTAGGGTCCCCGTTAAACTTACGGGCAAATGCAAACATGCCTCCCATGTCCGTAACGTTTGATAAATTTGGTGTGTCTATTGCATTGCTTACCAGATTCTCGCAACCGGCAAAAGCCATGTTCATTGATGTCCAAGGATTGGTTCCCCATTGCTCTATGGATTTTATCTTCAGCCTATCTCCGCCATTGTTAAAAAAGATACGAGGAAAATTACCTCGTATGGCTATGGTATAAGTCCCAGCGCTAGGATAAACGTGACTTGCATTGCCGGTCTTTCCGCTGTCCCAAGTCCCCGGGCCGTTTGGATCATAGTTCCAGTCCACATCATAGCTATAGCCGCTACCAATGGTTGGGATGGTGATAGATTCATTGTCTGTAGTTGTCTGCCAGCTAGTGACAAATGGTACATTTGGCCCGCATAACTTTCCTCCATCGGTAATGGTCCACCCAAAAGTGTTTATCATATTATTTCTGGCGACTTGACCCGTACAGTATTTGCTGAAGCCAGCGCTAAAAGGTACCCCATGTTGTAGCACTAAGGTATTCCAACCATTTAACAAAGCATCATAATTGGCTATAGAAAGGGTAACATTTGTAAACATATGGGCCATATTGTTCACATTGGCTACATTCCAAGCACCTAGGTTCTGGTCGAAGTCGTTAGCGTGCGAGAACATAGAGTTCATTGAAATAACACTGCCAACATCCCAACTGCCAATATTCTGATTGAATGCCATAGCTGTTGCGAACATACTCTTCATATTGGTAACATTGCCAACATTCCAAGTGCCAATGTTCTGATTGAACTTTGTTGCTCCGTTGAACATCTGTTCCATAGTAGTTACATTACCGACATTCCAATTGCTTATGGGATAATTAAAAACGGAAGCTCCTCCAAACATACCCATCATATTGGTAACACTGCTTACGTCCCAGTTGCCAAAGTTCACGTCCCCATTAAATTTCCGGGCATAAGCAAACATGCCGTACATATCCGTGACCATTGATAAATCTGGCATATCGGTAGCATTGCTGACTAGATTTTCGCAACCCATAAAAGCCCTGTTCATAGAGCTCCATACATTTGTGCCCCATTGTTCTATTGATTTTATCTTCAAGCGATCTCCAGAATTGTTAAAATATATGCGCGGAAAACTACCATCGATTTTAACAGTATAAACTCCAGGTACAGCGTAAGGGTGGGAAATGTTAGAATTAACCCCTGTACTGACAGGACTACCATCTCCCCAATCCACACTGTAGTTGTAACCACTGCCGGTAGTGGGGATGGTAATTGTTTCATTGGCTGCAGTAGTCTGCCAGGTAGTAATGAAGGAATTTATGGAAGGCGCAGCAGAAATCGCCCATACATAATTTCTCTCTCCAGTAAAGCAGTTGTCATTTACGTACGCAGATGTAGCGGTGTTGTCTCCACCAGGGTCATTATAACCGGGGGCTCCCAAATCTAGGGAATAATTTTCCGCTACTTCGTGGCAATTAGGTATTCCCCAAATGGATACCCAAGCCGTATGGGTTATTGTTGAAGGATCAATAGTATTGGAATTTGTAGAAATTGCATAATCTGATGGACTTCCACCGAAGATAAGGGCCGCAGCTTCCACCCCACTATATACTGGAGGGTTAGTGGTCCAAGAAGGACCGTCATTCACTTGGAATGAGCCCACATATGTTGCGGTTAAGGTTCGGTTTTGAGTCTGGGAATTGGTCGATGACTGTCTGTCCAGCTCATTTTGTATTTGAGTTTGCATCTCAGAAGAAACGACAGGCTTGCTTTGGACCTGTGAAGACGTAGTTTGTGTATAACCCCCGAGGCTCCCAAAAGCACACATAAAGAAAAATAAGATTTTTTTCATAATTAAAACAATTTAGTTAGTAAATAAATATAAATAGCACTGTCAATGAAAATTCAAAATACTTTCGAAGAGGAGTTTATTTAATAATAAAGCTGCTTTCTTAAAAAAATAATCGATTTAGCCAAAGTCAAACCAATCTCAAAGAGGGTTTGGTACTTTAAATAATAAGGGGAGTTTTAAATAGTAATTAGGGGAATCTTTTACGTAAATTGGAGGAGTTCAATAACGTAACTGTAATCAAGAATAAACAATTTATTCGTACTATTTGGAAGCTAAACTACGGAGATTTATTTAAATAATAACAAAATTTATTTAAAGATTATATTAAACCTAGAATTTCTAATCAGCAATATACTGACTATCAATAGATTGAAATCAATAAAAATTTTAATTACTTCCTAATATTAACAGTATTATTGCAATTTTATAGAGAATATTGGCTTATAAACTAATTGAAATTAAATAAAAAACTCCAAAAAAGACAGATAAACCAAAAAATTCATTCACTCATTCAGATTTTTTGAACATTATTTTAGAATGAAAAATAATGCGTTACACCGAAAAAGGTTTGGAGGGCATAAATGTTATCATTCAAGAACGATCCTTGCGAACATTTTTTAAAACAGGAAGTGAGAAAATGAAATCAAAAATCAAGGCGGCCCACTGAGATTTTTGAAAAGATATTTATTTTACTTTTGAAAGGGCAGGATCCGAAGAGCTTGTAAATTAAATAGAACAACTGATAAAACTCAATAATGGCAAAAAAAAATGATTTCTGTTCTCCAGATATTTTCGGCACTAATCCTTTTTTGGGACTAGTATGCGAAACATATTATTTAAGAAAACTATTAATCTCTAACCAATGGCAAGGTGCTACAACGAAGTAATCCTTCCTGTTTCGCTATTTCTGCATAGGGTACTTCTTCCACAATGAAACCTTGCTCCCGCAACCAATTGTTCAATCGAGTGAAATTTTTCTCAGAGATAACAACATCGGGAGAAATCGAAAAAATATTACTGTTCATATCATACATTTCACGCTTATCAATATGAAAACAGTTCTCCCTTCCGAAGAAATTAACCAACCATTCATATTCATCTTCTATCAAAAATCCTTCTTTATGAATAATGGCTTTCCCTCTTCCCAATGGCTGAAAACAACAATCCAAATGGAGCGCATTTTCATCGGCAACCGTATTGCTTTTTCGAAGACTAAAGGATTTTATTTTTTTATGCGGAAATATCTTCTGAAGATGCTCGACTCCTTTCATGTTGGTTCGGGCAGTAATATATTTTGAATAATCTTTCCCATAATAGGTTCCAACAAAAATGTAATCTCCCCAAGGCATCACATCTCCTCCTTCTATATGGGCATCGTCGGGGAATTCAATAATTTTTGAAGGGTCAATTTCTTTCATGACGTGCTCTATGGCGTCAATTTCCTCAGAACGATCATCCAATATATTTGCAATTATGAATTTATCTTCAATTACAAAAGCAATATCACGACAAAAAATCTGATTGTAATCTTCGATAGAATGGGGACGATAAACCTTTACATCATATTTTTCAAGCACCTGAGCTACCGCCTCCATTTCATTGGTCATATCCTCATCCGTGGGATAGGTACCAGCCCTTATATGTTCTGCCGACTTTGGATCGTACGCATCTTCCAATTTTGGGACAGGTCCATTACTGTCTGCTCTTCCTAAAACCACAGCTCGAAGACGGGATATTTCGTCGTTAATATTTAATTTGATCATACCGCAAATATAAAAAAGCACCTCAGTTTTGAAGTGCTTTCAAATATATTAAAATTTAATTGTTATCGTTTCTCAACAGGCACAAATTCCCTGAGCGGGGCACCGATATAAATTTGACGCGGACGGCCTATTGGCTCTTTGTTAAGACGCATTTCTCTCCATTGTGCAATCCACCCGGGCAAACGGCCCAATGCAAACATGGGCGTGAACATTTCGACTGGGATTCCTAGGGCCCGATAAATTATTCCAGAATAAAAATCGACATTTGGATACAATTTTCTATCAACGAAATATGGATCTTCCAAAGCTTCCTTTTCCAATGCTTTTGCTATATCAAGCACATCATCATCCATCCCTAAGGTTTCCAAAACACTGTCGGCCGCTTTTTTAATGATTTTGGCACGAGGATCGAAATTTTTATAAACTCTATGACCAAAACCCATCAAACGGAATGGATCATCTTTGTCCTTGGCTTTTGCCATGTATTTTTTAGTATCACCGCCATCTGCTTTTATCGCTTCCAACATTTCAATTACCGCTTGGTTCGCACCACCATGAAGTGGCCCCCAAAGTGCCGCAATTCCAGCGGAGATGGAAATGAAAAGACCGGCATGTGAAGAGCCAACAATTCGAACAGTGGAAGTAGAACAATTTTGTTCATGATCTGCGTGGAGAATCAACAATTTATCCAATGCTTCCAATATGGTTTCATTGGTTTTGTATTCTCCATTGGGTTTTCTAAACATCATTTTTAGGAAATTCTCTACATAACCCAAGCTCTCTCCCCCGTAGTCCAAGGGAAGTCCCATTCGTTTTCTATAGGTCCAAGCCGCCAGAACTGGGAACTTAGCCAGTATTTTTACAATGGCTTTATACATATCCTCTTCACTATCAACGTTCACCGAAGAAGGATTAAAAGCAACTAAAGCAGAAGTGAGAGAAGAAAGCACTCCCATAGGGTGTGCCGATTTGGGAAAGCCATCCAATATTTTCTTTACATCCTCATCAACTTGTGATTGTGCTTTGATGTCCGTGTGAAATTTATCCAATTGACTTGCTGTAGGAAGTTCTCCAAAAATAAGCAGATAACAAACCTCAAGGAAGTTTGCTTTTGCTGCCAATTCCTCTATGGCATAACCTCTATACCGAAGAATCCCTTTTTCGCCATCTAAAAATGTTATTGCGCTTTCACAGGCTCCAGTATTCTTATATCCCGGATCCAATGTTACTACGCCGTTCGTTTCACTACGCAGATTTTTTATATCTATACCTAATTCGTTTTCAGTGCCTTCCACCACAGGTAGCTTATATCTTTTCCCATCCAATTCGAGGGTCGCAATCTTTGTCATAAAGTATGGTTTGAATTTTTATTAATCAGAATCGCTAAATTACGAAATTGCAAGCAATTATTTTAACATTTTTAGACTATGTTAGGTTAAAAATAACTTAAATGTCCAATTGTAAAGACCTTCCTTATCTATCAAAAAACCCTGCATTTGCAGGGTTTTTACATTTATAGAAAATTAAATTTTGAAAGCACTTCTCTGTGGGTAGAATGCAATTTCTCCCAATTGTTCTTCAATACGGAGCAACTGATTGTATTTTGCCATTCTATCACTTCGGGATGCGGAACCCCGTTTTGATCTGACCACAATTAAGCGCTACCGCAAGATCAGCAATTGTGTTATCCTCAGTTTCACCGCTTCTATGTGACATTACTGAGGTATAACCAGCGTGGTGCGCCATGTTTACCGCTGCAATGGTCTCGGTCAAGGTTCCAATTTGGTTTACCTTTATTAAGATGGAATTGGCTATTTTTTCGGAAATGCCACGTGAAAGTTTTTCAACATTTGTTACAAATAGATCGTCTCCAACCAACTGTACTTTATCTCCAATCTTTTCGGTTAAATATTTCCAGCCTTCCCAATCATTTTCATCCATTCCATCTTCTACGGAAATTATCGGATATTTCTCACATAACTCCGCGAGATAATTTGCCTGTTCTGTTGAAGAACGAACTTTTCCCTTCTCTCCCTCGAATTTTGTGTAATCGTATTTCTTCTTCACATAAAATTCCGCCGCCGCACAATCCAGGGCTATCATTACATCATCTCCTAATTTATAACCGGCTTTTTTGGCTGCTTTAGCAATGGTATCCAAAGCATCTTCTGTTCCATCCAATTTTGGAGCAAAGCCACCCTCATCACCAACAGCAGTACTCAATCCACGATCATGAAGGACCTTTTTAAGATTATGAAAAATCTCGGAGCCTATTTGCATGGCGTGGGTAAAATTTTTCGCTTTGATAGGCACTATCATAAATTCCTGAAAGGCAATGGGAGCATCACTATGAGATCCGCCATTGATAATGTTCATCATTGGAACTGGAAGGGTCTTGGCACTTATACCACCAACATAACGGTAAAGCGGCATCCCCAATTCATTTGCGGCCGCTTTTGCACAAGCAAGTGAAACACCTAGAATGGCATTGGCTCCTAGTTTTGATTTGTTTTTCGTTCCATCCAAATCAATCATGGTTTTATCGATAAGTTCTTGGTCAAAAACAGAAGCTCCCAACAAAGCTTCGGCTATTTTACCGTTGACATTTTCAACAGCTTTCAAAACTCCCTTGCCCATGTAGGTCTTTCCACCATCACGAAGTTCTACAGCTTCATGCTCTCCGGTAGATGCTCCTGAGGGCACTGCGGCGCGCCCCATAAAACCGTGTTCGGTAATTACGTCTACCTCTACGGTTGGATTTCCTCTTGAATCAAATATTTGACGGGCTTTGATGTCTATTATAATGCTCATTGGATTGTTGTTTATTGTTTGTTGTTTGTTGAAGACCCCAAAGGTTTTGAAAACCTTTGGGGTCTAGAAATTTTATACCGTTTGCAATTTATGTTTTTCAATAATATCTATAAACTGATCAAAAAGATAGGATGCATCGTGGGGTCCAGGACTTGCTTCGGGATGGTATTGCACGGAAAAAGCGGGTTTGTTTTTCATCCTGATTCCTGCTGCAGTTTGATCGTTTAAGTGTATGTGGGTAATTTCCAAATCTGGATTTGCCTCTGCTTCTTCCCTATTTATTGCGAAACCATGATTTTGTGAAGTAATCTCGCCTTTACCAGTAATTAAATTCATTACCGGGTGGTTTATTCCTCGGTGTCCGTTGTGCATCTTATAAGTGGAAACTCCATTGGCCAATGCCAACATTTGATGTCCCAAACATATTCCAAACATAGGCAACTCCTTATCCAGGATGGTTTTTACAATTTCAATAGCACCCGTTAAAGGTTGTGGATCGCCAGGTCCATTGGATAAAAAGTACCCATCGGGACTAAAAGCTTCCATTTCCGAAAACGTTGCATTGTAGGGGAAAACCTTCACATAGCAGTCGCGTTCTGCAAAACGGCGAAGTATATTCTTCTTTATTCCCAAATCCAAAGCTGAAATTTTATATTTAGCATCTTCATTGCCATAGAAATAAGGTTCTTTGGTGGAAACTTTGGAAGCAAGTTCTAACCCATCCATATTGGGCACTTCAGCCAATTGCTTTTTAAGTTCGTCTATATTATCGATGTCGGTCGAAATAACAGCATTCATGGCGCCGTTATCACGGATATAATTTACCAAGGCTCTCGTATCAACATCACTTATGGCCAAGAGATTGTTTTTGTCCAAAAATTCCTCCAATGAACCATCGGCAGCAGGACGGGAATAATGATAGCTAAAATTCCGCACCACAAGTCCTGAGATTTTGATTCCTTCGGATTCAATTTCTTCATTGCTTACCCCATAATTTCCAATATGTGCCGAAGTCGCCACCATAATTTGACCGTGATAGGAAGGATCGGTAAAAATCTCCTCATATCCGGTCATTCCCGTGTTGAAACATACTTCTCCAAAGGCTGAACCTTCTTTATTTCCAACCGCTTTTCCGTAGAAAATGGTTCCGTCTGCCAGTAAAATAAGTGCTTTTTTTCGTGTTTGGTAATTCATTTTTCGAAGGGTTTTCGGTTTTGGGTTTCATCCGCCTACGCTAAAGCTTCGATGGAAAAAGGTTTCAGGTTTCTAGTTTTAGGTTTAAAAAAAATCCGTCTTCCGTCATCAAGCATCCAACATCTAGCTTTTCAAAATTCTTTGCAAAAGTAACATAAAAAAAAGGGATAAACGAAACCGCTTATCCCTTTGTTATTTATTGAAATGGAATTCATTTATTCTTCTTCTTTTCCTTCGTCCACCTTAGCCCCGCCTGCCGGAGGGGCAGGTTTAGCGGCGGTGGATTCCTTTCCTTCGTTCGCTTTAGCTTTTGAGGAGTTCGATTCTTTAGCTGAAGTAGTTTTTGTATCTGGAGCAGTTGCAGCAGCTCCTGAACCTGATCCACGACGACTTCTACGAGTGGTTTTCTTCTTGGTAGCTTTACCGGCATTGTAGATTTCGTTGAA
Organism: Aequorivita sp.; assembly: GCA_034676445.1. Classification (GTDB taxonomy): domain Bacteria; phylum Bacteroidota; class Bacteroidia; order Flavobacteriales; family Flavobacteriaceae; genus Aequorivita. Next base: position 524,118 of record JAUCCE010000005.1, read on the forward strand.
GTCAACAAGCTCTATCATTGCCATATCTGCATTATCTCCTAAACGATTCCCCAATTTAATGATTCGGGTATATCCCCCTGGACGATCTCCAACTTTTGGCGCAACAGTTCTGAAAAGTTCGGCAACTGCATCCTTTTGACGTAATTTGGCATAAACCAATCGACGGTTGTGCGTAGTGTCTTCTTTAGACTTGGTTACCAATGGTTCAACAAATTGTTTCAAAGCTTTTGCTTTTGCAACCGTGGTGTTGATTCTTTTGTGTTCAATCAATGAACTTGCCATATTGGCCAACATTGAATGTCTGTGGGCGGTTTTTCTACCTAAGTGATTGTGTTTTTTTCCGTGTCTCATGACATTTTTGATTTCATCATCTTGCTACCACATCCCGATAGCTATCGGGAGAGCAAACTATGATGGATTAAATTGATTTACGATCTACGATTTTAAATTTACGATTTTAGCAATCTAAAATCGTAAATCCGAAATCTAAAATCCTCTAGTCTTTATCTAATTTGTATTTTGTAAGATCCATACCGAAGTTAAGTCCTTTAACACTTACAAGCTCTTCAAGCTCGGTAAGTGATTTTTTACCAAAATTTCGGAATTTCATCAAATCATTTTTGTTGTAGGATACAAGATCACCCAAAGTATCAACTTCGGCAGCCTTCAAACAGTTTAGGGCACGGACTGAAAGGTCCATATCTACCAATTTTGTTTTCAGCAACTGACGCATGTGAAGAGATTCTTCATCATAAGTTTCAGTTTGTGCAATTTCATCGGCCTCCAAAGTGATGCGCTCATCGCTGAACAACATAAAGTGGTGGATCAATGTTTTTGCAGCTTCGGTCAATGCATCTTTAGGATGGATCGATCCATCGGTCTGGATTTCGAATACCAATTTTTCATAATCGGTTTTCTGCTCAACACGGAAGTTTTCGATGCTGTACTTCACGTTTTTGATCGGCGTGTAAATGGAATCCATAAAGATGGTACCCAGGGGAGCATTCGCTTTTTTGTTCTCTTCAGCAGGAACATAGCCACGACCTTTTTCGATAGTAATTTCGAAATTCAAACTCACCTTAGGATCCATATTGCAAAGAACCAATTCTGGGTTCAAAACTTGGAATCCTGAAATGAACTTTTGGAAATCCCCAGCTTTCAACTGCTCACTTCCTGACACTGAAATGGTAACTGTTTCGTTATCTATCTCATCGATTTGTCTTTTGAAACGAACTTGCTTTAGGTTCAAAATAATTTCGGTAACATCTTCCACTACTCCCGCAATGGTAGAAAACTCGTGATCCACGCCTTCGATACGAACGGAGGTAATGGCGAATCCTTCCAATGAAGAAAGAAGTACGCGTCTTAATGCGTTACCAATAGTAAGTCCGTAACCAGGTTCCAAAGGACGGAATTCAAATTTTCCTTCGAAATCGGTAGAAGTTACCATTATAACTTTATCAGGCTTCTGAAAACTAAATATTGCCATAATTGACTTTGTGTGTTTTTGTTATTTAGAATATAATTCAACAATCAACTGTTCGTTGATGTTTTCGGGGATTTGGATACGCTCTGGTGCCGAAACAAATGTTCCTTCTTTTTTCTCGCCATTCCAAGTAATCCATTCGTAAACGTGATTGGCATTTGCCAATGAATTGTTTATAGCCTCAAGAGATTTTGATTTCTCTCTAACCGCTACAACATCGCCAGGTCTCAATTGGTAAGATGGGATGTTAACTTTATTTCCGTTTACGGTAATATGACAGTGTGAAACCAGTTGTCTTGCGCCAGAACGACTAGGAGAAATCCCCATACGGTACACAACGTTATCCAAACGTGATTCACAAAGTTGAAGCAATACCTCCCCCGTAATTCCAGGAGCTGCGTTTGCTTTTTTAAACATATTTCGGAACTGACGCTCCAAAATACCGTAAGTGTATTTTGTTTTTTGCTTTTCAGTCAGCTGAATAGCATATTCAGATTTCTTTCCACGACGACGGGCGTTACCGTGTTGTCCCGGAGGGTAATTTCTCTTTTCGAAAGATTTGTCGTCTCCGAAGATTGGTTCGCCGAATTTACGGGCGATTTTAGTTTTTGGACCAGTATATCTTGCCATTTCTAATTTTTGGGTTTTGAAGAAGAAACTAAATTAAGGTCTTATGCTATCCTCTAGTTTCTATTTATCTTCAGTTGATACTTATTGATTTTTGAAATACGATTTCCGGTTTACGATTGAAGAAAATCTACAATCGTAAATCGTAAATCGAAAATTATTAAACTCTACGACGCTTTGGAGGACGACATCCGTTGTGCGGCATTGGCGTAACGTCAATGATCTCGGTAACTTCGATACCCGCATTGTGGATAGATCGAATTGCAGATTCCCTGCCGTTTCCTGGACCTTTAACATATACCTTTACTTTTCGCAAACCAGCGTCGTGTGCAACTTTTGCACATTCCTCTGAGGCCAATTGGGCTGCATAAGGAGTGTTTTTCTTAGATCCGCGGAAGCCCATTTTACCGGCCGATGACCAAGAGATCACATCTCCATTCTTATTTGTTAACGATACGATAATGTTGTTGAAGGAAGCTGTAATATGTGCTTCGCCCACTGATTCAACATTAACCTTACGTTTTTTAACTGATTTTGTAGTCTTCTGACTTGTCTTTGCCATAACCTTAGGTTTTATTTAGTCACTTTTTTCTTGTTCGCGACTGTTTTACGTCTTCCTTTTCTAGTACGAGAGTTATTCTTGGTTCGTTGTCCTCTCAATGGAAGACCCGATCTGTGACGAATACCTCTGTAACAACCAATATCCATTAAGCGTTTAATGCTCAATTGAACTTCACTACGTAATTCACCTTCGATTTTGAAAGATCCAACAGCTTCACGAATAGCTCCGATTTCATCATCGTTCCATTCGTTCACTTTTTTGTCTTCGTCAACCCCGGCTTTTTTCAGAATATCTTGGGCACGGCTTTTACCGATTCCGAAGATATACGTTAACGCGATTACACCCCTTTTGTGCTTCGGGATATCTACACCTGCGATTCTTGCCATAACTTATCCTTGTCTTTGTTTGAACTTTGGGTTCTTTTTGTTAATTACATATAATCTACCTTTCCTGCGAACAATCTTGCAGTCGGCACTTCTCTTTTTTACGGATGCTCTTACTTTCATCTCTTCTATTTTAGCTTTTTAAAGGTGAGATGCAATCTTACGACTCCATCGCTCTTAGTTTTGATTTATAAAAAAGGGATTGAAACTTTTGGCTTTCCAACCCTTTCTACTTTTATAGTGAACCGTAAGGTCCGTCCCGATTACCTTCGGGATTAGTATCTATAGGTAATTCTTGCCTTGGTCAAATCGTACGGGCTCATTTCAAGCTTTACCTTATCCCCTGGCAACAATTTAATATAGTGCATACGCATCTTGCCAGAAATGTGCGCAGTCACCACGTGACCGTTTTCCAATTCCACACGGAACATTGCATTTGAAAGTGCTTCCACTATGCTCCCATCTTGCTCAATTGCGTTTTGTTTAGCCATTTTTTATTATCTATTCTTTATTGTTAATACCTAATACTGCCTACTGCGACAGTAAACTGCCTACTTTTTTTAAGCTACTGCTTTTCTGTTTTTACCACTTTTCATCAAGCCATCGTAATGACGGTTCAATAAATAGGAGTTTACTTGTTGCATAGTGTCGATAGCAACCCCAACCATAATTAGAAGTGAGGTTCCACCATAAAATAACGCCCAACCTTGCTGAACGTCCATCAACTTCACTACGAAAGCTGGGAATATTGCGATCAGGGCCAAAAATATGGAACCTGGCAGGGTTATCTGTGACATAATTTTATCCAAATATTCTCCAGTCTGACCTCCAGGTTTTATCCCCGGGATAAATCCGCCACTTCGCTTAAGGTCGTCCGCCATTTTATTGGTAGGAACCGTAATCGCCGTATAGAAATAGGTGAATATTATAATCAGTAAAGCAAACACCACGTTATACCAGAATCCGAAAATATCACTAAAAACAGCTTGTATTCTTTGAGCGAAATCACTTTCAGAAAGACTTGCGACCGCTGATGGAACAAACATAATCGCTTGGGCAAAGATGATCGGCATTACTCCAGAAGCATTCAATTTTAAGGGAATAAACTGGCGTGCACCAAAAATGTTCTTTTCATAACCGCCACTAGCTGTTCTTCTTGCGTATTGAACCGGTATTTTTCTGACAGCCATTACCAGCATAACTGATAGTAGGATAATCACGAACCAGATAACCAATTCAATAAGTATCATAATCGCTCCACCATTGGATTCCACTACTCTTGAAACAAATTCCTGAGCAAAAGATTGGGGCAATCTAGCGATGATACCCACCATAATCAAGATGGAGATACCGTTTCCAACACCTTTATCGGTTATTTTTTCACCCAACCACATTGCAAAGATTGTTCCAGTTACCAAAATGATAACTGATGATACGTAGAACATGACACTTTGTCCCATTACAAAAGCTTCTGGTGGAACTCCCATGGCTGGAAGACCTGCTAAATAGCTAGGTGCTTGAACCAAACAGATACCGATAGTTAACCAACGGGTAATCTGATTGATTTTCTTACGTCCACTTTCTCCCTCCTTTTGAAGTTTCTGAAGATACGGAACCGCAATTTGCATTAACTGAACCACAATGGAGGCAGAGATATAGGGCATAATCCCTAACGCAAAAACAGAAGCATTGGCAAAGGCCCCTCCCGTAAATGCATTAAGCAATCCTGTAAGACCACCGGAATCAAATTTACCGGCAAAAGACGCCAGCATATCGGCATCAATACCTGGCAATACTACCTGTGCACCAAAGCGGTACACCAATAACATTCCAAGCGTAAGCAAGATACGATTGCGGAGCTCTTCAATTTTCCAAACATTCTTTAAGGTTTCGATAAATTTCATTCTGATCCCTATTACAATGTTATTGCTTCTCCACCAACTGCTTCAATAGCTTCCTTAGCCGAGGCAGTGAATTTGTGCGCTGATACCTTTAATTTAGCTTTAATTTCTCCTCTTCCTAATATCTTCACCATTTCGCTTTTTCCTGCTAGACCCAAACCTACCAAGGTTTCAAAATCTACGGTATCATTCAGTATTTTATCATCAACCAATTGTTGAAGTGTATCTATGTTGATACCCTTGTATTCTTTACGGTTGATGTTGGTAAAACCAAATTTTGGCACACGACGTTGTAGAGGCATCTGTCCACCTTCAAATCCAAGTTTCTTGGAATAACCTGAACGTGATTTTGCTCCTTTATGTCCGCGGGTGGCAGTACCACCTTTTCCGGAACCTTGTCCGCGACCTACTCGCTTGCCTTTGTTTTTCGCCGATCCTGCGGCGGGTTGTAAGTTACTTAAATCCATTTCTTTCGTGTGTTCCTTATACGGTTTCAACTGAAACCAAGTGATTAACTTTATTGATCATACCAAGAATGCTTGGCGTATCCTCATGTTCAACAGTTTGGTTCATCTTGTGAAGACCCAATGATTCCATGATTCTTTTTTGGGTTTGAGGGCGCTTAATTACGCTTTTAACCTTTGTTACTCTAATTTTTGCCATCTCGATATTTTTTTAACCGTTGAAAACTTTATCCAGTGAAATTCCTCGTTGGTCGGCAATTGTCTGGGCACTTCGCATTTGCAATAGCGCATCAAAAGTGGCCTTCACCACGTTATGTGGATTTGAAGATCCCTGTGATTTTGACAATACATCATGAACTCCCAAAGACTCCAATACCGCACGTACAGCTCCACCAGCAATTACTCCTGTACCAGGGGCAGCAGGAATTAGGTTTACGCGGGCTCCCGCATATTTTCCTTTTTGTTCGTGTGGAAGTGTTACTTTGTTTAGCGGAATACGAACCAAGTTTTTCTTGGCATCCTCAATTCCTTTGGCAATAGCACTGGCAACATCTTTAGATTTTCCAAGACCTTGACCTACTACTCCTTTTCCGTCACCAACAACTACAATAGCTGAAAATCCAAAAGCTCTACCTCCTTTGGTTACTTTGGTTACACGTTGTACACCCACCAATCGGTCTTGCAATTCAAGTCCAACAGGCTTTACTAATTCTACGTTTTTATAATCTCGATACATAATGCTACTTAGAATTTAAGGCCACCTTCGCGTGCACCTTCAGCTAATGATTTTACTCTTCCGTGATATAGGTAACCTCCTCTGTCGAAAGCAATGGTTTCGACACCCGCTTTTACGGCCTTTTCGGCGATTAGTTTTCCTACCATTTTTGCAGCCTCACTTTTATTTACTTTTGAGGCGTCAATATCCTTATCTCTTGAGGATGCAGCGATAATAGTATTGCCGTTTACATCGTCAATAATTTGAGCGTATATTTCCTTATTGCTTCTGAATACAGCCAAACGTGGACGACTTTCGGTCCCCTCAACAGTTTTTCTTATTCTCCTTCGCAGGCGTGCTCTTCTTTCGTACTTTGATAATGCCATGTCGATTTTAGATTTTATATCTCGGTTCCCGATAGCTATCGGGAGACCGAAAAATATTTTTATGCAGATTTTCCTGCTTTTCTTCTTAATTGTTCTCCAACGAATTTGATACCCTTTCCTTTGTAAGGTTCTGGCTTACGGAAGCTACGGATTTTAGCCGCCACTTGTCCAACCAATTGCTTATCGTGAGAGGTCAATTTTACGATTGGGTTTTTACCTTTATCGGATACGGTCTCAACCTTTACTTCCGGAGCGATGTCCAAAACGATGTTGTGAGAGAAACCTAAGGCCAAATCCAATCTTTGTCCTTGGTTGCTGGCACGGAAACCCACACCTACCAATTCCAAATCCTTGGACCATCCTTTGCTAACACCTTCTATCATATTATTGATAAGGGATCTATAAAGACCGTGTCTTGCGGTGTGGTCTTTAGAATCTGAAGGACGCTCCACGATTACGTGTCCGTCTTCTACTTTTACGGTTATATCAGAAAATTCCTGAGACAACTCGCCTAATTTTCCTTTTACGGTAATTACGTTGTCTTTTACATCAACTGTAACTCCTTGTGGGATTGATACCGGGCTTTTACCTATTCTTGACATTTCTTTTGTCTATTTTTTAGTAAACGTAACACAAAACTTCGCCACCAACATTCTCTGCTTTTGCTTGCTTGCCAGTCATAACCCCAGAAGAAGTTGAGACGATAGCAATTCCAAGGCCGTTAAGCACACGAGGAAGATCGGTAGATCCAGCATATTTACGTAAACCTGGTTTACTTATTCTTTCAATTTTTTTGATCACGGATTCTTTGGTGAACTTGTCATATTTCAAGGCTATTTTGATGATTCCCTGAGGGGTACTTTCGTCATCAAATTTGTAGCTCAAAATATAACCCTGATCAAAAAGGATTTTTGTAATCTCCTTTTTAAGGTTTGATGCTGGAATCTCTACTACGCGATGCCCAGCCTTGGCAGCATTTCTAACTCGGGTTAGATAATCTGAAATTGGATCTGTATTCATTTATGGATATTTGCGGAAGTGGTTTTTGTCCGTTTTCGTGAACAAACCTGCCACCAGTTTATACTTTTGTTTTGAACAAATAAATGTTCTTACCAAGATGCTTTTCTCACCCCTGGAATAAGGCCTTGATTGGCCATTTCGCGGAAGGTAACACGTGAGAGTCCAAAGGTTCTCATATATCCTCTTGGTCTTCCCGTTAACTTGCAGCGATTGTGCAAACGAACTGGAGAGGCGTTTTTTGGTAATTTCTGCAAGCCCTCCCAATCGCCAGCTTCTTTCAAAGCTTTGCGTTTAGCGGCATATTTAACTACCATTTTTTGTCTCTTCACCTCGCGGGCTTTCATTGATTCTTTAGCCATCTCTTAGTTCTTTTTAAAGGGTAATCCCAATTCCTGTAATAATGATTTCGCTTCTTTGTCGGTCGCTGCAGAAGTAATGAAGGTAATGTTCATTCCCTCAATTTTCTTCACTTTATCGATGTCGATTTCAGGGAAGATAATCTGCTCGGTAATTCCCAAAGAATAATTTCCTCTTCCGTCAAAACCGGTAGCTTTAATTCCGTTAAAGTCACGTACCCTAGGCAAGGCCGAAGTAATCAATCTATCCAAAAATTCGTACATGCGCTCTCCTCTCAACGTAACCTTCACGCCAATTGGCATTCCTTTACGAAGTTTAAAGTTTGCAACGTCTTTTTTAGAATTTGTTGAAACCGCTTTTTGCCCGGTTATCTTTGTAAACTCATCAACTGAATAGTCAATAAGTTTTTTGTCAGCCACTGCTGCACCCACTCCGCGGGAAACAACAATACGCTCCAATTTTGGTACCTGCATGACGTTTTTGTAACCAAATTCGTCAGTAAGTGCATTGATCACTCTGCCTTTGTACTCTTCTTTAAGTCTTGGTGTATATCCCATAACTATATTGCTTGATTCGATTGTTTTGAAAACCGTACTTTCTTACCATTTTCCATTTTGTACCCAACACGGATTGCTTTTCCAGATTTTGGATCAACCAATGAAAGATTTGAAATATGGATGGGAGCCTCTTTTTTGTTAATTCCACCTTGTGGATTATTAGCGCTTGGTTTCTCATGTTTTGAAACCAGGTTAACTCCTTCTACGATTGCTTTGTTTTTGTCAAGGAATATTTTCAATACCTTACCTTCAGACCCTTTATGGTCCCCGGCGGTAACTACTACTGTATCCCCAGATTTTATCTTAAGCTTTGTCATTTTAGTTTTCATATTAAAGCACCTCTGGTGCCAATGATACTATTTTCATAAATTGCTTGTCGCGAAGCTCTCTTGCTACCGGTCCAAAAACACGGGTGCCTCTCATTTCGCCTTGTGGGTTTAAAAGCACACAAGCATTGTCATCGAAACGGATGTAGGAACCATCTGGTCTTCTTACTTCCTTCACGGTACGTACTACCACTGCAGTAGAAACGGCTCCTTTTTTAATATTTCCATTGGGTGTAGATTCTTTAACTGAAACCACAATCTTATCACCAATAGAAGCATACCTTCTTTTTGTTCCGCCCAATACGCGGATGCAAAGAACTTCTTTGGCTCCGGTATTATCTGCGACTTTGAGTCTTGATTCTTGTTGTAACATAATTACTTCGCTCTTTCAATTATTTCTACTAATCTCCAACATTTGGTTTTGCTCAAAGGACGAGTTTCCATAATCCTTACAGTATCACCTTCGTTGCAGTTGTTTGTCTCGTCGTGGGCCACATACTTTTTAGTTTTGGTCACGAACTTTCCGTACATAGGGTGTTTGATTTTTTTCACCTCGGCAACTACAATGGACTTATCCATTTTGTTACTAGTGACTACCCCGATACGCTCTTTTCTAAGATTTCTTTTAATTTCTTCCATCTTTCAGCTGTACAATTATTGCACTTCTCTATTAGTTAATTCGGTAGCTATTCTTGCTATCGCCCTTCTCTGGGTTCTAAGTTGAATTGGATTTTCCAAAGGTGAAATGGTATGAGCCATTTTTAGGTCTACGAAGGCCTTTTTGGAATCTGCCAATGCTTCTTGAAGTTCAGCCGTCGATGCTTTTTTTATCTCTGATTGTTTCATTTGTCAAATTATTGTTTTTTAATTGTCAAATGGAATTCGCCTAATATATATTTCAATTGGAAATGAAATTTTTTATGAGGCTCATTTCATAGTTCAAAAAATTATGCTTGGAAATCCCGAGACATTACAAATTTAGTTTTTACCGGAAGCTTTTGTGCTGCAAGGCGCAATGCTTCCTTTGCTGTTTCAACAGAAACACCGGACACTTCAAAAAGCATTCTTCCGGGTTTTACGATAGCAGCATAATATTCCACCGCACCTTTTCCTTTACCCATACGTACTTCAAGAGGTTTCTTTGTAATTGGCTTATCTGGAAATATCATAATCCAGATAGAACCTTCCCTTTTCATAAAACGGGTGGCGGCGATACGCGCAGCTTCAATTTGTCTTGCTGTAAGAAATTCTGATTCCAACGATTTAATACCGAAGGTTCCATAAGCAAGCTGAGTGCCACGTCCGGCATCTCCCTTCATACGGCCTTTTTGTTGTTTACGGTACTTTGTTCTTTTAGGTTGTAACATTTTCTTCTATTTAAAAAATTACTTTCTACGGCGTGCTTTATTGCCACCGCGTCCTGCTGGAGCTCCTCCTTTACCACCACTCTTTTTGCCGGTTGATAGACCAACAAGTGGGGAAAGTTCTCTCTTTCCATATACTTCGCCTTTCATAATCCATACTTTAACACCCAATCTTCCATAGGAAGTGTGTGCCTCAACTAAAGCGTAGTCAATATCGGCTCTAAAAGTTGATAAAGGGATACGGCCTTCCTTGAAAGATTCTGAACGGGCCATTTCAGCTCCGTTCAAACGTCCAGAGATCATAACCTTAATACCTTCCGCATTCATACGCATTGTTGCCGCGATTGCCATTTTAATGGCCCGACGGTATGAAATACGGCTTTCAATTTGGCGTGCAATACTAGCAGCTACCAAAAATGCATCAAGCTCAGGTCTTTTGATCTCATGAATGTTGATCTGTACCTCTTTATCTGTAATTTTTTTAAGCTCTTCTTTTAGCTTGTCTACTTCCTGGCCACCTTTTCCGATAATGATACCGGGACGGGCGGTGGTTATAGTAACGGTTACAAGCTTAAGCGTACGCTCAATAATTACTCTGCTCACACTAGCTTTGCTTAAACGAGCGTGGATATATTTCCTGATCTTGTCGTCTTCGGCCAATTTATCGCCGTAGTCGTTGCCTCCGTACCAGTTGGATTCCCAACCTCTAATGATACCTAAGCGATTCCCGATTGGATTTGTCTTCTGTCCCATTTAATTACTTGCTTTGTGTGTTATCGTTTGCTGCCAAAACCAGTGTTACGTGGTTGGAGCGTTTTCTAATTCTGTGTGCACGGCCTTGTGGAGCGGGACGAAGTCTTTTCAACATTGTACCACCATCCACACGGATTTCCTTAACAAAAAGATCGGCCTCTTCTACTGAAGCGTCTTCGTTCTTTTGTTGCCAGTTATTAATAGCCGACAAAAGTAGTTTCTCCAATTTGCGTGAAGATTCCTTAGAACTAAACTTCAAAATATTAAGTGCTTTGTCTATTTTCTCACCTCTAACCAAGTCTGCCATTAAACGCATTTTTCTTGGTGAAGTGGGGCAATTGTTCAATTTGGCCAAGTAAATAGTCTTTTTGGCTTCCTTGATTTGCTCTGCTCTTTCTCTTTTACGAACTCCCATGGCCTATTATTTTTTACCTTTGTTTTTAGCACCTGCGTGACCTCGGAAAGATCTTGTAGGTGAAAATTCTCCTAGTTTATGTCCTACCATATTCTCGGTGATATACACGGGGACAAACTGTCGTCCATTGTGCACTGCAATAGTTTGCCCAACGAAATCTGGAGTAATCATTGAAGCTCGTGACCAAGTTTTGATCACGGTCTTCTTATTGTCCTGAACGTTTTGTTCAACTTTTCTGTCAAGTTTATAATGAACGTACGGTCCTTTTTTTAACGATCTTGCCATAACTTATTTCTTTCTACGTTCTAAGATGTATTTATTACTTGCTTTCGTTTTAGTACGGGTTCTATAACCTTTTGCAGGTATACCTTTTCTAGAACGTGGGTGACCTCCAGAAGCACGGCCCTCACCACCACCCATTGGGTGATCAACGGGGTTCATTGCTACCGGTCTTGTTCTTGGTCTTCTGCCCAACCATCTGCTTCTACCAGCCTTACCGGAAACAAGCAATTGGTGATCGTGGTTTGAAACAGCTCCAACGGTAGCCATACAATTTACCAAGACCAATCTTGTTTCGCCAGATGGCAATTTAATAGTGGCATATTTCCCGTCACGAGCCATCAACTGTGCAAAAGCACCGGCACTACGTGCCATAATAGCTCCTTGACCAGGTCTAAGTTCGATACAGGAAATAATGGTACCTAAAGGGATTCCCGAAAGTTGCATTGCGTTTCCGATTTCTGGGGCAACTGCCTCTCCGGAAACAACATTTTGTCCAACCTGAAGACCGCTCTGCGCAATTACATATCGCTTCTCACCATCTTGATAGTTCAAGAGCGCGATAAAGGCAGTACGGTTTGGATCATATTCAATAGTTGCGACAGTAGCAGGGATTCCTGCTTTGTCACGTTTAAAATCGATAACTCGATATCTTCTTTTGTGACCCCCGCCTACATTGCGGATGGTCATTTTTCCTTGACTGTTTCTACCACCAGATTTTTTCATCGGAGCAATCAGTGATTTCTCCGGCTTATCGGTTGTAATGGCGTCAAAACCATTTACAACCCTAAAACGCTGACCTGGGGTGATTGGCTTTAATTTTCTTACTGACATTTGTGTCTAATTAGATCTAAGTTTCCTTAGATGTTACTGTAAAAATCTATTGTATCACCTTCCGCCACCTGTACGATTGCCTTTTTCCAAGCATTCGTTTTACCAGTTTGGACACCTGTTTTTGTATAACGGGTCTTTCTATCAGGGCGGACATTCATTGTGCGAACTTTATCAACAGAAACTCCGTAAGTGGTCTCGACCGCTTTCTTGATTTCTATCTTATTCGCCTTCGGGTGCACTTCAAATGTGAAGACATTATTATCTTCAGCAACTTTGGTGGCTTTTTCCGTAATTATAGGTTTAATTAAGATGTTCATCTCGTTTCTATTTACTTAAGTTTGATTCAATTCCTTCCAAAGAACCTTCAAACAGCACTACACTGTTTGCATTCATAATTTTGTAAGTACTTAATTGTGAGTCGGTTATGACCTCAGTACCTTTTAAATTGCGAGAGGACAAATATACATTATTATTTAAGTCTCCCAACACAAATAAAGATTTTTTGTCTTCAAGTCCCAATCCTTTCAAAACTGCTGTGAAACTCTTCGTTTTTGGAGCATCAAAATTAAGATCTTCCATAACAAAAATTGCATTTTCATTTGCTTTCATTGTCAAGGCAGATTTTCTGGCCAAACGCTTAAGGTTCTTGTTCAATTTGAAGGAATAGTTTCGTGGACGTGGTCCAAACATTCTACCACCACCTTTGAAAATACCAGATTTAATACTTCCCGCACGAGCGGTACCAGTCCCTTTTTGTTTCTTTATCTTTCTTGTAGAACCAGAAATCTCAGCACGTTCCTTTGATTTGTGGGTACCTTGCCTTTGATTGGCCAAGTATTGCTTCACATCAAGATAAACAGCATGATTGTTAGGCTCTATTCCGAACACCTCTGCAGAAAGTTCAACTTTTCTGCCTGTGTCTTTTCCGTTTATGTCTAATACAGCTACCTTCATTATTTCTCGATCATTACATAAGAGTTTTTATGGCCAGGAACTGCTCCTTTTACCACAAGCAGATTCTTTTCAGGAACTACTTTCAAAACTTTTAAATTATCAATTTTTACTCTCACGTTGCCCATTTGGCCACCCATTTTCATTCCCTTGAAAACTCTTCCAGGATATGATGCAGCGCCAATAGACCCCGGTGCACGCAAACGGTTGTGCTGACCGTGTGTGGCTTGGCCAACACCGCCAAAACCGTGACGCTTTACAACCCCTTGGAAACCTTTACCTTTAGATGTACCCGCAATATCTACGTATTCACCTTCGATAAAATGCTCCACAGTAATTGTGTCACCTAATTTGTAATCTTCTTCAAATCCCTTGAATTCGGCGACTTTGCGTTTTGCAACGGTTCCTGCTTTTTTGGCATGCCCTTCGGCAGCTTTAGTTACAGTCTTCTTGTCATCGAAACCAAGTTGAAGAGCGTTGTACCCGTCAACCTCTATGGTTCTGACTTGGGTGACAACACAGGGTCCTGCCTCAATAACGGTACACGGAATGTTCTTTCCGTTCTCGTCAAAGATGCTGGTCATCCCTATCTTTCTTCCAATTAACCCAGACATATTTATTTAATTAAGAATTATGAATTCAGAATGTAGAATTCGGTTCCTACAGTCTTCCTCCGATTATTTTTGTTTTCTATTTCATTATTTTGCTTTGCCCCTTCCGCCCCGATGGATTGCGAAAAAAATTCCCTCCGCCGTGGCGGAAAGGGGAAAAGAAACTTCTATTTCAAAAGAAACGGGATCAAAATAAATTCGATCCCGAATGTTATTTTGTTTACCGTTTTTCCGTCGCTAACAAGCTCGGGACATTTTCGCTTCGGCTCCGCTCAGCGACCGCCGTCCATTCCCCCCTTTGGGGGTTAGGGGGGAGACTTATACCTTAATCTCTACCTCAACTCCACTTGGCAACTCTAACTTCATTAGAGCGTCAATTGTTTTTGAAGAAGAACTGTAGATATCCAACAGTCTTTTGTAAGAACTTAATTGGAATTGCTCTCTACTTTTCTTGTTCACGTGCGGAGAACGCAACACTGTAAAGATTTTTTTGTGAGTTGGCAAAGGAATCGGCCCTGTAACAACAGCACCGGTACTCTTTACGGTCTTAACGATTTTCTCAGCAGATTTGTCCACCAAATTGTGATCGTAAGATTTTAATTTTATTCTTATTTTTTGACTCATTGCTGAAATTATTATACGTTAGCGGTTCCTCTTGCTGCTGCGATTACTTCTTCAGAAATATTTGAAGGAGTTTGAGCATAATGTGAAAATTCCATAGTTGAAGTTGCACGACCTGAAGACAGCGTTCTCAATGTTGTTACATATCCAAACAATTCTGAAAGCGGTACTTCAGCTTTTATAACTTTTGCTCCTGCACGATCGCTCATACTGGTAATAGTACCACGACGACGGTTAAGGTCTCCTACAATATCACCCATATTTTCCTCTGGCGTAAGGGCTTCAAGTTTCATAATAGGCTCTAGGATTACAGCTCCTGCGGCTTTCGCAGCACTTCTGTATCCAATTTTGGCAGCAAGCTCGAAAGACAATGCATCCGAATCTACCGGGTGGAAAGATCCGTCCTTTAAAGTAACTTTCATACTGTCCATTTCGAAACCAGCCAATGCTCCATTAACCATTGCTTGTTTGAAACCTTTTTCTACAGACGGAATAAATTCTTTAGGAATGTTCCCACCTTTTACTTCGTTTACGAATTCAAGTCCTACTTTTCCTTCTTCTGCTGGTTCCAATGTGAATACTATATCGGCAAATTTACCACGACCTCCAGATTGTTTTTTGTAAACCTCTCTGTGGTTTGCAGCCTTGGTAAGAGCTTCCTTGTACTCAACTTGAGGTTGACCCTGATTTACTTCTACTTTAAATTCACGACGCAAACGGTCAATAAGAATATCTAAGTGAAGCTCACCCATTCCAGAGATAATTGTCTGACCAGTAGCTTCATCCGTATTAACTTGGAATGTTGGATCTTCTTCGGCTAGTTTAGAAAGAGCCATACCCAATTTATCAACATCAGCTTTGGTTTTTGGTTCAACCGCGACCCCAATAACCGGATCAGGGAAGTTCATAGATTCCAAAACTATAGGGAATTTTTCAGCCCATAGCGTATCACCTGTTTTAATATCTTTAAAACCAACAGCCGCACCAATATCTCCAGCCTCGATGAAATCAATTGGATTTTGCTTGTTAGCATGCATTTGGAAGATACGAGAAATACGCTCTTTGTTACCGGTACGGTGTATTAAGAACATAAGAACCTGCATCTAATTTACCTGAATAAGCACGGAAGAAACCCAAACGACCCACGAATGGATCAGTGGCAATCTTAAAAGCTAAGTGCTGCAAAAGGCTCAGTTAGTTGAAGGTTTACGCAATTCTTCTTTTTCTGTATCAGGATTTATTCCTCTGATAGCCTCTTTATCCATAGGAGAAGGAAGGTAACGGCAAACACGCATCGAGCATGAATTGAACACCTTTGTTTTTGAAAGATGAACCACAAATCATTGGAATGATGCTCATATCCAATACGGCAGCACTAAGCGCAGCATGCACCTCATCTTCGGTAATAGAATCTTCATCCTCAATATATTTCTCGAGAAGGTTTTCGTCGTACGCAGCTACTGCTTCAATAAGTTTCCCGCGGTACATACGAACTTCTTCCATCATATCTTCAGGAATATCGACAACGTCGAAAGTTGAACCGAATGATTCATCATGCCAAACGATAGCACGGTTTTTCATTAAATCCACAACACCTTTGAAATCTGCTTCATCACCTAAAGGCAAAACAATTGGCACCGCATTAGATCCCAACATATCTTTTACTTGCTTGCAAACTCCCAAAAAGTTAGCACCGTTACGGTCCATTTTGTTGACAAAACCGATGCGCGGAACTTTATAATTGTCTGCTAACCTCCAGTTGGTTTCAGATTGTGGCTCCACACCATCAACTGCACTAAACAAGAACACCAATCCGTCAAGCACTCGCAATGAGCGGTTCACCTCTACGGTAAAATCCACGTGGCCGGGAGTGTCAATGATATTAAAGTGGTATTCCTTGGTCTCGGGAGTAGGCTGTCCATTTTCCATAGGGAACTTCCACTTACAAGTGGTAGCAGCGGAGGTAATAGTAATACCTCGCTCCTGCTCTTGATCCATCCAGTCCATAGTAGCAGAACCTTCGTGGGTCTCGCCCAACTTATGGTTTACTCCAGTGTAAAATAATATTCGCTCTGTTGTAGTGGTTTTACCGGCATCAATATGTGCGGCAATTCCAATATTTCTTGTATAACTTAAATCTCTTCCCATTGTTTAGAATCTGAAATGTGAGAATGCCTTGTTAGCTTCTGCCATTTTATGAGTATCCATACGCTTTTTAACGGCAGCACCTTCCTCCTTTGCAGCAGCAAGAACCTCACCAGCCAATTTAGCGGCCATGGATTTCTCGTTTCTTTTTCTTGAATAAACAATCAACCATTTCATTGCAGTGGCAATTTTACGGTCTGGTCGTATTTGCATAGGAATTTGGAAGGTTGCCCCACCAACTCTACGGCTACGAACCTCTACGTGAGGCATAACATTAGAAAGAGCCTCTTTCCAAAGTTCCAGCGATGTTTTTTCGTCGTCTTGTTTCTTTTCTTCTACAATGTCCATTGCATCATAGAAAACTTTGAAAGCCACACTCTTTTTTCCGTCCCACATCATGTTGTTCACAAAACGTGTAACCAACTGGTCGTTAAACCTCGGGTCTGGCAAAAGGGGTCTTTTTTTGGCCTGTTTTTTTCTCATCTGTTGTTTTGTTATTTGTTAACTGTTAATTTGTAATTGGGGTTAGCCAATGACCATTAACCATTAACCGTTTTCATTTTACTTCTTTGGGCGTTTTGCACCGTACTTAGATCTACGTTGTGTGCGGCCTGCAACACCTGCGGTGTCTAAAGCTCCACGAACAATGTGATACCTAACTCCTGGCAAATCCTTTACCCTTCCACCTCTAACCAATACTATCGAGTGCTCTTGGAGATTGTGACCTTCGCCTGGAATGTATGCGTTCACCTCCTTACCATTTGTAAGCCTAACCCTTGCTACTTTACGCATAGCAGAGTTTGGTTTTTTTGGCGTAGTAGTATATACACGCGTACAAACACCACGACGTTGTGGGCACGAATCCAAAGCAACCGATTTACTCTTCTTGGTTATTCTGGTCCTTCCTTTACGTACTAATTGTGAAATTGTTGGCATATAAAATATGTATTATTACTGTTTAAAATAAAACACCCCTATTTTTAGGGGATGCAAATGTAGAATTTTTTTTCTACTAATCAAACCATAGTGAATTAATTTTCAGCATACTTTGAATATTTTTTGTTTTGAATATGAAAAAGCAAGTTCAAACGTTAGTTTTGGGGTAGCGGGTGGGGAGGTTGTAGCTTTTAGGTTACAGGTTTCAGGTTACAGGTTACCGAATACCAACTACCAACTCGCGACTACCGACTATCGACTACCAACTACCGACTACAACATAAACACCAAACATTAAAATCAAATTTGAAACAATCACTTTACTTTTTTCTATACCTTAATATAATAATCAGTTTTCTTTACGGAGTAAGCGCTCAAGAATCAATGCTTACAATCCAAGCGGAAAAACCCATATCCAAAGGAATGAGGGATTCGCTACAGTTGCAGGCTAGTTACAGTAGTTTTGAATTGGTGAAGCAAAAAACTGATACGATTTTCTGGTCTCTCCTCCGGATGGGATATATTGATGCCGAACTTCGACAATTAAAAAAAGAAAATGACAGCAGTTATGTCGCGGATTTTTATTTTGGAAGAAAGTACAGTTTTATAAAGATATTTTTTTCGGATGAAGATTTTTCGAGAAGGGAAATCCAGCAAATTTCTTCAAAAATCGGCGAAAACTATTTCTTGCTTCCTTTTGAGAAAATTCCGAATTCAATGAAAAAGCTCACCGCAATCCGCAACCAAAAGGGAAATGCTTTTGCCCGTTTGAAACTCACGGAAATCGAAAAGGATGCAAACGATGAGTTGACTGCCACGCTATTTGTTGATAATGGGAATATACGAACCGTGGATTCAATAGCAATCAAAGGATATGAAAAATTCCCAAAATCCTTTCTAAAATATTATGCTGGAATTAAAAAGGGAAAAATCTTCAACAAGAAAAAACTGGTAGCGCAAAATGAAAATCTGAATAGTCTGGGTTTTGTCTCTGCCATAAAACCCCCTGAAGCACTATTTAGAAAAGATTCAACCATTGTTTACTTTTATCTTGAGAAGCAGAACAACAATCAATTTGATGGTATTTTAGGTTTTGCCACTAACGAGGAAACACAAAAATTGGAATTAAATGGATATTTGAACCTGGAATTAAACAATAATCTAAATTATGGCGAACAATTTCTGCTAAATTATAAGGCCGACGGAAAGGAGCAGATAGAATTCAGGACGAAAGCGACCCTCCCCTACCTCTTTGCTACTCCCTTTGGCATAAGTGCGGAATTGAAAATCTTTAAACGTGATTCAAGCTTTGTAACTTCGGAACAACAACTGCGAGCCACATACCAAATAAATCCATCAAGCCAGACCTACATAGGATATCGGGGATTTAATTCAAGCAATCTTCTTGACGAAACGGTTGCGGGAATACCGATCGAAGATTCCAAATCAAAATTTATTATTTCGGGAGCATCTTATGTCAAAACCCAAAACCGTCGTTTATTTCCAATTAAAACATATTTATCGCTAGATCTTGGAGTGGGAACGAGAGAGAGTAAAAAAGAGACGGAAAGCCAATACCAAACCGAAGGAAAATTAAACAACATTTTTCACCTCAATCAGAAAAATTCAATATTTTGTCAAATCACCGGGAGCGCTCTTTTTAGTGACACGTATTTAGTAAACGAGTTATTTCGCTTTGGAGGGATCAACAGTATACGCGGATTTGATGAAAACAGCATAGACGCTTCTCTTTTTTCGGTTATAAATACAGAATATCGCTACCAATTTAATGAATCGGTCTTTATTCATTCGATAATAGATCTTGGGTATTTCGAAAACCCGACCCTCGATTTGAAACAGAAACTTTACAGTTTTGGATTCGGATTGGGGCTGACAACCAAGGCCGGACTATTTCGATTTATTGTTGCCAATGGGAGCACTGAGGAACAAAACTTCGAATTATCAAACGTAAAAATACACGTGAGCGTATCTTCCAGATTTTGAACAATGTAGCGTGAACCTTTTATTTTAAAAGGGAAAAGATAAAATTTAAACTCAAATGCTTGTGTAATTAACTTTTTATTAGGATTTTTGCCGTTGGCTAATTCAAAAATATATAAAATGAGAACAAAGTTTAGTGGAATTCTGACGCTATTGCTAGCGTTAGTTGTGCAGCTTACCTTCGCACAACAAAAAACAATCACAGGTAATGTCACCGATGATAACGGAGTACCTCTTCCTGGGGTGAACGTTATCATTAAAAACACCAATTCTGGTACACAAACGGACTTTGATGGAAACTACTCCATCCAAGCCAGCGTGGGACAGGTGCTGGTATTTAGTTACGTTGGATTTGATTCTCCAGAAGTTAAGGTCGGGGGTTCAAACTCAATAAACATAAAAATGTCACCAGGAGAATCCTTGGAAGAGGTGGTAATTATGGGTTACGACCAAAGTATCACCAAAAAGGAGTCTATGGGGGCGCAAACAACCATTACAGCGGAAACATTCGAGTCCCGTCCAAGCGGTTCGTTTTTGAATACGTTGCAAGGAAATAGCCCTGGTGCTGTTATCCAATCAAATTCAGGATCACCTGGATCTGCTCAAATCGACGTACTCATCCGTGGCCGAAACTCCATCAATGCTTCATCCGATCCATTGATCGTTGTTGATGGGATCGTAATGGGATCAGCCCAGTTTAGAAACCTGAACCAAAATGACTTTGAGTCAGTTACCATTCTAAGAGATGCTCACGCTACCTCTATTTACGGTAACAGAGGGGCAAATGGGGTAATTGTGATAACCACAAAATCCGGTAAGTTCAATCAGCCTCTTACCGTTAAATACGAAACTATGTATGGGGCGTTTACACTACCTAATAACGACTATAATCTAGCTGATGCCCGTCAAGTATTGACTCTACAAAAAAGAGTAAACACAGGGTTGGGTAAAGATCTTACCGATGAGGAAATAGCAAATTATCCTATAAATACAAATTGGAGAGACGAATTCTTCAACACAGGTATTAATACCCAACACAACTTATCGTTCTCACAAGGATCGGAAAGAAGCAAGTCTTATTTTAGCTTTGGATACACCAACGTTGAAGGTATGGTCCCTACCACAGATTTCCAACGTTTTAATGTGCGCGCAAATGTGGATGGTAAATCTAAAAATGAGAAATTAACCTACGAAGGAAGTATCGCTGCTGCTTATTCCAAAAGACACCAATTGGACAGTGAAACTAATGCCGGTATTCGGAACAACGTTATCCAAAACCCATTATTCGGTTCTCTATTAGGGCTACCCTATGTGGAAGCCGGGCAGTACGACTCGGGTGAGGCTCTTTATGAAGGTATTGGTACAGATTTTAACGGAGGTAATTCATCTCTCGTATTAGAGGATATTTTGAGACCTGGATACTATCCGAATGAATTCACCGAGACAAGTATTTTGTCAAACTTCTCTGTTGCTTATGAAATAGTAAAGGGTTTGAAAGCCAGAACCAAAATGGGTATTGACTATAAGTACCAAACAAGAGGTTTTGCACGTGCGCCACAATCATACCTTGCAATAGCGGTAGCTAGAGGTGATGGCTGGGATTTTCCTGGTTTGGAAAGATCAACCCACAGTCAGGATGCTACCTTTTCACAGGTAACAAGTCTAAACTACGACGAAACATTCGGAAAACACCGTATTAAAGCAGGAGCATATATGGAATATGTGAAAGCACATTACAGATACGCCTATTTGCAAAAATATGGTTTGATTGATAGAACTTGGGTATTCCAAGCAGGAACTGGATTTGCTCCTGTAGATGGAGACAAATACATTCCAACCGTAGCCCTATCTAAGATCGATGCCGGTTCGTTTTCGTACTTCGGAACATTCGACTATGAGTTCGATCAAAAATATGGAGTTGGAGGAACTATTCGACGTGATGCTACCAACAAGTTTGTTGGAGATAAAAAGTGGGGTACTTTCTGGTCTGCTGCTGCAAGATGGGTAATTAGTGATGAGGAATGGTTTAGCACAAGCACTACTGTTAATCTCTTGAAATTGAGAGCTTCTTACGGGGTAACTGGAAACCAGATTCTTTCTATTCCTAGTGCAGATTTCAACCCATTATTCTTGGATACAGATTTGGTGTATGACACAAATGCAACAACTGTGGGATACCAAAACCTTCCAAGCTACGCACCAATTATAGGTAACTCTGATGTACAATGGGAAGAGACAGCTCAAGCAAATATTGGTTTGGACTGGATGCTATTTGACAACAGATTTTCTGGTAACTTAGATGTTTACCAAAAAATAACCAGCAAATTGTTCAACCAGGTTGACCTTTCAGCCATTACCGGACAATATAGCATTAAGGGTAACAATGGTGAAATCACCAATAAAGGTGTGGAATTAAACCTAAAGTATCAAATCCTAAGAAATAAGGATTTCAATTTATCAGTTTTCGCCAATGGTGCTTATAACCATAACGAAATTACTGCTCTTGAAAGTGAAAGTATAGATCCAGGAGGATCCGGCCAAGCCTTGAATGGTCCTGTTAACCAATTCTATATGTATGAATACGTAGGTGTAAACCCAGAGAATGGTAACCTATTATTTAACGCTGCCGATGGCACAACTACAGAGGATCCTGTTCCTGCCGACGCAGTTTACACTGGGAAATCAAACCTTCCAAAATATGTTGGTGGATTTGGATTGAATGCTGATTATAAAGGCTTTTACCTTGACGTGAGCTTCTCTTACCAAGCAGATTTCTACAAATGGGACAACGCTCTATTCTGGTTATATGAAGGAGCTGCATCCACAGTGGGTAGCTACAACGTTTCGGCTGATATCCTAGATGCTTGGACACCCGAGAATACAACATCTAACTTCCCATCGGTAACAGCTTCAAATAAAAACTACGATGGATCGTCAGATCGCTATTTATTTGATGCATCTTTTGTAAGACTACGTAGCACCGTTCTTGGATACAGTTTCCCACAAGAAACCCTAGATGGAACCTTTATAAAAGGCCTGAACCTTTATGTACAAGGGGAGAACCTTTTACTATGGACAAAATGGAGAGGATTTGATCCAGAAGGATATGTTAACTATTCACTAGGTCAATATCCAAACCCACGTACTATTTCCTTTGGAGTAAATCTTGAATTCTAAAAAAACGAAGAAAATGAAAAATATAAAATCAATTTTAATATGTATGGTTGCAAGCGTACTGTTTGTAGCTTGTGAAGATGCTTACGAAATAACTCCTCCGGGATTATTGGATGATGCAGCGACGTTTCAAGACGTTAATGACGCCCAGACGTTCCTTAACGGGATTTATGGTTTGATGGACAATACGGATGAAATCTACTTCACCAGTGTGTTCACTGATGAAGTAGCACCAGCCCCGGGATACAATGGTGCGGATAGAGATTTGCACCGGTTTGTACTGAATTCCACCACATATAATGCATCGTCTATCTGGCTCTCCAATTACCGGGTGATCAATAGAGTGAACCGTCTTTTGAGCGGAGCTACATTGGTTACGGTAAATGAAGGAGAAGAAGCTAAATTGAACGATATTCTCGCTCAAGGAAGAACTCTTAGAGCGCTATCTTATTTAACCTTGTTGAGCTATTTCTCACCTGACATGACCGATGACAGTGCTCTAGGAGTAATATTATTCACTTTTGTTCCTACTGTGGACCAAAAGCTACCAAGATCATCAAACGGAGATTGTTTCGCCCTTATTGAAGAGGACTTAAATTTTGCCGCTGCAAATCTTGATCCATCCAATGTGTTTATTTATCCAACAAGGTCGTTGGTGGATGCTGTAAGAGCTAGAATGTATGCTTACAGAGGGAACTACCCAATGGCAAAAACCTATGCGTCAAAGGTGATTAACGATTATGGATTGAGCCTAACCGGTTCCACTCCATTCGATCTTAGTAATTTTTACAAGAATAGCAATACCAATCCTTACAGACAAATATGGGCTGATGCACCGCCGCGTTCAGAAATAGCCGATCGTTTGGAAAATATCTATTCGCTTCAATCTATGACAAGTGCGAATGATTACGGATTTTCACCAGGTGGTTTATTTTATTTCAACGTAACAAATATTACTGGTTCACCAATTTGGGGAATGGGTCTAAATCTATACGATCAATTGGAACAAATGCCAGATGACGTAAGAGCTTATGCTTTTGTTGATCCAACAACAGATTTAAGTCAAAATGCTGTTATGATAGATAAATATCCTGGCGTTCCTGGCGGACCTCTTAGAAACAACCTAAAATTGTTCCGTCTATCAGAAATGTATCTCATCGTGGCTGAAGCTGCTGCTGCTGCAGGTCAACTTGACCAAGTTGCTCTTACGCTTAATGACATTCAAAAAGCAAGATCAACTACCGGAAACGCTGCTCTTCCATCTTATTCGAATCCTACCGAAGCGTGGGGTGCAATTATGGATGAGAGAAGAAAAGAACTTTGTTTTGAAGGACACCGTTATATTGATATTAAAAGACTTGGAGTGTTAGCAAACAAGTCTATTGATAGAAGCGATTTCGATGATCAAGTGTCAGGGTTACCATTGACCATTCCTAACACAGATCACCGTTTTACACTTCCTATTCCATCAGATGAAACTTTTGGAAACCCAGGCATTCAACAGAACCCTGGATATTAATCCAAAAAACAATCATAATTCATTAAAGGCCATGCACTCTGCGTGGCCTTTATTTTTTATATTTACAAGGTGAATAAAGAAAGCTGCATATTTGGGATTTATCCGGTCTTGGAGGCCTTAAAATCCAATACCGTAATCGACAAAGTCTATATCCAAAAAGATTCGGGAAACCATAAGCTCGATGAAATAGTTTCGGCTCTGGAAAACAAACAGGTGTCTATCAGTCGGGTTCCTGTGGAAAAACTGAATCGATTAACACGGGGCAATCATCAGGGCATAGTGGCACTCACTTCCCCTGTAGCATTTCATTCCTTGGAATCAATCGTTGAAGAAACCCTATCCAAAAGCAAGATCCCACTTTTCTTAATCCTGGATCAAATAACCGATGTTCGAAATTTTGGTGCCATATTGAGAACCGCGGAATGTACGGGAGTAGATGCGGTGATAATCCAGAAATCCGGTGGAGCTCCTGTTTCGGGAGATACCGTAAAAACTTCGGCTGGAGCCATTTTTAAAATTCCTTTATGCAAGGTTGACCATATAAAAGATGCTATCTTTTATCTTCAAGGCTCAGGAATAACCACACTGGCAGCTACCGAAAAAACAAAAAATACCATTTACTCCATCGACCTAAACATCCCCTTAGCTATAATAATGGGGTCGGAAGGAAAAGGAATTTCCCACTCGGTTTTAAATCTTGTGGATGAAAAGGCTTCACTGCCCTTATTGGGGGAAATAAATTCCCTAAATGTTTCGGTGGCCTGTGGCGCATTTTTATATGAAGTTATCCGTCAAAGAACAGTTTAACTTTCCTTATTGACACTTTTGGTAATAATATAATTTACTTTGATTTGAGGTGTTTCCGCCATATCGGGTGAATCCAATACGGTTTCGGGTGGCTTGGGTTGGCCCACAAAATTTCCATTTTCGTCAAACTGTCTTAAAAAGGGATCGTCTTCTGGCTCGAAATCTTCCTTTTCCCATTCATATTTTTTATTCTCTAGAGGAACTCCTTTAAATAAAAAGGAAAATAGAATTCCTACGAAAAAACCGGAAAGATGACCTTCCCAAGAAATCTTCGGATCGATGGGAAAAACATACCACAACAAACCACCATACAAGAATACGACCACGAGTGCTAAAGCAGTAAGTTGGAACTGTTTGGAAAATATCCCCTTAAAAAAAAGGAAAGCCACGAGCATATACACTACTCCACTTGCACCAATGTGCAACGAAGGACGACCAATTGCCCAAGTAGCAAGTCCAGTCAATATTAAGCCAAACAAAAGCACCCTCCACCTAATATTTCGATAAAAATAAAAGAGGGCGGTACTTAGCACAAAAAGTGGCACCGAGTTGTTGAAAATATGCTTGAGACTTCCGTGGATGAAAGGACCGGTGAAAACACCAATCAAACCTTCGGCAGTCCGTGGGTAAATACCATACCTATTAAGGTTAATCCCAAAGCGAGATTCCACCCAAAAAACAATCCATAACAGCATCACAAAAAGCAATGGATATGCTACAACATCGGTGCTAAAATGTAAATCGTGTTTATCAGACATAATAAGAAATTAAGCAAAAACAAACCCAAACCCAAATTTATGATAAATTGGCAGGGAAAAAGATTTTCTACCCTAATTCTATTCGGAATAATCATCAGGCATGCCCGGTTTTAAGATATTACGCCCTGGCTTTTGTCGCTCAGAGCTCTCTCATCACCGTACGTTACCCGAGGTTAGGATATTATGTCTTTTCAGGCCTCGGGAGTGTTCAGAGATTTTCTCCAATCGGGCTGTTCCCCGTGTTAAGATATTACCGCTCTTTAAAGCCGTTCAATCAATTTAATGGTCACACAACAGCAGGAAGCAAAAGGCCCGAAGGATTTCTCTATCTAAAGTTATAGCCAATTCAATAAAATCGTAATTTTGAAATCTATGAATACACCTCTTGCGGAAAGAATCCGTCCAAAATCTTTAGAAGAATACCTGAGTCAACAACATTTGGTTGGGCCAAAAGGCTCTCTCACTACACAATTGAAAACGGGGATGCTTCCATCTATGATCCTCTGGGGACCGCCTGGAACTGGGAAAACCACCTTGGCCAATATTATTGCAAACCAAAGCGGGCGTCCCTTCTACTCCTTGAGCGCGGTGGACAGTGGTGTTGCCGCCGTTCGTGAGGTAATAGAAAAAGCGAAGAAAAGCGAGACTCTATTCTCAACAAAAAGTCCCATTCTGTTTATTGATGAAATTCATAGGTTCAGTAAATCCCAGCAGGACTCTCTGCTAGGAGCAGTTGAAAAAGGTTGGGTAACTCTCATAGGGGCCACTACCGAGAATCCGAGTTTTGAGGTAATACCCGCTCTTTTATCTCGGTGTCAGGTGTATGTTTTGGAGCCCTTCAGCAGAGAAGACATGGAATCTCTATTAAAAAGAGCGCTACGAGAGGATGTGGTATTATCCAAGAAAAAGGTTACCCTAAAAGAAACGGAAGCTCTCATTAGACTTTCTGGAGGTGATGCTCGGAAACTTTTGAATATCCTGGAACTTGTAGTCCTTTCAGAACTGCCTGACAGCAAGACAGGGAAAGAGCTGATAATTACAAATGAAATGGTTATGCAGAAAGTACAAAAGAATACCGTGCTCTATGACAAAACCGGGGAACAACATTATGATATCATTTCTGCTTTTATTAAATCTATCCGTGGCAGTGATCCAAATGCAGCCGTTTATTGGCTTGCAAGAATGATTGAGGGTGGCGAAGATATCAAGTTTATAGCCCGCCGATTGGTTATTTTAGCTTCTGAAGACATCGGGAATGCCAATCCCAATGCGCTTTTACTTGCCAATAGTACGTTTCAGGCCGTAAACACCATTGGATATCCGGAAGCTCGGATTATTTTGAGCCAATGTGCTATTTATCTGGCTACGTCACACAAAAGCAATGCTTCCTATAAAGCGATTGGGGAAGCACAACAGCTAGTTCGTCAAACGGGTGACCTCTCTGTCCCCCTATCCATTCGCAACGCACCTACCAAGCTGATGAAAGAATTAGGTTACGGAAAAGAATATGAGTATGCCCACAACTATGAAGGCAACTTTGTACCCCATGAATTTTTACCTGAGGAAATAAAAGGAACAACATTTTACAAACCAGGAAATAACCCTAAGGAAAATGCATTAAAAAGCTATTTGAAACAGCTCTGGAAGGATAAGTACAATTTTTAATCTGCGAACTTATACGTAGTAGAAGAAGTTGCGTCTTTAAGAACGAGATTCCCGGAGGCATCAAAATCGACGTCAGAAACGTTTCCGGAGGAATCCATAAACTTCACCGATTTCTCCATCACTATTATTTTTCCAACTAACCTTAACCCATTTTCCGAGCTTGGATTTTCTTCATATAAAGAATATCCTTCGTCTGATTTTCTGAGCAAATAAGGTTTTCCTTCGTGTGAATAACTCGAAAATTTTGAAGAAGGAAGTCTTCTACCCGAACCATTCGACTCTTCAAATTTAGCTTTAGAAACCTCTTTGGGAGTAGGAATTACAGTATTATTGGAATGAAGAGTATCCGAATTTTTCGAAAATACCAAATCTTTCTGTTGGACACCAAGCATTTCTAAATCTTTAAAAGCCCTTCTGAGTGCGTCTTGAAAGCCTCTTTCATAATCTTTAATCTTGCTCCTCCCGACCTCACTTCTATAAATTTCGTTTTGGTTGCAGTCGCGAAGCACAACTTGGACCCTCGCACCCAAAATGTTACTTAGCTTCTCAACATCGGCATATAGCCCGCCACAACGATTGTAATTTGGCAGATTACTAGCGGAATAGGCGTGAAATCCACTTTTATCCAGATAGAATAAAGTCATCGAATTAAGTTGATATTTATCTGGTTCATTCAAAAATTGGAAACTATCAGGTACTACGACATAACTATAATTACTCAGTTCTTCTTTTTGTGAAATACCTGACACACTGACTAAAAACATAAAAACCACAACTATAAAACGTTTCATATCTGACAAATTAATTTAAATTGCTTTTGGTAAAGATAGGTTTTTTGCATCTGTAAGCTTTCGGTAATTTCGCTTCAAACCCTGACAATTACAAGTAATCCTTGATTTGCAAAAGTTCGTGTATGGCAAGGCCTGCATCATCTATTTTCTCATTTCTATAATTGAAAAACAAGGTTTGCATTCCTGCATTTCTCGCTCCCTCAATATCTGCCTCTAAATTATCCCCAATCATCATGCTTTGAATCGGTAAAACGGACGCCTTTTTCAAAGCAGCTTCAAAGATAATAGGATTGGGTTTTTTTACTCCAACTTCCTCCGAAGTTGTGATAGTGTTAAAATAATTTTCAATCCTACTATTTCTGAGTTTTGAGTGCTGCACTTCGTCAAACCCGTTGGTAATAATATGGAGTCTATATTTCGAAAAAAGGTAATCAAGTATTTCAATAGTTCCCGTAAACAAATGGTTGTCCAAAGGAAGTTCCTGAATGTAAGTATTCGCCATATAATCGATAGATTCAAGGGGAATCGCCATTTTAAAAATTTGAAAAGTTTCTATCAGCCTTCTCCGGCGCAACTCTTGCTTAGTTATTTTTTCTTCTCTGAACAGCTTCCAATATTGGAGATTAATGGGCTCGTATTCCCTGATAAATTCCGCTACTTCCAATTCAATATTGTGTTTTTGGAATACTCTGCCAAAAGCAAGTGCCGAATTTCGGTCAAAATCCCATAAGGTATGGTCAAGGTCAAAAAAAATATCCGTAATACTCCTATTTGGCATAATCGGGTAATTTTTCTGAAAAGATACTTCGCCACACCTTGTTCTCCTCATTGGAGGTGAAATCACTGTTTGAAAAAATTAAGGTGAAAGTACCATTTACCTTTTCCACTTCAGATAAAAAACTGGTTACCGTTTTTTCTATGTCCGCCGAAAATCGCTTTTGAAAAGCTTGTGTGGTCATGGTGGCTGGATGGATAATTAGCGGTGTTTTAACCTCATAATCCAAATCATAAAAAAGAAAAGGAGTACAAGTGCCTGCACGAAAACCGACCATATCACGGAAAACCATGGTAAAATCCTTCTTGACTTGAAGTTCAACCAAATTTCGATAAATATCGGGCAGATTCACTAAAAATTCAGCATTCATCGAACTTAAAAGGGAACGATTGGTTATGTGCTCCATGCGTCGTTTTTCAGCTTTTAGTTTTTCATAATCCGTAAGGACTTCATAGGAAAAAATAAGACCCACCTCTTTATAATCGGCAACATATTTTAAAAGCAGTTTAAACTTTTGACGATGTGTATTCATTCCTTCTTGGAAATTCACCGCATTTCCGAGCAGAAAAAACACAGTTAGTTCAAAATTACTGTGCCGTGCATTGTTGATCAACCATTTAAAATTATCTACTGGATCTCTTTTCAGTCCGAGGATTACTTTGGTTCGCTGGGCAAGATTCCTGAATTTGCCGTTAACGAGGTCGTTGCCATAGCCCAAAGCGGAACGTAAAAGACCTTTATACTTGAAAACAAAAGGCTCAGTTGCCGCTACTACAGGATGAATTATCATTTTTTTCGCAGGAAACACCAATTGAGGAAAAGCTTCCGCAAGTTTTGATTTAAACTTATAGGCCCAAATATCGACCACAGGTTGATGAAGAAATCCCGCTTGAAAAGCAAGGCTTTCAGAAGCCATAAAACGACCCCTTTCATCCTTGACGTGAGGAAGATATTCCTCATATCGGCTTATCATATAAAAACTCGCGGCAAAAATATCGAAAGGAAGCGCACTGGAATTAGACACTGAAAAGAAACCAAAAGTATCTCCCCATTTTTTAACGGTTATATCGAAACTATCAAAACCTTGTTGTTCCAAAAGTCCAAAACTTTGAAAGAAAAGCTCATTTCCCATAGCCTTTTTCCCGTATGAAATCTTGGGTCCGGTATGTGCTATAAATACTTCCAACGCCGTGGATAAGGAGACATTTATTCCTAAAATCCTCAGGCAGATGTGCTTAAATATATAAGAAATACGAGGAGTAAGTTTATCAATATGGATCAATAACATAGAGCTACAACATGTTTTCGTCTGCAAAGCTAAAATACGCTTTTTCAGTAACGATAAGATGATCTAGCACTTTTATATCCAAACTCTCTCCAGCGGTTCTTAATTTTTTGGTAAGTTGAATATCGGCGTGACTGGGCTTGAGAGTGCCCGAAGGGTGATTGTGGGCCAAGATAATTCCAACGGCTCCAAGTTGAACGGCTTCTTTAAAAACCAACCGTACATCCACAATGGTTCCAGTTATACCTCCCTTGCTGAGTTGAACGTTCTTTATGACCTTATTTGCATTGTTTAAATAAAGTATCCAAAATTCTTCATGCGGCAATTCTCCAATAAAGGGCTGGATAAATTCGAACACTGTATTACTGGAGGTAATCTTTTTACGATCGAGTGCTTCCCCGGCTCTCCGACGACGACCCAATTCCATAGCGGCCACGATTGAAATGGCTTTGGCCTGACCAATCCCTTTAAAATGCATCAAATCGGTTACGGAAGCCTTTCCCAGTTCACTTAAACTATTTTGATACCCGGCGAGAATTCGCTGACTAAGGGCAACAGCACTTTCGTTCCGACTACCGGAAGCAATTAGAATTGCAATAAGTTCAGCATCGCTCAAGGCAATTTGTCCCTTCTGCTGTAACTTCTCCCTAGGACGATCGTCCTCATTCCAATTTTTTATAGGAAAATAAATATTTTCTTCCACATCATTCTTTTTTGTAACCCCTTAAAGATATGAATGTAATTTCAAATAAAATAGCATTTCCAAGTATTTTCTCAAAATTTTAGTTATAATGCTGAGGAAACAGTTGTTATGAACATAAATTAATACACTTATGGGATATTTGCAAATGATAATTAAGGATTTACTCTGAGGAAATCAATGAATAGAAATCCCATTATTACCCAACTTGGGGAAGGAGAGCTGAGGCAGAAAATATTATTACCGAAATATCAAATAACCGAAACCTCAGATTGAGCGGCAGGTTGAAAGTCAAACAGTCCTTCGAGATCCATTATATCCGGAATTCCCTCCAGTTGGCACAAAAAGGCAACTACAGCGCAGAGTCCGGAAAAAAGAACATCTTTGGAAGTGGGTTTTAAAGGTCTTTGTGATTTAGAAGTGAAAGGAAGAGTGTAACCGCACCCATCAAGGAAAACTGCTTCAATCTGCAACAATTCAGACGGTCTATATCCATGTATTGTTTTGCCAAAACTTTCGTTGACCATCCCAACATAATTCAATCTCAAAGACCCATGGGCCTCTGTAAGATTTTTCCAGGCATCGGTATTATCGCAAATATTCCCTACCGCACAGTGATTACAACACTCGGGGTTAAGAGTTCCATTATGGAATGCGTTGTATAATTTGTCTATTGCGTTGTTGAATCTTTCTGAAGTAACCATGATAAGAATTTTATAACACCCATAAAGTTATCGAATTATTTACCGAATAAATAAAACAAAATGAGAATTCTGAAATTTTTAACTTGCGGAAATGAGGATACGCACGTCCACTTAAGAATTAGCAACGAAATAAGTAAAGCTCTTTGGGTAAGTTTAAATTCTGAAACGCTCTCGGGGGATTCACTGTGTGTATCGCTCAAAACTTGAAAATGAAATGGGAGAAAAAGTTTCTTGAGCAGACATAAATAAAATAAGCTCCAATTGTAAAAAGCTCACTAAAGGAATTCGTTGGTGCATCCTTAAAAGCTCCTCCTGATGGTTCGGGATTGAAAATGAAATGGGAGAAAAAATTTTCTTGAGCAAGCTCAAAATAAAAAACAATTCCCGAATGGATTACCTTCGGTGATCCTGCAAAGCTCCGCTTTGAAAATGAAAAGAGAGAAAAAGATTTCTTGAGCGAGCTCAAAACCTTTTTCTCTCTTTTTATTTATTCGTGACCCCGGCAGGATTCAAACCTGCAACCCTCAGAGCCGAAATCTGATGCGCTATTCAGTTGCGCCACGGGGCCGTTTTAGTAATCAGTAATCAGTAATCAGTAATCAGTAATCAGTAATCAGTAATCAGTAATCAGTAATCAGTAATCAGTAATCAAAAATAAATTTTCGTTCTTATCTCCAACAGAATAACTCAATAACTTATTAACTTATAAACTTATAAACTTATAATATAATTAAGAAAGTCTCGCCTTAACAACTGTTGAAATCGTTTTCCCATCAGCCTTTCCAGCTAGTTCAGAACTTACCGCTCCCATAACTTTTCCCATATCTGCCATGCTGGAAGCACCTGTTTCAACGATAATTCGATCAACGACTGTAGCAACTTCTTCCTCGCTCATTTGTTTCGGCAAAAACTGCTCGATGACTTCAGCTTGTGCCAACTCGGGTTCAGCAAGATCAGGACGGCCTTGTTCATTATAAATGGCCGCGCTATCCTTTCGTTGTTTCACTTGCTTTTGGAGCAATTTCATTTCCTCTGCCTCAGTCAATTCCTGTTTGGAACCGGTTTCGGTCTGTGCCAAAAGCAGTGCAGATTTCACGGATCTCAATGCCTCCAATGACTGAGTGTCCTTTGCTTTCATTGCGACCTTCATCGCCTCCATAACCTTGTCCTGTAAGCTCATTTCATATTTTTAATAGAGTGCGAATATACTCAATAAACCTGAAAATTGAAACAGTATTTTTTAGATTTTGTATTCAAATTCTCTATTGCCCGAGCAAAGAAACAAGACCGCTACCCTACAAGAACCATGAGCCACGACTAAAAACGTAAAGAAATGAATATAAGGATTCATAGATTTGAAGTCAGAATGCCTTTCAATATTTTGGTTTTGTTTTTAAATAAGAAGAAAAGAAAGATCTCCATTGAGCTAAATAACCGAAAGTCTTTATTGACTTGGCCTTAATAGGATGGTCTAAATTTTAATCGGACAACAGTAATTCAAATTAGAATAAGTATGCGATGAAGACAAAAAAAGACCCGCACAACTTGGAGGTGTACGGGCCCGGCTTTAAACATAGAATCAATCAATCAATCAATCAACGTTATCGTGGAGGAAGGAATTGTTTTTCCGCAATTCTATACCATCTTCCTCAGTATTTACAGAAGTTCTGGAAATATTGGATTCCTTTTTAGGTTCGCTCAAGTCAATACCCATTCGCTTGTAGGCAGGTTGCCTTTCAATTTCATCTATACGGGAGGGACTATTCTTGAACTTATAATTGAACTCCTTCATTTTTCGTTTTCTTTCCTCAGTACGCTCACGGAGCAATTGTGAAATAGGAGTGTTCATTGGATCCTCCTCTTTTGTGCCGGTTTCACGATTTGGCTCAGCAATGGTTCTTCTTTCGAATACAATCTCCTCATCCTCAGATTTTTGGACTTTCGTTTTTGGCTTTGCAGCATTCATAAAATCCTCAACTTCTTGGTAGTCGTCCAAACTGTACCGTTTAACACCATCACCAGTCACCTCGGTTATAGGAACGATTTCCACATGGTTGTGCACTTCAATTTCCTCTAGGTTATTGTAACTGGTCTCGTTTACTTTATCCGCATCAGCCAATTTCTTATTGCTGTGATTTATCGGTAGGTCAAACATCAGAATATGATCTTCTGTTTCTTCGGAAGATGTTTCCGTAGCTCTCTGAGTTATTTCCTCTTCCTTTTTGGGTGCCTCAAGGATTACAAATTCATTGACATTTACCTTATTGATTTCAACCTGGTCAAACTCCTCTATTTTCTTCGCTTTAACTTCTTCGAAAGAAATATTTAAATTTCTGAGCAATTCTGTAGTTTCAATATACCCTTCGAATGGGAGCGGTTTCTCCACTTCAATGTCGTCAAAAAGTGTATGTTTTATGATAGGGGCTTGCGGTTTAGGCTGATTTTCTACAGGATTTTTAGGAATGTGAACCGCTCCACCAGTAGATTTCGGAGTTAGCGTCTGCTCAGCTCTTTGATCGTCCTCTAGCGTATGGATTATTTTTTTTGACTCGGTATTAACAATCTCATTTTGTTGCTCTACATCAAAACCTGTAGCGATTACAGTGATAGAGATAGAACCCTCAAGACTTTCATCCTCACCTACTCCCATAATAATATTCGCACTATGGCCAGCTTCATCCTGGATATGATCACTGATTTCACCAATTTCATCAATTGTAATTTCATCAGACCCAGAAACGATTAGCAGCAAAACGTTTTTGGCTCCTCTGATTTTATTGTCGTTCAGCAGTGGAGAATCCAGGGCTTTTGTAATAGCATCCTTGGCCCTGTTGGATCCAGAGGCTGTGGAACTTCCCATTATTGCGGTTCCACTATCCGAAAGTACTGTTTTTGCATCCCGAAGGTCAATGTTCTGAGTATAGTGATGGGTAATAACTTCGGCTATACCACGAGCAGCCGTGGCCAAAACCTCATCGGCCTTTGAAAACCCCGCTTTGAATCCAAGATTTCCATATACATCGCGCAATTTGTTGTTATTGATAATCACCAACGAATCCACATTTTGACGAAGCTTTTCTACACCTAATAATGCTTGTTCGTTTCGGGTTTTTCCTTCAAATAGAAATGGAATGGTAACTATTCCTACGGTGAGGATATCCATATCCTTCGCCATTTTTGCGATAATTGGCGCAGCACCCGTTCCTGTGCCTCCACCCATCCCTGCCGTAATAAAAATCATCTTGGTGTTGGTGGTGAGCATATTGCGAATTTCTTCAATACTCTCCATGGCAGATTGCTCACCCACCTTGGGATTGGCTCCTGCACCCATGCCTTCCGTTAAGGAAACCCCAAGTTGTATTTTCACGGGTACCGGACTATTTTCCAGTGCCTGTGAATCGGTATTACAAATTACGAAATCCACGCCCTTTATACCTTGTTTAAACATATGGTTAATGGCGTTGCTTCCACCGCCCCCCACGCCTATCACCTTGATGACATGCGACTGGTTCTTGGGCAGATCGAATGAAATGTTGTCAAATTCTGTTGTGCTGCTCATAATTCTATTTTTTTTATGCTATTTCTATTTTTATTCTTCCCTTTATTATTGAAACTGATCTGGCCAAAGCCCCAGCTCTTACTGAATACTCTTATTCTGCGTTATCGAGAAATTCCTTGAATTTCTCAGCCCACTTATCAAAAAATCTTTTACGAGTTTTCCGGTCATTATCTCCATTTTCCTCTTCTTCCTTTTGCTTAGGTTGTGGCTGGGGAATTTCTTCCTTCTCTTCCTCTTTATCTGAATCTGCGTGGGGAAATCGTTTCATCAAAGAAGATCTACCCTTGCTTTCCAAACTGTTCAGCACTAAGCCTACTGCAGTAGCATACATGGGACTTGTAGTTTCTTCATCACTGTCACCAGCTAAATGTTCATTTGGATAGCCGATACGCGTATCCATACCAGTAATATATTCTACCAGTTGTTTAATATGTTGCAATTGTGCTCCGCCACCAGTCAATACAATTCCAGCTATCAGTTTCTTTTTCTGCTCTTCGTGGCCATAATTCTTTATTTCCATATACGCCTGCTCGATAATTTCTATCACGCGGGCATGGATGATTTTTGAAAGATTTTTCAGACTGATTTCCTTTGGTTCTCTCCCGCGCAAACCTGGGATGGAAACAATTTCATTGTCCTTATTCTCTCCAGGCCAAGCAGACCCAAATTTTATTTTCAGCAATTCTGCCTGTTTCTCAATAATAGAGCAACCCTCTTTGATGTCTTCGGTAATCACATTTCCACCGAAGGGAATAACTGCGGTATGTCTTATAATTCCGTCTTTAAAAATGGCCAAATCAGTTGTACCACCTCCTATATCGATTAAGGCTACTCCGGCTTCTTTTTCCTCTTGGCTGAGAACTGCTTTAGCTGATGCCAACGGCTCCAAAGTAATTGCAGATAGTTCTAGACCTGCACTTTTGATACATCTGCCCACATTTCTAATTGATGCTACCTGGCCTACAACTACGTGGAAATTGGCTTCCAAACGAGCACCGTACATTCCGATAGGTTCCTTTACCTCAGCCTGACCGTCAACTTTAAAATCTTGGGGCAAAACGTGTAAAATCTCCTCTCCGGGAAGCATTACCAGTTTATGTACTTGATTACAAAGACGATCGATATCCTCTTCGCGTATAACCTCTTCTCCATCGGAACGAGTTATGTAATCACTATGTTGAAGACTTCTGATGTGTTGTCCTGCAATGCCCACCACTACTTCCTTTATCTTCATTCCCGAAGCTGCTTCTGCATCCTGTACCGCTTGCTGTATGGATTGAATGGTTTGGGTAATATTGTTTACAACTCCTCGGTGTACGCCAAGACTTTTGGCTTTTCCGATCCCCAAAACCTCCATCTTGCCATAATCGTTCTTCCGTCCAATCATGGCCACAATCTTGGTTGTTCCTATGTCCAGTCCTACGGCAATATTATCGTTTTCCATGGTCTATCTTTTTTGTGGCTATTACCTGATTGTCGAATTTCAGGTTAACCTTTTCATACCCAAAAAGAGTACTGTCCTGTTTTGTTTTTTTATAAAATGCTTTAAAATTCTGAAACTTCTTTTCAATATCCTTAGGCTTTCCGAAAAGCACTTTTAGATCGGTTTTACGAAGTTCCAATTCTATCTCCCCATTCCTTGTTCGATTCAGGCCTACTACATAATGCTGCATAAACTCGTCTTGCCGTATTTGAAGCAAGAGCGGGGTTATTTCCTCATAATCGTTTTCTGAGATTCCCGTTACTATTGGAACTCGGGCAGAATAGACCTCGGACAAAGGCATCCTTTTTCCATCAGCATCCAAATAATAGTCTGACCCCAATTGCTGGGAAGATATCCTTCCAATGGGATCGCGCTGTTCAATCCTCGCACCAAGGACACCGTCTATGGTGAGAAACACCTCAGCTTCACGAATCATCGGATTTTCTCGCAATCGTTTTTCCATTTCTTTCAAAACTAAAGTTTCTTTGCCTATGTCCGTAACCTCCACCTCATTTTGTATCAACAATTTATTAACTGTTTGATGGGTAATAAAAGGGGTATTTCCATCGACAAATTCCACTTCCAGCTTAGCCAGATTTCTTTTGTCATTTCGTTTTTTGCTGAAGCTGAAAAGAAACGCCAATAGTCCGATCAAAACCACAAATTTCAGTATTTCAATACCTCGTTTCATCCTTCAGTTTTTTGGTTATTGAATTTACTTCCGCACCGATATCGCCAGCGCCTACCAACAATTTTATTCTACATTTTGACTGCAATAACACCTCGGGCAGAGCCGATTTGAAAACCAATCGTTTATTATCCGCTTCCACTTGATCCAACAGCCATTGAGAGTTAATGCCCTCGATAGGTTCTTCTCTCGCTGGATAAATATCCAATAACACCACTTCATCAAACTGGGAAAGACTTTTTGCGAAAGCTTTGGAGAAATCACGAGTTCTGCTGAAAAGATGCGGTTGAAAGACAATCTGTTTATGATCTTCGGGATACATCTCATCCACTGCCTGAAACAGAGCATCGAGTTCAGTGGGATGATGCGCGTAATCGTCAATCAAAACGAGATTTTCAGTTCTAATTTTATATGAAAACCTTCTTTTCACACCATTAAAGCTTGCTAATGCCTGAGGCAAACAGTCGGTCGGAGTTCCAGCCACAATTGCCATTCCCAACGCCATAATGGCATTTGAAAGATTATGACGACCTGGAAGATGGAAAACCAAATTTTCAAGTTTTAGGTTTGGAGTTTTCAGGTCAAAGCAATAAGCGCCGTCAATTATCCGGACATTTTGAGCTTCGTAATCGGCAGAATCTTCCACGGCAACAGTCATCCCAACAAGTGGTAGATCCTTTTTTATAAATATATTTTCTTCATTGTTAACCAAACCTGCAAAAATCTGGAAGGCATTTTCTACTTCAGCAGCATCTCCATAGATATCCAAGTGATCGGCATCCATGGACGTTACGCAGGCGATATCAGGCCTTAATTGCAGGAAGGATCGGTCGAATTCGTCAGCCTCCACTACCGTTATCTCACTGCCCCGGAATATGAAATTTGAATTGTAATTCTCGGCAATTCCACCCAGAAATGCAGTAACGGGCATATTGCATTCCGCCATAAGGTGACCTAAAATAGCAGAGGTGGTAGTTTTTCCGTGTGTACCGGCAACTGCAAGACAGAGGGTATTCTTGGAAATAACTCCCAAGAGTTCCGCACGTTTTATCGTGGTAAATTCTTCCGAAAAGAAATACTTCAAAATCGAATTCTTTCTTGAAACGGCAGGTGTATGCACCACGAGCACATTTTTATTTGAAATAACATCCTCTGGAATTTCTGAAACCGAATCAAGAAAGACTATAGGAATTCCTTCGGAAATCAATTCATCTGTTAAATCGGTAGCAGTTTTATCATATCCATAAACAGCCTTACCCTGCATCTTGAAATAGCGGGCGAGGGCACTCATTCCAATGCCGCCAATTCCGACGAAATAAAGAGTTTGTATGTTGTTTATGTTGATCACAGATAATTTAGTTTTTCATTTTAATTTGATGTGTAAAAAAATTTATGACGTTGATTTTTCCCAACTCATCAACTTCTCAACTTATTGACTCAAAAGTTTTTCAATTTCTTCTACTATATCCTTTGTCGCATTAGGTTTTGCCAATTTCTTTATATTATTTGAAAAATTCTTTTGCATTTCTTCGGAAGAAACCAATTCTGAAAATTTCATTTCAAAACTGGAATCCAATTCATTTTCTCTTATCAATAAGGCAGCATCCTTTTCTGAAACCGACTGTGCATTTTTTGTTTGATGGTCTTCGGCTACGTTAGGCGAAGGAATAAAAATCACGGGTTTTCCAACCAAACAAAGTTCGGATACAGATAAAGCTCCTGCTCTGGAAATAATGAAGTCAGCCGCGGCGTAAACCAGATCCATTTGGTTTAAAAAAGCGTAAACTTTCACATTTTCATTCCCTTTTTCCTTGTAGACTTCTTCATAAAATTTTCCACATTGCCAGATTACTTGCAAATTGTGTTTTTCGAAAAGAGTCATTGACTTTTCGATCAACTCATTAATCCTTTTTGAACCGAGGCTTCCTCCCAATACGAGCAAAGTCCTTTTTTTCGTATCCAATTTGAAAAACTGGATTGCTTCCTCTCTTTTTGAAGAAATATCCAATAAATCCTGACGTACTGGATTTCCTGTAAATCGTATTTTTTCGGCAGGGAAAAATTTCTCCATTCCATCGTACGCAACACATATCTTTTTTACAGTGCTACTTAACCATTTATTAGTTATCCCAGCATAACTATTCTGCTCTTGGATGAGACTTGGAATCTTCTTTAATGATGCCATCCGCAATAGAGGAGCGCTGGCGTATCCACCTGTTCCGATTGCTACATCCGGTTTAAACTCTTTAAGTATTGCATTCGATTTGGCTAAACTTGAAACCAATTTTAATGGAAACGCAATGTTCTGGAGGGACAAACTACGTTGCAACCCTGAAATCCAAAGACCCCGAATTGGGTAACCTGCTTGTGGAACTTTTTCCATTTCCATTCTATCTTTTGAACCAACAAACAAAAATTCAGCATCAGGGAAACGAACTTTTAGCTCGTCCGCAATTGCAATGGCCGGGTAGATATGACCTCCCGTTCCGCCGCCCGATATGATGAATTTTGTTTTCAATTGATTTCTATTCTATTTATTTGTGTCCCTTACATTATTAAATTGCTTCACTTAAAATATCCAATGGGTTCTCTTCTGCTTCTTCTTTCGGCACTACTTCTCTTTTTGCGCTAACGCTCAAAACCATTCCCAATGCTAGACACGTCATCCATATTGATGTTCCTCCACTACTTATTAATGGCAAATTTTGTCCTGTTACCGGAAATAGTTCAACCGCTACTGCCATGTTGATCATCGCCCGAAAAATAATGGGCATTCCTACTCCTATGACCAATAACTTACCAAAAACCGAAGTGGATTTATGTGCTACCACCACGATTCTAAACAGCAAAAACAGGTACAAAAGCATCAGTACCATTCCTCCAACAAGTCCAAATTCCTCAACAATAATGGCATAGATAAAATCGGAAGAGGATTGTGGCAAAAAGTTTTTCTGAACACTTTTTCCAGGACCCAAGCCTGTTATCCCGCCAGAAGCGATAGCGATTTTGGCCTTTTCTATTTGGTAATCTGCTTCGGTATCCTGGTTGTCCGTAAAGTTATCGATACGGCTCATCCAAGTGTCCACACGGTTAGGGAACACACTTGGAAATGCCTTTGCGGTCAGAACGAAAATGGTTAGGAATACCAGGCCGGATCCAAGGATAATTCCTAAATACTTTAAGGGATAACCACCTACAAACACCAACATTACAACCATCGCAAAGAAAATTCCCGCTGTGGAAAAGTTAGCTGGAAGAATTAATGCCAACACAATAAAAACCGGTAGCCAAAGAGGTAAAATGGTTTCCTTGAAGTTAACTGTTTTGTCCTTAATTCGTGAGAGATATCTTGCCACGTAGGTCATTAACACCACTCCGGCCAAAGTGGAAGTTTGAAATGTTATTCCAACAAAAGGTATCCGGATCCATCGAGCCGCGTTGGCTCCTTCAATAGTCCTGCCCTCGGCCATTGTCAATATCAAAAGAATAACAATTACCGGCAAAGCGATAATGGACAATCCGCGGAAATAATGGTATGGGATTTTATGAATGCCATATAAAATTCCAAAACCCAAAACCAAGTGCGCAAAATGCTTCAGTAAATAAGGCAAAGTACTTCCGTCTCCAAAAAGATAAGCCAAATTGCTGCTGGCACTGTAAACTGGTAAAAACGAAAACAAAGCCAATAGGCTCACGATTCCCCAGATTACTTTATCACCTTGTATGTATTGGAAAATGTTTTTCACTTTTAGAGTTTGGTGTTTGTTGTTTGTTATTTGGTATTTGATATTTGGTATTTGGCATTTGGTATTTGGTATTTGGTATTTGGTGTTTAAGCTGAATTAATTCCCTTTTATAAATTCCTCACGGCTTCTTTAAACTGTCTGCCTCGATCTTCGTAGTTTTCAAACAAATCAAAGCTCGCACAGGCGGGAGAAAGAAGCACTGTATTATTTTTTTCGGCCAGTCTATATGCCGCTTTGACGGCCATGGCCATAGATTCGGTTTCTAAAATTGTGTCAACGATATTACCGAAAGCCTGTATGATTTTGTGATTGTCAACTCCCAGACAGATTATAGCCTTAACCTTTTCGTTTACGAATGGCAAAAGCTGGCTGTAATCATTGCCTTTATCAACCCCACCAACGATCCATATCGTAGGGTTCTGCATACTGCCCAAGGCATAAAAAGTTGCATTCACGTTGGTGGCCTTGGAATCGTTTATATACTGTACATTATTGATTTTCAGAACTTTTTCCAATCTATGCTCCACCCCAGGAAATGCCTCGAGGCTTTGACGGATTGTTTGTTTCCTAATTTTCAACAACTTGCCTACCGTTGTGGCCGCCATTGCGTTCTTAACGTTGTGTTCTCCTTGTATTGCTATTTCTGATATTGGCATACTAAAATTATTATTATCGATGTTTATTATTATTTCGTTTCCTTTTTTAAATGCTCCTTGTTCAAACTCCTTTGTCATTGAAAAAGGAAGCAATCGAGACTTAATGGGATTTTCTGCAAGCCATTTCATTATTTCAACATCATCCGCATCGTAAATGAAATAATCTTCCGGCGTTTGATTCATCACGATTCGGAACTTTGACGCGATATAATTTTCATATTTGTAATCATATCTATCCAAATGATCCGGACTTAGATTTGTCAAAATTGCGATGTGGGGCGAAAAAGTTTCAATTCCATCTAACTGAAAACTACTCAGTTCCAATACGAAGTTTTCGTATTTTTCTTCGGAAACCAGTTCTGCAAAGCTCTTTCCGATATTTCCACCTAGAGCTACATTCAAACCTCCATTCTTTAGAATTTCAAAAACCAGACTTGCGGTAGTTGTTTTTCCGTTGCTTCCGGTAATTCCCACTATTATAGCTTCGGTATATTTTGAAGCAAACTCAATTTCGGAAATTACTTTTATTCCCTTTTCGCGAAGCCTTTTGACTATTGGCGCCTTATCGGAAATTCCAGGACTTTTCATTACCACATCGGCGGTAAGGATCTTTT
This sequence comes from Aequorivita sp., assembly GCA_034676445.1. GTDB lineage: Bacteria > Bacteroidota > Bacteroidia > Flavobacteriales > Flavobacteriaceae > Aequorivita. Next base: position 566,736 of record JAUCCE010000005.1, read on the forward strand.
CCTCGGAATGACCTCCCTCTTCCCATTCAATCTCATTATTTATAAGAACTTGTTTGTACTTCTCTTTTATCTTTCCAAAGTCTGACACAAAAACATCAAACCTTTTTTGTTTTGCCAATATGGCTGTTCCAACTCCGCTTTCACCCGCACCGAGAATGACGATCTTTGATTTACGATTTACAATTTTCTGCTTCATAATCCTTCTAAATTAAGTTCTCTCGCAAAGGCGCAAAGGCGCTAAGTATTCTCATAATTCATAAACTTCTAAACTAATCCACTCATCAAATCATCCGTTATCTAATCTTCAATGTTACAATCGTAATGATTGCCAGAAAAATTCCTACAATCCAAAAACGGGTTACGATTTTACTTTCGTGGAAACCCTTTATTTGATAGTGATGGTGCAAAGGAGACATTCTGAAAATCCGCCGTCCTTCCCCATATTTCTTCTTGGTATATTTAAACCAACTTACCTGCATAACTACAGATAGGTTTTCCATCAAAAAGATGCCACAAAGGATGGGTATCAACAATTCCTTTCTTACTGCAATGGCGATAACGGCAATTATCCCTCCGATTGTTAAACTACCCGTATCGCCCATAAACACTTGTGCCGGATAAGCGTTATACCATAAAAAACCTACCAAAGCTCCAACAAAAGCCATTATAAAAATTGTCATTTCGCCCGTATTTGGGATGTACATAATGTTTAGGTAATCTGAAAAAATGATGTTACCTGAGACCCAGGCAAACAATGCCAAGGTCACACCGATTATTGCAGAGGTTCCCGCGGCCAGACCGTCGATGCCATCAGTGAGGTTGGCACCGTTGGAAACAGCCGTAATTATGAATATGACAATAGGGATGAAAATCAACCAAACATAGCTTTTGTAGTTTCCACCTATCCAGCTTATGAGTTGAGAATAATTGAACTCGTTTTTCTTCACAAAAGGGATAGTGGTAAGCAGGGCCTTTTCCTTTACGTAAAAGGCTGTTTCGTCCTTCTGGGAAATAATCTGGGCCTGTGCTCCGGGGGTCTCAACGGTTCGCTGCACTACAATATCTGGGTGCAAATACATGATGGCTCCTACAAATAACCCCAAACCAATCTGACCAATTACCTTAAACCTTCCTGGAAGTCCTTCCTTGTCATTTTTGAACTTTTTGATATAATCATCAATAAACCCAATGGTACCCATCCAAATGGTAGTTACTATGAGCAGAATTACATAGATATTTTCAAGTTTCGCAAAAAGAAGTACTGGGATCAGCGTAGCAAGAATTATAATAATTCCACCCATTGTTGGTGTCCCAGCTTTTTCATTTTGTCCTTCCAGTCCCAATTCTCGGACAGTTTCTCCAATTTGTTTTTTGCGAAGGAAATCAATAATTTTTTTACCGTAAACAGTCGCAATAAACAGCGATAAAATTACGGCCAGCGATGCGCGGAATGTAAGGAACTCAAACAATCCCGTACCCGGTATGTCGTAGGTCTTATCCAAATAGTCGAATAGGTAATAGAGCATTTGCTATTTGTTTAGGATGGTTAGTAGTTCATTTACAATTTTAAAATCATCAAAATCAAAACGCTTTCCATTGATTTCTTGATAGGTTTCGTGCCCTTTTCCGGCAATTAGAATAATGTCGTTCTCCCTTGCCATTTGGCAAGCTGCTTTAATGGCTTCTTTCCGATTGGTTATAGATATTGTTCTTTTATAATATTCCGCTGGTACGCCAGCCTCCATTTGCCCAATAATTTTCTCAGGATCTTCCGTGCGCGGATTATCGCTCGTAAAAATCACCTTGGTGCTTAGAGAGGCTGCTATTTTAGCCATTTCAGGTCGCTTTGTGGCATCCCGATCCCCGCCACATCCCACCACAGTTATCATTTCCTCGTTTCCGGTGCGGATGCTGTTTATGGTTTCCAACACATTTTTTAATGCGTCGGGAGTATGGGCATAATCAACAATAACAGTGATTTTATTTTCTGAAATCAAATATTGGAATCTGCCGGCAACGCTTTCCAAAGTGCTCATAATGCGAAGGATTTCGATGGTCTCCATTCCCAAAAGCTCGGCAGTAGCGTAAATAGCCAGTAAGTTGTAGGCGTTAAATCCACCAATCAATCTTACCCAAAGTTCTTGATTGTTGATTTTTAATAATTGTCCGGTGAATTGGCTTTCCAATACCTGTGCTTTAAAATCCGCATAGGTTTTTAGGGCATAGGTATATTTTTTTGCCCTGGTGTTTTGAAGCATTACCACTCCATTTCTGTCGTCTACATTTACCAATGCAAATGCCGTTCTCGGCAGACCATCAAAAAACGATTTTTTTACATCTCGATATTCCGCGAAATCCTTGTGATAGTCCAGATGGTCGTGGGATAAATTTGTAAAAACCCCTCCGGTAAAATGAAGAGCTTCGGTTCTTTTTTGATGGATTCCGTGAGAGCTCACTTCCATAAAACAGAATTCTACTCCTGCATCTACCATTTTGCGCAGATATTTATTTATAGTCAGGGAATCAGGGGTGGTATGAGTTGCCTTATATTCGGAGTTTCCCACCATTACCTTTACTGTAGAAAGCAATCCCGCTTCCATTCCAGCCTTTTTGAAAAGCTGGTACAACAAAGAAGCTATTGTGGTTTTTCCATTGGTTCCAGTTATACCAACCAGTTTTAATTGCTCTGATGGATTGTTGTAGAAATTGGCAGCCATGATCGCCAACGCTTTATGAGTATCAACCACTTGGACATAAGTGATTCCGTTAATAATCCTTTCAGGCAATTCCTCACAGATAATTGCCAATGCACCTTGATTGGCAGCTATATTAATAAACTCATGACCATCGGAGATTGTTCCTTTCACGGCCACAAAAACATCGTTGAGGGAAACCTTTCGGGAATCAAATTGCACATTGTGAATGGCCACAGAAGTGCTGCCCACAACTTTTTCTAGGGTAACCTTGTACAATATGTCCTTTAAAAGTATCACGATAGATTCAAAATAATTTGCTGTCCTTTCTTTAATGCTTCACCGGATTGTAATGACTGTTTAACCACCGTTCCATTGCCGACTACCTGAACTTTTAATCCGAGGTTTTCAAGCAATGAAACTGCGTCCATACCCGCCATTCCAGTTACATTTGGAATTGTATCTTTAGCTTCTTGCAGTTTAGTGTAGTACTCTTGAAAATCCTTTTGGATAATAGGATCTGTTGTTTCAATTTCTTCAACTGAATCGATATTTCGAGATTCTGTAAAAATCTTTTGTGCAATTCTTTTAAATACGGGCCCAGAAACATCTGCTCCATAAAACCCTTTTTTAATACTTGGTTTATGTATAATTACAATACAGGAATATTTTGGGTTGTCAGCAGGGAAAAATCCTGCGAAGGAAGAAATGTAACGACGGTTACTTGACCAATCGGGCATCCAATATTCTGTCTGCGCAGTTCCCGTTTTGCCGGCCATCGAAAAATCGGGAGAATACAGCGATCTTCCCGTGCCCCGCTCTACGACGTTTTTTAAAATTTCCTTCATTGCCCCTAAGGTTTCGTCTGAACAAATTTTAGGATTGATTATCTCAGTTTCATAAGTGGTCACTTTTTCATTCCAAACCCTGACTTCCTTAAGAAACCTTGGCTTCACCATAACCCCATTGTTTGCAATTGCATTGTAAAATGTCAAAGTTTGCAATGGAGTGATTTCCAAGTTATAGCCGTAGGCCATAGATGGCAAGGCATTCTTGCTCCATTTTTTATGTCCCGGCTCAGGAATCATAGGTGTTCCCTCTCCTTTAATTGCAACTCCGGTCTTTTTGTTGAGATGCCAGCTTTTTAATCGATTGATAAACTTATTGGGATTCTTGGAATAGTTTTCATCGACAATCATTGCCAAACCAATGTTTGAGGAAACTTCCATAGCACGGGCTGCAGAAATTTTTCCATAACCTCCACGATGGGAATCACGGATGTTCCTTCCGTAGAAGGTTTTCACACCATTGCCCGTATCGAGGACAGTACTGGTGTCAATTACTTTATCCTCCAGAGCTGCCATAAAGGCCATAACCTTAAAAGTAGATCCCGGCTCATGTGATTCGCCAATGGCGTAATTCAATTTTTCGTAATAAGTTCCCCCAGAAGTACGGCCCAAGTTTGAAATTGCCTTAATTTCTCCTGTGGCCACCTCCATTACGATTACGGAACCGTGTTCGGCCTCGTAGTATTCCAACTGCTTCAATAGTGCGTGATGGGCAATGTCCTGAATGTTTACATTTATTGTGGAAACAATATCGTATCCATCCTGGGGCTCAACCTCATTATCGTCATAAACTGGCTTCCATTGTCCGGCAGCTATTTTTTGTTTTAAACGATGTCCTTCCTTCCCTGTTAAAAGATCATTAAATGCACCTTCCAGTCCAACGGAATAATGCCCAGGACGATCAAACGCCTCATCTCCCACCGTACGTTGGGCAATTTTACCTATCGGATGTTCCCGCACGGTGCGCTGCTCAACAATAATTCCACCGCGGTAAGGCCCTTTTTGGAAAAGAGGTAGGTTTTTTACTGCTATATAATCTGAATAACCCAAGTTTTTCACGATCAACAAATAGCGGTTTTTATCGGCTCTTGCTCTTCGGAGCACATCCTGATAATGTGCAACAGATTTTCCGAACATTTTGCTCAGACCCTCTGAAAGTGGAAGTAGATTTTCCTGGAAATCTTCAGAAGAAACCGTAACCGCATCAAATCGGATATCGTATTTTGGAACTGAAGTTGCCAACAGACTTCCGTCGTCTGCGTAAACATTGCCGCGGCTGGCGGGAATCACAAAGTTTTTGACTGTATTTTTTTCCGCTAGCTCGCGGTATTTGTCACCATCAACAAACTGAATATTCATCAGTTTGACACTTATGCCAAGGGCGAAGATGAACATACATCCAGCAATGATGTATAACCTGTTCATTATATTTTTTTTCTTCGATGGCCATTTGATTGATTGTCAGTTTTAGTTTTGATTGTTTTATTTTGCTGCTATTCTCTTTTCTTCGTTTCCTTTTTCTCCGATGATTCTAATTCGTTTGGGAGGGGTTGATGATGGCTGCAACCCCTTATTTTCCAACGCCGAAATAATCCGGCTTTCCATTTTTGATTGCATTAATCGCATCCGGATATCTACATACTCGCTTTTCAACTCCTTCACTTGGGCATTTAACTTTGATATTTGATGTACTTTTTTGTCCGCTGTATGGGAACTGCCGATCATTATCAAAGCCAAAAGAGATAGGAAAACGATAAAACGCCAATTCTTAAGGGCATCATCGCTCACTAAAAATTTTCCTTTAATGATATTGTAAAAACCGTCTTTCATTGGTAAATTGGTGATTTGTGATTCGGGATTCGGGATTCGTTATTTGTTATTTATTATTTGTTATTTGTCTCCGTCTCCTGTCTCTTGTCTCTTGTCTCTTGTCTAAAAAACCTATATTTTCTCTGCAATTCGAAGTTTTGCACTTCGGGCGCGATTGTTTTCCTTTATTTCTTCTTCCGAAGGAATTATGAATTTCCCCACTGCCTTAAAAGGAACTTCCACGTTTCCAAAAACATCTTTTTCCGGCTCTCCTTCAAATAAACCACTTCTTATATACCTCTTCACCAACCTGTCTTCCAAAGAATGATAGCTTATCAAACTGATTCTCCCACCGGGTTCAAGTACTTCGTCTGTCTGCAATAAAAATTCTTTTAAAGCCTCTAATTCTTGGTTTACCTCAATTCGGATAGCCTGATATATCTGAGCTAGGATTTTATTTTCCTTATGCGGTGGCAAGAACCGACGGAGCACTTTTTTAAGTTCTTCGCTGGTCTTGATCTTTCCCTCATTTCTCGCCTCTACGATAACTCTCGCCATTGCCGGTGCGCTTCTCAATTCTCCATAATTCGACAGAACGTTTCGCAGTTGGTCTTCATCATATTTGTTTACTACCGTAAATGCAGAAAAATTACTATCTCTGTTCATTCGCATATCCAAATCTGCTTCAAAGCGGGTGGAAAAACCTCTTTCGGCAACATCAAATTGATGCGATGAAACTCCAAAATCACCCAAAATTCCATCTACGGTTTTGTATCCGTGAAATCTCAAAAAGCGTTTCATCAATCGGAAATTTTGATTGATCAGTAAAAACCGAGGGTCATCGATGGTGTTAACCAAAGCATCCTTGTCTTGATCAAAGGCGATAAGCTTTCCATTTGCACCCAATCTCTTTAAAATTTCGTGTGAATGCCCGCCTCCCCCGAAGGTTACATCCACATAAACACCATCTGGCTTGATACTCAGCCCATCAACCGACTCTTTTAGCAAAACTGGATTATGATATTCCATTACTATCATTGCTTTTGCTTCCCATTACTTCCTCGGCCAAATTGGCAAAATCATCTGCAGTGTCGTCTATGGCCTGTTCATATCTATCTTTATCCCAGATCTCTACAATATTTATTGCTGAGGAGATCACCAATTCCTTGCTGATTCCTGCGAACGACAGCAAATCCTTAGGAATCAATAATCGACCTGATGCATCTAGTTCCACCACTCTAACTCCGGCGGTAAATCTTCTAATAAAATCGTTGTTCCTTCTATCGAAACGGTTCAGATCGCCCATTTTTTGCATCAGGATATTCCATTCCTTCATCGGATACATCTCCAAACAAGGCTGAAATACAGCACGCTTTACAACAAACCCTTCGGCCATGGCCGGAGTGAGCTGCTTTTTCAGAGGGGCAGGTAGCATAACACGACCTTTTACGTCTGCTTTACATTCGTATGTACCTATGAGATTGAGCATTGTGAAACTTCCCTATTTGCAAATTATAGTTTCAAATATATATAACTTTTCCCACTTTTTACCACATTCTACCACTTTGTTGATAAGTTTTCCCACCCAATACCCCATCTCGTTTTAAGGGAAGTGAAAACAAAGGGGAATTTTAAATCGATCTTATGAAATAAATTTGTTTACTTTTGTTTTCTTAATCGCACCAACCAAAGGATGTCGGAGAAATTAAAGAAAGAGGGAAAATTCTCATATTTAGAAATTGGCGAAGGCACTCCAATCATTGTCCTGCACGGACTAATGGGCGGGTTAAGCAATTTTGACGGCGTTGCGGACTTTTTTCCAAAAAAAGGATATAAAGTTCTTATTCCTGAACTTCCTATCTACAAAATGTCCATCCTTAAAACCAATGTGAAGAATTTTGCAAAATACGTTGCACAATTTATCGAGCATTTGGGATATGAAGAAGTGATTCTTTTGGGGAATTCCTTAGGAGGCCATATTGCGCTGCTTTGCACCAAATTATATCCAGAACATATTAAAGCAATGGTGATTACCGGCAGTTCTGGACTCTATGAAAGCGCTATGGGAGAAAGTTATCCAAAGCGAGGTAATTACGATTATATAAAGCAAAAAGCGGAAAATGTTTTTTACGATCCCGCTATTGCCACCAAAGAAATTGTGGACGAGGTTTACCAGAGTGTAAACGACCGGAATAAACTAATCCGTACCCTCGCAATTGCCAAGAGCGCCATTCGTCATAATATGGCAAAGGATCTACCGAAGATGTACACTCCCACGTGCATAATTTGGGGTAAAAATGACCACGTGACACCTCCTGAAGTAGCTAAGGAATTTGATGAACTTTTACCAGATTCAGAGCTTTTTTGGATTGATAAATGTGGGCATGCGGCTATGATGGAACATCCAGACGAATTTAATAAAATTCTCTATGCCTGGTTGGTGAAAAGAGGGTTTTAGGTTGCAGGTTTCATCCACCTACGCTGAAGCTCCGGCGGACAAGGGTTGCAAGTTGCAGGTTGGAGGTTCTCTTGAGCCGTAAAAATTTCGACAAATATTTCTTAAAATATTCCTTCATAACTCATAACTCTGAACTCATAACTCATAACTGGAAAAAGAAATGCATATCAAGTCGGCGGAATTTGTGATGAGCAATAGCAAGGTGGACAAATGTCCGAAAGACCGATTGCCCGAATATGCTTTCATCGGCCGGAGCAATGTGGGAAAATCCTCGCTCATCAATATGTTGATGGATCGAAAAAATCTGGCCAAAACTTCAGGACGGCCAGGAAAAACACAACTTATAAACCATTTTCTTATAAATAAAAACTGGTATTTGGTGGATTTACCGGGTTATGGATATGCGCGGGTTTCAAAAAGCACCAAAAAAATCTTTCAACAATTTATCACAGATTATTTCCGGGAAAGGGAGCAGATGGTGCTCGCTTTTGTTTTGGTAGATTGCCGATTGGAACCTCAACCCATAGATTTGGAATTCATGGAGTGGCTGGGCGAAAATGGAATTCCCTTCAATATCATCTTCACAAAATCAGACAAGCTAAAACCTCTGGCATTAGAACGTAACCTAAAGGCCTATTCAGAAAAAATGCTGGAAACGTGGGAGGAAATGCCACAATACTTTATTACTTCTGCCAGTAATTATGTTGGGCGAGATGAGGTTTTGAACTATATTGAGACCTTGAATACACAAATGTCCAATCAGGATTTTCATTAAATCCATTTCCATCTGATGTTCATGAAAGTTTATCTGTTTAGCATTTTTATTTTTGCCCTGTACTCTTGTTCCCAAACAACAAAGATGGAAGAGCCACAGGACTCCTATCAAAAATATACCGCAGAGCAAGAGCAAATTATTGAGGAGTATAGCAAACAATGTGCTAACCGGCATTTCTACACTTTTGAAATGAATGAATATCAAGAATGTTTGGATAGAGGTTTAGAGAAAGACAGCACTATTTCCTATTTGTGGCAACAGAAAGCAATGGCGTATTTCAAGGCCCGTAAATATGAAGCCGGCATGCCGTTTTTGGATAAAGCGGTAAAATACAATAAGCGGAAATACTTGGCGTATAGAGGATTTATCAAGTGTATTTTCTCAAAACAATATAAAGATGCAATTCTGGATTTTGAAGAAGCTATAGTTATGGAAGGAAATAGCTATGAAATGGATCATACCTATAAATTTCATATTGCGCTCTCTTATTTACAGCTCAATGAATTTGAAAAAGCTGAGAAAATATTCTCTGAAGATATTCAAGAACAAATAAGCAAATTTAAGGATGCCCATTTTTTAGATCTCTTTTATTATGGTATCACCAAATATGAATTGGGGAAATGGGAAGAAGCGATTGAACAATTTGACAAATCGTTGGAAACCTATCCCACTTTTGCCGAAGTTCTATTATATAAAGGAATTTGTCTAGCTCGTTTAGAAAGACACGAAGAGGCAGAAGCCCTTGTGAAACTTGCTCGGGTAGAAGGTGAAAAAGGAAATACCTTTAATGAGGACAACGCCATTTATGAAATGTATCCCTATCAATTTCAATGGAAAAAACATAACCACTAGAAGGAATCTATTCGCAATTAAGAGCATTCAACGCTTGGTTTCCATCCCAATCTTCATGGAAGACTTGATGAATTCAAAGTGGAATAACCTTCATTTTGGGCCGGCTTTAAAAAGTTTTCAAAACCGGCCTATTTCTTTTTATCCTCTTTTCAATTCCAATTTTTCTGCGAAATAATCACAAAAATCACGCATAGTATCGCTCATTTTATCATCATTTGTTGCACGTTGAAAGGTGTCTGCCATGGCAGTAAGAGTCTGGTGGAAAAATACTTTCATTTCATCGAGGGGCATATCCTTTGTCCAAAGGTCTATGCGTAGTGATTCCTTTCTTTTATGATCCCACACCGATAGCATTACCGCCTTGGTTGCTTCATCCGTAACACCACCATCTTCGGCAGTCCAGTGAATTGAATTTGGAATTTTATTTTCGTCAAGAGCTACCTTGAGCCTTATTTCAGAAGTATGTTTTGTTGCCATTACTTTTTTGGTTTGTATTTTGAATTTTTAAATATTTCATCTGCATCAGTGACCATTAGTCTCTGAACGTCTACGGAATTGTTTTCCATATAAGATCTCACGATTTTCCAACCCAGATATCGGCCCAGCATTCCAGGCGAATCATTGTCTATTTCGAGATAGAATTTAGAAAATGGTGCCGGATTTATAAATCGTGCGCCTAACTTTGAATCAGTACTATAGAGCAATTCGTTTTCTATGAAATAACGCCACATATAAAGTTCATTTTCCTCTGCCCATTTAAATTCTTCTTCGGTGTAACCAATTTTATCGGCATCCGGAGTGTTGGGCATCCAAATATCCTTTAAATAAAGCTCTTTCCCGTAATAGATAATCTGACTTAGAAAATCTGCACTCCTCGGGGGCTTCACGTAACTTAAGGCATAGGCTTCAGCCACATCAGGCCCAATTTGTGACGGTTCCATTTCCTTGGCGATGTATAAATCGATGCCTACATAAAATGGATGTTCACTTCCCAAATAATTATCCAAAGCAATTACCAAAATACTGTCCGCGAGGATTACCTTATTTCTATAATCCACATCTGAGGTTGTGGCAACTACTTTTGGGGTCTGAAATTTTGGAAAATAGTATTTTATATGTTGAAATAATGGAACCAGAATATCTTCCAACTTATCGTTATTAGGAAATTTCTTGATTACCTCTGCCTCCAATTCAGCTTGAAGCGTATCGGTCAACTTTTCAATCCAAATACTGTCATTGTATTGCCTTGGAAAAAATAATGGATACTCCTTCTTCAATTTCGGCAGATCTGGGGGAGTTGCAGCAGCGAACTCCTTATCGAAACGGATTATTTCGACATTCATCGGGATTTTCTCAATCTCTTTTTCAAGATTGCTTCGACCACTGCAAGAAAAAAGGAAAATACCGAGAAACACAAATGAGAGACAGCCTAAAAATGCCACTCGTATCTTTTTCCAAGGAAGAAAAACTGAATTAAAAACGTTCATTAATTTCTGGATTTGTGAGAGGCATTTCATTCCCAAAAAAAATCTCATTGCTGGATTTTAGGGTTCCTCTTTTTTTAATTTTATCTTTAACCTTTATTGCCGTGCAAAGGTACTTTTTAGTTTTGAGAACGAAAATGAGATGGGAGGGTAATTGAAGTTATTGGGTTATTAAGTTATTGAGTTATTTAGATGATGCGGAGATCAGTAATCAGTAGTCGGTGGTCGGTAGTCGGTAGTCGGTAGTCGGTAGTCGGTAGTCGGTAGTCGGTAGTCGGTAGTCGGTAGTAAAAAATAATGAATAAAATCTAACAACAGCTCAAAAACTCATCAACTTTTAAACTTTTAAACTTTAAAACTGCAACCTGAAACTTGAAACCTGAAACTTGCAACCTAAAACTGATTAACCATTAACTCAGTAACTTTTAACTCATTAACTCAACAAAATGCAAACCGAAAAAGTAATAGATTTTATTGTAAACTGGCTGGATACTTATGCTAAAAGTGCTGGAGTAAAGGGATTTGTTGTAGGAATTAGCGGGGGAATTGATTCGGCCGTTGTCTCCGCTTTGTGTGCAAAAACCGGTCTGCCAACTCTCTGCGTAGAAATGCCTATCCATCAAGCGGAAAGTCAGGTAAGCCGCGGTAAGGAACATATTGATTATTTGATGAAAAAATATTCTAATGTCCAGCAAACAGAAATAAATCTAAGTTCAGTTTTTGATGAATTTAAAGCCCAAGTGCCAAATAACGCTGAAGAAAATTCTCTGACCCTCTCCCTTGCAAATTCCCGGGCACGATTACGGATGACCGCACTTTATTTTCTAGCTGGTATAAATCATTATTTGGTGGTGGGAACTGGAAATAAAATTGAGGATTTTGGTGTAGGGTTTTTCACTAAGTACGGCGATGGCGGTGTGGATATCAGTCCGATTGCGGATTTAATGAAAAGTGAAGTATTTGAAATAGGAAAAGCATTGGAAGTTCCTAAATCCATATTAAACGCCCAACCCACGGACGGTCTTTTTGGTGATAGCCGTTCCGATGAAGATCAACTTGGCGCTAATTATGACGAATTGGAATGGGCCATGAATATGGTGGAAAAAGGACGAAACAGCTCAGAATTTTCAGGACGTGAGCGAGAAGTATTTGAAATCTATTCCCGTTTGAACAAAGCGAATCAACATAAAATAAAACCAATTCCTGTTGGTAAAATTCCCAAGGATTTGAAATAAATGCTTTGTTGAAATGGCAGATTGAATAAGAAGAAATTCTAAAATCGATATTTTAAAGTACTCGATTCAATTTGTCGGAAAGTAATTTTTTAAGACCGATATAAGCGACAATTTCTTGCAGCACAGCTTCTTTATCAACTTCCTCATCCAGTTTCATAGTTTCCGAAAGTTCATCGATTTTTCTGCCCACAAGGAATCTTCTGAGTGTCAGAATGGTCTCGCTCACAACTTGTGCAATGGTCTTTTCCCTTGCTTTCACATAGATCTGCATCCTGTCCCAACGGTGTAAGGAATAGCGCTCATCTTCCATCAATATATTCGTAACTCCCGAAGCTATTTCTGGCTCCAATTGATTTACAAATGATTCTGACTTTGCCTCTGGGTTTTCAACAAATCGATTGATGATTTCCAAATAAATATTTCTGAATTCAGGATTGGTAAATTCAATCTCATCATCCTGTAAATCCAAATAAATTTTTTCAAACACGCGCGAACGGTAAACTTCTGGCGTAAGATCCAGACCTCCTTTTTCGTCACTTTCAATGACCATTTCTTCAAAATCCTCTTCCATATCACCATAAAGCACCAATAGTTCAATTAGTTTTTGTTCTAATTGAAATTGAACATCCACTTTTTGGCTCTTCATCTTTTCAGAGGAAACTACTTCAAAAGGCTCCGTAGTTTTTTGCTCCTTTTTTGATTCTTCCTTGCGTTCCTTACGAAGTAATTGCGCGATGGAATTAAAGAGAACCTGTTCCGAAATGTCCATAATATGGGAACATTCCTTTAAATAAACCTCTCGTTTAATAGCATCGGGAATCTTTGCAATACTGGCAACCATATCGTGAATAGTCTCTGCCTTTTTTATGGGATCATTTTTGGCATCGGCTGCAAGCAACGAGGCTTTGAAGGTGATAAAATCCTTGGCATTCTCTTCTAAATAAAGGGTGAGTTCTTCTAAAGAATTCTTTCTGGAAAAACTATCTGGATCTTCTCCTTCTGGGAACGTACAGATTTTTACGTTCATTCCCTGTTCAAGAATAAGATCAATTCCGCGAAGGGAAGCTCTTAATCCCGCAGCATCTCCATCAAAAAGAACGGTGATGTTTTTTGTAAGCCGATTTATAAGACGAATCTGCTCGGGAGTCAAAGCCGTTCCCGAAGAAGAAACCACGTTATGGATTCCGGTTTGATGAAATTGGATAACATCGGTATAGCCTTCCACCAAATAACAATTATCTTCTTTGGCTATACTCTGTTTGGCGTGAAAAATACCATAAAGCACTTTACTTTTGTGGTAAATATCGCTTTCAGGAGAGTTTAGGTATTTCGCAGCTTTTTTGTCGGAAGTAAGAATCCGGCCTCCAAAACCTAATGTCCGACCGCTCATGCTTCGGATGGGGAACATCACTCTTCCTTTGAATCTGTCGAACATTTTGGTTGCTGAGCCTGTCGAAGTATCTTCTTTAACTATGGACAAACCCGTTTTTTCAAGGAATTCAAGCTTGTATCCTTTCTTTATCGCGTGGCTTGTAAACGCATCCCACGAATCGGGAGAATAACCGAGTTCGAATTTCTTTATGGTTTCATCAGTAAATCCACGTTCCTTGAAATAGGAAAGTCCTATCGCCTTTCCTTCTTCGGTTTTTAATAAGGTATTTTGAAAATATTCTCTGGCAAATTCGCTGACCAAGTACAGACTTTCCTTTTCATTGGCCTGTTCTTTTTCCTCACTGGTTTGTTCCGTTTCCTCTATCTCAATCCCGTATTTCTTCGCTAAATATCGAATTGCCTCAGGATACGTGAAATGTTCGTGTTCCATCAAAAAAGAAACTACATTTCCGCCTTTCCCACTACTGAAGTCCTTCCAGATTTGTTTAACAGGCGAAACCATAAAACTTGGAGACCGTTCATCGGTAAAAGGGCTGAGACCTTTAAAATTACTTCCCGATTTTTTAAGCTGGACAAAATCACCAATGACCTCCTCTACTCTGGCAGTTTCAAAAACGTTGTCTATGGTGGTTCTGGAGATCACGGGGTTTGGGGTTATCGGTTATCGGTTAATATTTTGGAATTGTGTTTACGGAATTTGGTTGGGTAAAAATAGGAATATAAAAAGGAAACCTACTGTTAGAAGTTATGAGTTATAAGCTATGAGAGTTTATGGGTTTGAGTTTTGTAATAGTTCCCCTTTTCTCTTTTCTCTTTTCTCTATTCTATTTTCTTCTTGTTCCTAATTCTGAATTCATAATCCTGAATTGTTTCCTGTCTAATCAAAATCCAATCGCAAACCTACAGAAAAAAGGTTTTTATCTACCGGTTGATTTTCAAAAAGAGGGGATAAATCATATTTGGCAAAAAGACTAAAGGCATCATACCCTATGTAAGCACCAACACCATAAACAAAATCGGTTGTGTTGTAGTCCTTTTTTATTTTTTGCTTTGTCTTTTTTCCATCTTCTTTATATTTCAATTTCTGCATGGCTCCGACGTTTAATCCGCCGTAACCTCCAAAACCAATTTTGAATTGTTTTGCGGTTGAAAATCTAATATAATTCCCACTCTCAATTTTCTTCGAGGGTCCAAATTCGAAATAAACTGGAATCACGATATTTGTAAATCGCAATTCGCTTTTTCTCAATTCGGTAGGAAATTGCTCCAGCGTGTTTATACCGTTTTCATCGACTAAATACATATTTCCGCGAGGTGTTAATTTATTCCATTGGGCAGACAATCCATATTTTATCCTCATAAAATTCGACTTTTTGAAAACGCGGGTTACCTGGTTAATCCCAACTTCGAACGAATTGGATCTTCCTACCGACATTGGCGTATTTCCATAAGAATCGTCATCTCCAACCAAATCCAAGAAGCCCCAAGAAAGATATACACCTGTTTCAGTTCGGAAATCATATCTCTTTTTCTTTTCCTTGTTTTTACCGGAGGTTCTAATAACAAAATCAATCTTCTCTTCATCCCAACCAACAAAAATACCTGACTTAGTCTCTTTGCCCTGTTCGTCGACGTTCCTATCAGCAAGTTCGATTGTATTTTCAAGAATATTTAATCGATTTTCAATATTTCGAGCGTGTTTATCTGCCGCTTGTTCCTTTAACTTTTCAGCTTCTGCTTCAGTAATATCTCCATTTTCCAAGCGGATATTTATGTTTTCCACCTCTATTTTTAGGGCATCCTTTTCTTTTTGAATTATGGTTTCCTTTGCTTGGACAAATTTTTCTTCTGAACTTTTTGTACCCGTTTCTTGTGCCTGGGTATAAGTATTGGTCAGCAGGCATAATGTGAGTGCCGTAGATAGGATAATTAACGATTTCATAGGTTTTAGTTTTTGATTAATATTATTGAATATCTAGTTTGTAAAAAACATCGTCTTAGTTTTCCCAGGCAGTTAAGGCTTAATCGTTGCGCTGGGAAATAGCTGTTTTCAATTTTTGAAAACCATCGCCAAAAGCGTCGAAAACCTTATCACGGAAACTTTTTTCCAATTCCCATTCCACCTCCTCTAATAATTCTGAGGCACTGATTTTTGGACTATTCAGTATTCGCTGGGTTTGAATATCACGCCGAGCATTATTTAAAAGCGTTTCTACTTCTTCTGCGGTCACTTCTTTATTTTCCTTATGAAGGGTTTTGATAGATGCAACAACTTCATCAACTTTGGCATTAAAAATCTCGTTCTCTTCAATATTAGGATCCTGAACCGGTTTTTCAGAATCAATTGAATTCCTTATTTCTTGCGAAGTCGCCAAAGCTTCCGATTTCTTTATTTTCTTATCGATTTCCGATTCCTTTTGAACGGGAACTGGCTTTAATTCCTTTTTCTGTTTTGGCTCATTTTCAGTTTTCATTTTCTTTGAAACATTTCCAACTTCCGAAGGATTATTAGATTCCTGAAACGTTTCAGTCTCCTTTTGAATGACATCTTTAGGTTGGTCATTTTCAACTACAAAACTGTTTTCAACCTCCGATGTATTTTGATTTATGAAAACCGGAACAGCGATGAGTAAACCTACTATGCTTGCAGCGATATAATACCAAGTCGTGGATTTTCTTTTAGGCTGCTTTCTATCCAACTGGGATTCCAGTTTTTTCCACGCATCTGGAGAAGGTTTTAACTCCCTGTTCTCCAATTTCTCGCGAATATTATTTTCAAGATTAAAGGGTGCCATAATTTATAGTGTTTTGTTTGTTCAATTTATTCTGAAGCATTTTCCGTGCTTTAAACAGCTGTGTTTTTGAAGTACTTTCACTTATTTGAAGAAGCTCGGCAATTTCACTGTGCTTATATCCTTCAACGGCATACAGTACAAATACAGTTTTATAACCATCAGGAAGAGCATCTATCAACTTTTGAATTTCTTCTTCTTCCAGTTCTGTTTCAATATATGTTGAGTATTCGGTGGTATTTTCTATCGTTTCATTGGATATGAAATTCAAATTCTTGTCCTTCCGAAGTTGTGAAAT
Source organism: Aequorivita sp. (assembly GCA_034676445.1). Classification (GTDB taxonomy): domain Bacteria; phylum Bacteroidota; class Bacteroidia; order Flavobacteriales; family Flavobacteriaceae; genus Aequorivita. The sequence continues at coordinate 583,372 of JAUCCE010000005.1, forward strand.
ACTCTCATTGACCATAATCCTTCGTACCCATCCCTCAAAACTGCCTTCATTTTTAAAATCGGATAAATGCGTGAACATTTTTAAAAACCCTGATAACATCACTTCTTCGGCCAAATCGGCATTTTTTAAATACTGTCTACAAACTCCGAGCATTTTTGGCGAAAACATTTGAAAAAGCTGATACTGCGCCTTCCGGTCACCTTTTGAGGCCTTGTCAATTAATTTCGAATAGTTTTTATGTAGGTTGATAATTTTCAAAACACGCTTCGCTGTTTAGGTCTCTATTTTAATAGACGCTTGGTTTTGGGAAAAGGTTGTCTGGGTTTAAAAAAAGTGTTCAGTGGTCAGTTGCAGTGTTCAGTTATCGGTAGTGGGTTTCCAGTTCAAACACACACAATTTTCAAAACGTCTTCGTGCACCTCTGTGAAACCTCAGCGCAACTTCGTGAAATAGCTGTTACACAAAGGAGTTCAGAGTAATCGCGGAGGTTCGCAGAGAAAAACAAACAGTTAATAAACTGCCTACTTCTACTGCAAACTGCTACTTTTTTCTAGCGATAACATAGTTCACCATCAGCTCCAAGGATTCCTTATAGGGAGATTCTGGATAGGTTTCAAGGAGGAGAAGTGCTTCTTGTTGGTATTCCTTCATTTTTCCCACAGAATACTCCAGCCCGCCATTTTCTTTCACATACGAAATGACTTCCTTTACTCGCTTTTTATCCTTATTGTGATTTTTTACCGAGTTTATAAGCCATTTATTGTCCTCAGGCGAAGCATGATTCAGTGCATAAATTAAAGGAAGCGTCATTTTTTGTTCCTTGATATCTATGCCTGTGGGTTTGCCAATGTGCTCATTGCCATAATCAAAAAGATCGTCCTTTATTTGAAATGCGGTACCGATAAGTTCTCCAAATTTCCGCATTTTTTCTACTTCTTCATCGGACGCCATAACGGAGCGTGCGCCCATTGCACAACAAGCAGCAATAAGGGTAGCGGTTTTTTGGCGGATGATCTCAAAATAAACTTCTTCCGTAATATCCAGTCTTCTCGCTTTTTCGATTTGAAGAAGTTCGCCTTCGCTCATTTCGCGAACGGCTACGGAAATAATTCGCAATAGATCGAAATCGCCATTATCAATAGAAAGAAGCAATCCTTTTGACAATAAATAATCGCCAACAAGAACTGCAATTTTATTTTTCCAAAGTGCATTTATGGAGAAGAAGCCACGGCGGCGGTCGCTGTCGTCCACGACATCGTCATTAACCAAGGTTGCCGTATGGATAAGCTCAATGACCGATGCACCTCGATAGGTGCGTTCGTTTACCTCTCCATTGCCAGTCATTTTTGCAATGAGAAAAACAAACATCGGTCGCATTTGTTTTCCCTTTCGATTTACCACATAATGAGTAATCCTATTGAGAAGCGACACCTTTGAAGACATGGAGTCAGAGAACTTTTTCTCGAAAAGCTCCATCTCTTTTTCTATGGGAAGTTTGATGCGTGAGACTATCTTCATAAAGGAATCAAAGATAAGTAAAATGGGAGTTAGATTTTAGGTGTTGAATGTTGGATGTTGGGTGGTGGATGTTGGAGGTTGGAGGTTGGAGGTTGGAAGTTGGAGGTTTGGAGGTTGGATGTATGGGTCTTAGACTAGGACTATAAAATTTATGATCTGTCTATCGTGCCTCTGCTAGGAAGGCGTAGAACTTTAGCGGTTTGGAATTTAGAATTTGGAATTTACCTCCTTATTGCTTATTCGCCAATTGTCCACAAGCTGCATCGATATCTTTTCCACGGCTGCGGCGGACGGTGACTGGAATTCGATGGCGTTCTAAGCTGTCGATATATTTCTGGGTTATCTCGGGAGAAGCTTGTTGAAAATTTCCGTCGTCAATAGGATTGTACTCTATCAAATTCACTTTGCAGGGAACATATTTACAAAAAGTGATTAGTGCATCAATATCTTCCTGCTTGTCGTTGATGTCCTTCCAAACAATGTATTCGTACCTGATTTTCCGTTGTGTTTTACTGTACCAATATTCTAGAGCCTCACGCAGGTCCACCAAGGTAAAGTTTTTGGCAAATGGCATAATCTGCTCGCGCTTTTCTTGAATTGCGGAGTGCAAGGAAACTGCCAAATGGAATTTGACCTCGTCATCAGCCAGTTTTTTAATCATTTTCGGAACTCCAGAAGTAGAAACCGTAATCCGCTTAGGAGACATTCCCAAACCTTCATCTGAAGTGATTTTTTCAATTGATTCTAAAACATTTTTATAATTCATCAACGGTTCGCCCATCCCCATATAAACTATGTTGGAAAGTGGTTTGTCGTGATATAACCTGCTTTCACGATCAATCGCAACCACTTGATCGTATATTTCATCGGCATTCAAGTTTCGCATTCTTTTTAACCTGGCAGTAGCGCAAAAAGAACAATCCAAACTACAACCTACTTGTGAAGAAACACAGGCTGTCGTTCTCTTTTTCGTGGGAATCAAAACGGATTCCACTATCAAATCATCATGAAGTCTGACTGCATTTTTAATAGTTCCATCCGAGCTTTTCTGAAGATGGTCCACTTTAATGTGGTTTATAACAAAATTCTCGTTAAGATGTGCTCTGGTTTCTTTAGAAATATTCGTCATTTCATCAAATCCATGCGCTCCCTTGCTCCATAGCCATTCATACACTTGCGTACCTCGAAAGGGTTTATCTCCAATACTTTCAAAAAAGTCTTGAAGTTGTTTCTTTGAAAGGGCGCGTATATCTTTTTTATCTGAAATCATGCTGCAAAATTAGGATTTTTAAAGTGAAAATCCTTCTTTTCCTATTTAGAATAAAGACCTCCCAAATTCCCGTCGTGATAAACATACCGTTTTACATTGACATTATCTTGCTATCATTTGTAAAGAGAGAAAATGATATCCTTGAATTTGATTTATTACTTTATTTATTTTCGATTTTTAACTTTTTCTCCATAAAACGCTGGAGGTGACTAGCTTATTTAAAAATATATCAGGATGTTTTCTTCAAAATATAAAATAATGGTTAGGTTTGCATTTGTCAGAAACAATTACATAAATCAATAACAAAACCTAAAATTACCAGTGCACTTTAGCAAAACCTAACTAATAATTCTTGATTTACATTTTTTGATTTCTCATTTAAACCCCCACTTCAAATGAAAAATAATTTATTCTTGCTCCTATTCAGTATTGCAATTTTTTCTACTACTGCTCAGGTAGGAATCGGAACCACAGAACCAGATCCATCGGCTGCCCTGGAAATAGACTCCGACAGCGGTGGATTTTTACCTCCTAGAATGACTACTGCCAAACGGGATGCGATATCCAATCCGGCTAGAGGTTTGATGATTTATAACACGGATGAAGATTGCATTAATTTTTGGAATCATGCTCAATGGATGAGCCTCTGTGGTGAAAAACCAAAATTTAAAGTATGTGGAGATCCGGTAATCTTTACTTATAATGGAGAAACCGTGACCTATGGTACGGTACAAACTGATACCGGAAAATGCTGGTTGGATCGAGATCTCGGCGCCTCGAGGGTAGCCACTTCAAAAACAGATGCAAGCGCCTATGGCCATTTGTTTCAATGGGGACGATTGGATGACGGACATCAAAAGAGAGGAACTGTGGCCACTACACCAACTCGAAGTAGCTCGGACAATCCGGGTCATAGTAAGTTTATAGTAAATGATGTGGACTGGAGAAATCCTCTAAATAATAATCTTTGGCAAGGGGTTAATGGGACCAACAATCCTTGTCCCGACGGATTTAGATTACCAACCAAGGTTGAATGGCAGGCAGAAGCATCAAGATGGGGTTCTCAAAATCCCGATGGAGCTTTTAATTCCCCGCTTAAGTTGACCTTAGGTGGAGACCGATTTCAATCCTCCACTATTCTTGGAGTTGGGGTTAGGGGAAATTATTGGTCAAGTACAATTAATGGGATACAACTTGCTTATAAATTGTATTTCGAAAGCTCTTGGTTGTATGCTGACTCTTCGGATTATCGTGCCTTCGGTGCCTGTGTCCGTTGTATATTAGATGAATAAAACAATGAAAACTCTGTTGCTGTATTTGTTGTAGTGATACAGCCCTTCATACGTTTATAAGAGTCATAAAAAACCCATCCCCTTAGATCAGACTTTTGAAATATCAGACATTTGCCTTAATGCTTGACAATTATCTTTTTGGTGATGGATTCACTACTATCCTCATCTGTCAAACGCAATAGATAAATTCCTTCGGTAAGATTTTCTACAGAAATCGAATTCATGGTATTGGACAAGGATCCTGATTGCATTTGCTGGCCCATTATATTGAAGAATTGATAGGTAAGATGCGGATAGCGGGCATTTTTCACCGTAATTGTAGTATTGACCGGATTGGGATAAATTTCCAATTCACCGATGGCTTCGAAGGTTGGCACATTCAAAATATTCTGCAGGGTTTCAATAGAGGTCTGTCCCGAATTTCCCGGATCCAACCAATCTCGTAGCCTTGTTTCTGGACGTGTTCCTGCATTCCAAGAAACCCCAAACCGTCCATAAATATCATAGTTATTATTGTTTTCCGTCCCGACGCAACCAGATTCACCGGCATATAATTGTCCGATAATTTTTCCACGTTCATTAAAAAGTGGAGATCCTGAAGAGCCACTTTCGGTAGTCCCGATTTCCCAACCGTTTCCGGTGCCATGCTGACCTCCGCCAATCAACCAAACTTTAACGCCATTGGCATTTATTTTCTCTGCGCCTGAGTCATCTCTGCAAATTTTCATTATATCTCCATTGGGATGATGGATTCCAACTTCAAACAGAGGGTCGGTATCAGAATTGTCCCAACCTGCAAAAGCCACATCCCAAGATTCGGGAATATCATCGTACAACTTAACCAGGGCGAAATCGCTTAAGCTATTGTTCGCCATTAATTTGGCTCCACTAACGGTAAAATTGTTATGAAGATCACCACTGTCCTCACCCGTGCCGCAAACCGGACTTGGGCTGACCCAATTAAAACGAATAGACCAAAAAGAGGGATCGCTATTGATTAAACAATGGTTGGCAGTAAGAATATATGGAGTTTTATCTGCTTTGGTGTTATTAACTAAAACGGCGGAACAGAGATATCCATTACCTAGATTTACAAAGGCAACCGACTTTTTTACTATATCCTTTTGTGAATCGAAATCTACTCCAATTGGACAATTTACATCATAATTGCAAGGGCCCGATCCATTTATTCTATTGCCGAGAGGATTGGATGGATTTACCTTGCCCATTCGATATCCGTGGATGATACTTCCAATTTCCAACCGCGGTCTCATCGAGGTTCCCGGGGGTTGGAAATATTCTACCCAGACCATATCGCCCTCTACAAACCATGTTCCCAATCGATTAGATTCCCGATTCTGTGAATTGGTAAATGTCTGTGCAACCGTTTTTCGTTCATTATTGTATAATTGAAGTCGGGAGCCGGGTGGAAGGAAAAAATCAGTGAAATTGATACTTATATTAAGTGCATTGTGAGATTGGATAACAGCTTGCCAAATTTTACCGCCATTTGGTAAGTCTGTCCAAAGACCATCTTCGTCCATATTTAAAACCAATGGACGTTCAATTCCATAACGATAAGGAATACTTTTATCTAAATCATTTATGCTGTCCTGCGCCATTATTGGGTCCATATTCAAAGGACTCAACTGTATCAATCTGGGAGATTTGGTCAAATTTAAATTCCAACTTTGGGGCACAAGATTGCCACCCTCCTGCGAAAAGACGGTACAGACAATCAATAAAGAAAAGAAGAAAAGAATAGTTTTTCTCATTACCTAATGCGTAAATTGGATACTAAGATAAATTTTTATTTTCACATTTGACAATCAGATGCTTAAAAATAAAAAATCCCGACTTTCATCGGGATTTTTTTAATGGTTTTAAGCAATACTATATAATAAACATAGCATCCCCATAGGTATAAAAATTATATTTTTCCTTAATCGCCTCGGCATAGGCCTCTTTCATAAATTCATGGCCAGCAAAAGCTGAAGCCATCATCATTAAAGTAGATTTTGGTGTGTGGAAATTGGTCACCATTGCATTAGCAATACTAAAATCATAAGGTGGGAAAATAAATTTATTGGTCCATCCTGTATAGGCATTCAGCCTATGGTTTGTGGAAACAGCAGTTTCCAAGGCACGCATTGCAGTGGTTCCAACTGCACATACTCTTCTTCTATCTTCTATTCCTTTGTTAACAATATCTGCAGCTGCTTGATCAATTCTCATCTCCTCTGAATCCATTTTATGTTTGGATAGGTCTTCAACCTCTACGCTACTGAAAGTTCCCAGTCCCACGTGCAATGTAACCTCTGCCATTTTTACACCTTTGATCTCCATACGTTTTAAAAGGTGTTTGGAGAAATGTAAACCTGCAGTAGGTGCAGCGACTGCTCCTTCATTTTTGGCGAAAATGGTTTGGTACCGCTCTGCATCTTCTGGTTCAACCTCCCGCTTTATATATTTTGGCAATGGTGTTTCTCCCAACTCGGTCAATTTATTGCGAAATTCCTGATAAGATCCATCAAAGAGAAAACGTAAAGTACGTCCTCTGGATGTTGTGTTGTCAATAACCTCCGCAACCAAAGATTCATCCTCTCCGAAATACAATTTATTCCCTATTCTAATTTTACGCGCTGGATCCACCAAAACATCCCAAAGTCTAGTTTCGGCATTGAGCTCACGCAAAAGAAATACTTCTATCCGAGCGCCTGTTTTCTCTTTATTTCCGAATAACCGTGCCGGAAAAACCTTGGTATTATTTGTAATAAGCACATCATCCTCCTCAAAATAATCAATTAGATCCTTGAATATTTTATGCTCAATGGTTTTATCTTTTCGGTTAAGGACCATTAAGCGGGCCTCATCTCTATTTGGAGACGGATATTCGGCCAACAATTCATCAGGTAAATTAAAATTGAAATGTGAAAGTTTCATTCCCATATTGCGTTCTGTATTTAAATTTAAAAAGTGTGCAAAGATACGCTCTCGAACTAGGCGTTGTCAAGTAAATGAAGGTTTATTATTTTCAAACATCTATTAACCCTTGCTGTGCATAGGTTTGTTTCCACCGACTATTTTGAAGAATCCCCCAAATCACAGAAAATTCCCGTTTTTCTTAGGTCTTTCCAAAAGTTGGGGTAGGATTTGGATACCACTTCGGCATCTTCAATACTTAGATTGCCCTTTGTTGCAAGGGGAGCGAAAGCCATGGCCATTCTGTGATCCTGAAATGTTTTGATTATTCCGTTTGAAAGGGTTTGAGATGACTTCTCAAGTTGAAGAGAACTATCGTCAATGTGAACTATGGCGCCGAGTTTTGACAGTTCAGTCTTTAAAGCTAAAAGTCTATCGGTTTCTTTGATTTTTAAGGTTTGAAGTCCTGATAATCCACACCCAATTCCAAGTCCAAAACAAGTCACGACAATTGTTTGCGCCAAATCTGGGGTTTTGGACAAATCGAGCATTAGTGCAGCTGGGAGTTTAATTTTTTCCTTTGAAATTGAAATAGATTTCTCCGGAATATCAAAATTGGTTTGAACGCCCAAGGTTTTATAGATTGTGGGCAGAACGGAATCCCCTTGCAAACTCTCTTCTGAAAAGTTTCGCAAGGTAATTTTCAAACCGTTGGAAAGAGCGACCAAACTATAAAAATAAGAGGCAGAACTCCAATCGGATTCCACGACTATTTCAACATCTTCAATTTCACGAACTGGAAATATATCGATTCGATTATTACGGAAATTTGTTTTTACCCCAATTCGATTCAACAAAGAAAGAGTCATTTGGAGATAGGGTTCAGAAATGGGTTTTCCTTGCAGAAATATAGAAAGTCCATTTGGAAGCGAAGGAGCGGTAAGCAGAAGAGCGGAAATATATTGGCTGCTAACATTAGATTGTATGCTTACTTCATTATTCTGAAACGTTCTGCCCTTAATTCTTAAAGGCGGGTAACCTTCATTTTGAAGATATTCAATATCGCCACCCAAACTTTTCAAAGCATCCACTAAAATACCAATGGGACGCTGCTGCATTCGTTTACTTCCTGTCAAGGTAATTTCAGCTCCTTCTTTTCCTGCATAATAAGCCGTAAGAAAGCGCATTGCCGTTCCTGCGTGATGGATATCGACTGTTCCCTTTAAGATTTTCAAGCTCTTTTGAAGAACTTGGGTGTCATCGCTCTGAGAAAGATTTTTAATGGAAATATCTGGAAATTGCGCCTGTAGGATCAACAACCGGTTGGATTCACTTTTTGATCCTCCTATCTCGATCTCTATGGGGTTTTTCGGAAACTCGCCAGGTCCGAGAATGGCTTTCATCGTCCGGAATCGTTTTCCTTAATCTTTGCACGGAATTTTCCAAAAGTCACAAAAAAACCATAGACGAATCCCGCCAAAAACAATGTTCCAATAAATACTAATGGATTTCTTTCGGCGAAATAAGCCAGTGCAAATCCTTCAATGGCCCATTTAATTAATGCAAAAAGAACAGCAAAAGCAAATGCCAATGAAAATACCGATTTCCAAAAACCCTTTGTATTGATAATTTTTTTGAACATTCTATTTTAATTTTTCGTTACTATGGTGCCGGTCGTGGTCGCGTTTTGTCTTCAGATCCAATTTTTTCTGAAAAGCCTCTTCAAGATTTACACCTGTCTGGTTTGCGAGGCAAAGCACGACAAAAATAACATCTGCAAGCTCTTCGCCCAAATCTTTATTTTTATCGCTTTCCTTTTCACTCTGTTCCCCATATCTACGGGCAATAATTCGCGCCACTTCCCCTACTTCTTCGGTAAGTTGTGCCATATTCGTCAGCTCGTTGAAATAGCGGACACCGTGTTCTTTTATCCAGGCATCGACTGCCTGTTGTGCGTTTTTTATATCCATTATGCTTTTGAAAGTACTACTTTTTCGTTTTCCTTCGCAATTAAAAGTTCAAAGAGTTTTTTTAGGTTTCCATAATCATTAGCACCAATAAATGCTTCGTTAATCGAAAATTCCACAGAAAGCTGTAGTTTATTTCCCATTTGGGAAATTAAATATTTATAACTGCCTAAATTATCGCCATAACTAAAAATAACATTCTCGGGAAGTGATTCCACTTGATAGCCTTCAGGCAATGCGATGTTCACAATGTAGCGATCCTTCATTGGAAATCCAAAATCTATGGGATATTCCCGTTTTTCAGACTTGAAAGGATTTTCTGGGGTAGCTAAAAATAGCATAGGAGAAAAATATAGTTTTCCGGCCACTTCTTCTATTGCCTGGAGTGATTCAAAATCGTAATTCAAGGAAACGGGTTGACCCAATTGATCGAGGTTTTCAAAGGAATGATTCGACAATTCGGTTTGCTTTAGGGTTTTTTCCAATTCTTTTATTTGGGAATCATTATTGACACCTTTAAATTTTGATCTATACTGAAAAGCATAATTACCAGTAAATCTATTCTGCGACTTCCCAGTTACGGAAAGGGTAGGCTCGATGACTACATTAAGCATAGTGCTTTTTACTGCTGGAATATGAGATCGGAGAGATACCCACGTGGAAAAACCATCTTTTTTAATCAGCCGGCCATCGCCATTGATAACCAAAGATCTTAATATCCCAATGTCTGCATCCTTTTGGGTAGCATCGAGTAGTATCGTGCCTTGTGACGAATCGACTGAAGCAACAACATAATTAAATCCATTGATGGTTGGAAACAACGGAATTCCATGTGATTTTGTACTTATCAAAACCGGATTGGCATTTAAGTTGGCATATCGTAGCATTGCCACTAGCATCAAATTTATATCGGCCACATTTCCCGATCCTTTTTTATAGGCGTTTTTAACACCTTCATTGATATAAAACCCATTGTAACCGTTCCAGTTCATTTTATTCAAAACATAATAATATATTTTGGCAATCTTTTCATCTGGCGTAGTTATTCCACTCAAAAGATTATCGATATCCTTTTCAAAATAATTATTACGATCCAATTCTGAACCGAATTCACTTCTGCTGTAAATAGTCTTTGATACGTCCTCCCAAGATGTAGCATAACTTTTCGTTGATCCAGGCATATTTATATAGCTCAACTCGAATTGAAGCGCAGAAGTGTAGTTCCTCAAATTCCCGGCAAAGGCTTCCTCTTTTAAAGCAGGAACATTATTTAATTCTATGGTGTAAGAATTTTCCTTAAATCTTACTTCTCTAGAAGATGTCACTGGAATACCTATTGCGCCATGACCTGTGAAATCTTGAGTTGTTTGATTAAAAACCATTGTTCTCTCTCTGGACTCGGTATCAATTTTAAATGGTATCCAACCTCGTTGATGGTTTTTAAAAACAAAATATTCCGGAGATTTGAAAAGAACAAAAACCTTATCGACAGGGATAGTTTCTTGAAATTTAAGCTCGTTAATACTGAGTATAAACGGGGAGGTGATTGAGTATTTATACTCAATTACACAACCTTCCCGAACATCAGGCATGGTGATTTTTGTTTGCGTTAAATATTTTGTAGTGTTTTCATCAAAAATGCCATCTTTTTGAAGTTTCACCTCCTTCACTTTTCCGTCGTCCAAATAATATGTGGAACCCTTTAATCCGCGCAATTTGTCTTCATTATTATTTTTATAAAGATTAATAGTTGCATTTGCATATTCAAATCCTTCTTTTGTATAAATCTTTACACGCTCAAAATAATCGGTTACGAGAGACCAACCAGCATTTTCTGAGTATTGAAACTCTGACTTAGTTTCACGATAAAGTACAGCAGCATCTGCCGTTGGATCTATTGGGTGCTCCTTTTGGATAAGTTCTTCTTTTGAGACTTTCCCAAATTTATAGTTTTGGGCATTTAAAAGACCAAAAACACATAGAAAGAGCGCGGTGGTAAATAAGTTTCGTTTCATGGTGTATCAATTATTTAATGAACAATCTGTTTTAAAAGAATTTTGGTTTTGTCCAAACGGGCAATCGAACGGAGAAAATCTCGATAATTTTCGTATTCTGAAGAAGGATATTCTCCTTTTTCGATTTGAATTTTTCGAGTATATTGTAAGTTATTCTCAGCGGTTTTGGTGAAAGCAATCTCGTATTTTCCAAATTGGGTTTCGAGTATGGAAGAGTCTGGCAGGACCTCAATCATATAATTTTTTGGAATTTCAATATCTATGATATCAATATCTAAATAGCCAAGCTTTATATACAGATTTTGCTTTCGTTCTTCAATTCGAGGTGGGATATAACTATTCTGATTAAAAATATTGGGGCAGAATAAATAATCACTTCCTACTGCATTTGCATAATTGGGGATTTTTAATTCCATCGTCTCCGAAAAAGCGACATTCTTTTTGTCGTTGCCAAATTTCAAATATGAAATTGAGAAACCGTTGATATAATTCCATCGCTTTTTATAATATTTATCCACATCATCCACTTTTTGCTTGGGGAGAAAATACTTGTCCTCATATTGAAGTCCTCGTGAAACACTTGAAAAATTGGCCTCTATACCTCCATCACCATTCAACTTGACAACGCCTCTGTTTTCTTGTCTATTCTCTGTTGTTTTATAAATTTTGGTATGAGTAATTCTCCCGCCTTCCGGAGTTATAATGAGCACATCTCGATCATCGGTAAAACTTCCAATATAACCATAAGGGGTATCTTGACTTGTACATTCCAACCAAGTGATTTCATCGCCATCCGGAATTCCTAAAATCACATGATCTCCTTGCACGGAGGCAAAATCCTTCATAATATCTCCTCTATTCTCGCTGTACAGTATAGTGTAATACGAAGGAACTCCCACAGCATCCAGCAAAGCCTTAGTGTAATTAGTTAGTGCTTTACAATCGCCATAACTGAGCTTATCAACTTCCATTGCAGGCATAGGTTTCCAACCACCAATTCCAATCTGAATGCTTATGTAGCGCACTTTATCTTGTACAAATTGATATATTTTTCTGGCTTTTTCCTCGTTGGTAGTTTCATTGGCTACCAAACTTCTAACCTTTGTCAAAGTGGGTTCAGGGATTTCCCGAACATCTGCCAGGAGATCGTTTTCCATCCACTTACCAAATTGTTCCCAGTTCTCGGCAGATCCAGCGGTGCCCTTTAATTCAAATTTATCCAATGCCACGATAATGTGGGGAAATATTTTTGTGATAATAGGACTGTGTTCTTCATAACGAATAGCCTTGAGATTGGCTGCTGAAAAAACGAATTCATCCGGGGTTTCCGAAATGGAAATATCATAACCTTCCAAGTTATTGGCTTTGTATCGAGGCTTGTTTGAAGGGTCGAATTTTATTCTATACACACTTTTTTGCGTGCTTTCGGCATAATCATTTATTGGAAGCCATGATTCAATAAAGGCAGTATCGCCCGATTCGGTTTCACTTTCAAAAACGGCAATGTAGGGATAACCGGTAGGAGTATAATTTAAATGCAAAACTCGGGAATCCAGGTACATATTATTCCCAGTTCGGCTAACGTCAGAAAAGTCTCGTTTCTTGAAATGGCTTGTTTCCTTACCAAAAGCGTCGTATATCCAAGTCTCGATTTTTTTTACGCGGGAATTACTATTGTAAAATTCGTAGAGCTCAACATTATTATCGCCTAATTTGTTTAATACCGCGACAACCCTTCGTGTCTTTACCTTCATTTTGGAAATGTTGGTCACATCAATTTCAATCAATTCCTCCAGAACAATGCTATTGGTATTTGATATCAAATCTTTGGGAATGGATAAAATGGAATATCCTTTTTGTCCGAAAAAAGTAGTTGTGCATAAGAGAAATATCACGCAAATAATATTTCCCATTTTATTGATTTTCAGAGAATCCATGGCGATTTTCTTTTCAAATTTCATAAGAGACTTTCGACCCTAATCAAGCTAGAGGGGAGATTAATCGAGAGCCATATTCCACAATGGATTTAGTCTCTCTTTTCGAAAGCAATATAGGAAATTTCTAAAGGTTAAAAAAAAGTTAAAGAAAGTTATTCTTTGTTTTTTGAATCGATCCAGATGGTAACAGGACCATCATTTATTAATTGAACATCCATCATAGACCCGAAAGTTCCGGTTGCTACTTTTTTTCCAGTTTCCTTTTCGAGTTGAAGAATAAATTTCTCATAAAGGGGAATGGCGGTTTCCGGACGGGCAGCCTTTATGAAAGAAGGCCTGTTTCCTTTTTTGGTATTTGCGTGAAGAGTGAATTGGCTTACCACCATACAATCCCCATCGATATCCTGCACAGAAAGGTTCATGGCATCATTTTCATCGGAAAAAATTCGCAGTCGCGCGATTTTCCCAGCCAACCAGTCGATATCTTCCTGAGCATCGGCATCCTCAATTCCCAATAGAATGAGCAATCCCTGATCTATTTCAGAGAATATTTTTCCATCGATTGTAACGGAAGCGGTTTTTACTCTTTGGATTAATGCACGCATTTTGGGTTGATGGTTAATGGGTTAATGGGTGAATGGGTTAATAGTTAATAGTTAATGGTTATTGGTTATTGGTTACTGATTATTGAGTTATTGAGTTATTGAGTTATTAGGTTATTAGTTAATGGTTAATGGTTAATCAGTTAATGGTTTGATAGTTTATATCAGGTTGGTTGCGCATTGATTTTGCTCAAGAAAATACCCTTAAATCCCTTAAAGGGGACTTTGATGTTTTGGAACTTTGAATTTTGTTTCGAATTTAATTTTTTATATTTTTTTGGAATTTGGTACTTGGAATTTGGAATTTGGAATTTCGGTTTTTATTTGGAATTTGGTACTTGATATTTGGAATTTATTTTTTGTTGTTTTTTTGGAATTTGGAATTTGGAATTTGGAATTTGGAATTTGGAATTTGGAATTTGGTATTTGGAATTTGGAATTTTTTAGATTTTGGAATTTTTATCTTTCATCATAAATATCCTTTCTAAAATGTTCTTCTTCTCCTTCCAGAATTTGCAAATAACTTCTGTATCGAGACCAAGCAATTTCCTCTGTTTCCAATGCCTCCTTAATTGCACAATGTGGTTCTTCTAGATGCATGCAGTTGTTGAATTTACATTTTGATTTAAGCTTGAAAAATTCTGGAAAATAATCCCCGAGCTCCTCTTTTTCCACATCTACTACCCCAAATCCCTTGATTCCAGGAGTATCTATTATTCTCCCTCCAAAAGAGAGATCGAACATTTCGGCGAAAGTAGTTGTGTGCTGCCCTTGCAAATGTTGATCTGAAATTTTTGAGGTTTTCAAATCGAGACCAGGTTCCAACGCATTTACCAAAGTGGATTTTCCGGTGCCGCTATGACCAGAGAACATGCTTACCTTATCTTGCATCAAGAGCTTTACTTTTTCAACATTCTTTCCGGTTATGGCAGAAATGCCAATGCATTCATATCCAATCTTTCGATAAAGCGCTGCGAGTAATTTTATTTCCAATAACTCGTCCTCATTATACGTATCAACTTTATTGAAAAGAATCACAGCTTTTATATGATATGCCTCTGCAGTTATCAGAAACCGATCTATAAAGCTTGTGAAAGTAGGTGGATTGTTCAATGTGACCAGCAAAAAGGCCAAATCGATATTAGCGGCGATAATGTGGGTTTGTTTGGAAAGATTTACCGATTTCCGAATAATATAATTCTCCCTAGGCTCAATATTCGTTATTACCCCTTCGGCTTCGGCTCCTTTTCTATCTATCTCAAAAATAACATGGTCTCCAACAGCAACTGGATTCGTACTCTTTATTCCACCAATTCGGAACCTACCCTTCAAACGGCACTTATAGAAAATGTCGTTCTCGGCTTTTACGGAGTACCAGCTTCCGGTTGATTTATATACTAGGCCTTTCATTTGTGCAAAATATTAAATAAATAAGAAGAAAAGTACGACGTTTCGGCACTGAAGAAAGGGATTTCAAAACGTTAATCTCACAGCCAGCAATGAACTTGTCATTTTTCTCCAATCCTCCGTTAACTAAAATAATTTCTCAAGTTCATCTTCCATCCATTTCATTTGTACTTTGTAGGCTTCCTCATTTTCTTTAGGCGGTAAAGAACCTGTTATTGATTGAATAACCTTATTCTTATCCAATAGAAAAGTCTTTGGATATCCAACAAAACCTAGCGATTTTGTAAAATCATTTTCCCCTACAATATGAACAAAATCGAATTTGTATTTTGTAAGAAACCTCTCAACTTTTTCCTTATTGTCAAAAGTAATGGATATAAAATTGATTCTATCTTTATACTTTTCTTTTAGTTCATTTAGGGCAGGTAATTCTTCGATGCAGGGTGGACAATTTGTAAACCAAAAATTAACAAACGTAGGTTTATTTTTATCTATTTCGTTTTTTTCATTTGGAATAAGAAAGTTTAAAGATTCATATTCCAAATTTTTTCCAATTAATCCTTCTTCAATTCGCTTTTCCGCAAGCCATTCTTCGTTTAAAAACTCCCATTTAAACGTGTAAAAAATACTGTCATTGGTTTCTTTACTTACTTCTAATTCTTCATAAAGTTCATAATCCGAACCTAATACTTCCTTCATATTTTCTAAAGAAGAAATTTTCGCGCTTTTATATTTTTCTTCTGAAAGAATTGTTCCATTAGGACTTTCATAAATTTTTATTTGAGAAAAGCTTAAAACCGAAATAAGGAATGAGCTAATTGTTACTATGGTCTTTTGCATATGGGTTTTTTATTATTCCGGGTAAATGGGATATCTAGTTAAATTTTGAGATTTGCAAAGGTACATTTTCCATCTGTCTATAATACTTGATTTTTAGGGACGTATGAACATTCAATTAGTCATCCCCCGCATGTTTAAAAATCTGAAAATTAAGACAAACCACAATCTTTTAATTGTAGAAATCTATCAAAATCATTACATATTGCACCAATAGTATGATAATTCACGATAAAAAAATAAAAAATGTCAGTAGTACGTAAGTCCTTCACTCGGGCCCGCCCGAGATCGCGAACTTTATCTAACTTGAGGGTTCAAGTACTGCCACGAATTGCACGAATTTTCACAAATTCACTGATTCGTGGAAAACGAATGTGTAATCAATCTGGCTTTGATTTTCACGAATCTAACAGACCTGCCTGTCGTGCCTGCCTGTCGTGCCTTTGGCAGGCAGGCCTTGGCAGGCAGGCTTTCAGTCTGTTTTAAGTACTTTAGTTCAAAGGGGTTTAGTTATATATTTATAAACCCATGGAAGCATAACCCATTTATTATCAGGTTATTATAAAAGTAGTTAGATGATAGACAGTAACTTTCACCGAACAGCAGGATAAATGGATAAAGGCCCATATAGAAGCGGGCGAATTTACTAATGATAGCGAATATCTAAGGAATTTGGTGCGTCAAGACCAGGCAAACAATGCTAAATTTTTGTTCCTAAAACAAGCACTCAATGATGGATTGGAAAGTGGGGTTAGTAACAGAAACCTTCCTGAAATAATGGAAGAAATAGAAAAACGAATGAAAGTTGATGGGCGTTTATAACCTATCCGTAAAAAACTCGTATTCATTTTATCTACTGAACTTCCCTGATTGGAGTTGACCGGTTTTTAATTAATCAAATTTTCTAAAAATAGTCATTAATCCTTTAATCACTGACCACTGAACACTACTGCCAACTGCAACTGGATACTGCCACTTTTCACCCGTCATCCGTCTACCAACCACCGTCTCCCGTCTCATCTTAATCATCCATAACCTTTTTCTGATGATTAATGGATTCCTGATGGATAGCTTTATAGATTTCCAGAACAAACTCTTCACTTAAAGTATATTCGCCTCCTAGTTGAATCATCCTTTCCAAAATTTGGTTCCAACGTTTTACTTGAAGAATAGCAACATTGTTTTTCTTTTTCATTCCTCCAATGTTGTCCACTATTTTCATTCGCTTTCCCAACATGTCCATAATTTGGTCGTCGATCAAATCTATTTGTGAACGCAGGGTTTTCAATTGATTAGTAAATTCAATCTGATCTCCCTCTGTTTTTCGAACCTTAAGATCACGAAGAATATTTTTAAGGGTCGAGGGAGTGATCTGTTGCTCGGCATCGCTCCAAGCATTATCTGGATCAATATGTGTTTCAATCATCAATCCATCATAATTGAGATCTAATGCAGTCTGGCAGAGATCGAAAATTATATCCCGTCTGCCCGCAATATGTGAGGGATCCAAGATTAAGGGTAAATCGGGGAAATTTTTATGTAAATCAATAGGTATCTGCCATTCCGGATTATTTCTATACCGCGTTTTCTCATAGGTAGAAAAACCGCGATGGACGACGCCGAGTTTTGATATTCCCACTTCATAAAATCGCTCAACAGCTCCCAACCACAATGCCAAGTCGGGATTTACGGGGTTTTTAACCAAGATAATTTTATCAGTTCTTCTTACCGCTTCCGCAATTTCTTGGACGATAAAGGGAGAAACGGTTGTTCTGGCGCCAATCCATAGAATATCGACATCGTATTTTAACGCCAAATCCACGTGGGATGCGTTTGCAACTTCAATGGTGGTTAAAAGTCCGGTTTCTTCTTTGGCGGTTTGTAGCCACTTTAATCCCAATTCGCCTACACCTTCAAAATTTCCGGGCCGACTTCTTGGTTTCCAGATGCCTGCTCGCAAAACCGAAACCTGAGTATCTTTTAGTTGTTGCGCAATTTTCAGTAACTGCTCCTCTGTTTCCGCACTACACTAACCGGCAATTACCAACGGATGGTTCAGCTTAAATGCGTCCAACCAATTGCGAAATTCCTTTTTGTTTTTCATAAATAACCGTTCAGAAAAAAGAAAAGCCCCAAGAAGGGACCTTTATAAAAACGTTAACCAAAATCATCCCAACAATGGCAACTAACTTCCGTTGTCAAATATAGGAATAATGAAAACTGATTTTAAACTTTTCTATAAACTTTAATGTTTGAAGGCTTCTCTTGTTGGGAAAAAAATTTACGTAGTTTTGTTAATCTGAAATTATGTCGATAAAAGTAGAAAATATCACCAAAATCTACGGCGAACAAAAAGCGCTGAACAATGTATCCTTCTCAATCGAGAATGGAGAAATTGTGGGTTTTCTCGGACCTAATGGGGCGGGAAAATCTACCATTATGAAGATCTTCTACAACTTATCTTTCCCCTTCAGAAGGTGTTGCTTTCGTAAACGGTTTTGAAGTAGGAAAGGAAGATATCGAAGTGAAGAAAAGTGTTGGTTATTTGCCAGAGCACAATCCATTGTATTTGGAAATGTTCGTTCGGGAATACCTTCTTTTTAATGCGGGAATCTATAAAGTTTCCAAGGAAGAAGTTGAAAAAATAATCGATAAGACGGGTCTGACTTCCGAAGCAAACAAAAAAATCGGTCAACTTTCAAAAGGCTATAGGCAACGTGTTGGCCTTGCCTGTGCGCTTTTGCACGATCCAGAAGTTCTTATTCTCGATGAACCAACCACTGGCCTTGACCCCAATCAATTAATTGAAATACGGAATTTGATAAAGAATGTGGGGAAAGGTCAATCTAATGGACAAGTTGGGAAAACCGTTTTGCTATCCACCCACATAATGCAAGAAGTGGAAGCAATATGCGACCGGGTGATTATTATCAATAAAGGTGAAATTGTTCTCGATAAAAAGCTGGAAGACCTAAAAAAGGACAAACAACAGATTATTGAGGTTGAGTTTGATTATCGTGTAGAGGAAATTGCCCTTCAACAGCTTCCAAAAATTGGAAAGATTGAAAATCCTGTTGGTTTTGTATATCAATTATACTTTGATACCGATCAGGATATGCGGGGTAAAGTTTTTGATTTTGCTCACGACAATGGTTTAAAAATCCTTCAGCTTCACAATAAAAATACCACCTTGGAAAAGCTTTTTGGAGAATTGACTTCACCAGACCTCACAGATCTTTGAGACCTGTGAGGGTCTTTACGATTCCACCGCTTGCTTTAATAATAAGTATTCCTTCCTAACCTCCCCCTCATACCTCCTAAAAAACTCCGGATCAAAATTCGCTTTCCCCAAATTTTCCATAACATAATCCACACTTCGTTTTTCATTTAACCATTGATCAAAAACCTCGTGCCGCATTCTTATTCCAAAGGTGTTTATTCCCAAAAATTCATCGGTGTTTTTATTGTAAGAAATAGTGATGGCTCTTAAATCGCTATCGCATTTCCAATGGAATTGCTCTTCGTATTCTTTCCTTCTTTCACTCGGAAAAACCCATCCATAAGTTTGGTATTCAATGTCGAAAAACTTGGCGCTGTTGAACCAGTGGCCGGGAGTGTATTCAAATGGATTGCCGCAGATGGTCTGTGCCAAGGCTTCGCCCATCATTCTGCCCGTGTACCAAACAGCTTCAATGGGTGGGCGGAGACCGATTGGCTGGCGTTGTTGGGCGCAATCGCCAATTGCGTAAACACCTGGAATATTTGTTTCCAGTTTTCGGTTTACCAGAATCCCTCTTTCCGTTTCAATTTTTGAATCTTTTAAAAAGGAAATATTGGGTTTCACCCCTGTTGCAATGCCAACAACTCGGGTGGGAATTTCTTCGCCCGAAGTAGTCAATACGGCCCGAACATTTCCTTCGTCATCTCCCAAAATTTTGTCGAGATGAGAATTGTGTCTAAGATCAACACCGTGTGATTCTATATGACGCGATAGCATTTGAGAATTAGGAAGTGGAAGCGCATTTTCCCAAAAGGCTGGTTCCCGGACGAGCATTGTAACCTTTATATCGCGGGTGCGAAGCATTTCGGCCATTTCAATTCCAATCAAACCGCCTCCGATAATTACGGCATTTGGACATACGTCCTTGTTTGGCGCATTCCTTTCGAGCATTTCCAAATCCTGTTTGGTTACCAACCCTTGAACGCCGTTGAGGTCAAGACCTTCCCATCCAAAAGTATTTGTTGTGGAACCGGTGGCGAGGATTAATTGGTCGTAGGTAAGACTGCCGCCTTCTTTAAAATGAAGGGTTTTATTGTCAGTATCCACAGATTCCACATATCCTTTTTTCAATTCCAATCGGTTCTTTTTCCAAAACCAATCTTCATAGGGTTTAATGTCTTGCCAGCGCATATGGCCCATATATACGTACATAAGCGCTGTACGGGAAAAGAAATGTTCTGTTTCCGCAGAAACAATGGTGATTTTTTTATTGGAAAGTTTCCTGATATGTCGTGCGGCGGTTATTCCTGCAATGCCGTTTCCGATGATGACGATGTGTTCCATGTGGTGTATTGAACCGATGTTGAAAGTTTTTAAATTTAAGCATTTTCTTTTGGGATGGAAGGGTAGATGGTGTTAACTTCGAATTACCTTTAATCGAAAATCTAAAATCGGATGTTGAGTTTCAATACTTAAAAGAAATAGCTATGGATTTAGATAAAGATTGGGATCGAATCCGCAAACATTTCAATAAGAGCTTTAGCTCCAATTTTTATGTTTCAGTAGCTTCGGTCGATGCGGAAAATAATCCCACGGTGACTCCCATTGGCTCTATGTTTCTGAATGACAATCAAACCGGATTTTATTTTAAAAAATTCCCCCCCCAAATTACCTCAACACGCTGCTCAAAATCCAAATGTTTGTCTTTTAGCTGTAAACAGCGGTAGACTATTTTGGATCAAGGCACTGTTTAAAGGGTCTTTTGCCGGTTATCCTGCCATAAAACTCTATGGAAAGTTGAGAGTGAAGAGAAAAGCATCCGAAAAAGAGATTGCCCGCCTAAACCGGAGAATGAAAGGGATCAGAGGTTTGAAAGGGAATACCTATATGTGGAAAAATATGGAATGGGTCCGGGAGATCGAATTTACAGAATCGGAAAAAATTAATCTCGAAAAAATGACGGAACATCTTTGACCGGAAAATTTCTGCTACCAAGAAAGAAAATGAACGATCTTTATGAATGGACGGTACTTAATTAATTTTTTGAAATTTAAGTTTCCTTAAGACTTTCCTTTTCAGCGCTGTTTTAAAGTGGCATTAAAATTGAATATTCTCTCAAAAATCCAAGACAAATTATGAGGACTCCTTCTTTACGCATCGTTTTAGGTGCCGTTTTACTTTTTTTTATCTCCATTATATCTGTTTCCGCACAATCGGTTTTGGAAACCAATGCCACTTTAATGGACGCTACCATTTACGGTCGTGGTGCCAGTTTGCATCACACGGCCAAACAATTGGCTATTCCAAGTGGGAATTCGGAATTGGTCATCAATCAAATTGCCCAAAATGTCGATCCACAGAGCATTCGCGTAACCAGTGAAAGCAATCAGATAACAATTCTTTCTGTTTCTTTTGAACGGGATTACTTGGTGAAAGGTGAAAACCAAAGTTCTCAATATGTAGACCTAAAGAAAAGGCATGATGAAGCCAAAGCCATTTTGGACGACAAGACCAACGCCCGAAAGGGCGAGGAAAGTACTTTGGCGCTACTGGAGGAAAATAGAAAGTTCGGAGGTCAAAATGGAGTTTCGCCAGCAAGTATGGCGGCAATGATAAAGTTTTATCGAGAGGAATATAAGGTTTTGGCTAACAATATTATGAAGCTGAAAGAAAAGGAACAAGAACAACAAAAAATTGTTGATAAGCTTAAAAGACAAATGCAGGAAGCTGGTGGAAGCGGACAAAACGCTGGCCAATTAGTGGTGCGCCTAAATTCCAGTCAACCGGTGAAAACCAATCTCGATATCAATTATTTTACCGATAATGTTTCTTGGACTCCTTTTTATGAAATAAGAGTGGATAATTTGAATGAACCTGTTCAATTGGTTTATAAAGCCAATGTATCGCAAAACACTGGGATTGATTGGAAGCAAATAAAATTGGCTTTTTCCAGCGGAAATCCTAGACGAAATAACAATGCGCCACAGTTGAATCCGTGGTGGGTGGGATTTCAAAAGGATATGGGATATGGCAATAGGTTACATAACAAGGTCGCGGGGATAGAAACAGAAAGTCTGGAAGAAGTAGTGGTTACCTCAGATATGGCAATTGTCCGAGAAAACCAATTGACCACTTCTTTTGTCGTAAACACTCCTTATGACATATATTCCAATCAAAAACCGCAAGCGGTTCAATTGAAGCAATATCAATTACCTGCGAAATATTCTTATTTCACAGCTCCAAGATTGGATGAAGCCGCCTTCTTGATTGCAAAAGTATCAGATTGGCAGAAATACAATCTCTTGCCCGGAAATGCCAATCTGATTATCGACAACAATTTTGCAGGAAGTTCTTATATAAATCCAAATTCCACAGAAGATACGCTGACGCTCAGTTTGGGAAGGGACGAGCGCATAACGACCAAACGCGAAAGGATCAATGAAGAGGGGAGTACTTCCTTTTTTGGAGGTTCTCAAAAACGAATTTACACTTATGAGATTTCCGTCAGAAATTCCCGAAAGGAAGCGGTTGATATCGACGTAAAGGAACAGTTTCCATTATCGACCGAAAAAGATATTGAAATCAAGCTTTTAGAAACTTCCAATGCGAAGGTGGATATGGATAAAGGAGAACTGAGCTGGAATCTGCATCTAAAATCGGGTGAAACCAAGAAATTGAGAGTTTCTTATTCGGTAAAACTGCCGAAGGACAACGTGATTTCGGGGATGTAAAAATTTGTATAGTCCTTTCAAACCCCAAAGGTTTCCGAAACCTTTGGGGTTTTAACTTTGACCTTTGTGATTTTCACATCCGATATGTTTTACATAATAATCATACAATTCCCCAGCATCCGCTCCCAATCGTCTCTTTAAATGAATCAACCAAAAATGGTATTGTAATTTCCAAATCCCGTGTTCCCTATATCGTCTTGCCGAGGTGGTAAGCAAATGTGGAATTACCACGAATTTTTTCCTCTTATAAAGTTCACTGATTAGAATATTGTCCTCGTAAATATTATAATTTTCATCAAATCCACCTATTTCCTCAAAAAGATCTTTTGTTATAAATTGGCTTTGATCGCCTCCTCGAGAGATTTTCCAATTGAATCGCGTGAGCCAGCTAGCTAGTCGTAACCACCAATGGTTGCTGTCAAATTTCATTCGGAAGCAACCAGCCGGATTTCCCTTTTCAATTTCTTTTAAAATATGTTTGTCGAAATCTTTTGGAGGTAAGGAATCGGCGTGAAGGAAATAAAGAATTTTAAACTTGGCATTTTGGGCTCCTAGATTCATCTGCCTTGCACGACCTTTTTTTGAATGAAGTAGGTGAATTGACAAAGGCTTTCTAGATCCAGTATGATTGGATATAAATGTTTCGATTTTTTCAACTGTTCCATCATCACTGCCGCCATCCACCAGGATAATTTCCGTTTCAGTTTCTCCTGAAAGATTTTTTAATACAGCACGAAGTGTTTCCTCAAGGGTTTTGGATTCGTTCAATATGGGAATGATGATGGAAAGCATTGAAGGGTTTCTTGTTTAATCCATCTCCGCTAAGGCTTTGATGGACAAAGGGTTCCAGCTAAAAAAACGATATTTATCTCCCCAAGACCCAAAGTCGCTTGGCTTTTTATTTTTGACTACGGACTACTAAAAATTCATTTCCCATTCAAATTCCAGTCATATTTCATATATGAAATCTTGGCATTTGGGTCTATCTTGACTTTGGAGTATCGATTTATAAAAGCAATAACATCCACTTTCCCATTCACTTTAAAATCCTTTTTATACCAATCAAAAAGAGAAGAAATTTTCGCATTTGAAGGAGAAATATCGTTTTTGTCACTGTTGATAAACTCTTTGGTAACAAGCTCTAGTTGTGCGTTTATTTTTTCAGCCGTAAAAGCTTCATTCAATAGTTTCGGACAGGAAATGGAAGCACAGTTTAAAGCGAAATGAATCCGGGGTTCGTTCATCTTCCGAAGAATACCGTGCTCAATTTCATCCAGAGAAATCATTTTATCGGCAATGGCAACCCTGTTTTTTCCCCACGGGCGACTAATATCCTTAATGCTTTTTACTGGATAATTTTCCACTATCAATTTTACGGTGGCGGCGTTGTACAGATTGATGTAATATGCCAACAATTCCTTTCTGCTCCAAACGTCGGTAGGTGCGTCTTTTGAAAGCATTCGCAAATATCCATCCAATTCAAGAACATCGTTTTGAAAACCTTTATAGTCTACAAAACCATTTTCGTCAACATGTTTTTTCAGCAATTGATCCCATTGGGAATGATCTATAATTTTCAACTTGCCTGATAAGAATTAGATTTCGTTTTTTGATTTTTCGGAAGAAAAAAGATTACCACTACTAAAAAGTGAGGCAAGGAATATAATAAGGACTACACTGAAAAAATTTTTCATTTCGAAATGTTTAAACTTAAGCCGATTTCTTTCCTTTTGATTGTACCGGATAAATTATCTGCTTAGAAAATTCCTTCGGAAATTCCTCATCACCTTCAAAACCAAGTTCGATATCTCGACCGTCATAAGGCACGTGGTCGGTCTTAAAAATATAATCCCACAAACTCAGACTTAATCCGTAATTGATACCATATTTAGCATTTTTTGGTAAAACCTTGGCGTGGTGCCAAATGTGCATCTTTGGATTGTTGAAAACATATTTAAGAATACCGTAGTCCCAACCCAGATTGGCGTGGTTTAAATGTCCGATAGTGAGCGCGCTAAAATGAACGATTGCCACCGCTTCTACATCAAAACCTCCAATTATGGCAAGTGGAATGTACAAAATGGACTTATAGACTATTGGCTCCATCCAATGGTATCGTAAATGTGCCGCAAATCCCATTTCCGTAACTGAGTGGTGCAACTTGTGGAAATTCCAAAGAAAAGGAACACGATGCAACAGCCTATGCGTATTCCACTGAACAAAGTCGGCAACCAAAAAGAAAATCAAAAGTCCCAAACCATACGGAATGACATTTAAATCCAATACTTGAAAATCTGAGAGTTGTAGTCCTATTAGGCTCAAGATGTCGTTAAACAATTCCGCTGTGGCATTTGATAGAAATATCAAGACGATTAAATTCAGCAAAAAGAAGTTGAAGAACATATAAAAAGTATCCAGCCAAAAGTCTTTTCTAAATACCTTTTGATCTTTTCGCCAAGGGAAAAGAAGTTCCAATCCCCAAACGATCACGGAAACCAATATCAATCCATAGAAATAATTTTCCCAGTGAAAGGTGGTTATCTCGCTCCACAGATAATTAAAATATCCGTAGTAGGAATCCTTGAATATGGTAATGTATTTTTCCATTGTTATTTATTCACCTAGATTTTAACCTTACGGGTTGGCTGATTTTTCTGATTGTTGTTGGAATTAATTCTTTTAAGAGGCGTAAGATAAAAGGACATAAGACGTAAGTCCTTCACTCGGGTCCGCCCGAGATCACGAACTTTATCTAACTTGGATTCAAAGTACCGCCACGAATTGCACTAATATACACGAATTCATTCTTTCTTGAAAATGATAACGCAAATGAGGGTGTCTTCGATTTCACGAATGGAACAGACTTTCAGTCTGTTTTGAAAACCTTTTAACATTAGTACAGCCTAGTTTAGTCATATCATTATATGCAAATTATTAATTATCAGTCTATTGCAAAAGCATTTAGATGATAGTCCTTCACTCGGTAGTCCGCCCGAGATCGCGAACTTTATCTAACTTGGATTCAAAGTACCACCACGAATTGCACTAATATACACGAATTCATTCTTTCTTGAAAATGATAACGCAAATGAGGGTGTCTTTGATTTCACGAATGGAACAGACTTTCAGTCTGTTTTGAAAACCTTTTAACATTAGTACAGCCTAGTTTAGTCATATCATTATATGCAAATTATTAATTATCAGGCTATTGCAAAAGCATTTAGATGATAGAATATTTTAATTTTGACATAAATGGTTATTTAAAAAGTGTCCTACGTCTAGTCTTATCGTCCTAAGTCTATTTTAAGTTATATCCTTTATCAATTCCCTAAAAAGTGTAATTAAATTAGGTTCTGCTTTGGCTGCCATCGCCAGTATCTCCTCAATATTTACAGGTTTTAAATTATCTGGATCACATTCATCAGTAAGAGCGGAAATCGCAACAACTGGTAGCCCAAGATGATTGGCGACAATTACTTCGGGCACGGTGCTCATTCCAACAGCATCTGCTCCAATAATTTTTAAGTATCGATATTCTGCTCGAGTTTCCAGTTGAGGTCCCACCACGCTTGCATACACGCCTTTGTGGAGTTTGATGTTTTTATCATCGGCAATTTGTCGTAGTTTTTGGCTCATTTCTGGATCATAAGGCTGGCTCATATCAACAAATCTCTCGCCCAAATGTTCCACCCCTTTAAATGCAAGGGGCGAACCTCCTTGCAGATTGATATGATCGTCAAGAAGCATTAATTCTCCCTTTTTGAAGTTTGGGTTTATTGCACCTGCAGCATTGCTCACCAATAATTTTTTTATGCCGAGCAACTTCATTACCCGTACCGGAAAGGTGATATCCAGCTGGCTATAGCCTTCATAAATATGAAAGCGTCCTTGCATAACTACCACTTTTTTGCCTTCCAAAGTTCCATATATCAATTTTCCTCTGTGAAATTCAACGGTAGCGGTAGGAAAATTAGGAATGTGGTTATAGCGGACTTCTTTCTCAATTTGCATATAGTCCAATAGTCTTCCCAGTCCACTTCCAAGGATTATTCCAATTTCTGGTTTTTCAAAACCACGTTGCTGCAAATATTCTGCGGCTTCTTCTATGTATTTTAAAAAGCTCATAAATTAACTTTGTGTGTTATTTAAATTTAATGGAAGAAATTGTTTGAAAATCTCATTGTCAACAATGTCTTCATAAATATCAATATCATTTCGCTCTTTTAGCAAAATGTAATTTTCGTCTTTTAGGCTGGCTAAGGCATCTTTAAGAACTGTGTCCGTGCCCCAAGTTTTATTTTCAAACAATTCAGGCCTGGGTTCTTTCATTCCCAGTAAATAATATCCCCCATCCGTGGCAGGCCCGATCACGAAATGATGGTTTTTCAAAGAATCAAAAGCCATTTCCAAATCCTTTTTGTCCCATTCGAACATATCGCACCCGATGATGATTGCCATTGCATAACCCATACCAAAGATTTCGACGAATGCATTGTGCATTCTTGCTCCCAAATCATTTCCATTTTGCAGTCTTTTTCGGAAAATATCAGAATCCCAGGCATCGTCTTTATGGATTTCTTCGGAATAAAAAACGTATTTATCTACATTCAGGTCCTTGGTTATCTCTGCGGTATGCTTGATGAGAAACTTATAGATATTCAAAGCACTTTCGTCTCCTACTGTTTTTGCCAAACGCGTTTTTACTTTTCCCAATTCTGGGTTTCGGGTAAAGATAATCAATGCTTTTTTGGAAGTGGGGAAATGAAAATCGAATGCCATTTCCTTGTCGCTGTTTGTGTCTTTTGAAGTGAGTAAGGCCATTTTTTCAGTAAGTCAGTGGTCAGTAATCAGTGGTCAGTAATCAGTAATCAGTGGTCAGTTGGGCAATATTAAGTACGTCAGTAGTCAATAATCAGTTTTTTGAATAAACGGGATTTCCGGAGTGTAGCCATTTGCTCCACTTTTTGGAAAATGCGTGTATGTTTTCGGTTTTATTTCCCGTAGAATCAACAACATTAAAACCGCGATTTTTCCATTCAAAGATACCACCATAGAGATTTTTCACATTGGTAAAGCCATCTCTTTTTAATTTTTCAGCAATTTTTTCCGACCGTATCCCTATTGAACAGTAAACGATTATTAATGCGTCTTTATTTATTTTCTGAAGCAATTTTTCTTCGGAAGGAAAATCATCGAAACCGATATATCGGGCCGACGGAATATGGCTGACATCATATTCCATTTTTTCGCGAGCATCTAGAACGGTTGTATTATTATTCTTTTGAAACATTTTGAGTTCTTCAACCGACATATAAGGAATGCTGTGGGAATTGTAGCGGTCTAAAAGTTTTTCTAAAGAATCCTGGGCGGATGTAGTTCCGAAGAAAAGGATAGAAATTATTGAAAAAATGAAATATTTCATATGATGAATTAGACCTGACCGGTTTCAAAAATCTGTTAGGTCTTGATTAATTTTAACCAGTCACCGCTCCTTGGCAACTACTTCCAGCTCCCGCGGTACATCCATAACAATGTTGCGAGATTATTATGTTTCTGTCCTGCAATACTTCTTCATTGTAATCCGAAATATGCTGCACCTTGCTCGCCACTTTTAATTCGAGCATCTGATTAAAATCGCAATCGTATAAATATCCGTCCCAGCTAACAGATAGGGTATTTCGGCACATTACGTTTTTAACGGCTGCTGGGTTGTATGCTTCTACTAATTGGAACATATAATCCTCATAATTTCCTGAGGCGATGAGGTAATCCAAAAACCGTGAAATAGGTAGATTTGTAATAGAGAAAAGTTGATGAAACTGAATCCCAAAATCTTCCAATAAAGCTTTTTTGAAATCCTTTTCCATATTTTTTTGATCTCCTGGCAGAAATGCTCCACTTGGATTGTAGACCAAATCCAATTTAAGGTTGCTTTCGGGTATTCCATATCCCACCGCATTGAGTTCTTGAAGTGCTTTAATCGATTGGTCAAAAACTCCCGAACCTCTTTGACTATCTGTTTTGCCGCGGGTCCAATGTGGCATGCTACTAACCACGTGAACGTTGTGTTGTTTGAAAAACTGTGGGAGATCGTAATATTTTTTATTTGCACGGATGATGGTCAAATTACTGCGGACAATAAGATCCTTGACTCCAGCTTTTGTGGCCTCTTCCACAAACCATCGGAAATTAGGGTTCATTTCCGGTGCGCCTCCGGTAAGGTCCAAGGTATGTGCTGAGGTATTTCGAATTACTTCAAGACACTCCTCCATAGTTTCCTTTTTCATAATCTCTTTGCGGTCCGGACCGGCATCCACATGGCAATGTGCACAAACCTGATTGCACATATAACCAAGATTTATTTGAAGGATTTCTAATCTATTTGGGCGCAAAGGAAATTGATTGGTCCCGCTTATTTTTTGCTGGAAAGTAGGAAGATCTCCATTGGCAAAAATCCCGTTCGATAGTTTTTCAAGTTGGGAGTTTGAAAGAGCGAGATCGCTCTGACGTTTATGAAGGGATTGTAACCTTGTCTTTTTTTCTTTTTGCATAGAGATTATTCAGATTCAATTTTTAGATCTTTGATAAGTTCCCGGAAGCAAGATCAGGATGATCGATAGCTACGCTTTTCTTGAAAAGAAAACCTTGCTCCTGCTCACATTTCCAACTTATTGACCTTGTTCATCATTTGAACGCTGTGGACCAAGGTTGCTCCGCTTTTGATAGCGGCGCCTACGTGTACGGCTTCCATCATTTCTTCCTTGGTAATTCCACGTTGCAGTCCGTCTTTGGTGTAGGCATCAATACAATAAGGACACTGCTCAGTATGTGAAACGGCAAGGGCAATCAACGATTTTTCACGTGCGGTCAATGCCCCTTCTTCGAAAACCATATTATAATACTCAAAAAACTTTTCACCGAGCTCTTTGCTCCATTCCGTGATATTTCCAAATTTTCTCAAATCTGCTGGGTCGTAATAATTATTTGATGCCATAAGGGGTAAGTTACATTTTTTTAAATTGAAAAACCTTTGTTTTTTCAAACCCTAAATATAAGAAGGTAGTCCGCTAAAATGAATAAAACTTACTAATGTTCTTATATCAGTCAAAAAAAATAGGCAATGCCAGTTGAAAAGTTATATTGGGATTTGGGAATACCCACTGCCGGATAACGATCGAAAATAAAAGTATAGGAGGTTTTGAAAGCAAAGTTCTCAAACATTTTTATTAATAGTGAGGACTGGCTCGAAACCCGATAATCCTCGAAACCACTTAATTTAGGTTGGTAATAGGTGGTGCTTATAATCGATATCGTTTTCACTGGATAAATGGAAAAGGAAAAATAAGCACTTCCCCGTATATCCCTTTGTATGGGCGTAACACCATCATCGAGTTCCTCTTGCTCATACATTACCAAGGTTCCGAGATAGAAGTTGTATAAATTGGAAGTACTAAGCTTAAATCTAGGTCCGGTTCCGGTGAGTCCCCGGAAATTTATTTTTGAGACTTTATTGTACTGAGCCTGAACAAAAACTTCCCAAGTAATCCTTGAAAAAACCTTGTAGTTATAACGAAGATGGGATATGCCACTGTTGGCAAACTTATTCCCTTCTATTTTTTGAAATTCGATATCGTTTTTGATCAATACCAAATTTCTATTCATTTTGTATTGTAGATGGATATTACTGCGAAAGCCAAAATATTCATTTACATCTTTTTTAACCGAAAAATCAAGACTTGCCGATCCGGTAAAACCAGAAGTATCGGTTACTTTTCTTAAGGATTCGGCATTGAGAATTTGTGCGCTTACTTGAAAGGATATTGAAATGAATAAAATTAAGGCAAGATGTTTCATCTGTCTAAAAAAAGATATTCGTATGGGTTATACTTTGATTGTCCATTCGGTTTTATTCCTAAATAACAGGAGTTCTCCCGAATTCTAAAGAGTGAGTTTTTCTAGATATTTTACTATTTAATAGGATTTTTGCTCTCTTTCAAGCTGGTCAAGCAAAAATACAGCTTATTTTATTATGTACTTAAAGAGTTCAAAATCTGCTGGCGATACTTCGGAATAAGTGTAGGTACTTTATAAATTTAAATTTTTTAGGATTCTCGAAATTGGAAGTAAAGCCCAACGATCTTCTTGAAATCTAGGATTGTTTTAAAAACTATCAGCCCAGAAAAAAGTAAGGTACTATTGCTCCTCCAGATATTTCTTGAGGACCACGGCTTGGTTATGTAGCTCATTCTTGGCACTATAAACTAAGGTAAGCCGTTTCTTTTTCGCTTTTTCCAACAACGCATCCGTTAGGTCTTTGTGGTCTTTAAGTTCTATCTTATATTTTTTTGAAAATTCGTCAAAACGTTCGTCTTTGTGGTCAAACCATTTCCGAAGTTCGGTAGAAGGTGCTATTTCCTTTATCCAATCGTCCAAGTGGGCATCTTCCTTGCTGATGCCTCGTGGCCAGATTCTGTCGACAAGTATTCTCGTGCCATCACTTTTGACAGCTTCCTCATAGATGCGTTTGATTTTGATTTCCATGACAGTTTTGATTCGGAATAAATTTATTCGCCCCAAGTTGCCAATTCTTCTGGAGCCCAAAGATTAGGGAAAAATTTGCGTTGTTGATATTTTGGATGTAGGTATTTTTTCCATTCCGAACCTCCCGTGGCAGCTTTCGTTTCGCCTTTACTATCCAAGAAATGTTGTGCGGTATCTAAATGAACAATGGGCCAGGCCACATTATAGAAATGATCGAATTGCTTAAGTTTTTCCTTTAATTCATCCGAAGGGTTTTCCATTTGCTCCACGCGTTCCTCAAGGGTTTTTCCTTGGACTTTTCTGGCAAGTTGTTTAAAACCGTCTTCGTATTTTTCAATAAATAGTCGAAGGGTCAACGACATTTTTCCTGTTTTCCGATTGAGTCCCGCATCTTTCCAATAGATATTGTCAAAATAATCATCCATGTCCGGATTTTCTGGAAGGCGTTCTCGACCTTGAGAATTGATGAGGTTTTTTAGTCGGGTAGTATAGAGCTCCAACACGCGGAATTGTGCACTTTGGAATCCGCTGGCAGGGGTAAGTGCGGAGCGGAATATATTGTAATCGTCATAACTCATACCATCTTTCATAATGTCAAAAGAGGTAATGAGCATTCTTGTATATCTTTTGAGTCGTCGAGTTTGTTGAGCCAGATTTCCTCAGACAAATTTTCGCCTTCTGAAAGCTGTTGAATTTCGTGAACCATCATTTTCAGGGTGAGCTCGGTGACTTGGTGGTACATCACAAAGATTTTCTCATCTTTAAAATCCGTTCGTGTTTTTTGAAGGGTAAGCAGCGTGTCAACTTGTATGTAATCCCAATAAGTAATGGGTTTGGTTTGTAAAAGCCCAGCATAATAAGTGTCTGGATTTTCACCCAGATTTTGGTATTTCTCGTTGATTGATTTTATAATATCATCTTGATTCATAGTAAAAAGGTTTTTTCGTCTTAAAGTCTAAAATTAACCCATAATTCTTTATTTGGACAAATTTTGATTAAAAAGTTTAAAGCAAAAAGCCCCATTCCGAAAGGAACAGGGCTTTTATAAAAATTCTGAATCTACGTTTTAGTAGAAATTTGCACGGTAATCTTCAATCTCCGCTTTCTTTTTAAGAGCTTCAAAAACTTTGCCTTGAGCGGCTGGAGCATCTTTTGAACTAAGTTGATTGGCTTGGTTTACATAAGATTCCAATTTAGGCGCTGGGTTGAAGGCAGTTACCTTAACCATATAAACACCGTCGTTGCCATCAATTAAAGGGGTGGTTTCTCCAGCTTTGGTTCCAAATGCCATTCCTACAACTTTTGGCTCAGAGGAAGAACCAATTCTTGGGTTTGCCATTGTGACTTGAGATGCAGTTTTCACACTTACATTTTGATTTTTGGCGATTTCGTCTATTGTACTTCCTGTAATGGACTTACGAATTTGTTCAGCTTTCTTTTCTTTAATAAGAATTGGTTTTACCGTTGCAGAAGCTTCTGAAACGGGCATAAGACCCTTCTTGTTCTTACGGGTAAGTTGTGCAATTACGTAACCATCAGATACACTAAATCGTTTGGTATCGCCTACTTTGGTGTCGTCGTTAAATGCCCAGTTTACGATAGTTCGGTTGTTTTCAATCCCAGGAATCGTGGCATCCATTTTCCCGATTTTGTTCACAGGTTTTATCTCTAGATTTTGTTCCTTGGCAATTTCTGTGAAATCACCTTTGCTTACAGCTACTTCAAATTTGGAAGCTTGAGAGAATACATCGTTTATCGTTTTTTCTGAGGGCTCAATATTTTTAACAACCGTTGCCACTTTGATAGCTTTTTTAGGTTCGGATTTTTTGCCGACTTCAACAATGTGGTATCCAAAATCGGTTTCCACCAAGCCTATAGTTCCTGTTGGGTTGTCAAATATAAATGCGTCGAACGGTGGGACCATTCTTCCTGGAGTGGAAGTTCCCAGATCGCCGCCATTATCCTTGGAGCTGTCGTCTGAAAATTCTGATGCCAGTTCTGCAAATTTAGACTTGTCTTTTTTCACAACGGTCAAAATACTGTCCGCCAATTTCTTTGCTTCATCCTTGGTGCGGGTAATAGTTTCAGGAGCACGCATGGTGCCAACATATCGAATCAAAATATGTTTGGAATCTGCCGAATCAGACATTCTTTTGGTGTCCAAAATCTTAGTCAAGTTGAAGGTGTTATCAACTTTATAAGGGCCATAAACGTCACCTTTTTCAAGGTTAATCAGGGTGTCGGCCACGGAAGGGGTCAAATCGTTTTTAAATAACCATTGGTCAACGAAAGGAACATCCGAATGCTCATTTACAAAATTCTCGTAATCTTCAGAGTTTTTGAAACCTGGAACGGTGTCATTCGTCTTTGTTTGACTGTTGAATTCAACTCTGTTTTTTAACAGTGACGCTACGGCTTCTTTGTCGCTTTCAATATCGCTTTCTGAAGGATTCTCAGAGAAGAGAACGTACTGAATATCTGCCTTAGCATCTGTCTGATACTCATTTTTGTGTGCAGCCACATATTTTTCTATCTCGCTATCTGATACCGTAATATCCTTATCTTCAATAGAGCTATACGGAACTTCTACATATTGGAAATTGATGTTGTCATTTTGAAAATGATATTCTTGTTCGCCCTCAGCTACCGTACTTCTCAATCCTCCTTTTACTAGGTTGAAATAAGTGTTTTGCATGATGTTTTCGGCAGTGCCTTCCTCAAATTTGATCCACTGCTGATACATTTGTGGAGAAGAAGATTTGATGCTGGCAATATACTCCTGGATTTTACCATCGTCCACTTGTCCAGCGTCATTTAGAAATGTGGGGTTGTTGGCAAGTGTTGATTTTAAAGCGTTGTCAAGTTGAGCTTTTTCAACTGAAATTCCAGCTTTTTCAATTTGTTCTTGAAGAATTACGCGACGTAGTTCCTGCTCCCACACCATGTTCATTACCTGATTTGTAGTGGCATTGGGGCCGTAATTACGTTGTGTCATCTCCACTTCTTCCATAAAACTTTGACGCGGAATGTCCGTGCCGTTGATGGTGGCTATATTGTCCTGTCCCTTTGGCCCTCGATTGCCTGAGGTCAATACGTCACTTAAGATAAAGGCGAAAAGTGCCATTGCGATAATAAGGATAAGAAAAATCCCCCTTTTTCTAATGTTGTTTAAGATTGCCATTTAATGTTCTAATTTTATTCTTTTCCATCAATACGATAGACAAGTAAAGGTTTGGTTGTGTATTACTCTTTTTCCTCGAATTGAAAAAGAGACAGTAAGGCGTTTCTTTTCAATTATTCAGGGGGCGAAAATACCATTTTCCCGTCATTAATAAAAAAGTATAATGGAAAAAATCAAATTGAAGAGCAAAAACTAATCTTGCTTTGTGATATTTAGTTCTACCAGTTCGATTTTTGTGCTGGATACTTCGAGAATCACGAAAGTATAATCATCAATTTTCACGGTTTCACCCTTTTCTGGGATTTCTTCGGTATGGTTAACGATCAGCCCACCAAGAGTTTCGTAGTTCTCACTTTCCTCAAGATCCAACCCGTATTCCTCGTTTAGATAATCCACTTCCAAACGAGCGGAGAATCTGTAGTGCCCCTCTTCAAGTTCTTCCTCTATCAGTTCCACGCTGTCGTGTTCGTCTTCAATTTCGCCAAAAAGTTCCTCGATGATGTCTTCTACAGTAATAATTCCACTTGTTCCTCCATATTCATCAATGACCACTGCAATGCTTTTTCTTTTTTTACTAAGAATGTGCAATACATCTTTGGCCAACATGGTTTCAGGAACGAAAATCACTGGCATCAGCATTTTTTGGAGATTTTCAGGTTTTTTGAAAAGATCAAAAGAATGGACATAGCCCAAAATATCATCGATATTATCGCTATAAACCAAAATTTTGGAAAGTCCTGTTTCTGTAAATATTTTAGCCACTTCCTTTGGAGAAGTTTCTATGTCCACGGCAACCATCTCCGTTCGGGGAATCATGGCTTCTCTACTCTTAATTTCAGAAAAGTCCAAGGCGTTTTGAAATATCTGTATCTCGGAATCTACTTCTTCCTTAGTTTCCACAATGTCCATTTGTTCCGAAATATAATTTCCAAGTTCCATTTTGCTGAAGGTCAATTGGACCGTATCGCCCTCAGATTTAAAGAAGATTTTTAAAATTAGGTCTGATATCCAAATTATAAATTCAGAAATAAGAGAGAAAATTACATAGAAAAAATAAGCAGGTACGGCAAAAAACTTAAATAGACTGTTGGCGTAGATCTGAAAAAATACCTTCGGAAGAAATTCGGCAGTGAGCAATATGATCAAGGTAGAAATAATGGTCTGCACCAAAAGACCGCTAAATCCAGCTAATGGAATAAATCGCATAAGCAAGTCTCCCATAAAAAAACCATAAATGACCAATGCGATATTATTACCAACTAACATGGTGGCAATAAATTTTGAAGGACGCCTGGTTATTTTTTTGAGAATATTGGCCAAGAAACTGTTTTGTTTCTTTTCAATTTCAATATGGATTTTGTTGGAGGAAACGTAAGCAATCTCCATCCCCGAGAAAAAGGCGGAGAGAATGAGCATGCTTACAATGATTATTATGCTGTAATCCAAATTTTGAGTTATGAGTTATGAGTTATGAGTTAAGAGTTCCGTGTTTTGGTTACAAAGTTTTGGATTAAACTTGAACTTGAAACCTTAAACCAGAAACTATTTTTTACTCCGCTCTTCCATTTTCTTTCTAAAGTTTCTTCTAAAGAAAAACATAAAGATAGAAATTACTACAAAGGAAAGAAAGAGATAGGCTCGGCCGGGATTTTCGTTCCAATTATTGATGGTTTCAAAGACGAAGAAAACCGCCATCACCAAATACAAATATTCTACAACTTTATATACTTTATTCATCATTGTGGGTTGCTTCTGTTTAAAGGGTTAAGTGCTGCAATTTACGTGTAGTTAATTTAATTTCCATATAAATCTTGGTCTCAGGGATTATAATGTTGTTAAGTTGCTTATTAAATGCCAATATCCTTGGAGCTCAAGGACCAGTAAATACAACGGGATTCACTTTCCAGCCACCGTATTTTAAATTTATTCGTTCTTCTTTTTGTCTATTAACTGGACTCCTTGGTTTTTCCTTGACAGAAAAATGGTGAAATCTTGATTGCTGTCAAATCTCTCTCCTTCATTATATGAACCGTCCTTAAAATTTATCCGGTAAGGCTGGTCCGTGAATACCCAAGCGTTTTTTTGGTCCCAATAGAGTTGGTTAGCTTTCAAAACAACACTGTCTGAGGTGGTAACCACTACATTTTTCTGAAGATCGATCAAGCCGGTATTTTCATATTGAATGGCATAATCTGCTGTTACCGTATTCTCTTCATTCTTTTCGCCCCAAAAATGTACTTCTATTCCCTCTGGAAATTCCTTGTATGGAAATTGAAGATTGGAGTAGTCCAGAAGTTTATCGGCCAAAAGATTGGTGACCAACTTTCCTGAATCGGTATATTTAAAATTGATTTTCTTCCCTACGGCAATAGGTGCATTATCCGAAATACTCAGTTTTTTTACGTTCTGATAATTGCTTTCACATGCAAAAAGCGTAATGGCCATTAAGAGAGCCATCACGCTTTTAGACAAGTTAAATATGTTGAACATTTTTATAAATTAGGAACTCGTACACTTCCTCCCACCCAACAGTTAAAGGTAATGGTTTTTCCCTGCATATTTTCGGAAAAGATATCTGTTTTACTTGGAGCACGTTGTCTGTAACTGTCCGCAGCGGCTCTTGCGTTTGAAGCAATAGTTCCGTCCACTCGTGCAGCTTTGTCCATCATATCTGCGGCAAGCCAGTTCATTGCTCTTTTCTCAAATACTGTGGTGCCACAACTGTTGGCGCTTTCAGCATACATTGTGCCGATTCTATAATATGCAATTCCGGCAGATGGTTTTACCTCCAGCATTTTATTATAGTAGGTTCGTGCGGTACCCAAACTTCCTTTTTTACGATAATTTTCGGCAATACTGTAATAGATTCGGGCTTTTTTAGCATTGTCTTTTTCCAATTCTGCTGCTTGATTGAAATATTCCAGGGCTTTGGATGCCTTTCCTTCAGACTCAGCTTGTTTTCCCAAAAGATAAGCGGAAGTAGAACTTGGTTCCAATTCATGAAGCCGCACTGCCAATTTAGAAGAGAGTTTGGTTTCACACTCTTTAGCATCCAGTCTATTACTGGCGGCTTTTAACCATTCAATGTCGTTCTTTTTGTTCTCGTAATCCTTTTCATAAAAAGGGATCAGGTTCTCGCAGTCTGCCAGCTGACCCAATTTTCCGTTTACGCTGCTCTCTACGGTAGCAAATACTCCAAGATTGTTGTCATAAACATCCTTTGCGCGTTGCTCCTTCTCGGTAAGTGCGGTTCCTGCCTCTTCCTTGTCCATCAATGGAGTCAGTTTTTCGGCAAGACTATTTTTCTGTTGATCGATTTTTGCCTGAACCACGTCATAAAGGTTGAAAATATCCTGAAGCTCCATTTTCTTTTCATTAAAAAGATCTACAGCTAAAGAGAAATAAGTATATAAGCTTTTTCCACTGGTGAAGTTGTCGGGATCCTTTTTAAAGGCTTCGTCAAAAGCTTTAAATTGTTCTTCTTTCGTACCTATGTTGTGGTCGTATTTCAACTGTGCGATAGTAGTAAGTACCTCGCCTTCGGAAGTCTTTTCAGGAAAATTCTCCAAACGCAATCTCCAAGCTTGAATCAGGTCGTTCACCTTGCTTTCGTCTTTTTTCTCATCGATAAAATACTCAAACATCTTTACGGCATATTGATAGGTGGCCAGACTTGCTTTTGGACATTCCTTAATAACCTTATCATAATGCGTTAAGGCTGCCTCGTAATTTTTGGCCTTAGCAGGTTCTATAAAATAAGAAAGTGTAATGGCACAGTCATCTGGGGCCTGCGCAAAAGTATTCCCGGAGAAGGAAAGGAATAGAGCTGAGAAAAATACAAGAAGTCTAATTTTCATGATATTAATATTAAGGTATTTAATCGTATAATCTTTTTTCGAACCAGCGGTCATTAAGAGAAAAGCTAAGGAAGGTATTGAAAAAGTTTTCCTGAATCAATCCATAATCTGTGGTTCCGCGCCTGCCGATTTCAAATCCCAAGTTAAAGTTTGAGAATAATCGGCCTACTGGCATTCCTACTCCAAAAGATATGCCAAACTCATTGATCTCGTGTCCCTCAACCTTTAAGCCCGTTTGCTCATATCGGAATCCCGCTCTATACGTCATTCGTTTCGCGTAATTTCCGAAAGAACTATACTGGGGAATATAAAAACCACCCATTCGAAATTTTGACGCGCTTGTATAGGTAACGTTTTCTGTTAGTGTGGATCTATTGCTAAAATTGCTGGTTTCTTGAAGGGTATATTCTACCCCAACACCCCAATATTTTGGTTTTGAAATACCGCCACCGACACTAAACAAAGATGGGAATTTCAGTTCAGTATTCGGTACGTCTATCTCTCGCGAATCCACCGTGACAATACCCACGGACATAATGGAAACCGTACTGATTTTTCTGTAATTTTCGGAAGTTAAGTTAGTTCCGGGTGCATAGGTAATGGATCCTGAAAGTTCCAGATTTTCAGTGATCATCTTTTTATAGAGCGCCCCAAAATTAAAGCTGAAGCCATACACCTCTGAACTATTAAAAGCTTGGGTTCCGTAATCCAAATCTTTTTGCTGGGAAGTTGCAGTATTCTCTATTTTTCCAAAGTTGTAGTCCGCATCAACTCCCAAAGATAATTCTGGTGTAACTTGATAGGCTAAGGAAAGGAAAGCCCTGTTTAGACCTCCGTTTCCCGAGTATTCTGTCATTCCATCAGGTTTTTTCGAAAGGAAATCGTATCCTACAGAAGTATAGGGAAGAACTCCGAAACCCATTCCGAATTTACCCATTGGAATTCCCATAGCTAAATAATCGACCGAAGTGGCAGAAACCCGTTGACTTTCTGTGCTGGTTTTTTGGGAAGTTCTTTGATGGCTGGCTCCTATCGAGTAATTAATCAGTTTTAGACCTGCATACGAAGCGGGATTTTGAAGGTTTAGGTGGATACTATCTGAAAAGACGCCAATTCCACCCATTGAATTATTTTCGGCCGTACCACGGAATTTAAGAACTCCAATGCCATAAAAAGAATAGGGCGACGCGGTTCCTTCTTGGGCCATTATTCCGCCCGCAATAAGTAAAAATACTCCTACTATTATTTTTCTAAACATCAACGTATGTTATATTCCAAAATTTGGTTCAAACCTTCCAATAAAAAATTTGAGTTGGCAAAGATGTCATTTTTTATGCTATCACGCAAAAAATGTGTATCACCACCTGTTAAAATAACTGTTAAATCAGCAAATTTATTTTTATAATTTTCAATAAACCCATCGATTTCATGCAAAACTCCATTAACAACTCCCGAATGAATCGAGGTATCTGTTGAATCGCCGATAAAACTTTCTGGTTGCCGGGCATTTAACAGTGGCAGTTTTTTCGTAAATGAATGTAATGCTTGATAACGAAGTGTAATTCCCGGGGAAATGGCTCCTCCTAAATATTCATTTTCCGAACTGATAAAATCATATGTAATGCAGGTGCCCGCATCGACGACCAAAACGTTTTTGTTCGGAAATTGTTGCGCTGCCGCACTTATAACGGCAATGCGATCAACTCCCAAAGTATGAGGCGTGGAATATTTGTTGTTAAAAGGAACCTCCGTTTTTTGGTCCAGATATAATACGGAGTAATGATGCTCAAGTTCTGCCGATTGCTCTTCGGTAAGATGTCCTACGGTAGCAACCAAAACGTTTTTTATATTTGGAAAGCTTTTGGAAACCTCCCTGAGGGTCTGCAAAAAATCCTCTTTCTTACACGTTTTCTTGAGCTTAAGTTGTTCCAAATTAAAAACACCAAGCTTGATCATCGTGTTTCCAACGTCAATTACCAGATTCATCCTTTTATTTAAGGTGTTAAAAATACAACTAGGTTATTTAACTCTTTGTTAAGATGTTATTAAATGAGGTAAATATTTATCGGTATTTTTTTCATTAATGTTTTGCAAAAACGAAAATAGCTTTATATTTGCCCTCTCAATTAGGGTGCCTTAGCTCAGTTGGTAGAGCAATGGACTGAAAATCCATGTGTCCCTAGTTCGATTCTTGGAGGCACCACATAATCCCCGGACAGTTTTGTTCGGGGATTTTTGTTTTTGGGGGTTTGTCCCTAGTTCCCCCGATCCTTCGGGGTTGGAGGCACCACATAATCCCCGGACAGTTTTGTTTGGGGATTTTTGTTTTTGGGGGTTTGTCCCTAGTTCCCCCGATCCTTCGGGGCTGGAGGCACCACATAATCCCCGGACAGTTTTGTTCGGGGATTTTTGTTTTTGGGGGTTTGTCCCTAATTCCCCCGATCCTTCGGGGTTGGAGGCACCACATCATCCCCGGACAGTTTTGTCTGGGGATTTTTGTTTTTGGGGGTTTGTCCCTAGTTCCCCCGATCCTTCGGGGCTGGAGGCACCACATAATCCCCGGACAGTTTTGTTCGGGGATTTTTATTTTTTTTGGGTTTGTCTATTGTCCTGCCGATTCTTCGGTGACCATCTAAAAGCCCAATAAATTTTGATTTACAAAGTTTTGTTTTCTCCCATCCTCCAGACAGTATATAATTTGGTATTGAATATTTAGGTAGGAAAATAGAACCTAAGGAGCTTTCCAAAGTTTAATAACTCCTTTTGTCGGACAGTAGTGATCCAGAATCCCAAATTAACAAATCCCAAATCCCAACCAACCCCTCTTTCCAAAACAAATCGTAATTTCACCGAACAGAATAACTCAAGCACCAATGGTAAAAAAATCGATACAGACCACAGCCATTATTGGGTTTATATCCAAGGGGCTTATTTACGTGGTAATCGGTGTGCTTTCCCTTTTGGCTGCCTTGAATTTAGGTGGAAAAAGTTCTGGCACCAATCAAGCTTTGCTATTTTTTAAGAAACAGGCGTTTGGCCAATTTCTTCTCACTGCCTTGGGAGTTGGATTGTTGTGTTATTCCTT
The DNA here is from genome assembly GCA_034676445.1 of Aequorivita sp. GTDB lineage: Bacteria > Bacteroidota > Bacteroidia > Flavobacteriales > Flavobacteriaceae > Aequorivita. The sequence continues at coordinate 624,754 of JAUCCE010000005.1, forward strand.
CTGGATGTTCGTGCGCGGCATAAAGAATCCTGAAAAAATAGGGGGTAAAAAAGCGATATTTATGCGGATTGGATTTTTTATTACCGGCCTTGTCTATACTTTATTGGCAATCTTGGCCTTTTATCATCTCTTTAGTTCCTCGGGAAAAGATCCAAGTACAAGGTATCTGGACTTCTTAGGCCCTACCGCAGTTTCGATCATTTTTATTGTTGTTGGAATCATTTTGGCAATCCAAGCTGTGATCCTTTCCATTGGAGTTTTTAAGGGAGGACTTATGAATCAATTCAATTTGGAGGAATATAAGGGATCTCAGTTGGTGCTCCTCGGGGGAAAAATCGGATTCTATTCCAGAGCCTTTATCGTTGCTATTATTGCCTATTTCTTTTTGAGAGCGGGTTTTTATACTGGCAGTCACGAGATAAAAGGAATTGCCGATGCTTTTTCGTTCTTGGATCAATCCTTTACCGGCAGAGTGCTAATGGTCTTGACCTCCATCGGATTTGTTTTCTACGGTCTTTTTTACATCTTTCTTTCCAGATACCGAACCTTTGATGAGGAATAAAGTATTATTACCAAAATCCAAATTCCAAATTCCAAATTCCAAACTTCCGAATTAACGAATCCCGAATCCCGAATCTTCCAAGCTAATAACTTCTGTCTCCCGCCTCTCGTCTCCCAAATATTTTTCGCCAAAATTCCCTACCTTTATTTAAATTCAATTCTACATCAATGCAAGGTATAAAAACATTAAAAAGCAATTTTTCGGTCACGGAAACCGTAAACAAGATAATCCATAAGATAGCGGAGGAGGGATGGCATCTTTTTGCCCATATTGACCACGCCGCAGAAGCAAAAAAGAAAGGCCTGGAATTGAGGCCAACGTCTGTTATTCTTTTCGGCAATCCCAAGATCGGAACAATATTGATACAGACCAAACAATCCATAGCCATTGATCTACCGATGAAAGTAATGGTTTGGGAAGATCAGGACGGCGCAGTAAATATCGGCTACAATACCATCGAGTGGTTAAAAGAGCGGCACGGGCTGGAGGACAGTGCAACCCTGCAAAGGATCGGGGAAGTGGTGGAAAGAATAAAAGCATCCTATTAAAACCTTTATCTAATTTCCCCGACTCTTTATCGTTTGTCATTCGGCAAGAGGGAGAAATCTCATAAAAGTAAATTTCTGTTCATTAGCTTAAATTCAATAATATTACAGTAGAAGTATTGTCTGTTTTCCTTGAGTTTAAAATCTTGTTCTTATTTCATTTTTAACAAGGATCAAAAACCTTACTTTTGCACCCTCAAAATAAAATCTTAGAAAGAAAAGCAACATGAGCAAAACATTCGACGTCCTAATAGAAATTCCCAAAGGCAGCCGCAATAAATATGAATACGATTTTGAGCTAAAGAAAATCCGCTTCGACCGTATGCTGTTTAGCAGTATGATGTATCCTGCCGATTACGGCTTTATTCCGGATACCTATGCGCTGGATGGGGATCCCTTGGATGTTTTGGTCCTTGGACACGAACCTACTTTCCCAATGTGCGTGATGGAAGTGAAGGCTATCGGAGTATTCCATATGGCCGATGAAAAAGGTCCGGACGAAAAGATTATTTGTGTCCCAATGTCCGACCCCATCTGGAACCAGCTAAACGATTTAGGCGACCTAAACCCGCATATGATAAAGGAAATAGAGCATTTCTTTAAAGTATATAAAGACCTTGAGAAAAAACGGGTAGATGTAGGCGGCTGGGGAAATGCCGAAGAAGCACTCGAGATCTACCGTCAATGTGTTATCCGTTATAAGGAAACTCCAGAGGTCCAAGGGAGATTTAGTATTTAAAAAAGGACTTAAGACTAAAGGGCGTAAGACGTAGGACTTGTTTGAAGTTCGGACTATCATCTAACTACTTCTATAACAATATGTAAACCAATAAGTTTTATTTTACCAGAGTTATAAATATAAACCGACCCCCCCCTGAACTAAAGCACCTAAAACAGAATGAAAGCCTGCCCCTTGCTATAAAGACAGGTCTGTTACACCTGTCTTCCGGCAGACCGGTTCATAAAATTTAGAACGATGCTGATTGCGCAGCTATTTTCGAAAATGGAGCTCATTTGTGTAAACCTGCCTGCCGGCCAGGCAAGTTTGTGTTATTCGTGGCAGTATTTTGAGTCCAAGTTGGATAAATTTCGTGATCTCAGTCAGGCCCGAGTGAAGGACTTACGTCTTTTTTCTATTGGTGGGAATGGGTGGGCATAATTCTGAATTCAGAGCTTGGCCGTCCTCCTTCGGCGGATAAACGAGAGGAGGGTAAAGAGTTACGAGTTGAGAGGAAAGAAAAAAGCAAGTGCGTCCCTTGCAAATCCTTATAAAATCTGAGGTCATCGTAATATTGCAATATTACTTTCAATATCCTCAATTTTTGTCAATGTCGAATTTCGGAAAGAATTTCGGGAACAAAAAAACCGAGGAGCGAACTATCGTCGTCCCCGGCCACTTAAAAAATTCCTATAAATGAGATTTTCTATTTTTATTCAAAATTGACATTAAAGGAACCTTCGGTAACGTCCTTGAAAGTACCATCCGCATTCTTTCCTTTAAAGTTAAAAGTTCCCTTAATAGTAGTATCCGAAAACTCAGAGATATTTATTTTCCCCGCAACGGATTCATCATAAGGAGCAAGCCATATCTGGGCATCCATTGGATTTGCAGCATCTACTTCGGTATAGCTACCACTTACAAAAACATTGGGGCCGCCGCCAATAACGTATTCGCCAACTCCCTCAAATCCCGCATTGATTCCAAGCGTAATATTTCGTCCATTCATAGTGTTTGAGGTAATTAATAGCGTTCTTACACCATTTGACTCAACATGACTAGCACTGGTAAGCATGGGCTCGGAATTATAACTCGACCCAGAAACTTTCGCACTCACAGTTCCAGCAGCGGCATTTCCTCCCCCACCTCCATCATCGTCTTTTTTACAAGAGGTGAGACTAACTGCAACAACTGCCATTAATACTAAAATTGTTTTTTTAAATGTTTTCATAATAAAAGGTTTTAATTCCCCGCTGTAAACGGAAACGTGATTATTGTTCAAACAAAGTTGCGGGAAAAGCAATAGGAACGCAATAAGGCATTTGCCGTATTCTTTATTTATGACTGGGGAATTAAAAACTTATTTGGGGGAAGTCGTGTTGAATTTTATCAATCTTGTGTTGCAAATTTTTCAAAAAGCGAAGATGTTCTGGACTATTGTTTTTGAAAGATCTGTGGAGTAATCCTGATTGAATGGAAGAAATTTCTTTCTGAATATGCTGTGTCTCCATAGAAATCCATACCTGGGAAAACTTTTGCCATAAAATTTCAATAGCTGTTTTGTTTGGATGCAACATGTCTTCGGAATAAAATCGATAATCGCGAAGCTCGTCCATCATAATTTCATAGGAAGGGAAATAGGAGGTTTTAAGCTTCACGTTCCGATAACTATCGGAATTGGATTTACGATTAAGAGAGAACTGAATAGCCGCTATCAAATGTGCTTTGCTCAAGGAATTTTCAACGAAACCATCCTTTATATGTCGAACAGGCGAGATTGTCAGTATAATAGAAGCCTCTGGATTTACCGATGAAATTTTTTCGATTGTATTTTGAATACTTTTCGAAACCGCATCAATTAAAAGCAATTCCTTTTTAAAATGTTTTTGGGGAAGTTTATGGCAGTTCGCCACGATTTTGTTACTTTCAAGATTTCGATAAACCCATGAAGTGCCAAAGGTGAAAATGATATGTGTTGATGTGTGAATTGCTTCCCTTAAATTCAGGAGTTCATTATTCAAATTGGATAAGATTTCACTCTTATCTAATGAATCAAGTTGGGAATGTACTTCAAAACATTTCCAGATTCCATTGTGCTGAAAAATATCTTCTTCGGAAAATCGATTAAAAGCAATCGCCCGCTCGATCAAGTTTTCTATGGAAATAGGATTGAAAATTACGCCGAACGGCTTCTGAAGATTTCGAAATTTAAAATAATCGAACTTAGCTCCTATATTTTCTGAAAAACAACTCCCCAGCAAAAGGATTTTGGAAGAATAATCTATTTGATTTTCTTGGGGTTTGAGAGGTATTTGGGTTTGGAGTTTCATTTTCTTGAGTCTTTATAAACTCTGCGAAGCTCCGTGGTTCTCTGCACAAATCGGCGTAATAGCCATTTTGCAGAGTGGCACAGAGAAAACGCAGAGCTACACAAAGGTTTTGGCTTTCTCTAAAGCTTCATCGATCCCCGCTGGATTTTTTCCACCGGCGGTGGCAAAAAATGGTTGCCCACCACCCCCACCTTGGATATATTTCCCTAGTTCTCGGACTATTTTTCCAGCATCGAGGTTTTTTTTGGTCGCCAATTCCTTTGAGATATAGCAAGCCAGCAATGCTTTACCGTCATGTTCAGCACCAAAAACTAGAAATAGATTTTCAGTTTCTCCGCCCATTTCAAAAGCTAAATCTTTCATTCCTGCGGCGTCTAGATCAATCTTTTTTGAGAGAAAATTCACTCCACCTATTTGCTCAATTTCAGCTTTAAGGTCGCCTTTCAGGTTTTTTGCTTTGTCTTTCAATAATTCCTTGACTTGTTTCTGCAACTCATGATTTTCCTCCTGAAGAGTTTCCACGGCCTTAACTGGATCCTTTGCATTGTTCAAAGTTTTTTGAATAGTGGCAAAGGATTCACTTCTATCAATAAAATACTGTTTGGCAGTATCTCCTGTGATGGCTTCAATCCTCCTTATTCCAGAAGCAACAGCACCTTCGGAAGTGATGATAAAATGCCAAATATCATTTGTATTGGGTACATGGGTTCCACCACAGAGTTCCATTGATTTTCCAAACTTTATGGCTCGAACAGAATCCCCGTATTTTTCTCCAAACAGGGCTATAGCTCCTTCATCGATTGCCTGGTTATACGGAATATTTCTTCGTTCTTCCAAAGCAATTCCCTCACGAATCCGTGCATTGACAAAATCTTCTACTTGTTTCAACTCCTCGTCACTAACTTTACTGTAGTGCGAAAAGTCGAAACGCAGGTTACGGCTGTGGACCATACTTCCTTTTTGGGCTACGTGAGTACCGAGAATGTTTCTCAGGGCTTGATGCAGTAAGTGAGTTGCCGTGTGGTTAGCCGCAGTTCGGGCACGTTGTTTCTCATCGACAACCGCCTGAAAGGTAGCTTCCAGATTTCGAGGAAGTGTTTTGGAGAAATGAATAATTAAATTATTCTCTTTTTTCGTATCGACAATATAGGTCACTCCACCGTCGGCAGCTTTTAAATAGCCCTTGTCTCCTACCTGCCCGCCGCCTTCAGGATAAAATGGCGTCAGATTGAAAACCAACTGGTACATTTCACCATCTTTTTTACTTTCAACTTTCCTATATTTAGTAATTTTCACTGGTGTCTGTAGCGTATCATAACCCACAAATTCCTCTACATCATCTTCAACTAATTCAATCCAATCACCAGTTTCTACTTTAGTGGCTGAACGGGAACGTTCTTTCTGTCTTTGAAGTTCTGTATCGAATTCCTTTTCATCTAAGGAATAACCACGTTCGCGAAGAATCAATGCTGTTAAATCAATGGGGAAACCGAAAGTGTCATATAGTTCAAACGCTTTTTTCCCTGAAATCTCCCGCCTATCGGTGGACAGGCTCTTGGAATTAGAGGTTTCAATAATATTTTCAAGCAAAACCAAACCTTGATCGAGGGTATGCAGAAAAGATTGCTCCTCCTCGCGAATTACATTGGTCATTAAATTCTTCTCAGCAATCAATTCTGGAAAAGATTCTCCCATTTCCGCAGACAGGGTTTCGACCAATTTATAAATGAATGGTTCCTTTTTATTCAGAAATGTAAATCCGTAACGGATTGCTCTGCGCAAAATTCTTCTGATTACATATCCCGCTCCGGTATTGCTTGGCAATTGACCATCGGCAATAGAAAAAGCAACTGCCCGAACGTGGTCTGCAATTACCCGGATAGCGATGTCTTTCTTTTCGTCTTCTCCGTACTTCGAATTGGTTATCGCTTCAATTTCCCGAATTAGCGGTGTAAAAACATCCGTGTCATAATTGCTCTGTTTATTTTGGAGAACCATGCACAAGCGTTCAAATCCCATTCCAGTGTCAACATGCTGTGCGGATAACTTTTCTAGAGAACCGTTAGCTTTTCGGTTGAACTGCATAAAAACCAAATTCCAGATTTCCACTACTTGCGGATGATCTTGATTCACCAAATCTCTTCCGGGAATTTTTGTTTTTTCTTCTACAGATCGGATATCAACATGGATTTCACTACACGGTCCGCATGGGCCTTGATCGCCCATTTCCCAGAAGTTATCTTTTTTATTTCCATTTAAAATCCGATCCTCGGGAACAAATTGCTTCCAAAGATTATAAGCTTCAGTATCGCGCTCCAGACCTTCGCTTTCATCTCCTTCAAAAATGGTAACGTACAGAATGTCTTTATCAATTTTAAAAACTTCGGTAAGCAATTCCCACGCCCATTCAATTGCCTCCTTCTTAAAATAATCTCCAAAACTCCAATTCCCCAACATTTCAAACATGGTGTGATGGTACGTATCCATCCCTACTTCTTCCAAATCATTGTGCTTCCCACTTACGCGAAGGCATTTTTGTGTATCGGCAATGCGATTGCTTTTTGGTTTTCCATTTCCAAGAAAATATTCTTTAAACGGTGCCATTCCACTGTTGACGAACATTAAAGTAGGATCGTTTTTTACCACCATTGGAGCAGAAGGAACGATAAGGTGATGTTTGGATTTAAAAAATTCTAAAAATTGGGAGCGAATCTCTTTGGACTTCATTTGGCTTAATATTTGATATTTTCACTGTTACTTCAATTAGAATAATTTTCTAAGTAAAGTTGAAGGACTAAACACAAGTGTATTGACGGTGCGACTTTTTTTAATTTTTCGAGCTGTCTTTTTCCACTTTAATGGAAATTAAATGCAGATCCTCTATTTATTATAAATTTTTCCTAAAGTTTGGCAGTTATGGAGAAGTGCTAACAATTTCTATATTTGTAAATCGTTACCTTTAATTCGCGCAAAACAGCGTGGCAAAAATAGCAATTTTTAACGCATGTCTAAGGTTAAATATTACTACGATAGTGAAACGCTTTCGTACCGAAAAATAGAAAGAAAAAAAGGAAGAAGACTAAAAATTTTCATTCTCAGTTTTCTTGGTATGTTTTTGAGCGGTTTTTTGCTGTTGTTGGTGTACATCAATCTTCCATCAGTTCAAACACCAAAGGAACTTGCACTTAGGAGGGAATTAACAAATATGCAGCTCCAGTTTGAACTTCTCAACAAAAAAATAAACCAGGCCCAAGCGGTTTTAGGTGAAGTAGAAGAACGGGACAACAATCTTTATCGGGTTTACTTTGAGTCCAACCCCATTCCTGATGAACAACGAAAAGCGGGTTTTGGAGGTATAAACCGATATAAGGATCTGGAAGGTTTTGATAATTCCAAGCTCATAATCAACACAACTCGAAATCTGGATATCTTGACAAAACAGATTGTAATCCAATCAAAATCACTGGATGAAATAGCTAAGCTTGCGGAAAACAAGGAAAAATTATTGGCTGCAATCCCTGCCATCCAACCAGTTCGGAATGAGGATTTAACAAGAGTTGCCTCCGGCTATGGATATAGAACCGATCCCTTTACAAAGGCAAGAAAATTTCATTATGGTATGGATTTCAGTTCGCCTCGGGGTACACCCGTCTATGCAACCGGTGATGGCGTTGTAACCAGAGCGGATAACAAGGCAACGGGCTATGGAAACCACATCGTGATAGATCATGGTTATGGATATGAAAGCCTGTATGGCCATTTGTACAAATACAATGTGAAAGCAGGACAAAAAGTCCAGCGAGGTGACCTCATAGGTTTTGTAGGAAGCACGGGGCGAAGCGAAGGTCCTCACTTGCATTATGAAGTTTTTAAAGATGGCGAACGTATCAATCCGATGAACTTTTATTACGGAAGTTTGACTGCCGAAGAATTTGAGGATATGTTGAAAAAAGCACAACAGGAGAATCAATCGCTGGATTAGAAATGAGAGTAGAGAGTGGTTGGTAGACGGTTGTAGTAGTCGGTAGTTGGTAGACGGTAGACGGCATAACTCATAACTCATAACTCATAACTCATAACTTAATATTCATAATTCATAATTCATAATTCATAATTCATAATTAAAAAAATGCACATAGACCTTCCGGAAAAATTGTATTATAGCATTGGCGAAGTGGCTGAAGCTTTCGGTGTGAATACATCGTTGATACGGTTTTGGGAAAAGGAATTTGATGTATTGAAACCAAAGAAAAACGCCAAAGGAAACAGAAGATTTACGCCTCAGGATATAAAAAATCTAGAACTTATTTACCATTTAGTAAAAGAACGAGGTTTTACCCTGGATGGGGCAAAAATCCATCTTAAGCAAAACAAACAAAAAACCTTAGACCAGTTTGAGATTATACGTAAATTGAAGGCAGTTAAAGCAGAATTATTAAAAATCAAAGAAGAACTCTAAAACCAACACATTATGAAAAAATGGTTACCACTTATTATTATACTCGGTCTTATTTTAATTATTGGAGGCTGGATTGCTTCCGTAAACAATAGATTGGTTCACCTGGACGAAAACGTTATGGCCCAATGGGGAAATGTGGAAAGTTCGTACCAACGTAGGGCCGATCTAATTCCCAATATTGTAAATACAGCCAAGGGTTATGCGGAATTTGAGCAGGAAACCTTGATCGCAGTGACGGAAGCGCGTAGTAAAGCCACCGCCATGACTGTAGATCCATCCAAGGCAACTCCTGAACAAATGGCCCAATTTCAAGAAGCTCAAGCAGGTCTTTCATCTGCTTTATCACGAATGTTGCTCACCTTTGAACGATATCCTGATCTAAAAGCCAATGAGAATTTTAAAGAACTGATAAATGAATTGGAGCGCACCGAAAATCGAATTAACGTTGAACGAAATAGGTATAATGAAACCCTGAGACTTTACAATCCGGAAATACGAAAAGTCCCGACAAATATGGTAGCTGGATTACTCGGATTTGAAACAAAACCTTATTTTGAAGCTGAAGCGGGCACTGAAACCGCTCCTAAAGTGGATTTTGATTTCGGAAAAGATAAGAAGTAAGTTTGCAGTGGACACTTGCAGTTGGCAGTGGTCAGTGTTCAGTGTTCAGTTTAAGAAAGATTTTCGAATTTTATAAAACAATAATGACATAAGGCTGTACATTAGGCATCAGATCTTAAAATAAAAAAAGTCTTATGTCATAAGTCTTATCGTCTTAAATCAATTTAAAAATATGTCGAAAGTAGATGATTTTTTGAGCACAGATGATCAAGCAGCTGTAATTGGTGCAATTCGCATTGCAGAAAAAAATACTTCTGGAGAAATACGAATCCATCTGGAGGCGCATACAAATCCTGAAGGCACCAAAGAAGATGAACAAAAAGATGCGCTTGATCGTGCAGAAGAGGTGTTTAATTTGCTGAATATGCAAAACACCAAGGAAAGCAATGGAGTACTTATCTATGTTGCAGTTGAAGATCGTACACTCGTAATAATGGGTGATAAAGGTATTAATGACAAAGTAGGACAGGATTTCTGGGAAAGCACCAAGGATATTATGATAAACCATTTTAAAGATGGCGAAATGAAATTAGGCTTGGTGAACGGAATACTTAAAGCCGGCGAGCAGTTAAAGAAATATTTCCCTTATCAGAAGGATGATAAAAATGAACTGCCGGATGATATTTCGGTTGGTTAATCAGTAGTCAGTAGTCAGTAGTCAGTAGTCAGTAGTCAAAAAATAATTGATGTTAAGAACTTTTCAGAAATATTCCACAATTCTTTTATTCATCGTTGCTTGGTTTATCTCTGGGACTGCTTTGGCGCAATATGAGATTCCGCCCAAACCATCGAAAGAGACTTCCGTTTATGATTATATAAATCTACTTACTCCCTCCCAAAAAACTTCTTTAGAAAATAAATTAGTCCGCTACGCCGATTCTACTTCTACCCAGATTGTTTGTATTGTAATTGGATCTACAAACGGAGAGGATATTTCCATGCTGGGAGCAGAATGGGGACAAAAATGGGGAATTGGTCAAAAAGGAGAGGATAATGGGATTGTAATTATACTGGCCAAAGACGACCGAAAAGTGGATATCAATACCGGGTACGGAATTGAATACCGAATTACGGATTTAATGTCGGAGCGGATCATTAATCGGATTATGATTCCCGAATTCAAAGATGGAAATTATTATGCTGGACTCGATAAAGGCAGTGATGCCATTTTTGCGGCATTAAAAGGGGAGTTTAAGGAGGATCGGGATTTCGGAAAAAAAGATAGTGGCCATATTCCTTTCTTTATAATCTTCATTTTCATCATAATTCTCCTCTCTCTATTTAGAAAAGGTGGAAAAGGCGGAAGAGGCGGCCGTGGCGGGGGATTGCTGGATATCCTCATTTTGTCAAGTCTTGGTCGTACCGGCGGTTTTGGCGGTGGCGGCGGATTTGGCGGCGGCGGAGGCGGTGGCGGCTTCGGAGGAGGTTTCGGCGGCGGCGGATTTGGTGGCGGTGGTGCTTCTGGGGGATGGTGATTTTTAGTTTTCCGTATTCAGGGGTCACAGGTCAGTGGCCAGTGGTCAGGAAAAAAACAAAAGTTTTCAATCGTAGCTCCTTCGAAAAATTTTGAAAGCGTCCTTCGATAAATTTTGAAAGCAATTAATCCCCCTAGAACTTTCATATTAAGTTTATGCTTTCAAAACACTCAGGAACCTTTTGATTTGGAATTAATAATTATATATTTTTTTTTTTCACACCGAGAACTCTGAACTCATAACTCATAACTCATAACTCATAACTTATAAAATCTGCTCTACCCTCTTCATCCTCCAAAAACTATTTCTTCTTAAAATTTTGTCAATCTTTTGTATTTAGAAGCAATGCTTCTTTATACGTATTACATTTGCTATTCAATAAAAAGAATAAATAATATACTTTTCAAATATCTGGCTTTTAAATCTTTATATGATTGAGATAGTATATTTAAACTGTAATTTATGCAAGAGTTTTTCACCAATATGGGATTTAGTTCGGATTTGTTCAGATACTTGATTCTTCCGTTATTGATTTTCTTTGCCCGTGTTTGTGATGTGACCCTTTCAACCATACGCATCATTTTTGTGATGAACGGAAAACGGAACATCGCTCCCATCCTTGGTTTTTTCGAGGCCTTTATTTGGTTGCTTGCCGTGGGACAAATTATATCGCAAGTGGACAATATTTTTGCTTATTTGGCCTATGCAGGGGGTTTCGCTACGGGAACTTTTGTGGGAATGTATGTGGAAGAACGTCTTGCGGTAGGAATGGCTGTGTTGCGGTTGATCACCAAGGAAATCAACGAAGGGATGTTGGAATTCCTGCACGAAAATAAGTTCAGTTATTCACTTGTTGATGCCATGGGAAGAAAAGGAAAAGTGAATCTTGTATTTTTTGTTGTAAAGAGAGAAAACCTGGAACGGTTAATAGAAGGTATCAATGAGCACCATCCAAAGGCGTTCTACACCATTGAAAATATCCGTCAAGTTAATGAAGGACATCAATTTAACTCACCCATCGACAGTCAGCAAAATGCGAGAAGATGGCAGTTGAAGCGGAGATAGGTTGGGGAATTGCTTTTACTCCCTGACCCTCCCGAAGCCAGTTCGGGACAGGCGCTAAAGGGGGGAAATGACATATTCGTCTTGGACTTCGTCTTCATCGCCAAATTCGTCTGAACCCCTGACCCCTAAAGGGGAAAATAACATATTCGTCTTCATCTTCATCTTCATCTTCATCTTCATCTTCATCTTCATCTTCATCTTCAATTTCATCTTCACCCTCCTCCCATCTCTTGAAAAAACTCGTATGCCCTAACAACAGAATAGGGATTTTTCGAGATTTTTAAAGGAAAGGCACAATGGCCACCATGATGTGGGGTTTCCAAAAATAGGTAGTCGTGATTCTTGGCAAGCTCTACAGGATGATCATCTTTCCCTAAAATGGGATCGTCCCACGCATTTATTACCAAGATTGGCAATTTTATCCCATCGACAGAATTTCCGGGTGAGGCTTGTAAATAGTAATCTTCCAAATCTCTGTATCCGCCATGAACGGGAACAATAAAGCGTGAGACCACATCATCAAAATTTTTAATGGATTTTCCCGCATCAGATGGGACAGCATCTGGGAACTGCAATACTTTGGCCGCAATTTTAGTTCGTATTTTTCGTATAAATCTACTTAAATATATCTTGCTTAATCCTTCCTGTAATTTTTCAGAACTCGATCTCAACTGGAAAGGAGCAGAGATTGCAACAGCTGCCTTTACTTGGGGAGGAATTGTATTCCTTCCTAAATAATTCAAAATTTGATCACCACCCAATGAAAAACCTACCAAAAATATCTTTTTAAAATTTTTCTTACATAAATGCTTGACAACAAACTCCAAATCATCAATCGAACCATGATGATAGAGTTTTGGCAATAAATTCATTTCGCCTCCACAACTTCTATTGTTCCAAGCAAAAACTGAAAAACCTTTTTCGATAAAATAATTGGCGCAAGCGTTGTTGTAGTTTTTTCTCGAGTCGCCTTCAAGCCCATGACACAGAAGAATGGCCATTTCTTTGTTTTGCACATATTTATCCAATAGTAGAAAATCGCCATCCGGAAGGTCAAGTCTTTCTCGATCATAATCTGGAGATCCCAACTTGCGGATTATTCCCGAATAGATGGTTGAAATATGTCCATTTTGGAAAATAAAATCAGTCTCATAATGAGAATTTTCAATATAAGGCATGCGTTCAAATCTTTATGATCATATATGTTTAGTTAAAGATAAAAGGTATGACGGTTCTTAACGTCATTGAAACGTTAAATCCGAAATAAATCATCATTACTGTCCCATTAAAACATAAAATCGTTCTTTGAAACATTTGAAATTTAGTTAGTTATAAAGGTTTGTCAGCCGAACGGACTTGAAAACATAGCTTTGTTGCCAGATGAATCTGCCAACCTATGTTCCAAGATAAATATGTTTTCGCTCAATTAGTCTCGTTCCTCAACCGGAATAAGTTCAATCGAATTGTATCGAAGTATAAAGGAGACAAATACGTCAAGCATTTTAGCTGCTGGAATCAGCTCCTTGTTTTAATGTTCGGTCAGCTATCCAACCGTGAAAGTTTAAGGAGTCTGATTGTCACCTTAGAAGCCCATTACTCCAAATGCTATCATTTGGGAATGGGGAAGAATGTCTCAAGATCATCTTTGGCAAGAGCAAATCAGGATAGAGACTATCATATCTTTGAAGAATATGCCTACTACTTGGTTGACCAAGCAAGAGAGAAGAAAGCTGTCAATATCTTCAATCTCGGCGGTAACGTTTATGCTTTCGATTCGACAACAATCGACCTCTGCCTTTCCGTGTTTTGGTGGGCAAAGTTCCGTAAGAATAAAGGTGGCCTCAAAATCCATACATTGTATGATGTGGAAACCCAGATTCCTACCTTCTTTCATATCACTGAAGCTTCCATGCATGATTCAAAAGCGATGAAAGAGATCCCTTATGAACCAGACTCTTACTACATATTTGATCGAGCTTACAATAACTTCAAGATGCTGTATAAGAATCCATCAAATAGGGGCTTACTTTGTGATCAGAGCAAAGAGAAATCTTCAATATAAATCCATCAAATGGAAACGCAGATTGCCCAAGAACGTGCTTTCAGATCAAACGATCGAATTGACGGGATTTTATCCGAAACAGTACTATCCCGAGTCACTTCGCTTGGTCAGATACTGGGATGAGGAGCAACAACGTGAGTTTATCTTTTTGACCAATGCCATTCATATTTCAGCTCTACAGGTTGCCGAACTTTATAAAAACCGCTGGCAGGTAGAGCTCTTTTTTAAATGGTTAAAACAACACCTTAAGATCAAAAAATTCTGGGGTACTACTGAAAATGCTGTCCGGATTCAAATTTATGCCGCCATATGTACCTATTGCCTTGTGGCAATTGTTCAGCACGATATGAAACTGGGTAGAAGCACTTATGAAGTACTACAGATTCTAAGCATTTCCCTAACCGATAAAACGAATCTTAGAGAACTTTTTAGCAAAACTAAATTTCAAAATGACAAAGAACGAGCTAGGCTTGATGGGCCAAATTTATTTAATTTTTAAAACGCCCCAATTTTAATAGGACACTAGTGATAAATCATCTTAAATAATACCTTATATCATTAAAAAAACCTTGGGCCTCCTCTAGTTTCACCCTTACTGCCTAAGGTATTGAATTTATAGCTGAATCCAAACATAACATATCTACGCAATACCGTGCTCTCGCTATCCTGAATAAAATTTTCAGATGAATTCCGTCTCGCATTGGTATTTTGGTTTAAAAGGTCATAAACTTTTAGACTCCAAGTTCCTTTATCCTTGAACATCGTGTAGGACAACGAAGTATTCCAAAACCAAGAACTTTTCTGATAGCCTTGGGTTATATCAGGATTATAATTGAATTTAACGTCATTTTGCCATTCAAAATTCTTCGGAACAAAGAGACTGGTCGCCAAATTCAGATTATGGGTTAAATAGTTTCGGTCGGGGAATATATTATCCTGAAAACTATTTCGCCCATAGCGCATCGAATAGCCTGTTCGAATATCAAATACCTTTTGCCAGGATAGGGTAAAGTGGGCGTTTGGAGTTACGGAAATATTATTACTGCTGTACTCCAACCCATTATTGAAATTTACGCCATGATTATAATTTCCCCAAACCCCAATTCGTGGGGAAAGTGTGATTAAACTATCGAGCTTATATTTTCTACTGATCGAAATATTTCCTGAAATAGCATACACTCCGTTAACATTCGCATAGGTCGTCTCACGAATATTATTTTCATCAATTATCGATTTAGAAACAACGGCATTTTCCGATAGGTTTGCACCTATATAAGCATAGAGGCCAGTTCCTTTTTGATAGTCGTAATCATTAAAGTTTAAATAAAAACTATGTGCGATGGAAGGTTTCAAATTTGGATTTCCTGTAATAGTATTCAGCGGATTTGATACGTCGGTGTAGGGAAGCAATTGAAGAATTTGCGGTACCTCGTTACTTAGGGAATAGTTTGCCCATAATCGGGCCGTTGCGGAAAATTTTAAATTTCCCCGAAGATATGCTTGCAGTGCTTCGAACTTTTGATTGACATTTAAATTGGACCGGAGCCCGTCTTCCCCCTCAAGTGTTTGAAAAACATAGCCGAGGCCTGCATCCAAATATGAATTTTCACTCATCCATATCAATGAGGCATACGGAGTACCACTCGTGTTTTTAAACTTATAATCGGTACTTAGAAGAATATTGAACGTTGAGAATTCCTGTGAAGTCTCATCAAAATCAAAAACGAATTTAGAATCTATATCCTGTTTTAATTCGTAATCATATTTCAGATCCATAAATAATTTCTTGGCAATAAAAGGGATACGCAAAGTGACACCGGATAAAAAACTGGTATCGTCGCTATTCGATTCTATTTGTTGGTTTCGTATTTCCTCTGAAGGAGTTTCTCCAAAAATGTTGGTCTTACTATATAGATATTCCGCTCCAGTTTTATTGGTCCATCCGTTAGAGAATTCGACTTTTATAAAACCACCTCTATTGCCATACTTCTTTGTGCCGTCAAACTGATTTTTAAAAACACGGTTATTTACGTCGCTAAAGTTTTCAGAATTGGCGGCATTTGTAAGAGAACCAACCTCGTTTTTTGAAGAAGAAATGTTTTTTCGACTGCCTCGTAAATGGTTATAAGATAAATAAGGTTTGATATTAATTAAAAACGTAGAATCTATTTTTATATCAAATCCCATATTTACGGTATGGCTATCACTTTCACCATTGCTACTGCCTATATTTTCTGAGAAATACCTTCTATCGGGCAAAATATTTTCTCTCGTATTTTTTGAATCGCTAAAGGAATTGCTCGCCGAATAAAAATAATCTGTGGAAATATCCGTGTGCTTTTTAATAGCATCGGCATAATTTGCGCCGGCTACACGACTGTTTACAATTCCTTCGCCAAAACCAAAGCTTCTGCCGTCAATTGAGAAAGCTCCTGTGCTACTCCGAGTCATAGTATGGGCATTCCCAAACATTTTCTGAATTTCACCAAAGCTGAAACCTGGAGAATTTATGTTATTCCCACCAGCTAAAACACTTAATCTCCTATCGTTGTTAAAATAATTAAATAAACCAGCATACTCAAAGCGCTTATCGGTTCCTACTCCGGCAGCGACCCTTCCAAATACACCTTTATTATTTTCTTCCTTAATAGTAAGATTAATGGTCTTACTCTCTTTATCTCCCTGTTCGCCCGTAAAGGCTTCAGACTTGGATTTGGTATCAACAACCTGTACTTTTTCTATTATCTCCTTTGTCAAATTTCGAGTTGCAATCGTAGGATCATTTCCGAAAAAGGGTTTTCCGTTTACCAAAACATTGCTTACATCCTTGCCGTTCACTTTTATTTTGCCATCTGCATCTACTTCCACTCCCGGCAACTCCTTTAATAAATCCTCAATAGTGGCGTCTTTCTTTGTTTTGAAAGAAGCCACATTAAATTCCAAAGTATCTTTTTTAATCGTGATGGGAGCTCTAGATTTTATAACAACTTCATCCAAATTTGCTACCGAAAAACCAATAGGAATTACACCCAAATCCTGAACTGGCGTATACAAATCTATTTCCTTCTGATAAGATTCATATCCAACGAAACTTATGTTTACACGTGCCTTTTTAACCGACGTATTACCTTCCAAGGAAAATTTTCCATTTTTGTCGGTAATAGTATAGGTGATCAATGTACTATCCCTAACTGTTTCCATAAAAACCGTGGCGGCTTCCAAGGGATTCTGGGTTTCCTCGTCAACAAGAGTTCCGCTAACTTTTATATGTTGTGAAATACAAGGTGCAGAGATAAAAAAGAATAGAATCCAGAAAAGAATTTGCTTCATCGAACGGAAATGGGTTATCGAATTCCAAAGAAACAAAAAAATATGTTGAAACCTCAGCAAAGCAATTTTAAAAGCAACAAATTTTACGTGAATCTTAATAATATTCTCATTTCATTTAGATATCTTTTTGAGCTGAATTCGTCTTCAAATCGACTCCATTTTTTGTAGTTTGCGCCTTTAAATTTTCAGAAACCTATTATATGAACTCTCCGTTAGAAAAAGGCTGGCGACATAACAGTATTCGTTATGCATTTTACTTTACAGGTCTGGTTCTTTTCGGTTTGGGAGCAGCAATTACGGTAAAGGTCAAATATCTGGGATTGCATCCTTGGGATGTTTTAAACGTGGCCCTCTTCGAGCAATTGGGATTGACGATTGGTACATGGAGTATCATTGTAGGATTGGTCTTAATCGGAATTTCATTGCTGGTTAGCAGAAAATATGTAAATATCGGTACTTTCCTAAATGCGCTACTTATTGGCCCAATAATGGATTTCTTTCTTTGGTTGGATGTTTTGCCTCAAGCAAGTGATAATTGGACGGATTATTTCATATTGCTCCTAGGAATTGTAATAATAGGAATAGGAGGCGGACTTTATGTTTCTGGTGGAGTTGGTGCCGGACCTCGAGATGGTTTTATGCTGTCAATGTCTGAACGAACGGGATGGTCGGTAAGCAAGGCGCGGATAATAGTGGAAACCATTGTTTTGGTAATTGGTTTTATTTTAGGAGGTCCGGTGTTTTGGGCTACTTTTATTATCACTTTTATCCTTAGCCCTATTTTTCAGTTTTCGTTGAAATTTTTTTCACGAATACGCATTCGGGTTGGTGGAATGAAATGAAAAATCGCAACTCCCCTTTTTTACTGAACCATAAAACTTTCAGAAAAATCACTCGCAAGGATGATACTTTTTACCAAAATAAATACCCCTACCCATTACATCATTTATAAGTTCTTCTTCTAAATTGAAAGCTATATATTTTTTCCATAATTGCTGATCAAAATGTCCGGCAGTGGAAGGTTCGCCTGATGATAACATTAGTGAGTATATGAATTTTTATACAAGCTATATTCAATTTCGCCTTGCTCTTCATCAACTAATTGTAAAAATGCTCTCCCAGCCAATCCTCCATATTTTATTCCGACTTTTACAAAGTATTTTTTGTTGTCAGTAATATTGATCCGTAAAGTATCTGAATCATTGGAATTAGCCAAATAAATTACAGTCTCCCCCCTGTTACTGACATTAAATTCTTTTGAGAATCTAGCCTTAACTTTTCCCAAGGAACGATTTCCCACAACCAACTCCGGTTTTAACAAGACCGCTCCTCCATAACGATAGACAAACAGGTTGCTATCCTTGTTGTGCGACCTCTTGTTTTCGATTGGGCGGTTGGAGTAAAGAATATCTGCACGAATTTTATGGCATTCTGAACCAAAGCCATTTGTAGCAGCGTATTTTCTTATTTTTACTATGTTTCCTCCCAGATTTGAAGTTTGCATTTTCAAACGGTTTAAAATATGCTGAAGTGAATCGCAGTTTACCATAAACAAAGGAGGACTTATTTTAACCGATTTGATCAATGTTGCCTCAGAAGAAACAGGGGTATCTTGTGTATATAGGAAAACAGAACTTTGTGTCGCATCACTTAATAAATAAGTAGAGCGGCTCTTGGGTAAATTGGCGCACCCATAATATAACAACGGTACGACAAATAGAAAGACAAGTTTAATTTTCATCCTTTAATAATAAGTTTAAGCTCAAAATTTCTTTTTTGGAATAATTTATCGACTTAAAGTTTTTTATTCCTTCAATAACTTTTGGATTTATAGTTTTTTCCATAGGGGAGGTAAAGTGTATATAGTTTCCCATAATAATTCTTTCAAAAGTACTTTTGAAGGAAGGCAGATGTGAAATTCCAATAATCTTATCATGAAAATCAATAACTTTATTTTGATTTCCGATGGAAAATTATTATTTAAGACCTTATTAAATAGCCTATCTACATTTACAGACAATGTTATTGCAACAGAAGTTAGACCTGCAAAAGTACTTACACATAACAGAGCACCAACAATAAGCGAACTTTTGAGTTGAGCAGCCCAACAGATGCTGCTAAAATACCATAAATCTTTAAAATTTAATTCTCGGATCGATATAACTCAAGGGATTATTCAACACATACCATTACCTATTAAAGTTTTGTGTGTTAAATGGATCTTGCACATAGTTATCTAGGGAAAGAAACGGTGTAAAATAGGTTGCTTCAACTCTGCTCTGCATAAACCCCCAACCGTTCGTTATTATACATCCATAATACGTCTTCCAGGTGTTCTGGACCGGTGTACCCGCTATCGAGAACAGTTAAATGGTCTATAGAATTGCCGTTGCCGTCTTTTATCCAGGCTACAAGTCAATTCCCAAAGAATTTTTAATTAAAAACTAAAGCAGAACGCCACACAATCGTGCACTAATAGGGGAGGATTATTTTCTGCTTTCATGTATATTTTCATCGTACCATTTCTTATTAAAATACCATTGCTCGTTTATTTTAAAATCAATGTCTGAGTTATGATAATAAACTAAATTATCATTTTTAGGAATTATCTTTATAGGATTTGTAGGAAATTCTTTATTAATAATAATTTGATAACGAAGTAAAGTAGTGTCATTGAGTATTTTAAATTTATTTTCAATAACATGCCTTCTATAAAATGCTTGGTTATCTTTTATAAAGAACTGTAGATATAAAGTATCTTTACTTATGTAATATACTGCTGGCATTTCATATATACCCCAATAATTACCGTATTTTATAATACGGTTTTTTAACCCATCATTTTTTGGGTTATCAGTTTCTATGGATAAAAGTTTGCTAAAGCCATTATCGTTGAAAACAATTGCCATCTTTTCGCTTTTATCAAGACTATCCAAATGGCTTTTTACTACATATAAACCAGGATAAAATTTAATAGCTGTTGATGTCCCATCTGTTATAGGTAGTTTGTATGCCGTAAACCCACTAAGGTTTGCTCCTCCAATACAACTAAATAGAGTAAGGGAGATCCCTATGAAAAAGAAATAATATTTTAGTGTTTTCATAAAGAGCCAAATTTTAATGAGGGTACAGTGTCCAAGGATTTGGGTTTCTGTAAAATTGAAAGAAAACATTCTCAAGAGCTCCCAAGGAAGTGTTTAAATAAAGGCTTCCCATAAAATGTTTGTGGATTCCGTTTTGGCAAGAACCTTCAAAAGTCCTATTTTTGGGAAACCATATTACCCCGTTAATTAATAACCCATTGAATTTTTTATCAACTTTAAAATAAATATTATGGGATTTTTCAAGTATAGATGGCAAATTTTTTTAGCAGTAGGTTTAGTTTTTAGTTGGATGCTTCTAATCAACGCACTTGCATTCCAATTCTTGGACAGGTTCACTATAGTCCTTGCATATGTATTTGGTTTTGCTTTCGCTCTTATTCTTTACTTTCTTAGAAAAAAGGAACCATGGCTAAAAAAACTTAAATGATCCTTATCCAAATTCATAGGATTGCGTAATATATAGGTAATAAGAGTGCAATTGATTCCTCAAAGAAATCAATTCCACTTTTTCAATTTATTTCTTCCTAAAATAAACCGTGATCGGTACTCCCGAAAAATTGAAGTTTTCACGAAGCTTATTTTCAATATAACGCTTATAAGGTTCTTTTACATACTGCGGAAGATTGCAGAAAAAAAGCGAAACTTGGATAAGGTGTGGGTAATTGTGTGCAGAACTTAATTTTTACATATTTCCCTTTGTACGCTGGCGGCGGATAGTTTTGAATAATGGGAAGCATCACCTCATTAAGCTCACTGGTTTTTATTTTCTTACTTCGGTTCTTATAAACCTCAACCGCTGTTTCAATGGCTTTATAAAGACGCTGTTTGGTGATAGTTGAAATAAAAACGATGGGAACATCAACAAAAGGTTCGCACTGTTGACGGATGTATTTTTCGTAATCCTTTACGGTACTTGTTTCTTTGTCCTCTACTAAATCCCATTTGTTGGCAACAATCACGATTCCTTTGTTGTTGCGCTGTGCCAACCAAAAAATATTTTCAACCTGCCCATCAAATCCGCGGGTAGCATCAAAAATAAGGATGATGACGTCACAGTGCTCGATGGCACGGACACTTCGCATTACGGAATAAAATTCGAGATCTTCTTTTACCTTGCTTTTTTTACGAATCCCAGCGGTATCTACCAGGTTGAATTCAAAACCGAAGCGGTTGTATTTGGTATCGATACTATCGCGAGTGGTGCCGGCAACATCGGTAACGATATAGCGATTTTCGCCAATCAAAGCATTTATAAAAGAGGACTTTCCGGCATTTGGTCTACCCACCACGGCAAAACGTGGCAATCCGCTATTGTCTTCCGGTTCTTTATCCGGAAGAGCTTTTACCAAGTCGTCCAGTAAATCGCCAGTGCCACTTCCACTGATGCTGGAGATTGGGTATTGGTTCTCAAAACCCAAAGAATAAAACTCCAGGGCATCGTTCATCCTTGAGGCGGTATCTACTTTATTAATAGCCAAGAAAATCGGTTTTTTTGAACGTCGAAGTAGTTTTGCCACATCCTGGTCCATTCCAGTTACGCCACTTTCCACATCTACCATAAAGATAATTGCATCTGCCTCGTCAATTGCAAGGCTTACTTGCTTGTCAATTTCAGCTTCAAAAACGTCGTCACTTCCTACCACATATCCACCTGTATCAATCAACGAAAAATCCTTTCCGTTCCAATCGCTCTTTCCATAATGACGATCGCGGGTAACCCCGCTCACGGCGTCAACAATCGCCTCTCTGCGTTGAATCATTCTATTGAAAAAAGTGGATTTTCCCACATTCGGTCTTCCCACAACTGCAACAATGCTCATAATCTTATATTTAGAACCTATCCATTTAAGATAGCAGGCGCAAAAGTAGCTTTTAGTTGTCATAAAAAATAGTATTTTCACCGCTTTTAAAGTCTGAACTTATGCAATTATCTAATGAAATAGTGCTCCGGCCTCGCTTCAAAATGGATTTGGAAATGTCCTGCCACCAACTGATTGCACGGTTCAAGGAAGAAAAAAAGAAAGAAAGTAAATTTCACATAAGTTGCTTGGACGATCACGTTTTTCTGAGATTGCCAAAGGAGGAACAGCTTTTTTGGTCACCACAACTGCATTTGGAAATATCAGAAATTTCCAAAGATAAATGCAGCGTTCACGGATTTTTTGGCCCCAACCCTACGGTGTGGACCATGTTTATCTTTTTTCATGTGGTGGTGGCCACATTGTTCATTGCCGATATGATCTGGTTGTATTCCAATTCCAGTTTAGGGAACTCGATTGGACTCCAAATTGGAATCGCACTTGGACTTGTTTTAGCTTGGATACTACTTTATGTAGCAGGAACTATTGGGAAGAAAAAGGGGAAACCAGGAATGCAGCAGCTCTATGGATTTATGTTGGAAACGATTAAATAGAAAAAACTCCAAATTTTAAAGCCCCAAACCTGCCTGCCAGAGGCACGAAGGCAGGTTCCAAAGTCCCACCCCGGCCCTCCCAGAGTCCCACCCCGGCCCTCCCAGAGGGAGGGGGGAAAAGAAGGAAGTTTTTTAAGGTGTTGGATCTTGCTGAAAGCATTTTTCAAGCATTTCATAAAGTCCTGGATGTTTCTTTTTGAAAAGATCCGGACGTTCAAAAAAGTATTCCGACGCTACCGCCAAAAATTCAACTTCACTTGTACCTCCGTATTTACGGATATCAGATTCATTGTTATTGATGGCTTCCATTTCATCGTGCATCAACTTTAACCAAGGGGTAATGTATTGTCTTTGGAGTAGCCGTTCTGGAACGCCATCAGCTTCTCCATCCATCTTATCTATCAGATGAACAAATTCGTGAACGGAAGTATTTTCTTTGTCCGTATCATTTTCAAATCCGTGACGAAGTGCTTTTCTGGAAAGTATCATTTGATTCTCGAACCTGCCCGAGCCGACAAGTCCTGATATTATCCGTTTTTCCCCGTGGTGTTCAAATTCTAAATCGTCATTGAAATTATCGGGATAAATAATGATCCCACTAAGATTGTTGTAATGCCATTCCTTAAATCCGAAAACGGGAATTACCGCACTGGCAGCGACAAGGATTTTATCCAAATCTTCCAACTCCGTCTGTACGGCCTCAACATAAACTTCGCTCAAAAAACGCATCATCCTATTTCGAAACCTTTTCTTTTCGCTGCTGGAAAGATTCCGATAGAACAAAACATGCTTACTCAACATAGGTTCCCAGTTTTTTGGAAAAGTTTGGACGAGTCGTTTTCTGTTAAGTTTGAAAGCGTAAACAACAAAGCCAACAAGAACAGCAAAAAGAATTAAATAGATCATTGCTTATTGTTGTAGCCAAATCTGCGCAATTGCTTTTCATTGCTTCGCCAGTCTTTATTGACTTCTACATATAGCTCAAGATGAATCTGTTTTCCGAAGAATTTTTCCAAATCCTTTCGGGCCTCCACCCCTACTCTTTTCAAAGCAGTTCCTTTGTGGCCGATAATGATTCCTTTTTGGGTCTCTCGCTCAACCATAATAATGCTTCGGATTCGGATGATGTTTTCGTCTTCAAAAAACTCCTCGGTATCAACTTCTACGGAATAAGGAATTTCCTTTTTGTAATGGATCAGGATTTTTTCTCGGATGGTTTCGTTTACGAAAAAACGCTCAGGTTTGTCGGTTAATTGGTCCTTTGGATAAAATGGTGGTGAAACAGGAAGGAGCTCGATTATCCTATTAAAAACTTCGGGGACGCCGAAATTCTTAAGGGCAGAAATGGCAAAAATTTCAGCATTTGGAACTTTTTCCTGCCATAGCGAAAGAGCTTCGGAAAGCAACTCTTCATTGCCTTCATCAATCTTATTTATGAGAAGCAAAACCGGAATCTCGGCATTGGTGATTTTATTAAAAAACTTTTCATCCTTCAATTCCTTTTCGCCCAATTCCACCAAATAAAGAAGGATATCGGCATCTTCAAAAGCCGATTTCACAAAATCCATCATATTTTCCTGAAGCTGATAAGCCGGTTTTATAATTCCGGGAGTATCGCTAAAAAGTACCTGAAAATCGTCTCCATTTACGATGCCCAAAATTCGGTGTCGGGTGGTTTGTGCCTTTGAAGTTATAATTGAAAGCCGTTCGCCAACAAATGCATTCATCAGCGTGCTCTTTCCAACGTTCGGATTTCCAATAATGTTTACGAATCCTGCTTTATGTTCTGCCATAACCTTTGATTTGGTGCAAAATTACGGTTATTTTGAACGAAATGGCTATAATTGGGAACCAATCCGTCCATCGGCCTATTTAAAACAATTCCTATACTTTCAATATCGAAATCCTTATTTTTGTAAAATGCCATTTCCGAAGAAAAAAATAGAAATCGAAGAAGGGGATTATTATCTAACGCCAGAAGGCTATAAATGCTTTACCGAACAATACCATTTAAAACGGGGATATTGTTGCCAAAGTGGTTGTAGGCATTGTCCGTATGGGTTTGATAGAAAAAAAAGTTAGAGGTTAGAGGTTAGAGGTTAGAATAAAATATTAAATTGAAAACGCTATAAAGCTTTGCGACTTTGCGGTAATATCCTTTCACCGCAGAGGCGCGGAGAACGCAAAGAAAATTTATCGAAACAAAAATACTCTGTGTCCTCTGTGCCTCTGTGGTAAAAATTCCACCACAAAGACACAGAGAGCACAGAGGAAAATATACAAATCATGAATTTCAAAAATCAAATACAACAAGGCATTCCATCCATCCTTCCTGAGAAAAAGGAATATGACAAAACAGTCAACCACGCTCCAAAAAGGAAGGAAATCCTTTCAAAGGAAGAAAAGGAACTGGCCTTACGAAATGCACTTCGGTATTTTGAACCAGAACATCACGCCACACTTCTGCCTGAATTTAGCGAAGAATTGGAAAAATACGGTCGCATTTATATGTATAGATTCCGTCCGGATTATAAAATGTATGCCCGGCCAATTGAAGAATATCCAGGGAAAAGCGAACAGGCAAAAGCAATCATGTTGATGATCCAAAACAATCTGGATTATGCCGTGGCACAACATCCGCACGAACTTATTACTTACGGCGGAAATGGTGCTGTTTTCCAAAATTGGGCACAGTATTTATTGACGATGAAATATCTTTCGGAAATGACCGATGAACAAACCTTGACAATGTACTCCGGCCATCCAATGGGTTTATTTCCTTCACATAAAGATGCACCTCGGGTTGTGGTAACAAACGGAATGATGATTCCAAATTATTCCAGCCAGGACGATTGGGAAAAGTTCAATGCGCTTGGAGTAACCCAATACGGACAGATGACCGCGGGAAGCTATATGTACATTGGCCCACAGGGAATTGTTCACGGAACAACAATTACAGTTTTGAACGGTTTCAGAAAAATTAAAAAAGAAACCAAAGGCGGATTGTTCTTAACCGCTGGACTCGGCGGAATGAGCGGTGCCCAGCCTAAAGCTGGAAACATTGCAGGCTGCGTTACCGTATGTGCTGAAGTAAACAAAAAAGCCACCAAAACCCGACATTCCCAAGGTTGGGTAGATGAGGTGATTTCCGATTTGGATATGTTGTGCACTCGTGTTAGCGAAGCAGTTTCCAACAAAGAAACGGTTTCCATTGCTTATGACGGAAATGTAGTGGACGTGTGGGAGAAATTCGCTGACCAAAATATCCATATCGATTTGGGAAGCGATCAGACTTCACTTCACAATCCGTGGGCTGGTGGATACTATCCCGTTGGACTTTCTTATGAAGAAGCCAACGAAATGATGGCCAACAATCCGGAACGATTTAAAAAGGAAGTACAAAAAAGCTTACGTCGACAAGTAGATGCAATTAACAGACACACCGCAAAAGGAACCTACTTTTTCGATTATGGGAATGCATTCCTTTTGGAAGCTTCACGTGCGGGAGCGGATATTATGAGCAGTAAAACGGAATCCGACCAAGCGCCAGGAAGACCTCAATCAGAGTTTAGATATCCTTCCTATGTGCAAGATATAATGGGTCCAATGTGTTTCGATTTTGGATTTGGCCCTTTCCGCTGGGTTTGTGCTTCGGGAAAACCTGAAGATCTCCAAAAAACCGACGAACTTGCCACTGAAGTTTTAGAGGATTTGATGAAAAATTCGCCAAAGGAAATCCAGCAGCAAATGCAGGACAACATTACCTGGATAAAAGGTGCGCAAGAAAACAAATTGGTGGTTGGGTCGCAAGCGAGAATACTGTACGCCGATGCTGATGGAAGGATTAAAATCGCTTCGGCCTTTAACAAAGCGATTTCCGAGGGTAAAATTGGGCCGGTTATTTTAGGACGGGACCATCACGATGTTTCTGGTACAGATTCTCCGTATCGTGAAACATCAAATATTTATGACGGTAGCAGGTTTACTGCAGATATGGCCATTCAAAATGTGATCGGTGACAGCTTCCGGGGTGCCACTTGGGTGAGCATTCATAACGGCGGTGGCGTTGGTTGGGGCGAGGTGATAAACGGCGGTTTCGGAATGGTTCTTGATGGTAGTACAGATGCACAACGACGTTTGGAAAGCATGCTTTTCTGGGATGTAAACAACGGAATTTCGCGCCGCAGTTGGGCAAGAAATGAAGGAGCGGTTTTCGCTATTAAAAGAGCTATGGAAAACAATCCGAAATTAAAGGTTACGCTTCCAAATGCCGTGGACGACGATTTATTTAAATAACATTTATTAACAGCACCACTAATTCAAAAAATGTAAAACATTCGTGCACCTGCTGATGGGCAGGGGTTCGTGGCAAAAAAAAGTAACTATGAAAGCACTCAAGTTTTTACCGCTATTGCTTCTCTTTGTCTTTTCATCTTGCTCCACCGTTAAAGTGGCTACAGATTATGACAGGGAAGCCAATTTTAACCAGTACCATTCCTTTGCGTTCTACAAACCGGGAATTGACAAGGCACAGATAAACGACTTGGACAAAAAACGAATTCTTCGCGCTATTGAAAGTGAATTGATCGCAAAAGGAATGACAAAATCGGAAACCCCCGATTTGTTGGTAAGTATCTTTACAAAAGAACGTCAACGTGTTGATGTCTATAACAACAATTTTGGCTATGGCTGGGGATGGAACCCTTGGTACTATGGAAGTTATTATGGCGGCAGCAGCGTTACTCAAACTTCTGAAGGAACATTATTTATTGACCTCATCGATGCGAAAACCAATAATCTTGTTTGGCAAGGAATGGGAAATGCCGATTTGGTAACTCAAAATATGGAGAAAAAAGAAGCGCGTATTCAAGAGATCGTATCCAAAATATTGGCCGAGTATCCTCCAGGAAGTAAGAAAAAATAAATCATAAGCTTTGTTTTTCTTCAACCAATTTAAATTTAATTGAAGGTCTAAATCATAAACAAATCAAAAGTTCACTTAGGGGGACTTTTTTTGTTTGTAATTTTAAAGTTGGAATTCAATCTTTTGTATTATGAAAAACCTAGTTTTTATCTGTTTAATCGCTCTATTCATTGGTTGCAAGGAAAACCTCAAAGAAGACGAAAAAATCGATGCAGGTAACCAAACCGCATTAGAAGATACCATTTCACGCAAAATTGCCGAGATACATTATGAGGATCAAATCATCCCCGGTAAAAGACTGGGAAATATAGTTATAAATGAAAATGCAACTGCCGTACTGGACAGTCTCGGCAAGCCCGATTCGGGAGATGCCGCCATGGGAAAAGCGGTTTCTACCTGGCATGAAAACTCGGAGGATTCCCTAAGCATTTATACCACAACCCAAATGGGCATGGAAGATTTCTCTAGAGTAAAAGCAATACGAACCTTATCTCCAAAATACAGAACTGAGAAAAATCTAGGAGTCAATAGCACTCTTTCAGAAATAGAAGAATATTTTACTATAAAGAGAATTGGAGATTTTACTTCCGACGGAAAATATTATACTCTTTTTGCTACAAATGAAGGCATCGGTTTTGAGATTAGCGAAGATCAAGTCTGCCACGGCATTGTACTTACTGAAAAGGGAACTGAGCCACAGCAAACGTACCTTACGTTCTATCCGGATTTAAAGAGAGTGGAATAAGAGCCAAAAAAGTCTTCTGAGGAAATTTATGATTCAATAGAAGCTTGCGTCTTAGCACGGTTACGACATGAAAATTGCAGGCAAAGACGCCAAGGCGCGAAGAAAAAATTTCTATAAATCGTTGAGATCTCCTAAAAAAGGCACTCACTTTTAATCGCTAGATTTACTGCTTTATCAATTTTACTGCCTTATGGATTCCTCCCTCTGTTGAAATATTCATAAAATAAATTCCAGAAGTCCAATCTTGGGTATTTATTGAAACTGATCTTTCTGAATTGTATTTAGAGCTATATATCTGTTGTCCCAAAACATTAAATATGGAAATTCCCTTTATGGCAACATCACTATTTATCAGCATTTCATTCTTAACAGGATTTGCGAAGAATAAATTTGGTTTATCAAACTCATTTGTTCCCACTGTGTCATCAATCAAATTCTGGGCATAGATTTTCAATCCTGAACCTTTATCCTCAGCAAAGACAGCCACATTCTGCATACTGCCTTCCTTTGTGAAATTGATCCTGTGTTTGCTCGCTGCAAAAGTTGCCATCGGAACCGTTTCGTCCTCCCAGGCAAAATCACCGTTCTCATCAAGATACACGGCGTTTAAAGTTGTAGGCGATACTCCATTGTTGTTTCCTTCCTCAATCAGAAAAAGGGGGCTTCCATTTCTTAATTGAAGTTGACCTGCGTGTGACTTATCACTGCCGATTGCATATATCATTTTCGCGTTATCCGATAACAATCTGGCGCCTGAAGTCTTATCGAATTTCTGAACATATTCGCCTCGCTGATTTTGATTTTCATCTCTATAGGTTGAAATGGACCAAATATTTTCAGAGCCTGGATGGAAGGCAATTTCGGTTTCCATTTCATAATCGGTTTCATTTGTGTCGAAATCAGAACCATTGATTCCCCAAGGCAAGGTGCCATCAGGATTAATTCTCTGTAAATACGAGTCGAAACGCGTTCCAGCGGAAGCAAAATACCCCATATAAACCACGTCACCATCTTGTAAACCTGGATAGGAACGATTAAAAGCAGTAGCCCTGTCCGATATTTGAACTGGTGCTGTCCATACCGGATTTCCATCTGCATCATATCGTTGAGCGTATAAATAGGAATTGATCCCAAAAAGCAAGGAATGGAAAACTACGATATAGTCACCATCGGAAAGTTCAAAAAGATTTGCCGGAACAGTGGCACTAGTTCCTTGTTCAATAGGTTTCTCTGCTGCCCATAAAGCAACACCATTTTCGTCAAATTTTTGCATTACCGCTCCTGAAGCACCCATCCAGCTAACAATAGCTTGTTCATTGGACAATGGTAAAATGGTAACAATATTTCCACTTCCCACTTGAATGCCATTTGTGCCCCAAAGATGATTTCCGTCCACATCCATTTTGAAAACGAAGGCTGGATCTCCGCCACCCGTTCCAGTAGCACCAATGTATAAATGATCGTCGGCATCCACGGTTGCACTCATTATAACCGTATAGGAACTCATGGGAATTTGATCACTAACCAACATTCCATCGCTTCCCAATTTTTGGTTGCCATCAGCGTCCATAACCTGTAATCGCAATTCGATAAAGGTCGGTGCCGAAACGTTTTTCCAAGATACTACATAGGTTTGTCCATCGGAAGTTCCCCGCGCAAGAACATCCAATTCTCCAGATTCAGCTACAAGTGTATTTTGGTCAGTATCTGTTGTCCATTGTGCCGTAGCTACAAACACGGTTAAAAAACAGATGATTGTTGAAATTGTTTTCATTGTTTTTGATTTTAGTTTGACTTAAATTATTGTTATTTCATTCCTTTCATCAAGTTCTCACGTTGATTTAAGAAAGGGAATATTCAAGTTTTTTATATTTTCAAAAAATTATTTACTTTCCAAAAAACTTCGATACCAACTGCATTCGCGGATAATCTGGGCGGCAAAAGCTGTATCAGAATAATCGTCTTTAAGCGTTTGGAAATAATCTTTGTGGTCGCCACAGACCTCCACCCTATATTTATATTTAGACGTTTCTACTTCCGTAAAGCAATAGTTTGTTTTGGCGAGCATAAATGTTGCTTTGGCCTTGGTATCCCTATCTCCTTTTGCATTTTGGGCCATCTGAAAATAGCTTATGGCAGTTTTGGCAAATTGGGAATCAGGTCCATCTTTTTGGTCGTTGGGTCGCGCATAATATCCCAGAATACGATTGCGTTCGTTATTCCCTATATAGTGAAGTGAATTAAGAAACCATCCTCTTTCACTCATATTATACCAGGCATTTCCCAACATATAATAATAACCTGCAGCATTTTTTGGATCTGTTTTTGCCAGTTCTTGAAGTTTTAAAAGAGTTTGTGCCAGTTTTAATTTGTTATCAGGATAAGTCTCGCCCTGCTCTTCCTTTTGACTATCCGCGGCAAAAAGATTTTCGTATTTCAAATAAAATTTATCCGACTGTTGCGCAAAAGGAACATTAAAATATTCACGAATGGCACCCGCAAACATTTCAGGTCGAATATATTTTCCATAGAAAGCACTTTGATTCTTGATCTTTTCAAAATAGGAAATCGCTTCTTTTAGCTTATTTTGTTGGAAATACCAAGTACCTCTCAATTCATTTACGTAGTCCTCAGGATTGCTCTTTAGTTTTGAAAGAATGAGTTTTTCAAATTCGGTTTTGTCTGGAAGGTCGATAAAAGCTTGCATTTTCTGAATGATATCAGGATCTACAAAATCATTTTTATAGTTCAAACTTGAATGATTGGCTATGTTTGAAGTCACTTCTTCCCAAGAATTATACGTACGTCCCTCTCCATAATTCATGCTTCCCAAAAGAGCAGCAATCACATTTCCATTATCCTTGTACAAATCTGAAACGGAGTTAAAGAAAAAAGCAGTTAAAGGAGGAGATCCATAAAGTTGATTATCCGATTTCAATTTGCTGAAGAGCCTTTCAATTTCGGTTCGGTCCACCTCTGATAATTTCAAAACGTTTATGGCAAATGAAAGGCGTTTTGCCTGAACGTACATTGGACTTTCCCTATCCACCCGGGAAATACACAACAACGCATTGTCAAAATCCTTATTCTTTAAATATGTAGCCGACAAAACTATTTTCCAAAAATCTTTCCTAGAAACATTATCATCCTGAATTTGTGATTTTGCTATTTTTTGAAGTGCACTCAAAGTTTCAGAATCCAAGGAAGTCTTGCTGTCAGAATACTCATTCCAATTGTAGTAATGATTGTCGAATATGCGATTCTGTAGTTTATCTACTTCCCGAATCGCCAAAATTTCCAGATAAGGAGAGTTGGGATTATTGGTTTGCAACTTCTGCATTTCGCGAGCAATACTTCCATTAAAATAATAGGATTTGAAAAATGATTCTAAATCTGAAAATCCATTATCGGCGAAAAATTTGTCATTCAATTGTGGATTTGACCAATCCATATATTTTAGGCTTAACGCACAGACTTTTCTCCGGGAAGGAACTTCTGTATAAACCTTTAAATATCCCTTGGTCGCTTCCTGAAGATATCCGAGGTTATAAGCGGCTCCTGAACGTTGTTCCAAAGCGAGGTAATAGATATAAGGTGCTTCGGGTTGAAGTTTTAGGAAATTCTGAAAATATTGCAATGCCAGTTCGTTCTTTTGAAGGTAATGCGCCAATCGCACAATTTGATAGCCATATCTATTTTTTAAAAAAGCATTGGTCTCAGATTCATAATTCTTCAGCGCAAGAGCCAACAATTCTGGTTTATTATCTTCAGCTTCATCGTATTCACCCTGATACCAACCACGACCGCCGCTATTGTTGCTGCTAATTCCTTCACATTGTTTAGCGAGGATCATATATTTGGCAAAGGGCTTCTGAAGGTTTTTATTTATCTTATTTGCAACAATTCCATTCGAAACATTCGGGTCATTGGTCTCAAGTTTTTTATACCAGTCCACAGTTTCCTTATAAACCAATTGATGAAGAACCTCCTCACTTAAATTTTTTCCGAAGAACTTTCTCCAGTCTTCAAGATTTTCCTGAGTTGCGCTTTTCGTCCCAGGATATTCGCAAAAAGTGCTCATTGGACAATTTAAGAACGGATACAAGGAAGGATCACCAACAATCCGTTGGTCAATAATTGGGTAATAGAGTTCTTCATATTCTGGAAAATACCCGCAAACGGCTATTGGCTTTTCCGTCGCAAAAGCAATTGTGGTTGAAAATAAAAATAGGCTAGCGGATAGTTTCCAGAAGTTCATCTATATGGATTTCTTGAAGGATTGGTGAATTAATGTGATATAAAATTACGAAATTATCTCGATTTGAAGCAGTTGAGACCATTTTATAAAGGTTTTTAAAATCAGAAAAAGAAAATTTTTCCAAGCGAAGTTTATCTCCTTTATAGATAAAATATCCATTAATATAAGTATCCGTCGTTGCTACAAACCAGTTATTTTCCTTTGCAGCAATGAAGTTTTCCGAAAGTTGCTGCTCGCTGTAATCGCTAAGAATTCCTGCCAGTTGTCCGTCCCGATAAAGAACGCCCCATTCAAAAACGGGCATTGCCACATTATAGGGCAACGGATATTCATTGAGCCGCGACAGATAGGCTTCGGTTTTTTCTAAATTCAAGATGGAATTGGTCTCATCCATCGAGCCCAAATCGCCGACATTGTAAAACATAATCGTCCCGCTATCCACTGGGGGTATTCCAGTTTTTTCAGGGAATTTTACCTGATGGAGTCTTATGGTTGCGGAAAATTTAATCGGATTTTCATTGGAATTTGTATGGAATTGACTCAAAACCTCACTGTTTTGCAAATCTTCCAAAAATGTAAAATAAGCGTTCTTAGTGCCTACCGTCCAATCACAGTCAATCTGAATTTCCGGGAAATTAACTGTGTTATCAAAATACCTTGTCTTAAGCCGAAGTATCTTTTTTAGGGTTTCGTCTACGATAAATTTAAGTTGGGAAGGATCTTTTTCTTTCTCAAAAACCTCATTCGTAATGTAAATAACAGGAATTATTTGCAAGGCTCCTACAGTATCTCCTTCTTTCATTTGAAGGGTTGCCGTTGGAAAAACCTGATTTTCCACTCGATCATATACCAAATCGAAAAACCGCAGGTACAATTTTTCCGAATTGGCTTTTTTCAGTATCTCCCATTCAGGTTCGGCAATGGAAAATTTCGTTTTCCAATGGTAAAACGAAACACTTTTCGCTTCGCTTTTCTTACATGAATGAAAGCAACATAATGCAATGACACAAAGAATGGCAATTGTACTTTTTTTCATCAGCAGTAAAAAGTTCCTAACACGAATCCTCCCAATTATACCGATTATGATTTTAAATGTCGCATAAATGCTTCTTAAAATCTATATCGGCATTATACCTTTTGGAAATAAACACGACATCATATATTTAATTTGGTATAAAATACACATCATCTTTATTTTGGGAAAACTTTATATATGTCATTACGTTTCAAAAAACGAGCTAATATTATTGTGTCATCTTCAAAATAGAAACCTAATCGATAATTTGATATTCGTATTCGATATGCGAAAGAATGACCTTTTAATTTTTTAACGGAAGGAATTTCATTAAGGTGGGAGGCATTTTTAATCTTCTGGATTGTTTTGTAGATGGCCTTTTGTATATCTCTGTCCTTAATTTTTTGCACATCTTTTGTTATTGATTTCGTATAGATTAATTTCATAACCCCAAAATTGTGCGATGGCCATTTTCGTTTTTGGATTCAGAAGTCTTTCAAGGATATTTACTCCTCCAAAGCCTTCAAAAATTCTTCTTCAGAAACGGTATCGGTTCGGTCAACCTGCTGCATTAATAACAGCAATCCCAAATCTTCTAATTCTTCTTGAGAAAGATTCCGTAATTGTTCCAACTCCTTACTCTTTACAAAAAGCTTGACGGCTTTTTCCATTAAGTCGGTGATGCTCATATTTTCAAATTCGGAAATGGCTTCCAATTTTTTGAGCGTAACCTGATCGATACTAATCGTCTTTTTCATCTGTATAAAATATTATTCAAATTTACATCATTTACTGTTAATAAGCGCATAGTCAATATCCCATCACCTCCAAGATTTTATTTTTCACTTTTTCAGTTGAAGGAATCATTGTTTCTTCCAAAGTTGAATTCAACGGAATTGCAGGCATATTTTCAGAACCGATCAACATTACCGGTCCATCCAAATATTGGAAACATTCTTCTTGGATTCTTCCCTGAAGTCCTCTACTGAAGCCATTTTCTGAAGGTTCTTCAGTTATAATCAAACTTTTTCCACATTTCTTTACAGATTTAAATACTGTATCATAATCCAATGGATGCAGTGTCCGTAAATCCACAATCTCAATCCTGTCTTGCAAGTCCAGCTCTTCGGAAGCGTTCATCGCCCAATGCACACCCATTCCATAAGTAATGATTGAAAGCGTTTCCTCCTCTTCCTGTTTCCAGATTTCCTGAAGCACCCATGCTTTCCCAAATGGCAATATGTAATCTTCAGCTGGTAGAACGGAAGTTGCACCTTGAGTTCCTTTTACCTTGCTCCAATAGAGACCTTTGTGTTCAAAAATGACAACAGGGTTTGGATCGTAATAGGCTGCTTTCATCAAACCTTTTAAATCGGCTCCATTGCTTGGGTAGGCTATTTTTAAACCACGGATATTCGTAACAACACTTTCCACAGAAGAAGAGTGGTAAGGTCCCCCACTGCCATAAGCACCAATGGGAACTCGTAAAACCATGGACACCGGCCATTTTCCGTTGGAGAGATAACAGCTACGGCTTACTTCAGTAAACAACTGGTTCAATCCGGGCCAGATATAATCGGCAAATTGGACTTCCACAAAAGGTTTTAGGCCTACGGCACTCATTCCAACTGTACTTCCGACAATAAAAGCTTCTTGAATCGGTGTATTGAAAACACGGTTATCACCAAATTTTTCAGCTAAAGTAGCCGCTTCTCGAAAAACACCTCCCAATCTTCTCCCAACATCCTGACCATATAAAAGTGATTCTGGATGTTTTCGCATAATTTCCTCGAGGGCGGAAAGGGCGCAATCAACCATGACCACTTTCTCTGCTCCCGCCGGACTTCTTTCACCGGCTTCTTCAGTTATTTCAGTGGGAGCAAAATCGTGTGTAAATAAATCTTCCTGCTTGGGATCTTCAGCTTCAAATGCACGTTTGAGTGAGTTTTCGATTTCGATTTCGATTTCGCTTTCGATTTCATCGAGTTCTTTCTGTGTAAACCCATTATCCAATAATAGTTTTACCATTTTCGGATATGGGTCGCGACTTCTAGCCTCTTCCAGATCATCACGATAAAATTCCATACGAACTCCAGAGGTATGGTGGTTTAACAGCGGTACTTTCGCGTGAACCAAAAACGGTCTGCGCTCTGACCTGATTTTTGAAATGACGTCTTGAAGGGTATTATAACTTTCTTCGAAATCGGTGCCATCGATAGTCACCGCCTCCAGGCCCTTAAACCCTCTGGCATATTCAAAAGCATCTTGTGCTCTCGTTTCCTCGGCATTCGCTGATATATCCCAACCGTTGTCCTGTACCAGATATAAAATCGGCAACTTTTTTAATACGGCCATTTGAAATGCTTCGGCAACTTCTCCTTCAGTAACGGAGGCGTCGCCTAGGCTGCAGACCACTATCGGCGCTTCGTGTCCTCGGCTCCGCTCGGACACCGGTTCCCGAGCGGAGTCAAGGGATTCTTTATACCAAAATCCAAGAGCAACTCCGGTGGCGGGAATGGCTTGCATTCCCGTTGCGGAACTTTGGTGCGGGATTTTGGGTTTATCATCGTCACGAAGGCTGGCGTGGGAATAATAGGTGCGGCCGGCAGAAAACGGATCATCCTTTTTCGCCAAAAGCTGAAGCATCAATTCGTATGGCGTCATTCCGATGGAAAGAAGAATTGAGTCGTCCCGATAATAGGGAAAAACATAATCCTGGGGTAAAAGTTGCATTCCCGCGGCAATCTGTATCACCTCATGTCCGCGCGAAGTGGCGTGCACATATTTTGAAACGGTCTTAAAATTCTTCTCATAGATCTCCGTCATTGCTTTTGCGGTGACGAGTGTTGTGAAGGCTTTTTTGAGTATGTTTTTGTTTATTTTTTTAACCACGAATTCACGAATTTATATTTTGTTCAAAGACCCCAAAGGTTTTTGAAACCTTTGGGGTCTGAAATAATTCAAATTTTTCTTTTCAAATCAAATTGCTCCATATAATCGGCAATCCTCCTCAAAAACGATCCTGCCAAATATCCATCTACTATCCTATGATCGAAGGAAAGAGAGAGATACATCATCTGTCGGATTTCAATGGTATCGCCGTCTTCCCGCTCCATTACTTCTGCTCGCTTCTTTATAATCCCTGTTGCCAGGATAGCGGCTTCGGGCTGATTGATGATGGGCGTTCCCATTAAACTGCCAAAAGTTCCAACATTACTTATTGTAAATGTACCTCCCGATGTATCATCGGCTTTTAATTTGTTGTCGCGAGCTTTTCCGGCAAGTTCGTTTGTTGCAGCGGCAAGCTCGTTTAAACTCTTTTTATCCGCATTTCTAACAACGGGCACAATCAAGTTTCCCGAAGGAAGCGCCGTTGCCATCCCAATATTTATCTCCTCTTTTACGATGATGTTTTTTCCATCCAAGGAAGAATTTATCATTGGGAAATCCACAATGGCTTTTGCCACAGCTTCCACAAACAAGGGAGTGAAAGTTAAACGTTCGCCATATTTCTTTTGAAAAGCATCCTTGTTGTTGTTCCTCCAAGTGGCCATATCGGTCAAATCAGCTTCCACATACGCGGTAACGTGTGGGGAAGTGTGCTTGGAGAAAACCATGTGATCCGCAATCATCTGCCGCATGCGATCCATTTCGATGATTTTTCCTTTTCCTTTATCAAATTTCAAATCTGGTATCTGAAATCCTGAAGGTTCTGCAACGGCTTGAGCAAATTTAAACGGCCGTCCATTTGCCAAATATTCTGAAACATCGCTTTTTCGCAATCTACCGTCTTTTCCAGTGCCAGGAATTCGAGCGAGCTCTTCGTAACTGATATGGTTTTTGCGGGCGATGCTGTCGACTAAGGGAGAGATGAAAATATTCTCGTTTACCCTAAAAGAAGTTGAAGTCGAAGTCTCCCTAGCCCCCAGAGAGGGAATTGAAGTCCCCCCTCGATCCCCCCGCAGGGGGGAAGTGGTATTATCTAATATATTTTTTGTGGATTTCGGAGTAGTTTTCCTCGGTTTTCCATTTTCTGAAACTTCTAAAATAGCTATTACCTCACCAATTGGAACTATATCTCCGTTATTGAATTTATGCTTCAACATTTTACCAGAGGCAGGAGCGGGAACTTCGTTATCGACTTTGTCCGTGGCAACTTCCAATAAAACATCTCCTTCCTCAAAGCTATCTCCTTCTTGAACACGCCATTCGATGATGGTGCCTTCCGTTATGCTTTCGCCCATTTTGGGCATTTTAAATTCCTGTGCAGGCAGGAATCTCTCTTCTTTACTCATTTCTAAGTTTGTTAAATTTCAAATTCCAATTTGTACTTAAGTCGAACCAACATGGGTTCATTTTGGATAAACTTTCAATGGATGCTCTTTAATCCGCTCTTCAATTTATCTGTAAAGCCCACATATAAAACACCATCGGGATTATTTGTCATTATAAAGACATACCTATTTTTCACGAATTTACAGGTTGAGATTCCTGCCTTCGCAGGAATTTCAGATTTAAACTTTTCACACAATCGCTCATGCAGAAACTACACCCTGGTGATATTCCTATCTTACTTCAGAGCCTTAAGGGTACCCAAGTAGTAGGAAAAGTCCCTTGCGAAAATACGTAATTCTTTTTTAAGATTTCCAGTACGAATTATAGCTATGCAGACATCCATAGTTCAGTCTTGCTGAAATAAATAGTAATTTTCAATATAGATTGTTCTTTCAAAGAACAATAATCTTTCAATATTGTTCCTTAAAAGAACAATTATTCTAAATGATGTTCAATCTTAGAGTTGGAAAAAGTGAATCCCTGCATTTGGCAGAAAAGGGAGATTTTATTGTGAACAACACTTATACTTTCGAAATAGGCGGGAAAAACAAAACCGGAAAACAGATCTTGAATATTCCCAGAGCTTATGTGGCAAGGGATGATATCGAATTCGGCACGCCAAACATCATTCCTTTATGGCTGTTCGGCTTTATGTATTAAGATTTCGATGAGCTCTTGGTTATAATTCTGATTTCTCAGTTCTGAATTCGTTGAGGGTTTTATAAAAATCTTCCTGCACCGGTCTGTTCTTCGGAATTTCCCTTAAAGGTTCTACTTCCCTCAGACTCTCGTGGCAGTCTGCCGGCAGTTGCTGATACAACCTCGTTCCCGCAGTTTTCCAAGCAATCATCTCATCTGAAATATCCTTGATTGCTTTTGCCGGATTGCCGACGATCAGCTTTCGTTTTGGAAACTTTGTTTCCGCTTTCACAAAACTCATCGCGCCCACGATACATTCATCGCCAATTTCAGCATCGTCCATTATTACGCTGTTCATCCCAATCAAACAATTTCTGCCCAAGTTGGCTCCGTGGATTATGGCTCCATGGCCCACGTGGGCACTTTCTTTCAGAACAATACTTTTCCCCGGAAACATATGGATGGTACAGTTTTCCTGAACATTGACGCCATCTTCCAGAATAATCTCACCCCAGTCGCCACGAATGGCTGCACCGGGACCGATGTAGCAGTTTTTGCCGATTATCACATTGCCCGTTACAGCTGCCAATGGATGAACAAAACTGGATTCGTGGATTACGGGGATGTGGCCTTTGAATGAATAAATCATGTCTCTAAATCTGAAATTATTTCCTCAATGGATTTTTGAAGGTTTGGAATGTCTGAATCGATTATTTGCCAAACCTCATCTGCATCCACACCGAAATAATTGTGCGCAACTATATTCCTAAAAGATTTTATCTTATCCCACTCGACATTGGCAAACTTTAATTTCAAATCGGAAGAAATTTTTGAAACGGCTTCTCCTATGACTATAAAATTCATCAAAACAGCATCGAATACTTTTTGATCTTGATAAAACTCTTCCGCAGAAAAGACGCCTTGTGTAAAATCGATTATTTTAGCACAAGAATCTTGAATCGCCATCAGATTCGCCTTATCTTTTTTATACATAAATCACCTCGTTTAATATCTGTTGCTTATAATATGGTTTGAGGTATTTTTCAGTAGCGACATCTACTGAACGATTGAATTTATTGAAAAGTAAATTTCGCAAAGACTCCTTTTTCCCAAAAATATCTGGGGTTCCCTCCTCAAATTCTACAACTAAGTCTATATCACTTTCTGGTGTATCATTTTCGTTAGCAAAAGAACCAAATAAACCAATCTTTGTCAAGTTAAACGTATTGGATAAATAGGGTTTTTGTTCTTTCAGAAACTCCAGTATTTTATCTTTTGTGGCACTTTCCATAACACTTAATTTAGGAATCTAAAGTTAGTCAATTCCCTGAGAAATATATTCTATCCAAACAGAGCTTATTAATTTTTAATGAGTTGAAAATTGGAGATTTCACCATTATGGGTCCTTAAGCTCAAAATATAGGAACCCGAAGCGAGTGAAGAAAGATTTAATTCCGATTTGGCATTAATTGTACCGGCCTTTATTTTTCTTCCTTGTAAATCGTACAGAGCATAATATTCCAAGTTTTTGTCACTTTGGATATTTATGAAATCTTTAAAGGGATTGGGGAAAACTTGAATTCCAGGGACTTTGTAGTCTTCAAAACCTAAAACTTCCGTAGTGAAACTTTCAGGTCCTATCCATTCACTTTTATTGTCTTCGGCACAGATGGAACGAATATAGACATCATAACCAGTGTTGCTCTCCAAGTTTTCCAGAACCAATTCCGGTTCATTTACAAAAATACTTGTTCCTGCATTTTGTGGATCAAAACCAGCTGCGCCATAAAGGACCTCCCATTGGTTTTCCGCTCCACCTGCTGACCAAGAGACTTCTGCCGAATCAGTTGTAATGTTTTCAACCACCATGTTCTCAGGGAAAAGACAAGGAAGTTGTTGGGTTGTGAAGGATACTTGATCGCTCCAACCGCTAAAAATCTCCGCTGTACATATTGAACGAACATATAGCTCATAATCGGTATTGTAAATCAAATTCTGAATTGTTATTCCAGTCTGATTGACCAAAATCGTGGTTCCTGCATTTTGTGGATCAAAACCAGCTTCGCCATAAAGGACCTCCCATTGGTTTTCCGCTCCACCTGCTGACCAAGAGACTTCCACCGAATTATGGGTAATATTTTCAATCAAAATGTTATCAGGAGCAAGGCACTGAAGTTGATCGGTTGTAAAGGTTAAAGGGCCGCTCCAGGAGCTTTGGTCATCGGTGGTGCAAAGTGCCTTTATATATACATCATAAGTGGTCGCTGAGTCCAAATTGCTTAATGATGTCAATGGATTACCCGTTACTTCAATCGTATCTCCTGAAGTGGAAGGATCGAAGTTTTGAAGTCCGTATTTTACCACCCAATTAGTTTCATCCTCCCCAGCGACCCAACTTACATCTGCCATAGACTCCGAAATATTGTCCACGGCCAAATCCGTTGGTCGGGGACACCCCATTTCACCCGTGAAGTTGGCATAAAAAATCTGAATGCCGTCCATATTCCCATTTGGGTAATAATCGACATTTCTGCCCACGTGCTCCAATTCAACCTCCACAATTTGCCCCGTAAAAGCTGACAAATCCAGTGTTACTATCTGAACGTTCGGATTTACTCCAGTGGCGTTATAACTGTCGCCGAACTGCTCTCCATTTATCAAAAATCTAAACCAAGAAGTCTGGGGATTATAATAATATCTCAGCCTGAACTTTAATTCCAAGGTAAGAGTGTTCAAGTCCAAAGCATCCACCCTCAATTTTAAAGCTGTTGAAAAATCTTTATTTTCATTCCAGGCTTGGTCTTCAGTTGTATCCAGATCGCCCACCCATTTGGAATGGCTCTTTTTCTGGATCAGTGCTATTGTTGAGGGAAATGAGGTAAATTCTATCCGGGAAGCCTCATTGTAAATGGGAGCGAACATCCCATTGAAATCCGGGAAACTCTCTTGATGGGGAACTTGGATTATTTCGGGAAACGT
This sequence comes from Aequorivita sp., assembly GCA_034676445.1. GTDB lineage: Bacteria > Bacteroidota > Bacteroidia > Flavobacteriales > Flavobacteriaceae > Aequorivita. The sequence continues at coordinate 666,333 of JAUCCE010000005.1, forward strand.
AGATTCAATCAGTTTCTTCCACAATGAAAATCCGTTTCCGCAATCCTTTCGGACATAGACGTCATAGGAACTGGCAACTTCCAAATTTTGCAAGGTGAAGGGGAAATCAGAAAAATTGAGGATCGTGCCCTCTCTGGGGTTTTCCCCGTGCTTCACTGCCACAACTTCCCAATTTTCACTTTCTGTGGAAGAGCTGTTCAATGTCAAGGAGGTTGTTGAGGATGGCGTTACGGAAAATTCTTCAGTTAATATGCAATCCGCTTCTTTGAAGAAAATGTTATCAACATAAGCTTTTCGAATGTATCCGTTCGTTATCTGCCCACTGTAACTACTCACATGCTGCATTTCCAATACAACGGTCTCTCCCTTTAACATTCCCAAATCGATTGTGATGGTTTCAAAAGTTCCCTCGGGATTGCTGGGGCCTGAAAACTGGAAGTCATAGACAAGGTTGTTTATCTTTATTCTGAAATAGGACTCAGCATCTTGTTGCAGATCGAATTTAAATATGGGATAGTTGCTGTCTTCCGGTACTTCAAGCAGGAATTTTGAGGCACTGACAAGATTGGGATTGCTTTTGAAGATATCATAGGCATTCCACCCCTGTCCGCCATGTTCGGCCGACCTAAAGAGCAAACCTTTGGAGCCATCCGTCCCGGCCAAAGTGGACACTTCACTTTTGGCAAACCTTCCCGAGGAAAGGTAATATGTTCCTGGATTAAATTCTTCATCAAAATCAATAGAGGAACCCAAAGTAAGAGGGATGATTTTTGTAGTAAAGGGATAAGAAGAATATTTAGAGCCTGCTATATCGCAATCAGCTTTTGCATTGAAATAATAATCAGTTGCCGGTTGAAGATCTGTCAGTAAAAGATCTAAGGAGGAAGTGAGAGCATAGTCACTGGGAATAGGTTCCGAAGCTTTGTGGTAACTATATTTATAAACAGGGATATTGGGATTGGGGAATAAGTGAATTTCCGCCGAATTAACAGTAATATTGTTGATTTCAGGACTCCTCATTCTCGCACATATTGTAAGCGATCCATAAAACTCCGTAACGGCATAGCTATTTTCCACAAGCGTTTGGGTGGTGCCGTTTGAAGTAAAAGTCATCCTACTTCTTTTTGGTGGGTTGGCGAAGTCTTCCACACCTTTAAACCCTACGGATGGAGAACCCTTTCCAGGTTGAACATCTTCAATATCAAGCACCAGATTTTGCGTTCCATCGTAATAGAATGGCTGGCTAAAAGTAACTATAACATCATAACCGCTTTTTACAACCGTTCCAGAAAATACATCGGTAAAAGTGGAAGAATCTATGAAACTATCTGAAGTGGCGAATGCATTTTTTGTAGTAAGGCCAATTTTGACGACCCATTCATTTGTGTTTGTAAGGGCATCGGTATAAAACAGGGTTTGAAACCGGAGTTCATTGATCTCTCCCACAAAACCCAATTGATCGGGATAATATATTGTTTGGGAATGGGAATATTCAGACGAAACGGAAACGGGTTGATTGGAAATATCACCGGAAGAATATCCCACCGTGACTTTATCTACTATTTCAGTTTGGGAAAAAACACCGGTGGCATATAAAAATAGGAGAAGGATAATTTTTTTCATAAGCTTTTATTAGGGATTCCTTAATACTCAGGAAAGAACCCCTTTTTTAAATTTTGAGCGACAAATGTACTGGTTTCTTGTGATTTATAACCGATTATCGGGAAGATAAAATTATCTCAAAATTGAATTTTTGTACCTATTTCGAGTCGGCAGACACCCAATATCCATAACTCTGAATTATTGAAAATCAAAAACGTCCCGACTATGGCTTATCATATCGAAGCTGGAAAATTTGACGGGAAATATTCAAATTTAAAGTGAATAAATATTTAAACTATCCTTTTCACATTATTTAAACCTCTTCAACGTTTCCTTCGTAAAATCACTTAAAACCAATCTTCCTGAGATTACTGCTCTTTCAGCTAATAAATTGTCCCAATCTTGGGTACCGCTCCAGAAAACTTTTTTCATTTCCTTCATGGCCTCGGGATTGTAATTGCAAAGATTTTCGGCGAATTTTTGAACCGCTTCATCCAACTCTTCTAAAGTTTCATAAACCTGATTGTACAATCCTTTTTGTTTTGCCCAATCTGCTTCATAAAAAGTATTGGCGTCAATCGCTATCTGGCTAAAGCCGCTTGTTCCCAATTTTCGTTCAACCGCTGGACCAACAACAAAAGGACCAATCCCGACGTTTAATTCGCTTAATTTAATAGCTGCAAATTTGGTTGCCATACAGTAATCCGTTGCGGCTGCTACTCCTACTCCACCGCCTACGGTTTTACCCTGAATTCTTCCCACAATAAACTTGGGACATTTGCGCATTGCGTTGATTACGTTGGCAAAACCGCTAAAGAATATTTTGCCCGTATCTGCGTCGTTTATGTTTATGAGCTCGTTAAAACTAGCGCCGGCGCAAAAGGTACGGTCTCCGCCGCTTTTTAGGATAATAACTTTTACCTCATCGTTTTCTCCGGCCTGGGTAATTGTATTTGCAAGTTTCGCCAAAATATCACCCGGCAAACTGTTGTGCGCCGGATGAAAAAATTCGATGGTTGCTATTCCTTTTTTTATTTCTTGTTTTACGTAAGGCTCTGTCATATTCATTGTTCAAAAATGGTTTTTATTTTTGTGGGTATTTGGCAATTAATCTTTTCCAATTGTCCTTTCTTCGAAGAAAAATTGGTCTCGATTTTAAAGCAATGTTCTCAATCTTACAAAATAAGTCAACTTTTTAGAATTATTACTCGTAATCGGCTTTATCATTGTTCTCCCCAATGCAATTATTTCAATATTGGAAAAATAATCTGGTAATCCCATTTTGAGAGGAATCACGCTCCCGTATTTTTATTGAAAGCTTCCACAAGATCTTTAGCAAATCTTTTTATGTTTTCTTTATCCGCTTTATCTGGTGAGAGATTTATTTTCAGATTTTCTGCACCGCGAATTGCTCCGGTCTTTTCAAATTGATTGCCAAAATCATCCACAGCGGGACAGAATTTTTTATAAATACGATCTCCCGAACCTAAAACGCCGAAAATCTTTCCCGTTAAATCTACATCTTCCAGATCGTAGTGGAAATCCTCGGCTTCTTCCGGCAAATCGCCATCGGCACCATAAGTGTAAGTTGCAACCACACAGATATCATAGTCCTGAAATTCATCGGGATATAACTCTGTGCATTCCTTCACCAGCACATCTACTTTTAGCTCCCGCAGATCCTTCGCCAAAATTTCCGCAATTTCTTCCGTGGTGCCGGTCATACTTGCAAAAACAATCAGTGCCCTAATCATCCTATCCACTTTTCAATTCTATTTTTATTCCCTCCAGTTAATTCGTTGCTCTATTTTGCTACAAAACAAAATTAGCAATAGTTCCTGCAATTCCCTGTCTGTTTAGGCTTGGCATTTCTATATTTGCACAAAATTTAAAGGAATTAATGCTCAAGAAAATCCGTATTGATAGGTTCGTCATTGCTGTCGTCATTAGTGTAGTAATCGCTTATTTTTTTCCTCAACCTGGAGCATCGGACAGTCCCATACCGATGGATTTAATTGGTAGTCTGGGAATTTCCTTTATCTTCTTCTTTTACGGATTGAACCTCAGCACGGACGCGATAAAAAACGGACTTAAAAACTGGAAATTGCACGTGGTGGTGCAGGCGAGTACTTTTTTACTGTTCCCATTACTTGTTCTTCCGTTTTTTCCGTTTGCGAGGGATACTTCGTATGAATTGATCTGGCTGGGATTTTTGTTTATGGCGGCGCTTCCTTCCACGGTTTCCTCTTCGGTTGTTATGGTATCTATGGCAAAAGGAAATCTTCCCGCAGCCATTTTCAATGCCAGTATTTCGGGAATTCTCGGTATTTTATTCACGCCGCTTTGGATTCTTCCTTTTATAAACCAAACCGATGTGGTTTTCGATTTTTCGCATATTTACATACAACTGTTTACGGAAATTGTTTTGCCCCTTGCGCTTGGTTTGGGCTTGAGAAGATTTTTGGGCAGTTGGGCAGCACGACATAAAAAACAACTGGATCTTTTCGATAAGTTTATTATCCTGCTTATTATTTATAAGAGCTTTGTGCATTCGTTTGAAGACAAAATTTTCAGCAGTATCAGGTTACAGGACATGCTGCTGATGGTTGGACTAGTCATTTTATTGTTCTTCATTTTGTATTCATTGACAGGATGGATAGGAAAAATATTGAAATTCAATCACGCAGATAGAATTACGAATCAATTTTGCGGTACCAAAAAATCGTTGGTCCACGGTACTGTCTTTTCGCAAGCAATGTTTGGAGGAACAGGAATTATTGGAATTTTAATTCTTCCGTTAATGATTTACCACGCTTTGCAGATTTTGGTAATCAGTGTGATTGCGACAAAAAAGGGCAAGGAAGTCTTAGAAGATGAAATAACTGTCAAATGAGAGTTGCTTTCGTCGGTTAACCTAAAATTTTCAAAAATTTCAATCTATCAAATGGTTATTTCGTAGATTTCCTAAAAATTTAGGATTTTGAGCTTACTACCCGACCAATATGATACCTATCTCCGATTCTTCAAATTTATGATGAAGTATTGGAACAGTGATATTCTCACTTATACGGAGGAGAGAATTGAAGATACGGAAGTTGAAAACGATTCTCAATATTTTGATCATTCGCCCGAAGAATTAGCTGAAATCTGAAAAAAATGGGGCCTACTTATGTGAAGTTGGGTCAACTTCTTTCTACACGCCCGGATTTACTTCCTCCCCCTTATCTTGAAGCCTTGGCAACTCTACAGGAGGATGTTGAAGTGGTGGAATACTCAGAGATTGAGACAATATTTAAAGAGGAATTGGGAGAACGAATATCCAAGGCGTTTGCATCTTTCGAAACAGAACCCTTGGCAAGTGCGTCTATCGGACAGGTTCACCGAGCGGTTTTGCATTCTGGTAAAAAAGTAGCTGTAAAGATTCAACGGCCCGGTATCAGAAAACGGTTTATAGAAGATTTAGACACTCTAATGTCCATTACGGAAAAAATGGAAAGCTATAGCAAAACTGCAAGAAATTATGCCGTTCATAGTGTAATAGAGGAACTCCGATATATCCTTCTAAAAGAATTGGACTATAGGTTAGAGGCTCAAAATCTCGCCACCTTAAAGCAGAATTTAAAAGAATTTGAAAATATTTTTATTCCTGCGCCTATAAAAGATTATTGTTCTTCTCGCGTATTGACTATGGAATTTGTGGAAGGAGGAAAAATAACACGGGTGTCCCCATTAAAACGTCTTGATGTTTCCTTTGAGCCTTTGGTAGATGAACTTATAAAAGGATACCTAAAACAAATAATTGTAGATGGTTTTGCACACGCAGATCCACATCCTGGAAATGTGTATCTGACCCCAGATAATAAAATAGCTCTGATGGATTTGGGAATGGTTGCCAAATTCAGCAATGAAATGCAGGAGATTATTCTTAAATTAATGATTGCATTAAGTAATTATGATGGTTCCCGAGTAGCAGATATTATTCTTGGCATCAGCGAATACGATCCGAAAAAAGATCTTGCAAATTTTAAGAAAGATGTTATTAGGAAGACCCAGGAAAACGAAAATACCAGGGCCAAAGATCTCCAAACTGGACGGATTTTAATCAAAATGAATCAACTTGCCGCCAAAGAAGTAAGCGTCCGAGCAACAGCATCTTGATCCCATTAGTTTAGATATCTAGTTTTGCATTTCTAAAATTAGATATTATGTTAGGTCTTGATAGTAGTTTTCGGTTTGAGCTGTATTTATCCTCCACGGATATGCGCAAGAGTTTTGATAGTCTCTGCGGCATCGTTGAGGCAGAACTTTTGACCGCACCATCCGATGGATCGGTCTATATTTTTGTAAACAAGCTTCACAATAAGATGAAGCTTTTGCAATGGCGTACGGGTGGTTTTGTATTGTACTATAAGCGTTTGGAGAAGGGTACTTTTGAAGTTCCACTTTACGATGGTTCGGTAAAGAGCTTGGTTTTAAGTTATCCGCAGTTGGTGCTTCTTTTTGACGGGATCACCATTGGCAATCTATCTCAGAAAAAAAGGTACAAAACCTCTTAAGACCCTTGGTTTTACTGTGTTTTTTCCGTATTTTTATGCTGTGACAATAGAGGGATTGCAAATAGAAAACCGGAAACAAAGGCAAGAGGATCATGGCCTTAAAGCAGCAGCTCGATCAACTGATAAAGCTTATAAACGGCTTTAAGTCCGAGCGTTTTTCCAGTACGCTGCCTATCTTGGATCAGCCCACTCTATTTGATATTCCGGAAGAAGCCCCGCAAGAGCCGATAGCCAAAGAAGAAATCACATATTCCAGGAATAAGGCAAAGCACCAAGGCCGCAACCAGCTTCCGGAAGGCCTGCCCGTAAAGGAAATTATCATTGTCCCGGAACAGGACGTAACGGGCTTGGTCAAGATAGGCGAAGAAATAAGTGAGACCCTGGATTATACGCCTGCCAGTTTGGTAAAACGCCGTACCATACGCCCCAAATATGCCAAGGCAGATGGGCAAGGTGTCCTGATAGGAGAGCTTCCAAGCCGTCCCATAGAAAAATCCATTGCCGAGGCATCGCTTCTAGCACACATATTGGTAAGCAAGTACATAGATCACCTGCCTTTGTACCGCCAAATACAAATGTTCAAACGTGATTTTGGCTGGAACGCCGCCCAGAGCACTTTTTCCGACTGGGTAAACAGTTGCTGTACGCTACTGGAACCGCTCTATAACAAACTAAAACAGAAAGTCATCTCCAGCGATTATATCCAAGCGGACGAGAGCCCGGTAAAAGTATTGGACAAAGACAAGATCAAAAGCACACATCAAGGATATCAATGGGTCTATCGCAGCCCATTGCACAATCTGGTGCTCTTTAATTACCGAAAGGGAAGGGGCAGGGCAGGTCCAAAAGAAATATTGGAAAACTATAAAGGCTTCTTGCAATGTGATGGGTATACTGTCTATGATGCTATTGGGCACCAAAAAGGGATTACTCTTGTAGGATGTTTGGTGCATGCCAGAAGAAAATTTTTTGACGCACAGGACAATGATCCAAAGCGGGCAAAACATGCCCTAGGACTGTTTGGTCAAATATATGCCCGTGAAAAACAGATTAAAATCCTTTCAAAAGAAGACTTGGCCTTAAAACAAGAACTTCGCCTAAAGGAAATTGCACCACTGATCAAGCAGATCAAAACTTGGATAGAAGAGGAAAACCTTAAAGTATTGCCCAAGAGTGCCATTGGAAAAGCTATGGCCTATTATCTAAACCAATACCACAAACTAGAGGCCGTAATACTTGATGCGCGATTGGAACTGGACAACAACCTTATTGAAAACGCCATTAGGCCGCTTGCCCTTGGCAGAAAGAACTATCTGTTTGCGGGTTCGCACCATGCTGCGCAAAACAGTGCAATGCTTTATTCATTCTTTAGTAGTTGTAAGGCTAATGATGTTAACCCTAGGCAATGGCTACAATACGTACTGGAAAATATTCCTGATTGGAATATCCAAAAATTGGAAGAACTACTACCTAACAATTTTCAAGAAAAAATAGACCTGTAGTTGCTCGGATGGATACCCAAAGAAGGCATCCATATCCCGGTGGAACTGAATATTCTTGGAAAAATCCTTCTTAATCTAGATCAAATCGTCGCTTATTTGGAACCAGATTATGATGTACAAAAAACCGTCAAAGACTATGTACACCATTTGATGCAAAAACGGATGAAGGAACGGTTAAAACCAGAAAACCTGATGGAACTTTTTCTGGAGATGAAAGAGTTGACCGAAAATCTCCCGTATAGAATAAACAAATTCACCGAATTAATTGCCGACAACAAATTAAGGGTCAAAGTCGATTCAATTGATGAACAACGATTTACTGATGCTTTTCAAAAGGTGGCAAATCGTATTACGGCTGGGCTTATTATTGCAGCACTTATTGTAGGTGCTGCTATGTTGGTGCGCGTGCCGAGTTCTTGGAATATTGCTGGCTATCCCGGGTTCGCTTTCATATTATTTTTAATTGCCGCGATTATTGGACTTTACCTCCTTTATCAGATATTATTAAAGGATGAGGAAAGAAAGGATAAATAACATTCAACTTTAGAATGTCATTCGTGGTTTTTGATATACAATAAAAAAATCAACAAGTAAAAGAAATGTGGCTGAAGCCAGTTTTCCAAATATTACTTGTCTGTTGGCTGAAGCCAACGGCAATTTATTTCAAAAATAGCAGACTATTTAGTTTGAAGAAAACCCAAATAATTATTTACCGTCCGCTTTAGCGGACGGCTAACAGAAGATTTTATTGTGGCTTTAGCCACACTTTCACAAATTGGAATTTTAGAAACAACAGATTTTTAAATTTCCGAAACTTCAAAAATAAACTCCATTATATTTCTAAATTGCCTAATTTCAATTATCTAACTATTTAAGATAAATATTATGAGCTGGGTAAGAATTTGGGTTCATGTGGTATTTTCAACAAAATATCGAAAGCCTACTCTCCAAACCGTGGAAATCCGTGAGACTATGTTCAATCATATAGCCAAAAATGCCAAGAAGAAGGATATTTGGATGGAAAGCGTTGGCGGATACTCCGACCATGCACATTGTCTTATTTATTTAGGTAAAAATCAAAACATAAGCAATGTTGCGCAGCTCATTAAAGGCGAAAGTTCCCATTGGATAAACAAAAGTGGTCTTCTGAAGACTCACTTTAATTGGCAGGATGATTATTGGGCCGTTAGTGTTAGTGAAAGTCACTTAAGTTCGGTAAGGAATTATATTAAAAATCAAGAGGAACATCATAAAAGAAAATCATTTTCCAAAGAGATAGATATTTTTATGAAGAAATATGGCTGGCAACTGATAAAGGATTAAAGACATTGAAATATGTGGCTTAAGCCATTATTTTAGACTACTCTTTATCCGTTGGCTGAAGCCAACGGCAATTATCCTTCTTGGGCTTATGAAAAGTCGGAAAAAAGGTTTTAGCCACCTCTGTCAAATTTAAATCAAACCAAACTGTTCAAAATGGTGATTTAGGTGCTTTCGCTCCAGCAAATAGGATTCATATCTGTTCAACATCCCGAAGACCATATTTTTCAGAATGGCATCAGGATTTTCTTTAAAAAAAGCTTTATATTGTTCCCGCGCTTCCAACATCTTTTCCTTGGCGGTAGCAAGATCAGGGTGTTTTAAGTCTTCCAATTCGCCTTCCTTCATAGTTGGAAATTTTGAGTTACGAGGGAATTTTTCGTAGTTGTATAAACTGTTGTGGACTTTTTCCAAAATTTTCTCGGGCGTAACAATATCAAAACCTGCCTTGCCGGCAGACCAGTCCTGCACTTCACCAGACATCATGCGATAGCCTGCTTCCAAATGTTCCATTAAATGCTGTGGGGTTAAAATACCCCACTTTGGCTTGGTGTCTTCGGTTAACTTATCAAGGGCTTCACGTATTTTTTCATCGGTCATCTCAACAAAAACCTCTTGTTTCTTTTGGACCATTGTGAGAATGGTCGCCACTGCCACCAATTCGTCCTCCTGATCGAAAACCTCGACAAACCATTTCACGATTCCGCTGGGATGCTCGGCTCCGCTCCCATCGCGATCCACTTTTTGCTTGCAGGTAAGTCTTACGTAAATGGTATCGCCATCGTACATGGGGCGTAAAAATCGGCAATCTTCAAGGCCGTAATTCGCCGCAACGGGACCTTTGTTGGGATAGACAAACAATCCTGCCGCAGCGGCAATTATGAAATAGCCATGGGCAGTTCGCTTTTCAAAAATACTTCCATCCAAGGAAGTTGTATCGGTATGGGCGTAGAAGTGGTCCCAAGTGAGATTGGCGAAGTTAATGATATCGCTGTCGGAAAGTGTCCGTTTATGGGTCTTTAAGGACATACCCGGCTCAATATCTTCCCAGTGATATTTAAAAGGATGCTGTTCAGCTTCCTTGTATTTTGCATTTTGTTGGTAAATACCTGTAATTTCGGTCAAGGTAGTGGGAGACCCTTGAATGGCGGTGCGTTGCAAATAATGTTTGATGCCGCGGATTCCTCCCATTTCTTCTCCACCTCCTGCTCTTCCAGGACCGCCGTGCACCAAATAGGGCAATGGCGAGCCGTGACCGGTACTTTCTTTGGCACTTTCTCTATTCAGCACCAAAATTCTTCCGTGATGGGATGCGGCATTGATAACATAATCCTTTGCTATTTTATCATCGTTGGTGGCAATGGAAGAAACCAAGGATCCTTTTCCCATTTTTGCCAATTCGATGGCTTCATCCAAATTGCTATAGGGCATAAGTGTACTTACCGGCCCAAAAGCCTCCGTTTCATGGACTGCCAAATTTTTGAACGGATGGTCTTCGCGCAATAAAATAGGTGCCAAAAAAGCTCCTTTTTTGGAATCTGCACCAATAACTTCAATTTTATCCAGATCGCCATAAACGATGCTGGCAGTTTTGGACAATTCTTGAACTCTTTCCCGTACTTCCTTTACTTGATCCAAGCTCACCAAGGAGCCCATCCTAACTTCCTTGAGGCGTGGATCACCAATTGTCACTTTTGAAAGGGCTTTTCCAAGGGCAATCTGAACGTCTTCAATCAAATCTTCCGGAACTATCACGCGACGAATGGCAGTACATTTTTGACCACATTTAACGGTCATTTCTGTTCTGACTTCTTTGATGAAGAGATCGAATTCAGGAGTGCCAGGAACCGCATCCTCTCCTAAAATGGAGGCATTCAATGAATCTGCTTCCATTGTAAAAGGAACGGCTTCCTCGATAATTCTTGGATGCGCCTTCAACATTCTTCCTGTTGTGGCGGAACCGGTAAAAGTGACCACGTCCTGGGATTCCACGGAATCCAAAATAGTCCTTGCCGATCCGTTTATCAATTGTAAGGCACCTTCAGGTAAAATACCAGAAGCGATGATTTCCCGAACCACGGATTCAGTTAAAAAAGAAGTGTTTGTTGCTGGTTTTACCACCGCTGGAACGCCGGCCATCCAGTTTACGGCACATTTTTCAAGCATTCCCCATACGGGGAAATTAAAGGCATTGATATGTACGGCAACCCCTTTTTTAGGAACCATTATATGATGTGCCATAAAACGTCCACCACGGGATAAATCGATTGGATCACCTTCAACGTGGTAGGGTTGGTTGGGAAATAGTTTTCGAAGCGAGGCATTGGCAAACAAGTTCCCGAAACCGCCTTCAATATCGATCCAACTGTCCACTTTTGTAGCTCCGGTACGATAGCTTATTTCATAAAAATCCGCTTTCTTTTTTACGAGGTGTAGCGCAAGGGATTTTAGCATATTCCCGCGTTCCTGAAAAGTCATTTTTCGAAGAACATTTCCCTTATCGCGTCCGTATTGTAATATTTCGGCAAAGTCAAGACCTTCGGTGTCGGAAAGCGCAACCACTTCACCTGTAATGGCATCATGCATTGGCACTCCTTCCCCACTTCCTGTTCTCCATTGCCCTGTAACGTAATTATGTAGTTTTTTCATTGATAATCAATATTTTATGATTTTGTCAAGTCCATCTTTAACACTTTGAAAATCAGACTTTGAAATTGCACCCATTCTTTCCAAAAATCGCTCCTTTGACAAGGAACGAATATGAATTGTCATAACTTCCGATGTTTTCGATAATCCATTGCTGGCTGATGGCTTCAAAATTAAATTACCGTGATATTTTTTCAGTTTCGACGTTAAGGGACAAGCGATAATCGTATTCAGATTATTGTTTGCCAAATTCCCTGAAATTATTAAAGCTGGACGGCGCCCACCCTGTTCACTTCCCAAAACCGGGTCAAAATAAACATCCCAAATTTCTCCTTGTTTCATTCTTTATCCAAATCTTCAAGCTGTTTAAAGTAATCTGCCATACCTTCTTCCGCCATGGCAAGCATATCAGGATCTTTAGCCATTCTTTTATAAGATTTTAGAAAAGCAGCACGATCTAACTGCTCTAGATAAATCTCAAGTGCTTTTTCTATTATTTTATTCTTTGGAAGCTGAAGATTTTTCGCTGCCTGGGAAAGCTGCTCCAAGATATGATCTGGTAATGATGACGTGAATGTTGCCATTTTATATTTATTTTTTGTAAATATAATACATATTTATAGTACATGATGAAAATGACCAGGAACTTTTCTTTACAGATTTTCAATAATACACTATTCTTCTCTCACTGCTCCTAGGATTTTACCGGTATCATCCGAAGCCCTTTTTTTAAACCCAATTGCTTTGGCCGTTGTATTTAATTCCATCAGTTACTTCCAAAACCAATAAAATAATAAAAAATCAAAACGCTACAATCCAAAATCCATAACAGATTTAATTCTATTTAGAAACATTCTCGATTATTGCGGCATATCCTTGCCCCACACCGATGCACATAGTAACCAAGGCATAGCGCTTATTTTGTTTTTGCAACTCCAAAGCGGCCGAATAAGTAATCCGAGTCCCTGTTACGCCAAGTGGATGGCCAATTGCAATGGCACCGCCATTTGGATTGAGCCGCGGATCGTTGTCTTCCAAACCCCAAGCCCTTGTGCAGGCCAAAGCTTGAACAGCAAAAGCTTCATTGAGCTCAATAATATCTATATCATCCATTGTCAATCCTGCTTTTTCCAAAGCTTTGTTGGAAGCTTCCACGGGGCCGATACCCATTATTCGAGGTTCTACCCCGACTACTGCCGAACTGACTATCCGAGCTAAAGGATTAAGATTATATTTTTTTACGGCTGCTTTCGAAGCAATAATTGTAGCAGCAGCGCCATCATTTAAACCTGAAGAATTACCTGCAGTCACGCTTCCACCCTCTCTTTTAAAAGCGGGACGCAATTTGCCCAATACTTCCAATGTGGTTGAAGGTTTTATAAACTCATCATCTGAAAACTTGATTGGATCTTTTTTACGCTGGGGAATTTCAACGGTAATAATTTCTTCCGCCAGTCGGCCACTTTCTTGGGCTTTGGTTGCCTTCATCTGACTCCAATAAGCAAATTTATCTTGATCTTCACGGGAGATGTTATACTTCTCCACCAGATTTTCTGCGGTATTTCCCATACCATCGGTACCGTACATTTCATCCATTTTAGGATTGACAAAACGCCAACCAAAACTGGAATCATACATTTTTGCATCGGTACCGAAAGCTTTAGAAGGTTTTGCGATTACGTATGGGCCACGCGTCATGTGCTCCACTCCTCCAGCAATAAATAGATCGCCATCACCAGCTTTTATCGCTCTATTTGCGTGAATAATTGCAGAAAGTCCGCTGGCACAAAGTCGGTTTACAGTTTCTCCCGGTACGCTATAAGGCAATCCCGCCAACAACGAAGCCATTCGCGCTACGTTTCTATTATCCTCACCCGCTTGGTTGGCACACCCCAAAATAACATCGTCATAGGCATCTTGCGGGATATCCGGATTCCTTTTTACGATTTCGGCTATGACCAAAGCGGCCATATCATCTGTTCTTACGGGGCTTAAGGCACCTTGATAATTTCCTATTGGTGTTCGTATTCCGTCTATTATGTATGATTCCATGATGAGTTATGAGTGATTCGTGGTGAGTGTCAAACTTATTGGCTAATCAAAGTCTTCTTTAAGCTTCAAATTTACTAAAGTTTGCTTGAAAGACTATGGTTCATTAGTATCTTTTGAATTCAGAAGTGCAAGGAAGAAGTGCGAAGTGGAGAGTTCATCATAAAAAAACCTGTAAGATCCTTGGAGGTCTTACAGGTTTTGGAAGTTATTATTTGGAAGCTGACCCTTCGACTGCGCCTGCCTGCCAAGGCACGACAGGCAGGCTCAGGGCGACAACAAATCGAATTATTCTTTGTCTTTTATTTTGATTTTCATTCCTTCCACATCTTTCAATTGGGAACGGACTTCATCCTCGGTGCCAGTAAAAGTTTTGGTCTCGGCAGTTTCAACTCCGTTTATGGTTCTAACGATAGTCACTTTAGCAGTAACTTGATCGTTGTTTTCATTTTTTATCATTTCCACAACCGTTTGGGTTTGATTGTTGGATTCTGAAACAGAAGTGATAGATCTACCGGTTTTAATATAGCTAATCTGTTCTTCATCCAACACCACTTTATTACCATCGGCATCTATCATATAAACTTCATTTGTGGTGGATTCGGAAACTGGCTGAACCGCGCTGACCTCGTTGGATTGTCCAAGAATTGGAGCAATAACCAAACCGATCAAACAGGTAAGCTTGATCAAAATATTCATTGAAGGTCCTGATGTATCTTTAAAAGGATCTCCAACAGTATCACCCGTTACGGCTGCTTTGTGAGCCTCACTTCCTTTATAGGTCATTTCGCCGTTGATCATTACTCCAGCCTCAAAAGATTTTTTGGCATTATCCCATGCTCCTCCGGCGTTATTTTGGAAAATCGCCCACATTACCCCGCTCACACATACTCCGGCCATATAGCCACCAAGAGGTTCTGCGCCGAATATCAGTCCAATAACAATAGGAGTAATAATGGTAAGCAGTCCTGGAAGAACCATTTCCCTTAATGCGGCTCTGGTTGAGATATCAACACATTTTGCGTACTCAGGTTTTCCGGTTCCCTCCATAATTCCAGGGATCTCCCGGAATTGGCGCCGTACTTCCCTCACCATTTCCATCGCGGCTTTTCCAACCGATTGCATTGCCAAAGCAGAGAATACCACAGGAACCATCCCTCCGATAAAGAGCATGGCCAGGACGTCCGCGCGGAAAATGTTGATCCCATCAATACCTGTAAAGGTTACATAAGCGGCAAAAAGAGCCAAAGCAGTTAAGGCCGCAGACGCAATAGCAAATCCTTTCCCTACGGCGGCGGTAGTATTTCCTACGGAATCCAAAATATCAGTACGTTCGCGCACTTGGGGATCCAAGTCGCTCATTTCAGCAATTCCACCGGCGTTATCTGCAATTGGTCCAAAAGCGTCAATAGCAAGTTGCATTCCTGTGGTAGCCATCATTGCAGCGGCGGCAAGAGCTACCCCGTAAAAACCAGCAAATTCATACGAACCATAAATAGCAGCAGCAAAAAGAATTACGGAAAAGAAAGTAGATTTCATACCTACCGCAAGTCCCGCAATAATATTGGTTCCTGCACCAGTAGAGGAATTTTCAACAATGTTCATCACTGGTTTTTTCCCTAAACTTGTATAATAAGCGGTTACAAAGGAAATCAAGGCTCCAACAGCTAAACCAATACAGGCAGACCAGAATACATTAAGAGAAGGAATGTCTCTTGGCACCAATTCTCCAAAGAATTTCATTCTCATAACATCAGGAAGCATCCAGTCGATCAAGAAGTAGCTTGCAATTAGCGTTAGAATTATCGCTGTCCAGTTTCCGGTATCCAAAGCTCTTTGAACTTGAGGTTCACGAGCATCATTATTATTTATTTTAACAAGGAAAGTCCCAATAATGGACGCCAAAATCCCTACACCTGCAATAACAATAGGCAAAAGAATGGGTCCCATATTATTAAAATTATCAGTGTATGGTTCCAATAACGCCATATCTCTGATGACATAATTTCCTAGCACCATTGCGGCAAGCACAGTGGCCACATAACTTCCAAAAAGATCTGCTCCCATACCGGCAACGTCACCTACGTTATCTCCAACGTTATCGGCAATGGTAGCGGGATTTCGAGGATCATCCTCTGGAATACCAGCTTCAACTTTACCCACAAGGTCGGCACCAACGTCAGCAGCTTTAGTATAAATACCACCTCCAACTCTGGCAAAAAGCGCAATACTCTCAGCACCTAGAGAGAAACCAGCAATGGCTTCCAATACGATGGTCATTTCAAAGTAGAAACTTGAAGGGTCATCGGTTACAAAATGCCCCACCAAGAAAAATAAGAACAAACTCAGTCCCAATACTGCCAGTCCGGCAACCCCAAGACCCATAACGGTACCTCCACCAAATGACACTTTTAAAGCCTGTGGAAGACTGGTCTTTGCAGCTTCGGCAGTTCTCGTATTGGCATCGGTAGCGATCCGCATACCAATATTCCCAGCCAAGGCGGAGAAGATAGCACCAAAGATAAAGGCGGGCACAATCAACCAACTTGTGGTTTCAACCAGAGTGGAAACATAAAATAGAAGAGCTGATGCAATAATAACAAAGACAACCAAGAGACGGTATTCTGCACTTAGGAATGCCAAGGCACCTTCTTTAATGCTTTT
Organism: Aequorivita sp.; assembly: GCA_034676445.1. Classification (GTDB taxonomy): domain Bacteria; phylum Bacteroidota; class Bacteroidia; order Flavobacteriales; family Flavobacteriaceae; genus Aequorivita. Next base: position 682,672 of record JAUCCE010000005.1, read on the forward strand.
CGAAATTGACTGCATCCGCTCGCTGCCCGCAGGTTGTTTTTTTACCCAACTCATTTTCACGAGCATAAACAAAAGTCCCAGCACCGCCAGTACAATAGGGAGAAAGATAATGTTCTGTTCCATTATTTAATATTTAGTTGTTTAGAATGTTTCAAAATTTGCGATTGCAAAAGTAAGGAAATGGTTTGGGATACGAAACAAGAAAGTGACTTATGAAAGTGTCTTTGGAAAATGACTTATGACGATAGGACTTAAGACTTAGGGCAAAATTAGGCGACCGCTGGTAGTCTGTAGTTGGTAGTTAGTAGTCAGTGGTCAGTGATCAGTGATCAGTCATCAGTGATCAGTAATCAGTGATCAGTGGTACAGTCAACCTATATCAGGGACTACAACCAACTACCGTCTACTACTGTCTACCAATTACCGTCTACCGTCTACCGTCTACCGTCTACCGTCTACCGTCTACCGTCTACCGTCTACCGTCTACCGTCTACCGTCTACGGTCTAATAAAAATATACGTCAATTGCCCTATTGATATCTCTCTTTTCCCGGAGCATCTTTGAAGTATCAACTTTAATACCCATAATTATGAAATCACCTACACTTTATTGCATAATAGTTTGCTCTTTACTTCTAATAGGCAATCCGATTTTTGCCCAAAAAGCAGAACAACCGGATTATCGTTATGATACCGGAGCCAAAATAAACGAAATGACATTAACTCAGGGGGGAACAATGGTGGTTGCTACAAACGATGGTCTTGTGGGGATAAAACCAGGTAGCAACCAGTTGTTGTTCAATTTTACCGAATATGGAAAGGTAAAACCGGAGGAACTTACTTTTGTCCAAAACGCGCCCTATGTAATTGTGGCGCAAGGAGGTTTCGCAAACCTCACCGCTAAAAAATCCGTTATAGACTATATGTCTGGTCAAGTGTTATTCAACACGGAAAGTAATGGGTGGAAAGTGGCCTATAGCTGTGATGTGAAAATGCCGCAAAATAAACTTGTGGTTACAGGGCAGCGAAGAGCGGACGAGCAGTACGCTACGGCCGTTGCGGTTTATGACCTAAACACTGGAAAAGAAGATTACCGCTTCAACTTAGGCGATCCCGGAAAAGTGACAATGGGCGCAGGAATGCAACCCAGTGGAGCAATACTGCTATTAAAAGATTATTTAATTGTTCCAACGACCAAAGGGTTGTTGGCAAAAAAAGCACAGACCGGCGAAACTCTTTGGCAGAACGATATGAAAAATATCAATTGGATGGTTGCCGATGCATCGGAAAAGGAGATCTATGCTTTTGAGTCAGTTAACGGAGGGAAAAATACACGAATCCATAAAGTGGGCGTTAATGGAGCCGAACTTTGGAAGGACGATCATAAAGTGAAGGGGGAAGTTGTAAATTTTGAAATTCTTCCCAATGGAATCGCGGTAGTCAGCAATCAGAGTGATGGTGGCAGCAATAGTGTTTTTGCTGCGAAAAATGAATCAAATATTGCATTCTTAAGCGCCACAAATGGACAGGATCTTTGGGACAAAGCCCCCAAGACAAAAGGTTATGTGCAACATTTTTATGTAATGGACGACGGAATTCTCTTCGGAATCTATCAAGGCGGAATCAATAAAATCTCCTTTGATGGACAAACACTTTTCAAAAAACCCTTAAAGACAGGAGAGAATATCTTGACTATGGCCCATACGCCGCAAGGTCTTATTTATATCACTTCCGAAGATGCCAATATTGTAGATTTAAAAACGGGCGATGCAGTTTGGGGCAAACCCCTTAAGTATAAAAGAGCAGGAGCGGTAAGCTCCACTTTCGACACGAAAAACAACCGTTTTCTTTTGAGTGCAGACGAAACCTTGTACGCAATTGATGCCACTTCTGGAGAAGTATCCACCTTGGCAAACTCAAAATTTGATGGCAAAGAGACACCGTCCCACGTAGAAGTTCGCGATGGCGGAATCTTGCTTACCAGCGATCAAAATATGCTTCTAATGGATTGGAATGGTGGAATACTATGGCAAGAATATTATCGTGCTCCTGGCAAAAGTGCAATGGGTGCCATACTTGCTGGAGTTACGGCAGTAGCAGCCGCAACAACAGCGGTAGCAGCTGCCAATTCATCTATGCAAAATAAACTTGGGGGATATGATAGGGAATCGGAACGCGATGCCGCATTGGCTGGAGGAATGGCTGCTGCAAGTGGCGCATCGGTGGCCGAAATGCTCAAACGTTTTAAAGCTACTGCCGCCACCCAAAATGACCAATTTATCCTGACCAAGCTAGATGATGGTGTGGGACTGGTAAAGCTCAGCAAAGACACAGGAGAGAAAGGGAAAGAAATTATATTAAAAGATAAAAAACCGGAGTATGTGGTAGATGATATTGGTGGCGTGCTTTATTACAAAGCTGATAACAATTCCATCTTTGCTTACGACCTTAAAAAATAGTAATTTGCCAGATTAAATATTCAAATCCAGGTGAAGTGAGGAGCGCTTGCGGTTTGAAAACCCCATAATAAATTATGGGGTTTATTTTTTTATTCTGTCGCAGTTTCAATATAAAAGTATGGTCTTCTTTTAGGGAAATTGACCAAAGTGATTGCAAAAACTCCACCCTATTTTCCGAAGTGAAAAGACAACCGCGGACTTTATTGAGTAATATTTGACCTCCTCCAAAAACTTAAAAAACTCATTTAGAAATTATATCTAAGCGCATGATATTAAACATTGTTCGTTTTAAATAGACGATATAGATGAAAAACATAATTTTATAGTTAATTTATTATCACATGCTTTTTATTTTGATATATAATTATACATTTTCATAGAGCATTTTTTTTAGTCGAATATTTTCCTGAAATTCGCATACAACTAATAATCAATGTTATGAAAACCCCTTTAACCCTTTTTTTGTTACTTCTTTTTTCTTCGGTGCAAGCCCAATATTCCGTCGATTGGGGTACTGCACCTTTAAATCCAATTCCCGAACAGTACACTTTAAACCATTATAAACTTAATGGGCCGGTAGAGGCATTTACGGATGTTTTTGCAAAGACCACTACCAGATTTAATAGACAGGGCAAAGCTGTTTCCCAGAAAAGTGAAACCGATCAAACTGTTTGGATATATGACAGCATAGGTCGTCTGAGCCAGCAAAAATGGGGAGATAGTCTTATTGTCATGGCCAATTATGAGACCAATAAAAAAGGCTTTATTACAGCCATAAAATATGGAGGCGGAAGAGTGATGAACATAAATTATGATAAAAGAGGTTTGTTTGTTTCGAAAATGGAAGGTGACACGATTGTCGTAAAATATTCTTATGACCAAAAAGGTCGTGTAATCCAGGAAGAGTTTTTCTATCACGGAGAACCCAACATGTTGTCCCTTTATGAATATACCGAATCTCCAAATGGGCTAAGCGTTAGAACGACCCACATCAATAGAAATTCAAACGAAATGGATGTTTACACCCAGGAATTTAATAAGCGGGGAGATATGATTATGCGTGATAACAAAAGACAGAATTTTAAATATGATTACTACGACAACATCTTGTCCAGCATCGGCAGGGATTTCCCCGTTAAATACGCATATTCTTATTACGATGATAAGGTCAAAAAGAAAAAATAGATAATCTTCGAACCGATATTATAGTGGAACCGAGTTTCTAAACCCAATAATATAACTTGATTATTAAAAGGATATGGCCGTTTCAATTAACTGAAACGGCTTTTTTTGTTTACCTAAGTTCTGTGATCTCCCACCTTTATCAGGATAGGGAATAAGTAGGAAAGGATTCAATCGGGAAAACTATTTACCACGATGTTGGAATTAAGAAAATGTTGGTTTAATAACTGGTTAGGCACTAAAGTCTTTCAACAAAATAAAAAATTAACACTATTCTCTTTAAAATTCTCTATAATGTTTGGTATTTTCATTTTTTGTGTACATTAGTTAAAAATTTTCGATGTATATAAAATACAGAAGTCTTTTTTTTCATTTTCCTGTTGGCGGTTTCCACCGTCTTTTCCCAATCCGCCCAAAAAAAGGTAGATAGCTTGATGCAAGTTGCAGTATCTTCCAACGATTCCATTAGGCTTCGTCTGTATAACCAAATAAGTTTCTACTATATTTTTAACGATTCAGATAAGGCCAAGAAACTTCTACTGAAGGGAATAGAACAAGCTGAATCCAAAAAGATTTATTTCTCAGAAGCGGAACTCATAAATACTTATGGAATTTATTTCGATGTTTCAGGAAACTCAGATTCGGCAAAGTTTTATTTTCAAAAGGCTTTAGATATAAGTGAAGCGCATAACTATAAGATAATTACCGTAATGGTAATCAATAATTTAGGGATGTTCCATTGGAACAAGGGCAATTATCAAGAAGCGTTGGATTATTTTTTCCAAGCACTTAAAATGAATAAGAAGAACACCAGAGATTCGGGAAACGGTACTTATTTCAATAATATTGGCTTGATCTATCAGGAAATGGGGCAGTATGATAAAGCCTTGGAATATCATGAAAAGTCACTTGCCGTACGGCAGAAATACGATCAAAAAAGTGAAATTGCAACCTCCTTGTCCAATATTGCCGTTGTCTTGGGCGCTCAGGGCAAATATGCCCAATCTGAAGAGATCTTTCTAAAGGCCATAAAAATGGCTAAGGTCGAGAATGAGTTGGGTAAATACTACGGTGCCCTGAGTGGTTTGAGCGATAGTTATCTGGATCAAAACCGACCGCAAAAAGCCATTCCGCTGTTAAAAGAGTTATTAGAAGGTAGGAATGACAACAATATTGACAGAAGATCTAATTTGATCGCTATTTCGCATCTAATAAAGGCCTACAATACTATTGACAATCTTCCAGAAGCTTTAAAATATGTTGAAAAAGGAAATGATTTTCTAGAGGAATTTCCAGATTTGACAAATTCTGCTGTTCTGTTTTTTCAAAACGCTTCGCAAACGTATTTCCGAACCGATAACCCGGAGAAGGGCTCTGAATATTTAGAAAAAGCAATAAGCGCCAAAGAAGAAATTTTTTCTACTGAAAATGCGACTGCCATAGCCAACCTCGAAACAAAATTCAAAGTGGCCGAACAGGAGAGAGACTTGGCACAAACCCGAGCCGGTCTTGCGGAAAGTCAGTTGAAAGTTGAGCAGAAGAATATCTTCATATATGGATTAACAGCCTTGGCAATTATTCTCGGATTGCTCGCTTATCTTATTTACAATCAGCATAAATTAAAAACCCGTCAACTGCAAAAGGAAAGCGAGCTTAAAACCGCTCTCGCAAAAATCGAAACCCAAAACCAATTACAGGAACAGCGGCTCCGAATTTCGCGCGATCTTCACGACAATATTGGTTCACAACTCACTTTTATCATTTCTTCCATTGATACTTTAAAGTATAGTATGACCGAAACTGGAAATGCAGTTTCTGATAGATTGACGAGTATCAGCAATTTTACTTCACAAACTATTTATGAGCTTCGGGATACCATTTGGGCGATGAACAAAACCGATATTTCGGTGGACGATCTTAACGCCCGTATTTCTAATTTTATTGAAAAAGCCAGAGATTCCAGTGATGTCAATTTCCATTTTAATGTATGCGATGATTTCTTAAAAGAAAAACATTTTACTTCAGTTCAGGGAATGAATATCTATCGGATTATGCAAGAGGCGGTAAACAATGCACTTAAATATTCTGAAGCTGCTGAGATATCGATCAGTTTTTCCAAAGTTTTCCTTTCTCGGGAGGAAATGCCCGAAGCGAAGAACGGGACATTCAGTATGGTAATAGAAGACAACGGAAAAGGGTTTGATCTGGAAAATACTTCTTTTGGAAATGGCATTAAAAACATTAAAAAACGCGCAAAGGATTTAGACGGGAAAGTTGAAGTAACTTCAGCAATCGGCCAGGGAACAATTGTTCGATTGGATTTTTAAATGTAATTGACAAAAAATAAATAGGGCAATTGCCTTATTTTTTCTGAAGGGAAAGAGCCTTAATTTTAGGCTTTTAAACTTCTTCAGAAATATGTCATTTCAGATTGCAATATCCGTGCTGTTTCTTATTTCCATAATTGGAGTGGGAATCTGGTTTTATAAGGGTAGACAAACCTTGGAGCATTTGCACAAACAGACAATTTATCAATTGGAAGATGCCATTGAGAGGAATCGAAATCAAATAGGATTTAGGAAATCAAATCTCAATCTTTACGATTTTCAAAAATATAATCTTGTGGAAGCTTTAATAATTCAGCCAGAAATAACTATTTGAAAAGATATTCAAAGAAATATGATTTTCTTGGTTTCGTTTCTTGATTAATTTTTAGTTCAATTTGAAATCCCAAATTTTATTTGAAGGATGGGTGAAAAACCCAGAGGTACCACTCTAACCCTAGTCAAGCACTAAAATTGATTTTTTAAAACAAGACGCTACAATGAGATTTTTAATTAAATGTTTTTTCTTCATTTATCTTTTCACGTCTTTTAATTGTTTTTCACAGTCCAACGTAAGAAAAGCGAATGATTCAATAATGTCGATTTATAAAACGGATCCTCAAAAGGCACTTGCTTTCTTAAAGAACTTAAATAAAAATATTGGAAAAAATAGCAGCTACGATAAAGGGTTGACCACAAGTAATATCGCCATAATTTATAGGGAACTTGGAGATTTTGAGAATGCGAAAAAGCTTTCACAACGGGCATTGAGCATAACAAATGATGATATAGTAAAAGCTTCGGCCTCCAACAATATTGGCGCAGTAAATAGAAGTCTGGGCTTATATGAGGAAGCCTTAGAGAATTATCTTTTGGCATTAACTATATACGAAAAAAGCAATAGCCTTAAAAATGAAACTACCGTTATAAATAATATAGGCAATGTTTATAGTTATCTTGGAATGACCACAAAGGCTCTTGAATATTTCAATAAAGCAAAAGACAATTCTATAAAATTGAACGATAAAAAAGGACAGTCTGAAGCTTTCAACAATATTGCTATTATCTATGCAAATGAGGGTGAACTCCAGGAAGCTCTTGACTATTTCAAATTTTCCCTGAATATTGAAAAGGATCTAAAAGACAAAAAGGGAACTGCAGAATCACTCAATAATGTGGGTGCGGTTTTTTATTATATGCAGGAAATAGATTCCGCTCTTTACTACATCCGCCAATCTGTTGCAATTGAAAAATCTATAAAGAATTATACAGCCATTAGTTCAAGCTATAATAACATCGCCACAATTTTAATTGAAAATAATCGTGCAGATGAAGCGAAGGAATTTATTGATAGTGCTTATGCTATTGCCGTTGAAGAAAAAACTACAGTTGATATTGAAGCTGCCTTGGAGATATATGCAAATTATTACGAAGCAAAAAACGATTTAAAATCTGCATTGAAGTTTCGAAAAGAATATAGCGCATTTAAGGATAGTACCTTAAATGTTGAGACAAATAATAAAGTTGCCGAGTTGGAAATTAAGTATGAAACCGAGAAAAAGGAAAACCAAATCCTTCAACAGCGCGCGCAGATGGCGGAAAAAGATCTTCAGGTAAAACGTCGAGATAGCATAATTTTCGGCAGTTTGGGTTTGGCTCTGATTCTAGGATTGTTGGGGTATTTGCTTTATAATCAACAAAAGTTAAAAAATCGTCAACTTCAAAAAGAGGGCGAATTGAAATCTGCTTTGGCAAAAATAGAGACCCAAAACAAACTTCAGGAGCAACGCTTAAGAATTTCCCGCGATCTGCACGACAATATTGGAGCGCAACTAACTTTCATTATTTCGAGTATTGATAATTTGAAATATGGTTTTGCGGATATCGGTCAGAAATTGGGTGAAAAACTTTCGGGCATCAGTGATTTTACTTCCCAAACCATATATGAATTACGGGACACCATTTGGGCGATGAACAAGGAAAGTATCACTTTTGAAGATTTGCACGCCCGTATTGCAAATTTTATCGAAAACGCCAAAAATGCTTCAGAACAAACTGAGTTTTCTTTTAGTATTGAAGAAAATGTGAACCCAGCCCACGTCTTCACTTCCTTAGAAGGAATGAACATTTACAGAATTATCCAAGAAGCTGTTAACAATGCATTGAAATATGCTTCCGCGGAAAAAGTTGAAGTGAATATCTCGCAATTGGGAAATTTTTATGACGTCGAAATTTCTGACAATGGAAAAGGGTTTGATCTCAACTCTACAGAGATGGGTAATGGACTTAATAATATGAAAAAACGAAGTAGAGAAATGGGTGGAAAGATCGAATTCCTTTCAAAAGAAAATAAAGGTACAAAAGTGAATTTAAAATTTCCCTTGAAAGAATAATTCTTGGGTTCCATTGATAGAATAAAAATTGAAATGATTTTCGTTTTATTTTTCATCTTCAACTTCAACTTCAACTTCGTCTTCATCTTCATCTTCAAAAAATACGGCAATTGCCCTATTTTAAGTCTGTCGGACAATACCTATTTTCATTATCTTTAAAACCAATAACTTATATAAGATGGTCAAGATCGCAATTGTTGATGATAATACTTTCCTCATCCACGCTATAAAGGAAAAACTTTCTTTTTTTGATGATGTGGCTATTAAGCACACTTCATTGAACGGCAGTGATCTTCTTACCAAATTGGAAGAAAATCACCATCTGGATCTGATTTTGATGGATATTGAAATGCCAGTATTGAACGGTATCGAGACTACCCAAATTGTTAAGCAGAAGTACCCCCACATTAAAATTGTTATGCTCACGGCTTTTGATAATGATGAACATATCTTTAACGCCATAAAAGCTGGCGCAGATGGGTATCTTTTAAAGGAAATCAATCCACAGGACTTATATCAGGGGATATTGGAAACCTTAAAAGGCGGCGCGGCAATGAATCCTTCTATTGCTATGAAGACTCTAAAACTTCTCAGGAATCCGATAGATATTCAGAATCCGTGTGATCAAGAAGAAATCTCACTCTCCGACAGAGAAATTGAGGTTTTGGAGCAGTTGAGCACGGGGCTTAGTTATACGGTCATTGCTAAACATCTTTTCCTTTCGCCAAGTACCGTGCGAAAGCATATTGAAAATATCTACAAAAAACTTCAGGTACACAGCAAGATCGAGGCTGTACAGAAGGCGAAAAACCATAATATTATTTAGGTTTGGGTGTTTAATTTTTTAAGGGGCTATTCATAGCTTTTCCTTGCCTTAACTCCATAAAAAAAGCCATTGACCTTGCGATTAATGGCTTTTTTGTAAAATAGGCTTTTGGATGATTACAGACGAGTATATTTCTGAACTAAAACATACATTCCGTCACGATGTTCAATTTCCAAAGTAGATTGGGTCAATTTCAAGATCTTAACCTCATCCTTATCCTCACCTGTTCCGACTATTAAAGTATCGCCATTTCGAGTGTAGGGAATAACTTCGATTTCTAAATCTTCGCAATTTTCTCCATCGTATTCCTTTACGGTTACGTTATTGGCGTCAAAAGTGATGGTGCTTTTCATTTCACATTCATCCAAAGGTAGGGTTTGATCGTTCAGTATTTGGGAGGATATTTTCCAACTCCCAATCAATGAAGCCGATTGGCTATCATCGTCCTTACTACATCCAACAAGAAGAACTGTCATTAACAGAGCAAGGCTTAAATTCTTTAATAATTTCATAATTTTTGGTTTTTAAGATTAAAATGACGGCAAAAATAACTTTTTTTAACTATGGCGCAAGTATATTTTGCATTTAGCCCAATCTTTTTTCTGTAATCTTTTAGAATTGTAACCCTCTATGGCGGTCACCCATAAAAAAACCATCAACGACTGGGGTGGATGGTTTTATCGGTATTCGTGAATGAGATTATTCTCTTGTATAAGTTTCTACTTCTATCCCATCGATATCGCGGATGGTAATCTCTAGTGTGGTATGGGTAAGCTTGGTTATTTCGACAGTATTTACATCATCGCCAAATCTAACTGTCAGCATATTGCCATTTCGTGAATAGGTTCCTTCATCTTCATAATATTCCTCACAGGTATCGCCCTCATATCCTTTTACTTTGACTGTAGTTGAAGTGAAAATCACACGGTTCTCCAATTCACATGCATCTAAGGCCTCATTCTGACCATCGATTTTAATAGCGGTCAATTTCCAAGTTCCAATTAGCGAGGCACTGCTTTCTTTGTCATCATCTTTGTTGCAGCCAATGAATACTACGGCCATTAACAAAGTTAGACCAAGACTTTTAAGTAATTTCATTTTTTTATTTTTTAAGGTTAAAGTTGAGGACAAAAATAGTCTTTTCTTTTTCTGAAACAATTTTAGTTTATGACATTCCCAAATTCAAGAATTGGAAATTTTGAAGTTTTCTTTTAGGATATTTCAAAACTGGTTTTTGTCCTTTTGTCCGTTCAATTTTAGTCAATGGCTCTCGATTTTAAATTATCTGGATCAAAGGATAACATATGAGCAGGTTCTTAGGTTGAGTTATAAAACGGTTGTATTCTTCGGAATGTGATTTATGCTCCATTCATTGAATTGATCGAGAGAGTACTCTAAAATAAATTGTATTTTTACTGATTTCAAATTTAGATTCACAATAAATCAAACCTTTCTTATGAAAAAATTATTCCTTTTCACGCTGACTTTTTCCGTTATTTCAACATCCTTCCTTTTTGCGCAGCAGAAAAACGATGTTGTCGAGGGCATAATCAAAGAAGCTTATGAAAATTCACAGCTTGAATCCTTGGGCCACGAACTGATGGACGATATTGGTCCCCGATTGGTGGGAACCCCTCAAATGCAAAAGGCCAACGATTGGGCATTAGCCAAATATAAATCCTGGGGAATACCAGCCGAAAACCAACAATGGGGAGAATGGAAAGGATGGGAACGGGGGATTACACATATTGATATGGTCCATCCGCGGGTACAAACTTTGGAAGGCACACAATTGGCCTGGAATCCTGGGACTGGGAAAAAAGGAATAACTGCCGAATGTATTATCCTTCCCGAAATAAAAGATTCAATCTCCTTCCAAAAATGGCTTCCAAACGTAAAAGGGAAGTTCGTGATGGTTGCGATGAAACAGCCTACCGGACGGCCCGATTATAATTGGGAAGAATGGGCCACTCCGGAATCCTTTGAAAAAATGAAGAAAGAACGCAACGAAATGACCCGCGCTTGGTATGCCAATATTGCCAGAAGCGGTTACGACAATAGAAGTATTATTCCCGTTTTGGAAAAAGCAGGAGCTGCAGGAATTATTGATAATTACTGGTCCAAAGGATTTGGAGTTGACAAGATTTTTGGCGCGCGAACAAAGAAAATCCCGACGGTAGATATCCAATTGGAAGATTATACCATGCTATACCGAATGGTAGAACACGGTGATAAACCACAAGTCCACATAGTTGCTGAATCCAAGGATTTGGGCGTTGTTCCCGCTTTCAATACAATTGCCGAAATTAAAGGAACTGAAAAACCAGAAGAATATGTAATCCTTTCCGCGCATTTTGATTCATGGGATGGCGCAACAGGTGCAACGGATAATGGCACCGGTACTTTGGTGATGATGGAGGCTATGCGGATTCTTAAAAAAGTATATCCAAATCCAAAACGTACTATTCTCGTGGGTCATTGGGGCAGTGAAGAGCAAGGATTGAACGGGTCTTCCGCGTTTGTAGCCGACCATCCGGAGATCATTAAAAATATGCAAGCTTCCTTTAACCAAGACAATGGAACTGGAAGGGTTGTAAGCATTAACGGGGCAGGTTTTTTACAGTCCTACGATTATATTTCCCGCTGGTTAAGCGCTGTTCCCGATACCATCCGCAGACATATTGAAACAACTTTCCCCGGCTCACCAGCCCGCGGAGGTTCGGACAATGCAAGTTTTGTTGCAGCGGGAGCACCAGGTTTTAGCTTGAGTTCGTTAAGTTGGAGCTATTGGAACTATACTTGGCATACCAACCGCGATACCTATGACAAAATTGTTTTTGACGATGTTCAGAGCAATGTAATTTTGACTGCTATCCTAGCATATATGGCTTCCGAAGATCCAGAAAGAGCGTCTTGGGAAAAAGTAAAATTGCCCATAGACAAAAAAACAGGCGAACAGCAACAATGGCCTACACCTAGAGTGCCGGAGAGGAAAGGGGGGCTGTAAATTTTAAAAGCACCAAATTCTAAATAACAAATTCCAAAAAACAAACAAATCCCAAATTCCAAAAGTTTAGTTTTTGGAATTTGGGATTCATTTTTTTGGAATTTGGTACTTGCTATTTGGTGCTTTTTCTTTTGGAATTTAAATCCCAAATGCCTTTTTCACCTCATCAACCAGATCCAACTTCTCCCAAGTAAACAGCTCAACTTCCCTTTCTATTTTTCCATTATACGGACTTTCAAAGGTTTTTGTGATTTTCTCTGGAGTTCTGCCCATATGGCCATAAGCCGCGGTCTCGGAATAAATAGGATTTCTAAGTTTCAGTCTTTTCTCGATGGCTGCCGGACGCATATCAAAAAGTTGGGAAACTTTTTTTGCAATCTCCCCATCCGGAAGGTTCACTTTTGAAGTGTTGTAAGTGTTCACAAAAATAGACGTAGGTTCTACAACGCCAATTGCATAGGAAACCTGAACAAGAACTTCATCGGCAACACCTGCGGCTACAAGGTTTTTTGCAATATGTCTTGCAGCATAAGCAGCACTTCTATCTACTTTGCTCGGGTCTTTTCCGCTGAAAGCTCCACCCCCATGTGCACCTTTTCCACCGTAAGTATCCACTATTATCTTTCTTCCAGTTAAGCCCGTATCGCCGTGAGGGCCACCGATTACAAACTTTCCAGTAGGATTAATATGATATTTAATATTTTCATTAAATAATTTTTGAACATCTTCTGAAAATAAATTCTTTACGCGAGGAATAAGAATTTCTTTGATGTCTTTTTGAATTTTTTTGAGCATTTGCCCATCGTCCTTGTCAAAGTCGTCATGCTGAGTAGAAACTACAATTGCTACAATTTTCTGTGGCACATTATCGTCGCTATATTCAATAGTTACCTGACTTTTTGAATCTGGGCGTAAATATTTTATTTCATCGTCTTCTCGGCGAAGCCCAGCCAACTCGATCATTATTTTGTGAGAGATATCCAAAGCCAAAGGCATATAATTTTCGGTTTCCTTGGTGGCGTAACCGAACATCATTCCTTGATCGCCCGCACCTTGTTCTTCCTTGTTTGCGCGGTCAACCCCTTGGTTTATATCCTGGGACTGTTCGTGGATAAGTGAAATTACTCCACAGGAATCACCACTGAATTTATAAGCTCCTTTGGTGTAGCCTATTTTATTGATTACATCGCGGGCAATATTTTGAACGTCAAGGTAAGTATTACTCTTTACCTCACCGGCCAGAACAACTTGTCCTGTGGTTACCAAAGTTTCACAAGCAACTTTTGATTCAGGATCAAAAGCCAAAAAATTATCTAAAAGCGCATCGCTGATCTGGTCCGCCACTTTATCTGGATGTCCTTCGGAAACACTTTCCGAAGTAAATAAGTATGCCATAATCTGTTTTTAAAATTTTATAAAAAATTGAATGTGATCTAAGCCAAAAAGATGTAAGACTAATGTTTTTCCAAGATTGGGGAATGAATTTTCAATAGTCTTAAGCCCTATACCTGGCTGTCAATAGGCAGGTCTTTTAGTCTTAAGTCATTTTTTAAAGAAGATTTGACGGTTGCGACAAGGGAAGTTTTCACTGCCTTTAGCATTTTTTATTGAGGTTGCAATCAGTCAAATCTTTCCTCTTAATTTATCTGGGGCAAAAGTAAATAATTTAAATGAACCACACTTTTATTTAAAGTTTTTTGATTAAAATTAGAGACTTATTCCGTCCGTCGTTATATTGTAGTCCTCCAATATTCAAAATTTTTCGGGATAGTTAGGAGAATAAAACCGATATTAAAAAGCATAACTATGAAAGTAACCCTAAATAGAATAAACGACAACTATCTTTTCGAAGCCAAAGGTGCTTCTGGCGTTCCTGTGTTAATAGACAATAAAACCGATGAACCTGCTTCGACAGGCTCAGTACTGCGCTCAAAAGGTGCAAGTCCGATGGAATTGCTTTTAATGGGAGTGGGCGGTTGCAGCGCGATTGATGTGGTTTCTATTTTAAAGAAACAACGGCAGGAAATAACTTCCTATAAAATGGAAGTGGAAGGCCAAAGAAAGGAAGTGCGCGAGGCAAAACCATTTGAGGCCATTCACGTAACCTTATATTTGGAAGGCAAAATTGATGAAACAAAAGCGGTAAGAGCTGCTCAGTTAAGTTTTGAGAAATACTGTTCGGTTTCCATAACTATGGAGGCATCCGTAAAAATTACTTATAGCATTGTTCTAAATGGGAATAAAATCCTTTTCTAAATTTGCCGATTTTTAAACGATAGGATCCTTTTTGATTCTTTCTTGAAGATTGATATATCTTTACACGCGTTTAAAAAAATATGAAGCATTTTCTGGCCCTCTTGGCACTCATTTTTTCCTTTCCTTCCCTTTTTTCACAGGAAGAAGAAAAGAAGCCTGTTTCCTTGGAAGCCGACTTTTTCTACGGAAACATCCTGGAGCACAATCCGACGATCCAACATTTGATTACGGGCCATCCCACGGGATTTGTTGTTTCCTATAACAGAAAAACTTATGGTTTTAATGAATGGGAACGCAGGTATAATTATCCCGACTGGGGTTTTTCAATGACTTATCAGAACTTGCACAATGAGTATTTGGGAGATGCGCTTGGAGTTTATGGCCATTTGAATTTCTATTTTCTGAAACGAAATCTTAGGTTTCAGGTAGGAGAAGGTATTGCATACGTTTTCAATCCGTATGATCCCGAGACAAATTATAACAATAATGCTTATGGATCTCATTTGTTAAGTTCAACCTACCTAAAAGGAAATTTTATTCGTGAAAATCTTTGGAAGGGTCTCGGTTTTAATGTTGGGATAACTATTATCCATTACAGCAATGGAAATCTTAAAGCTCCCAACACCAGTACAAATACCTTGGCATTTAGCGCCGGAGTTGGCTATCAATTGGATTATAAGGAATTCCCTGAAATTCATCCAAAAACAGGATTCCCTTAGTTCCACTTATGCACAAAAAATCGCATACAATTTTGAATTTCGATCTGGGGTGAATGGAAGTGACGTTATCGGTCTTGGTCAAGAACCGTTTTACGAAATTTCCTTTTATGCCGATAAACGGATCAATTACAAGAGCTCCATCCAGTTAGGAACCGAAATATTCTTTTCAACATTTTTAAAGGAATTTATTAAATTCCGTTCAATAGCCTACCCGGAAGATGGACTCTCAGGTGATGAGGATTATAAGAGAATTGGGGTTTTTGTGGGTCACGAATTGCGGTTCAATAAAGTGGCCGCCATTACACAATTAGGTTATTATGTTTATTGGCCTTATGAATTTGAAAATAGGGTGTATGCCCGTTTGGGACTGAAACGGTATTTCTATGACGATAAATTTTTCGCAACAGTTGGAGTCCATTCACATTGGGCAAAAGCGGAAGCTGTGGAATTTGGAGTGGGTGTAAGATTATAGACTGATGTATTGATATTAAGGAATATTATGAAGAATCTGGTTTCTACATTATTTTTATTGCTGTTGCTAGGTTGTAGCCCGGACAAACTTGGAGGTTGTTTAAAAAGTTCTGGGGATATTGTTCAGCGTGAAATTGCAGTCCCGTCCTTCACCAAAATTTTGGTCTGGGATCGTACAAAACTCTTTATCCAGCAAGGAACCGAACAAAAGGTTGTTGTGGAAACAGGGGAAAACCTCATTGACCAGATAAAGATTTCTGTTGTTGGTGGGAAATTGGAAATCCATAATAACAATTCCTGCAATTTTACCCGCGATTATGGGATTACGAAAATTTATGTCACCTCTCCCAATATTACTGAAATCAGAAGCAGTACAGGCTATCTTGTTGAAAGTATCGGAACTTTGAAATTTCAAGACTTGACCCTTCTTTCGGAAGATTATAAATCTGGGGGTGAATATCATACCGATGGGGATTTTAAACTGGATTTGGATGTTGAAAACCTAAATGTCACCGCCAATGGTTTGTCCAAATTTTATTTGAGCGGAAAAGCCAACAGAGCAAATTTTGGGCTCTATGCAGGCGATTGTAGAGTATATTCTGAAGGTTTAATCGTTCAAAATTTAGAAATCTACCACAGAAGCTCAGGCCCAATGGTGGTAAATCCACAGCAGTCTATCAAAGGAAAGATTGTCAGTTTGGGAAATGTTATTTCCAAAAATCGTCCTTCGATTGTTGAGGTGGAGGAACTTTATAGAGGTAGACTTATTTTTGAGTAGGGATTGCTTTAAGGTGTAAAATTTTATACTTTTAATTTGCGATTTCTAGGTCGGTCTATAGTTTATGAAAAAGTATAAAATCACTATCGAAAAAACTTCAACTGGCTACAGCGCATACTGTGGTGAGGTTGCAGGAGTTGTGAGCACTGGAAAAAATTGGGATGAAATAAAGGAAAATTTTGCTGAAGCATTTCAGTTTCATCTTGAGGGTTTAGAAGAGGATGGAAAAGAAGTCCCTACAAATTTCCATTTGGAATTTGGACTGGATGTAGGTCAATTCTTTGAGTATTATTCTATTTTTAATGTGGCCGCATTAGCGAATTATCTTCATATCAATCCTCAATTGTTGCACCAATATAAAGACGGACATAAAAATGTTTCTGAAAAAACATCATTAAAAATCCTGAATGGGGTTCACAAATTCGCAAAAGAACTACTTTCTTCAGTTTAAAATTTATGCTTGCTGTGTTTTAATTGTGATTTCAAGAGTTTGAAATTGACTGTGAAGTAGAAAATGCGATTATTTCCTTTAGGTCAGGGTAAAATAATGGCATTTTCGGTATTTGTTTCTCAAAATCAATCCGAAATTGCTGCACCATATAAACTATAAATGGAAAGGCCTCAGAGGTCTCTGAGGTTTAACTGGGAAATTTGGGTCTAAAAAACAACAAAAATGAGCACAATCCAAAGAAATATGTCCCTCGCTGGGGAGCCGCCAAAGACGATAAACGCACAACAGAAAATAGCATCCGCAATCGGATTGTTGGGCTTGACTGTGTTAGTGTTGGCAATTTTAAATGTAGATTTCCCACATAAAAGTTTATGGCTCACAGCTTCTTTATCCGCTATTGCAGCAGGAACCGTCTGGTTTTCAATTGCAGCCTACGCCGATAAGCACGAGGGCATTAAAAACGATGGCGTCTACTTTAAATCCCTTACCTCCCACGGCTTTTGGGCGTGGATGCTGGGGATTGGGCTTACACTTTTTTATGTGCTTCTCTATTGGTTTCCGCAATATCTCGGTCATTCCGAAACTGGAAACAATACAGGAATCGTCGCCCTCTTTGATCCGTTAAGTCAATTTATAAGTGGTAATCCGGCGAGCCAATGGTTTGTTTATGGCACGCTTTATACTTTGGCAATATTGGCATTCGGAATAAAATTCCTGATGAAATATCGCCATAACCGATATGAAAGGCTCCGCACCTTTTCGGTTATGTTTTTTCAACTCGGCTTTGCTTTTTTGATCCCGGAATTGATGCTTCGGCTAAATAGCGAAAACTTCTCCCTCCCCTATTACGATCTAAAAAATATCTGGCCACTCAATTATTACAATTTTGAACAATATAGGGTGGACGACTTTATATCCGCAGGAGATATCGGGATTGGCCTGTTGATTTTTGGGGTTGCTTCTATATTAATAATCACGCCCATTCTCACCTATAAATACGGCAAGCGGTGGTATTGCAGTTGGGTGTGTGGGTGTGGAGGCCTGGCCGAAACCGCTGGTGACCCTTTTCGGCATTTAAGCGACAAACGCGTGGTAGCCTGGAAAGTGGAAAGATGGGTTGTGCACAGCGTTTTGGTGTTTGTGGTCTTGATGACTACTGCTGTTGTCTATAGTTATTTGGGAGATGACAGTTCAAAATATTGGCTGACGAAAACTACTTTTCTCATAAGCGTAACAGTATTGCTCACCGCTGTTTTTCTGTGGATTTGGATTTATAAGCGGGAGGAATTGAAAAAGGATGCCAAAATTGGCGCGGTTGGATATTTCGTTATAATTTTGGCCCTGGTCGCGCTTCATTTTGGAACCGGAACCAAACTATTTCTTTTTGATGCGGAAACCTTGCGCGCCTCCTATGGGTTTCTGATTGGCGCTGTTTTTAGCGGCGTTATCGGTGTTGGATTTTATCCCATATTTGGAAACCGTGTTTGGTGCCGATTTGGATGTCCCATGGCCGCGATACTCGGAATTCAGCAAAGACTGTTTTCCAAATTCAGAATTACAACCAATGGTGGCCAGTGCATCAGTTGCGGGAATTGCTCGACCTATTGCGAAATGGGAATCGACGTTCGCGCTTATGCCCAAAAAGGAGAAAACATTGTCCGCGCTAGCTGCGTAGGTTGTGGAATATGCTCGGCTGTTTGTCCGCGTGGCGTTTTGAATCTTGAGAACGGGCCGTTGGAAGGACGCATCAATCCAAATGAAGTTTTGTTGGGGAATGACGTAGATTTGATGAAATTTGTAAATAAATAAACGAAAGCACTTAACATTGAGATTGCTTCGTACCTCGCAATGTATATCAAAGTAATCATCCCCGCATTTAACGAAGACCAATCCATCGCCAAAGTGATAGCCGAAATCCCGGATATTGTTTCAGAGATAATCGTCGTGGACAACAATTCCACAGATAGCACTTCCGAAGTTGCTAAAAATGCTGGCGCTACTGTTCTTTTTGAAAAACGAAAAGGGTATGGATATGCCTGTTTAAAAGGAATGCAGTACATTTCGGAAGTACAGCAAAAGCCCGATATTGTAGTTTTTTTGGATGGTGATTACAGCGATTATCCGGAACAATTGACAAAAATCGTTGCGCCAATTATTGAGGAAAAAATCGATTTTGTGGTTGGTTCGAGAGTAAAGGAATTGCGGGAAGATGGATCGATGACCTTTCCACAACAATTTGGAAATGGATTGGCAACTTTTTTGATGAAACTCTTCTTCAACTCTACCTTTACAGACCTCGGCCCCTTTCGTGCAATTAAATATGACAAACTGCTGGCGCTGGAAATGGAGGATAAAACGTACGGATGGACGGTGGAAATGCAGTTAAAGGCTTTGAAAAAGAAATATAGTTACAGAGAAATTCCAGTCCCTTATAGAAACCGGATCGGTGTCTCAAAAGTATCGGGAACAGTAAAAGGTGCAACAATGGCAGGCGTTAAAATATTGGGATGGATCTTTAAATACAGCTTTAAGAAATGATTCTTGAAACTATAATCATCGTCGTTTATTCGATTGCACTTCTTCTTATATTTCTTTACGCCTTGGCGCAATTGAACCTTCTTTTCAATTATTTGAAAGCCCGAAAAGAGCACCAAAATGCAGTTGTCTTCGATTTGTCAAAGGAAGAAATCCCTTATGTTACCATCCAATTGCCCGTTTATAATGAACTTTATGTGATGGAGCGATTGCTGGATAATATTTCCCAAATCGATTATCCCATAAACAAATTGGAAATCCAAGTATTGGACGATAGTACAGATGAATCTTTTGAAACAACTGCTGAACAGATTGGCAAACTTCAAAAATCCGGATTGGATATCAAACACATTTCACGTGTAAATCGGGAAGGCTTTAAAGCGGGCGCCTTAAAAGAAGGCTTAAAAACCGCAAAAGGTGAATTCATTGCCATTTTTGATGCGGATTTTCTTCCGAAGAAAGATTGGCTGAAAAACACGGTTCCCTATTTCAAGGATCCGGGAATAGGCGTGGTGCAAACCCGCTGGGGACATTTAAACCGCGATTATTCCATATTAACTCGCGTGCAAGCTTTTGCTTTGGACGCGCATTTCACTTTGGAGCAGGTGGGTAGAAATAGTAAAGGACACTTCATCAACTTTAACGGGACGGCCGGGGTTTGGCGCAAGGAGTGCATTACGGACGCCGGCAATTGGGAAGGCGACACTTTAACCGAAGATTTAGACCTCAGCTATAGAGCACAACTTAAAAATTGGAAGTTCAAATATTTGGAAGAGGTGGAAACTCCTGCGGAATTGCCCGTAGTTATCAGCGCTGCGCGTTCGCAACAATTTAGATGGAACAAGGGCGGCGCGGAGAATTTTCAGAAAATGGCGAAAAGAGTTTTTAAAAGTGAAGATATTTCGTTTAAAACCAAGATCCATAGTTTTTTGCATTTGCTAAACAGCACTATGTTTCTGAATATTCTGATAGTCGCTATCTTAAGTATTCCGATGCTTTATATTAAAAACGAATACGAACATTTAAAGATTTATTTCTTCGTGATGAGCTTCTTTGTTATCAGCACACTTATCTTTTTTATCTGTTATTGGTTCACCTATAAATCTATTTATGGCGGGGGATTTAAGGGATTTATAAAATATATCGGAATGTTTTTTACTTTCTTTTCAGTGGCCATGGGGTTTTCGCTTCACAATTCCATTGCAGTTTTGGAAGGACATTTTGGAAAGAAAAGTGAATTTATCCGCACTCCAAAATTTAATCTGGGCGATTTGAACAAGAGCTGGAAACAAAATAAATATCTATCCAGGAATATTTCTGTCAATGTGATTTTTGAGGGATTGCTGATGCTGTATTTCGCATTTGGAATGTACAGTGCTTTTGTTGTTGGCGATCAAGGCGGGGATTTTGGACTATTCCCCTTTCACTTGATGCTATTTTTGGGATTTGGGTTTGTGTTTTTTAAATCGATATTATCGAAGGCATAAGGAAGAGGTTAACCACAAAGGACACGAAGGAAGCACAGAGTTCACAAAGGAATAACTTACAAATTGCACTTGGTGCCGGATGCTTTTCTTGGGGTTTGGGTTTGTGTTTTTTAAATCGTTGACGAGTAGGGTTAAAAAACACTCTGTGTTCTCCGTGACTCTGTGGTTAAAATTTATCCACCACTAAGGCACAGAGATCACGGAGAGACATTCATAATTTAGTTTTTCTTTTCCACATATTCCTTCACATCTCCAAGGTCAAGTCCTCCATAATTGCCACTACTCATCAGAAGCAAGCAGGTATTTTCATAATCCTGGGAGTATAAATAAGTCTTAAAATCGGCGGGATTGGTGAAAACAACCAAATCATCCCGATCAAAAGCTTCTTCTATTTGCTCTTGTTTGATTTCTTTCAGTTGTTTTATCATAACCGCTTGCGGAGAGTAGAAAACCACCGCGGTATCGGCGGTATCCAGTGTCCCGCGATATTCCTTTAGAAAATCGGGAGATAGACTACTGTAGGTATGCAATTCTAAACAAGCAATCAATTTTCTATTAGGATATTGATTTTTTACCGCTTGAGTGGTAGCTTTTACTTTGCTGGGAGAATGCGCATAATCCTTGTATGCCACTGCTGTTTTGGTTTCGGCTATTTTTTCCAAACGTTTGCTGGCACCTTTAAATGTTGCGATTGCCTCATAAAAATCATCGGCGTCTATTCCCATTAGTTGACAGATCCAACGCGCGCCCTCAAGATTATTGAGGTTGTGCTCTCCAAAGATTTCAATTGGCATAAAACCTTCAGAGGTTTCCAAAAGCGTTGTGCCGTTTTCTACCTTATAATTCGGAGTTCGGTAAGGATATTTTTTGATGGGACTGGAAGATTCTTCAACAATTCGTTTTACCTCCGCATCTTCTTCGTTGTAAACAATTGCACCGCCATTGGTAATTTCATTCAAAAATAATTCGAATTGCTCCACATAATTTTCATACGTTGGAAATACATTCACATGGTCCCACGCTATTCCGCTCAATAGGGCAATATTCGGTTTGTAAAGGTGAAATTTCGGACGTCGATCGATTGGGGAGGAAAGATATTCGTCGCCTTCAATAACCATAAAATCATTGTCGTCGGTGATCTTGACCATAGTGTCAAAACCTTCGAGTTGCGCACCGACCATATAATCCACATCCTTATCGTGGTAGTTCATCACATGGAGAATCATTGAAGTTATCGTGGTTTTTCCGTGGGAGCCACCGATAACTACTCGGGTTTTGTTTTTGGATTGCTCATAGAGAAATTCCGGATAACTAAAAATTGTAAGTCCCAGTTCCTTGGCTTTTAAAAGTTCCGGATTATCGGCTTTGGCGTGCATTCCGAGGATTACGGCATCTATATCTGAGGTGATTTTTTCGGGAAACCATCCTTCTTCTTCGGGCAATAAACCTTTGTCATTCAACCTGGTCTTGGACGGTTCAAATATTTCGTCATCGCTTCCGGTAACAGTATCTCCTTTTTGGTAAAGAGCGAGGGCGAGGTTGTGCATTGCGCTTCCCCCTATGGCTATGAAATGGATTTTCATGTGGTGGTTTTGGATTTCAAATTACATATTTCAGGTTGTTGCCCTTCGACTGCGCTCAGGGTGACATCCGTCGGCAGGACTCAGGGTGACAATTATGATGTAAAGATAATTTTTCTAATTCTGATTGCGATAGCAATCGGGACAGAAATCGGGATTAAAGTGCAAGAATAAGGGCTTTTTCCTTCTGGGCTTCCTTAAAATCGGATATGTCTTTTAGGGCTTTGTCAATCCAACTTAGTGCAATTTGCTTTTCTCCCAGGTTTTTATGTATCTGTGCCAATCGGTAATAGGCCCAGGCTTTGGGAATTTTATCATTTTTGGAATAGTTGGCTAGATATTGATGTAAGCTTTCAATTCCGTATTGCGGTTGGAACTTGGATTCGGCAGCAATTTTTCCAATTTTGTAATTGAGCTGATTGATTTGGTGTTTTTTCAAGGATTCCGACGCCGTCGCCAATGCCTTGGCAGGTTGTTCGCTTTTTTCATAAAGACCAATCAGCTTATCATAAGTATGTGGAGATCCACCAACTTCAACCGCTTTTTTATAGAACTGTTCCGCTTCTTTATACTTTTTTGAGTGTTCCGCTATATGGCCATTGGCGAGATAACCGTCCACCGGCGAAATAATCATTAACTCATTTGCGTACGCGAATGCTTTATTTTCGCTCCCTCCTAAAATTACAGGGAGTTGAAGATAGTATTCTACCAATGCCCAGCGAGTTCCGATATGATTTGGATCGAGTTTCGCTGCCAGTTCGAATTCTCTTTTTATTTCGCCTATATAAGTTGATGCCAGAAGCTGGTTGACAGAGAGGGCTTTCATCCCTAATGCCGCACCATATTTGTAATGATAGTTGGCATTGCCATCCTCCCATTGAAGCAATTTTTTATAATAAGAAACGGCATCGTCCCAGTTTTTGTGGTGAACTGCAATGTCTCCCAAATATTCCAGCGTTTGTTTGTCTCTGGGATTTTGTTTTAAATGGGTTTCGAAAAGAGGCTGGGCTTCACTAAATCTTTCCTGCTTGAAATATTCCTCGGCCTGTCGAAGGTTGGTTTGTCCATTTATGACGATTGGCAAAAAAAATAAAAAGAAAATCATTTTAAAAAAGCGACTTCCTTCCTGTCCCCCTCTGCCCTGCCCCGCTCTGCCCTGCGGGCATCTCCCCCGGAGGGGGAGAGGTAACGAAACTTCATAAAAACCTGAGGATTGCAATTTTGGCAATTTTTGATATACTGGATACTGATTACTGAATACTGCTTTACTGACTACTGAATACTGGACACTGCTCACTTCCTTTTAGGTGGGTATTTCTTCAATATTTTCTGAATAATGGAAAAATAATAATCTTCCTTTTGTTGAGGCGTTGCGCGTTCTTTCATTTCACCTTCGGCCACGGCCTGCCAGATCAAATCATCTTTTGAAACATCTATGAAATCAATCGTCAATTGTTGATTGACCACTCTGCCACCTATGGGAATTCCGCCGCTAACACCCACGCCTACATTGCGACCAGTGCTTCCTATGCCAATGCCCAGAGTATTTCTTGAATTGGAAATACTTTCACGAGCATAGAAGTTGATGTATAATTGCGGATTATCGCTTTTTATAAAACCACGTTCTTGCAGCAGACTGTCGGTTATTTTCATTATCCTTGTATCGTCCAGGTCGCTAAGACCAGAATCAATGGAAGGATAAAAACCATAGGAATGATAGGTTGAGAAATCGGCCTTTTGGTCATAATCTACTGCCACGGTTGCGCCACAGGAGATTAATAAAAAAGCGGTGGCTATTATTGAGAAAAGCTTCATTTCAATTTTATATTTTCAATAAAAATACGGAAAAAAGCTTCCTAGAGTCTCACTTTGTTATTGTTTAACAACTTTTTTAGTCACAGTTCCCTTGCTTGTAAATACTTAAAAGTAGATATCAGCGGAAAGAGTTTTATTTTAACTTCAGAAAATTTTAAAAAGAAGATTTAAACTCAATGTCAATCAAGATATGATTCGATTGAAGGAAATTAGAACAAAACAAGAGGTTTCTACCAAGAGGTTTCGACTGCGCCTGCCTGCTCACACAGATAGGCAGGCTCAACCTGACATCGATCATTAATTAATCATCTTCCATACCTCGGCTCCGCTCGGTAACCGATTACTCGTGAAGCGCTTTCCTTACCTCGGCTCCGCTCGGTAACCGGTAATTAGTTCAACATCTTCCATACCTCGGCTCCGCTCGGTAACCGGTAATTAGTTCAACATCTTTCATACCTCGGCTCCGTTCGGTAACCGAAATCAATTCAGCATTACCCATATCTCGGCTACACTCAGTAACCGATTACTCGTGAAGCATCTTCCAGAGTTTGTCCTTCAATTCGGTGAGCCCTTTATGGGCCACAGCGGAGATGAACAAATAGGGAATATCCTTAAATTCCTTATCGAGAATGGTTTTCATTTCGGCCTTCAGCTCCTCATCCAACATATCACTTTTGCTGATGGCCAGGAGGCGACTTTTGTCGAGCAGCTCGGGGTTATAACGACGGAGTTCATCGATTAGGATTTCATATTGTTCCTTAATATCCGGCGCGTCGGCAGGGATTAAAAACAATAAGGTCGAATTACGCTCAATATGACGGAGGAAACGATGGCCAATTCCCTTTCCTTCAGCTGCGCCTTCGATTATTCCAGGAATATCAGCGACTACAAAAGTTTGAAAATCGCGGTATTCCACTATACCCAAGTTGGGTTTTAGAGTGGTAAATTCGTAGTTGGCAATCTTCGGTTTTGCTGCGGTAATAACAGAAAGCAATGTTGATTTCCCGGCATTTGGAAAACCGACTAAACCTACGTCGGCAAGTATTTTCAGCTCGAGGATTATATCTTTTTCCTCACCCTCTTCGCCAGGTTGTGCATAGCGTGGAGTTTGATTGGTAGCGGTTTTAAAATGGGCATTTCCCAAACCACCTCGGCCTCCTTTTATTATAATTTTTTCCTCTCCATCCTCGGTAAGTTCAAACAATATCTCATTGGTTTCCTTATCGCGCACCACAGTGCCAAGCGGAACATCTATATAAACATCGGCACCATCAGCTCCGGTACTGGTCTGTTTACTGCCTGCTTCTCCATGCTCCCCTCTAAAGTGTCTTTTAAATTTAAGATGATAGAGTGTCCAAAGGTTTTTATCCGCTCTAATAATCACGTGACCGCCACGACCGCCATCACCACCATCCGGTCCACCTTTGGGAATGTATTTTTCCCTACGCATATGGCGACTGCCCTGCCCGCCTTTTCCGGACGCTACATGTACTTTTACGTAATCTACAAAATTGCCTTCGGTCACTGGAAAGTTATTAAGTTAATAGTTAATGGTTATCGTGAGCGCAAATCCTCGGGAATTAAGAGGCCAAACTATCTATTACTTTGCTTAGTCGCTCGGTGATTTCTTCGATAGAGCCTACACCGTTCACACCGTAATATTTATTCTGTTTCTGATAGTAATCCTTTAAAATAGCAGTTTCGTTGTAATATACCTTTATGCGATTACGGATGATGCTCTCATCGGCATCGTCGGTTCTGCCGCTCGTTTTGCCACGGTTGAGCAAACGCTCTACCAACACTTCATCGTCTACTTCCAAAGCTACCATGGCATCTATTTGAGTGTCCTTATCCTCCATTAAGTAACCTAAGGCTTCGGCTTGGGCCTCCGTTCTTGGGAAACCATCAAAAATAAAACCATGCGCATCTGGGTTTTTGTCAACCTCATTGCTCAACATGTCAATGGTGATTTCATCCGGCACCAACTTGCCTTTTGCCATAAACGATTTTGCAAGATTTCCCAGCTCAGTTTCGTTTTTGATATTTTCGCGAAACACGTCTCCGGTGGAAATGTGAACGAGATTGTATTTTTCTTTCAGAAAATTAGCCTGGGTACCTTTTCCGGCGCCTGGAGGGCCAAATAAAATAATATTGGTCATGGTTGTGTTTTGAATTGTGGAAAACGAAGCTGTAAAAATACAAAAATTAAAAAGAGTGAAATATCTATTTCTGGCTTAAATAAAACGATGATTATAAATAAGTTCTTTGTTTCCGGTCAGAAAATAATTTTTTTTTCCAAAACAAAAGAAATTCACCAAGATTCTCCAATTCCGCACTTCCCATTATTCCTGCTTTTTCATCCAAAAAGAATGTAAGCTCTTTTCAAATTAACATTTCCATATAAAAGTTAATTTTTAATTTAATTAAATTAGCAATTATGGACTATCGGGACCTTATTACTCTTGGAATTTCCTTTGGACTAGGTCTTCTGGTCGGACTTCAGCGCGAAAACACCAAGCACGAAACCGCTGGTGTAAGAACATTTACCCTAATTGCTATTCTGGGAACAGTGGCAGGATTTCTTACCCGCGATTTCGACAATCCCTACATTCTTCCGGTTTTTGGAATCGCAATCACCGCCTTGATGATTACAGCAAACCTTGTTATCTCCAAAAGAGACGAAAATCCTACCGCGGGACAAACGACCGAGGTAGCGGTTCTATTAATTTTCGCTCTTGGCGCCTATCTGGTATTGGGAAATCAAATAATAGCCGTAATAATTGGCGGAACGCTTGCTATTCTTCTTTATATCAAGGAAAGACTTCATGAAATTATCCATAAGTTAAAGGATAAGGAATTAGGGGCCATTATGACTTTCGTGGGAATTTCCTTGGTAATCCTACCAATCCTTCCGGATAAAACGTATGGTCCATTGGATGTTTTAAATCCGCGTAATATCTGGTTGATGGTTACATTGATTGTGGGTATTAGCGTATTAGGATATTTTGTTTACAAATGGGTTGGCAAAAAAGCAGGAATGATCTCCAACGGAATTTTAGGCGGAATTATAAGCAGCACCGCAACGACGGTAAGTTATGCCAGAAACACGGCGAAAGAATCCAGTCTGAGCAAAGTTTCGGCATTTGTTATTATTGCAAGCGTCATCGTTTCCATTGTTCGGGTGATAATCGAAATAGGAATAGTAGTACCCGAAAAACTGGGGCCCTTGATCCTTCCGTTTGCGCTTTTGTTTGTATTTATGGCCATATTATCGGTTATTATCTTTTATACGGTATCAAAAGATAAATCGCTTGATGATATGCCCGAACCCAAGAATCCGGCACAATTCAAAAGTGCATTCATCTTCGGTTTGTTATATGGCTTAATTTTATTGGCAGTTGCATTTACGGAAAAGGAATTCGGAAATGAAGGTCTTTATATAATTTCAATAATTGGAGGTTTGGCAAAAAAAGATGCCATCACACTTTCATTGGCCCAATCAATTAAAGGTGGATTGGCTACAGATTTGGGATGGAGATTGATTATGACGGGGGTTCTGGCCAATTTTGCTTTTAAGATCGTGCTGGTGGGCGTGCTGGGAAACAAAAAACTCCTAAAATGGGTAGGAGGAGCTTTGGTTATTTCTATAATATTTGGTCTATTACTAATCTGGCTATGGCCCGAAACGTGGAGTTTTTAAAATCGTTTTCTTTGAAATGAAAATTCAAAATAGAGCTTTTTGAATCTAAAGCCAAACGACCCCCAATTTCCCTTGTAGCTCTCGCTTAATTTTTTGACTTTATTCCACTACTTTCTTATATAAATTTCGTTTAATATTCCCTCCATTTGTTTATCTTGTTTCTCGATGAATCCATTTAGAAAGAATCCCTCCCAAATTATTCCTTTTAGAAGTTATGGCACTTCAAATCATCTATATGCCAAAGGAAGGGCATTGGAAGATGAAAATATAGACCTTTCAAAAAAAGGTTTTTTAACAATGCTGTGGATTGCCTATAAACGTTTTGGCACCGTTCTAATAAAACATACCGATCTGTTGTTGACCCTTCCGAATGGACAGAAAATAGAGATCAAAACTGATAACCAGGGCTATTATCTGGTTGACCAGACGATAAAGAGTTTATGGGAATTGGTTGATGCGGACGGCGTTCTATCTTATGAAATATCTTTTAACGACACTCGTCATAAAAAAAGAACATTCGGAGATAACAAGTTTAAGGGTGAGATTATGATTCCTCCGGACACGGCAAAATTCGGAGTAATCAGCGACATTGATGATACCATAATCCATACCGGACTCACTTCGCGATTTAAATGGCAAGTGATAAAAAATACCATTTTTAAAAGAGCCGAAAAACGGATACCGTTGGAAGGAGCAGCCGATTTTTACACAACACTCCATAACGGTAAATCGGGAAATGAATGCAATCCTATCTTTTATGTAAGCCACGGCCCTTGGAATCTCTATCGATATCTGGAATTATTTTTAAAAGCCAACAAATTTCCAAAGGGTGCTATCCTACTGCGGGATTTTGTAAATCCGTTGACGAAAAGATTTCATAAAACATCAGAAAGTGAGAAGCCGGTAAAACAAAAGGAGATTTTGAACATTTTGAAAACCTATCCAAAGCTCTGCTTTATTTTAATTGGCGATAGCGGAGAACACGATCCGGATATTTACATCGAAATTGCCGAAGCCCATCCCGAACGTATTCTGGCAATATATATGAGAAGTGTAAACCACAAAAGAAAGATGATTCGTGTAAAAGGACTCTTTAAAGAATATGAAACCGTTCCGGTTTTATTAGTGGAAGACAGTAAGGCTGCTGTTGAACACGCAAAAGAAATGGGGTTTATTTAAAATCAGCCTTGGAACCACGAACCCCAGCCTGACACGATTTTTCACCGGGAACCGCTTCGCTAGACGAATCACGACTCTTTGAATCACGAGACACGACTTCTTTGAATCACGAAAAATGATCGATAGAAAATAAAATAATTGTACTGTTAGAAGTTTATCCCTAAAACTAATTTATACTTTTTGCTTTTCTAAGCCTTTGTTTTGTTTGACGGCAAGTTCATACAAAAATTCAGGTGCGAACCCGAATTCATTTGGCCATACAATTGTCCAATTATCCAAACTAAATTTCTTGAAATAATCCTTGTTTTTAAGTGGCTCAAAAACTTTTCTTGAATCATTTAAAATGGAACTTTCCAAATCTACGATCCCGCTTTCTCCATTATCAAAAAGAATATGGATTTTGAAATCTTCTAAAAACTTTACTTTTACAACGCTAATAATCATTGTTCAACTTTTTTGTTCCAACGGATTTATTTAAAATAGTCTTTGAACCACGAATCAGGACCGCTTCGCTAGACGAATCACGACTATATGGAATCGACACACGAGAATGCTGCGCATGTCAATCTTACTCTATGAAAATTCAGAAAAAGCCTTAACTTTAAAAGGTCGTGTTTCAAATCGTCGTGCTTCAAATTGTCCTGTTTCCTGCCTCCCTTTAGTCCTGTTTCCAAAAGTCGTGTTTCAAATCGTCGTGTTTCCATCCGTCCTGTTCTCCGCCTCTTTTGTCCTGCATCTAAAAGTCGCGATTCCCTTAAGTCGTGATTCAAACCGTCCCGTTTTAAAATCAAATCATCCTTCAAACCCTATCATCTCCTGAAATATTGATAAATAGCTAATTGAGATTGCACTTTTTTTTTCCGAATTCCGGACGTATTCGTTTTTCTGTTCAGCATCTATAATTCGGGCTTTTACATTATCTGCCAATTCAATGTTTATCACATCCTGAATGATTTTCTTGTGGTCTTCATCCAAAATAGGTGTAACCACTTCAATGCGGTGGGTCAGATTTCGTGTCATCCAGTCTGCGGATCCAATAAATATCTCGGGATTGCCATTATTCCCAAATATATAAACACGACCGTGCTCAAGAAAACGGTCAACGATACTGGTTATATAGATGTTTTCACTTTGGCCGGTAATTCCTGGCACCAGAGAGCAGATTCCACGGATCAATAACCTTATTTTTACACCGGCATTGCTCGCTTTGTAGAGTTCCTTAATCATCTCCTTATCTTCAAGACTGTTCATCTTTAGAATGATGGAACCTTCATTTCCTTCATTGGCCAGCGCAATTTCTCTTTCTACCAATTCCGTAAACCTACGCCGAGCGGAAAAAGGAGAAACCAATAGCTCTTTGGTTTTTGGAACCATTATCTTTTTCTCCAAGACCATAAATACCCTACTAACGTCCTTGGTTATTTTTTTGTGGATGGTCATCAAGCCAAAATCGGTATATAATTCAGCGGTATTCTCGTTGAAATTACCTGTGGCGATATATGCGTACCGCCTGATTTTTCCTTCTCTTTCTTTTTCGATATACAGGATTTTTGAATGAACTTTAATATCGGGATAACTGTAAATGACCTTTATGCCATGCTTCTTGAAAATCGCACCCCACTTCAGGTTATTATCTTCATCAAAACGGGCTTTTACCTCCATAAAAACGGTTACGTTCTTCCCATTGTCCGCTGCTTTAACAAGTGCTTTGTTTAGAGCGGATTCTGAGGCTGTTCTATAAATCGTTATTTTGAGGGTTGTAACCTCGGGATCTGTTGCTGCTTCCTCCATCAACCGAATCACGGGATCGAAACTTTGGTAGGGATAGTGCAACAGTTGGTCTTTCTTTTCCATCGCCTCAAAAACTGAATCGCATTTACTTAAAACAGGATGTGGAAGCGGAGGCAATTTTTTTGCTCCGAGATCCTTTTTAGTAGGATTTGGGAATGACATAAAATCCCGAAAATTATGGTATCGCCCTCCAAGCACAACATCTATATGGGAAACATCCAACGCTTTCTTTAAAACTTCTTGAAAAGATTCAGGCATGGCTGGATCTATTAAAATTCGGGTAGCCTGGCCAGTATCACGTTTGGGCAGCGCAGCTTTTATCTTTTCCATCAGATTGCCGGAGTATTCATCTTCGATATAAAGTTCGGCATCCCGCGAAATCTTAACGGAATAAAATTGCAAATCCTTCCTTTCAGAAAATTCTCTTTGTAAATTGAACTTTAAAATATCATCAATAAAACTAAGCTGAAATTTCTTGCCATCTTCCGACGGAAAAACAAAAAACCTTGGTTCAGATTCGGGTATTTCAACTATCACAAATTTATTTTCTCGGATTTCACCTGTAAGATACAAGGTTTCATTTTTGACGAAAACCTGATGCTTCTCCTTAGCGGAAAAGTAATTCAGTTCAATAATTTCTTGTAGACTTTTCTGATAATATTCTGATGCTATTTCTTTTTGTTTTTCCGTAAAATCCTCGTGTTTAACCAAATGAATCCCTTCCAAAGCTAATTGGGGAACAATTTGGTTATTAAAAATTTTCCCAAATTCTTGCTGTTGGATATCCACCTGTTGTTTTATTTCCCTTAAAACCCGATTTGGTTTGGTGATCAATTTTTTTCTGAGGGACTTGTCCAACCTCTTTATCTGCCGGATATCCGAGACACGTACCCGAAAAAACTCATCGAGATTGGAAGAGAATATGGCCAGGAATTTAATGCGTTCATACAATGGGTTTCGCCCGTCTGCCGCTTCTTGCAGAACGCGATGATTGAACCGCAACCAAGAAAGGTCGCGATGGTAGAATTTATTATTGTAGAGTGAAGCCATATAAACTCAGGACGGGGTTTTAATAATATGGAAATGTATTGGTATCAAATAAACCGATTTGCTTTGAGATGTTCTGTTTTAAAAACGTTAAGATTTAAATATTAGAGGAAGACCCCAAAGGTTTTTGAAACTTTGGGGTCTGTTTTCATAAGATTTTCGGAATAAGGCAGTCTAAACCTCACGACTTACCTATAATCATTAGACTAAAACAACCCATGCAATTCCGCATCGATCCTATTGATCACTTGGCCCAAATGTTCGGGATCATCCACAAAATTTATTTCGTCTACATCTACTATAATAATATTTCCCTTATCATATCCGTGGATCCATGCTTCATAACGTTCATTTAATCGACTGAGGTAGTCAATGCTGATAGAAGTTTCGTATTCCCGACCTCGAGTGTGAATCTGCTTCACCAAGTTAGGAATACTACTTCTTAAATAAATCAGCAAATCCGGTCCTTCGGTAACACTTTCCATCAACTCAAAAAGAGAACGGTAATTCTCAAAATCGCGATTGGTCATTAGCCCCATGGCGTGCAGGTTGGGCGCAAAAATATAGGCATCTTCATAAATGGTCCTATCCTGGATCACATCTTTTCCTTTTTCACGGATTTCGAGAATCTGCCGGAAGCGGCTGTTCAAAAAGTAAATTTGGAGGTTAAAGGACCATCGTTCCATTTGGTTATAAAAATCGTCGAGATAGGGATTGTCCTCTACTTCTTCGTAATGGGGTTGCCATTTATAGTGTTTTGCCAATAAACGCGTAAGCGTAGTCTTTCCGGAACCGATGTTCCCTGCAATCGCAACGTGCATATTATTCTTTCTTTGGAAGGGTTAGTGTAAAAGTGTGCAAATCTTTGCCGTCATAAATATACAGGAAATCATTTGTAAGCTGCAAATCCTTTATTGTGACTTCTGGAAGTTCAAGCTTTACGGTCTCATTTAGAGTTTCTCCGTTTCGCTTGGCGAAATCCGGAATATAAAATAACGAATTATCCTTCAGCGCAACCAAATTCTCGTTTAGCTGAACAATTTTTTCATAGCCCTCATTCGGAATATCATTCAAAAGACTTCCATAAATATTGAAGGCACGCAGTTTTTTTGGCGTAAGGGTAAAGCAATAGTTAAAATTGCTTGCCTGTGATATCAATTTCCCCGGAAACGGCTGGGAGACCACGGTCTGCATTTTCGTTCGGTAATTATAAATCTCCAATTGCTGGGTATCCATATTAAAAATCCACAAACTATTGTTGCCGGCATTGGTAGCAGAACTCACATTTTTAAAATCCCTGAGATTATTAAAACTGATGCGCTCTATTTCGTTCAGTTTATTATCGAGCAGAACCACTGTATTGGTATCCTGAAAAAAAACCACCACTTTTAGCGGGTTGATAATATCTACACTAGTTATTCTTCCCAATTGAAGGGCGTTGAAAATGAAACTACCATCTTCCCCCCGCTTGTTCAACACCCGATCCTTTATAAAATAAATACTCTTGAAGTTGTCGATGCCCACAAACCGATCCATTATCATCGGTTTGCTACTTTTAAGCTGAACCGTCTGCCCAAAGCTGATTTGGAAGATAAAAAGGAAAAATATGGGAAAAATAAATTTCATAATTGTGTAAAACTCGGATAAGGCGAAGATACTTTAAACGGATTGAGTTTGGGATAATTTAACTATTTTCGAAGAGTCAATAGAATAAATTAAGTTTTTTAAATGCGCTCTTACTGCTAAGATTGACCGTTTTTAATGCACTTGGCCCTTTCCGCTCATGGGAATTGATTGGGTTCAAATATGTCCGTCTTAATCAGTAATAAAATTCTTATCTAAAATGAAAAAATTGTCCTACTTGCTTTTGATCTTAATCCTTTGCTCATTTCAAATGTCCTATGCTCAGGAAATTACAGGAATTGCCACGTATAAGTCATTTTTAAAATTCGATTTAAAAGTGGACAGCACAAAAGTGAATTCCGAAATGCACCAACGGCTTGAGCAAATGATAAAAGCCCATTCACGGAAAGAATATGAACTTCATTTTACCATTAATGAATCCGTTTTTAAGGAAAAGGAAAAACTGGAAACTCCAGGGAATAATATGTTTCCTGGAGCTCAAGTAAGCACTTCCGGTGGCTATGGAAGTTTTTATATCAACAAAAAAGAAAATCGATTTGTAAATCAGGTAGATTTATACGGCAAATTGTTTTTGGTTTCAGATACTTTGCAAAAACAGGAATGGAAACTGGAAAAAGAAACCAAGAATATAGGTGATTACATATGCTTTAAAGCAACTCGTAGCCGAATTGGAAAGGATTTAAATGGAAAGGAAATTGAAAAAGAAGTCACAGCGTGGTACACTCCTCAAATTCCAGTCGATTTTGGTCCCATGACGCACGGAGGATTGCCCGGATTGATTTTGGAAATTCAGGATGGCGATTTTACCTACCTCTGCAATCAAATAGTCCTAAATCCAAAAAGTGGCGTTTCCATCTCTCCAGCCAAAAAAGGGGAAGTAGTTTCACAACAAGAATATGATGAAATCCGACTCAAAAAAAGCAAGGAAATGCAGGAGGGAACATCCTTTCCCGGAGAAAATATTATAAACATCAGGATTGGTGGATAAATAAAGTAGTATCAGTGGCAGTTATCAGTTATAGGGCTAGCAACTTTAATAAGAATCTAAATTGCGTAATAAGTATATTTGCCTAGAACCCATAACAATTCTCAAAAAATCATCCTACGTAAAAATAAACCAAATGAAAAGATACCTCTTCCTATTCCTTCTAGTTTTCTCCCTACAAAGTTTTTCCCAAAATATCAGCGGACAAGCGTACTACGAATCCAAGACTACGGTCGATCTCGATGCCTTCGGTAATAATCAAGAGATAACCGATGATATGAAAAAAATGATAATGGAGCAAATGAAAAGTATGCTGGAAAAAACCTTTATTCTTACTTTCAATAAAGAAGAATCTATTTATAAAGAAGAAGAAAAACTAGATGCTAATCCCGCATACGCCGGAATGAGAATGATGATGGGAAGTTTTATGCCAGGACCATTGTACAAAAACCTCAAGACTGGTGAAATGATTGAGGAAAACGAATTCTTCGGAAAGCAATTCTTAGTGATCGACACAATCAACAAGTTGGACTGGACATTGGAAAAAGAGTCCAAGCAGATCGGACAGTATGTCGTTTTTAAGGCCACCGCTATTAAGAAAATAGATCCCAATGATTTTCAAATGGCCCGACCCAAGAAAAAAGAGGAAAAGGCGAAGAAGAGCGATAACACTAAAAAAGAAGAAACCCAAGATCCTATGGATATGATCGAAATTCCAAAAGAGATTGAGATAACTGCTTGGTATACGCCACAAATCCCAGTTGGAAACGGTCCTGGAGAATATGGAGGACTTCCCGGATTGATAATGGAATTAAGCTTTTATAGAACTACGCTATTGTGTTCCAAAATCGTAATGAATCCTAAGAGTGCGGAAAAAATAGAGCCTCCAAAAAAAAGGAAAAAAGGTTTCCCGTGCCGAATATGCAAAAATCGTAAAAGAAAAGACCGACGAGCTTCGGGAGAATTTCAGGAATAGTGGTGGTAGACGTGGGGGATTCTAAAGAGAAATTGAAATCGAAATCGAAATCGAAATCCAAAGTGAAATTGTAACCAAAAATTTAAGAGAAATCTTCTCTGCCGTCTTTGCGCCCTGCCCGTCCGGCAGGCGGATCTGCAGTAAAATATCATTTTTAAAATGAAAAAAATCATTCCCATTCTATTTCTAATTTTCTCAATCTCCCTTTCCGCTCAAAATATTAGCGGCAAGGCATATTATAAATCCAATACCAATACTGGCAGGGATTATAGCGAAATGCCGGAAGAAAAAAGACTTCGACTTGAAAAAAGGGATAAGGAGCTTTATGAGAAAACGTATATCCTTACCTTCAACAACAAAGAATCTATTTTCAAAGAAGAAGAAACCCTAAAAGATCCACGAACTTCAGCATATATGATGGGAGTTTTTTCAGCTATGAGAAGTTATATCATCAAAAGCATCTTTAAGAATCTGGAGACCAGAAGAATTATGGAAGAAAGGGAATTCCTAGGAAAAAAGTTTCTTATTGATGACACGCTGTCAAAAATAGATTGGCAACTTGAAAAAGAATCCAAACAAATTGGAGAGCATATTGTTTTTAAGGCCACCGCCACAATAAAAGTTGATTTGAATGATTACCGTACACAAGTTTCGATTCGGAAAGATTCTTTGGAACAACAACAGAAGGGAATCTTTATTGTCACCGCTTGGTACACTCCACAGATTCCAGTTTCAAATGGTCCCGATGAATATTCGGGATTACCTGGGTTGATAATGGAACTCAATGTAGGACGAACAACTTACTTATGTTCCAAAATTATTTTATATAATGAAAACAAAGTCAATATTAATCCTCCCAAAAAAGGGGAAGTTGTCACTTATGAAAAATTTGAGAAGATTGTAGCCCATAAAAAAGAGGAGTTAGAGAAGAATTCGGAGTAAAATAATTGGTGATTAGAAATACCTCTCGCCCCATCCCATTTCTGTAAACTCGGAAACCTTTGCTTAAAAAATATAAAATGAATAAAACCCTATTCTTCCTCTTCACAATATTTTCTCTTTCCCTTTCCGCCCAGAGCATAAAAGTCCGCGGAACGATCAAAGACAGCATTGGCAATCCGTTGGAATTTGCCAATGTAATAGCCAGCATAAAATCTACTGGCGAAACGGAATCGTATGGCATCACCAATCACGAAGGTCGTTTTCAACTGGATCTTCCAAAAGGAAATACCTATATTTTGAGAGCAAGTTTCTTGGGTTTCCAAAATGCGGAAAAGACAGTTGAAGTTCCTGACAATGCCCAAAATATGCAAATCGATTTCGTTCTTAAGGAACAAGAAAGCCGATTGGATGATGTGGAACTTGTCTATGAAATGCCCGTAACCATCAAAGGAGACACGATTGTTTACAACGCCGATAGTTTCACTTCTGGCACTGAACGCAAACTGGGCGACGTGCTGAAAAAACTACCCGGTGTGGAGGTGAACAAAGAAGGTGAAATCCAGGTAGAAGGTAAAACCGTTCAAAAAGTGATGGTGGAAGGAAAGGACTTTTTTGATGGCGACAGCAAACTTGCAACAAAGAATATTCCCGCCGATGCAGTTGATAAAGTTGAGGTTTTGCGAAATTACAATGAAGTGGGCCAAATGCGCGGTCTTGGAAATGATCAGGATAACATAGCCATCAACATTAAACTCAAGGAAGGAAAAAAGAATTTTTGGTTTGGAGAGGTAACTGCAGGCGCTGGAATTGCTGATGAATACGGAGATGAAAATGGACGGTATTTAGCACATCCCAAGCTATTTTATTACAGTCCAAAATATAGTATCAATCTACTTACGGATTTCAACAATATTGGGGAAGTTCCCTTTACGTTTAGCGATTATTTCAGGTTTACGGGTGGATTTCGAAACTTAAATCGCAGTGGGGGCACCAATTTTAATATTAGCAATAGCGACTTGGGATTTGCAATGGCCCAAAACGATCGCGCAAAGGCCATTGACGCTAAGTTTATTGCGGGAAACTTTAGTTATGCGGTAAACAAAAAACTGGATCTTAACGGTTTCGCAATCCTCAGCGACAATAAAACCGATATTGTAAACAACAGCATTCGTCAATATATCTTAACAGGAATAACTGAAAATACTACTTCAGAAAACAACCAGCGAAATCAGTTGGCAATGTTGAAGCTGAGCAGCAAATACAAACCCAATCACAATTTTCAATTGGATTATAATGCCTTGGTGAAAACTTCCAATCAAAGTCAGGATGATTCTACCATTTCAATCGTTGCCGGAAATCAAAATGACATAACCGCAATGAAGGAAAACAAACCATTTTCCCTCAATCAAAATGTCAATGCATATTTCACCTTAAATGATAAGAATATTTTCGCTGCCCAGATTCAGCATTTATATCAGGATGAAGATCCTTTTTACCAAGCAATCCAGGATTCCATTCCTTTTCGCGGGATTTTCACAAAACTAGACCCCACAGATCCGTTTAATAGCAATGCAGATACATTCGATCCGCTACAGCCGGCCGATCGCTACAATATCAATCAAAGCAAAACCGTAAAAAGCCATAAAATTGATGGAAAAGTTGATTATTACTACGTGCTCAACAATGTAAGCAACTTGAATTTCACTTTGGGAACTACCTATAGCAACCAAAAATTTAACTCTGGAATATTTCAGATTCTGGATAATGGCGATCAAAATGATTTTACAGAGGTTGATTTCAACAATGATGTTTCCTATACTTTTTCAGATGTTTTTCTGGGACTTCACTATAAATTGAAGACGGGGAAATTCATCATAACTCCTGGATTGACCCTTCACAATTACAATCTAAAAAATGAACAATTGGGTAGTATTTCATCCCAAGATGACTGGCGTGTTCTTCCCGATTTAAATGTACTATTTGAATTAAAGAAAAGTGAGAACCTGCGTTTCAATTATTCTATTTCTTCAGAATATAGTGATGTGAACAATTATGCCCAAGCTTATGTTTTCAATAATTATAACCGCTTGTTCCGCGGAAATAGAGAATTGGAAAATTCACTTTCACATACCTATAATCTCAGTTATTTCAGTTTTAATCTTTTTAATTACACCAATATTGCAGGGAATTTGAATTATAGCAGACGATTGGAGGCGATTAAAACAAATACTGTCTTTGAAGGAATCAATCAAGTGAGCAGTCCGATAAATTTTGACAGTAATTTTCCGGATGAAACCTTCTCGGCTTATGGAAGTTTTAGCAAAACGGTGAAGAGGATTCAGTTTAAATTGAATGCGAATCTATCTTTTAGTAAAACGAATAATACCATCAATACTGAAATACAGGAAAGCAAAAGTTTTAACCAAAACTATACGGCCAGTGTTTTAAGTAATTTCAGAAAGTTTCCAAATTTTGAAGTTGGTTATGGATTTATCAAAAATGATTATGATAACGGCGGTGTGGAGCAAACGTATTTTACCCATAAACCCTATGCCAATATTAATGTACGTTTTCTCAAGCATTTCGAACTTACGGGAGAATGGGATTTTTACAATTATTCCAACGAAAATAAAACCATTCAGAATAAATACGCATTCCTAAATGCCAATCTGTATTTCCAAAATGGAGAAAGTCCTTGGGAATTTTCGGTTAGGGCAACCAATATCCTAAACACAGAATCCTTGAACAACAACAGTTTTAACGATCAATTCAATATCACCAGTCAGTATATGGTGATGCCACGGATTGTGATGTTTGTGATGAAGTATGATCTTTAGTTGAAATCGAAATCGAAACTGAAATCGAAACCGGAGGAGGATTGCAACCGAATTCTTTACAAAAGCTGAATGCCACATTCCCGATCCGCTTCTCCTTTAGTGGGATCGTAATAGTCGAAATTCTATAGCAAGATTGTGCTGCTGGGTATATTGATACAAATCTTTTGTGGTGGCGTAATAAAACGGGCTCACTTTTAAGATTCCATTTTTTGTATAGCTCAAAATGTCCAATTTTTCCCGGTGTTCGGTTTGTCCGTGCCTAACATTGGTAAACCATACGTCTGGGTTGTGGTCTTTTAATGCCCTTCTAAAAGGTTCCATCTTTACCAATTCGGTAAACAAGGCATGCACCCGGTCATTCACATCTGGAATACCATAATAATAGCTAATAAACTCCTTTGAGAAAGTGGGTTTGTATTTGTATAGGTTCAGGCGCAAGGATTTTTCCATCTCCCGGATATGCTCATAAGTGGACGGGGTATTAAATCCCGTATCGCACCATATTACCGGAATATCGGGTTTCTGTTGCACGACGGCATGGATAAGAACGGTAGCATAAGGCCTGAAATTACTGGTTATAATAGGTTTTTCAGCAAAAGACAATGCCCATTTGATAATATATTCCGCAGATTTTTCCCTTAGGATCTTGTTATAATAACCTAAATCGAGAAACTCATCTTTATTTTTCGCCTCTTCTTTCATCTTAAACGCAAAGATAGCAATCTCTGCTTCTTGATTTTAAGAAAAAAGATTTTTTTGTCTTCAAATTTTTTTAGGATTAAAATGACCGAATAAAATCAAAGAGGAGCAATAAGGAATGTGTCTGATTAATTACCTTTATCAACTTTCAAAAATAGGTTCACCTTAATTTCCAGTAATCGTCAAAATGAATTATACATTTAGAAAGGCTACAATCCAAGATATTCCTGAAATCTGGGAAATTTTACAGCATGCAATTGCACGTAGAAAAAATGATGGTAGCAACCAATGGCAGGACGGTTACCCAAATCCAGAAGTAATAGCTAACGATATCAATAGCGGAATAGGCTACGTCTTAAATATAGGTGCCGAAATTGTTGGTTACGTTGCCATTCTCATTAACGACGAACCGGAATATTCCAATTTAGAAGGCCAGTGGCTTTCCAACGGCGATTTCATTGTTTTCCATCGAATGGCAATTGCCGAAAAATGGGTAGGAAAAGGACTTGCAAAAGAATTGTTTTTTCATATTGAAGGTTTCGCCCGAAACCACGGAATTAATAGCATAAAGGCCGATACCAATTTTGACAACAATCCTATGCTTAAACTATTTGAAAAAATGGGTTATAAATATTGTGGAGAAGTCTATTTTAGGGGCAGTCCGCGAAAGGCTTATGAAAAATTACTCAGCTATAAGGATTGAAATCCTCACTATAAAAATTCCTGATTTCTGAAATTTAAAATCCTCAAAAAGTTCTCTAAGGCCAGTGAAAGCAACAGGAAAAAGTAATATTGCAATATTACTTTCTCCGAGGCTTAATTACCTCTCCTCAATAGTCAAAAGTTGAGTTTCAGTGAATTCCTTCTTATTCCCCTTTAATAAATCCATTCTCCTTAAATCTTTCTCAAATTTCAAGGCTATTTCATCATCTCCTTAAATATTCTCCTATTTTTGGATATCTCTGTAAAAGAATAGATTAAGAATATCTAATCTTTAGGTCTAATCTCAAACCGATTTTTAATCCATTATATGCGAAATATTTTTCTAGGAATTATCATTGCCTTCGTAATCGTCTTCGCATTGCGTTATTGTGAACACCGAAAAGACGATCGCGAACTGTTGCAAGCAAATACTGCATTAATTCAAAAAGAATTGAAGAATGTCGGCAAACTTATAGTTACCGAAGGAAGTTATGCCCAAGTTTTCACTTTTAGTGGAAGCAAAGATTTGTTGTTCGGACTAACCTATGCCAATAAAAAAGCTTTAGTGGTTGTAAATGCAAAAGCTACCATCGCTTATGATTTAAGTAAAGTTGAAATGGATGTTGACGAGGCAACAAAAACAGTCACCATTACCAAGATCCCCGAACCGGAACTTTCCATCAATCCAAACATTGAATATTACGATGTACAACAGGATTATTTGAACAAATTTGATGCGTCGGATTATAACAAAATCAAAAAACGGATAGAAGGATCACTCCGAAAGAAAATAGAAGCATCCGAACTGCGCACCAATGCCGAAAATCGGCTGATTTCGGAACTTTCAAAGATTTATATTCTAACAAATTCAATGGGCTGGACTTTAAAGTATAACCAGACTGTGGTAGAAAGGGAAACAGATTTACAAGAGTTGAAGCTTTGACGAAATCGAAATCGAAGTTGAAGCCGAATTTGAAGTTCAATGAAAATGAAATTATATCACATTGAACACTGACCACGGCGCATTAGTCTCTATTCTCTTCTCTCTATTCTATCGTCTTAAAACCTTGAACATTCTAAAGTTTCCCGCTTAAACTAAACCATCCGCCACCATTTATTGCTTCTATACCTTGACTTCTGAGGATTCCCGCTGCACTTGCGCTTCGCATGCCACTGGCGCAGCAGCATATTACCGGTTTGTTCCATTTTTTAATGGTGGATATTTTTGAATTTAGGCTTTGAAGCGGTATGTTTTTCGACCCCGGAATGGCTCCGTTATCGTATTCACCCTTACTTCGTACATCAAGGATAATCGCACCACGATTTTTAAAATCCTGTATTTTGTTTTTCTTGTTACCGAATAAAAAATCCAATAGACCCATTTGCTGCAGTTTTGAAGTTGTAAAATTACAATATTTGGTCAAAACCTCTCTTTCATAATTAGTATATTGCGTGAATGAAAACACTTTCACGAAAGGAAGAAATTATTAAAGCCGCCGCCGCTCTTTTTCGGGAGAAAGGATATAATGCAGTTTCTATGCGCGATATCGCCGCCGAAATGGATATGAAGGCTTCCAGTCTTTACAATCACATCAGCGGAAAACAGGAAATCCTCGCCGCCATTATTTTGGAAGTGGCCAGCGAATTTACGATGGGAATGGAAGAAGTGGTTTTTCAAAAAACTTCTTCCATTGAAAAATTAGAGAATTTAATCGAACTCCATATTGATATTACCTTAAACCATTCCGAAGCTCTGGCTGCCGTCAACAAGGATTGGATGCATTTGGAAGGTAAAAATTTAAGTACCTTTATGGCGATGCGGGATGGCTATGAAAACCATTTTAGAAATATTATCAGAGAAGGAATCGAAACAAAAGAAATAAAATCCCATCACCCCGAGGTAATCTTATTCTCCATTCTTTCCACTCTGCGAACTCTTTATCTGTGGCGGGAAAAACGTGGGAAGCTGGATGTAAATGTGCTGAAAAAAGATATGGTTTCGGTTTTGATAAAGGGAATTATATAGCTCCAGATGATGAGGGACAGTTTTAATAAGATTAAAACGGGCCAGGCCTGCCAGCCTTTAAAAAGGTAATTATGGAGAAAATTAAATAAGCGTATAACGGATGAAAAATTTCTACACCTATACAAAATTTGAATATCGCTGCCATAAATGTGGTTGGTTGGGATTTGGCGAGGAGATGGAACGTGGTGATTCGTACGACAACGGATTCGAAATAGAATGTCCCAAATGTGGCGAACGTTTAGATTTTGTTTCGTTGCCGACACGGCAGGAGACATTTGAATACGGATCGGAAGCCGAAAAGGAAGAGGTTAGAAAACAAATGGATCTGGAAGGGCAAAGCTAGAATCAATAGACATTTCATCTAATTAAAATCAAACTTGCAATTCTTACTAACAACCGTTAGTTTTGTTTCACTAAAACGACAAACAACAAGTGGCTAAATTTCATAAATTAAAAATAAAGAACATTCATAAGGAGACCAAGGACTGCTCCGTGGTGACTTTTGACGTTCCCGAAACTTTGGCGGACGAATTCAAATTCCGTCAAGGCCAACACCTTACCTTGAGAACGATTATCGACGGTGAGGATACGCGGCGGTCTTACAGTCTGTGCTCCAGTCCCGTTGATAAGGAATGGCAAGTTGCGGTAAAATCTATTGCAGAAGGGAAATTTTCCAACTTTGTAAATTTACATCTCCAAGCGGGCGATACACTTGATGTAATGATCCCAAGCGGAACTTTTGGGGTGGATGTAAATCCGGATAAACCCAAGAACTATTTGTTCTTTGCAGCAGGTAGTGGAATTACGCCAGTGCTTTCAATGATTAAAACCCATCTTGCCTTGGAACCGAATTCCACTTGCAAGTTGTTTTATGTGAACAGAACGGCAAAATCCATTATCTTTAAGGAAGCGTTGGAGCAGCTTCGAAACCGGTATTTTGGGCGTTTGGAAATCTATTATTTCCTCACCAAAGAACGGCGCGATATCGAATTGTTCAACGGCCGTTTTGACGATGAAAAGATGGAGGTTTTGACAAAAAGCTTTATCGACATCCCAGATACAAGCGAAGTATTTTTGTGCGGTCCCGAAAAAATGGTAAACTATGTAAGTGATTACTTGATAAAAGCCGGGCTGCCGAAGGAACTGATCCATTTTGAACTTTTTGTAACCGGTCTTTCGGACGAAGATATTGCCAGGGCGGAACGTTTGGCAAAACAAAATGTTGAAGGCGTGGAAGTAACCATAATAGACGGAGGAAAGGAATTCCAATTCACTATGACCAAAGATTTTGACAATATCCTCGATGCCGCCTTAGCTGCCGGTGCCGATTTGCCTTT
Source organism: Aequorivita sp. (assembly GCA_034676445.1). GTDB lineage: Bacteria > Bacteroidota > Bacteroidia > Flavobacteriales > Flavobacteriaceae > Aequorivita. Next base: position 726,819 of record JAUCCE010000005.1, read on the forward strand.
CGCTTGTAAAGGAGGAGTTTGCAGCACTTGCAAATGCAAGATAGTGGAAGGAGAAGTGGAAATGAAAGTGAATTATGCTTTGGATGAAAAAGAAGTCGGACAGCATTTGGTGCTGAGTTGCCAATCCGTGCCCATAACCAAGAAAGTAAAAGTGGATTTTGATGTTTAGAAACGAAAAGACCTCACAGGTTTTTAAAACCTGTGAGGTCTGATTAACAAAATCTCCTGCAAGGTGTTGCCGAGCCACGAGGCCACTTTGTAGGTGCAATATGAAGAAATTATGAGCGAAAAAGAAGCATTAAGGAGAATAACGATAGACCCACAAATCTGTCACGGAAAGCCTGTAGTTCGCTCTATGAGATGGCCAGTGGAAGTAATTATCGATTTGCTGAGCTCGGGGATGACCAATGAAGAGATAATAGTTGATCATCCAGAACTTGAAATAAAAGATATTCACGCTGCTATAAATTATAACTTACAGCGACAAAATTAAACCTGTCAGGTTTTTAAAACCTCACAGGTTTCAAATACGAAAAATTATGAGCGAAAAAGAAATAAAAACCCCTGGGGCTGAACGGAGTCGAAGCCTGGAAGAAATTTTCGATGCCCGCATTGCGCGCGACGAAAAGATAGAGCCGAAGGATTGGATGCCGGAGAAATATCGTCAAACCCACATTAGGCAGATCAGTCAGCACGCCCATTCGGAAATTGTGGGAATGTTGCCAGAAGGAAATTGGATTACCCGCGCTCCTTCATTAAGACGGAAAGTTGCCCTGTTGGCAAAAGTCCAGGATGAAGCGGGCCACGGATTATACCTTTATTCCGCCTGTGAAACGCTGGGTATTTCCCGAGTGGAAATGTACGAGCAGCTTCACAGCGGAAGAGCAAAATATTCCTCCATCTTCAATTATCCTACCATTACTTGGGCCGATATCGGTGCCATAGGATGGCTGGTGGATGGAGCTGCCATTATCAACCAGGTTCCGCTGTGCAACACTTCTTTCGGACCTTATGCCCGGGCGATGGTTCGGGTCTGTAAGGAAGAGAGTTTTCATCAACGTCAGGGATATGAAATAATGCTCACTCTCTGCCGGGGAACCGAAGAACAAAAAGCGATGGCCCAAGATGCCCTTAACCGCTGGTGGTGGCCGAGTTTAATGATGTTCGGCCCTACTGACGATCAATCCACCCACACCGAGCAATCGATGAAATGGAAACTAAAAAGAAAAGACAAATGACGAATTGCGTCAGCAATTTATCGACCAGACCGTGCCACAAGCCGATATTCTTGGAATAACCGTGCCCGATCCCGATTTAAAATGGAATGAGGAAACAGGTCACTACGATTTCGGAGAAATTGATTGGGACGAATTTTGGCAAGTGGTAAAAGGTCACGGCCCCATGAACAAGGAGCGAATGAAAGCCCGAGTGGGTGCCTGGGAAAGAGGCGAATGGGTGCGCGATGCGGCAATGGCCTATGCGGAGAAGCAACAGGATAAAAGAGAAAGAAAAGTAGTATAAACCGAGGAATGGATGCCTGAAATTTCGAGATTCTACGGGATTATTATCCGAATGTATTTTGTGGATCATAATCCGCCTCATTTCCATGCTGAATATCAAGGAATGCAGGCAGAATTTGAAATAAAAACGATGGAGGTAATCGCTGGCTCGCTTCCCAACCGTGCTTTAGGCTTGGTTGTGGAATGGGCAAATCTCCATCAGAAAGAATTATTGGAGAATTGGAATCGGGCACAAATCCCCGAGCCAATGGAAAAGATTCAACCATTAAAGTAAAAAGTTATGACTTCTAAAATAATATCATTCGAATTTCTTAAAGATTATGAAGTTAGGATATCCTTTGACGATGGACAGAAATTTGAGATCGATTTAGCAAAATATCTCGGTAAAGGCTTTGCCAGAGAATTACTGGATAAAAAAAAGTTTGCTGAATTATATATTGAACCCGGAGGAGGATTGGCCTGGCCCAATGGTTATGATATTTGCCCTGTTTTTCTTCGGAATATTGTAGACAAAGAAAAAAGCGAATTATCAGCTTAATTAGCATAGCACAAAGAATGTCACATCATATAAATTTAAAAAAAAACACTGTTATCATGTCCGATAAGAAAAACTGGCCCCTTTGGGAAGTCTTTGTAAGAAGTAAAAACGGTTTGGAACACCGTCATTTTGGAAGTCTCCATGCCGCCGATGCCCAGATGGCCCTTGAAAATGCCCGCGATGTTTACACCCGTCGCAACGAAGGCGTCAGTATTTGGGTGGTGGAATCAAAAAACATCACCGCCTCCAACCCCGATCACAACGCCGAAATGTTTGAACCCGCAAAGGATAAGATTTATCGACACCCTACGTTTTATGATTTGCCGGATGAGGTGAAGCATATGTGAAATCGAAGATGAAGATGAAGATGAAGATGAATGAAAGCATTAAATTTTTAATAATCTGGATAGAGCTTGAAAAAGTATGATTTAGATTCGAGGTTAGAAGATTATGCAGCAGCAATTATAATATTGTATGATAAGCCGCCAACCTCATTTGCATCTGATTATCTCGCGAAACAACTGATACGATCTACTTGTTCTGCCGCGCTAAATTTTGGTGAGGCAATGGGCGCTGGAACTGGAAAGGATAAAGCGAATAAACTGAGAATATGCTTAAAAGAATTAAGAGAAAGTCTCAGAAATTTAAACATTCAAACTAAGGCTAAAATACATGCCGAAGAAAAAATAAGACCGTTAAAAAATGAAAATGATGAATTAATAAGAATTATTGTAACCTTATTAAAAAACATAGGTTGAATGTTTTTGTTTTCATCTTCGACTTCAACTTCAACTTCAGAAAAAATGAAACATAACCACCTTTACAACTACATCCTAACAATCGCCGACAACTCCCTCATCCTCGGCCAGCGAATGGGCGAGCTATGCGGACACGGGCCGAGCTTGGAAACCGATATCGCTTGCACCAATATTTCCTTGGATTTATTGGGGCAGGTACGCAGTTATTATCAATACGCAGCAAAAATTGCTGGAGATGGCAGAACCGAGGACGATATTGCCATGCTTAGAACTGAGCGGGAATATGTAAATGTACTCTTGGTTGAACAACCAAATACTGATTTTGCATATACAATGGCCCGCCATTTTCTGTTCGATGTCTTTCATTTCCTCTTTCTAAAGGAACTGGAAAAAAGCAAGGATCTGACTTTGGCAGCTATCGCCACAAAATCTTTAAAAGAAGTGACTTACCATCAACGTTTTTCCTCAGATTGGATAAGACGCCTGGGAGATGGCACCGAAGAAAGCCATCAAAAAATGCAAGCAGCCATGGATGATCTATGGATGTACACCGATGAGTTTTTTAATCCAACGGAAGTTGAAATAACGATGGCAGAAGAATGGATTGGAGTCGATGTCCCTCAACTGAAAAATCAATATTACGAAACTGTAACTGAGGTTTTGGAAGAGGCTACTTTAAAAGTACCCGAATCAAAATACTTCCACAAAGGAGGGAAACAAGGCATTCATACCGAACACATGGGGTTCTTATTGGCTGAATTGCAATATATGCAAAGAACATATCCGGGAATGGAATGGTAAATAATATTCAATTTTCAATGATCAACTAACAATATTCAATAACAAATATTTTATGGAAAGAAAATTTGATTTAGAAGATAGGCTTATAGGTTTTGCAGTATTATGTATTAAACTTTTTAAGAAGATTGAATATAATTACGCGTTGGACCATTTATCAAAACAACTAATTCGTTCGTCGACTGGGGCTGCTTTAAATTATGGAGAAGTCCAAGGAGCTGAAACGGCTAAGGATTTCATTCATAAAATGGGAATAGTCCTTAAAGAGTTGAAAGAGTCCAGAGTTAATTTAAAAATTCAATTAGGAGCCGAGCTATTAAAGGAATTAGATAATGCTGAAATCAGTTTAAAGGAGTGCGAAGAATTGATCACTATTTTCGCTAAAAGTGTCCAAACGGCCAAATCTAAAAATTTGAAACGATAAATTAATTGAACTTTGAAAATTGAACATTGAACATTGAAAATTGAACATTGAACATTTAAATATCGCCCCCTCTCTGATAGAAATCCTATCCTCGGTTCCAGACCCCGAGATTCCGGTTATCTCCTTATTGGATCTTGGAGTGATCCGTGAGGCCTTGGAAATAGATGGTGTGGTCAAGATTAAAATGACCCCCACCTATTCCGGCTGTCCCGCCACCGATGTGATGTCCGATGACATTAAGACTGCATTTGCCAAAGAAGGTAAGATAGCCGAAGTCGAACTTATCCTTTCCCCGGCCTGGACCACCGATTGGATTTCGGAAGAAGGTTTAATAAAATTGGAGGAATATGGAATTGCGCGACCGCTATCGGAATCCCACGACAAGGATGTTTTGCTCGGAGGAAAGAAATTAGTTAAATGTCCCCAATGCGGGAGTACCCATACACATCTGGTAAGTCAATTCGGTTCTACCCCTTGCAAAGCCCTCTTTAAGTGTGACGATTGTCACGAACCCTTTGATTATTTTAAATGCTTAAAATAATTCCCACGAAGGCGGGAATCTCCCCTGTGAATAATTTTCCTCGTTAGAAAGCTTTAGCCGTGGCGCAAGGCTGGAATGTTTAAATCTGCATTCGACAAAGAAGGAAAAATCGCCGCATCAGTTATCCCTTCGTCCGCTTTCATTAGCGAATGGATTTCGAAGGATGCGCGTGAAAAAGTTAATATTCAAAAGCCATCAACTTATTATTTACTGCTTTTCCCACCCCATTCTGTTAATATTCGTATGCTTAATCGGAAAAAAACCGATTGTCTTGTTATTTTTAAGCAAAATAGCTGTATATTTGTAGGAGTTCAATCGGTAAAAAACCGATTACGTAAGCACAAAATAGCAATGACCTTTAGAAGAAACATACAAGATTATATCAGTGCTCCCTTAACCCATCAGCTGGTTTCCGATGTGTTAGCAGAGTACCGTCGTCCGAATGACAAAATCAATGATTTGGTTCAGAATGGCTTTTTAATTTCCCTAAGAAGAGGGCTATACGTTCCAGGACCTGAGTTGGATTTGCCACTACCCCACCTTTTCGTAATTGCCAATCACCTTCGGGGTCCCAGCTATGTTTCCCTCGAAACGGCACTGGCGCATTGGGGAATGATTCCCGAACGGGTTTATGAAATAAATTCCGTAACCCTAAAAACTTCTCAGGTTTATGATACGGCGATTGGAAGATTTACCTATCGTCATCTCGATGCGCCATATTATTCCTTTGGTCTGCAGCGTGTTGAAATGGGAAACAACCAGTTTGCTCTCATGGCTTCCCCTGAAAAAGCAGTTTGTGACAAAATAATTGCCACAACGGGAATTACCTTGCGTAGTCAATCGCAAACCATGGCTTTTTTATTGGACGATCTGCGCATGGATGACGAAGCTTTGGCCAGTTTAAATTTAGATAACATATCCAGCTGGATCGCAGATGCACCAAAAGCATCAAGTCTGCAAATGCTTGTTAATACCCTTCAAAGACTATGATACGGGAATGGATAGATACATATCAGCCGGCGAATGAGGAAGAGGCACTTTCCGCTTTGCGCGAGATAATGCAAGAAATCGCACTCGCCGGTTTATCACGCACCGACTTTTATAAGAAAGCTGCTTTTTATGGAGGAACAGCACTACGGATTTTTTATGGATTAGATCGATATTCGGAAGATTTGGATTTTTCCTTGCTCTCTGTGGACAAGGAATTTTCCTTAGAACCCTATTTTCAGGCCATACAGGATGAATTCAACAGTTTGGGGATGAATGTGAGCCTGCGGAAAAAGAGTAAGATCCACAAAACACCAATCGAGTCCGCATTTCTTAAATCGGAAACTTTATGGAAAGAATTGGTTTTGGAGGATGTCGTCGAGCAACTTGGAATCCGATCCAATAAGAATATCAGAATCAAGATTGAGGTCGATCGCAATCCACCAATGGGTTTCCAAACGGAGGAAAAATTATCGCTTCGGCCTTTTTCTTTTTATGTGAAATGTTTCGATAAGCCGAGTTTGTTTGCCGGAAAAATGCACGCCCTGCTTTTTCGTAAATGGCAGGACCGGGTGAAGGGTCGGGATTGGTTTGATATGGAGTGGTATATCCGGAAGGGAGTTTCCTTAAATTTAAAGCACTTTCTTCAGCGTGCCCAAGATTCGGGCGACTGGCAAAAGCCTACGATTTCAAAAGAAGAATTTCTAAATCTGCTAAGAGATAAAATCGATGCTACTTCCATTGAGAAAGTAAAGGCGGATGTAAGGCCTTTCGTTCGGAACAATGAGCATTTGGAAATATGGGGTCCTCAATATTTTCAAGATCTGGTGGATTTATTGAAGGTAGACGAGTAGGAGATATATTTCGTGTATAAGATTATGTAGTTTTGCCCTCAAAAAACTATGGGATTCTATTACGAATTGCTTCACCGCGATATTGAAGCCGACGGTACCCACGTAGCACAATATCGTCCCACAATAAATACCCAAGGAGCGTGGAATGAAAACGAACAGCATATGGCGCCTGCCACGGGAGTAATATGTGCTGAACTGGAAAAGTTCCGTCCTGCCGACCATATGCGTATTGCACGGATTAGTCTGGATATTTTGGGGATGATCTATTTGGATGACTTTCAAATCACTACTCGTTGCATTCGCCCCGGAAAAACCATCGAACTTATTGAATCCATTTTTGAGGCCAAAGGAAGAACCTGTATTGTCGCCAGAACCTGGAGAATGATCACCGAAGATACATCAAAAGTTGCTGGACTGGAAGACTTGCCGATGCCTTCTTATGAAAACCTGTCCAGTTGGAAAGGAATGTCCCTCTGGGATGGCGGTTATATAAAATCGGTTGCCAAAAACATAAAAGTGGTAGAACGCCGCCCTGGAAAGGGAAGGGTATGGATTACTAATGATTTGGAAATGGTAAAAGGCGAAACCACTAGTTCCTTCGTAAAATTGATGGGAATGGTAGACACTATGAACGGTGTAGTAGTACGCCAGGAAAATCCCTTTACACATATATTCCCCAATGTCGATCTACAGATTCACCTCTATCGCTTGCCAAGTGGCAAATATTTGGGATTGGAAGTGAACCAACAATATGGCAAAGACGGAATCGGACTTACCACGGCGGTGCTTCACGATAAGAAAAGGCCCGTTTGGTCACGCGGAACAAATTCTTACACTTCGAAAAATGCCTGAACAATAATTTCGCTTGGCTGATATTAAAATACTAAGGCCGAGGTTCTATGCAATTAATTCATCCCCGGAAACGATTCCACGGTTTTCACTTTTAGGTCTGGAAAGGATGTGACAACCTGCACCGTGAAATCCGGAAAGGATTCAACCACTTGCCATTTACCGCAGTCGTTGGGAAATGACTCCACAAATTTCACTTTGATGTCGGGAAAAGATTCCACAAACTGGATTTTTATATCAGCAAAAGACTCTACAAATTTCACCTTTCCGTAAAGAGGGATTTTCTTGAACTCACATTTTTCATCTGTCGTAATAAGTATAGAAGGGGAATTCTTTTCGACGAATGCCGGTAATACCACACATTTTTCCTGCGGACCTTCTCCTACCCCCAACACCGAGTTCGTGTGTAATCCATTCAGGAAAAAAATCAACGTCATCAAAAAAGGTAAAGAGAATTTCATAATATTTTAATTTGACAATTTAAAGTTACTGAATAACTACATAACGAGCCAACTGAAAACTGGATTTTACGATATGCTAAATCAAGTCCGTTTACTTCTCCCAAGATAAACTAAAGTCGAACTCTTATTGACTGTTAATAACAAATAGTTCTCGACTGCCCGCCAGAACGATTCTCTCGGGCTGGCGCTCTGCCTGAAACAATGAATTAATTTTAAGAAAGCCCCTAAAAAGTAGTTAAATGTCACAAAATTAATCCTACTCATTTCCAATTTGAAGTTGTTTAGGTCGTAGGATATTGTTCAACTCTTGCTATTTTTGTACAGAACCAATGAGAAATTACTCCTTTAGTAATATCCTCCAATAAATGTAATTATCAACCTAGAATCAAATCAATTTATGGCTTCCATCATTAAAGAAATAAAGGATAAAATCGCATATCTCACCCTAAATAGGCCTGAGGTTTTTAATAGTTTCAATCGTGAAATGGCGCTTCTTCTTCAAAGCGAATTAGATGATTGTGAAAAGAATCCAGAAGTGAGAGCAATTGTTATCACGGGTGAAGGAAGAGCCTTTTGTGCGGGACAAGATTTAAAAGAAGTCACTTCACCTGAATTGAATCCGGGATTTAAAAAGATTCTTGAAGAGCATTATAATCCGATAATTACTAGAATCCGAAAGATCGAAAAACCAATAATTGGGGCAATCAATGGTGTTGCTGCCGGTGCCGGGGCGAATATTGCCTTGGCGTGTGACGTGGTAATTGCTTCGGAAAATGCAAGCTTCATTCAGGCATTTAGTAAGATTGGTTTGGTGCCTGATAGTGCTGGGACATTCTTTTTACCTCGTTTAATTGGATTTCAAAAAGCTTCTGCCTTGATGATGCTTGGGGATAAAGTATCTGCTGAGGAAGCCGAAAAACTTGGAATGGTTTACAAAGTTGTTTCTTCAGAAAACTTTATGGAAGAAGTAAATAATACTGCTGTTCTTATGGCAAACATGCCTACAAAAGCATTGGGACTAACAAAACGTCTACTTAATAATTCTTTGAGCAATTCCTTGGAAGAGCAATTGGATTCAGAAAATAAACTTCAGATTGAATCTGCTCAAAGTGATGATTACGCCGAAGGAGTGGATGCGTTTGTCAACAAACGGAAACCTGAATTTAAGGGGAGATAAAAGTGAATTAATTAAATTCGGTTTTTTCTGGTTAATTTTCTAATGGCATGCCATTAACAAGGCTAGAGAATCCAATGTACCCGTATCCTCGTTGAAAAAGAGAATCCATGCATCCTTTGTGTTTTCTTCAGTCGGTATGCGCAGGTCAACTATCTTATTTTTATTATTATCGCTATAATTGATTTCAATTTGATCTCCAAAAATTGACAGGATTTCATTCAGTTGGGTTTTTTCAGTAATGGTTCCTTTGTTGGTTTGGATTTTATAATTACTTCCGTTAAGAGTAATATCAACAACTGCTGCTTCATTTGAGCCATTGGTTTCCATAGTCAAAAAAGGATAATATACGAAGCCCGCAAAATCTTCATAATCATAATAGGAGCCGCATTCCTCGGGTTCTTCTTCGGGAAATTCAACTTTATTTTCACCTAAAATGTTTTGATAATCCTTAAACCTTCCAACTATGGAAATGTTCTGGTTGTTTGACGTTTGTATTGTTTCGATATGCAAAAAGTCGCTATCATCATAATCGGCCTTGTGCAGCTTCAAATATGTTTTGACCAAATTGCCATTTTGATAGATATATGTTGCCGGTAAATCCTTCATTTGATAATTTGAATTGCTGGATTGCGTATGGTATCCTGAGATTTGCCCGTTATCGATTTTATCCAATTTAACATAGTACTCGGAAGCACTCCCACCTCTATTAAAAAAACCTACATAGTTCCATTTACTTTCTTCTTTCCCCAGAAAAATCGCATAATGAAAAGTCCAATTGTTTCCTCCTCCCCTACTATTAACCATATATGGAATTATGGCATCTGTTATTCCGTCGCCGTTAAGATCTCCGAAAAGTCGTTCTTCATCAATTTCACCCATCGCGGCAAATCCATCGTCCAGAAGCATTTCTTTAATAAACTTTGGATTGTGCTGCAAATCTTTAAAGGCTTTTGATAGCGCAAGGGTATCTGGTGTGGTTGGAATAGATTCTATTAAATTGTCTACTTCTACCTGTGAAGTTTGTTCATTTTGGTTTTGTCCACAGCTAAAAAGACTTACCAAACCTACGAGAAGAGCTATATTTTTAAATATCATGTCTTTAAGGCTTAAATTCCAATTCGAATAATTCAGGAGTTTCTTCCAAATCGATTGGAGGATAGTTATTTCGATGCAAGGTTACTTGCACAAAAAGTTTGGATAGGTTATCAGAAATTTCATCATTATCATCTCCAATGCAGATTATAAGTCCATTTTCCTTCCGGGGGAAAAAATTAATGCAAGACTTCATTTGTCCAGTAGATTCTTGGTATCTTTCTTCTTTTCCCATATCATACGCAAATGTCATATAGACCATTCCTTTTTCTTTAAACTTTTGATTATTCGGAAATAAAATTGAAAGTTTATATCGGATTTCTTGAGCCGTTTTTCTCTTTAGTTCCAGATCCATCTTTAATCCATTTCTTTCTCCCCTGAAATAGTACGTTTTCTCTTTCAACAAGTAGTCTGGCGGAGGAAAAGAGGGGACATAAGTTGGCAATTTTTCCTTTTTTGGTTCCTTCGATTTTTTTTGTGCAAAACAATTGCCGAATACCAGAAGGATCAAGGAGATGCTGAGTAAAGTTTTTATTTTCAAGAATGTTTTGTTTAATTAATAGCGAAAACTTAGCTTTAGTGATACTAGAATTCCGTCCGATGAATAAGAAAAAACTTAAAAAAGGGTTCCATTAATACTGAAACCCTTCGTAAATCATTTTTCGACCACTTTGACAGAATGCGCCCACGATCTTTTTTTGGTTTTAGTCAGATCTTCAGGGTTGTTGTTTGTCCATAATGCTGCCCAATCATCTTCACCGGTTCTGAGATAGCCTGCCACATAAACATTTTCTTCTCCTACTGCAATTGAATTTACAACTTCATATTCAGCATCCCCTCTGGATAATTTGGTGAGCATACCATTCTTCCAGTACCAACCCATATTATCCGTAATATCTCCACCTGTTCCAGCTACATATACATCATTATCCTTTATAAAAATGGATTTGCCTGAAAATTTGGAATCTTCAGGATATAAATTAGTCGGCACATTATCGATCCATAAAGTAGCGCCACTGCCGTTACTTCCAGCCACATAAATCTTGTTGTTTTTAACAATTATGGAGTTTCCAACATTGTCAATACCGATTTCGGGCTGTTCTAGGACAACTTCTTCAAAATAGTCTGGATTTCCTGAGTTAAAAATCCAATACTTGGCGAGCGGCTGATCTCCTTCATATTCATATCCTGATAAGTAAACATTGTTTTGATCTACATAAACAGATTTGACCTCGGATTCACCTCCATTGGGAGAAGTCACATCCCAGCCATTACTAAATATCCATAATTTTCCATGTTTGGTGAAGCCATCACTTTCGTATCCGCCTATATAAATTGTGTCCGACACGAAAATAGAATTCGCTTCTCCGCTTATCCCGTTAATATTTAATAATCTTTCTACTCCGTTCTCCCAAAGCACAGGTCTGTCTTCATATTGTTCATTCTTTTTACTGCCAACAACATAAATGTTATTGCCTTTAATGAAGATGTCGGTTGCATCTGATGCCCGAGGCCCCTCATCTAAAATAACGGGATCACCATTTTTCCAATAAGTGGCTTGTCTATAATAGGGACTCATTACCCCACCAGCAATATAAACATCCTCATTGGGATTGGTCGGCTGTGTGGGACTACCTTCATCTTCCTCACAACTCCATAAAAACCCTAGAATGGACAGAATTAAGAATCCTTTAAATACAAAATTTTTCAAGGCTGATTTTTTCATGACTTTACAGTTTAGTTAATAAGGATAAAATTAGCGTGTAAGCAATTGTATGTCAATCCCATAAATAGGGGAGAAAGAAAACTGGATAAGGGGCTATAATCCAATAGCTATTTTGGTAGAAATTTTACTGATTGGAATTTTGTGGAGCATTGTCTAGGATAATATTTTAAAGTATCCCTTCTCTTAAGGTTTTTCCCACGGCCTCAGCTTGCGAGTGAACTCCCAGTTTTTCGTAGATATTTTTTATATGGGAAGTAACAGTGCCAATTGAGATTTCCTTATTGGCAGCAATCATTTTATAACTGTTGCCATCAGTAAGAGAGCGAAGTATTTCTTTTTCTCTTGTGGTAAGGGCGTATTCATTTTCAGCTTTTCTAGAATTGGTAACATGGTTGAGCACCAAACGTGCAACAAGGGGCGACATGGGAGCACCGCCACTAATGGCCTCCCTAACAGCAACTTCAAGCCGGCTGGTTAGGTGCCGCTTTAAGATATATCCTGTTGCTCCTTCTTTTATTGCGGTTAGAACGTGTTCATTGTCTTCAAAAATGGTGAGCATGATAACAGGAAGGTCAGACTGAAGCGAGCGAAGCATTTTCAATCCTTCAATACCATTTACAACAGGCATGTCAATATCCATTAAGACTATATCAGGGAAATAGTTTTCAAGATGATCTGTAATATTGGAACAATTTTCAAAAGCCGCAAGCAATTCAAAATCATTTACAAAATCTATAAACGAGGATAAACTTTCCCGTAGCTCGAAATTGTCCTCGTACAATAAAATCTTTATAGCCATGAATACTCGATTTAATCTATTGTCCTCAAAATTCTAAAATATAAATGAGAAAGTAAATCCCATATTTAGGGGAGGGGAATATTTAGCTTTATAATTGTTCCCTGATTTTTTTCTGAATCTATAGTAAGCTTTGCGCCAATCTCAGTGGCCCTCTCTTTCATATTTTTCATTCCGTTTCCTTTTGTTATCGTGTCGGCTTCAAAACCACGGCCAAAATCTCGAATTTTGAGCTTAAGTCCTTTTCTATTTTGTGAAATGGAAATTTCCATTTTTGAACTGCCGCTGTATTTGCATGCATTGTTTAAACTTTCCTTAAAAATCATCATTAAGTTTTTCCGAATGTTGGAGCTTATAATCAAATCTGGGTTCTGTATCTTTTCTTTAAAGGAAAAAGAACATTCTTGATTTTGCTGTATTTCGGCAGTGTATTTATGCATTTCGAGCAAAATAGCTTCTATCTTATCATTTAACGGATTGGTAGCCCAAATAATCTCTTGTAACCCAGCCGCCACCTTTCCTGATAATTCTGATATATGGCCTGCCGCCTGTTGGGTTCTTAGGTTTTGGTCAGATCTCTTTTTTAGGATTTCACTAATAAGCTGAATACTGGATATTGTAGACCCCACATCGTCATGTACATCTCTGGCAATATTGTTGCGCACTTTTTCAAGTTCAATTATGCGACGATTTTCCTGAAGTATCCTGTTTCGGTTAAACAGTAAATAAGCAACTATGAGAATAAGCAAAACGATGCCGATAGACCCGAAAAGCGCAATCCGCTGCCTTTCCAGCTTGCTTACATTTATCTCTTTTTCTTTTTTTAGAAGTTCAATGGTATTTTCTCTTTGGCTTACTTCATATTTATTTTCTAATTGTTTCATCCTATTTAGCACCTCTGGACCATACATGGCTTTTTCTATTTCGTAGTGTTTTTGTTGGTATGTAAACGCCTGTTTATAATCCCTTTGTCCATAATACCACGAAGTTAATTCTTTAAGCGTGTTGGAAATTTGCAGACTGTCTTGATTTTCTTCAGAGGTCTTCAGATTTTCTAACAAATCTGATAGTGTATTCTTTTTTAAGGGATGGGGAAGAAATTCGTCTTTTGATTTTTGAACTTCCAAAGCTAAATTTGGATTATCATATTTCTTTGCCAGATTTATGGCTTGATCAAAAGCGGCTAGCGCGGCAGTTGTATCCTTTTTCTCTCGATATATGATGCCGGTCTGCCAAATGTTTCTTACTTCCTCCCCCTTTATATTGAGCTCTTTGTTTAATTTAAGAGCTTTGTGGACATATTCCATCGCCTTATCATAATCTTTTAATCCTAGATAGGCAGTGCTGATATTTAAATAGGAAATGGACATTCCTCTTTTATCTCCTTGCTTTTTCTTATAATCTAAGGAGAGTGTGTGATATTTTATAGCCGTTTTATCTTGACCCAAATCGTGATAAATATTTCCTAGGGAAGTATGGCAATAGGCAACCCCTTCCTCACTTCCTCCTTCACTAAAAAGCGCTAAAGCCTTAAATTCGGTATCTATGGCCGTAGAAAGATTTTTTTGAAGCCAAAAAATTACGGAGAGATTGTGATAAGCACCCGCAATGGTAATTTTATCTTCCTCTGAATATTCTAGATATTCAATATGCTTTTTAGTCATCTCGATGGCCTTCTCAAGTTCACCTCGATTTTTATATATCAATCCGGCGGCCTGATAATAGGAAGATGGCTTGGTATCATCTGGATATTTTTCCACCATTCCTTTGGTCTTTGCCAGATAATAATCGGTACTATCTATATTCCCAAAGTGGTTTTGCAGTAAGGCCATTTGAGAATAGGTACTAGTGGTATAGTTTCTTTCCTGTAACCTGTTTCCCAATAGAATTGCTTGATGATAATAATAGGAAGCTTTTTCCGGTGAGCTTTTTCGATAATGAAATCCGATAAGCTGCAGAGTTTTAACTTTTTCGGAAGAATCTGAAAGGGTTTTGGAAACCGCGAGTAAACTGTCAAGTTTAGATGAACTTTGCGCTGGCAATTGGGTTATGGCGAATAGGAACAAAAATAGAACACGAAAGATTATGCCCAGATTTATTGGGCAAGTAATTCGACTTGGACACAGTGGTATCATGAAAACATTTTCGGCCATAATAAGCAGAATATGGTCATTGAACGGTTTTTCAACATAATATTCCTCCTAAAGATAGGAATCATATCGATACTACTTTCTTTTTACTTTGAAAAAGGGAACAAACGAAAACAAAATAATAATTTACATCTTTGTAAGTGTAAGATGGGTGCTTGTTTCACCTAAAATTTTACATAAATCAAAATATATAAACATATTCAATGAAAGTAGGAATAATAGGCTCAGGTACAATGGGCAGAGGGATTGCCCAAGTTGCTGCAACTGCGGGATATACTGTGAAACTCTATGATCTCAACACAGATGCCCTTCAGGAAGCAAAAGCTTCGTTGGAAGCAATAATGGATCGCTTGGTGGAAAAAGAAAAAATTGATTCCAAAGAAAAAGACAGAATTCTGGGCAATATAGATTATGTAAATACCCTAAGGGAATTAAAAAAATCAAAACTGACCATAGAGGCCATAGTTGAAAATATAGATATTAAACAAAATGTATTCTCGACACTTGAAAAATTTGTGTCCGAGGATTGTATCATGGCTTCAAACACCTCTTCTCTATCCATTGCGTCCATTGCGTCCTCACTAGCAAAACCCGAACGCTGCATCGGCATCCATTTTTTCAATCCTGCTCCATTGATGAAATTGGTTGAGATAGTTCCTGCAGTTCAAACTTCGAAAGAAACCTTGGATTCGGCAGTTGAAATAATCAAGAATTGGGGAAAAACGGTTGCAGTTGCAAAGGATACACCTGGATTTATAGTAAATCGTGTGGCCCGACCTTTTTATGGGGAAGCATTGCGAATTTATGAAGAAGGAATTGCTTCTTTTCTTGAAATTGATTCTGCTATGAAAGAAATTGGTGGCTTTAGAATGGGTCCCTTCGAATTGATGGATTTTATAGGAAATGATATTAATTATACCGTTACCGAAACTGTTTTTGAAGCATTTTATTACGATCCGAGGTATAAACCTTCCTTCACCCAAAAACGATTTGCCGAAGCTGGTTATTTGGGAAGAAAAAGTGGCAAGGGATATTACAATTATTCAGAGGATGGAAAAATATTGGATTCCGATAAACCTGTTCTCGATTCCAAAACTTCACAAAAAATATTCGATCGTATTTTGGTAATGCTTATCAATGAAGCTGCCGACGCCCTGTTTTGGAATATCGCTTCCGCAGAAGATATAGATAATGCCATGCAGAAGGGCGTAAATTACCCCAAAGGACTTTTAGCCTGGGCCAACGAAAAAGGAATTGATTGGTGCGTGGCGCAAATGGATCTGCTTTACGATAGGTATAAGGAAGATCGGTATCGTTGCTCACCCTTATTACGAACCATGAAAGACGAAGGAAGCAAGTTTGATGTTTGATCTCCTAGCTATTTTCTAATTACATATTTAATTCTGGGAATTTGATAAGACGAATAAATCCATTTGTATAGAATGCTTAAAAATGAAAACTTCATAACGAGGTTCAGAAATTTATTTCTCAACGATTTCTTTATTCTGGGATTAATCGCCATCAATGCCATTGTAATATTTATTGATGAATTTGATCTTTCAATCAAAATCCTCGAATATGTAGAAGCCCTAATTACAGTTCTTTTTATTGTAGAGATATTTGTCAAGACTTCCCACTTGGGAATTCGAAACTATTTTGCCAGTAATTGGAACAGATTTGATTTTCTTCTGATAGTTATTTCCGTTCCCTCTCTTGCAACTCTTTTTTATGGAGACGATTTAATAGAAACCAATATTTTCCTCACACTCCGAGTATTACGGGTATTTAAATCGTTTCGATTAATCAGATTTATGCCAGAAGTGGATTCGTTTATGAAGTCCATCAAAAGAGCACTTCGAGCTTCCTATGTCATTATTTTAGGATTTGTTATCCTCATTTTTATTACGGCCCTGATAAGCTGTTCACTTTATAAAGATATTGCCCCAGAGTATTTTCGAAATCCAGTAGTTTCCATTTATTCCATTTTCCAACTTTTTTCTGTTGAAGGATGGTATGAAATCCCGGATTTGATAGCTGAACGCAGTAGCGAAACAACGGCATTTTTCGCCAAATTCTATTTCAGTGTTTTGTTGATGGGCGGAGGAATTCTGGGTCTTTCTTTAGTGAACTCCATCTTTGTGGATGCGATGGTAAGTGATAATACAGATGATCTGGAGGAAGACGTAAAACAACTCACCGAAAAAATAGATTCCTTGGAGCAGAAGATTGATCAGTTACTTAAATCGAAGGAATAATAAATTTCCATTCTACGAAATCCTGTAATAACCAGTTTTTAAGTAAGCTCCTTCATCAAATCCCACGGGGTGATCGATATCGTGCTGGGTAAAATCTTCTAATTGATAGGGAACACCTAACCGATCAAACTCCTCACGATGCACCTCTAAAAATTCATCAGCCGAAATTCGGGAAGAACAGGAAGCCAATAATAACACTCCTTTTTTCCTCGTCAGTTGAATGCCCAAAGCCGCCAATTCTGCATATTTCTTTTTGGCAACTTCTATTTCCTTTTTGCTTTTAGCAAAGGAAGGAGGATCTATTATCACAATGTCATATTGTTTTTTCTTCTCCACCAATTCTTTTAAGAGTTCGAACGCATCTCCCGCCAATGTTAAATGCTTTCCAGAATGTTCGTTTAATCTTGCATTCTGTTCCGCCAATTCCAATGCTTGTTTGCTAAAATCCAAACTGGTTACCTCTTGTGCGCCTCCAGCCAATGCATGTACGGAAAAACCACCGGCATAAGAAAACACGTCCAACACGGTTTTATCTTTTGCAAGCAGACCGATTTTATGTCGGTTCGCTCGGTGATCCAGGAAAAATCCAGTTTTATGGCCGAGTAAAAGATCCGCTTGAAATTGAACCCCATATTCCTTAAATTGAACAGTAGGATTATCAAATTTTCCAAAGAGAACCTCACCTTCCTTAACGGAAATATTCATTTTGTGCAGATTCCGGCTCAGACGAAGAACTAAGCTTTCCACCTTACTTATTTCAGCAATCGCAGGAATAAGCATTTTCAAATAAGGAAGCCATATTGAAGAATACAGTTTTACAACTCCCACGTTATTATAGATATCCACAATCAATCCGGGCAATCCATCATTTTCTCCAAAAATCAATCGATACGCATTGGTATCCGTTTCCAATAAAGGTTTTCGGATTTGATATGCTTCAAAAATCTTTTTCTGAAAAAATTCCTTGTCGATCTTGATTGGTCCACCTAAATGGATCATTTTTATCCTGATGGGCGATTCGGGATCATAGAGTCCAATCCCAAACACCTTATTGTTCCGCAGATCGAATAAAACCGCAAGATCTCCCGCTTTTCCTACCTTGTTTATCTTCTCTATACTTTCAGAAAAAATCCATGGATGTCCTTGCTTTACAATCTTTTCTGCCGTTGGACGGAGTTTTACAGCCAAGGAAATAGGATTTGTCATAGATGATTTTTTGATAAGGTGAAACATTACTGTCCCATTAAAACATAAAATCGTTCTTTGAAACATTTGAAATTTAGTTAGTTATAAAGGTTTGTCAGCCGAACGGACTTGAAAACATAGCTTTGTTGCCAGATGAATCTGCCAACCTATGTTCCAAGATAAATATGTTTTCGCTCAATTAGTCTCGTTCCTCAACCGGAATAAGTTCAATCGAATTGTATCGAAGTATAAAGGAGACAAATACGTCAAGCATTTTAGCTGCTGGAATCAGCTCCTTGTTTTAATGTTCGGTCAGCTATCCAACCGTGAAAGTTTAAGGAGTCTGATTGTCACCTTAGAAGCCCATTACTCCAAATGCTATCATTTGGGAATGGGGAAGAATGTCTCAAGATCATCTTTGGCAAGAGCAAATCAGGATAGAGACTATCATATCTTTGAAGAATATGCCTACTACTTGGTTGACCAAGCAAGAGAGAAGAAAGCTGTCAATATCTTCAATCTCGGCGGTAACGTTTATGCTTTCGATTCGACAACAATCGACCTCTGCCTTTCCGTGTTTTGGTGGGCAAAGTTCCGTAAGAATAAAGGTGGCCTCAAAATCCATACATTGTATGATGTGGAAACCCAGATTCCTACCTTCTTTCATATCACTGAAGCTTCCATGCATGATTCAAAAGCGATGAAAGAGATCCCTTATGAACCAGACTCTTACTACATATTTGATCGAGCTTACAATAACTTCAAGATGCTGTATAAGATCGATCAAATAGGGGCTTACTTTGTGATCAGAGCAAAGAGAAATCTTCAATATAAATCCATCAAATGGAAACGCAGATTGCCCAAGAACGTGCTTTCAGATCAAACGATCGAATTGACGGGATTTTATCCGAAACAGTACTATCCCGAGTCACTTCGCTTGGTCAGATACTGGGATGAGGAGCAACAACGTGAGTTTATCTTTTTGACCAATGCCATTCATATTTCAGCTCTACAGGTTGCCGAACTTTATAAAAACCGCTGGCAGGTAGAGCTCTTTTTTAAATGGTTAAAACAACACCTTAAGATCAAAAAATTCTGGGGTACTACTGAAAATGCTGTCCGGATTCAAATTTATGCCGCCATATGTACCTATTGCCTTGTGGCAATTGTTCAGCACGATATGAAACTGGGTAGAAGCACTTATGAAGTACTACAGATTCTAAGCATTTCCCTAACCGATAAAACGAATCTTAGAGAACTTTTTAGCAAAACTAAATTTCAAAATGACAAAGAACGAGCTAGGCTTGATGGGCCAAATTTATTTAATTTTTAAAACGCCCCAATTTTAATAGGACACTAGTGAAGGTGAAAGTAAAGTTATTTTAAATAAGGAAAAAAGAATCCAGAAATTGATATAAAGATTGAAGTTGCCTAAATAATCAGTTTTTATAAAAGTCTGTTTATTATTCTATTTTTGAATGATAATTTAATTGACTTCAATTTCCTTTAAAACTATGAATGATAAAGATAATAACTTGAAAAATTCAAAAATCAATCCAGAAGATATTCCTGTTAAGATGCTTTCCTTAGATCCTTTCAGCTCTTGGCTTGGGATCGAGATTTTGGAAGTTGAAAAAGGAAGGGCTAAATTGGGAATGCGGATTCGGAAGGAGATGTTGAACAGTATGAACAAAGCCCACGGAGGCATCGCTTATTCCTTGGCTGATACTGCTTTTGGGTTTGCGGCAAATTCTCATGGAAGGTTTGCTGTTTCGATTGAAACTTCAATAAATCATATTGAAGCGTTGAACGAAGGGGATTATATTATCGCCGAATCTGTAATTGATAGTACCAGAAATAAATTGGCTTTTCATATAGTGGAGGTTAAACGGGAATATGAATTGGTTGCTCTTTTTAAAGGAGTGGTCTATAGAACTTCCAAAGAATGGTCCAATAAGTGATTCTTCATATCAAAATTTTTAAAAATTTTCCTCATATTTTTAGAGTCCGGCATTTATTAATTCTGGCTTTAACAGCCACTACAGTTCGAAAATTTTTATTGCAACCAAGTGACTTTCATAGCTAGTAACTATATTTTTTAAGAAAACTTAACATTCTAAGGAAATGCTTTTCGATAGTTTTGCCACAACTCTGTAATCCAGAATAAATTATTGCTGATGAAAATATATCCCATAGACAAAATTACAAGACCTCTAATTAAGATGATGCAGGAAGAAAAATCGGGGTCACTTGTTTTGGGAGCTAGCATTCTCATAGCGTTTGTTTTGGCCAACTCTCCGTGGCACCTGCAATATCACCTCTTCTTCGAACATAAATTCGGATTTCAATTTGACGGGAAACCTCATTTGGAATACACTATTTCGGAATGGATAAATGACGGACTGATGGCCATGTTCTTTTTTGTGGTGGGATTGGAGCTCAAAAGAGAAATTGTCGCCGGGGAACTATCGGATATTCGCAAGGCAATGTTGCCAATTGCAGCGGCCATTGGAGGAATGGTCGTCCCCGCCTTCATTTATTTTATTTTTAACCCAACCGGAGAAGTAAACACTGGATGGGGAATCCCCATGGCCACGGACATCGCTTTGGCACTTGGAGTGATATATCTTTTAGGAAATAGAGTTCCCTTGGTTTTTAAAGTGTTTTTGACAGCTTTAGCCATTGTTGACGATATAGGCGCCGTTTTGGTAATCGCATTCTTCTATACTTCCAGTATTTCGTTTTTAAATCTAGCTGTAGGTTTTGGGTTCCTCTTGCTGATGTTTATAGGCAATAGAATGGGAGTAAGAAGCCTTCTCTATTATGCAATCATTGGAATTGTTGGCGTATGGACAGCATTTTTACTATCCGGAATTCACGCTACTATTGCTGCGGTATTGGCTGCTTTTATGATTCCTGCCGAAGTGAGGATTAAGGAAGGTATTTATATAGCCAGAATCAAAAAACATTTAATCCGATTTATTCGAACCGATCCCGACGACGATATACCTACTTTAACCAGCAAACAATTAAAGATATTGGAGCGAGTAAATAGTGACACCAAGAAAGCCATGCCTCCCTTGCAAAGATTGGAGCACGCAATGACTCCTTTTGTAAACTTTATTGTACTTCCCGTATTTGCCTTGGCCAATGCAGGTGTTACGGTATTTGATATTGAAATAGAAAAACTGTTCAATACCAATGTAGCCATAGGAGTAGCTCTAGGACTATTAATAGGAAAAATTACGGGAATTGTCGGCTTTAGCTGGTTGACGGTGAAATTGAGAATTTCGTCTTTCCCAAAAGGAATGAATTTGAGAAACCTTGTTGGATTAGCCCTTTTGGCAGCGATAGGATTTACCATGTCGCTTTTTATTACGCAATTAGCGTTCACAAACGAAGAATACAAAACACAGGCAAAAATAGGAATCTTTGTGGCATCCATACTTGGAGGGGTATTAGGATATTTAATCCTTAGAAAGCAGCCTAAATAATTCCCAAATTTCTTCTGTGGTAAATTTCTATTTATAACTTTACCTATAATCAACCCTTAATTTTTTAAAAGAGTATGAAATGGAAAGGTAGAAGACAAAGCGACAATCTTGACGACCGTCGCGGAATGAGCACGAAAGGTAAGTTTGCCGCTGGCGGAGGTGTAATTGCATTAATTGTAATAGCATTACAATTTTTTGGCGGAGAAACAGGAAAAACCCTAGCTCCTATTTTGGAGCAAATGGGAAATGGTCAAAACATTCAACAAACCGAACAAAGAGAACTTACCGCCCAAGAAAAAGAAATGGGAAGCTTTATGGCTACGGTTTTGGCAGATACCGAAGATGTCTGGGGAAAGATTTTTGCAGACAACAATCTGGGACAATATCAGGATCCAACGATGGTTCTTTTTACTGATGCGGTAAGCACAGGTTGCGGAAATGCGAGTTCAGCTTCTGGACCTTTTTACTGTCCAGCGGATCAAAAGTTATATATGGATTTAGCGTTTTTTGACGAATTGAAAAATCGTTTCGGAGCAAAGGGTGGCGATTTTGCAATTGCTTACGTTACCGCACACGAAATAGGCCATCACGTGCAAACACTACTTGGAACATCACAAAAAGTAACGAGTTTACAGCGACAAAATAGAAGTGAAGCCAACAGATTATCCGTAGCCCTGGAACTTCAAGCCGATTTTTATGCGGGAGTTTGGGCACATTATAATCAAGAATATTTGGAAGAAGGAGATATTGAGGAAGCCCTAAGCGCGGCGAATGCAGTTGGAGACGACGCAATCCAGAAAAGAACCCAAGGAAACGTAGTACCCGATAGTTTTACCCACGGAACCTCCGAACAACGGATGAAATGGTTTATGAAAGGCTATAAAACCGGGGATATTAGGCAGGGCGATACGTTTGCGGAAATGTAAATTGTCATTCTAAGTCAGAATTGATTATCGGATTAAACCAATCTAAAGAAAATCCCGACTCGTCTAAAACAGTCGGGATTTTTTTATTGATTTATAAAAACCTAATCGTACATATCCTCTAGAAGTTCAATTTGATTTTTGATAGCTCGCTTCATCGCCTCTGCCAAAGCATTGTTGCCATCTTCATCACGTGGACCAATTTCTATGATTCCATCGTTATTACCATCAACTGCGAGCGAAAGATCCACTCCAGGTGAAGAATTAAGAACCTGGTTCAGATCGAAGTTGATCAACACATGATTTAGATCTCCCGAAACAACTGAATTATCGTTATCATCATCAAATTCCAATTCTATTTCGTCTTCAAAATCGTGCCAAAACACAAACGGAGTTCCGTCTATGGTTCCTTCCATTCTCATACTTTGATTGAAAAGATCACTATCGGGATTTGAGCTTTTGTCAAATTCAAATTCAATTTCCTCCAACCTGCCATTAGGCACTCTAAATTCGCCTAAAGGAACAGGAACGGGGCTTAAGATATCAAGTTCAAAAGGCCCTTTCAATTCGATGTCATCATCACCGCTATATCTATTATCGTCATCGATAATATCATCAAATTCCAACTCTATTTTACTGAAGTTTACCAAGAATCTAGAAAGTTCAATAACTGATGAAGATCGGTTTGCATCCTGCTTATCGCCCAATGGCGAATAGGATGCTTGCGCCTCAACACTCAAACGGCCATAATTCGGGGATTCCCCTGCACTATCGTCACTGGAACAGGATACAAAAACGCCTGAAAGCACTAGAGCGATTAATGAGAATTTCAAATTTTTAATCAATTTCATAAGTTTGGTTTTAATTATTATGAACTGATAACGGACTTCGATCTCTATATCTTGCTTCAGAATTGCTAATCTATTCACAAACTACTCTTAGCGATAAGTTAACAGTAGCAAGGAAATAGCGCAATTTTTTCTTCAGGATTATGGAGATAAAACCGTTATAAAATTTTTCAAAAATTTCATTATTCATCAGACAACCAATTACAATTGATCCATCCCAAGAGACGAAATAACTATCTTTGCATAAAACACCGAAAAACAACAATGAACTACTTCTCCACCAACTTCACCCTCGGCATCCTTGGCGGTGGGCAGCTCGGCAAAATGATGCTCTATGAAACCAGAAAATGGGACATTCGTACACACGTACTCGATCCAAGCGCCGAAGCACCTTGCCGTATTGCCACAGATTATTTTGAACAAGGCGACTTGATGGATTTTGAAACGGTTTACAATTTTGGAAAAGATGTTGACGTACTTACATTCGAAATTGAAGGTGTAAATGTTGATGCCTTAGAAAAACTGGAAAGCGAAGGAAAGAAAGTATATCCAAGTTCAAAAACCCTTCGAAATATTCAAGATAAAGGAATTCAAAAGCAGTTTTATAAAGAACATAGAATTCCAACGTCACCTTTTAAAATTTATAAAGATAAAAATGAATTAAACGATGCCATTTTCCATAAAAATATCCATTTCCCATTTGTTTGGAAAAGCTGTACAGGTGGTTATGATGGAAAAGGTGTTAGCATTATTCGTGAAGAAGAGGATATCATTCCCCTGTCAGATGGAGCTTGTATTGCTGAAAAATTAATACCCTTTAAAAATGAACTGGCCGTAATAGTTGCCCGAAATCCATCTGGAGAAGTAAAAACCTATCCAGTGGTGGAAATGGAATTCCATCCAGAAGCAAATCAGGTGGAATATGTAATCTGTCCAGCACGAATAAACGAAGCCGTTGCCAAAAAGGCAAGAGCTTTGGCAACCAAAGTTTCCGAAGCTTTTAAACACGTTGGTCTTTTGGCTGTGGAAATGTTTCAAACTGAAGATGATGAAATTCTAGTCAATGAAGTTGCTCCAAGACCACACAATAGTGGCCATTACAGTATTGAAGCCAGCTATACCAACCAATTTGAACAGCACATCCGCGCAATTTTGGATTTACCCTTGGGAAATACCGATAGTAAAGTAGGTGGAATTATGGTAAATCTGGTCGGTGCCGAAGGCTATACCGGACAAGCAGTCTATAAAAATATTGATAAAATCCTTGCAATGGAAGGCGTAACACCTCACATATACGGAAAAAAAGAAACCCGTCCTTTTAGAAAGATGGGACATGTAACCATTGTAAACAAAGATCTTGACGAAGCTAGGAGGATTGCGGAGTTGGTTAAGAGGACTATTGAGGTTATTTCAAAATAAGAATAAGTCGTTAAAAAAAATGCAATAACCCTAATTATAGAAATTTAGAATTTTTCTACAAAACAGCAACTAATGGGAAATTCTAAGCAGTTTGAATATTAATGGAACTTCATAAAAACATATCTAACAGTGAAATTGTTGTTTACAAATCAGCAGACCAATCTGTGGAGTTCCAGGTACTGTTAGATGAAAATGAAGACACTGTTTGGGCTACAGAGCAACAAATTGCTGGGTTCTTCAAGAGAGATAGAACCGTCATAAATCGACACCTAAATAACATTTTTAAAGAAGAAGAACTGAGCAAGGATTCAGTATGTGCAGATTTTGCACATACTGCCAACGATGGAAAAACCTATCAGGTAAAATATTATAATCTAGATGTTATTATCTGTGTAGGCTATCGGGTAAAGTCCAAAATGGCAACTGAGTTTAGGATTTGGGCTACAAAAAAATTAAAAGAGCATTTAATAAAAGGCTACACTATAAACGAAAAACGTCTAAAACAGCTTCAACAAACAATTCAACTTGTAAAAAGAGCATCACTTAAAATTTCAAATACGGATGAGGCCCAAGGTTTAATGGATATACTTTCTGATTATTCAAGAGCGCTTGATATTCTCGATGATTTCGACCATCAAAAACTCTCAAAAACAGTCACAGACAGAACTGTAACGTTTCGTATAGATTACAATAAAGCGATAAAAGCCATCCAACAATTGCGCG
This sequence comes from Aequorivita sp., assembly GCA_034676445.1. GTDB lineage: Bacteria > Bacteroidota > Bacteroidia > Flavobacteriales > Flavobacteriaceae > Aequorivita. The sequence continues at coordinate 752,337 of JAUCCE010000005.1, forward strand.
AAAAATTTGGAGGTTCGAGCTTATTCGGAAATGAGAAGGATCAATCTTTCAAAAGTTCGATCGCTGTTATAGATCAAACCTTCGATGGAAACGATCTCTATCCAAGTTTAGAAGAAAAGGCTGCCAATCTCCTATATTTGGTCGTTAAAAACCATTCCTTTACCGATGGCAACAAGCGAATTGCCGCATGGCTATTTGTGTGGTATTTGGCGAAAAACAACTTTCTTTATCATGAAAATGGTTTTAAAAAGATAACAAACAATACACTCGTTGCCTTAACTTTGATGATTGCAGAAAGTAATCCTGCGGAAAAGGAAATGATGATAAATGTTGTCATCAACTTAATGAACTCGAAAGAATAAAAATAAAAGTCCCAATTTGGAATTTGGAATTTAAAAATTTGGAATTTATGCAAAAAATAGCAATAATAATTGGAAGCACCAGCGACCTGCCCGTAATGCAGGATGCAATAGATGTTTTAAAGGAATTCAACATTGAGGTGGAAGTCGATATAGTCTCCGCCCACCGAACACCCGACAAACTTTTTGATTACGGTAAAAACGCACATAAACGCGGTATTTGCGTAATCATTGCAGGAGCCGGTGGGGCGGCACATTTACCTGGAATGATAGCTTCTCTTTCTCCACTACCTGTAATTGGGGTACCGGTAAAATCGAGCAATTCAATCGATGGCTGGGACAGTATTTTGTCGATCTTACAAATGCCCGGCGGCGTTCCCGTTGCCACGGTTGCGCTTAACGGCGCAAAAAATGCAGGTATTCTTGCAGCACAAATTATTGGAGCTTCGGATAAAGCTGTTTTGAACAAAGTTATTGCTTTTAAGGAAAGCCTTAAAAAGAAGGTAGAGGAAGGGGCAAAAGAAGTACGCAGTAGGCAGTAGCAGTAGTCAGTAATCAGTGGTCGGTAGTCGGTAGTCGGTAGTCGGTAGTCGGTAGTCGGTAGTCGGTAGTCGGTAGTCGGTAGTCGGTAGTCGGTAGTCGGTAGTCGGTAGTCGGTAGTCGGTAGTCGGTAGTCGGTAGTCGTAAAAATAATTATGTAATCTTGAAAAAACGCAATATTTTCTCGAAATTTCAGCTGTTTCTTTTTCTTTTTATCCTTTCCATTTCAGGTTTCTCGCAATCAATTTCAGGTACGGTGCTGGATCGGGAAACTAATGAAACCGTGGCCTTTGCAGCTGTTCAAATTGGCGATTCCTACGGAGTTATAACCAATAATGAAGGAAACTTCGAAATTGACACTTCACGGTTTTCGCCAAATGATTCTTTGGTATTTACCTATTTAGGCTATAAGCGACATGCTGTGGCAATAAAGGATTTTACGGACAAGAAAGTTTTTTTGGTTCCTGATATTAACACGCTTTCTGAAATATATCTGATTGATAGGAATTTAGACCCCATGACCATAATGGGAAAAGTTCAGGAAAATCTATCCAAAAACCATCCAAAGCAAAATGAAAAATTCAGTGTATTTCAGCGAACTAAGGAAAACTACAAAACTGATAACTCCGAATTCGCCATTAAGAAAGCAGATTTCGTAAGTAAAAAGATCGTAAAAGACGTAAATTCAGAACTTGCCTTGCTCATTCAAAACTCGAAAGGAAAAAGCTCCAATATCTATTTTGACACTTATTTTGAAATCTATAAAAATGAGAAAGACTCTTTAAAACTGGATATCAAAAAAGGAACAAAACTTATCAATCTTGAAAGAAACACCTCCACAGACAATTTACAGAACAAGGCCTTTGCCACTATAGGAGCGAAACTGGAGAGTAGTAATTCCTTTAAACTTCGCAGTGGAATTATTCCCATCAGCGATTCTGTGGATTTGAAAAGGACATTTAATGCATCTAAAAAAGCTGATACTTTAAATATTAAGGATAAAAACAGGGAGTTTTCTAACCATTTAAGCGATTTCGGTTTTGGCAAGAATTCAGATTTCAGTTTTATCACCGATTACAAAAAATATAATTTTACTATCGACAAAGCCTTTAGCTATAATGACGAATTGGTCTATGTTCTCCATTTTGAACCTAATAAAGGATCCGCAAATTACAGTGGAGAGCTGTATATTTCGGCTGATACGTATGCGGTTTTAAAAGCTAAATATAAATTGGCAGATGGAAAAAGAGGTGATAAAATAAATCTCAAACTTCTACTGGGAATCAAATATGAAGAATTAAATCGAGAGGTATTGGTAATTTTCAACAGAAACGAAAATAGCACCTATTCCCTAAAATATCTCAAGACAAACATTGAGCAATATATTTACTTAAACCGATCGTTCACTTTTATTGAAAACAATAAAGACCGTAAAGATCGTATGAAACTGAAATTGGATATCTTATCGGAAGGTATCAATAAAACAGAAAATGAAATTCTGGTTATTGATTCCCAACCCCTATCAATGGCCGGTTTCAATAAAATAAACCAAAAAACGAAAACTTCGGTGCAGACTATTGAAAAATACGATCCTACTATTTGGAGTCCGTACACCATTATATCGCCGAATCAAGCAATTAAAGATTTTGAAAATTAAAATGAACAATCCGTTATTAGAAACCTTCGATACCGCACCCTTTTCCAAAATAGAAAACAAACATTTTCTTCCGGCAATAAGTCAATTGATTGAGAAGACAAAAGCTGAAATAGATAAAATTACCTCAAATTCCGAAGTTCCCACTTTTGAGAATACGGTGGAAGCACTGGAATTTACGGGAGAAAAACTGGATAGGGCAAGCAGTATTTTCTTCAACCTAAACAGTGCAGAAACAAATGAGGAGATACAAAAGATAGCACAGGAAGTTTCGCCCATGCTCACAGAATTCAGCAATGATATTTTGTTGAATGAAAAGTTATTCGAAAGAATAAAATCCGTTTATGAGCAAAGAGAATCCTTAGAGCTTTCTGCGGAACAACAGATGTTGCTCGAGAAAAAGTATAAATCCTTTTCTCGAAACGGCGCAAATCTTTCCGAAGAAAAGAAAAAGGAATTGCGAAAAATAGATGCAGAGCTTTCTAAGCTAAAACTTACTTTCGGAGAGAATGTTCTAGCGGAAACCAACAAATTCGAACTTCATATTACAGATAAAGAAGATTTATCTGGACTACCCGATGGGGTAATTGAAGCTGCCTCACAAACCGCTGGAGAAAAAGGAAAAGAAGGTTGGATATTCACTTTGGACCATCCCAGTTATGTGCCCTTTATGACCTATGCCGACAATCGGGAACTACGCAAAAAGATGGCAATCGCTTTCGGGGCAAAAGGATTTCATAATGACGAATTGGACAATCAACAAAATGTACTTCAGATTGTAAAACTTCGTCATCAACGAGCAAAACTACTAGGTTATAACAGTCACGCCCATTTTGTTCTTGAAGAACGTATGGCCGAAACTCCCGAAAAAGTAAAGTCATTTTTAAATGAATTGCTGGAAAAAGCAAAACCAGCGGCAAAAAAAGAATTTGAGGAATTAACTGCTTTTGCCAAAGAGCTGGATGGCATTGACCGTTTGGAAAAATGGGATGGCGCCTATTATTCTGAAAAATTAAAGCAGCAGCGTTTCAATCTTGACGACGAAAAGCTAAAGCCTTATTTCGAATTGAAAAACGTAATAAAAGGAGTTTTCACCGTAGCCGAAAAACTTTATGACCTTCATTTTGAAGAGGTGGACAATATCGACAAATACCATCCTGATGTAAAAACCTATGAAGTGAAAGATGGAAAGAGAAACCTCGTTGCTATTTTTTATGCCGATTTCCATCCACGGGCCGGAAAGCGAAATGGGGCCTGGATGACGTCGTATAAGTCTCAGAATATCAAGAATGGGAAAAATGACCGCCCCCATATTTCCATCGTTTGCAATTTCACAAAACCTGTCCTGAGCGGAGCCGAAGGACCTACTGCAAGCAAACCTTCACTTTTAACTTTTAACGAAGTAACAACCTTGTTCCATGAATTTGGACATGCCCTTCATGGAATGTTGGCAAACACCCACTACCCTAGCTTATCCGGCACAAGCGTATATTGGGATTTTGTGGAGCTGCCAAGTCAGATTTTGGAGAACTGGTGTTATGAAAAAGAAACCTTGGAACTCTTCGCCACCCATTACAAAACAGGGGAAGTAATCCCAATGGAATACGTTAAGAAAATAAAGGAATCCGCTACTTTTCAGGAAGGAATGGCAACCTTGCGCCAACTTAGTTTTGGACTTTTGGATATGGGATGGCACGGCCAAAATCCTTCAGGCATTACCGATGTTAAAGATTTTGAGGTAGCTACATTTGCCGATACTCAATTGTATCCGGATGTATTGGAAAATTGTATGAGTACATCATTTTCACATATTTTTCAAGGTGGTTACTCGGCGGGTTATTACAGTTATAAATGGGCAGAGGTTTTGGATGCAGATGCTTTTGCCTATTTTAAGGAGAAAGGAATTTTCAACAAGGAAGTGGCCAACAAGTTTAAAGACTTTGTTCTTTCACAAGGTGGAACACAAGATCCAATGGAGCTTTACATTAAATTCCGTGGCCAGAAACCAGATCCCGAGGCTCTTTTGAAAAGAGCAGGTTTAATATAAATTTTATATTTATGTTGCTTACACCTTTTAAAAAGAAGATATTTTAAATGCAAAAACCGTCTCGAAAGACGGTTTTTGCATTTTTTAATATGATTGATATTACTTTTTAGGAGTAAAGTTCTGGAAAACTTTATTGTTCTTATCAAAGCTAAATTTATATAACTTGGGCAAAGAAAGTTCATTTTGGTTTCCATTAGAAGTCTTTGGAGCTGGACCGTCTATAACGAATTTCATAACTGAAATCAAGTTAGTGTTACCGCTCTCATCGGCTGGAGTCAGAACTCCGTCGGTTGGATTCACCCCCTCGGATGCAGCGATTTGCACTCCACCATAATGTACTACGATCGTATAGTTAGTATTCGGAACTATGTCACAGTTGGCATATAGATCCACTTTTACCTCATATTCTCCATAAGGTATTGTAACCGATGGATCGTCCTCATAATAGATATTCTCGTTATTAATCCCATCTATAAAACAAGCCGGATTACTATCAACATCTAATTGACCACCACTAGATGACTCGGTGTTGCCATAATATATCTCAGTGCCATCTGGTTCAAATAAATGTAAATCGACATCATTTAACTGGTCCCAAACAAGGTTAACTTGCAACAGACCTGTACCCGCATCCATTAAGTTAACCACCAAGTCTTGGTATGAGCTAAAATTCCCTCGCCCATCTCCCACGGAAAAGGTGATAGTAAAATTATCGGCCACTAATTGTCCAATCTGAAGTCTTAAATCTGTCATAGACATAGTTCCTCTATTGGCTCCATTTCTGTCGGCCACCATTGGAACGGTAAAAAATCCTTTCTGATCTTTTACGCCAACAATTACCTCTGTGGCATTGTCGCTAGCGGACAGATGTATTATATTGCTACCTCCGGCCAAAATTGTTCCGTTTCCTGTAATGCCCAAAATCTCAAGGGATTCTGAATTACTTCCGGGCAAAGATCTTCCCTGAAAATCACCATTTGTAATGCCGAAATAATTTTGTTCGAAATCTGCTTTATTCACCAGATTCTCATCCTCATCCTTGTCTTTACTACAAGACGCAATAAGACCTCCCAAGAATAAAAAGAGTACGATAAATTTTCCTACACGGAAAAATCTTCCATTGTTGTTTTTCATTTTGTTTAAATTTTTTGGTTAATATGATAGTTAATAATCGATAAAGATAGGAAAAAAGTTACGACCCAAATTATTTTTTATGAATGATATTTTTGCGCTAGTTACTGAATATGTATGCATTGGTTTGATAATCGACTTTCCACTGACCTGTGAAGAAATTATTCAAATGCAAGAAATGGGTGTCTTTTGTTAATTTTTATGATGGAAGAGATATTCCTAAAAAAAATCGGCTATTTTTTCATTCTGCTGATCCCCGAAAAATTCCGGAAGTTGAAGAAGAAAAAAATAACCGATAGAGTAATTGAAGGAATTTCTATAATTTATTTCAATATAAATTTCTTGGTCAGTACATGATTATTTTCAAGAGTGAATTTTACAATATAAAATCCATCACTAAATTGGCTAAGTTCAAGACTGCCATTTTTGTTGTTCATTTCCGAAAACAAAATTCGCTGTCCGGCTATATTATAAATTGACACCTCGTTTACCAATGAAACAGTATTGTTCAAACGATAGTTTAGTGATTTATCATTTACGAAAATACTCATTGCAGCCTCAGAAAAATCATTTACTCCTAAGACTTGAGGTTTGGCAGCTTCGATAAGAAACTCTAATCCAAGTTTTGCAAATTTAACCGAGTGGTCCGGTGTATTGAAAAAAGAATACACATCATATGGACTGTGGATATTGGGGTTATCATCTCCCATTGCGGATTCAAATGGGAAAGCTGCGTCATATCCGTTATATGCCCAACTGGCGTGATCTGAACATCCGTAACCACATTGACTGTAGTTATAAGTAAAACTATGAGCGCCCGAACTGTTATAGTGATCCATCAAATCCACGAGATAGCCACTCAAATCTGAACTATTATAGGAATCTGTCATAATATAGATATCGTCAGGAGATCCTTTATAACCCGTCATGTCAAACTGCACGTATGCAATAACGTCCACATTATTGCTGGCGTATTCACTTGCTATTTCGGAAGATCCTACCAAACCAATTTCCTCGGCTGCATAAGCCATGACCTCGATAGTTCTATTCGGAACAAATTCCTTCTCTAACAGGACCCGCACCATTTCATTTAAAGCGGCAATTCCCGAAGCATTGTCGTCAGCCCCTGGAGCATCATCCCTATCCCAAGAAGTGGAATCAATATGGCCGCCAATAATTACAAACTCGTCGGGAGTATTGGCACCGTCGATTGTCAATATAACAGATGGCATGGGAGTGTTCACGTGTTCAAAAATTCGGGTATGGATATCGGTTCTGCCTGCCGCCGCAATCATGGCATCCCACTTGAGCTTTTGACCTAAAACCGCCTGTACTGCCTGAGGTTTGGTGTGGTATCGGGTTCCATAGTTCTGAAGTTCCAAAATATCATTTTCAATGTTAACGCCATCCACGAGGTCTAAGCATTCATTTACAAAGACATCTTCAGTAATGGAATAATCCATTCCCGTATTTCTACGGGCTACGGTATTTAAGGCGGCCAATGCCTTTTCCTCTGAAGCACAAAAAATATAGCCCGGACCGTGAGTGCGTACATTTTCATGAATTCTATGTGTCACTTCTTCCGACAACAAAACAGCAGCTTCAGAATCGTTGCTTGCCAGAATCTCCATATCTTCGGGATAAAGAGCTTTAAAAGTTACAGCATCGGCAGCATCCATTGTTGCGTAAATAGAAGGTCCATTCTGCGCCAACATAGAAATTGGGATGAATAGAAGCAAGAATATTCCCGTAATAATTTTTTTCATCATAAAGATTTTATAGTGTTATTTCCGTAAAAATATAACTTCTGATGAAGTTATGGCCATATCAGGAATATTTTTATTCTCGACTTTCAAATCATTTCGAGTTATTTATTGAATCTCATTGAAACTTCCTATTTTTGAGAAGGGCTTAAAACATTTTGATTTTGGAAACTCTAAATCCCGAAAAATGGGTGGATAATTACGCCGATTACCTTTACAACTATACTATTGTACGGGTGAATGACCCTATTGTAGCCCAGGATCTTATATCCGAAACTTTTCTGGCAGGACTCAAGGCGAAGAAAAATTTTAAGGGAGAAGCAACAGAACGCACTTGGCTTATTTCCATATTAAAACGAAAGATTATCGATTATTATCGGAAAAGCAGTTCTGCAAAAGGAAAGGCGGAAACGCATATCTCCTATAAAAACATCGATTCCGAAGGAGACTGGCTGGAAGAGAATGCCTCTGACCCATTTGACAGGACTGCAGAGGACGTTATGGAAAATGAAGAACTGCGTCTGGCCATCCTAGAATGCATGGCCACCCTACCGGACAGACAGGCGGAAATTTTCACAATGAAAACCATTGACGGTTTTGACACCGATGTTGTGTGTAAAGAATTCAATATTACCCCGTCTAACCTTTGGGTAATAATCCACAGGGCACGCAAAACGCTAATGGAATGCTTGGAAAAAAATTGGCTTAATTAAATATACATTATGATATTTTTTTTTAAATGCAGCGAAACTGCGGAAATTTGCGATAAGCATCAATACGAGGAAGCCAGTATCTTGGAAAACCTGAAAATGAAACTCCACTTGCTACACTGTAAATGCTGTCGCGACTATTCAGAAAATAACGGAAAATTGACTGAAACGATAAAATCAGCCAATATAAAAACTCTCCCAGTCAAGAAAAAGCAGCATTTAAAAGCTCAGATCAACCAAGAGCTGGACACTTCTCCCAAGTCCTGAAAATTCCTTAATAAAACATATAGAATCCACCATAAAATGGGCAAGCCTTCTATCCAAAAAGAGGCAAAGTACCGGCTTTGATATGGCTTTGAAATAATCAGTAAAGCTCCCAGAATTATTGAAAAGATGAAAAGACTGGCTAAATAGGCCAAATCGGTGGTATGCTTAAAAAACTCAAAAATCAAACAAATCAATAATACTCCTTCGCCCAACATTTTCGTTCCCCAAATCCCGATTTGTTGCGGCAGTGTTTTCAAATTGAGGGAATCATAAGGTACATCCCGGATTTCAAACGGAAGCATCAGAGCTACAACAATTACCATTCGCTGAAAGAATGTAAGTAGCACATCTCCGGAAATTTCAACCTCCGGAGCGTTCATCATCGGCACTATTACCGTAATTCCAGCCCAGACAAAAGCCACGACAAAAATTTTGATTCCGGTAAGACTCCTCAAATTCTTATGACGGACCAGCGGAACAGCGTAAAAAAAAGTAGGAATCCCAAAACCCAGCGTAAGCAACAAAACCTTCCAGGGAATATGGAACGCACTATAAACCAGAAGACCAAAACACATAGCCGAAAAGATTTGAATGGCCTGTAACGAATGTGCCAAATGACGATGATGCAGACCGGCTATTTTAGCATATTTCACAAAGTTATATCCAGTAATTGCTCCAAAAAAGATAAACATCCATAGCTCACGCGGCACGGTAATTCCAAACTCCAAAACGGTTATAGCTGTTAGAGCTAAAACCGCAAGAGCCACGTGTATGCTACTGTTTATATAAAACGCAAAAATGTATTTTAGAAGCTTCATCAGACCAAAAATAATCAAAGGAAATACACGCCGTTCACTTAGAATATAAAAAATATTTTTCAACCACCTAAACACTACCAATTACGGGTTAAAAATTGTAAATTTGCCACCTTAATTTCAATCCTAATTTGATGAATACAGATTCCTTTGCTTTAAGGCATATCGGTCCACGTGAAAGTGACCTTCCCCAAATGCTGGAGACCGTTGGCGCCAGCTCTCTTGATCAATTAATGTATGAGACCGTTCCGGATGATATCTTGATAAAAAAAGCACTCGATCTGGATGTTGCCATGAGCGAACAGGAGTACTTGGAACACATTACCGAGCTGTCCTCAAAAAACAAAATTTATAAAACATATATCGGACTGGGTTATAATCAGGCCATCCTTCCTCCGGTTATCCAAAGAAATATTCTTGAGAATCCGGGTTGGTATACCGCTTATACCCCGTATCAAGCCGAAATTGCCCAAGGAAGATTGGAGGCGTTGCTAAACTTCCAGACCGCGATCACGGATTTAACCGGAATGGAGCTTGCAAATGCATCGCTTTTGGATGAATCTACTGCGGCTGCCGAAGCGATGTCATTGCTTTTTGCCGTTCGTGAAAAAGAAAAAAAACAAAAGAACGCCACCAAATTTTTTGTTTCAGAAGAAATTCTTCCCCAAACACTGGCACTTCTACAGACCCGTTCCACTCCTATAGAGATTGAATTGGTTGTAGGCAATCATGAGGAATTCGATTTTTCGGATGATTTTTTTGGAGCCATTTTGCAATATCCTGGCAAAACCGGAAAAGTCCACAATTATAAAGAGTTTATCCAAAAAGCCAATGACGCCCAAATAAAAGTTGCTGTTGCCGCGGATATTTTGAGCTTGGTAATGCTGGAATCTCCAGGGAACTTTGGAGTAGATGTAGTTGTAGGAACCACCCAACGTTTCGGAATTCCTTTAGGTTATGGAGGCCCACATGCTGCTTATTTCGCCACCAAAGATGAATACAAACGTAGTATTCCCGGCAGAATTATCGGAGTGAGCAAGGATGCCGATGGCAATCGTGCCTTGAGAATGGCGCTACAAACCCGTGAACAGCACATAAAACGCGACAAGGCTACCTCAAATATTTGTACAGCGCAGGTCCTTTTGGCCGTTATGGCTGGAATGTACGCCGTCTACCACGGTCCCGAAGGATTGAAATATATTGCCAACAAAGTCCACAATTCGGCGGTGACGCTCGCAAATAATTTGGAGAAATTGGGATTCGAACAGGTCAATGATACTTTTTTCGATACCATCGCCATAAAAACCGACGCCACAAAAATCAAATTTTTGGCCGAAGCGAAAGAGGTGAATTTCTATTATCCAGATAATTCCACCGTTTCCATTTCCATAAATGAAACCACTACGGTAAAAGACCTGAACAAGATAATTTCAATCTTTGCCGAAGCGGTTAAGAAAGATTTCCAAAAAATCACCGAACTGGAAACTGGAAACAAGATCCCTGAGGAAGTTGCGCGAAAAACCGAGTTTCTGCAACAGGATGTATTTAATTCCTATCACAGTGAAACCGATATGATGCGCTACATCAAAAAACTGGAGCGTAGAGATCTATCTCTTTACCCATTCCATGATTTCTTTGGGTTCTTGCACAATGAAGCTGAATGCAGCGGCAGAAATGTTGCCATTGAGCGATCCAATGTGGGGGAATGTCCATCCTTTTGTTCCTATTGAGCAGGCAGAAGGATATCAAATAGTATTGAAAAAATTAGAAAAACAGCTTACCGAAATTACGGGCTTTGCAGCAACCTCCCTTCAACCTAATAGTGGTGCACAAGGTGAATTTGCCGGTTTAATGGTAATTCGGGCCTATCACGAAAGTAGAGGTGAAACACATAGAAATATCTGCCTAATTCCATCTTCCGCCCACGGAACCAATCCGGCGAGTGCTGTTATGGCCGGAATGAAAGTGGTGGTAACAAAATCTACTGACGAAGGGAATATCGATGTGGAAGATCTTCGTGAAAAAGCAATAAAATATAAAGATAACCTAGCTTGTCTAATGGTTACCTATCCATCCACACATGGTGTTTACGAATCCGCAATCCGCGAAATAACCAGTATCATCCACGAAAATGGTGGGCAGGTTTATATGGACGGCGCAAATATGAACGCGCAAGTAGGATTGACAAATCCAGGTGCTATTGGCGCCGATGTTTGCCACTTAAATTTGCATAAAACCTTTGCAATCCCACACGGAGGAGGTGGTCCGGGAGTAGGTCCTATTTGTGTTGCCAAGCAGTTAGTTCCTTTTCTACCTTCGAACCCCATAATTAAAACTGGAGGAGAACAGGCAATCAGCGCAATCTCGGCGGCGCCTTATGGCAGTTCGTTGGTCTGCTTGATCAGTTATGCCTATATCTGTATGCTCGGCGTAAATGGATTGAAAAAAGCGACTCAATATGCAATTCTCAATGCCAACTATATAAAGGAAAGACTAAACGGACATTACGAAGTACTTTACGCCGGAGAGCGTGGCCGCGCAGCCCACGAAATGATTGTGGATTGCCGACCTTTCAAGGAAAAAGGAATCGAGGTGACCGATATAGCAAAACGCTTAATAGATTATGGTTTCCATGCACCCACGGTTTCCTTCCCAATTGCAGGAACTTTGATGATCGAACCTACCGAAAGCGAAAGCAAGGTTTCTCTGGATCAGTTTTGTGATGCAATGATTTCCATCCGAAGAGAAATTGAATCTGTTGACAAGGATAATCCAGACAACGTACTGAAAAATTCGCCCCATACCTTGCAAATGCTAACTGCTGATAATTGGGATTTCCCATACACAAGAAAAGAAGCGGCATTTCCGATGGACTATATTTCCGACAACAAGTTTTGGCCCGCCGTAAGAAGGGTTGATGACGCCTATGGTGACCGGAATTTAATTTGCACTTGTGATCCGATTGAAAGTTATATGGAGGCTTGAGTGTGAGTGGTGAGTGGTGAGTTTAGAAGTTTAGGAGTTTAGGAGTTTAGGAGTTTAGGAGTTTAGGAGTTTAGGAGTAAAGTAAAAAATCCAGCATTAGGTAAAGATATTTTGAAATTATTTTATCAGACCTAATGATCAAAACAAATTTCTATACTGACTACCTTTTTCTACCGACTAGCGACTATCGTCTACCAACCCATCATCCGCCACTCGTCTACCAATTACTAAACACCGATTAGCAAAAATTCCGTATTTTTAATGAAATTTTCCCCGTATGAACGTAAAAATAACAGGAATAGGTAGTTACATTCCGACTGGAATCGCTAAGAACGAAGAGTTTGGAGAGCATAACTTTTATAATGCCGACGGAACTCCTTTCGGACAAGAAAACGAAACTATCATTGAAAAATTCAAGGCCATTACTGGAATTTCTGAACGTCGTTATATTCCCAAAGACCTAAGCACATCGGATATGGCGACTTTTGCTGCCGAAAATGCGATCAAGAACTCAGGAATAGACAGAGAAGAGCTAGATTACATAATCGTGGCCCATAACTACGGCGATATCAAATACGGATCTGTTCAGAGTGATACCGTGCCGAGCATTGCTACCCGCGTAAAGCACAACTTAAAGATCAATAAACCAACCTGTGTGGGATATGATATGCTTTTTGGTTGTCCAGGATGGCTGGAGAGCATGATCCAGGCCAATTCCTATATAAAATCGGGAATAGCCAAAAAATGCTTGGTCATTGGTGCAGAAGCACTTTCCCGCGTAATAGATCCACACGATCGCGATTCCATGATCTATAGTGATGGTGCAGGAGCGGCAGTGGTTGAGGCCACTAATGAAGAAGGTGGAATTCTCTCCCATTTTAGTGCGACCTATGCTTTTGATGAAGCGCATTTTATCTTTTTTGGCGAAAGCAACAATTTGGATAAAAAGGACAATCGCAGATATATAAAGATGTATGGCAGGAAAATTTACGAATTTGCCCTGAACCACGTTCCTGATGCGATGAAAATCTGTTTGGAGAAAAGTGGCTATGGAATTAATGATGTAAAAATGATTTTTATGCATCAGGCCAATGAAAAAATGGACGAGGCTATCGTAAACCGTTTTTATAAACTTTTCGACAAACCCACCCCAAAACATATCATGCCAATGAGCATCAATAAACTTGGAAACAGCAGTGTGGCTACCATTCCTACTTTGTATGATTTGGTTTTGAATGGAAAGCTGGATGACTATCACATCGCAAAGGGAGATATCGTCATTTTCGCAAGTGTTGGTGCGGGGATGAATATCAATTCGGTTGTTTATAAAGTGTAAAAAAATTAATACATTTAATAAAATCTTTACCTTATGAGAATAACTACCCTTCTATTTATCTTGATATCAATTCCTTCCATCTCGCAGGACGGGAATCTATTGCTCCACTATAAATTTGATGGGAATGCCCTCGACGAAACTGAAAATAATTTTGATGGTTTTGCAAATAACATTACTTACACTGCCGATCGTTTCGGAAATGAAAACTCCGCTGCCTATTTTAACGGAGTGAACAGTTTTATAGACTTTCCTAATCTTGCTACATTAAAACCGCAATTGCCCGTTTCATTTTCATTTTGGATCAGATACGATGGTAGCAGCTACCAAGATAGGGCGGTTTTTAATACTTCCTTCGAAGAAGATATAAGCTCAGGAGTCTTTTTTAACGCCGAGGCCGGAACAGGGAAGTATGGAGTAAGTTTTGGTGATGGTTCTCTTGCCTATACTCCTAGCACAAGAAGGTCTTTTTCTAGCAATAATACCATTGTCAACAATGAATGGCATCACATTACCATTGTTGTTGTGGATGCATTAAACATGGAAATATATTTAGACTGCAAAGAGGGCGGTGGCACTTATAGTGGATCTGGCGGATCTCTTTTCTATTCTTCCACTTCAGGAAGTTTGGGTCGACACGACCGACAATTAGGCGAGCCTGCAGATTACTTTAAAGGAGCTTTAGATGATTTTAAATACTGGGATCGCGCTCTTAGCTTAGACGAAATTCACCGTGGCTGTGATTTCCTTAGTGTTGAAGAAGCAAATTCGCAATCTTTTATAATACATCCAAATCCCGCGCAGGATCTATTACAAATTGAAGGTATTAGTGATGGAAATAAAACGATTCAAATATTCGATTCCCTTGGGAAAAAACTACTGTCGCTTCCTTTTCAACCAGAGTTGGACATTAGCAGTTTGTCAAATGGAATATATTTCGTGAAATTATTGGATGAAGCAAAAGTGACCACGAAAAAATTGATGATCAAAAGATAGTTTACTCCCGACATACAGGAGATATCGTTATTTTCGCAGTGTTGGTGCGGTGATGAATATCAATTCGGTTGTTTTTAAAATGTAAATCAATTCAGAATTCTGAATTCTGAATTCTGAATTAAAAAGATGTACGAAGGAAAATTTCCCAAAAAAAGATATAAACATACGCTCAGATTCTTAAATGAAGTTATTTCTAAGGAAGAAAAGATTCTTGATCTCGGGGTTTCGAATCCCTTTTCTGAAATATTGACTCAAGAAGGTTTTTCGGTAACCAATACGAAAGGCGAAGATCTGGACCTTGAAACAGCGGCTGTAAAAACAGATGAATTTGATGTGGTTACAGCCTTTGAAATTTTTGAGCATTTGGTTTCTCCCTTCAATGTTTTGAAAGATATAAAAGCGGGAAAACTGATAGCTTCCATTCCTATGAGATTATGGTTTGCACCTGCGTATCGAAGCAAAATGGACAAATGGGATCGACATTACCACGAATTTGAGGATTGGCAGTTCGATTGGCTTTTGGAGAAAGCTGGATGGCGGATTGTAAAGAGGGAGAAATTTACCAATCCAGTTAAAAAGATCGGGATTCGTCCACTTCTGCGTCTCATTACTCCCAGGTATTACTTGGTTTATGCCGAAAGAATTTAAATGGATTTCTGTATCATCATCCCGGCCCATAATGAAGAAGCCTATTTGGCGAAATGCCTAAAATCCTTTGTAGAGCAAACCATTCCTCCCAAAAAAATAGTTGTTGTTAACGACGGTTCTACCGATGGTACTCAAGCAATAATTGAATCCTTCTCAAAAAATCATTCCTTTATTGAAGGAATCTACTTTGATTCAGAAAAGATGCATTCCCCCGGATCCAAAGTGGTAAATGCATTTTATAAAGGATTTGATTCCATTGATATTGAATTTGATTTCATCGGAAAATTTGATGCTGATATTATATTACCGCCTAATTATTTTGAAAAAGTCCTACAACTTTTCTCTTCAGATGAAAAAACAGGCATTGCAGGTGGCAATCTTTACATTGAAACAAATAACGGCTGGGAATTTGAACCCATCTCAGAAAAAACAAAAGTACGAGGTCCCATTAAACTATATCGAAAAGCGTGTTTTGAAGAAATCGGTGGTCTTATAAAATCTATCGGCTGGGACACCATCGACGAACTCCTAGCACAATACCACGGCTGGAAAATAAAAACAGATACTTCCCTTCACGTAAAACACCTTAAACCTACGGGCAAGGTATATACCCCAACCGCAAGGTTTAAGCAAGGAGAAGCTTTTTATAAAATGCGCTATGGCTTCTGGCTCACGCTCATCGCTTCGGGTAAACTGGCATCCCGAAAAAAAAGTTCAAGGTTTTTTGTGGATTGCTTAAAAGGATATCGCAAAGCGAAGAAAGAAAATTTGGAGTTTATGGTTTCAGAAAAAGAAGGAACGTTTATTAGGAAACTCCGCTGGAAGAATATATTTCGAAAGATTGGGATTGGCAATAGTGATTAGGGATTCGTTAATTCCTTAATTTGGGGAAAAAATTCGATACTTCAGCTTTCGAAATTCATAATTCTGAATTCATAATTCAGAATTATAAATAGCCAAACCCCTTATATTCCTTATTTTTACAAATAAAAATTTCTGTTATGAAGATCAAGTTTTCCATTCTCCTATTTCTCTTATCATTAAGCTTAATTACTTCTTCTTGTGTTTCGGTTCAAGTAAGCGAAAACACGGTTAAAACTACCGAAACTTCAGTTAATGGAAAGAAGGCCAAGAATATCATTTTACTCATTGGAGACGGGATGGGACTTAGCCAGGTTTCTGCCGCTATTTATTACAAAGATGAGAAACCAAATTTTGAACGTTTTTCTACCGTCGGACTAAGCAAGACTTCCTCCTCTTCTGACTTAGTGACCGATTCGGCTGCGGGAGCAACGGTTTTTTCGGCTGGGGTAAAAACCTATAACGGCGCTATTGGAGTGGATCGCGACACCATTCCGGTACCGACCATTGTAGAACAACTTTCCAAAGATGGCTTCAGTACAGGCATTGTGGCGACGTCCTCCATCCAACACGCTACTCCCGCTTCCTTTTATGCCCACGTGAAGCACCGAAGAATGTATGAGGAAATCACGGAGTTTGTCCCAAATTCCGGAGTTGATTTTTTTGCGGGTGGCGGGCTTAAATATTTTAAGGATCGGAAAGACAACCGGAATCTTTTAAAAGATATGCGTGCGGCGGGCTATACCGTAATAACCGATAAACTCCCAACCACTAATGTAAAAGGAAAGGAACTCATCCTCTTGGCTGAAAATGGCATGCCCAAAATGAGCGAAGGTCGTGGTGATTTTCTACCGGATGCCACCAAACTGGCTTTGGAAAAACTCTCCAAAAATGAAAAAGGTTTTTTCCTGATGGTTGAGGGAAGCCAAATAGATTGGGGCGGCCACGACAACGATGCGGATTATTTGATTGAAGAATTACTGGACTTTGACAAAACCATAGGCGTGGCATTGGATTTTGCAAAACAGAATGGAGAGACCCTCGTGATCGTCACCGCAGATCATGAAACCGGCGGTTTTACCTTGGCCACCGATGGGAGCAATTACAACAAGATAAAACCAATCTTTTCCACCACCGGTCATTCAGGCACCATGGTTCCCGTTTTTGCGGAAGGGCCAGGAGCATCGCTTTTTGGCGGCATTTATGAAAGTAACGAGATTTATTTTAAAATGATGGAGGCATTGGGGAAATAACTTTGGCTCGGAAATTAAATTCTTGTTTTATCCAATTGAATGTATTTAATCTCCTCTTCTTATGATCCCACATTCCGTTAACTTTATTTTATCTAAAAACAGTAAACTAAATTTAGTACTTTAGCCGGAGCAACCATTTTATGAAGTACTTAGAAGATATTGGCTCTTATTTCTTGATGTTGAAAAAGGTGTTTGGTGGTTTCACCAAGACATCTGTTCTCCGCCATCTTATATTTAAGGAAATCAATGATCTTATTATCAGTTCGTTGCCCATTGTAGCATTTATATCCTTCTTTGTCGGAGGTGTTGTTGCAATTCAGACTGCTCTTAACATGGATAACCCCATCATCCCTGACACCTTAATTGGTTTCGCAACTAGACAGTCTGTTATTTTAGAATTTGCCCCAACCTTCATTTCTATAATTATGGCAGGAAAAGTGGGATCGTTTATTACTTCGAGCATTGGCTCTATGCGGGTTACAGAGCAGATTGATGCATTGGAAGTTATGGGAGTTAACTCCTTAAATTATCTGGTTTTCCCAAAAATCGTTGCATTAATGTTCTATCCTTTCCTGATCGTTATTTCCATGTTTCTTGGAATCGCCGGAGGATGGGTTGCGGCAGTTTATGGTGGTTTTTCCAGTTCTTCCGACTTTTTAGCGGGTATCCAGGAAGATTTTATTCCCTACCAGATTTTTTACGCCTATTTCAAAACCTTCGTATTTGCTTTTATTCTTGCCACAGTACCATCTTGGCAAGGTTTTTATATGAAAGGTGGCTCCTTGGAGGTAGGTAAGGCCAGTACAAATTCATTCGTCTGGACAAGTGTACTTATTATTGCATCAAACTTTATAATAACCCAACTCCTTTTAAGCTAATGATAAAAGTAGAAAACGTACATAAAAGTTTTGGTGAGGAAAAGATCCTAAAAGGAATTTCTACTGAATTTGACAGAGGGAAAACAAATCTGATCATCGGCACCAGCGGTAGTGGAAAAACCGTTTTTCTGAAATGTCTTATCGGTCTTTTTAAACCGGAACAGGGCAAGATATATTTTCAGGATAAGGCTATTCAGGATATGGATGATGAGCAGCAACGACATCTCCGGGAGGAAATAGGAATGCTTTTTCAGGGTGGTGCGCTGTTTGACTCAATGAATATTGAGGAAAATGTGATGTTTCCCCTTCGCATGTTTACAAAGCAGAAAAAATCGGAAATGTTGGACCGAGTAAATGCCGTTCTAAAGCGTGTAAATCTTGAGGATGTCAACAAAAAATTTCCATCAGAAATTTCTGGAGGAATGCAAAAACGTGTTTCCATTGCGCGCGCAATTGTAAACGAACCGAAATTTCTTTTCTGCGATGAGCCCAACTCTGGTCTCGATCCAAAGACTGCTACCCTAATTGATAACCTGATACAAAAGATTACCCACGAAAATAATATTACCACCATCGTCGTTACCCACGATATGAACTCGGTAATGGAAATTGGGGAAAAAGTGGTTTTACTGAAAGAAGGAAAATTGGTTTGGCAGGGAGACAATCAGGAAATTTTCAAAACCGACAATGAGGATGTAACAAACTTTGTTTACTCTTCAGACCTTTTCAAGAAAATCCGTGAAGTCCAGAACAAAGAGGCTTAGGGACTTTCCACAACAAGTGTATCCAATTTCATTTTCATCTTCATCCACTTTTCAATTTTGTTTGAATTTTCCTTTCGCTGCTTCACGGGAACATTCGATTTCCAGCGTAAGCTTATAACGGGAAGGGTATCGATCTTATCAAAGTTGGTTGTGATTTTATTGGAAAACCCAAAACTCTCAAGCCCTTCATAATTTATTTTTATTTCATCACTTATCTGTTTAAAAGGCACGTTTTTTACCTTTACCAAGGCAATTTGATTTTCCAGAAAACGAATTTGTTCATCCTTGGTTTGAATCAATTGTTCGTTTTTAACGTATAGGTCTTCAAGAATCCCGGCCTTCACTTCTCCTGAAAGTCTCGCAGCCATTTCACCACTCTGGTCCGCACCTTGATAAATGCGCAATTTTACGTCCTGCATCTTTTCGGTTTCTTCCAGTTTTGAGAGCCATTCCGATATTTTGGCTTGGGGCACGGGTCTACCTATCAAATAAACATCGATATTCCTCGATTTATAATCCTGGGTAAACTTCACTATTTCAGCTCCCTCATATTTTATAATGGTACGGACAAACTCTTTGGCCTTGGTTTCAAAAACCTCTTGATCCAATAATTTGACGAATAACCAAACGCTGGGAACCATAACTGCAATTGCTATTAAAGATGCTATTTGGGCAGTCCTTTTCCTTTTTTTGCTATTGGCATAAGTAACCATTGGAAAACGCAAAATCTTTGAGACGATGAACGTGGAAAGAGCTATGAAAACGGCATTTATGGAGAAAAGATAGAGTGCTCCGCCGGCGTAGGAAGCATTACCAACAGCCAAACCGTAGCCCACAGTACAAAGTGGCGGCATCAGGGCCGTGGCAATAGCAACCCCAAAGATTACGCTTGCTATGGTCCCGCTTTTTGTTTTTGCCACAATCAATCCCAATCCACCAAAGATCGCAATCAATACATCGAGGATCGTCGGATAGGTTCTGGCCAATAATTCTGGCGTTTCCTCGGTGAGCGGAGAGAGTTTAAAATAAAGAAATGCCGTGAGGACACTCAAAAACACCATCACACCTAAATTGATGAGCGAGCGGCGCATCATCCCTACATCGTTAATGGAAACTCCAAGACCAATACCGACAATTGGCCCCATCAACGGTGAAATAAGCATCGCACCAATGACAACCGCGGTGCTGCTCACGTTAAGACCTATCGAAGCCACGAAGATGGAGAAAATCAAAATCCAAGCAGTATGGCCTTTAAAGGGAATGTCTTTCTTTACTGCTTCAATGGTAGCATCAGCATCCGAGTCTGATTGGATATCGAACAACTCCCAAAGGAAGTTCTTTATTCCTTCCCAGATATTGCGTTTCGCATCCTCAGACTTCCCCTCTTCGGGAGTGATGTTTTTTTCTTCGTAGTTGGTCGAATTGTTCATTCACACATATTTATTTCCAAATTTGTCTGAGACATCCTTCAGCAAGGCTTTGATTTCCTGTTCTTTTATCTTAGGAAAGATAAGTAAAACATCATCCTTATCCACTATAATATAATCGTCAACTCCATCCAAAACCACCAACTTCTTCGAGGTAGTAAATATCATATTGTTATTGGAATCGGCTAGAATTGTGTCTGCGTTGACCACCGTGTTGTTTTCGGCATCCTTTTTCAACTTATCGTGAAGTGCGC
Organism: Aequorivita sp.; assembly: GCA_034676445.1. Classification (GTDB taxonomy): domain Bacteria; phylum Bacteroidota; class Bacteroidia; order Flavobacteriales; family Flavobacteriaceae; genus Aequorivita. The sequence goes on from JAUCCE010000005.1 coordinate 773,022, forward strand.
CCCAAGTGCCAAGGTCATTCCAATCGAAGGTCGCCTTTTTCACAAATACATTGTCCGCTTGTTCCAAGATACCGTAATCAATAGAGATGTTTTCTGCCTTGGGATAATTTTCTGCAATGAAATCCTTTTCTTCCGAAGTATTTAGAAGATCTTTTCCTTCTGAAAAAAGCGAATACATCTTGGGTAAATATTTGGCGAAGGAAGCAGCAATGCTTTTTGCACTCCAAATAAAAATACCTGCATTCCACACAAAATTACCACTGGCCAGAAATTGTTTTGCAGTTTCGTAATCAGGTTTTTCGCGGAACTGTTTTACTTTTTTGATTGCTCCCTCATTATTCTTTTCACTTTCAATGTAACCGAATCCAGTATTCGGAAAAGTGGGTACTATCCCGAGAGTCATCAAAACATCTTTCTTACCCGCATTGTCAAAACAGGCTTGCAGATCTTCTGAAAATGCACTTTCATCCTCAATCCAATGGTCGCTTGGAGCCACGAGCATTAAAGCGTTTGGATTCTCTTTCTGAATTTTTAGCGCAGAAAGTAAAATACAAGGCGCCGTATTTCTCATTGCAGGCTCCAAGACCACTTGTTTTTCTGAAATGTCTGGCAACTGCTTCAGTGTAACCTCCAAATATCGCTCGTTGGTAAGTATATAGATGTTTTCTGAAGGAATGAGTTTGTTAAGTCTCGTAAAAGTTTTTTGAAGAAGGGTTTGGCCCGTCCCCAACATGTCGTGGAACTGTTTTGGGAAATCCTGAGTGCTCACCGGCCAAAACCGAGAGCCAATTCCACCTGCCATTATTACTGCGTAATAATTTTTGTTCATTTTTTAAAAAAGTTTAAGAGTTTATATGTTTAAAAGTTTGGACAACTTTTATTTAAATTTTGATTTTTGAATTGGGTTTAAAATTTTGATTTTCTTCTAAATGCCATTCATTGTAAGATCTGGCTTTTAAACTTTTAAACTCCTCAACCTATAAACTCACTTCAAAAATTCCACTTCAGCATTCGGATTGAAAAGGTAAATTCTTCCTGTTGACACCTCTACACACTCAAACCGTTTAACTCGTTGGTCCCCCCGTTTGAATATTCTGCCATTGTGCAATCTGAAATGGCTGCCATGGGGAATCTCAAAGATATAATTTTTATCGTTCTCGGGATCGAAATGCTTTAGGGCCAATGCAAGTTTGGCATCGGTATCGCTGGAAGCTTTCGGATTCTTAAAATGTTTTGCCAAAAGGGGCAATAATTGATTGGGAAAAATTTCCGGCCGTAAAAAGGGAAGCATTAAAATTTGAAACGTCCGTTTCCACTCCAATCCGTGGGGTTTTATGGAATGACCATATTTCAAAAAAGCTTCCAAGTGGGCAACTTCATGTACCAAGGTAATCAAGAACCGATATTTGTTCAAGGAAGCATTTACGGTGATTTGATGCTGGCCATTGCCCATTTTGCGATAATCACCGTGGCGTGTAACCCGTTCATTAACAATCTTGAGATGGACTTTATGTGATTTGATCAAGTCAAAAACGGCTGGCACGGAAGCTTGTGGAATATACTTTTCGAGAATTTCAGTCATAGGGATTTCTAAACCAGATATTTCTAAAACTATCAAAAATACCCACACTTTCTTAAACATCTAGGGTTTTTCCTTGAAAAAAAAATCAAGTTTAAAATTATTTCTACTTCCACATCTTTTACTTCCAATATGTTACTAAATATTTCATACGCAGATGTAAATTTCTCTTTGATAATTGAGATTTTCGGAATAGATTTGCCCTCTATTTAAATTCAGTCTAAATAAAAACAATATACAAAATGAGATTCATCACATCTTTCATATTCATAATATGCGCACAAATTATGTTTGCGCAAGAAACAACACTTGTAACGGGTACCATCACCGATATGGGCAACCAACCAATTCCCTTTGCGAGTATTTATCTCCCAGAGCTTAAAAAAGGAACTGCCGCCGATGAAGACGGTAAATACAGAATTGAGAATGTCCCTTATGGTAGATGGCAACTTACTGCAAGCGCGGTTGGATATAAATCACTATCTGTTACCATAGAAACCAACGCCACAAGTTTAAGTAATATCAAATTTCAACTTGTTCACGATAATGAATTGGAGCAAGTGGAAGTTTTCGGAAATCGAAACGACCATCCAGACAAAATTGAATCCCTTACCCGTTTGCCTCTAAAACCTTATGAGCAAATACAAAGTATATCCGTTCTATCAAGTAAATTGATTGAAGATCAAGGAGCTTTGACTATTTCTGAGGCTACAAAGAATGTTCCCGGGGTTTATACGTTTGCGACTTACGGGAATAAGCGGGAAAGCATGTCATCTAGAGGATTCCGAGGAATTCCAATCCTGAAAAATGGGGTACGTGTCAATTCGGATTTTCGTGGGGTAGGAATATTGACCGACATGCAAGGTGTAGATAATATTCAGGTCTTAAAAGGAACTGCTTCAATTACCCAAGGCGTAGCAACAGATTTAGGAAGTCCAGGTGGGGTGATAAACATTGTAACAAAAACTCCAAAATTCACTCAGGGTGGAAGCGTTAGCCTTCGTTCTGGAAGCTACGGAGAAATCCGACCCACCTTTGATGTGTTTGGTTCCTTGAACAGGGAAAAGACCATAGCCTTCCGTTTAAACGGAGCATTAGAGCGCGCTGATAATTACCGCGCGTTGGTTGACAAGGAAAGTTTCTATTTTAATCCATCCTTTGCTTGGAGCATTGATGATAAAACCAAATTAATCTTGGAGCTGGACCATTATTACGATTCACGAACTCCAGATTTGGGAACCATAAACCTCGATGAGAATGATGTAAATGCAATTTATGACCTTCCACATTCCAAATTTCTAGGTTTCAAGAATGACAGATCCATAACCCAAAACACTACCTACGCAGTGAGAATGGAGCGCGAACTCAGCGATAAACTAACTTTAAGAGGAGCCTTTTACAACTCTTCGCTAAATTTAAACGATAAGGGCGCAGGTTTGGGTGTAGCCATAAAAGAAAACGAAGTTGCTAAATACAATATTCGCCAAAGAAAATATGCAACCTCAACCAGAAGTGATAACAACAGTGTTTTGCAATTTGACTTAATTGGAAACAATGTATATACCGGTTCAATCAAACATACTTTTCAAATTGGTTTTGACTACAGTTCCAATAATTTTTCAACTACCAGCCAATCTGCAGGCGTAGTTGATACTATCAACGTATTTCAAAATATAAAACACGTATTGCCAAACGTAAGTTTGGGTGCAACAGTTAATGGTGGAGGAAAAACACATTCTATAGGTTTTGTTGCCCAAGATGTAATATTGTGGAACACTTGGTTAAAAACTTTCCTAGGTGCCCGTTTTAGTTCCACCGAAACAATAGCTGAAGTAGAAAATACGCAAAGCACTGCCTTTAATCCTTTAGGGGGAATTGTAATATCACCTATTAGGAACATAAATATTTTCGCTTCCTATACCAATAGCTCGTATCCTAGAACAGCGGCGAGATTGGGCCAAAATGGAGAGGAACTTGGAAACGAAAGATACGATCAATTTGAAACTGGACTTAAAACTTCTTGGTTAAATGACAGATTGCGATTTAATTTGACTTTGTACAAGATAAACAACAAAGACATAAACCTACCCGTTTACGACGATACGTGGACCAATATCCTCTATTATGCCAAAGGTGGAAACGACCAACGCCAAGGAATTGAAGTAGAACTCACTGGCCGACCCTTGGAAAATCTGGAAGTAATCGCTGGATATGCCTATATCGATGCCCAATATAAGGATCATACTTCTTATGTATATGGATCGGCTCCACTAAATACGCCAAAACATACTTTTAATGCCTATGCCAATTATTCATTTAGAAGTTTTCTTCCTCATCTATCGGTGGGTGCGGGAGTTTATTTCACAGGAGAACGCCCAATCAATGATTGGTCATCAGGTCCCGTAACCCACGAAGGAATTGTTCCAAACCAGAAACCATTTAATGTCGATGCTTATACTCTTGTGAATTTTCAAGCAGAATATCGATTTGATCAAAACTGGAGCTTACAGTTTCTGGTAAACAATGTATTCGACAAAATTGGATATAATGCATATCGAACAAGCTACATAAACCAGACAGATCCCAGAAGTTTTGCTGGAGTTGTACGCTATAATTTTTAGTTGTTTGAATTGTTAAGTGTGTAAAAGGCACGACTCAGGTTGTGCCTTTTATTAACCACCCCTCTGGAATCTCAAATTTTCCGAGATCGCAAAACGACTTACTTAAAATTTTCTTGCTCATTTATGAAATCAAAAAAATATACTGTCCGTAAATTTATTAATGACCTCCACCTTTGGTTGGGAATAGGTAGCGGAATCATTCTTTTTATAATATGTCTAACGGGTACAGTACTCACTTTTGAAGAAGAGATAAAAAGTGTTTTTTCTGATGAAATTTTGGTTTCACCTAAGGCAGAAACACTTTCAATCGAAGAGTTAACTGAAGCTTTAGCCTCTGAAGGCGAAGTCATAAGTGTGTCCATTAATCCGAAAGACACGAAACCTTATGAGTTTTCAGTAAAAACAACCCTAGAAGATAGACGTGGAAGCCTCTTTTTTGTAAATCAATATACTGGAGAATACGCAAAAGATGTTCCGAATGCATTGGATGGTTTTTTTATGACTATGTTCAAAATGCACCGATGGCTACTTTTGGATATTTCCATTGGCCGCCCCTTAGTGGGTATTGCCACCATCATTTTTTTAATACTTTCACTCACCGGAATTGTATTGTGGTTTCCAAATAAAAAACTAAAAAAACTAAAATGGAAACAGCTAAAACCCGGATTGAAAATCGCTTGGCATGCCAAGTGGAAGCGCATCAATCACGATCTGCATGTAACTTTAGGCTTTTACATTGCCATATTTCTATTAATTATGTCCCTAACTGGTTTGTTTTGGTCGTTTGAATGGTACAAAGAGGCTGGCAGTGCCGTGTTGGGAGCTGAAGTTTTTGGAGCGCGCGGCGGAGGACCTAAAATAGATTCGAAACTGAAAAAAGATGAACTGGAAGTTAATTTTACCGCAATTCTAGAAATTATCGAACAAGAACTCCCATTCAAAGGAACAACTGTACTACAAATTCCAAAGAATAAAAAAGAAATTTATAGGATTAGAAAATATCACGATCAGGATTTCTTGCAAACCGCTACAGACAATCTAATAATTGATAGAGATGGTGGGGTGCTATCCAAGGAAATCTTTTCAGAAAAACCGTTGAACGTGCAAATTGCAAATTCCATACGAGCAATCCACTTAGGATCGATCTTTGGATGGTTTTCAAAGATAATTTATTTCATCTCTTGTTTGATTGCAACAAGTCTTCCCGTTACCGGAGTTATTATTTGGTTAAACAAATTGAAGAAAAATTCTAAAAAGAAATCCAAGAAAAAAATAATCAAGGCGTAGTACTCGAAACCTGAAGTATTTTCCCATTGTAGAATTTATTCCCCGTAAGGGAAAAATCCATAATATATTCTGCCATTTCAATAGGTAATAGCGGAGCTTTTAATCCCGGAAATGCTTCTTCAAGCATTTCTGTCTGAACCGAGCCAATCGCCAAAGCATTGAACGATGGGCCGCTTTCCTTATACTCTTCTGCGAGCAATTCGGTTAGGGTAAGAATAGCACCTTTACTGCTGCTATATGCGCTAAGACCTGGAAATTTGACGCTGCCCTGCACGCCGCCCATACTACTTATATTCACTACGTGGCCATCCTTTTTCATAAAGGGCAATACTGTGCGCATTAGTGTTGCGGGCCCAAGAACATTGACAATATAGCATTCCTTAAATTCTTGGGAAGATAACTCCGAAAAACTTTTGCTTACCAAATAACCAGCATTGTTAATGAGAATATCCACCTTTTTCATGGCTGTTTGAAGATATCCACCAAGTTTTACTATTTCGGATTCATCAGAAATATCAAATGAAAGAGCCGAAACGTTTTTCAAATTAAGATCTGAAATTGGTTTGGAATTTCGTGAAAGCGCGAGCACATTATGTCCAGCTTCAGCAAAAAGTTTTACCATTTCAAATCCAATTCCCCTGGAAGTTCCGGTTATGATTATGTTTTTCATGTTATTCTTTTATATTGATTAATTCTAGGGTGGACTTAAGAGCCTCGAACGTCCCGAAACTTTTTCAATTTTAAACGAAAAGACCTCACAGGTCTTTGAGACCTGTGAGGTCTAAACTCACTTTTTAGATGTTTACACAAACATAGTCACAGGATTCTCAATATATTGTCGAACCGTTTGCAGGAATTTTGCCCCGGTTGCTCCGTCCACTGTTCGGTGGTCGCATGCCAAAGTAACCTTCATAGTATTTCCCACTGCTATTGCTCCATTTTTAACCACTGGTTTTTGAACAATGGCTCCCACGGAAAGAATAGCGGAATTTGGCTGATTTATAATTGAAGTAAATTCATTAATACCAAACATGCCAAGGTTTGAAACCGTAAACGTACTTCCCTCCATTTCCTGGGGAGTGATCTTTTTATTTCGTGCTTTTCCGGCAAGCTCTTTTACCTGAGCTCCAATCTGGGAAAAACTCATTTGGTCTGCAAATTTCAATACCGGAACCAACAGTCCTTCATCTACAGCTACGGCAACTCCAATATGGATATGCTTGGCAATTTTAGTGACCTCGGGCGTCCACTGGCTATTTACCATAGGATGTTTACGAAGGGCCATTGCACAAGCTTTAATGATCATATCGTTAAATGAAATCCTGACCTCTGGATCGGAGTTTATCGCTTCACGGGAGGAGATCGCATTATCCATATCCAATTCAATGGTAAGATAATATTCAGGTGCGGTGAATTTTGATTCTGCCAAACGCCTAGCAATGGTTTTGCGCATTTGCGAATTTTTCACCTCTTCAAAACTTTCGGTTCCAACAGGGACGTATCCTGAAGTTGAAGTTGCCGGCTGATAGTTTTCGATATCTGCCTTGACTATCCTTCCGCTCTCGGCGCTGCCTTTTACCAATCGCAGATCGATACCTTTATCTTTTGCCATTTTTCTGGCAAGAGGGGAAGCAAAAATTCGTGTTTCATCGGAAACTTGTGCGGTGTCAGTCTTTCTTTGGGAATCTTCCTTCTTTATGGGTTTGGATTCTTCCTTGTCAGATTTCTTATCGGAAGTTTCCTTACTTTCCTTTTTGGTATCTTCTTTTTCTGAAGATTTTTCAGAAGATTTCTCTTTTTTAGTTTTTCCGGAAATTCCAGAAACATCGGTTCCTTCTGGTCCTATAATAGCCAAAAGGGAATCCACCGGAGCCGAATCACCTTCCGGAATTGCTATTTTTAATAAAGTCCCAGCATAGAAGGATTCAAACTCCATGGTGGCCTTATCGGTTTCAATTTCGGCCAGGATATCTCCTTCTTCAACTTTATCTCCTTCTTTTTTTCAACCAAGTAGCAACAGTACCTTCGGTCATGGTGTCGCTTAATCTTGGCATTGTGATAATCTCAACACCTTCGGGCACCCATAATCGTCATCATCAGAAGATTTTTCTTCAGAACCACCAGAACTTATATCGGATTCCTTCTTATCATCCGACGAACTCTTCTTTTTTTCGTTTCAGCTTTCTTCTTCTTCTTCTTCTTCTTCTTCTTCTTCTTCTTCTTCTTCTTCTTCTCCTTGCTATCTTCCTTCTAGGGTAGAATCCGAAGCTGATTTTTCCATCAGTATATCCATTTATCAAATCTGAAATATCTTCATCTTTTTCCCCAATGATGGCTTAAAGAGAATCCACTTTTGCCGTTTCACCTTCCTTGAGGCCAATATAAAGCAGCCTTCATTAGCAGGAAAACAAAAGCCAGGAGGCCCAACGAAACCCCCCAGACCCCACCGCCGCCACGGTTCCCTCTTCCATGGTGTCGCTTAAGCGGGGCATGTTTATTACTTCTGCCATAGTTTAAATTTTATGTTTTAAAAACGGGTAATCTTCCTGCTCATAAACAGCATCGTACATCACGTTTTTCTCTGGGTATGGAGATTCTTCAGCGAATTTCTCACATTCGGAAACTTTTTTCTTAACCTTCTTATCTATTGCGGCAATCTCCTTTTCTGTGGCCCATTTATTTTCATAAATCTGATGGAGCACATAAGTAATTGGGTCTTCCTCTTGTTTTTTGGCAACTTCTTCCTTGGTTCTATAATGCTGGGCATCACTCATTGAATGACCGCGATACCTATAGGTTCTCAATTCCAAAAATGTGGGGCCATCGCCTCGACGGGCACGTTTAATAGCTTCGTCCATTTCCTTGGCAACAACTTCAGGTTTCATTGCGTCAACAGGTTTGCAGGGCATTTCATAACCAAGTCCCAATTTCCATATATCCGTATGATTTGCAGTTCGGGCAACAGAGGTTCCCATTGCATAACCATTATTTTCACAACAGAAAACCACAGGTAGCTTCCACAGCATTGCCAGGTTGAAAGTTTCATGAAGAGCACCTTGTCTTACCGCTCCATCACCCATATAGGTCAAGGTTACCGAATCGCGTTCAAAATATTTGTCCGCATACGCAATTCCCGCACCCAATGGAATTTGACCTCCCACAATACCGTGGCCACCATAAAAACGGTGTTCTTTTGAAAAAATATGCATAGAACCGCCAAGGCCTTGAGAAGTTCCTGTTGCCTTTCCATAAAGCTCAGCCATAACTTTTTTGGGATCTACCCCCATTCCAATAGGCTGAACGTGGTTTCTATAAGCAGTTATCATTCGATCTTTGGTTAGATCCATAGCGTGCAGAGCCCCAGCCAAGACGGCTTCCTGTCCATTATACAGGTGCAGAAAACCTCGTACTTTTTGATTGATATATACTTGCGCCAATTTATCTTCAAACTTGCGCCAAAAGAGCATGTCTTCATACCAATCCAGGTACGTTTTTTTCGTTATTTTTTTCATTTATTGACTATAAGGTTTCCCATGGGGAAATTTATTAAACGGATAACAAAAGTACCACTTTATAAGGTGAAATTCCAAAATACAAATTCCAAATTCCAAAAAAACAAATTTGGAATTTGTGATTTGTGATTTGGGATCAGTATTGTCCCAATAAAAATCATATTATGTCCGCCGCGGCGTACTAGATATAATATAGGGCTATAAGGTTAATCGTTACTTTTACCGGGCAACAATGATTTGGAATTTGGAACCTGGCAGGCAGGTTTGGGATTTGGAATTTGGAATTTGGAATTTGGTGCTTTCTTAAAGGTATTTAGCATCAAAGCCGAAAGGGAGTAAATCCTTGACAGAAGAAACCTTTATGATTTTTCCTGTTTCGCCCATGAAGTAAACGGCAATGGGCTTGCTTTGTTTTTGTTCATATTCCGCCATGGATTGTCTGCAGGCACCACAGGATCCTATGGGTTCCGAAAGAATTTGATTGGGAGCTTTGGCAGTAATAGCCATTGCCTCTATCTGTTGATTGGGAAAGACAGCACCCGTATGAAAAATAGCCACCCGTTCTGCACACAGTCCCGATGGATAGGCGGCGTTTTCTTGATTGCTTCCAATGGTAATCGCTCCTGAATCCAAAAGAATTGACGCCCCTACCTTAAATTGCGAATAAGGCGCATAAGCATTCTCACGAGCGTCTTTCGCTCTATTCATGAGTTCTTGAATTTGGGCGGGAAGCTCCGCAAGATTTTCAAATATCTCGAACTGGATTTCAACTTGTTGCTTTTTTGACATAAAAATGAGTAAAGTGATTACAACATTATTCCCAAACCAAATTTGATCATGGAAATGTTTGTGTCTTTTGATGGCGCATATTCGAATTCATCAAATAACGTGATATAATCATACTGAATTTGCGCAAAGATACTTTCTGTTAAAAGATAAAATACGCCGCCATTTACATTCAACCCATTTAATGAAATGGAATTGCCCGACATATAACCACTTGAGGAATTATTGAACATTAAAAAGCTATATCCCACTCCCAAAAATGGCCGGAATTTTGGCAAACTCGGTATTTTCATTTCTGCAAATACTCTGGGTAAAATATTGAAATTATTGAATTCAGTAGCATCGTACGGATCTTGGAAATGTCCGGGGTATTCGGGCATATATCTTTCCGCTTTCTTTTTAAAATAGCTGCCATTTACAGAAATTCCGAGGTTAATATTTGAAATTTCCTTAATTCTATATTTCATACCCACATCAACAATTCCGTTATACTCTCCAAAAAAATTATCCCCCATAGAGATGGGAAAATTGGCTTCAATACTAAATTTTGAATCCTGTGAAAATGAAAATTGCGCCACTAATAATAATGACGCAATTAAAATCTTTTTTAAACTAGACATTTTTTAGTTTTTAACTACTAGTATTCGTCATACGAATCGCCAAAATTGAAAGTCAGTCCAAAACGCAGTGTACCGTCCAATGGCGTTACTACCTTGCCCATACCAAAGAGATATGAAATGTCGATATTGATTGCGGTATATTTGAAACCGGCCCCAAAAGATGCAAATTTTCTTCCACCCTTATCGTCGCTTTCATTAAAATATCCACCTCTAAAAGCGAATACATCCTGATACCAATATTCTGCACCCAAAGCCCAAGTAAATTCTCTCAGCTCTTCACTGAATCCGCCGGGAGCATCACCGAAGGACTGGAACATTCCTTTTACGAAACTTACATTGTTATCCTTTCCTTTATAGATTGCGCGATTATTGATCAGTTCATCAACTCCAGCGTTATACTCTCCATTTCCATCAACGTCGACGAATTCTGTTCCATATATTGGTGGTGTGGGCACTAAAAGTTTATTCACCTCGGCAGAGATACCGATCTTATTGTATTCGTCAAGAATGAAATCAAAACCCCCTCCCAAAGCTAGGTTGGTTGGAATAAAGTTTTCTTGGCCCACTTCGTCATACTTTAGAGTTGGACCGATATTGGAGATGTTGAAACCAGCTCTCCAACGACCATCAAAATCATTATAGGGAATTTCCTCACTCTGATAGTACCCGGCAATATCCACCGCAAAAGTACTAGCGGCGTGGGCGTCCTCAACTTGGGTCTGTATTTTTAAATCGGATCGTAAATATCTACCGGCAACAGCCATGGAAAATCGCTCGCTAAGTCTCAGCGCATACGAAACGTCAAAGGTCATTTCATTTGGACTCTGGATCAATGGAATCTGATCGGCAGTCTCACGAAGTTCAATTTCCCCCAATTTAAAATAACGGAAGCTCGCGGCCACAGCACTACGCTCGTTCAACCTGTTAAAATAGGTCAGGTTTCCAAGAAATATATCATTTACCAATTTACTGAGGTACGGTGTGTAGGTAACTCCCACGCCTTGTTTTGAAATTATAAAAGCATATTTTGCAGGGTTCCACTGTTGTGAAAATGCATCTGCGGAAGTTGTTACCCCAATATCTCCCATACCGCCCGCACGAGGGTCTGCAGCTATCTGAACAAAAGGCACACCAGTTGTGATTACCCTTGAATCATTAGCGTTGGGAACAATTATCGTTTCCTGCGAACTAGCCTGAAAAGCTACCAAACTTAGCAAAATTGGTATAATTACTTTCTTCATATTTTTTTATTTTGGCAAATATAATTTTATATTATTAAAGGATAACGAGTTTCTCAAATTTTTCAACTCGCTGATTGGTTAACGTTGATTTAACGGTTATCTTATATACGTACACACCTTTTCCAATACGGTCGCCAAAATCATCGCGACCATCCCATACAACGTCCCGGGATAAAAACCCGTCTGTGTTTATAGTCTGGTTTTTGGTCCAGACTATTTTACCTGCGACCGTAAACACCTGCACCTGAACATCCAAAGGCTCAAAAGGACGGTTGTGATTAAACCAAAACTCCGTATAGTTCACGAAGGGATTTGGATAATTGAGCACTCTGGTAATCTCCAATTTATCATCTCCGGCCACAATAAATTGAATTTCAGCGGTAGCAGAATTATTGTACACATCCCAGGCTTTCAGACTTATAGTATGTAAACCATCAGCAAGATCGCTGAACTTATATTGCGTGGAACCTTTAGTGTAATCGTCCACATTGGTTTGATAAAATTCGTTTAATATGAAAGGATTGGATTCGTCTCCGTCAAGAATTGCCACTATATAATGTCCGATTCCGCTGGTAGTATTGATACCGTTTTCATCCTCAAGCTTGGCAATAAATATCGGACTGTCGTTGGTAATTCCTCCAGAAATGAAACTTTCATCATTCATATAAAGTCTTATAGTCGGGCCTTCATTATCTACAGGTGCATTTTCATTCAGTCCACCTATATCAATATCGAGATTAACGCCAGTTCGGTCTTCCAATTGGTTATTCCGTTTTGCATATAGACTTACTCTCCCCTTTCCTACCGGAATCTGAATATCGCGAGGCACGACGAATTCGAACTTAAAACGACCATTAGAAATGCTAGCACGTCCATTGTACATGGTTTCACCCAAGGTGACAAAATCCATAAAAACGTTGTTATGATCATTATCCAGCGTTCTACGCATCACGTTTTTATCATACACCCTTGCTTCCAAGGTACCACTATAATCTGACGCCAATTGCCCATTTTCATTGATTACCTCTCCCTCCATTTTTACTTTGCTCAAAGCTTTTAACACGTCGGTTGACTGGCCTACTGGTTGACCATTAAGTTTGGTAATTCGAATATCCTTTTTCGGGAATGCAAGCGGCAAGGCTGGATCTCCAATAAAAAACATTGCGCGGCGATTGGAATTAGAGATATCATTTTTGGTCAAACGCAAAGCTTCGGCCGGAACTTTTGGCACCTCCATATCAAACCCAAACATTGGAATGGCTAGTTTTTTATTAAATTCGATTCCCACACTTATGTAGACCGCCCGAGTAGAGGTGATCAATGAAATAGCTCCTCCTTCTTTATTCTGATAGGTCAATTCGCCCGCCGTAATCCGAAGTGGATTATCGAATTTCGTGAACTCACAAGTCACGGTCACAAAACAAGGAAGGTTATCTTTGTTCTTGAATTCTTGGGCCATTTCTTTCGTATAGATGGCTTCGTGGGCCAAGCCGTCTTCTCCTCCCATGGCCAAAATAGTTAAAGACTATTGCTCCCACATCAACTGCATTTTTAATTGCCTCGTTCACATCCGGATATCGGTTTCCTCCAGCAGAAGTTTGCTGTTGGTAGGAGTCCGTATGAATTTTTTTTACATTTATAAATGGCTTTTTTTTCTGAAATCTTATCACCAAGCGCATCCAGACTTTCCTGTAAATCCCTTTCACTAGCTTTGTCCACATCGTCCGAAACCAGCACGAAATTGGTTCGCCAATTTCCGTAGGAATCTTTGGATGCATAGTTGATTATTTTATCGACCATTGCATTTGCCAAGGAAACATTATCTACTACCATCCTTCCCATTGCAATATCCAGCTTGTCTGTATCATTGAGTTTATTGCCGTCTTCATCATAAGATGTACCACCTATCGTTCCTTCAGAATCATCCATATTCCCGAAAAAATCATCGGACATAAAGGAACTGGCCTCATTTAGACCGTCAACTGTATGAAAGGTGGGGACAATGTTATTATTGTTTGGCAATCTGTTTTTGTAATCCACGGAGGTATCACCCACTATGCCGACATATTTTATCCGTTTGGATGGATCTGAAGCATTATAATATACATAGCGAATGAAATTCCGGATAGCGCCAATATCCTGTTTTCCCGAACTGAATTCCTCATATATCTTATCCGTTGTCACCACCTTGACGTTCAATCCACTCTGATTCTTGTGGAAGGAAGCAAGCCTTAATGCCGGCTGAATTAAAAATGGCGCGGTGATAATAATGTAATCTACATCCTTAAAATTACCCGATTCGTCCCTGAAGATGCTTCCCTTCAAATCTTGGTTGAAAACAGCGGAATTCGTGATTTTCACCGGAGTAAAGTAATCGTTGGGATTTACGGCCACATATTCCCTAACCTTTCCCATATTTTGTTTGAAAGAAAGAGAAGATGCACCCTCGGCATTTTTTTTGGCAGTAATAAAATAAGGATCGGTAACATCCCATACTTGCGAAAACTGCGAGGCATTGCTGATTTGATACTCTCCCACTCCAGTCAAGTTTGCTGCCTTTTTATATCTAAACGGCAGTTGCCCATTTACACCCGCTAATTGCCTCACTGCCTCAATACTTACATAATCAAGATAGCCTACACTGGACGGATTCCCAGAATTGTTATATACAAAATCTACTTTTACCGTTTCCGATCCTGCAGGAATTTCGCCTACAAATTTTGCCGTTCTTAAAAGCACTCCTTGTATTAGAGGAGAAAAGACCAGCGGGTTTAATCCCGTTCCGTTAATTGTTATAGCCATGGAAGTCTGGCTTTCGGAAGCTGCTCCCGCCTTAATAACTACTTTCATGGGTTGTCCGGAAACAATGTTTGGAAAGGGGAACTCATAATGTTGCTCCTTATTTATATCAAATCGGTCTCCATACCAAGTGCGACCCATTTTCGTGGGACTTTCCTCATCCTTTTCATGAAACTGATAATCGTCAAATTGGGAAATAATATGCTCTACCGTTCCTGAAGGTTCCACCATTTCAGTAACTCGTTTGCCTGGACCTCCGTCGGCGGTTACATAATAATAAGACTCATCGCTATAAGGGTTTAGATTGGAGTCGTTATCAGGAACATATCCTTGGGTGCTGGTTCCGTAAAACAGAATATAATCGTTCGCATCAAAACTCCCATCCTCCTCACCAATAACCTGAATGGAGTTTTCGGGTAGATCAAAAATATTATTTCTTGCATTGAGCAATGGCAAGGTCTGACCTCCATTGCCATAAATTTTCAGATTCCGCGGGTTGATAGCATCCGTATTCATACCCAAACTCTTCAGAAATGACTTATTTATTTTCTGAAATTCCGGATTTTTCTACTTTAAATTTAAACCATTTTCCCGAAGCGAGAACGGAGTTGGTTATGGAAGGTGGCGGATTTCGTCTTTGCGCTCCATAACTGTAATCTACCGTAAAAGAAATAACTTTTTGATAAACTCCATTGACCTTGATAATAGGTGAGATCGTAAAAACGGTGTAAAGTATATCACGGGCCGTGGTAGATGCAATAGCGTAAGAAAGTTTCTCGGGAATTAATTCTTTGTCAATTCTATTTAGTTCGCTGGCGGAAAGGGAACCATATCTTACGTTAGAAACCTGTACTGAATTTTTGTCCGCAAAATTGGAATCTTCCCATTGGGTGGTGTATTTTGGAACCCCATCATCAAGTTCCAACCTTAATACATCTCCAGGGGTTTCGTCCCAATCAATATCGGATTTCTCCTGATAAATGTTGGACTGACTTTTCCCTGAGTCCGCCCAATATATAGTAATTGTTTTGGTCTGCGCTCCTATAACCATTGGCAGGACCAAGAAAATCAAAATGGATAGTACTTTTCTCATCAGTATATTTAACGCTTCAAATATACACTTAGTATGAAGTATAATTGAAAGTAAAGATCAAAAGTACATTAGGATAATAAAATTAAAACCAATACGTTTGCATTGCAGAAATTGAACGGAATACGCTTTCGCAATAGTAATAAAATATTATTGTGGATTTATCGTTAATTACTATATTGCAAACCCAATTTTATCATACTTGAATCTATGATGTTACGAAGAAACTTAGCATTAAAGCTATTTATTACGGTTGTTACCGCCTCCCTTTTTGTAGGTTGCAACAAAACCAGAGACTACAAAAACAGTTCTCGAGCCACGGGATGGAAACTAAATGCCAAGGAAGGTGGTTTTCAATATGATCCAAAGGCCAAGGAACAAGAAACAGGACCGGGATTAATTTTTGTTGAAGGCGGTACCTTTACTATGGGTAGAGTTCAGGACGATCCCATGCACGACTGGAACAATACTCCCACACAACAGCACGTCCAATCGTTCTATATGGACGAAACGGAAGTAACCAACCTTATGTATCTTGAATACCTTGATTGGTTAAAAAGGGTATTTCCACCAAGCGACGAAAATTATCGAAGAATATATGACGGCGCGGTTCCAGACACATTGGTTTGGAGAAATCGTTTAGGTTATAATGAGGTTATGACCAATAATTACCTGCGTCATCCTGCTTATGCCGAATATCCTGTGGTAGGCGTTAGTTGGATACAAGCAGTTGAATTTAGCAACTGGCGTACAGATCGGGTTAACGAAATGCTTCTTGAAAAGGAAGGGATTACCGCCCGGAATGCTCGCTATGAGGTAAAACCTGGCGAATCTTTCAACACCGACACTTATCTCAATGCTCCAAAATTTACTTATGGAGGGAATGATTCAATCACTCGAGGAGGTAAAAAATCGGAACAAATGGCCAAAAGAAGTAAGGATAGCACCAACCTTTATATTAGAAGAGAGGATGGAGTTGTGCTACCTGCATACAGATTGCCCACAGAGGCCGAATGGGAATATGCAGCCCTTGGAATGAGTGGTCTTCGTAATTACAATATTTATCGTGGTAAGAAAAAATATCCTTGGGAAGGTCAATACACCCGTTCTGGAAACAGAAAAACACGCGGTGATCAGATGGCAAACTTCAAACAAGGTGCTGGAGATTATGGTGGAATAGCTGGATGGAGTGACGATGGTGCTGATATTACCGCTAAAGTGAAATCATACGCACCCAATGATTACGGTCTATACGATATGGCGGGAAATGTCGCGGAATGGGTAGCTGATGTATATCGTCCTATTATTGATGACGATTATAATGATTTTAACTACTACCGTGGAAATACATACACCAAAAATGCAATTGACGAAAATGGATTAGTAAAGGTGGTCACAAAGGATTCAATAGTTTATGACACTTTGAGCAACGGAAGAATCGTTGCGCGTAATTTGCCTGGTCAAATTTTGCAAGTTCCAATAGGGGAAAATGAAACATATCTTAGAACCAACTTCTCAAAGAGTGACAACCGTGACTTTAGGGACGGCGACAAACCCTCTACCCGTTATTACCAATCCTTCGGATCTGACGATTCTGATGAGATTACCGAACCTAGTGAGCGTATGTACAATTCCCCACTACCAAAAGTTTTTGCGGACAGCTCAGGAAATATAGAAAGGCAATACGACAAATCCTCTAGTCGCACAACTCTTATAGATAACGAAGTTCGAGTCTATAAAGGAGGTTCTTGGAGAGATAGGGACTATTGGTTAGATCCAGCGCAACGGCGTTATTTCCCTCAAGATATGGCCACCGATTACATCGGATTCCGATGTGCGATGAGCCGAGTAGGATCAAAATCGAAAAAAGGAAAACGCCCACGCAATTAAAATTTATTTAAAAAGCAAACATCCACCCTCCGTGAAACTATTCCCGGAGGGTTTTTATATTTTAGATCAATGGATATAGAAACTCTTTACGATCATTTTTTGGAATGTAGTGGTGTTTGCACCGATACACGCCACATTACAGAAAATTGCCTATTCTTTGCCCTGCGAGGCGAAAACTTCAACGGAAACCAATTTGCACAAGAAGCTTTAGATAACGGGGCTCGCATGGTTGTAATTGACCAAGAGCAATTCCATAAACCAACCGGTGAGACATTTCTGGTACACAATACACTTCTGGCTCTTCAGGAACTGGCACAATTTCATCGCACACAACTGACAACGGTAATTATCGCCCTAACCGGAAGCAATGGGAAAACAACCACTAAGGAACTTATAAATGCTGTTCTTTCACAAAAATTCAAAACTATTGCTACCAAAGGAAACCTCAATAACCATATCGGGGTACCCTTGACTCTGCTCTCAATAACCGCTGGAACTGAATTTGGAATTGTTGAAATGGGCGCTAACCATCTTGGAGAAATCGAAATGCTGAGCCATATCTCCCAGCCCGATTATGGATATATTACAAACTTTGGCAAGGCCCATCTGGAAGGTTTTGGAAGTCTTGAAGGAGTAGTAAAAGGTAAAACAGAATTGTATGCCTTTCTAAAAAAGAAAAACAAAACAGTTTTCGTAAATGCAGATGATTCCAAACAGTTGGAAAATTCAAAAGAAAATAACTGTATCACCTTTGGCACTCCTGACAGCGATTTCAATATCGAACTTATTGATGCCCACAATAGATTATTACTGGAATTTGATGGGACAACAATTCAAAGTAATCTTGTGGGGGCTTATAATTTCGTGAATTTATCCGCAGCAATTGCCATAGGAGCGTATTTTGGTGTTCCAAAGGAAAAAATAAAAGACGGCATTGAAAGCTATATTCCCTCAAACAACCGTTCGCAACTTATAATAAAGAATACCAACACAATTCTGATGGACGCCTACAATGCCAATCCAACGAGTATGAGGGCAGCCCTCGAGAACTTTAAACAGGCCGAAGGGAAAAACAAGATATTATTCCTCGGAGACATGTTTGAGTTGGGTGTAGATGCGGCGGCAGAACATCAAAACATTGTTGATTTTCTTTCTGAAAATCCTTTTGGAAAGGTTTTTCTGGTAGGGGAAAATTTCTTTAAATCCATGGTTGAAGTTGACTACATAAAACAATTCAAAACTTTTGAGGAATTAAAAAATGAAATTCTGAAAGAACTTCCCATCCATGCAACTGTTCTGATAAAAGCTTCTAGAGGAATGGCATTGGAGCGGATTTTGGAAATATTGTAAAGATAATTTCCTTATGCTTATTGACTTTATAAAAGCTACGAAGAAGAAGAATTTAGGAAAAATAGATTTCGAATTTTTAAGGCAGGAAACCATAAAAAATAGAATCATAAAAAGTGGTGGGCCATACTGGATTCGAACCAGTGACTTCCACGTTGTCGACGTGACACTCTAAACCAACTGAGTTAATGGCCCTTTTATTTCAAGGCACGAAAATACAAATTCCAAAACCCAAAACAAACAATACACTATAAGTTATTTGTCGAATTTTTTGATGGGTTTCTTCTTTATCATTCCTCCTTTGGCGTCTTTCACTGAAGTCATTATCATAAAAGCTTGTTTGTCTATTTTACTCACCTCAGATTTCAGTTTGCTCATCTCCAACCTTGTAATTACGGTATAGACCACATCCATCGGTCGCCTGGATTCACCATTCCTTATGTAGCCATTTTCTGCCTTAAAAAGAGTACATCCGCGTCCCATTCTGTCCACAATTGCCTCTCTTATTTCCTCGCTGCTTTCGGAAATAATGGTGACTCCCATAAACTCCTCAATTCCGTCAATAATAAAATCAACAGTTTTAGACGCCGAGAAATAGGTCATAATGGCGTATAGCGCAACTTCGGTAGAAAGGAAATATGCGGCAGTGAGAAAGATGATTATATTAAAAAGCAAAATAATATTACCCACGGTCAATACCGTATTTCGGCTGATATATATTGCAAGTACTTCCGTTCCATCGAGAATTGCTCCTCCACGAATAGCCAATCCAATTCCCAATCCCAAAAACAGACCTCCGAAGGCAGCTATCAAAATTTTATCATCCGTTACTTGAGGAAATGGTATGTAAGCCACAGCTAAAGATAAAAGCACAATACTTATAACGCTCTTTATAGCGAATCGCTTTCCAACCGAAAAATAGGCCAGAATTATAAAAGGAAGGTTGATTACCACCAGAAAGAATGACAGTGAAATATCCGTCAGCATATTCATCATAAGGGAAATACCCGTTACACCTCCATCAATAAAGGAACTTGGCATCAAAAATCCTCGTAACCCAAAAGACGCGGAAAGCACTCCCAGTAAAAGATAAACAAAGTCTGAAAGCTCATGGGCCAGTTCAATTTCCCAGTTCTTTACGCTTCTTACAAATACTTCCTTATAAGAACGATCTCCTTTATTAATTCCAAAATAGCTTAATAGATTCTTTTTTAAATTTTCAAACATAGGAATGGTAACTTATCTCTACAAATTTAATCAAAGGAAGGCAACCTATTTCATTCTATATATTTTTGTTCAGGAAATGTTTTAAAATTAGTTGAATTAAATCAAATAATTGTTTGGTGAAATTAAAAACTAAGTTATATTTGCAACCGCTAATACGAAGCGTTATTAGCTCAGCTTTAAAAAGAGGGCGATTAGCTCAGCTGGTTCAGAGCATCCCGAATTAACTTCGGGAGGGTCAGGGAACAGTTTTGAAAGTATTGATTTAAAAAGAGGGCGATTAGCTCAGCTGGTTCAGAGCATCCCGAATTAACTTCGGGAGGGTCAGGGAACAGTTTTGAAAGTATTGATTTAAAAAGAGGGCGATTAGCTCAGCTGGTTCAGAGCACCTCGTTTACACCGAGGGGGTCGGGGGTTCGAACCCCTCATCGCCCACCAGTTTATAAAAAACCGAAGTGAAAGCTTCGGTTTTTTTATTATGGATTATTTCACCTACATATTATATTCCGCCAAACTCGATAGATACTATATTGGGTCAACTGAGAATGTCTCTACACGGCTGATGGAGCATTTGTGGAAACATAAAGGATTTACCGCCAAAGCCAAGGATTGGGTGCTCAAATATTCCGAAAGCTACGCTACAAAATCTGAAGCCATAAAAAAGAGAACAACAGATAAAAATGGAATATGAACACATTGAATAGATCATTCCTCTAAACATCAAATTTATTCTTCAAGGTACACAAGCTCCATACTCTTAATCGAAAGCCAAAATGCGATATTTTTTTAAACGAAATCTGTAATTTTGCTCAATTTTTAAAATGAAGCAGCAAAATCGGTTTTCGATCATCTTTACGCTAGGCCTGCTTTCGGCTATCGGGCCTTTTTCAATAGACCTGTATCTTCCTGGTTTTCCTGAGATTGCACAAGACCTCGGCACTTCAACTAGCCGTGTTGCCTTATCTCTTTCCAGTTATTTTATTGGAGTAAGCATCGGCCAGCTCATATATGGCCCCTTATTGGACCGCTTTGGAAGGCGCATTCCACTTTATTCTGGGTTGTTGATCTATTTGGCAGCTTCTATTTATATTATTTATGTAGGGTCTGTGGAATCGTTGATTTTAGCCCGATTTGTCCAAGCCCTTGGCGGATGCGCAGGGATGGTTGCAGCACGGGCATTAGTTAGGGACATATTTCCGGTCTCAGAAAATGCAAAGGTGTTTAGTCTTCTTATGTTGGTGATTGCAATATCTCCCATAATTGCACCGACAGTTGGTGGATTAGCCACGGCACACTGGGGATGGCAATCGATTTTTGTGGTTCTAAGCATACTGGCCGTGCTAAATTTAATTTTGGTATATCTGTGGCTTCCAGCAGGCGCTCCACCTGATCCCGATCTATCCCTAAAGCCCAGATCCATAGTTAAAAGCTTTTGGAAAGTTTTTACCACTCCCCAATTTTTTACCTATACGCTCACAGGTTCGTTCGCTGCAAGTGGGCTCTATGCTTATATCGCTGGATCTCCTCATCTGTTTATGGAGATTTATGGCGTATCTGAAAAGCAATACGGATGGATTTTCGGGATCATTGCCATGGGCCTGGTTACGGCGAGCCAATTGAATACGCTGTTATTAAGAAAGTATTCCAGTGAACAAATAGTCAAGGTAACGCTGGGGTTTCAGGTTCTCACTGGACTTATCTTTTTCCTTGGAGCTCTCTTTAATATGTTAGAGCTGTATTCCACTATCGTTTTGGCCTTCCTTTTCTTAAGTACTCAAGGATTTGCCTTTCCCAACACTTCGGCATTGGCATTGGCTCCTTTTAAGAAAAGTGCCGGTACCGCGTCTGCATTGATGGGAGCATTGCAGTTAGGTATTGGAGCTGTAATGACCGCCATGGTGTCTTTGTTAAGCAATCAAACTTCTATTCCAATGACAGGTATAATGCTTGTTTGTGCCTCCGTGGGTCTAACAATATTATTTTTTGGAAGCAGATTCATAAGGAATTCGGCAAAAGAAAGAATTACCCAATAAACAATTCCATTTATTAGAACAATGGGTGTAGGTTATAACACCTCGGCAACCACAAAAGTGCTTCCACCAATATAGATAAAATCATCATCGGCTGAATCATTAAGAGCTGCTTCATAGGCCTTTTGCACCGACATATATTCTTCTCCGTTTAAGCCATATTCCATAGCTCGAACCGTTAAAAGAGATGCATCCAGTCCACGGGGTACGCTCGGTCTACAGAAATAATAAGTGGCTTCTTTTGGAAATAAGGGTAAAATGGAAGCAAGATCCTTATCGTTTACCACTCCCAAAACGATACGCAATCGATCGTAATTTTCATTTTTAAGTTGGTTCATCACCAACCGCAATCCGTCGCCATTATGCGCCGTGTCGCAAATCACTTTTGGATTCTCTTGCAAAATCTGCCAACGTCCCATTAATCCCGTATTTGCTACAGTTTTTAATAATCCATTTTTAATATTATCTTCTGAAATATTCCACCCTTTCTCCTGCAAAACCCTCAATGTCGTCAAGACTGTCCTAATGTTCTTTTCCTGATAAACTCCCTTCAGATCCGAAGCATAGTTAGGATTCGCAAAGTTTTCAGTAAATGTAATAGGAGCATTTTTTTCGGAAGCAATCCTTTCAAAAACAGGTTTTGTTTCAGGGACGGTTTCTCCAATAACCACAGGAACCCCAGATTTAATAATTCCCGCTTTTTCTGCCGCAATTGCAGACAACGTTTTTCCCAAGAACTGGGTATGGTCAAATCCTATATTTGTTATCACAGAAATTTCGGGAATGACAATGTTGGTGCTGTCGAGCCTTCCTCCCATTCCGGTTTCTAAAATGGCAATATCAACTTTTTCATTTCTGAAATAATCAAATGCCAATCCCACTGTCATTTCGAAAAAAGACAATTGATTAGTTTCGAGAAAATGTCGGTGCTTCTCAACAAAGTCAGAAACATTCTGCTCGGGAATCATTTCCCCATTTATCTTTATCCGCTCCCGAAAATCCTTTAAGTGTGGCGAAGTATACAGTCCGGTTTTATAACCCGCTTCCTGAAAGACGGATGCTAACATATGACTGGTACTTCCTTTACCGTTAGTGCCTGCAACGTGGACGCTTTTAAAGCTTTTTTCGGGGTTGTTTAGATAGTCCGCCAGATTAATTGTGGCTGTTAAATCTGCTTTATACGCAGACTGCCCCACCCGCTGATACATGGGGAGTTGTTCAAATAGCCAAGCTATGGTTTCGGAGTAGTTGATAATGTGTAAGATTAATTGTTATTGGTTATTGGTAATTCAATAAATAATCGTCGATAGTACATCAAAAATCGTACATCGTAAATCGTAAATCACCCTTGGGTTATTTTACAATCAATTTTTGGGTTGCTTGTTTTTCACCTTCGGAAATTTTCAAATAATAAATACCTGCTTGTAAATCCGCAACAGAAAAATGGATTTCCTTTTTATTTTCAAAACCGATTTGTTTTACCAATCTTCCCATAACGTCAAACATCGATATTTTAGCTTTTTCTGAAGAATTTTTTAAGGAAATCGTTACCATTTCGGAAGCCGGATTCGGATAGATTTTCACTTCCGAAGGAAATAGATTTCCATCGATGTTCATAATATTGTTGGAAATATCAATTTTATAAATGGAACGACCGTAAGTTGCGGCAAACAGGAACTGCGAACCTTCGTGAATGAATAAATCTGAA
Organism: Aequorivita sp.; assembly: GCA_034676445.1. Classification (GTDB taxonomy): domain Bacteria; phylum Bacteroidota; class Bacteroidia; order Flavobacteriales; family Flavobacteriaceae; genus Aequorivita. Next base: position 796,756 of record JAUCCE010000005.1, read on the forward strand.
ACCACAGCGGATGGTAAATTCTCTCCGAGAACGATCCAATTTTCACCCTCATCTTTGGAAGCCATTACTCCTACATCGGTGGCAATAAAGATGTTTCCAAAACTATCCTGCTCGATATCGTTCACCGGGATATCCGGCAGACTCGTTGAAATGTCGACCCAAGAATTTCCTAAGTCAGTGCTTTTATATACATGGCCCACATTTTGGCCAAAACGATAGCCCGAAAGGGTAAGATAAGCTGTACTCTGATTTTCTCTTGAAGCCAAAACTTTGGTCACCCAACGATTCGGAATTCCCGCTGAAATGTCCGTCCAGTTACTTCCTCCATCTTGAGTTATCCACGCCTTTCCATCGTCCGTACCCACAAAAATGATCTGGCTGTCAAATTGGGAAACACTGATTGTTGTTATAGTCCCAAAAGTAAGATTTCCAGTATGTGGACCATCAGTTAAATCAGGACTAATGGGACTCCAATTGCCTGCTGCATTTGTGGTTTTATAGAGTCTATTGGTGCCAAAATAAAGGATTTGTGAATTGTTGGGATCGAAAGTGATGGGCGTGTCCCAATTTTTTCTATCACCCCAAGATATTCCATTTGTGGCATCGTAGAATGAACCCCCGTTATTGGTAGATTTCCCGAGACCCCCGTATTGATAGAGGGCGTAAATAACATTGGTATTCGTGGGGTCCACCAAAGGCTGAAATCCATCACCGCCATAAATTATATTCCAATCACTTAGTCCACCTGTTTGTGTTCGGCTTGTGCTATTATCCTGCGCACCTCCGTAAATCTTGTTTTCGTTTTGAGCATCGACAAAAATTCGATTGTACTGGGTAATTGGAAGTTTTAAATCCTTAGTCGCAGAAGAGCCACCGTTACTGCTATAGTACAGACCACCATCGTTTCCTAGTAAAATTTCACTGGAATTGTAAGTTTGGAAAGCCATTGCATGCTGGTCCACGTGGACATAATTAAAGGCATTGGTCCAACTATTTCCTCCATTAGTTGATTTCTGCACTTCAAAATCTAAATTATAAAGTACGTTTTCATTCGTTGGATCAATAAAAATTCCGCCAAACCACCAGTGAAATCCTACATCTGTCAATTGACTGGAATTAACCGCAGTCCAGGAATCACCACCATTCACGGTTTTATATACGCCTTGGATATTTCCTTCGGAATCAGCATAGCGAGCATATAATACATTGGGATTGGATTGTGAAATATCAAAACCAATTCGTCCTTTTTGTGACGTTGTGTTTGGCAGACCATTGGTAAGTTCTGTCCAATTGGAACCACCGTCAGTAGTTTTGTAAATTCCTGATGTTATTCCACCATATTGTCTTCGATTAGGCCTACGAATTCGTTCCCAGCTCGCAGCATATACAATATTTCCGTTAGTGGGATGGATGGCCATATCCACAATTCCTGTGGAATCGCTCACGAACAGAACTTTTTCCCAACTATCCCCACCATCGGTAGTTTTATAAACTCCACGATTGCTACTGTTTTTAAATAACGGGCCCATTGCGCCGACAAAAACCGTATTATCATCATTGGGATCCAAAACAATTTTTCCTACGCTACCAATATTGGCCAGACCTTTTGATTCCCATGAAATTCCGCCATCATAACTTTTGTGGATTCCATCACCATCATAGACTAAAGAGCCACCGCCTGCGTTGACTTCACCAGTTCCTACATAAATCAAGTTGTTGTTACTTTTGGAAATTTCAATGTCTCCAATGGAGAGCATTGCTTGATTGTCAAAAATTGGTGTCCAATCATTTCCTCCGTTAACACTCTTAAATATCCCGCCAGAAGCTGCACCGATATAATAAACCTCAGAATTATTGGAAGCGATTTCAATATCCGTAATGCGACCACCAATATTCAACGGACCGGCGAACACCCATATTTCATTGGCAGTACTTCTATTTGCCGTTTGATTTTTCCATTGCATTGCTTCGGAATATGCTGAAGTTTTAATTTTTCCACTGGGATAGGCACGTTGCATAAATTTAAAATCGAATGGATTTTGTCCTTTCTTCTTTTTTTTAGGGAATTCCAAAATAGGTTTCTCCACCTCGGGGGACAGGTCGGAAACAGAATCATTCTTCTTATTGGAAGATTCTTTACATCCTATTAGGCAGGAAACAATGAGTAGAAAAATAGAAATACGAAGCATAGCATCACTTAATGAAGCCTAAAGATACAGAAAAAAGGAAATGATAATTATATGGACATTTAGGAAAAGAAGACTCCTGTTTGTTATTTAATACCGATTATGATTTTAAATGTGGCAAAAATGCTCCTTAAATTCTATATCGGCATTATACCTTAGGGAAATAAGCACTACAACATATATATACCCGGTATAATTTATTGATGTTCAGAAATTTCAAAAATTATGAGATTACCACCTTCCTTTATAGCAAGTCCAAGAAACTTTCCTGTAATTGAACCTTCTCCGCGCCGCATTAGACCCCAAAGATACTCTGAGACCTCTTTGGGGTCTGGAATGGATACCGAGCACCTCATGCCGGTCTACAAGTCCTTTTTTTGACCTTGTAGGTATAGTTTCGAATTTGTTTACTAAAAATACCCGCATAGTTTCCTAAAGACCTACTAGATTTTAAAACCTTGCAGGACGAAATTTCTGCCGAAAATTTTTGACAATTGAATCCCAGTAAAAAATAAAAAACAACGCCCCTCTATTCAGAAAGACTGAACTTATAGATGATTTTCCCGATTTGCTTTGCTGGAGCTTTGTCGTCGGGGTTGAATTTTGTCGCCAAGGCGGCTCGTTTTGCAGGATCCGTAAGACATTTAGAATTATTCGTGGTTCCACGTACTCCGGGAGTTGCACTGATTACATTACCATTTCGGTCCACTTCAATGCTCACCACTACTGTTCCTGCCTCATTGCAATCTTGCACAAATCTTTCCTTATTCAGGGCTTTTCTTCCGCCTAGCTGATAATTACCATCACCGTCCAATCCTTTCCCTGTACCATAATAGGCACTTGCATTAGGATCACCATCCGGATCTCCCTTATCTCCAGGTTTCTCATCATTGCCCTCGCCTCCCTTGGCAGTCCCATCACTTTTAGGTCCGTTCAAAATACTGGAAAGTGCATCCGAAGTTGATTTATCTGGTTTGGGATCTGGCTTTTTCTCTTCTTTCTTAGGTTGTTCTCTCACCGGAGTTTCAGTCTGCTCCTTTTTGGGTTTCTCCTTTTTTATTACAGGAGCGTCTTCATTGTCTTGGGTAACCACCTCTTCTTTTATTTCCGATTTGGGTTGAGAAATAGGTTCCGAAGTAGTTTTTTTTGGCGAAGACTGTATTTTTTCAGTTGGCTGAATAGTTCCGCTTCCCGTCTCCGAAGTTCCGAAATTAACCGCAATACCCTGCTCGATCGGGGGGTCGAGATATCTCATTCCCACGAAAAACAACAGAATAAGAATGATTACATGCACAGTTACTGTGATGATCATACTTTTTCGCTTATGTTCTGTGTCTAAAAGGCTCAAGGATTTGGGATTTGGGATTCGTGATTTGGAATTTGGAATTCCTGGTTACTAGATACTGTTCACTGAATACTGATTACTGATTTACTGACTACTGATCACTGAAAACTTATTTCGGTCTAACGGCAAGAACCACTTTATATTTGTTTTTGTTGGCGATATCCATCACAAAAACGGCATCTTCAATGGGCACTCCTTCCTCAGCTCTCAGAATAATGGTAGGCTCTTCCTGTCCTGCCAAAATTCTTTTCAGTTCCTTTTCAATGCTATATTCGCTTACTCTTTCATTATCCACATAAAAAGCACGGTCTTTGGTAATGCTGACCGATGCTTTTTGTACATTGGAAGTTTTTCCCGATGCTTTTGGAAGAATCAAATCCAATGCATTAGGCGTAATAGCGGGCGAAGTAAGCAAGAAAAATACCAATAACAAGAACACAATATCTGTCATGGAGCTAATGCTGAACTCGGCGCTAATTTTATTTCGTCCTCTTAAATTCATTAACTAGGCTCGTTTAACATATCTAGAAAATCTACAGCTGTCGCTTCCATTTGATGCACTACTTTATCGGTCCGAACAACCAAATGATTATAGCCAATATAGGCAATAATCCCAACAATCAAACCAGCAACGGTTGTTGTCATTGCGGTGTAAATTCCTTCGGCAAGTCCACCCATTTCTGCTTGGCCACTACTCGTTGCCAATTCATGGAATGCTAAAACCATACCAATAACCGTCCCCAAGAAACCTATCATCGGAGCAGCTCCCGCGATAGTGGCCAATACGCTCACATTTTTTTCCAACTTATAAACTTCTAAACGTCCTGCATTCTCGATGGCCGTGTTAATGTCTTCCAAAGGACTTCCAATTCGTGACAGACCTTTTTCGGTTAAATGCGAAACCGGAGTGTTGTTTTGTGCACATAGAAGCTTAGCCGCCTGAATGTTACCTTTAACAACGTGGTCATGGATTTGTTTCATAAAGTTGGTATCCATCTTGGTAGCATCCTTTATTGCGAAAAGCCTTTCAAAATAAATGTAAACTGCCACGAAAAGCAATACGAAAAGAATACCGATGATTATTTGACCAGCGATCCCACCGGTCATAAGAAGATCCATTATGGAAAGTGTTTTTTCTTGGGCAACGGGTTCAAGGTCTTGTGCCACTTCAGCACCTTCCTGAATTAAGAAGTTTAGCATAAAATATGTTTGGTTTTAGTGGATAACGAGAATAGGTTTCAGAAATTGTTAGGTGTGATGAAATAAAACCCTTTCAAAAAGCAGGAATACACCGGCTCCCGTAATGAAGCCGATAAATGCAAGCCAGCTTATCTTTTTAAGATACCAAATAAAGTCGATACGCTCCATACCCATAGCGGCAACACCTGCAGCCGAACCAATAATGAGCATACTTCCACCCGTTCCGGCGGAATAAGCAATAAAGTGCCACAATACAGAATCTATGGGCATATCGTACATTCCCATGGAGGCGGCTACCAATGGTACGTTGTCTATAATGGCCGACAACACACCCAAAAGCAATATCACAATATCCTGATTTGGAATAGCTCCTTGCAATACTTCTGCCATATACCGCAGTGTACCTACCTCTTCACCGTTTATTGATCCATAAACCAGAGCTTCCAATCCCGCTACGGCCATCAATATTCCGAGGAAAAACAGGATACTGGAGATCTCAATTCTCGATAAGGCCTTGTGGGTAGAATACAGTGCTCTTTTTTCGTTGTTAAAATCCTCTTCTGGGTGTATGTATTCCGAAACTAACCAAACCACTCCCAGAGCAAGCATCATTCCCATATAGGGAGGTAAATGGGTTAGCGCTTTAAAAACGGGCACAGAAATTATCATTCCCAATCCTAAAAACAACATAGTCCTACTACTAAGCAATTTGGTTTCTTCACTTACCTCAAGTGCAGGGGCATCAAGGGTACCTCGGAAAACAGGTAGATAACTGGCTATCAAAAATGGAACCGCAAAAGAGACGATGGAAGGAAGGACCACAAATTCTATTAATCCTGCCGCGGTAATTTTTTTAGCAATCCACAACATGGTTGTGGTAACGTCACCAATGGGGGACCAAGCTCCACCAGCATTTGCAGCAATAACGATAAGAGCTGCATACCATAACCGATCCTCCCGTGTGTGGACCAACTTTCTGAGAAGGGTTATTAGCACAATTGTAGCTGTAAGGTTATCGATAACAGCAGAAAGGAAAAAGGCAATAATACCGATGATCCATAACAACTTTCGTTTACTTTTGGTATGTACGGCGCTTTTAAGCACCTCAAAACCTTGATGGAGATCTATTATTTCAACAATGGTCATCGCACCGATCAAGAAAATCAAGATCTCACACGTTTTTCCAAGGTGGTGCAATAATGTACCCTCAAAACCTTCCATTGCACTTTCACCACCAGAAAGAAAACTGAAGACCTGACCCTCACCGTTGATAACATCAAACCAACCACTGGTGAAACCAATTGCCAAAACAGCCCATATAAGAGAGGCCATTATCAGAGCTGGAACCGTTTTGTCCAACTTTAACGGATGTTCCAACGTAATGGATAAATACCCGAGTACGAAAATTAAAATGATGATCGATTCCATTTACTCCTAATTTTAAATTATATCAATTGTTTCAGCGCAATCTCAAAGGCAGTCTTGCTGACGTTTATTTTAGTATGGTTAGCATTAAAAATATTTTGGATTGCGTGCTTGATAGTCATAGAAGCATCGTTAAAAATCGCCTCGTCTGATAGTTCAACTTTACCTTCCATTAAATAGGCAAAAACCCGTGCCATTCCACAATTACTTATGAAATCTGGAATTAAACTAACGTGTTCATCTGTATATTCCATTATGGAGCCGAAGAAGATTTCCTTATCGGCAAAAGGGACGTTGGCACCGCAACTAATTACCTCCAATCCGTTGGCGATCATTTGTGAGACTTGTTCCTTTGTAACGATTCTGGAGGCCGCACAGGGTGTAAATATTTCAGCATTAAGCTTCCATATCTGTTCATTAATTTCATTAAAAGGAATCATGTTGTCAGCGACCAATGTGTTCCCATCTTTATTTAGAAAAAGTTGCTTGATTTCCTCAAAGGAAAAACCATCCTGATCGATAATACCGCCATCGCGATCTATTATCCCAACGATTTTTGCGCCCATTTGAGAAAGGTAGTAAGCGGCTGCAGAACCAACATTGCCAAAGCCCTGAACCACTGCGCGTTTTCCTTTAACGCTTCCCCCATAGATATTGTAGTAATGCTTTACAGCTTCGGCTACGCCAAAACCGGTGATCATATCGGCTACTTTGTAACCTCCAGAAACATCTGGGCAATATTCAGGATTTTCCAATGTTTTCCCCGCTCCATTTCTCAATTGTTCTATTCGGGTGATTTTGTCCTCTTCGGTTGGATTAAAATGACCGTTAAATACTCCCTCTTGAGGATGCCTTATTCCGCACTGTTCAAGAAACGGAACCACTTCCTGTCTTTGATCTACATTCATATCTCCTCCTGTTCCATAATAGGCTTTTATTAAAGGGAAAACCGCTTTAAACCAACGTTCCAAAACTCCTTTTTTTCGAGGGTCGAAGGGGTCAAAGTTTATCCCACTTTTTGCACCGCCAATCGGTGGCCCAGCTACAGTGAATTTCACTTCCATAGTTTTGGCCAGAGAAAGCACCTCATTCATGTCAAGTCCTTTTCGCATCCGGGTCCCTCCACCTGCGGCTCCACCGCGAAGTGAATTGATGACGGTCCAACCTTCGGCTTCCGTTTCGGGGTCGTTCCAATGGAAAATTATTTCAGGATCTTTTTCTTCGTACTTCTTAAGTAAATCTTTCATTAATATAGGCAGGTTAATCTCTCTTTAGTCAAAGCGTTGCAGAATGATAGGTTTCTTTCGCGAAGGCTCTAAATTTCCCCGACAAATATAAAAAACTTAGTAGGTGTTTGTCTCTATTTAGAAGAAAAATTATGGGGTGAAAACTTCTCCTGAAGAATGGTCGTTTTCGGCACCAGTAACGCTCGATAAACAGTTCACTTCCCCACGAAGTTTGAGGACGCCCAGAAGACCAAAAATTAAAGCTTCTTTGTACTCGACTATTTCGGAAGGGGGAACAACTACCTCAATCGAACTCAAGTTTTTCAATCTTTCAAGTAAGAACGAGTTATACACTCCGCCACCGGTTATCAATACTGTCGTATTATCCGAAAATTGATGGGATAATTGCATAGCAATATGCTCTGTGAAAGTTCGCAAAACATCTTCTGGAAAAAGATCAATTTTATCTATAAGGGGAAAGATATTTCCGTTCACCCACTCCAAACCAAGAGATTTGGGAGGTTTTTCTGAATAAAAGGGAAGAGCATTCAGAGTTTCAAGCAATATTGAATTTACTTTCCCACTCCTAGCCCATTTCCCATCCTCGTCAAAATCATTTCCAAGTTTTTCCGCATAACGGTTCAAAACGATATTTACAGGACAAATATCATAGGCAATTCGACGACCCTCAACTTCAGATGAAACATTTGCAAAGCCACCGAGATTTAAACAGTGGTCATATTCGGGAAAAAGCAGTCGATCTCCAATCGGAACAAGTGGCGCGCCTTGTCCTCCCATTTTCACATCCTGTGTTCTAAAATCGCAGACAACAGTTCGAGAAACCATTTTAGCCAATCGTGGGAGATTCCCAATTTGTAAGGTCATTCCCTTTTCTGGCTGATGTAGAATAGTATGACCATGGCTACAAATAGCATCGATTTCCTGAATATTATTTCTTTGGATAAAACCTGAAATCTCTTCGGAAAGTTTTTCGGTGTATTTGAAATCGAGTCTGTCCAATTGTTCCTGGGAATAATTAATTGCATCTCGAAGATCCTTTTTCCAATAGGAAGAATAGGGTATTGTTTCAGCTTTAAGGATTTCAAAATTCCAAATATTTTCATTTTCGTCTGAGGATCCCGGCTCTTCCGCAACCTCGAACTGAACCTCCGCTAGATCTATCCCATCTAGTGACGTGCCGCTCATAACTCCAATGATATGATATTTGTCTTTTTTCAAATTATATAGAAGGTTTGAAATTTAAAGATACGAAGGAACTTTGGAAAAAAATCCCAATAAATAGAGCCAAATCTTAAATAAATTCCAAAAATCCAAGAACCAAATTACAATTAAATTTCAAAAATCAATTCTCAACATTTGGAATTTGGAATTAGTATTGTCCGGTTAAAAATTATATTATGTCCGCCGCGGCGGACATTTATTTAAATGCTTAATACTGGCTACCAATATTTTGTCCGCCACGGCGGACAGTATGCCGTTAAGGACATATCACCCACCTTCAGGTCTAAGTCCGCCTCGGCGGACTATATATGATATAGGGCTATTAGGTTAATCATTTCTTTTATTGGACAACAATGATTTGGAATTTGGAATTTGGAATTTGGTGCTGTCCCCTCCTAGTTATTTGGAATTTGTTTTCCTTGGAATTTGCTTTTTATAAGTACCTTTGCCCTTTCTCAACAAAACATAATTTTTTCTTATAAAAAGCCTATGGATTTTAAGCTATCCGAAGAACAGAAAATGATACGCGACGCAGCTCGTGATTTTGCACGTACCGAATTGCTTCCAGGAGTTATTGAACGTGACAACCAACAAAAATTTCCAACCGAACAAGTCAAGAAAATGGGCGAGCTCGGATTTCTGGGGATGATGGTAGATCCAAAATACGGCGGAGGCGGTATGGATACGGTTTCCTACGCGTTAGTAATGGAAGAGTTGAGCAAGATCGATGCTTCTTGTTCTGTAATCGTTTCAGTAAACAACTCTTTGGTTTGCTACGGTCTTGAGGCCTACGGTACAGAGGAACAAAAGCAAAAATACCTGACCAAATTGGCAACTGGCGAAAAGCTGGGAGCATTTTGCCTTAGTGAGCCAGAGGCTGGTAGCGATGCTACTTCACAAAAAACTACCGCAATTGAAGATGGTGATGATTATATTTTAAATGGAACAAAAAACTGGATTACCAATGGCGGTACGGCAGATTATTATTTGGTAATTGCCCAAACCCATAAAGAGAAAAAACATAAAGGAATCAATGCCTTTATAGTTGAAAAAGGCTGGAAAGGTTTTGAAATCGGCCCAAAAGAAGACAAGCTGGGAATTCGCGGAAGCGATACCCATTCTTTGATCTTCAACGATGTCAGAGTTCCAAAAGCAAATAGAATCGGCGAAGATGGTTTTGGATTTTCCTTTGCGATGAAAACTCTTTCTGGAGGAAGAATCGGTATTGCAGCACAAGCCTTGGGTATAGCGGCAGGAGCTTATGATCTTGCTCGTGAGTATTCCAAAGTGAGAAAGGCTTTCGGAACGGAAATCTGCAACCACCAAGCCATTGCTTTTAAACTTGCCGATATGCACACCAGCATTGAAGCAGCCCGGCTTCTCGTACTGAAAGCAGCTTGGGACAAAGACCAAGGCAACAACTATGATATGAGCGGCGCTATGGCAAAACTTTATGCCAGCCAAGTGGCAATGGACGTTACTGTTGAGGCAGTTCAAGTGCACGGTGGAAATGGCTACGTAAAAGAATATCACGTGGAGCGGTTAATGCGCGATGCCAAAATCACCCAGATTTACGAAGGCACTTCAGAAATTCAGAAAATTGTAATTTCTAGAGGACTTTTGAGGGATTAGTTTCGGTCCAATCCCGATGATTCCGATAGCTATCGGAACGGGATCACTCAACTACCTTTGATTAGGAGTAAATTTAACTTCTGTTGATTTTACTACCCCGATGGAAAATTGTAGGTACTCTACTGGCTTTGGTTGTGAGGAATGTTTTCATTTTAATGCCTGGCACATTTTTATTGGCAAAAAACACAGTGAAGTTTTCGTAAATGGAAGTCGATGTGGGTCTGTGGAAATAGGATACCAGGACAAGGAGGACTATAAATACTTTTTCATTGTAATGTGCAAAAACCTTTGCACATAAAACATAGTCTGTAAAACGGTTTTAATAATCGTACGTTAATTCAATGGAATTGTTTGAGGGAACGAATATTTGAAAATCTTCATAAGTATTGATTCCATTTTTCCTCCGTGCTATTCGAATGATATTTCGTTCTTTTTCCGCAACCCAAGGTTTTAATTGGGTGTCTAACCCATTAGCCATAAAATTTCCGTGGCCACTGAAGCCAGTTGCATATTCCGAATCGAGAAAATCGTTCCATCCAACCTTGGGGCCAAAAGGATATAATGTTCTCACTTCAAAATAATCACCGTTCTGAATGGGAATAAAATTATTTAAGTTTACTATAATGTGGGTTTTTATTGGCAGATAGTAGGTGTTTCCAATTAAAGTATCCCGCGAGTTTATACCATAAATAGCATTTCCAAGGGATTCGGTTGTATTTCCAATACGATTATAGGAAAGAATGTATTTATCAACGTCTAAGTTGGAATCGTCAATTTCAACTTTAAAATAACCCTCGGCTAAATCTCCAAGTTCACTATCTTTAATATAAAATTGTTTGTAAAAATTTCCATTTTGACCTGTTACTGTTTCGACAATTTTCCTAGTATAACCGCCCCCTAATTCGCCTCCGGGAATTCTATACTTTACTGAGATTTTTACTCCTTTTAACCCTACATTATCTAATGTAATAAATCTTCCTTGTAATGTGGTACAGTCTGATGCGCAACTGTTTTCCGTATCATCTTCGAATTTCGAGCAACTGCATAATGATAGTATCAATATTAAGAGAATAGCTTTATTCATAAATTTTTTGTGTTAGACTTTCAGTTATTTACATTATTTGTACCAAACGTCTTTTTTAGCTTTATGGATTAGCAACTGATTCAAAAAATCCAAACCAAATAGAATCCCGATCGCTATCCAAGGGGCGTATTATGAAATCAAACCCCCAAGCAGTAATTATTTCTGAAAAGCGGGGTCAAAGGTTGTTTCTCTATTCTTTAAAAGACCGAGGATTTCTCCAATATTATATTCCCCTTTTCGAACATAAAAATTTCCCTCATTGTCAATTAACACGTAACTGCCACAAGGATAATGGATGGGAAAAAATGTGTTTTCCATAATTCCGGAGCTGTCCTTGAACCAATGCAATTGCTCCCCGTATTCGGCGGTCCCTTCGGGGGATTTATACACAAAGAATTGACTTGCGTCTTCCGTCTTATTAAGTTTTTTTAGAAAACTTTTATAGTTCACCCGTGTGAGCGACTTGTCACCAGTTGAGTTGCACCAATCCAGGCCTGGATAATAATTTATGATCAGGACATCATTTTTGGGAATGCTTCGTCCGGATAGGGAAGATAGTTCATTTCTAATGGAATCAAGTTTAGATGGGGCAATTTGACCTTTACTAATTCGTTGGACTTTTACATTTATGATTAAAGTGTCCATATCAAACCTAACGTCAAAATTTTTATAAGGGTCTTTTAAATTATTAAAATCCAAAAGAGAGATTTCGTTCAAATCATCATTTAAATAAATTTCCTTTACTTGTCCAAAAGTAACTATTGTACTTAGAAAGATTAAATAGGTAAGTAAGATTGTTTTCATTCTACTGTGTTTTATACATTTAAATAAGATATGTCATTCTCTTGAAACAATTTCGTTACAAAAAGAAATTCCAAACGATCCCAAACCGTAAAACATTGTCCCGATAAGGATATCCCGGAGCTGCAAAGTATTCATTTTTACTTGCGAAAAGAGCAGTAAAATTTTCGTAGATAAAGTAAATTCGGGTCTGTCTAATTTTCGCATTAAAAAAGAGGTCAACAAGTGGGAAACCTCCTAATTCCTGATCATTCTGGACATAAAATTCGGCCAGAACAGGATCGTAGGCATTCATATTGTATTTTGTGAAGTAGTTGAAAGTAACTCCGGTCTGCAAAAACAAAGCCTTTTTAAACAAATGATTCTGATAATAAAGGGAATTTCTGGTTATGAATTGTGGTACGTTGAAAACATTTTCCCCATTAAAAACCTGTTGGTACATTAGTGTATTTTCCAGCGCAAAATTTCCGTACCTAAATTCCTTTTCAGCTTTTATCTTTAAATAATCCACACGTTCTGAAGCTTGCAAAGGAGATGGGGTGCTATCATTTGCTTTTATCCCAAAGTAGGTATAATCATCAATGCCGGTATAACTAACGGAGGCATTTCCAAATTTCTTGGTGTTGATCTCAAACTTCAGTTCTTGGGTTTTTACATTGTTCAGGTTCGTTTTCCAATTGTAATTTTTGTAATCACTTTGGTACAATTGAAAATTAAAATTGGGCACCACGGAATGGATGGTCAAAGAAGCTTTGGCACTATAGTCATCCTTCAAATTAAATGAAGCCGCTCCTTGAAGATAATTTCCCTCGAAATCCCCTGCAAGATTAATCGCTCCTTTTCCAGATAGTTCAAATCCCCGATATTCCTTCTGATAGGCTGCTCCTGCTTCTACCATATTGCCAATGATTCGGTCAGGAATTCTACCATTATCAAGAATTAAAACTGAATTATAACCATAATTCAAATCGGTATAACCGGCCCAAGCGGTGATTTTCCCTAAAAGAGAATTGTCATAATCTACATAACCCTTTACATTGAAGTCCTCAAGCTTTGTTCTTGTAGATAAATTCGAAGTTACATAAGAAGGGCCAAAAGCCTTAAAAGGCTTGTCCTGGTCGTATCGAAAAAATTTGTGTTCATAAGAAATTACATTTCCAAGGGTCAAAACCGAGTGGCTAATACTATCACGATCGCTGATTAGCTCATAATAATGGTCGCCATAAAAGCGGATTCCCTCCAATTTATTGGCAGCGTCTTCAAATTTAACATCCAACCTTCCTCTATCCTTAAATTCCGGGTCATCATTTATAAAAAGACCCAAGGAAGAATCTTTCAACCCTCCATTTTCCTGATTCATAATATCCTGTGCTGCCACGTGAACACGCATAGCATAGCGCTTGCTCAAATTGTGGTAATTGGCGGTAAACAGAAAATTCCCTGTACTGGTCAAAATGTGTTGGTATTTTCCAAGAGATCGCACTCCCTTGTAGCCAATGGAAAAGTTGAATTGCGGAGAGGTGTTCACCGTAAAAAATGCATCGAGCTGCTGGCCCTGCACATAGGCGGTTTTAAAATAAAGCTCCGTAAATGGAGTAGGCACATGGTAATAATTGACATCCTCGATTTCCTTATAATTGAAATGATGGGATTGTGCGGCAAAGAGCGGTTTCAGATTTAATCGATCAAAAGAATAAGTCAAGGAATTGTATGATTCGCCAACGTTCGAAAATTGCAAAAGTCCAAAATTGTCTTTCCGCAGATAATTGAACTTATACTTTTTCTGAATGGAAAGCGTCGTGTCCACATAGGTAGTGTCACGGTCAAAGGAGATTATTTTATAAGCCTGAATCGGCGGTTTTTCCTTTTTGGGAGAAGGAGCTTGCGAAAACACAGTTGCCGTGACCAAGGAAACCAACAAGAACAAAAGTATTTTCTTCATACTTACGGTACTTTTGGACAAAGGTAATTTTTTTTTGGGGCTTCGGTACAAATTTCAGCTTTGCTTCGCACACTGAAATTCACTCAGTCACCTTTTGAAACCACTATAAACAATGAATGATCCTGATAAAACTTTCAAGGTTTCAAAATGTACCGAAGGCGGAATTTGGAATTTAGAATTTTTTATAGAGTTTTGCATTCATCATGCTGAAGCTAAAAATAAATCGGAATCTTCTGGAATGCGGAACGGATGAAGCTGGTCGAGGCTGTCTGGCCGGACCGGTTACTGCCGCAGCGGTGATTCTTCCCAATAAATTCAAGCATCCATTTTTAACGGACAGCAAACAACTCTCTGCTAAAAAACGCAATGAACTTCGTGAAATTATCGAAAGAGAGGCAATCTGCTTCAAAGTTGTTCACGTAATGATGGATGAGATTGACACAATCAACATCTTGAATGCCTCCATTTTAGGGATGCACCGCGCAATAGAAGGACTTTCCCACTGTCCAGAATTTATTGCAATAGATGGCAACCGATTTAAACCTTATCAACAAATACCCTATGAATGCGTTGTGAAGGGTGATGGCAAATACCTTCATATCGCGGCCGCCTCTATCTTGGCCAAAACGTATAGAGACGAATATATGACCTCGCTTCACCGCCATTTTCCTGTATATAATTGGAAACAGAACAAAGGTTATCCCACCGAAGAACATCGGGAAGCTCTTCGCATACACGGCAGTACAATTTTCCATAGAAAGAGTTTCAAGCTATTGCCCATAGAATTAAATGAACTGTCTGAAGGTTGATGTACTGTGTTCCCCCTTTTAACCACTACATTCAGATAATATTAGCATACATCCACAAGTTATTATTTCACCTTGTTCAACTGTTGAAAACCCGTCAATAAACATTTTCCAATCGGCTTGATACCGACTACATTCCGTGTTACATTTGTGAATATGAAAAATATTGCGGGAAAACTGATTTTGCTCTTGCTTTTCATCTCTATTTTGAGCTGTAAAGAAACACCTCAAAAAACGGGAACCTTGATGGATTTTGTACCTCAAGAGACTTCCGTGATCTTAAAAATATCAAATTGGGAAGGATTGCAGGCTGATATCGAAAACAGCTCGCTGCTTTCAAAATTTGATAAAACCATCCCGTATTTGTTCTTTTCCAAAGACGCGACCTTGCTGAAAAATCTACATCCAAATTCGCAAAGTATTTTGTGCATCAACACAATCAACGATTCGCTTTCGGCCTATACATTTATCTCCAAACAAACCACAAATCTTTTTCAACCTGATTCCATCCAAGATAAAGTCATTGAAACCTTAGAAATTGGGGGTCAATCTTTTCAGAGGATCACAATTGACAAAAAAACAGCCTTTGCCGCCATTTTGGACAGTGTTTTTGTAGCTTCTTCTTCCCAGCAGATTTTAATGGACATCCTAAACGGAAAGACCGAACGGGAAGAAACCTTTAAAAAAGTATTTGATTTACCAACTTCCAGTGACCTTACCGCCTTGTTACGAGGAAATAAAGTGGCTATTACAGATTCTTCGAGCGTGGATTTCACTTCGTGGACTGCGATGGATATTTCTATTGCACCAGAGTCTTTTAAGGCTACTGGAATCACATTGGCTACAGACACAATCCCTCAATTGCTCAACGTTTTTGAAGGACAGGTGCCACAACAAAATGATCTGGCGGCACTAGTGCCAATTGATGCAATGAGCGCAATGAGCTTTACATTTGACGATGCTGAAAAGCTACAAGCACAACTTCGAAATTTCCGTGGTGACAAAGAAACAGTAAAACCCACAGGAATCTTTGGCTCTATTAATGAAGTTGGCACGATTGGAATGAAAAACGAAACAGCTATTTTTATTAAGAGTATTGACGCCTCTTTAACCAGCGACGCTTTGGCACGTTTTGTTTCCATCGAAAGTTCTTTCCGTGAGGTAGAAATTAAAAGTTTCAGCGAACCGCAACTTTTTCAAAAAACATTTTATCCTCTTATAAATGCGGAAAAGGCGAATTATGTTTTTCAACTTGACAACTTCTTTGTTTTTACCGAAAGTGAGGCTTCGGCGCAAAACCTGATTGCTTCTTTCCAAAACGCTTCAACCTTAAAAAATACTTCTTATTTTGAAAAAACGGCCCAGAATTTAAGCTCGGCTTCTTCTCTATTAATCTTTAAGATGCAAGGAGATTTTTCAGAGACCATTTCTGGATTTTTCAATGTAAAATCCCAAAAGAGCTTTAAAAACATTTCGTTAGCAAAGTATCCACTGGCTGCACTTCAGTTCAGTTTTGACAGAAATTTCGCACACGTGACACTTAGTTGCAGGGAAGAAGGGAAAACGGAAACGAAAAGTATCGCCAACACAGTTTCTGAAAAATTCAACATAAATCTCGAAAATTCCGTATTGGGAAGTCCACAAATAATTGGCGACAACGGAAATGTGGCGGTACAGGACATCAGCAATAAACTTTATTATATATCAGAAAACGGAAAAATACTTTGGAGCAAAAACCTCGGTTCGCCTATTCTAGGTAAAATAGAAGAGGTGGATATTTACGGAAAAGGAAATAAACAAATGGCCTTTGCTACAAAAAATTCGGTCTATATTTTGGATCGAAATGGGAAGGAAGCTAAGGGATTTCCCATCAAATTTAAGGATGAAATTACCCAGCCTCTCTCCGTATTTGATTACGACAACAATCGCAAATATCGATTCATGGTGGTCCAGGGGAAAGAGGTTTTACTTTACGACAAGGAAGGAAAAACAGTTAGAGGTTTTGCCTTTTCGAAAGCAAAGAGCAAAATTGTTCAGCCCCCTACACATATTAGAATAGGCAAGAAAGATTATATCGTCATCGCAGAGGAAAATGGCACGCTCAATATTCTGAGCAGAGTTGGCAGACCCAGGGTTTCCGTTTCGAAAAAATTCAACTTCTCTGAAATTCCCGTAACGTTGGAAGACAACACCTTTGTTGTGATTACGGAAGAAAACACCAAGGAACGGATTTCCGAAGACGGAAAGGTTTCATCCCAAAACGTAAACGTGGGAAGTAATTATTGGTTTGTCATTAACCGCAACACCAAAGCTACCTTAGATGATAATCTTTTGCGAATTGATGGGAAACTGGTCGAACTTCCTATGGGACTTTACAGCAAACCTCAGCTTTTTGATATCCATCAAAAAACTTATGCCACCATTACTGAAATCCAAGAGAAAAAAGTCTATGTTTTCAACTCTAATGGAAATTTGATAAATGGGTTTCCTATATATGGAACATCAGAAGCTTCAATGGGTAAAAACGACTCAAAAAATGGAATTCGTCTTGCAGTAAAGGGCGATCCGAAAGGAGTGATTGTTTATGATATCAATTAAAAAGAGAGTGATTGTCTCTCCGACTCAATGCTTTTCTAGGAAAAAGTATGTGATTTTAACACAAAACAAAGCTAAATTTGTTATATTTAAAATCTGAAGGGCAAATATTGTTATTCAGACCCCTTCATTTCTGAAAGCGAAACGATTGGTTCCATCCCTTAAAAAATATTCGGGTTATCCGGATTTCATCCCCAAGAGTAAAAAATAGAGCACCATAGTGACTATGAATTACTATGAAATTGATTTAATGACAAACCATTAATACACCATTTATTTTAAAAATTATAAACCATAAATAAATTAAATTATGAAAATTATATTTACAATTATATTTATCTGTATTTCAAGTATTTGCAGCGCCCAATTTCTTGATAAGTTGGGTAAAAAAGCCGAAAGAGCTGTTGAAAGGAGCATTGAAAGAAGAACCGAAAAGGAAACCCAAAAAAGCACGGATAGAGTGCTGGATTCCGTAGTTGCTGCTCCAAAGAAAAACAAAAAGAAAGCGAAGAAAAAAAAGAAAAACGATTCTACTGACAAAAACGTAATTGGAACAGATCCTGACGAAGAGGATGAAGAGTAAAATTGGAAAATATTTCAGTTTTACGATATCTAATAAACCTATCTATCCCAATTTCCCATAACTTTTTTAAATCTTAAAAATCATGAAAAACAGAATCGTTCTTTTTATTTTATTTATTTGTATTGCGCCGTGGGCCATTTCCCAAAATGACTGCAGCATGTATTACCCCTTAATTGATGGGGCCGAATTCCAGATCACAAATTATGACCGAAAGGATAAACCTACCTCTGTTATTGATTATAAAGTAGTGAATGTCGCCAATACTGCCTCGGGAAAAGTTGGTACTTTGCAGGGTACCGTCAAGGATAAAAAAGAAAAAACTATCTCGCAAATGGAATTTCAGGTAACCTGCAAGGATAATAAGCTTTCTGTGGATTTCTCTTCCCTCCTAAGTCCTGAAATGATGGACCAATTTGAAAATATGGATTACGATATATCGGGAACCAATTTAGACTGGCCAAATGACTTAACAGTGGGTGAAACTCTTCCAGATGCGAACATGACCATGAAGATATCAATGAGCGGTATGAATATGAATATGTCTATGGATTTAACCAATCGCAAAGTAGTTGGACGAGAAAGCATTACTACTCCTGCTGGAACTTTTGATTGTTTTGTTGTAACCTATGATACCGAAGTAAATATGGGAATAAGCCAAAAAACAAGTTCCAAACAATGGGTTTCTAAAGGTGTGGGCTTAGTAAAACAAGAGGATTACAAAAATGGAAAAGTAATGGATACCAGCATGTTGACGGCATTTTCCAAATAGATTTAACCACGCCATAATAATTAAACCGAGGTCGAGACCTCGGTTTTTGGGTTTATTTCGGCATCAAAAAGCTCCAGGAAGTGCTTCAGCAATTTTTCCTTGACCTCAGCCATGGGAATTTGGGAAACTCCCAATTCAACATTCAGAGAAGTCACCGCCTTATCTTTTATTCCACACGGAATCATATTATCGAAATACCCTAAATCCGAATTCACATTTAGTGCAAAACCGTGCATGGTCACCCAACGGCTGGCCCGAACCCCCATAGCACAAATCTTTCTTGCGAATGGAGTGCCCACATCTAGCCAAACACCGGTTTCTCCGTTACTCCGTTCCGCTTTCAGTCCGAATTCCGTTAGAGTAAGGATGACCATCTCCTCTAACAAACGAAGGTATTTATGGACATCTGTAAAAAAGTTCTCCAAATCCAGAATCGGATAGCCAACGATTTGTCCTGGACCGTGATAGGTTATATCTCCCCCGCGATTTATTTTATAAAATTTAGCCCCAATCTCACCCAATTTTTCCTCAGAAATAAGAAGATTGTCTATATGACCGCTCTTTCCAAGTGTATAAACGTGGGGATGCTCCACGAAAAGGAAATAATTCGGAGTGGATTCTGATGAATTCATTTTTCGGTTTTTGCTTTTTATGTCCAAAATTTGTCCAAAAAGAAATTCTTGATATTCCCAAGTTTCTTTATAGTCCTTGAATCCTAAGTCTTCGATGGATACAGTTGATTTCAATTTTATTTTAATGATTTTTAAAAGTTCTAAAAAAATGTTGAAAGGTAATGGGATATGAAACTTCTTTCCTGAAAATCAAACTTCTGGACAAGGATTCTTTTTTTTTGCAAAATGAAAAGTTCCATAAAAGCAAAGTCTCACTGGACACAGCAATTCTTGCCAAAGAAACCAAATAATTTACTGATTATAAATGATTCAACAAGAAGAAATAATTTCAAAAAAAGTCCAAATAATAAGTGGGCAAAATTATGGATAAAATAACTCTAATACCGGAAACATCGATCATTTTTAGTTTTTTTTTAAAGCTACAGAAAGTTAACGTCTTAAATATTCCTTAATTTCCCTAAAAGGTTGTTATCTTTACGACTTTCAATTATTAATATAATTAAACCTAAAGAATGAAAACAAACAACTTCAAATCTCTATTATTTCTCGCCTTAATGATGGTGGGCTTGGGGATGAACGCTCAGGGTTCGTTGTGGCAAAAGGTTTCGACTTCCGATATCCAAAGCCGACAACTGGAATTTAGAAAAAGTTCACCACAAGAATTTGATCTTTTTAAACTAAACACCCCGGCCTTAAAAACCTTTTTGGCACAAGCTCCCGCAAGGTTCAGCGGCAATTCCAATGTCATTATCACTTTACCGACCAACAATGGTGAATTACAGAGGTTTCGTGTTTATGAAGCTTCAACTTTTACTCCTGAATTACAAGCAATGCACCCAAATACTCGTTCCTATGCAGCGCAGGGAATAGATGATCCCACTGCTATTGCACGTTTAAGTATATCTGATTTTGGCGGAGTGAACGTAATGATCAGTTCAGGAAATTATTCTACCATATATATTGATCCTTATACTAAGGACAGAAACCATTATATTTCCTATAATATCAATAAACTTCCTGCTACCGAAGGATTTGAATGTTTGGTGGAAGGTACCACAGATCTGGAATTACCGATGGATCCTCAAAGAAATGCAAACGACGGAAAGTTGCGAACCTATAGATTGGCTTTAGCCTGTACCGGTGAATATGCTCAGTGGCACCTAATTAACCTTGGAATTCCAACTACTGCCACAGATGCAGAGAAAAAAGCTGCTGTACTTTCAGAAATGAACGCAGCAATGACCAGAGTCAATGGTGTATATGAAAGAGATGCCTCGTTGACCATGGTTCTGGTTCCCAACGAAGAAATTATATTTTTAAATGGAGCAACAGACCCTTATACTAACAACAATGGCCAGACCATGCTCAGTCAAAACCAAGTTACTTGTGATCAAAAAATTGGAAATGCAAATTACGACATAGGCCACGTTTTCAGTACTGGAGGCGGGGGAATCGCGAGATTAAAATCTCCTTGCGTAACTGGAATCAAAGCAATGGGCGTGACTGGTTTATACCAGCCTATTTCAGATAATTTCTACATTGATTTTGTCTCGCACGAAATGGGTCACCAGTTTGGCGCAAACCACACCTTTAACAATGCCTGTGGGGGTAATAGAAACCCTGGAACGGCAATGGAGGTTGGAAGCGGTTCTACAATTATGAGTTATGCAGGTGTATGCCAGCCAAGTGTTCAGGGGCATAGTGACGATTACTTCCACGCCATTAGTCTTCAAGAAATATGGAGCAATATAAGATATGGGGTAAGTAGTACATGTCCTGTTATAACTGACACCAATAATACCGCTCCTACTGCAGATGCAGGCGCGAATTATAAAATCCCAAAGTCCACTCCATTTGTATTGACAGGAACTGCAACAGATCAAGAAGGAGGTGCACTTACCCATACATGGGAGCAAATGAATCCACAAATCGCTACACAGCCACCTCTTACTACCTCCACACAAGGACCTACTTTCCGTTCAATTGGTCCAAGTTCAAGTCCAGAACGCTATTTTCCATCAATGAACTTTGTTATTGCCGGTAATATGGGAGGAAATAATTCTAATAGATGGGAAGTGGTTCCATCTGTAGGCAGGCAGATGAATTTTAGATATACCGTCCGTGACAATTCCATTGGAGGAGGTGCGAGCGCAAGTTCAAATATGATCGTAACCGTTGATGGCAATTCGGGTCCTTTCACTGTTACATCGCAAAGTGCAACCTCATTCTGGGATACGGGCACCACAGAAACTATTACGTGGGATGTGGCCGGCACAGATGCCGCTCCAATAAATTGCTCTAATGTGGATATATTTTTCTCTACAGATTCAGGACAGACCTATCCCATTACCATAGCGCTAAATGTGCCAAACACTGGTAGTGCGGTAGTAGATGTACCCAATCTAAATACTATAAAAGGACGAGTTATGGTAAAGGGATCTGATAATATATTTTTCAACATTAACGGTGCCGCCATTATTGTTCAAGGTACTGTGGGTGTATCAGATTTTACTTTTGATGACTTCTCTGTATATCCAAATCCATCCAACGGCACATTTAACCTAAGCTTTAAACCAGCTTCTGCTGATAATATTGAAGTAACGTTATACGACCTAAGAGGAAGATTGATCAATCAAGTAATTTATAATGAAGGATCCACCGGAACTTTCAATAAGCAACTGGATTACAACTATATTGACACTGGAATGTATTTCTTGGTTGTTAAGAATGGCGACAGATCAGTGACCAAAAAACTGGTTAAGAAGTAGATTTCTAGAACAAGTCGCTTTAAAAAAGTCGGCATCCAAAATTTTGGATGCCGACTTTTTATTTTTAAAGGAGGTGTTCAGAGTATTCAGTGGTCAGTGTTCAGTGGTCTGTGATCAGTGATTAGTTAACGGTAATCAGTAGTCAGTAAGCAGTAGTCAGTAGCAGTAGCAGTAGTCAGTAGTATGTAGTCTGTTGGGTAATCTGTAAGCAATAATAAATTTGACATTTTAAAACAGTCTATCCTAACTCATAACTCTTAACTCATAACTCATAACTCATAACACATAACTCTAAACTCCCAACCCCTACTCCACTCTCACCTTCTCACTGATATGAGAAACAACCTGAGAGGTTTGGTCCATTTTAAAATCGAGACTAAAATTAAGACTATTGCCAGTTCTTTGTACCGAAAGTTTTCCGTCGGTTACTGGATGATATTCAAGATTTCTAAACCCACTTTTACCAAATAGCATTTTTACATCTGCCAATGCCGCATTTTGTTTGGTTAGCTCTTTTGTGCCAGCAGGTAATTCAAACTGAATAGTTTCGGAATAATTTCCGTCGGCAGTTCCTTCGGGGCCAGATCTAAAATAAGTATATTCTACCACAATATTACTTCCATCCACTATTTCTGGATATACGGTCCTCATACTTTCATCTTTACGGATTTCAAGACTTTTATTTTTATACACCTTTACAGTACAAGTACCATCAGATGGACAGCCACTATCCTTTATTTCCTTTTGTTGCATAATTGTCTTTTCAGAAGATGTTACCGTTCCAGATTGAGTTTTACAGGCATTTACCATAAATAAGGGAATCAAAAAATAGAATATTTTCATTTGGTTATATTTAAAGGGTTAATTATAAATTCGTTTTTGGACATTACTGTTCATATTTTGAAATATCCATTGTAATCAATCAATTTCCGCTCCAAAGAAATCACTTTTCCAATTCCACTTCTAAATCTAACAAGTCAGGATTTTTGAAATATTCAATAAATGGTTTCTTCAAGGTCATGGTTTTCTTGTCATTTGACAGTGTCGCCGCTGGATCTGAAACTTTTTTGATGGATTTTGGAAACTTATAATTCAAGGTGTAGCTGACTCCTCCCAAAAATGCTTCGGATTGTTTTAGACTGTCCACTTCTTTTTGGTGACGAGCTTTATCCTTTATATAAGCATCTCTTTTAAAGATGCCCTTTTCAAAAGAATATTTCACCCCGATAATATCTGGAGATGAATCCTCTTCCATTGCCTTATCTTGATTCATTCCAGGCACAAAATTACCGGCTTGGTTTAAGGCATTCATTAAACCATCAACCGTTTCAACTGATTTAAAGGTAGTGGAAATATCATATATCATTTCGGAAGTTTCAGAATCCACATTAATATGAATATTAAAATTTTCCAATTTCTTAAGTTTCAATTGCTCTTCCTTAGGAAGAGCTGCAATACTATCCTTTTTTTCTTCAAGAAACTGTTTCATAGAAATAATCGTGTCAATTTTTGTTACCAGCGTATCGTCACCCATAGCCCCAAAAGCCATCATTTCATTCAAATTTACTTCAACGGACATAGTACCGCTGCCATCTTCATTGAGAACCATGGTTTCTGTAAATTGACAACCGACCAGTAAAAGAGAAACACAAGCAAGAAAGAATAATTTTTGAACCATAACATTATCTTTTAGGATTATTTAGAATAATAAGGGCGGCGATAACACCGGGAATCCACCCACATACCGTAAGTATCGATACTATTAAAACTGAGCCGCAACCTTTGTCGATTACGGCCAAGGGTGGAAAAATAACCGAAAGAAGAACCCTCCATATACTCATACAAAACAAATCTACGATTATTATTTTTATATGCTTATGCGATTGGAAATCTAAAGTGAGATACCACCGTAACTCCAAGAATGCAAGACAAAATAGATTACAACTCGGGGTTCTGTTTTAAAATTACGATTTTGGTGGTATTACCGGTCGTCAAGGCAAAATTTAATTTTGCTATCTATCCAATCTAATTTGACGATTTGGGTCTAATTATAGACTCCCATTTTTCCAAATGACCCAAAATCAAATTTAGCATTTGGAGTTACATTTCCCTATCTTTGCAGCCTCAATTTTTAGATAAATCTCATGCAACTTTCTGAACTCGAAATCATCCGAAGGGATAAATTGAACCAATTGCGAAATTTAGGCATCAATCCCTATCCCGCAGATCTTTATCCCGTTGACAACACCTCAAAGAAGATAAAAGAAAATTTTGAGGAAGGAAAAAAGGTAATTGTTGCCGGAAGGCTTATGTCCAGAAGGATTCAAGGGAAAGCATCCTTTGCCGAATTGCAAGATGCTGATGGCCGTATCCAAGTGTATTTTAATAGAGATGAAATTTGCGAGGGGGAAGACAAGACGCTTTATAACGAAGTTTACAAAAAGCTCCTCGATATTGGAGATTTTATCGGAATTGAAGGGGAACTTTTCAAAACCCAAGTTGGCGAAAAGACCATAATGGTGAAGAATTTTACTATTTTGAGTAAAGCCTTAAGACCCTTGCCGCAGCCTCGAGTAGATTCGGAAGGAAAAGTACACGATGCCTTTACTGATCCTGAACAAAGGTACCGTCAGCGATATGCCGATTTGGTCGTAAATCCTCATGTCAAAGAGATTTTCATCAAACGTACCAAGCTTTTTAATGCGATGAGAACGTTTTTCAACGATCGCGGTTATTTTGAGGTAGAAACTCCGATTCTACAACCCATTCCCGGAGGAGCTGCTGCGCGACCTTTTATAACGCACCACAATTCCCTCGACATACCTTTGTATATGCGAATAGCAAATGAGCTTTATTTGAAGAGGCTTATTGTTGGCGGGTTCGATGGGGTTTATGAATTTTCAAAAAACTTCCGAAACGAAGGAATGGATCGGACACATAATCCGGAATTTACAGCCATGGAGATTTATGTGGCGTATAAGGACTACAACTGGATGATGGATTTCTGCGAAGAATTGCTGGAATATTGTGCTCTGGAAGTAAATGGGACAACCAAAGCAACCTTTGGAAAGCACGAAATAGATTTTAAAGCTCCCTATCCAAGAGTTACAATGGCGGATGCAATCCTGAATTTCACTGGTTTTGATATCACTGGGAAAACGGAAGATGAAATCCGACAGGCTGCCATTAAAATGAATATTGAAGTGGATGCGACCATGGGGAAAGGAAAACTCATCGATGAAATTTTTGGTGAAAAGTGTGAAGGCAACTATATCCAGCCAACCTTTATTACAGATTACCCTAAAGAAATGAGTCCGCTTTGCAAAGAGCATCGGGATAATCCTGAGCTTACCGAAAGATTTGAATTGATGGTCTGCGGAAAGGAAATAGCCAATGCCTACAGTGAATTGAATGATCCAATTGACCAACGGGAACGTTTTGAAGCTCAATTGGAATTAGCCAATAGAGGTGATGATGAAGCCACGGCCTTTATAGATTTCGATTTTCTTAGAGCCTTGGAATACGGAATGCCTCCCACCAGTGGAATGGGAATCGGGATGGACCGTTTAATCATGTTTTTGACAAATAATGCCTCAATCCAAGAAGTGCTCTTCTTTCCACAAATGCGACCAGAAAGAAAGAAGATTGAGATGACCGAGGATGAGAAAACGATATTTTCCATTTTAAAATCAAATTCACCAATTGCCTTAGATGATATAAAATCGCAAAGTGGTTTGAGCAACAAAAAGTGGGACAAGGCTATTAAAGGGCTCACTTCATCAAAGGTTGCAAAAGTTGACAATGTGAATGGTGAAATAATGATTTCTTTGGTTTAGTATCCGTCAAGCGCACTATGTTAGCTGTTTTTGAGATAGATTTTCCCATTAAAAAAGAGTTCGTTAAACCAATTGAAAAATTCTACGTCATAGTTATGTTCAACAATTAAAAAACATACGTGATGAAGAAAGCAATAATTATTTTTATGATGCTTGGCACCTTAGCCATTCCTGAGACTTTGGGTGCACAAAATGAAACTATCCAGAAAAAACAATCAAAAAGGGAGTTAAAAGAAGATTTTACCCCAGAGCAAAAAGCGGAATTGCTTAGCAAAAGGATGACTCTTAATTTAGATTTGAATGAATCACAACAGACAAAGGTGAAACAATTATTTCTGGATTTTCAAAAGGATAGGCCAAGCCAGACCAAAAGCGGGAAAGAACTGACCTCTGATGAGAGATTTGAGCTTCGGAAAAACCGTATTGATAAGCAGATTGTAATGAAAAAAGAAATGAAGGAAATTCTTACTCCCGAACAATTCGAAAAATGGGAACAATCAACGGCTAAAAGACGTTCAAACCACAAGAAGGCTTCTAAACGTACTATTCAAAAAGATCGATAACCAAATTTTGGCTCAGTTATTGCCTAGTTATCTATAAAATAGTTACATTAGTAACCTGAAAAACTAAAAATCAAAACAATGAAAAACCTATTAACCGTATTAGCTTTTGCAGGAAGTATGTTCTTTGGAATACAAACAACATCAGCGCAATCCCTTTCACAGGATCAAAACAGACCGGAAGTAATTGCCAAGGAAGAAACCGCAAAAATATCAAATGAGCTGGGTTTGACCGGTGATCAGCAGAGAGCCACTTTCCGAGCCTTGGTTGCTAAGGAAGTAAGCTATCAAAAGGATATCAACGGGAAAGACCTAAACAGCCCAGCGGTAAAAGCTGAAAAGCAAAAAACTGATGCCGCTCTACAGGAATCAATGAAAAAAATATTGACTGATGATCAATATGCTAAATGGCTGAAGTCAAATAATTAGTGATTATTTAAATGGTAAAAACCCTTTTCAATTAGGTTGGAAAGGGTTTTTTGTTTTTATAATGAAAAATATCTACTAGGACTGATTGACGTAGGACCGTAGGACGTAAGTCCTTCACTCGGGCCCGCCCGAGATCGCAAACTTTATCTAACTTGAGGGCTCAAGTACTGCCACGAATTGCACGAATTTTCACAAATTCACTGATTCGTGGAAAACGAATGTGTAATCAATCTGGCTTTGATTTTCACGAATCTAACAGACTTTCAGTCTGTTTTAGGTACTTTAGTTCAAAGGGGTTTAGTTATATATTTTCAAACCCATGGAAAGCATAACCCATTTATTATCAGGTTATTATAAAAGTAGTTAGATGATAGACATTAATAATGTAAAACCCCATGTTTCCTAAGGCTTATTTTTTTCCTACGTCTTAATAATAATTGTTCTTTTTTTCGGACAGTTATTGCTTTAGGTCTTTTGCAATGCTTGCGCAGGCCGCGATCGTACGGTCCAAATCTTCATAAGTTAGTGCGTCGCAGATAAACCAGGTCTCGAAAGCACTTGGGGCTATATAGATTCCTTCATCCAGCATTCCATGGAAAAACCTTTTAAAGATATCATTATTGGCTTTCGCCGCGGAATCAAAATCAACAACAACTTCATCTGAAAAGTGGACGGAAATCATTGAACCAGTTCTATTAATGGTGAACTTAATTTTTTCCTCAGCAAGTACCTTTTCAAAGCCTTTGTGTAGATATTCGGTCTTTTTATTGATGGATTCAAAAATACCCGGATTGTTGTTCAATTCCGTGAGCATTGCCAATCCCGCTGCCATTGCCAGTGGATTTCCGCTCAAGGTTCCTGCCTGATAAACTGGGCCAATAGGTGCCAGATAATCCATAATTTCTGCTCGGGCTGCAAAAGCACCTACCGGCAGTCCTCCACCTATAACTTTTCCGAAGGTTACAATATCGGCATTTACCCCAAAAAGTTCCTGTGCTCCGCCACGCGCCAATCGGAAACCGGTCATGACTTCATCAAAGATCAAAAGGATTTGATGCTTATCGCATAGCTCCCTTAGACCTTCCAAAAATCCATCTGTGGGAGGAATACAACCCATATTTCCGGCTACAGGCTCGATAATAATGCAGGCTATTTCGTTTTTGTTTGCTGAAATCAATTCTGATACGTTGTCCAAATCATTATAGGTTGCCAACAGAGTATCCTTAGCTGTTCCTTGTGTAACTCCCGGACTGTTGGGGGTTCCGAATGTGATCGCCCCACTTCCGGCTGCAATCAAGAATGAATCGCTATGGCCGTGATAGCAACCGGCAAATTTTATTATTTTATCCTTACCCGTAAACCCACGTGCCAGACGGACAGCACTCATACAAGCTTCCGTTCCGCTGTTGACAAACCGGATTTTATCGATATTGGGAACCATGGAAACTGCCAAGGCAGCAATTTCCGTTTCAATCTCGGTCGGCATTCCAAAGGAAGTTCCCTTTTTTGCCTTTTCAATGACCGCATTTACTACTGGTTCAAAAGCGTGACCCAAAATCATCGGACCCCAAGAGTTGATATAATCAATCAATTGATTTCCATCTGCATCGAAAAGATAAGCTCCTTGGGCTTTTTCAACAAAAATGGGGTCCCCTCCGACCGCTTTAAATGCACGGACTGGAGAATTAACGCCTCCGGGAATAACTTTCTGTGCTTCCACAAAAAGAGCACTGCTTCTTTGATATTTCATAAAGTTTTTAAGGAATTTTATTCGTTTATAGAATTGCACTTCTGATAAAAATGAACAGGTTTTCTTTCCCATCCAAATATCGACCAGACTCAGTTTTTTACAGGATGCAAATATAATATCTGACCGATAGATATGTCATTAGTAGCTATTCCATTGTATTTTTTGAGTGTTTCAACAGTAAGATTGAACCTTCGGGAAATGCTATATAGCGTATCTCCTTTCTGGACGGCATAAGTTGCAATCTTTGAATCGTCGGTTTGCTGCTCTTGTTTGTTCACTCTTGTTCCCAGAACCTGTGCATCATAATCCTGAAGTCCATAACGCTCAATGATGCCAATCAATTTTTCGGGATATCGCGGATCGGTCGCGTAACCAGCTTTTCTGAGTCCTTTTGCCCATCCTTGATAATCGTCTTTCCTTAGCTTGAACAAATCCTGATACCGACTACGTTGGGTTAAAAACAACGAATGATCCCTATATGAATATTTTGGATCTGTATATTTCCTAAAGCATTCGCCACGTTCATCGTCATCGTGATAAACCGAATCTCCCTGCCAGCCCGTATGGCATTTTATACCGAAATGGTTATTTGCCTTACGCGTCAGCTCGCCTGCCCCGGCGCCACTTTCAAGAATGCCCTGGGCCAATGTTATACTGGCGGGAATACCATATTGCAGCATCTCCTCCATCGCAATTTCCCTAAATTCATTGATATAATCTGTCACTCTTTGGCTGTAGGAAACTTCGGCCGGAGCTACAACGGTTTCAGGTTCTACCTTCTTTATATCCTCTGATTTTACAGGTGGCTTGGTATGAACGGTCCGTTCCGTTGTATGTTTTTTATGATGAAAATTTGCTCTTTTTCTAGTTTTACAACTGCTAAAGCACACGGCACAAATAAGAAGAACACCGAGAAAGTTACGAAACATGATATTCAATTAATGGTAGTTTTTTTCTTTGCAATAATTCATTCATTCCAGCTATGCCCTGAAGGCCTCCGGTATGGACGGCTAAAATACGGCTATTTTCCTTGAAATACCCATTTTTTAGAAGATCCAAAATGCCATAAACCATTTTTCCGGTATAAACCGGATCCAGAGGAATTCCGATCTTTAGCCGAAAGTCATTGATAAAACGCACCAATTTCATATCTATTTTACCATAGCCGCCAAAACAATAAGAATCTGTGATTTTGAAGTTGGTTTTGGAAGTATATTTAGTAATTTCATCGATCTGAAAATTGCCCTTTAATGCCGAGAATCCCAGAACCTTTTGATCCCGATGTGAATCCTTGACCAAACCAGCAATGGTTCCTCCCGTACCCACTGGCACACATACATAATCATAAGAAGAATGCTCATCGGTCAAAATTTCCATACAACCGTTTACTGCCAGGGAATTTGTGCCTCCTTCCGGCAAAAGGTAGAACTCGCCGAATTTCCTCTCTAAATCACTTAAAAAACAAGAGCTCTCTTTTTTTCTATATGATTCCCTTGAAACAAAATGAAGTTGCATCCCACAATTTTCAGCAAAAGAAAGTGTTGGATTTTGATTGATTTTTTCTTTGACCTCCTCCCCTCGAATTATGCCGATGGTTTTCATTCCCATTTCTTTTCCGGCAGCCGCCGTTGCAGCAATATGGTTTGAAAAAGCTCCTCCAAAGGTAAGCAAGGTATCCAGATTTTGAAACCGGGCCGTGTGGATATTGTATTTAAGCTTCCTGAATTTATTCCCTGAAACAAACGGATGAAGTAAATCCTCACGTAGTACAAACAACGAAAAACCGTCAATTCCGAAAGCCTTGAGATCGACTTCCTCAGTTGGAATAGGTGGAGTTTGCCAAAAATCTTTCATTCAGCAAAGGTAATAATTGAGAGGGCAAGAATGATGGAATACAGGTGATTTCAGATAAATTTCAAGAACTTCCAAAAGGACCTAACCTTTAAATACTGAAGTTCATTTTCGTTACCATAGGCTTCCCGTTCAAAACAAATATTTCTGTATGCCTGATGTCTGTCCCTATAATATATCCAGCGAAATAAAAACTCTATACCGTACCACAAAAAGAAAAACACAAATAACAATTCCGCCTGTTGCCTAAGATGAATGCGCTCATGATTTATAAAGACAGAATCTTTCCCAAGACTTCGATGTCTTAAAATAATAAATGGCCAAATTGCAATCCCATCAAAATTTTTCCGAAGTAGTTTGGGCTGGACCAGTAGAAACATTTTGTTTTAAAGCTATTAATTTTGGCAAATATTTTTTTCTCAAAAAATACAGAGGCGATAAAAAGACAGCAACCTTTATTAAAAATTTAAATAAAGGTTGCTGGAGAAAATCTGAGGTCGGGTTTTTCAGTTTCGAACCTAATTTTTCAAAAATTGACGCAAAACGTATTGGAGAATTCCCTCGTTTTGATAATAAGCAACTTCAATCGGGGAATCCAATCTGGCAACTACTTTAAATTCCACTTCCGAACCATCTTCTTTTTTGGCTTTGACGGTTACTTTTTTCATAGGAGTCAAATGGTCTTCTAAGCCAGTAATACTAAAGGTTTCCTTTCCAGTTAGACCATGGGTTTGCGCTGTTTCGCCGTTTAGGTATTCCAATGGTAGCACGCCCATCATAATCAAGTTGCTTCTATGGATGCGCTCGTAACTTTCAGCCAAAACCGCTTTTACACCCAAAAGGAAAGTTCCTTTGGCCGCCCAGTCTCTGGAAGATCCGCTTCCATATTCTTTCCCGGTCAAGACTATCAAAGGCGTGTTATCCTCAATATATTTTCTTGAAGCTTCATATACTGACATTTCTTTGCCTGAAGGAAGATAGGTTGTGTAACCTCCTTCTTTGTTGGCCAATTTGTTTTTTATCCGAACGTTTGCAAAGGTTCCCCGCACCATAACCTCATCATTTCCTCTTCTTGAGCCATAACTGTTAAAATGCTTTTTGTCCACACCTCGCGATATAAGATATTTACCCGCCTCGGAATCTTCAGCAAAAGCTCCCGCCGGAGAAATATGATCGGTCGTAATACTGTCTCCCAGCATTAGCAAAGCTCTTGCCCCTTGAATATTCTGTAAAGGTTTTGGTTCTTTGGAAAGATCTTGAAAAAATGGTACCTCCTTAATATAGGTTGAATCCGAATCCCATTGATAAAGTTCATCATTGGGAACTTCAAGATTTCTCCATATTTCGTTTCCATCAAAAATTTCGTCATAGTTCTTTTTGAAATCTGCAGGAGTCAACACTTGTTTCATCACCTCATGGATCTCATCATCAGTTGGCCAAATATCCTTCAAATAAACCGGTCTGCCATTTCTGTCGCAGCTAAGAGGTTCGGTTGTAAGGTCAATATCCACTCGACCTGCAATGGCAAACGCCACCACCAACATAGGAGACATCAAAAAGTTCATTTTTACTTGGGAATGGATACGAGCTTCAAAGTTTCTGTTACCTGAAAGCACAGAAGTTACCACTAAATTGTAATCGTCAACCGCCTTGGATATTTCAGGAGGCAACGGACCCGAGTTTCCAATACAGGAGGTACATCCATAACCTACCAAATGAAACTGAAGTGCTTCTAAATCTTTTAAAAGATCTGATTTCTCGAGATAGTCCGTCACAACTTTTGATCCTGGAGCAAGCGAAGTTTTCACCCAGGGCTTAACATCAATCCCATGTTCCCGTGCTTTTTTAGCCACCAATCCCGCGCCCAACATCACAAACGGATTCGAGGTGTTGGTACAGGACGTAATAGCCGCAATAGCAACAGCTCCATCGGATAGCATAAACTTTTCGTTCCCATGCGAAATCCAGACTGTTTTTAGACCGTTTTTGATTTTGCTCTCAATTTCTACATCTGGAGCCGGATCGTGCGGTTGGTCTACGGGTTGGCTTCCACCCTCCTCCTTCCAACGAACAATAGCTTCTTCCCTTGCATGAGGTTCAATATAAGTTCTGCCGAAAGAAGCGTGTTCAAGTTCAATAAACTTCTCTTTTAGGTCTTTTAATAATATTTTATCCTGAGGGCGCTTCGGCCCAGCAACAGTTGGTTGTACGGTAGAAACATCCAGTTCCACAATGTCGGTATACTTTATTTTATCCTCATCCTGTCGCCATAACATATTTGCCTTACAATAATCTTCGACCAACTTGAGCTGTTCCTCACTTCGGTTACTGTCACGCATATACTCTATGGTCTTGTGGTCTATAGGAAAATAAGTGATGGTACAACCAAATTCGGGAGACATGTTTCCAATGGTTGCTCTATCCGGGACGGAGAGATGATCTACACCGGGGCCAAAGACTTCGACAAATTTTCCCACCACTCCATATTTCCGTAACAAGTTGGCTATGGTAAGGACCAAATCTGTCGCGGTGGAACCTAAAGGAAGTTTCCCTGTAAGTTTTAGACCAATTACCTCGGGAGAAATAAAATAGACGGGCTGTCCAAGAATGGCAGCCTCGGCTTCAATACCCCCAACTCCCCATGCTACCACTCCTATGCCATTAACCATGGGAGTGTGGCTGTCAAGTCCTACAAGGGTATCAGGGAATGCCATGCCATCTCGAGCTATAACTCCCTTAGAAAAATATTCTAAGTTAACTTGGTGACAAATTCCCATACCTGGAGGAACCACACTAAAATTATCAAAAGATTTTTGCGCCCACTTCAGAAAAGTGTAACGCTCAATATTCCTTTTGTATTCCTCTTTCATATTTTGCTCATAAGCATATTGTGCGGCAAAATAATCTACCTGAACGCTATGGTCAATCACCAGATCCACAGGAATCAACGGATTTATCTTTGAAGCATCGCCACCCTGACGGGCCATTTCCGCCCTTAAAGAGGCAATGTCCACCACGGCGGGAACTCCTGTAAAATCCTGCATTAAAACGCGTGTGGGTTTAAAAGCAACATCCTCGTCACTCCCTTGGGACTTCCAATTGAGAATTGTGTTTAGATGATCTTTTGTAACCGAAAAATCATCATAATTCCGCAAAGCATTTTCAAGAAGAATACGAATGGAAAATGGCATTTTTGAAATGTTATGACCTTGTTTTTCAAGTTCAGGAAGACTGTAATAGGTAAGTTCTTCATTTTTTGAAGTCTTAAGTTTTCTTTGGAGGTTGTATATGTCTTGTTGCATGATTGTGAAGATTTAAGTCTTAAAAATAGCGAATAAAACTACTGACTGCACGGAAACGACGGTCTTTAACAACCCATTAACAAGTATGATATAATATCGTTAATATGGCATAACGAATAAAGTTAAAGGAAAAAAATAATTATATTTATAGAAATTGAAGAATCAGGGAGTTATGAAAAATTTTAAAGTAGGCGATCACGTAAAATGGAATTCCGAAGCCGGTGAAGTGACCGGAAAAATAATCAAAGTACACCATTCCGATTTTAAGTATAAAGGGTATACCCACCACGCCAGCAAAGATGACCCCCAATACGAAATAAAAAGCGACAAGTCCGATCATATCGCCGCCCATAAAGGTTCGGCCCTATCGAAAGTATCGAAATAACATGAAATTAAAAGTTTTAAAAGGTGATATTACCACTTTGGAAGTGGATGCCATTGTAAATGCTGCCAACAGTTCGCTTATGGGCGGGGGCGGTGTTGATGGGGCTATCCACAAAGCCGGCGGAAAGGAAATCCTGGAGCAGTGCAAGACCATTGTTTCCAAACAGGGCCCATTGTCCACAGGTGATGCTGTTATTACCACGGCGGGTAAAATGCTGGCCAAATATGTGATCCATACCGTTGGTCCGGTTTGGCATGGCGGAAAGGACAACGAAGAAGAGAAACTTGCAGAATGCTATACAAATTCCTTAGAACTAGCTATGCAAAAAGATTGTAAAACTATAGCTTTTCCGAATATAAGTACGGGAGTTTACCATTTCCCAAAAGAAAAGGCGGCAGCGATCGCGGTAAAAAGTGTTCGGAAGTTTCTCTCACAGAACGATAAAATAGAAGAGGTGATTTTCGCGTGTTTTGATGAGGAGAATTTCAATCTTACCAAAAGGGAAGTGGAGAGGTGAGGTGAATTCAACCGGTGCGTTTTCTTTATTATTAAATTCAAAAAAACATCTGGCTTTATGAAGTTCAATTTTCACCTCATCTGCCGCCATAATTTTACCGCCCAAATTGTTTCAGAATATCCTTTAATGAATGGGTAATTAATGTTCCATTTTTATCCCGTTCAATCATACCATCCATCATCACCTTATATTCCTCTGAAGGTTCGCTAAAAATTAGCGCGGTATCCTCGATCAGGAATTCAAGATAATTTTTTAGGGATCTTTTCTGAAGTTTCGCCTGTTTTTCAAGAACTTCAATCGCTTTATTATCGAGTTCGATTATTTTTTTTGTCTTTCCCATTGTATATGGATTTTATATTGCAACGCTTATTCCCCGAAGTAAAGCAATGTAGATATGCATATTAATATGATTGGCTTTGTCTCATTATGTCCAATACGGTTACTTCCTCTCCCTGAATATTATAGTGAAGTGAATATGGAAAGATTCTGAAATGGACAATTCGTACATTTCGATATCGAATTTGGAACAGATAAGGGTTTTTCTCCAAAAACTCAATATGTTCATCAAAATCAATAAGAAATTCCATTCTCTTGTCCAAGGCATCGTAAAAGCATTCAGCTTTCTTCAGCTCGCGTTCCGCTTCAATCGACAGTCTTACGCGAAATGCCATATTTCTTTCTTATTTCATCGATAGGGATGGTTTCCAAAGTGCCATTCTTTTGTCTTTCAAGCATATCATCCATCATCGCCTTATACTCTTCTGAAGGTTCACTAAAATTTAGAGCGGTATTTTCAATCAAAAATTCAAGATAATTTTTTAGGGATCTTTTCTGAAGTTTGGCCTGTTTTTCAAGAACTTCAATCACCTTATTATCAAGTTCAATTAATTTTTTTGTCTTTCCCATTATATATAGATTCTATATATCAAATATATACCTTGAATAACAAAAAACCAATAAACCTATTATAAATTTTGTGCAACGATAAACCCACCCGTCCAAGCATTTTGGAAGTTAAAACCACCCGTAATAGCGTCAATATTAAGGACCTCACCAGCAAAATAAAGGTTTTTGCAAAGGCGGCTTTCAAAAGATTTAAAGTTTATTTCCTTTAAATCCACCCCACCGGCAGTGACGAATTCCTCCTTAAAAGGGCTTTTTCCATCCACCTGAAACCCTCCTGCTGTCAATTGATTTGCAATGTTTTGAAGATTTTCTCGGGTGGCTTCTGCCCAAGTTAAGGAATCACTTATTCCGGCAGCTTTCAACAGATTTTGCCAAAGACGTTTTGGAAGATCGAATTGGGCATATTTTAAAAGCGTCTGCTTTCCAAAGGTAGATTTTAGGGATTTCAATTCCTCAAAAACTTCTTCTTCGGAAAGATTCTCAAGCCAATTCACTTCAATCTGAAATTGATATTTTAGAGGCTCCAAAACTCTTGCGCCCCAAGCGGAAAGTTTTAAAATCGCCGGACCGCTCATTCCCCAATGCGTTATCAATAAGGGACCGCTGCTTTCCAATAAAGTTTTCTTTTTGCCATCCAAAACTTTTACGGAAGCATTCGTGCTAAGACCTGGCAAATCGAGGATGCGGGAATCCTTAATGTTAAAGGTGAAAAGAGAAGGAACTGCGGGAATTATGGAATGGCCTAAACCTTCAAGTAACTTCCAGATTTTGGGATTGCTTCCAGTGGCCACGACAATTTTTTCAGCAGAAAAGGTATCCGAAGATGTGGTTATAAGAAAAGAATCCCCATCTTTTCGAATTTCCTTAACTGATTGATTGAGCAAGACATCCACCCCCAACCGTCGTGTTTCCGAAAGAAAACAATCGATAATGGTCTGCGAGGAATCGGAAATGGGAAACATCCTGCCATCTTCTTCAATTTTCAATTCCACCCCTCGCTTATCAAACCAATCAATGGTATCGCCGGTCATAAACGTGTGGAATGGCCCAAGCATTTCCTTTTCGCCCCGTGGATAATTTTGGGTCAATTCCTTTGGAAGAAATTCAGCGTGGGTAACATTGCACCGGCCACCACCCGAAATTTTTACTTTCGTGAGCACTTCCTTGCCGCGCTCCAGGATGATAATCTTCCGGTCTGGATTGGCTTCCGCAGCGTTGATAGCTGTAAAAAATCCTGCCGCACCGCCGCCAATGATTATGACATCCGCCTTGGTCACGCGGTAACTCTTTGTATGGCGAATTTCTCACAGAGGGCCATCGTCTCCATTATATCGTCCATTGTTGTCCGGGGATTTATCAAACACATCCGCAGGACTACTTGTTTATTGAGGACCGTGGTTACCAAAAGCGCTTCTTTTGAATTTACAACCTCCTGTGAAATATATTGGTTCAATTCATCCAGTTCCTTTTCCGATAACTTGTTGCCAATGGGATTATACCTAAAATTAACCACCGCCAAAGTTGCGGGAGAAATGACCTCCCAATTCGGACTTTTTCTCAAATAAGATTCCGCGGCCTCCGCTAGGTGTATATTGTAAGTTATCGCCTTTCTAAATTCTGTCAATCCGAAAGTTTTGACTGACATATAAAATTTCAACGCACGAAACCGCCGCGTAAGTTCAATCCCGTGGTCGTAAAAATTTATTTCGGAAGTATTTCCTTCAATGTCCCGCAAATATTCCGGTCTTTCGGTGAAGGCACCGCTGAGCCATTTATGTCTTTTTACCAGTAAACATCCAATTTCATAAGGTTGATAAAACCATTTATGAGGATCGATGGTCAAGGAGTCGGCCTTTTCAATTCCCTTTAAAAGCGGTTTTCCCTCTTCGGAAAGTATAGCAAATCCGCCATAAGCCCCGTCAATATGGAACCAAATATCCTCCTTTTTACATATTTTGGCCAGATCGGATAGAGGGTCGATGGTTCCGGTATTGGTCGTGCCGGCAGTAGCAATCAGGCAAAACGGTTGAAGCCCCTCCAACCTGTCTTTTGCAATGGCATTTTTTAATTTGTTTAGGGAGAACTTGAATTCGTTGTCGGTGGGAATAACGCGTATCTGTTCTTTTTTAAAACCGAGGACCCGGATGGCTTTTATATTGGAAGAATGCGCCTGATCGGAAAGATAGATTATTGCCTTGCTAAAGTCGTCCCCACATTTTACCGTACGGGCAGTAACAAGACCTGTCAAATTTGCCATCGAACCACCGCTTGTAAAAATGCCACCTCCCTTTTTCTGGGGAAAACCAAACATTTTCAGAAGCCAGTTCATGGTTACAATCTCCATTTCGGCAGCAGCGGGAGAGGCTTGCCATCCCCCGGAAAATATATTGAATCCAGCAGAAAGACTATCGGCCATGGCGCTGATATAGTTGCTCGGCCCAGGAACAAAGGAATAAGATTTAGGATGCGAAACAATATTGCTCTTGGTCATAACCTTGTCCAAAACGAAGTTTAAAACCTGTTTAGGATCGGTGGGCTCTTCGGGAGCTTCTTCAAGAAAAAGCTTTTCCATCTCTGAGCGCGAACCAGAAACTACGGGCAACTTATCATTTTGAGTAACAAAATGTTCCACAATGGCGTCTACAACCTCATAGCCATAGCTTTTCATATCCTCCCGGCTCAATTCCAGCGTCGCTTTATTCTGAATCATCCTGTCTTCCTGTTTTATTTTTAAAAGTGCAAAAATACTGTTTTTGTAAGGGAAATTTAGGGTTACTGCAATAAAAATGAATCCCATCTAAAAATCCCAAGACTCAAAAAACCTCACAGGTCTTTCACCTACGCTGAAAAAGCTTCAGCGGACAAGTTTCGACCTGTGAGGTTTTACTCAATAAAAAAGCGGATAAAACCCAAAGGGGAGATTGCTTCGTTCCTGACAATGCCTTTGGAGTTTAGAACTACCTTATTTCACAATCATCTTCTTCGTAATGCTTGTACTGTCATTTGAAAATTTCACAAAATATAACCCTCCTGGAAGATCAATCGACAGTGTTTGGTTTCCTTCGGCAATCGCTTCCGAAGAAATCAAATTTCCTTGGATTCCATAGATTTCAACTTTTTCAAAAGAATAGATGTTGTTGAAATTGATTTCATTTTTTACTGGGTTTGGATAGAAACTGAAATCAGTCAAATTATTTTCTTCAATGCCAGCTGTAATTCCACAAAGGAAGGGTTCAAAAATCACTTCGCCTAAGGAAGGATCGTCCACACTGTGGAAAATCACATCTTCAACTTCTTCCGGAGTGCTTTCCTGGTCTTCTATCCAACAGTTATGCTTCGCCATAATATCATAAGGAGTATTATTATATAATGCAAATATCCCTTCATCATTTTCATTTTCAGAAAAAATATTCCCGCCGGGATTTTCATCATCATCGCCGAGGTTCAGCGTTGCTTCTCCAATTACGGTTATTCCCCATAGGTTTCTTCTTATTTCATTTCCAGAGGCTATAACCAAGTGAGGCCCAACGGAAGTATTTATGGAAATTCCGCTTCCGCCCAATGCCGGATTCCCCTCTATATTATTGTCTTCAATTATATTATTGCGGATGTAGGCAAAAGCATTTGCACCAATCACAGTTATTCCATAACGGTTTCCTTGAATGGTATTATCATCTATAATGGCCAATACTTGCCCACCTGTTAAATTGGCAACGGCAATTCCGCCCGCACGTGGATTGGCAGGATCACCAATGATAACATTCTGTATAATTTTTAACGTATCCGTAGCCATAGTGGTTCCCATGTTTATTTGGGGCCTATTACTGTTCGCCATATTATTCGCTTCCATATAGTTGTTGGCAATATATGCTGAAACCTGTCTGTTCGCAGCACTGCTAACAGCTGGTGTTTCATTGAACATAAAAATATTATTGGTAATCTGAGGAGTTCCGCGTGATAGTGAAACTACAGAGCCGGTTGAAACTCCCGAAACATTATAAGAAAGGATTGAATTATTTAAGGTAAAATCCTCATTTAAAACTCTTAATCCCCCACCATAACTAATAGTGGCATTCTGAATATTTACAACGGAATTCTCCTCAAAACGGAAACCATCATAAGGCGCAGTTTCATCCATAGCCGTAAAAGTTGAAGCATCAGCATTTACTGTAAAAGCTCCAAAAATGGTGATCCTCAAATCGGTATCGATGGAAAGCGTAAGGTCTGAATCAACTAAAAGCGTGTCATTTTCGGAGATGATGAGATTTCCAAATAAGGAATAATCCGTTCCTGAAATTGTTATTGTGGTCGGACTCGCTGCTGCAATATCATCAAGCGTCAAAGTTACACCTGTGTTCGGAGAAGTATAATCCTGTGCATTTGAACTTACGAATACAAAAAACACGAATAGAATACTTAATGTAATTTTTTTCATTTTAATATGATTTTTTTGATAAGTCGTAAAAATAACCATTAGTGTAGGTTCAAAAAAATTATTTCTGTTCTTTTGATGTTTGGAAAAGATTAAATTTGAATATGGCCCTACATTTACTCATCATATTTTTTATCATTAGTCCATTCTTCCCTGCAACCCGAAATCCACATTGGTTTTTTCGCACGGCAGATTTCGTCAGATTGCAATCGTTGGTTATTCAACTAATACTGTTGATCCTGTTGATATTTATAGAGGAAGAATTTACTATCTTCTCTTGGATATTACTTGCCTTATTAGTCTCGTCGATGATATACCAACTTTTTAAAGTAGTGCCCTATGGTTCTCTTTTCCCTAGAAAAGATAAAAAAGCACCAAGCGATGGATATCTTTCTATTTTAGCGGGAAATGTTTTAGAAACCAATTCGCATTACTCAAAGTTTATGGATGAAATTAAACGTTTCGATCCAGATTTGGTACTTGCGATGGAAACCAATAAAGATTGGGAAAATGGTCTTTCAGAAATTGAAAAGAATTATCCGTTTTCAGTAAAGGTACCCCTTGAAAACTTCTACGGAATGCATCTTTATTCTAAAATAGAATTGGAAAATGTGGAAGTGAAGTACCAAATTGAAGACGACAAACCTTCCATATTTTTTGACTTCCCCATAAAAAACAACCCGCCCATCTTTTTTTGCTGCCTCCATCCTGCCCCACCAAGTCCCACAGAAAATGAGACTTCAAAAGAAGCCGATGCCGAATTGATTTTGACTGGAAAAAAGATCCGTAAAAAGGACAAACCCACAGTAGTCTGCGGCGATATGAACGACGTGGTTTGGAGTAGAACCACTCGTTTGTTTAAAAAAATGACCGGAATGATCGACCCACGGGTTGGAAGAGGATTTTTTTCCACCTATAATGCCAATTATTTTTTCCTCCGCTTTCCCTTGGACCATCTGTTTCACACCAAGGATTTATATGTGGGAAAAATGATCCGATCCAAATACTTTGGCAGCGACCACTTTGCCATGTACTATGAAATCCATCATAAAAAGAATGTTTCCACTCCTAAAAATCCCAAAATGAATGGGGATGATAAGGAAGAGGTAGAGGAGATTATTGAGGAGGGAAAAAATAATTGAGAAGCCAGTGAACTTAGTAAAACTGTGAAACAAGATGCTCCATTCAAACCTTGTTCTTTTTTTCCTCGCCCAATTCTGCTATCTTTGCCCTTCGTGAAAAAAATCCACTCACATAAAACCCAAAATCTCCTAAAGCAATTCCTTGCTGTGGGGATGCTATTCTTTGTGCTGATCTCGACTTGTTCCATCCAGCGGGGAATAAAAGCGGTATTTAATGTACCTATGGAAATCACGCAAAACGCAAAGGGGGCGAAAATAGCATCGTCTTCGTCGCAAATGAGGACCAATTGCACCAAATGTTCAGACGTGCAGGTTTTAACCTTGGATGCATCACAACAAATTATGAAAATGGGTCCGTCGGCAATAATGCTTACGGTCATTTTTTCGATTCTTTTCGGTTTTCCTCTCCTTGACCAGAAGAATCAAGCAATCCTTAAAACGCCTTCATCTACAGGCGGCCTTCCCAAATACCTGCTCTTTAGCAGACTTCTCTTTTACGATATAAGATAAACTTCGGCTGTTTCCGAAAGTATTTGCTTTAGGATTTATAATATTTCCTGTTGAAACCATTCGTGTTTTTCATTTCTAAAAAAATGAAGGACGATACTTTTTGAATTTCTCCAGCCCTACTCTGCTCTTTATCTTCTGAGCCATTCTTTGAGTTTATCAATCGTAAAATATTATCATCTATGTTCAATAAAACGGGAGCAGTCCTGGCCTTCGGAATTTTCCTGGCCGGCTGCCAAATTTCCTCCGCCCAGCATTTGGGCAGTTTATGGGAAGAGGTCAAATCCTCCTACCCGGGAATCAACAACTACGAAGCCCAAGTTAATGCCGCTGAGCACCAGGCAAAGGCCATCACAGGGGAACGCCTTCCGCAGTTAAAAACACAGGCCCAAAATATCTATGGTACCTATAATGGCATTATGGGCGCGTTCTTTCCGCAACCCGGTCTTTTCAACGTCAGCGGAAACGAAAATCTTTCCGGCGCGGAATGGACCCCGAATTCTTATGCCTCGGCAACTTTGGAATGGGAATTCTTTTCCTTTGGAAAAATGCATCATAAGTCCAAAGCGGCAAAAGCAAATACCGAAAAGGCCGTGAGCGAGCAGGAAGCGTATTTTCTTCAATTGAAGAAAGAGCTGTCCAATCGATACATTCAGTTGTTGTACAACGAGTCGCAATTGAATTCGAACCAACAAAATGTGCAACGTCTTAATACACTTCGCACCATCACAGGCGCCTTGTCAAGAGCTGGTTTAAAGACCGAAGCCGATAGTCTTTTGTCTTCCTCATCCTATAATCAAGCCTTGGGAGAAAACCTAAAATTAAAAGGCCGACTACAGGCTGCTCTTATAAAACTGGCAGAATTGACGGAAAAACAAGAATTAAACTACGCAACTTCAATCGAACAGTTTTTAAATCCGACACAACTTCCTCCCGAAAAGAAAATTTTGATGGATAAAGACCATCCCATATTAAATTCCATCGATGCTCGAAGGGAGCATTTGGAATCCTTGGCCAAAAGCGAAAACAGCTCGGCATTGCCTTCATTTAACCTTTTGGGCGGATATGCCTTTCGAGGAAGCGGCATCGGTGCAGATGGAACAGTTTCGGACAAGTGGGGCGATGGCTTTGGCAACTCGGTCAACAATGGCCTGGTCGGATTTGGCCTTACTTGGAATCTCTCCGATTTATACACTAAAAAACAAAAAGGCAACAGCTTAAAGCAACAGGCCGAAAGCCAGAAATATGTACACAAACAATTTGAAAAACAATTGCA
Organism: Aequorivita sp.; assembly: GCA_034676445.1. Classification (GTDB taxonomy): domain Bacteria; phylum Bacteroidota; class Bacteroidia; order Flavobacteriales; family Flavobacteriaceae; genus Aequorivita. The sequence continues at coordinate 839,885 of JAUCCE010000005.1, forward strand.
GGCCGATCTGAGCGCTATCCAAAAACAAATAGAAAATCAATATCTGGAGGTAGAAAAAACACTTCAGGCGGAAGACCAGGCCCAACGCGCTTATGAAATGTATTTGGCACGCTACAAAAGCGGGTTGATGGATCTAAGCAGTTTGCTCCAGATACAATTGCTTTTGGAGCAGGCCGAAAAAACCCATATCAATGCCGCTTATGAATACTGGTTGCTCCTTGCTGCGGAAGCCGAGTTGATAGCCGACTTTTCTCATTTGTTCAACAATCTTTAATTAAAAAATTATGAATAACTTAATTCGATTTGCACTGCGGAAGCCCATCTCGATAATGGTGGCAGTCTTGGCCATTGTTTTCTTTTCGGTCATTGCAGTCCAAAAAATAAACGTAGATATTTTTCCAGAAGTGGAATCCCCGGCCATTTACATTGCCATGCCGTATGGTGGACTTTCCCCTGAATATATGGATGGCTTTATGGCCAATGAATTCCAGAAAGTACTCCTCTTTGTGAGCGGGGTGAAGGAAATGGATTTTAAAAGTATCCAAGGATTGACCTTGATGAAACTCACCTTCTATCCTGGAACCGACATGGCACAGTCCGCCGCGGAATTGTCCACCTCCGTTTCCCGTGCGATGGGCTTTTTGCCCGCCGGCGCCGTCCCCCCAATGGTGGTTCGGTTCGATGGAAGTTCACTGCCCGTTGGAAAACTGGTTTTTGAAAGCGATCAGCGTTCCATCAACGAAATCCAAACGGAAGTATTGACAAAAATCCGTCCGATGCTCGTAAACGTTCCCGGCGTTAGTGCACCAGCTCCCTTTGGAGGAAGTGCGCGAACCATTGTGGTCAATGTAGATCCTGATCTGCTCCGCGCGAACAATTTGAGCGCCGAGGACGTGACACTTGCCATTGCCAAAAGCAACTTGCCATCACCCGCAGGAAACTTGCGGATAGGTGATAAAAATATGATGGCGCCCATCAATTCCCTTTCCGCAGGTCCTGAGGAATTTTTGAATACACCCATCAAAAGAATAGATGGACGAACTCTATATGTTCGTGACGTGGCCCACGTTCAGGACGAAGCGGATATGACTTATGGTTATGCCATGGTGAATGGAAAACGCACTGTTTATCTTCCAGTGATTAAAAAAGCAGATGCTTCCACCTTGGATGCGGTTCAAAACGTAAAAGCCTCTTTAAAGGATTTTGAGCATATGTTGCCTGAGGATATGAGCGTGCGCTATGAATTTGACCAATCCAAGTATATCAAAACTTCCTTGACCAACCTCCAGATCTCCGGACTTTTGGGAGCAGTATTGACCGGATTGATGGTCTTGCTTTTCTTGGGAGATTTACGTGGCGCTTTGATTGTGGTGTTCACCATCCCCATTTCGTTGATGGCGGCTATTTCAGTATTGTACTTGATGGGGCAAACCATCAATATCATGACCTTGAGCGGTCTTGCACTTTCCATCGGGATTTTGGTGGATGAAGCCACGGTAACCATTGAAAATATTCACCAGCATCTCGAAGTCGGAAAACAAAAACAGAAGGCAATTTTGGATGCGTTGTTTGAAATCTCGATTCCGAAGCTTTTGATTCTGTTAAGCATTTTGGCGGTGTTGACGCCCACGCTTATTATGACCGGAATTTCGAAGGATATGTTTTTACCTTTATCCTTGGCGGTTGCCTTTGCGATGATCGCTTCGTTTATTTCGTCCCAGACATTTGTACCCATTTTGGCCAACTGGATGATAAAAACCAAAGAAAATCCAGAGCAGCTTACAAAACGGAAACGTGCCTTTTTCGATAAATTCCGGGTGCGATATTCGTATACATTAAGAAGATGGTTTCCACGATCGCTACCGCTGTTCTTTATTTATCTGATAAGTTCGGTGGCAATTGTGGCACTACTTATCAACCGCGTTGGAACCGATGTGATGCCGACGTCCAACAGTGGTGATTTTCAGCTGAGAATCCAAGCGCCCGCTGGAGATCGATTGGAGAAAACGGAAGAATTATACAACAATGTCATCGCCGATATCGAGGAAATCCTTCCAGAAGGTGCCGTTTCTATTACCTCTGGTTTCGTTGGACCGCAATCGCCAAACAGTCCGATCAACCCCATATTTTTATTTACGAGTTCTTCCGATCAAGCGGTTCTGGAAGTCTCCGTAGATCAAGATATCTATACCGGTTCCATGGATGATATCCGGGAAAAACTTCGAGGAATCGTCGCGCAAAAATATCCCGAAGCTTCCTTCAATTTTGAACCGATGGAGCTCACGGAAAAAATTATGGGCCAAGGTGCGATGACGCCAATCGAGATTAAGGTTGGCGCACGACAGCTGAAGCAAGCTGCTGGTTTTGCAAACAAGATCAAGGAACATTTGGATGAAGTGGAGTATCTACGGGACATTCGCATCGCAGAGCAAGTGGATTACCCAGTTCTCAATATCGATATCGATCGGAATCTGGCAGGTCAATTTGATTTGGGTGTAGATGATATCACTCGGAATTTGGTGGCAGCAACGTCCTCAACCCGTTTCACCAATAAAAATATGTGGATCGACCCGCGGTCGGGATTGCCGTTTCAAACCCAAGTTCAAATTCCTTATGCAGATATTCTGACAGAAACCCAACTGCGTTCGATGCCCATTAAAAAAGGAAGTATGCGCCCAGTTTTGGAAGACGTAGCAACTATTCGCCGCTCCACTGCGCCGGCACAGGTAAACCGGAAAGGTCCGAATCGCTATGTGACCTTGATCGCAAACATTCACGACAAAGATTTGGGCTCGGCTTCTGCAGCAGTGAAGGATGCCATTAAAAAAGCAGGTGATCCGCCACGTGGAGTTACCGTTTGGACCGAAGGAACTATGAATCTTTTGGATGAAACTATGAGCAGTCTAATGTCCGGATTGGGAGTGGCTTTGATAGCAATTTTCCTGATGATGGCGACCTATTATCAATCCTTTAAAGTGCCGATGTTAATTTTATCGGTGGCGCCGGCAGTATTTGCGGGGAGTTTATTAATACTCTATTTAACCGGAAGTACTCTTAACCTACAATCGTATATGGGAATTATTATGGCAATTGGGGTTTCGGTTTCCAACACTATTTTATTGGTGGATCAAGGCGAATTCTATCGAAAGAAATTGCTGCTGAAACCAGCAAACGCCGCACGTCTGGCATCAGCGTCAAGGCTACGGCCCATTTTGATGACCGCCGCTGCAATGTTCGCAGGAATGCTCCCGATGGCCATTGGCATCGGTGAAGGTTCCGAACAGGCAGCACCATTGGGAAGAGCGGTTATTGGTGGATTGATAGGATCTTCCATTACCATCCTTTTACTAATTCCGCACTTTTATTCTTCGGTGATGTCGCGATCGACTGTGAAAAGTCCGTCTTTGGATCCGGAGGATAGGGAGAGCGAGTTTTATTTAAAGACGGGAGATTTGAGACGGGAGATTTGAGACTTGAGAAATAAAAATACCGAGAAAGACTCACGAATCAGGAATCAAGAACCAGGACTCAGGAAGAAATTCTTACTTATTGACAAAAACATATTCAGATTTAAATACTATTAAAATTATAAGTTATGACATTCAATTTTAAACATATCAAAAAAATAAGCGGCTTGGCCGTGCTATCATCTTTGATCCTTGCATCGTGTTCGGATTCAAAGGCGAAGGAAAAAGCTATGGCCGAAAACACCAAAACTGCGACGAAACAACAAATTGTTACCAAGCCTATTTCGCAATTGCATCCCGAATATGAGATTATCCTTTCCGGAGAGTTGGAGCCAGCGGAGCAGGTTTCACTTTATGCCAAGGTAAATGGCTTTGTAAGAAAGCTTCAAGTAAATATTGGCGATGCGGTAAAGAAAGGACAACTTTTGGCCGTTTTGGAGGCTCCGGAAATGGACCAGCGTTTGGTTTCCGACCGTTCGTCTGAACAGAAATTGCACAGCGATTATTTGTATGCCAAACAGAATCTCGAGCGACTGCAAGAAGCGGCCAAAACCGAAGGTGCCGTAGCCGCCATCGAATTGGAACGCGCCGAAAGCGCGATGAACAGTGCAAAATCGGCTTACGAATCTTCCCAGGCACAGACTGGGCACAGCGCACAAATGCAGAAATACCTTCACGTAGTTGCGCCTTTTGATGGCGTGATTACCGAACGAAATGTTTCGGAAGGCGCTTTGGTTGGGCCAGGTTCTGGCCAACCTGTATTCCGTGTTGCCGATGAAGAAAATCTGAAACTGAAAATTGCCCTTCCCGAAAAGCACGCGGGTTCGGTAAATGAGGATATGGAAGTATCCTTTACGGTCAATTCACAACCGGGAAAGCAATTTGATGCCATTCTTTCGAGGAGTTCGAGAATAATTAATTCTCAGAACCGTTCAGTTACTTTAGAGTTTGATGTAAAAAACACTGAGCAAAACCTCAGCGGAGGGGAATATGCCCAAGTGAAACTAAAATTAAAACGCAAATCCCCATCCCTTTGGGTCTCCCCCAAAAGCATTTTAAATACACAATCCGGGATGTTTGTCTTGACTAAGAACGGAGGTGATATTCGCCGTATTCCCGTAAAGGAAGGGGTTCGTTTGGATACGATAACGGAAGTTTTTGGGAATTTGAAAGAAGGTGATTTGGTTGTTCAAAGACCTACGGAGCAGATGAAGTAGTTTAGGTGTTTTTTGTGTTGATTGTTTGAAACCTCGCTTTCCAGATTATTGGGAGCGAGGTTTACAATTCCCTAAAAATAAAAAACTTTCCTGTTTAAGAGAAGCTTTTCAAGCCTGCACTGAGCTTGTCGAAGTGTGCGGGCCCTTCGACAAGGCTCAGGATAAATTATGAGACCCGAAATAATGAAGAGGATGATTAATATAAAGAATAGAAAGCATCTGTATTGAGGGGTATATATAAAAAAGCTTCCCGTTTAAGAGAAGCTTTTCAAGCCTGCACTGAGCTTGTCGAAGTGTGCGGGCCCTTCGACAAGGCTCAGGATAAACTATGAGACCCGAAATAATAAAAAGGATGATTAATTTAAAGAATAGAAAGCATCTGTATTGAGGGGTATATATAAAAAAGCTTCCCGTTTAAGAGAAGCTTTTCAAGCCTGCACTGAGCTTGTCGAAGTGTGCGGGCCCTTCGACAAGGCTCAGGATAAACTATGAGACCCGAAATAATAAAGAGGATGATTAATTTAAAGAATAGAAACCACCTGGACTGAAGGATATAAAAAAAAAAGCCCCTCATTTCTGAAGAGCTTTTTTCATCGTGCGGGCGGGGAGACTCGAACTCCCACACCTCGCGGCACCAGATCCTAAGTCTGGCGTGTCTACCAATTCCACCACGCCCGCATTATATTATTTGGTAATTTATTTAGCGTGTCTACCTCCCGACGCTTCGGGACCACTACCAAGCGAAGTCGAAAACTGCATCTTGGTCTCCACGCTACTTTCGTAGTTTAGAGGGTGCAAATATAAACAAGAATTGTTATTTACAAACAATAAGTTTTCAGAATTTTTAATTACTTCATAAATGTAAGTTAAACACACGAGGTATCGTCTTAATCTCTCTCGGTTCAACTCCAATTTCGTATCTTAGCGTTCCTTCAAAAATAAAATATTTTATACAGATGAAAAGCGCAAAACCCTACATTGAAAAAAACAAACAACGATTCTTGGACGAACTTATTGAGCTACTCAAAATACCTTCTATTAGTGCGGATTCCAAGTACAAAAAAGATGTTATAAAAACGGCAGAAGCAGTTAAGGATCAATTAAAAAAAGCGGGTTGTGATACAGTGGAAATCTGTGAGACGCCGGGCTATCCTATTGTGTACGGAGAAAAAATCATCGATAAAAAATTACCGACAATTCTGGTTTATGGACATTATGATGTTCAGCCGCCAGATCCTTTGAATCAATGGGTGAATCCCCCTTTTGAGCCTACAATTAAGAAAACCAAACTTCATCCTGATGGCGCTATTTTCGCCCGAGGAAGTTGCGATGATAAAGGCCAGATGTATATGCACGTTAAGGCTTTGGAATATATGACCGAAACCGACCAATTGCCCTGTAATGTCAAATTCATGATTGAAGGAGAAGAGGAAGTAGGCAGCGTAAGCCTTGGGTGGTTTGTTGAAAGAAATAAAGAAAAGCTGGCCAATGATGTGATATTGATCAGCGACACGGGAATGATCTCAAAAGACACCCCATCCATTACCACCGGCCTTCGCGGTCTAAGTTATGTGGAAGTGGAAGTGACCGGACCCAACCGCGACCTTCATAGCGGACTATACGGTGGTGCCGTGGCAAATCCGATAAACGTTTTGTGCAAAATGATCGCTTCGCTTCACGATGAAAACAACCATATTACTATTCCTGGATTTTATGATGACGTGGAGGAACTTTCCAAGGAAGAAAGGGAAAAAATGGCCGAAGCTCCTTTCAATCTAAAAGATTACGAAGGAGCATTGGATATCGATTCAGTTTATGGCGAAAAAGGATTTTCTACCAACGAACGAAATTCCATTCGTCCTACCTTGGATGTAAATGGCATTTGGGGCGGTTATACCGGAGAGGGAGCCAAAACCGTAATCGCAAGTCAAGCGTTTGCTAAAATAAGCATGCGATTGGTACCAAATCAGGATTGGAAAAAGATTACCGAACTTTTCAAAAACCATTTTGAAAGTATCGCTCCAAAAGGAGTCCGCGTAAAAGTGACACCGCATCATGGCGGACAGGCCTATGTTACGCCTATCGACAGTTTGGGATATAAGGCGGCGGAAAAGGCCTATGAGGTAACCTTTGGGAAAACACCCATTCCACAACGCAGTGGCGGAAGTATTCCCATTGTGGCACTTTTTGAAAAGGAGCTCAAAAGCAAAACCATCTTGATGGGCTTCGGACTTGATAGCGATGCCATCCATTCTCCCAACGAGCATTTTGGAATCTGGAATTATCTAAAAGGAATTGAAACTATCCCGCAGTTTTATCATTATTTTACGGAAATGTCCAAGAAGAAGTAAGGTTGCTGAGCGAAGCCGAAACATTACGGAAATGAGAAAATAATAAGATTTTGAAGGAGACTAATGTCTTTAAAAAACCAAACCCCAAAGATTCAAAAACCTTTGGGGTTTATTAAAGGCAATTATATGAGGAAATATTTCTTATTTATATTTTTCATCTGTTTTATGGCTCAAAATTATGGGCAATCTAAAATTGATTTGTCAAAAGACAATGAATTAAATAAGAATTCTAAAAGGTTAAATTTAAAGCCAGGATCCGACCATAAAATTTTCGTGATTTTCACTGTTGATGAGAATGGCGAAATAACAAATATTAAAGCACGAGCCGAATATCCAGAATTAGAAAAGGAAGCAATAAGGATGGTTGGAGAACTTCCAAAAATGGAGCCAGCAATACGAGATGGCATAGCAATTAGCCAAAGTTATTCCCTTCCTATTATTTTTCACGTTGAGACCCTAAAAGAAGAGAAGAGTCGACTTAGAAAGGAAAAACGGAAAAATTAAAGATCATCCCATAAATTCTATGTTCAATCCACAAAATATTTTCTCCCTCTAAATAAGTGTTCTTTAAGCTGTAAATATGTGGGGTAAATAAAAATTTATTACCTTAAAGCACCCTCGGGAAATTGAACTTTATCCGGTGCAGCGTTTAATAACGGCAATGCATATTTCAAGATTCGATTTCGGCGCCCCGTAGTGTCCTCGGGTTCCACAGGATAAGAAATTACAGCTTCCATCCAAGCGTAGGTGTTAATCCTGAAGTAAACGGCAGGTGCCCATAGGGTGGGCTCCTCTTTGGCTAATTGCGGATATCTTTCTTGAAAATCCCTTAAAGAAGCTTCCAATAGGCAGTTTTCAACAAAAGGCAAGTTACTGGTATATGCAATTTGAAGAGGAGTTTCGTTCCAGATAAAAGGAACATGAGGTCCAGAATAATTAATAATTTCTTCCCTTAGAATCAAACTATTGGGAAATCTTATAATTCGTCCACTCCTGCGATCATTGACGAGATAATCTCCACTACATTCCAAAATGGAGGTGTCAAGATAGCTTATCTCCACCACATCCCCGCGAAAATCTTTTATCTGGATACGATCACCCACCAAATACGACCTTCGAAAGATTAAATAAACCCAAGCAATAAATGAAGTAATGGGAGCCTGCAAAGCAAAACCAATGACCAAGGAAATAAGTCCCACACTGATAAGGCCGGCATACACGTTCTGGAACAAAAAGGATACCGCTACTATAAGGCTAAAAGCTATAGCCAGAAACTGGGTAATACGTAATAAGTTGTACCGATCTCCCTCATTGTGGATCCGTGTGTCAATAATTTTTGAAACAATTTTCCCCAACAACAAAATAACCGCGATCAAAAACAAGCTCATGCTCAACTTTTGAATCATAGGAATATATTCTTGCCAAGGTTCGAAAATCTTTAAGTTCACTAAATAATATATGGCGATCAGTAAACTCGCAATAATTCCATAAATAATTATCCAATAACCGGTTTTATGTTTTTTCATAAATCTCTCGTTTCACTTCAATGTGCAAAATAATACTTCTGCCCAAATTAAACGGGTAAATAGGAACACTTTAAGGAAGTATCAAAGAAAATAATCGACACGCAAGTAGGTCTAGGCTCTGAATTAGCAACTAGTTTTGCCACGTGAAAATTACAGAATTCATCAAATGAATACAAAAGAAAATCCCCATACAAAGTCTGTACAGGGATTTAACTAACCAACCAAATTATGAAAAATCATCACTTTCTCACGTTGGTTTGGTCGTACAACTTACCGATCACTTACACAGATTTTCAGGCATTTGTGTTAAATATTTCCCTATAAAACCATTAGATTACATCCTCGAATATCACTGGCATCAAACCGCCCCATAATCTGAAAAGTGCCATCGTTATTGACTCGGCCGAGATCTTGTGTTGCAATAAAAGAACAGGAATAAATATTTGCGAGATCTATCACGTTAATTCCTCCTGTTTTTCCGTAAAAATAGGTTTGCGGATCTTCAGGGTCACGCGTCAGAATTTTCATCCATGGTGGACAGGAAAAAACACCATCACCTTTTGAATACGCCTGAGATAAAAGTTCTGTCATTCCATATTCACTATGGATTTTTTTTACTCCAAAACCTCTCTTTAATATTTCATGAAGTTCTTCCTTAATCATTTCCTTTCTTTTCCCTTTCATCCCACCTGTTTCCATTACTAAGGTGTGTTTTAGTTTCATTTTTTTCTTTTCAATCAAATCCAAGAGGGCATAAGAAACACCGATTAAAAGTGATTTCTGACCTTTACGCTCCAAAAAATCAAGTTTCTCGGTTAAGGCATCCATTTCATATAAGTAAAAACCGCTATGGCAGTTGTCGCTTTTCTGAATTAAACTTTCCACCATGTAAATCAAGGACGATCCCCCACGTTCTAAATAAGAAGGAAGCAACGCTAAAATTGCGTAATTACTTGGGTGTCCATATTCATTTTGAAATCCCTTTAAAAAACTTTGCTCATAAATTTTTAAATCTCCCACAAGGTGATTGCTTGTAGCCATACCTGTGGTTCCGCTACTCGTAAAGGTGATTTCGGGTTTCATTCTCTGCACTATAATATTCTGGGACTTAAAAAACTGTATAGGAAGAAAGGGAATCTCTTCCAGCGCTTTTATTTTACTTGGCTCACATTTCAGCAGATCACAGAAGTTGCGATATACCTCGACATTTTTATATTGAAAATGAAATATTTCAATAGCAAGACGAAGAAATTCCTTGGAGGAATCTATATTGAAAATTTCATTTGTAAGCATTTATTTAAGTTGGAATTTTGTAAGTTCAAAATTAATGAAACCCCCAAGATTAGCATTCGCTCGAAGAACAAATCACAAAATAGGATAAAAGGTGATTTTTCAAAAATAAAAAACCCCTGCCGAGACAGAGGTTTTAAGAATTATAATTTTATGAGAAATTATTCAACAACCAATTTCTTGGTAGTTGAAGCTTTTCCTTGTTCTATTTTAAGAATATAGATACCACTATTCAAAGCTGAAATATCCAAACGATCTCCATTTAAGGTAGTTTTTATAACTTGTTTTCCAAGTACATCATATATAGAGATGTTTTTAGCACCGCCCACTTTTGAACTAATATTTACAAAACCTTTGCTAGCAGGGTTTGGATAAATAGAGAATTGTCCAGTAGATTGGTCATTAACACCAGCTGATCCGTCAAAAACAATATTGTCAAACCAAAAGTTTTCAGCACTTGCATTGCTTCTTCCTTCAAGGACAAGCTTTACCACTGTATTTGGTAAAAGTGATGCAGTTGCCTGTTGCCACTGAAGTTGATACTCTCCTCCACTCATTGGAACAAAATCGTCAAGATCTTGTCCTGTAGAGTTAAAAAGATCTATTTCAGTGTTATTGGTAAGATCTTTAATATAAATTCTTAATCTATCGTTATCGGAATTGTTAGCTGTTCCATTACCTTCATAGTTTCCGTTTGCAGGATTGTCATTGTTTATAGACAAAAGAAAATCCAAAGAAACAGTCGGATTGGAAATTCCGGTTAAATCAACCTGGTCAAATTCCACAATCATATTGCCGTCAAGATCGTTCATTTGATATCCTTTTTCACCATCAGTGAACAATAGGGTTGGCGAAGGCGTAAAACTTGTAACTCCAACGAAATCACCATCGGTCAATCCAACGTCTGGAGTATCATAAGGTACGTAATAAGCCAAAAAGCCCAATTCACCACCTGTTGAAACAAAGTTCACAAGAGGTTCATTAGCATTATTTAGCAGAGGATGCGCAACATTAGGGTTACCAGTATCTGTATATTTTCCAGAAAAAGCTTGAGGCTCCTCAAAACTGGTTCCCGCAACTTGTGCAAAAGAAACGACACCTATAAATAGAGCCGCAAGTAATGTAATTTTTTTCATAGGAAATTCGATTTAATTCAATACACAAAGATACAAAATGTTTGGAATTATAACGAGGTCATGTGAATTTTGTGTTTATTTTAATGGAAATAATCCCTTTTTTGGATTTTACCATTGATTTCCATTGAATTAATTGATTTTGAAAAATCTCGATCCGTATTCGTTGGAATTATTTAGTAGTATATTTGATGAATTGAAAGTATGGCTTCAAATTCTAAAGAAATAATCGCAGCTTCATTATTATACCTGAAAAAATCGCAATAAGTAGATGAAAAACAAGGAGATTACAATTTTGTTGGTGGATGATGAGCCAGATATTATTGAGATTGTAAGATATAACCTTGCCGCACAAGGTTATAAAGTAAAAACCGCTGAAAATGGACTAGAGGCTATCTCGGAAGCAAAAAAATCGAAGCCCCAATTGATTCTGTTGGATGTAATGATGCCAAAAATGAATGGAATGGAGGCATGCCGACAAATTCGTGATATTCCCGAGCTTTCAGAAACAGTTATTGCATTCTTGACCGCTCGTGGTGATGATTATTCAGAGTTGGCCGGCTTTGATGCAGGAGCGGATGATTACATCACAAAACCCATTAAACCAAAAGTTTTGGTGGGCAGAGTGAAGGGACTTTTAAGAAGGTTCAAACGACCCGATATTGAAAAAATCATGGAATTTGGGGATCTGACCATTATTCCGGAAGAATATAAAATTATTTTGGGAAGCGAAGAAATGACACTTCCCCGAAAAGAGTTCGAGCTGCTCAATTTATTGGCCTCACAACCGGGAAAAGTATTCAGGCGCGAAGATATTTTGAACCAAATCTGGGGATTGGATGTCATTGTTGGAGATAGAACTATTGATGTCCACATTCGTAAACTCCGGGAAAAAATTGGGGACGACAAGTTTCAAACAATAAAGGGAGTGGGATATAAATTTGTGGTCTAAAATTATGGGGCACTTCAAAAAATATAGCTTGGCTCTGTACTCATCACTGCTAATTGCTCTATGTAGTATGATAGTTGCTGGAATCTTCTTTTATCTATATTCAAATTATTTATCCACTTGGCTACTACTTTTCGGTTTTGTTATTTTCATTATCTCGTTATTCATTCTTCAGTTCCGGATTGAAAAATTTATAAATGCACGAATTAAAAAGATATACCGTGATGTTCGACTCCTAAATGAGAATAATCTTTCCCAACCCCCAATCACCACAGATATGGATATGCTAACACGGGAAGTAGAACGATTTGCACATGACAAAAAGCTGGAGATCGAAACTCTTAATATCAAGGAAAACTATAGGAAGGAATTTATGGGAAATATTTCCCACGAACTCAAAACCCCTCTTTTTACGGCTCAGGGTTATATTTTAACCCTATTGGACGGAGCGATGAATGATAAAAAAGTCCGCAAAAAATATTTACAAGGAGCCAACAAAGGCGTAGAAAGGCTGGTTCATATTGTAAAAGACCTCGATATGATTACCCAACTGGAATCCGGAGGCCTCGTCTTAAAGCGAGACGATTTTAATATTGTGGGTCTTATCCAGAATGTGTTGGATTTATTAGAAATGAAGGCAGCCAAAAAAAATATTACACTCACATTTGATAGGGATTATGAGGAACCAATTATTGTTAATGGAGATAGAGATCGTATCGAGCAGGTGTTAATCAATTTAATAGTGAATTCTATTAAGTACGGAAAAATTGATGGTACTACCGAAGTGACCATTGAGGAAATACTAAAAAATAAAATTCTCATAAGGGTAACCGACAACGGCGAGGGAATAGCTAAAGAAAATTTAAATCGGATTTTTGAGCGCTTCTATCGCATCGACAAAAGCGGATCCAGAAAGGAAGGAGGAAGTGGGTTGGGACTTTCTATCGTGAAACATATTGTAGAAGGACATTCTGAAAAAATATATCTGGAAAGTCAATTAGGTATTGGTTCGGAATTTTCATTTACCATGGAAAGCAGAAAATAGCTTCGAGAACTCTTCACTGGTATGGGTATAAGGCCTTAATCCACGATAAACCGGAACGGCATTCAACTTGTCCAATTTAAAATCCTTTTGTTTGCAAAAGGGTGCGATTCCCAAGTCATTTAGCCGTTTTGCCAAATATTCCTGTTCGTATTGACCTGGCGTTGGAATAAAGAAGGCTTTCTTCTCTAACACTGCTAAATCCATAATAGTTGTGTATCCAGAACGCGAGATTACAAGGTCGCTTTGATTTATGGTAAGCGCCAGCTCCTCACTTTGCATAAAGTTTACAACGCTGATATTTTCGTACTCTGTCCACTTTTGTTCTCCTTCCACAACTCCCTGGACCATTACAATTTTTTTGTCACTTTGGGTCAATATCTTTTTGAGTTGCGCTTCAAACAAAGTGCGTTGAGGTTCGGGTCCTGATATCAAAGCCAAAATATCAATAGTTGTGGGCTGCTCATCTTTTTTCATTCGGCTAACAATTCCGAAATATCTCACCGGGAAGGTCGGCTCATTTAAATGTCCAAGCGATCCACTATGGTTCATTGCCATATCTTTAACGTCAGGCACCCAGCAAGCATCAAACTTTTTAATTATACTCTGGTGTAATTTTGAACTCAATCGTGAAGTACTTCCAGTCAATACATTCAGTTGATGGGTAATATAAACTGAAGGGATCTCTTGGTTCCTCACCCCCATTCGACCATCACTAATAACCCCATCGATCATTCCCTTCGCCACCATTTTGGAAATAACCTTTTCTTCAGTTTTCATCGTTCTATATATATGAGGAAGCGAGGATATCATTTTCCATTTAAAAAAGCGACCCCTCGAAGTGTATTGTATATTATAGGAAGGAAGTTCAGCAAATTCCAAATTAGGAAACTCCATCTTGAGAAGCTGCAGAGAGGAGCCGTCTGAGGCTATTAAAACTTCAAACTTCGCCTCCAGTAACTCACGGATAATTGGAATACAGCGGGTGGCATGGCCCAAACCCCAGTTTAAGGGGGCCACCATTATTTTTTTCATTTCTTCTTACTATTTGTTTGGAAAAAGCACGAGAATATTTCTTGGGACATCTCGATTGTTGATTTATATTTAAAACATTGACCTTCAAATAATACTATCAAGACCCATTACTTAAATATTATTATTTTTCAACTGTTTCCCGTAAAGATAAGAAACATTTTATAAGCAACTTTAAATAAGAAATGTCATTCTTTAGGTATTGCCTAGGTAGAAAATAAAACTAGAACAATTGTCTCAGCCGTATATTTCCTTAGTTTTGCCAGTTGAAACACAAACATCTAAAATTGTAGATAACCGCATTTCATAATCTTATAAATTATACATTTTGTATAGTTATTTCGAATTTTATGGATAAATCTGACTTTTCCGTTTAACAAATATCTAACTAGTAATAAGTGGGCAGCAAAAACAAACTGAGACGATTTAAGGAAAATGAAACCTTTGCCAACGTGATACAACCAACACGAGAGGAAGTTTTTAATGATTCCTTGGAACTAAAAGGAAATTGGCGGAAAGATTTTTTCAAAAACGACCATCCCTTAGTTTTGGAACTGGGATGCGGAAAAGGCGAATATTCTGTAAATCTCGCAAAGACATTTCCCGAAACAAATTTTTTAGGAGTGGATATTAAAGGAGCTCGATTTTGGCGTGGCGCAAAAACAGCCTTGGAGGAAAATCTTGTGAACGTTGGGTTCCTTCGAACGCAGATTGAACTTTTAGACGAGATTTTTGCAGAAAATGAAGTTGATGAAATTTGGATCACTTTTCCCGATCCGCAAATTAAATATAAACGAACAAAACACAGGTTGACCAACTTTGAATTTCTTGAGAAGTATAAAAAGATTCTGAAACCGGGAGGCGTTGTCCATTTAAAAACCGATAGCGAATATATGCATGGATATACTTTGGGACTGCTTCACGGTTTGGGAGAAATTGTGGAATATTCCAATCATGATGTATATAGTAATCACGGTGCACCCAAAGCAGTAACGGATATTCAGACGTATTATGAGCAACAGTATTTGGAACAGGGTAAAAAGATAACCTATATCCGGTTCGGATTCCGTTAAGCCAAAATTTATTATATTCACAAAAATAAAGGCCCTTAATGGCAATATTCTATAACTTCCTAATTGGGTTTTTTGGGGCCTTGATTGGAGTGATTCCTCCCGGACTTATCAACATGTACGCTGCCAAGGTAAGCATGAAAGAAGGTCGGAAAAAGGGAATGCTTTTTTCATTCGGCGTTTGTGTCACAGTAATGATCCAGACCTATATTGCGCTACTATTTGCCCGCTACATCGAAATGCATCCGGGGATTGTGGATGTGCTTCAAAAAGTTGCCTTAGGTATCTTCATTAGTCTTACAATCTATTTTATTTTTATTGCCAAGGATACAAGAAGGGAAATTCGGGATGAAGATTCTTATTCAAAGACGGGGCGATTTTTCGTAGGAATATTTATTGCGATGTTGAATCTGCTACCACTTCCCTATTGGATTTATTTGGGGATTACGTTTTCGGTCTTTGGTTGGTTCTCCTTTGAACAACCCGGATTGTCCGTTGCGGTAATTGGCTCCGGATTGGGCACATTGAGCGTCCTCGCACTTTATGTGCAGTTTTTCAGAGCTCGCAAGGAACCTCATGGCTTTAAAATAAATATGAATTATGTTATTGGAGCAGTAACGGCCCTCGTTTCAATATTTACCTTTCTTAAAATCCTGAAAGAATTTTAGTATGCCGAACGAAGGTTTTTTTTCAAAAGTATATAAAGTGACAGCACTTATCCCTTATGGACGGGTGACCTCATATGGAGCCATCGCCAATTTTCTAGGTGCTGCTGGCAGTGCGCGAATGGTTGGCTGGGCGCTAAATGGATGCGATAAGGAAAATGTACCTGCCCATCGTGTTGTAAACAGAAATGGATTGCTCACCGGCAAACATCACTTTCTGGGTACTAACCTGATGCAACAACTTTTGGAAAGCGAAGGAGTAGAAGTTGTGGACAATCAAGTAAAGGATTTTCAAAAGCTCTTTTGGGATCCAATGAAAGAACTTTAAGGGAAAACTCCAATTTCACATCCAAAAAGCATCACTTTCATAAATGCTAGCCCAACAAATCTCCATTAATAATAGTATTTCTTCCGGACATCAAATTAAAATCTATCCTAGAATTCGTTATTAGCCATAGTGTCCTAATTGTACAGATTTTATAAATAGTAGAAAAATAATTTATAATTTTTTTACTGTGAAAGTCCACTCTATTCTGCCAACTTATTTTACTATATTTGTACTTTAGAATGAATCTAAATATCGTAAAATTAAAATGAGCATTTCAAAACAAGATATCCTAGCAGCACTTGAGACAATCACAGCTCCTGGCGATGGAAAAAATATGGTGGAAAGCGGCGTAGTACAGAACGTCGTAACCTTTGCAGACGAAGTAATAGTAGATATAAAACTTTCAACACCTGCACTTCACATTAAGAAACGAGCCGAGGCCGATATTATCAAGGTAATCCAGGAAAAAGTAGATGCCAATGCAAAGGTTCAGGTAAATATAAAGATTGAGGCTCCCCAAAAACCTCAAAATCCTAATCTCATAAAAGGAAAACCCATTCCTGGCATCACCAATATTATAGCCGTAGCTTCGGGAAAAGGTGGCGTTGGTAAAAGTACCGTGACGGCAAATATTGCCGTGTCCCTGGCCAAAATGGGTTTTAAGGTTGGAATTCTGGATGCCGATATTTACGGCCCTTCCATTCCAATGATGTTCGACGTGGAAATGGAAAAACCGCTATCTGTGGATGTGGGAGGAAAAAGTAAAATGAAACCTATTGAAAGTTATGGCGTAAAGGTTTTAAGTATTGGCTTCTTTACTCAACCAGGTCAAGCTGTAATTTGGCGCGGGCCAATGGCAGCAAAAGCCTTAAACCAATTGATTTTTGATGCAGATTGGGGCGAATTGGATTTCATGCTTATCGATCTTCCTCCTGGAACAGGAGATATACACTTGAGCATTATGCAATCTCTGCCTATTACAGGGGCCGTTGTGGTTAGTACACCACAAAACGTGGCCTTGGCAGATGCTCGCAGAGGAGTTGGCATGTTCCGTCAGGAAAACATAGATGTTCCCGTGTTGGGAATAATTGAGAACATGTCCTATTTTACTCCAGCGGAATTACCCGACAATAAATATTATATTTTCGGAAAAGAAGGAGCCAAAAATTTGGCGGAAGACTTAAAAGTACCATTCTTGGGTGAAATTCCCTTGATTCAAAGTATTCGCGAATCTGGAGATGTGGGAAGACCGGCCGCATTACAAACCGCAACCCTTACCGAAGAAGCTTTTGAAAATATAACCAGAAACGTGGTGGAACAAACGGTAAAAAGAAATGAAAATCTTCCCGCCACAGAAGCGATAAAAATTACAACAATGGCAGGTTGCAGCGCCGTAAGAAAATAATATGACAACTGAGGAATTAACATCGAAAGTACAGGAGGCATTACAGGAAATACGACCATTTTTACAAAATGACGGAGGAGACATCACCTTGATTTCCATTGAAGATGGCAAAGTGGCAAACGTCCAGCTATTGGGTGCTTGCGTTGGCTGTTCCATAAACCAAATGACCTTAAAGATGGGTGTTGAAATGACAATTAAAAAGCACGCCCCCCAAATTGAAAGAGTAGTGAGCGTTTCCCGCTAATGATCTTTCTCATATTTCGATCAAAATTTTACAGTTATTTTTGAAACAAATTTAGAGCAAGTTTTTCATGATAAATACCGATATTCTCATTATTGGCGCAGGCCCAACGGGTCTTTTTGCCGTTTTTGAGGCTGGATTGTTAAAGTTAAAATGCCATTTAATCGATGCACTTCCCCAAGCAGGTGGACAGTGTACCGAGATATATCCTAAAAAACCAATTTATGATATTCCCGGATTTCCGGAAATTCTGGCAGGCGATTTAATTTCCAATCTAATGAAACAAATAGAGCCGTTCCAACCAGGATTTACCCTGGGAGAACGTGCCGAAACCATCGACAAACTCGACGATGGAACTTTTATAGTAACTACTGACAAAGGAACCCTCCACCATGCGAAAATTGTTGCCATCGCAGGCGGATTGGGAAGTTTTGAGCCTAGAAAGCCACCTATTCCAAATATCTCACAATTTGAGGATAATGGTGTGGAATACATAATCAGAAATCCCGAATTGTATCGAGATAAAAATGTAGTCATTTCAGGTGGAGGCGACTCTGCTTTGGATTGGAGTATATTTTTGACCAATGTGGCCAAAAGCGTTACCTTAATTCATAGAAGAAATGAATTCCGTGGTGCTTTGGATAGCGTCGAAAAAGTCCAGGAATTGAAAAATCTTGGAAAAATTGAGTTAATAACCCCGGCAGAAGTGGTGGGATTGGTAGGGAATAACAAGTTGGAAGAAGTTGTAATAAAACGAGGTGCCGACATCTTTAATCGCGAGTGCGATCATTTTATCCCATTGTTTGGATTATCTCCAAAACTTGGTCCAATAGCAGATTGGGGGCTCGAAATTGAGAAAAATGCAATCAAAGTAGATAACTCTTTAGACTATCAAACCAATATTCCAGGAATCTATGCCATTGGCGACGTAAATACCTATCCCGGAAAATTGAAATTGATTCTTTGCGGTTTTCACGAAGCAACACTTATGTGCCAAAGTGCCTATCAGCGTATTTTTCCTGACAAACGCTATGTTCTTAAATACACTACCGTAGGTGGCGTTGAAGGATTTGATGGCAGTAAAAAAGAGGCACCCAAAGCAATTGTTAAATCGATTGATTAATCCCCCTAACTCCCAAAGGGGGAAAACAAGTTCGGATAGATAACTCTCTAAATTATGATGTTTTTTCTAAACTTTTAAACCCATAAACCCTCCTCAGGCGGGCAAGCTTTTAAACTCCTCAACCCATCGACCCAAATGAAAGACATCAACATAATCATAACCGATCGTCAAGGTGTAAAACACGAAGTGGAGGCTCCAACCGATATGAACATGAACGTTATGGAGTTGATCCGTTCCTATGAATTGGCGCCTGAAGGAACCATCGGTATTTGTGGTGGAATGGCAATGTGCGCCTCCTGTCAATGTTATGTTAAAAGCGATCACGAACTGCCCGAAATGAGCGATGATGAAGATCTTATGCTTTCAGAAGCTTTTAATGTGAAAGAAAACAGTCGTCTTAGCTGTCAGATTTTTATTAGGGAGGATCTCGATGGTCTTGAAATTGAATTAGCTCCCGAATCTTAGCGAATTATTTCCAAGGCACTTTTATAAATCATTTCAACAAATCTTTTATAAGCAACTTCGGAAGGATGCAAACCATCCGATGCTACCAATGTTGGATCCTTTAATCCATGCTGTGTTATTGGCGTTATATTTTCAAAATGAACTCCTTTTTGTAAAGCAATTTTTTTGGCGTACGTATTATATCCATTTATTTCTGCACTGATTAATAAAGCTTTGCCAGAATTTTGCCCAAATGGTGTAAAAGCATAATCTGGAATAGAAAGTACAATCACATTTTCTGGTTTTCCTTGAGCAAAATCTATTGCTAAATCAAGCAATTTGGGAAATTCTTCTTGGTAAACCGAAATAGACTGACCTTGATATTGATTGTTGACCCCAATCAATAAGGTTACCAATTCATAATCTTTTGAAGTGTTTTCAGAAGCAATTGCAGAAAGCAAATCTGAAGTTGTCCATCCGGTTTTGGCAATAATTTTCAAGGAAGTTTTTACTTCTAATTCCTGATTTAAACTATCGGTTAACTGCCTTGGATAACTACAATTGATACAAACACTTTCGCCAATTGTGAAACTATCGCCTAGAGCCAAGTATTTATAAGAAGATTTTTCTGCAGAATTATTTTTCTTTGGGAAACCACAAGAAATGGGGATTGCTGTAAGAAGTAAAAAAGGATTCTAAAGTGTACCATATTTAGAGAAGAATTGCTCATATAATAGTACAATAAATAATGCTATTTAGTTTTATAACCTCTCTTTTAAATCAGCTTCTGCTAATAAAAAAGCCACAAATTCACAAACTGAAAAATATTCGTGAATTCGTGGCTTAAAGGTTATTTATTCTTCCGTTTACGAGAAAGCGTTCAATCCAGTAATATCCAACCCTGTAATCAACAAGTGAATATCGTGAGTTCCTTCATAAGTAATTACACTTTCAAGGTTCATCGAGTGTCGCATAATACTGTATTCGCCCGTGATTCCCATTCCACCGAGCATTTGTCTAGCTTCACGTGCGATATTAATGGCCATATCCACGTTGTTCCGTTTTGCCATAGAAATCTGAGCACTGGTCGCCGTACCTGCATTTCGCATTACCCCAACGCGCCAAGCCAATAATTGAGCCTTTGTGATTTCGGTTATCATCTCGGCAAGTTTTTTCTGTTGTAGTTGGAATTGACCAATCGGTTTTCCAAATTGAATTCTTTCTTTTGAGTAGCGAAGGGCAGTATCATAACAGTCCATAGCAGCACCTATTGCACCCCAGGCAATTCCATATCGGGCAGAATCCAGACAGCCAAGTGGCGCCCCCAATCCAGATTTATTCGGTAACAGGTTTTCTTTGGGAACTTTTACGTTATCAAAAATAAGTTCGCCAGTTGCCGATGCACGTAAGGACCACTTATTATGTGTTTCCGGAGTAGTGAATCCTTCCATTCCGCGTTCTACAATCAAACCATGGATTCTTCCCTCTTCATTTTTCGCCCACACCACTGCAACTTGCGCAAAAGGCGCATTGCTAATCCACATTTTGGCACCGTTTAAAAGATAATGATCTCCCATATCTTTATAATTGGTGGTCATTCCACCTGGATTGCTTCCGTGATCGGGTTCCGTTAAGCCGAAACAACCCATCCATTCACCAGAGGCTAGTTTTGGTAAATATTTTTTGCGTTGTTCCTCGTTTCCATATTTAAAAATGGGATACATCACCAATGAGGATTGAACAGAAGCTGTGCTCCTTACTCCACTATCGCCCCGTTCAATTTCCTGCATAATCAAACCATAAGAGATTTGATCCAAACCTGCGCCACCATATTCTTCGGGGATATACGGGCCAAAAGCGCCAATTTCGGCAAGACCTTTAATTATCTGATTTGGAAATTCCGCTTTTTGAGCATATTCCTCTATAATTGGAGATACATCACGCTTTACCCAATCACGGGCGGCTTGGCGTACTAATTTGTGTTCATCTGAAAGTAATTCGTCAAGATTGTAATAATCTGGAGCTTCGAAAAGGTCTGGTTTCATCTTTTATATACGTTCGTTATAGAATATTTTGATTTTGTTTCCTCAACCAAAAAATGATTTTCAAAATAAGTTCCAAAAATAGCAATACAAAGGGGAAAGACCTAGATTTTATGCTAAAATTGGATGGAGGAGCAAAAGAACATTGCTGAACACTATTTCAAAGGAAAATGGAAAAGGTTATGTTTTTTTTAACTATCTTTCTTACCCATTTTACTCAAATAATTATCGTTTTGAATCTTTACAGTAAACTCAGACTCCTTTATAGTCCTAATAACAATTATTTTTCAACAATACTTCTAAATTCTATTAATTAAAAAATCCAAATTAATTTGATGCTCGAGAATTTTTTTATCAATTTATAAAAGGAAAGTCGAGGTATTCAATATATTTGACATCCTAATAATCAATATTATGAGAAGATTAATACTCTCCTTTCTTTTATCCATCCCATTTTTGGTCTTTTCGCAACAGGTAGTTCCCATAGAACAGTATTTGCAATTTAATGGCCGTTATGATTTTACCGCCTTTGGAAATACTCTTAATACTGAGGAAAATGGCACCTTCGGTCCTTGTACGATCATGACTTCAAGCAGCGCAGATTTTACTCTGGATCCAGGTCAGACTCTTCTTTCGGCTCATCTATATTGGGCAGGTTCTGGAAGTGGTGATTTCAATGTGAAACTCAATGGGGCTACAGTAAATGCACAGCGCACCTTTGCTCTTACGGCTACAAGTGGACTAAATTATTTTTCTGCCTATGCCGATGTTACAAGTATTCTGGCGTTACAGGGACAGGGTACTTACACTTTATCAGATTTAGATTTGACAGGGGCCATTGGCCCATATTGTTCCGGAGGAACCAATTTTGGAGGCTGGGCAGTGATTGTTATTTATGAAGATCCTAGTTTGCTTTTAAACCAGATAACACTTTTTGATGGTTTGGATTATGTAGATTCAAGCCACCAAAATATTAACATTATCCTTGACAATATAAGTGCCGCTACCGATGTGGCAGCTAAAATAGGCTTCCTGGCCTGGGAAGGTGATGCGGCAATCGCTGTTAATGAAAGTCTTAGACTTAATGGAATTTTGATTGACAACCCTCCTTTAAATCCAGGAAACAATGCTTTTAATAGTACAAATAGTTATACCAATTCCTTCGATTTGTACAATATGGACTTGGATTATTATAATCTGCAAGGATTGGACATTATCCAGCCGGGAGATGAGCAGATCAATATCCAACTAAGTTCGGGACAGGATTTTATAATGGTAAATAATATTATCGTCAGTGTAAACTCTGAACTCCCCGATGCCACAATAACCATTGATAATCTTGGTGTCTTATGTGAAGACCGCAATATCGAAGTAAATTATACAGTTGCGAACCTAAATAGTACTGCACCATTGCCAGCAAATACTCCTATAGCCTTTTATGCTGATGCTGTCTTATTGGGACAGGCTGCAACAGTTAATGAAATCCCTATAAATGGCACTGAAAGTGGCTCTATCAATTTAAACATTCCAGTTGGAACGCCTCAGGTTTTCACCTTAAAAGCTGTCGTGGACGATGATGGCACCGGAAACGGAATTGTACTTGAAACCAATGAAAATAACAATGAATTTGAGGAAGAAATAGACTTATCTGAGCAGGGATTGTTAGTGCTTGGAACTAATGAAAGCTGTGAAGGAATGACAGTGACATTGACAGCAAATTTTGATGACTTAGATGTTTATAATTGGTTTTTTAATGGAAATCCTTATGGTGGAAATACAGCAACTATTGAAGTAACGCAATCGGGAGCCTACACGGTCAGCGGAAATAAGGCCGCGTGTTTTGTAGTGGAATCGCCTCCTTTTATTGTCACCTTCAATCCCCAACCCATTGCCAATGATCCTGTAGATCTATTTAGATGTGATAATGGAATTCAGTCAGGAATTTTTGATCTCACCCAAAATGATGCTAATGTTCTGGGAGGACAGGATCCTGCTCTTTTTGATGTAAAATATTTTACAAGTGAAACAGACAGTGAGGATAATATAAATGCAATTGTCACTCCAGGAGCATATCCCATTGCAGGTCCTACTCCACAAACTATTTATGTCCGAATCCATGACCGTGCTCAGGAACTGTGTTATGCTCTCGCACAATTTCAAATTTATTATACCCCTGTAAATGCTGGGGACGTCCTTCCTTTTACTGTATGTGATCAAGATCAAAACGGTACTGAGGTTGTTAATTTGCCGCTTCGTTTTAACAGTTCCGTTCTAGGAACCCAAAATGCGGCAGATTATAATATTACTTATCACGGTTCCTTAATAGATGCCGAAGCAGGAGTAAATGATTTACCGACAATTTATTCAGTTCCCGTACCAGGACAAACAATCTTTATAAGAATTGAACCCGTAATAGACTCTGATTGTTACGATATAACAACTGTTGAAATCATAGTGGATTCCCCTCCTCTCGTCAACGCTACTCCAGAACCATTAATTGTTTGTGATAGCGATAACGATGGTTATGCTCCCTTCAACCTGCACGATGCCGACGACGACATCACTATGGGCGATCTGACCTTAGTGGTCACCTATCATCCAACCGAGCTCGATGCCCAAAACAGTCTAAACGAGCTTATTGATCCTTATGTGAACGATGACCCGTTCAATGATGTGGTATTTGCAAGAATAGAAGGCACGGAGACCACTTGTTATTCTATTGTTCGATTGGACTTAGTTGTCCGCAACAGCCCCACCCTTGTGGTCCCGACGCCCCTGCGTTTGTGCGATGACGATACCGATGGCCTTCAGATCTTCGATCTTACGGTAAAGGAGCCCGAGATGCTCGGCACCATGGATCCGACGCAATACGATA
Organism: Aequorivita sp.; assembly: GCA_034676445.1. GTDB lineage: Bacteria > Bacteroidota > Bacteroidia > Flavobacteriales > Flavobacteriaceae > Aequorivita. The sequence continues at coordinate 864,085 of JAUCCE010000005.1, forward strand.
TCTACTATTACGAGACCGAGGCGGATGCGATCGCTGCCGGACAGCTTGCCCTTACCGCCCCGGATTTCTCGGTCGCCATCCCGAACCCGGCCTCCTACCAGAACACCGTGCCCTTCCACCAGATAATCTATGTACTTGCGGTGGGCAATGACACCAATACCGCCCCGAACAACGGAGGGGAGGGCTGTTATGACATCGTTCCCCTGGAGCTGTTCGTCGATCCGGTACCCGTACCGATCCAGCCGTTGCCCTACGAGCTCTGCGACGACCTTGCCAGCGGCAGCGACAGCGACCAGATCAGCACCTTCGACCTGACCACGCGCAACCTGGAGATCACCGGCGGCGACCTTTCCCTTTCGGTGGCCTGGTTCGAGACCTATGCCGATGAGGCCATGGACAACCCCATACCCAACCCCCGCGCCTACCGGAACCGGGAGATCCCACCCGCCCCGCTCAACCCGATGACCATCGTGGCGCGGGTGACCAACAATTTTGGCTGTAGCGCCACCATCACCCTTACCCTGGTGGTGAACCCCCTTCCGGTGCCCGCCGTGCCTACTCCTTTGGAGGTGTGCGATGGCGACAACAACGGCTTTGCCGAGTTCGACCTGACCGAGAAGGACATCGAGATCACCAACGGGGAGCTTGATGTGACCATCCGCTACTATACCACACGGGCACTGGCCGAGATCGGCTCGCTCCTGAACCAGGTATTCAGCCCCTACACCAACGACAACCCCTTTTTCGATACCGTATGGGCGCGCGTGGAGCGCACCGCCACGGGCTGCTATGCCGTGGTCCCGCTCCAGCTTATCGTGAACCCCGTACCGGACGCCCCGGCCCCCGGCTTCGGGAACCTGCTCGCCTGCGATGCGGAGGATGGCAGCGGTGCCGAGTTTGACCTCACCGAGAACACGGAGTTCGTGTACGGGGACCAGTCACCGGACTTCCTCATTTCCTTTTACACCAGCCTGGACGATGCCCTGGTGCCCACCAATGCCATCGGCTCCCCCACCGCCTACACCAGCACCGGACAGACCATCTGGGTACGCCTGGAGGACAACGAGACCGGCTGCTTCCGTATCAGCAGCTTTGAGCTGATCGTCTCCGGCCTGCCCGTCCTGGTGGCGCCCGCGGACATGGAGCTCTGCGATGACCTTGCCAGCGGCAGCGATACCGACGGGGTATCGGTCTTCAACCTGAACAGCAACAACGCCACCATCACCGGCGGCAACCTGTCGCTGACCGTGCGCTACTACGAGACCGTGGCCGACCAACAGAACGGCAACCCGATCCCCAACCCCACCACCTATACCAATCCGGTGGACGGGAACGGCGAGGGGATCACCCCGCACACCCTGCAGGTGAGCGTCTTCAATAGCGATGGGTGCGCGTCCAGGACGACCCTGACCCTGGTGGTGCTCCCCGTGCCCAGGGCGATCACGCCCACCCCGCTCGTGGTGTGCGACGACGACAACGACGGCTTTGCCGAGTTCGACCTGACCCTAAAGGACGATGAGATCGCCAACGGCGAGCCGGGCCTGGCCATCCGCTACTACACCACGCGGACACGCGCCGAGATCGGCTCGCCCCTGAACCAGATCACCGGCCCCTACACCAATGATACCCCCTTCCTGGATATGGTCTGGGTGCGGATCGAAAAGATTGCCACGGGATGCCACGTCATCCGGGAGCTGGAGCTCATCGTGAGCCCCATCCCCGATGCGCCGGCCGATGGCTTTGGCGACCTTGTTGCCTGCGACCCTGACGGGGGCAACAGTGCGGAGTTCGACCTGACAGACAATGAGCCCTTCATATACGGCACCCAGTCCCCGGACTTCATCCTTACCTACCACACGGCCCTGGACGATGCCCTGGTGCCCACCAATGCCATCACCGACCCGACCTCGTTCACCAGCTCCGGACAGACCATCTGGGTACGCCTGGAGAACGATGTGACCGGCTGTTTCCGCATCAGCAGCTTTGAGCTGATCGTCGGGGAGTTCCCCGCCATCACGGCGCCGCAGGATATGGTGCTCTGCGACGATGAGGAGAGCGGCAGCAATACCGACGGGATATCGATATTCGACCTGACCGCCAACAACAATACCATCACCGGGGGCAACGCCTCCCTGACCGTGCGCTACTATGAGACCGTGGCCGACCAACAGAACGACAACCCAATCGCAGACCCGGGCGCCTACGGCAACCCCGTGGACGGTGCGGGCCAGGGGATCAGCCCCTATACCCTGCAGGTAAGCGTTTTCAGCGCCGCCGGCTGTACGGCCACCACCACCCTGACCCTGGTGGTACTGCCCGTGCCCAGGGCAGTGGCCCCGGACCCTTTTGTCCTGTGTGACGACGACAACGACGGCTTTGCCGAATTTGACCTGGCCCTGATGGACGGGGAGATCGCCAACGGCAATCCCGCCATCGTGGTGACCTACCACGAGACCCTGCTCGATGCCGAGAACGGCACCCTGCCGCTGGCCTCCCCGTTCCAGAACATCGTCGCCTTCTCGCAGACCATCTATGCCCGTGCCACCTTCGGCCTGCCGCCCAATATCTCGGGCTGCTATGTCATCGTTCCGATTGAACTTATCGTGTCGCCGAGCCCGGTGGTCCCAGTGGACCTTCCCGACCTGGTGGAGTGCGACCCCGACGGGGACGGGACCGCCGTGTTCGACCTTACCGTCCAGGAGGACCTGATCTACGGGGACCAGGACCGCACGAACCTGCGCCTGACCTACCATACCACCCAGAACGGTGCCGATACCGGGGACAACCCCATCGTGGGGCCGGAGGCCTTTACCAATACCTCGAACCCACAGGAGATCTATGTGCGCCTGGCCTTTACCGATGGTGACGAGTGCCATGGCACCGGCCACTTCACCCTGGTCGTGACCGATGGACCGGCCATCAACGAGCCCACGCCCCTGGAGATCTGCGACGACCTGGGCGAGCCCAACGACGGCTTTGCCGTGTTCGACCTGACCGTGAAGAACCCGGAGATAACCGGTGGCGCGCCCGGACTTGGGGTGACCTACTTCCTGACCGAACAGGACGCCATCGACAACGTGGACCGGATCGATCCCGACCATGCCTTCGGGAACACCGAGAACCCGCAACGGGTATACGTACGGGTGCTGGACGGCAACAGCGGCTGTATCGCATATACGCATTTATTGCTGCGCGTGCTCCCGAACCCACAGCCCGCGACCCCCGCGCCCCTGGTCCTTTGCGATGAGAACATCGTGGTGGGCCCCGGCCCCGACGACGGGGTGGAGCTCTTCGACCTGACCCTACGGGAGGCCGAGATCCTCCACGGTGGCAGCTGGGACCTTACCTACTATGAAAGTTATAACGATGCCGTGGGGGGCGATCCCGCCACCGCGATCCAGGACCCCGGCTAGCTATCCGAACACCGGCAGTCCGCAGACCATCTATGTGCGGGCCACCAATCCCGCCACCGGCTGCTTTGAGATCGTGGAGCTGCTGCTTATCGTAAACCCGCTGCCGGACGACAGTGCGGAGATCAGCCCCTTTATCCATTGCGAGTTCGGCACGGAGCTGTCCCTGTTCGACCTTACCGAAAAGATACCCGAGATCCTGGGGCCCCTTCAGTCGCGCCTGGACTTCGAGGTGACCTTCTACCTGGATCCAATTGATGCGGAGACCGGCACCAACCCGATACAGAACGTGGAGCAGCACTGGAACCGCGACCGGTTCGGCACCACCGAGAACCCGCAGATGGTCTATCCCCGGATAGCGTACCGCGACAGCGGTTGCGCTATCGGCGGGGTACAGAGCTTTGAGCTGATCGTACAGGAGGGCGCCGTGGCCACGGCCCCGGCCGAGCCATTCGAGATCTGCGACAACCTTCCCCCAAGCGATGGCTTTGCGGAGTTCGACCTCGAGGATTTCAGCATCCAGAAGGTGGTGGACCTCAGGAACGAAATCCTTGGCGGCCAGGCCCCGCTGGTCTATTCCCTGGCCTACTACGAGAGCATGGAGCAGGCCATCGAGGGCATCGAGCCCATCGTGTTCCCGTTCGTGAACACCATCAACCCGCAGGTGATCTATGCCAGGGTCACCAACGAGGACAATATTTACGAGCCCCAGTGCCATGAGATCGTGGAGGTCATCCTCAAGGTCAACGAGCTGCCGGGCATCTTCCTGGAGGAAGAGTACACCCTCTGCGTGGATGCCAACGGCAACCCGATGGGCGGGGGGACCCTGATCGATACCGGGCTGGATCCCGACCTGTATTCCTTTGAGTGGATGCTCGACGGGGTGCTGCTGCCGGGCGAGAACGGCCCATCGATCGCAGCCGTGGGGCCAGGGGAGTATACGGTCATCGTAACGGACCTGTCCACCGGCTGCCAGGCCTGGGCCACCACCACGGTGGTGGTGTCCGCGCCACCGTTCACCTATGGTGCCGGTGAGATCACCCTGCCCTTCTCCGACAGCCATACCATCGAGGTATGGGCCACCGGGCCGGGCAGCTATGAGTTCCAGCTCGACGACGGCCCCTTCCAGGACGGTACCATCTTCGAGAACGTATCGCCCGGGCCGCACACCATCACCATCAGGGATAAAACTGGCTGCGGCAGCGTGACCATCACCATCGGGGTGCTGGACTACATGCCCTACTTTACGCCCAACGGCGATGGCTACCACGACACCTGGAACCTCATAGGGATGAACGAGGTGGACCCGAGTGCCAAGATCTATATCTTCGACCGGTTCGGGAAACTGCTCAAACAGCTGAGCCCCTCGGGCCCGGGATGGGACGGCACCTACAACGGGAACCCGCTGCCTTCGAGCGATTACTGGTTCCGCGTGGACTATACCCTGGACGGAAAGGGGTACCAGTACAAGGGACACTTTGCCATGAAACGGTAACTTCTTGATGAATAAAATATCAAAAGCCCCGCGAATTGCGGGGCTTTTTGGTTTTTGGGTGTACGAAATCTGATTACTCAAGCCCAGATGTGATTAAGGAAACAAGCTCAAAAAGAACAATAAAAAAAAGATACTTAGGCATGCTGTTGGAACGTACAGAAAAACTGACACAAACGAATTGCAATACGAATCATAAAATGACTTCCACGATTCAGCTAAGGAATTGAACAACTGTTGAGATCATTTCACCTAAACTCTCTTAAGAATTCCGGAAAGAAACTTTACTTTTAAAATATTAACCATCACTATTTTTATGAATGATCCAAACTGCAACAATTAAAATGAAAATTTGTATCCTATTTTTATCACTATTGACGTGTCAGATTGTTGCTGGGCAAGAGAGCGATGACGAAATCCTATATAAGGTAATTGATAAGTATATTCAACATCAAAGTATTTCTTATAATATCAACTATAAGATAAAAGCCTTTGACAAGGAAGAACCATGGCACCTAAATACTCTTGTAATGATGCAAAAAGTAGAAGAAGACTCAGTTTTTGGTGGAAAATTCCTTTACGAGTATGAAATTGAGGTTAGAGATTCAACAATTTCTCTCGGGAAATTCTACGATGCAAAAAACTTATATGTCATCAATCACAATGAAAGAAAAATTACCAGATTTAATTCTTCCCAAGGGGAAATTTATCCTATCTCCGGTTCCTTTGATGGTGAAATAATCAAGACATATTTCTTTCACCCAAAACAGCTTATTAGCACACTGAAAAACGAAAAAAATGAGATTAATTATATTGATTCTGCGGATTTTGTGAAAGTTAAAATCGATTTTCCAGATGACGAGGACATTAACGGTTATGAAAAACAGCTTTTTCTAAATAAGAAGAACAAAACCATAGAAAAGATAACTTTCCAAGCAAGATATAAGGATCAGATACAAAGAAATCAATGGCTTCTTAGCAACATTGTTTTTGATACTATTGAAGAGAATACTTTAGAAAGCATGGTTAAATCTTATTTTGAACAATATGAAATTAAAGATTTTGAACCACGTACTGAAGAGGATTTCAAACTAATGGATTATGGTGAAACAGCCCCAATAATCGAAGGGAAACTATTTCCTGATTACTCCAAAAACGTAAAAATAAATCCTGAGAAAGTAACTGTTTTAGATTTCTGGTACACTGCGTGTATGCCCTGTATTAAGGCTATTCCGCACCTAAACCGCATAAAGAAAAAATACGGAGATCAAATTCAAATTGTCGGTGTTAACGATATAGATACCGATCCAAAGAACAAACAGAAAATTGAAGCCTTTTTGAACGGAAGCCCTATCAATTACAAAATATTATTAGTTGATAGTATCCCAAAAGAATATAACATCCTCGTTTATCCAACTCTATATATTATTGGGGTAGACAATACAGTAAAATATAATTCAACGGGCTATTCAGATGATCTTTTTGAAAAGCTTGATAAGGTACTTGAGGAGTTAATTAATAATTGATAAAGTCCTGTTATATAAAATTAAAGATGCCTAGTCTTGACAGCTTCCCTTACATCTTCAAATAGAAACTCTCCACCAAACTTTTATATTCCTCCGTATAATTATGGCGGGAGGTTTCAATAGTGAGATTTTCAAGATTTGGAGAAATTTTTTCAAAAGAAAACTCCAGCATACTTCTCTTTTCCTCCGATGTTTCATTACCGCGAACTCTGCAAATTCTGTTTGGAAACAGATTTACTTTCGAAGCCATCTTTATAAATCTATCTTCTTCCTTTCTGGGAACAATAACCGCAAAAACACCTTGATCCGAAAGTAATCGGGAGGCACTTTCAATTAATTCATCAAATGGCATTGCTTCGCTAAAACGGGCTTTATCCCGAGATTCATTCGAAGATTTATAATCTTCTGAATAAAAGGGTGGATTGGAAATGACGATATCATATTTATCATCAAACTCATCAACAAATTCTTCTAAGGATGCGTGATAGCAAAAAAGACGGTCACCCCAAGGTGAGTTTTCAAAATTGTCGACGCATTGTTCATAAGCCTTCTTGTCAATTTCGACCGCATCAATCATTTCGGCGTTGGAACGTTGCGCTAATTGCAGGGCAATAATTCCCGTGCCAGCCCCAATATCCAAAATTGAAAAAGGATTGTTTTTTATAGAAACCCAAGCCCCTAACAAAACTCCATCAGTGCCGATTTTCATGGCGCAGTTGTCTTGTTCAACGGTGAATTGTTTAAAATGAAAGGAACTCAAAGGATTTTGGATTTACGATTGACGTTTTGGAATTTGGAATTTGGAATTTGGGATTTGGGATTTGGGATTAGGGATTTTTTAAAGATACATTTCAATCAACCCCTCGGGCACTTCCAAAAATATGGATTTTTTTTCACGATCCACTTTCTTAATGAAATGGTCTATCATCGGAATCAAGATTTGTTTCCCGTCACGGTCTATTTCAAAGAGAGCTTGCGAAGTGGTGTCATTTACACCGGTGATTTTTCCAATTTCTCCAAAAAATTCATCTACGGCGGTAAAACCGATAATTTCGTGATAATAGAATTTATTGCCGGTAAGTTTTGGAAGAAATTCCAAAGGCAGGTAAAGATGAGCGCCAATAAGTGCATTGGCTTCTTCTTCATTATTTACATCTTCAAAGCGCACCCGTAGCAATTCGCTTTTGTGCAAAGAACTTTCTTCAATAAAAAATGGAATCAGGTTTTTGCGTTGTTCCACAAAAACCGATTCCATTTCAGTAAAAAGTTCGGGTTCGTCCGTATCAAGTTTTACGAGAAGTTCCCCTTTAAAGCTATATTTTCTAACGATTTTGCCCAAGTAGAAGCAATTCTCCTTTTGCATCGCTATAGAATTTAGGCTTCTTTGTTGTCTTCTTTAGCCTCAGCGGCAGCTTGGTCTATAGCAGATTTGGCAGGAGCCTCTTCTGTTGCAGTTTCCGCAGCAACCTCTTGAGGGGCTTCTTCTTCTGCGGGAGCTGGAGCAGCGGCAGCCGCAGCATCAGCAGCACGCTTATCACTTACAGCCTTTTCAGCAACAAGTTTTTCAGCTTTTGCTTTTTCTTGAGCTTCAGAAAGAGTTGCTTTTTTATGGTCGATGGAACCTTTTTTAGTTTCCAACCACTCATTGAATTTAGCTTCAGCTTGTTCTTCAGTCAAAGCGCCTTTGCGAACACCACCAGCAAGGTGATTTTTCAATAGGGCACCTTTATAAGAAAGAATAGCACGAACGGTGTCTGTAGGCTGTGCTCCATTTTGAAGCCATTTTACAGCACTATCAACATCAAGTTCAATTTGTGCTGGGTTGGTAGTAGGGCTATAGTGACCTATTTTTTCAAGGTATCTACCAGCTCTTTTACTACGGCTGTCCGCAGCGATAATCCAATAGTAAGGTTTCCCCTTTTTTCCGTGTCTTTGTAATCTAAGTTTTACAGGCATATTAAATTAATTTTTGAGGTTCCCGACCTCGGTTATAATTAAGGACGGCAAATGTAATATATTTTCCTTTTGAAATAGAACCAATTAAGGTTTTTCTTTTACATTTGTCAAAACCTCAAAATATTCCCATCCATGAAAAATCTTGTATTGCTTCTTTTATTAGTTTTATCTGTTGTATCGTGCGAAGACATTGAAACCAACGAGTTTGCAATGCAAGCAAAGATAAACAATAGACTCTATACCTCCACAGAGGCTCGAGGCTCAATATCAGATGATGGCGGTTTTATTATTCAAGGCGCTACCCAGTCCGAATCACTTTCTATTCGTTTGTCCCAATTAAAAGAGGGAATCTTCGATATAACGGGTGGATCTTCCAATTATGCCACTTTTGAGGATATGGACGGAAATTTATATAAAACAAAACCCAACGGAGAAGGATCGGTGACCATTTCCGAAGTGAATGAGACCAATAAAACACTTAGCGGAATATTTAATTTCACCGCTATGCTTCCGGGTATTGATACTATATATGTTTCACAAGGCGTCCTTTATAATATACCGTATAGTGGAGGAACCACGGATCTTCCCGGAGAAGCGGGCACATTTTCCGCAAAAGTAAACGGAGAGCCATTTGTGCCCACCGTGGTTTCAGCTACCGAAACAGGAGCCTCGATCATGATATCGGGCAGCACAATTGCAGAATCGATTCTAATTACAATTCCGTCAAACGTGGAAACTGGAGAATATCAGTTACCGGAAGACGGGTATAATGCTTTCTATCAGAATGAATCTGGCATACAACCTGTTACAACAGGGACAATAACCATTGCCGAGCACAATTTGGTTTCGGGAAGTATCAAGGGTACTTTTTCTTTTCTTACGGAAGAAAGTGAAATTACCGAAGGTCAATTTGACGTGATTTATTAATAGATTTCTCCTAAAGTCATTTAAATATTCTGAAATTAATTAAATTTCTTCACAAATTAACTTCTGGAATTTTACCAGCTTTAACCATCTAAAACCTCGATAAAAGCCTATATTGACACCTTTATATATAGTTAACCATTAGGTGTGTTTTTAGCTTTTTTTTGAATTTCTCCCTCGAAATCTTTGGTATTAAAAAATTCACATACTTTTGTACGCATAATAAAAAAAGAAGATGGCAAAGAATTTAGTGATAGTCGAGTCCCCAGCAAAAGCAAAAACCATAGAGAAATTCCTTGGACCAGATTTTAAGGTATCCTCTAGTTTTGGGCATATAGCGGATCTTCCCTCCAAAGAATTGGGCGTGGATGTTGAAGGGGATTTCGCTCCTAAATATATAGTGAGCAGTGATAAGAAAAAGTTGGTTGCGGAATTAAAATCTCTTTCCAAAAAAGCAGAAATGGTTTGGCTAGCGAGTGATGAGGACCGAGAAGGTGAAGCTATTGCTTGGCATTTGGCAGAAGAGCTGAAGTTGGATAAGAGCAAGACCAAACGGATTGTTTTTCACGAAATCACAAAGTCGGCTATTTTAAATGCCATTGAAAATCCACGACAGATTGATTACAATTTGGTAAATGCCCAGCAGGCGCGTCGTGTTTTGGACCGTTTGGTTGGTTACGAACTTTCTCCGGTGCTATGGAAAAAAGTGAAAGGTGGACTTTCAGCGGGTCGTGTTCAATCTGTCGCAGTTAGACTTATTGTAGAGCGTGAACGTGAAATTGAAGGTTTTACGGCTATAGGATCCTATAGGATAGATGCCGAATTCACCACTTTGGACGGGAGCAAATTCAAAGCAAAACTTCCGAAGAATTTCGCTACTGAAGAAGAAGCAAAAGAATTTCTTCAGAAAAACCTGAATGCTTCCTATAAAATTTCAGACTTAACTAAGAAACCGGCTAAAAAATCTCCGGCTGCTCCTTTTACCACTTCCACCTTACAGCAAGAGGCCTCTAGAAAACTTTATTTCTCCGTAGGAAAAACAATGACAATTGCGCAACGACTGTACGAAGCCGGACTTATAACCTATATGCGAACGGACAGCGTCAATCTGTCCAAGGACGCCAAGAATGCCGCCCAAAAGGAAATAATTGCTTCTTACGGAAAGGAGTATAGTAAATTGCGGGATTATAAAAGTAAGAGCAAAGGTGCACAGGAGGCTCACGAGGCTATTCGCCCAACAGACATGAGTCTTCATACAATAACTGGCGACCGAGACCAAGCCCGCCTATACGATTTAATATGGAAACGTACGTTAGCATCACAAATGAGTGATGCGGAATTGGAGCGCACCAATGTAAAAATCGATATTCTATCTACAGAAAAAGTATCCGAAAACTTCGTCGCAAACGGAGAAATGATAAAATTTGATGGTTTCCTAAAAGTATATCTTGAAGGTACCGATTTTGAGGAAGAAGAACAAGAAGGCATGTTACCAAATATGAAAAATGGTGATCCCCTTGAAAACAATTATATAACCGCGACCGAACGATTTACACGACCGCCGTATCGTTATACGGAAGCTTCTTTGGTAAAACAACTGGAAGACCTAGGCATTGGCCGACCTTCTACTTATGCGCCAACTATTTCCACAATCGTGAGTAGAAATTACGTTGAAAAAGGAAGTGTTGAAGGAATTGAAAGAAAATATCTTCAGGTTACCCTTCAGAAAAATAAGATAAAGGAAAAGACTCTAACCGAAATGGTTGGTTCCGATAAAGGGAAACTCGTTCCCACTGATATTGGCATGATCGTCAATGATTTTTTGGTGGAGAATTTTAAAAATATTCTCGATTATAATTTCACTGCAAAAGTTGAGCAGGACTTTGACGACATTGCAGAAGGAAAGGAAGAATGGACGAAAATGATGAAGGACTTTTATGCAGATTTTCATCCACATGTAAAGCACGTGGAGGAAAATGCTGATCGTGAAAGCGGAGAACGCATTTTGGGTGAAGACCCAGAGAGCGGAAGAACCGTGCTTGTCCGACTTGGTAAATATGGTCCTATGGCCCAAATTGGAGCTCCGGATGATGAGGAAAAGAAATTTGCCAGTCTCCGTCCAGACCAGCAATTGCATTTGGTTACGTTTGAGGAAGTAATGGATCTTTTTAAACTTCCAAAAACTTTGGGCATTTACGATAAAGAAGAAGTTGAAGTAAACAACGGACGCTTTGGACCTTATGTTCGCTTTGGAAAAACTTTTATTTCTCTTCCCAAGGGAATGGATCCATTAGACGTGGATATGGCTTTTGCAAAGGAATTGATTGAAGAAAAGAAAAAAGCAGATGCACCGATACATATATATGAAGACTTACCGGTGCAAAAAGGAGTGGGTCGGTTTGGTCCATTCATCAAATGGAACAATATGTTCATTAATGTGAATAAAAAGTACGATTTCGACAACCTTTCAAAGGAAGACATCGAAGAACTTATTGATGCTAAAAAACAAAAGGAGATCGATAAGCTGATACAAGAATGGCCGGAGGAAAAGATACGTATCGAAAAGGCTCGTTGGGGGCGTTTCAATCTAATAAAAGGAAAAACCAAGGTGGAATTGTCCAAGGATACCCAAGCAGACAAGATTACTTTGGAAGAAGCCAAGGATTTGCTTGCAAAAAAGACTCCGAAGAAGAAAACTGCCCCCAAAAAAGCAACTGCTAGCAAATCCAAGAAAACCACCGCCAAGAGCGCTTCCTCGAAAGCGAGTAAAACCACCATCAAGAAAAAATAATGATAGAGTTTTTATCCCCAGTCTCTAAAAAAATTTTGGAACTTCAAGAAATTCTCCCAGCAGGCACATTGGGGAAACAGATTAGAGCCCATGCTGAAAAGGGAGATGTTCCCAGTTTTCAAGGCGTAAAATTCGCCCTTCTGGGAATACAGGAAAACCGATCCGATGTGGATTTCTTGGATGACGAGATTTCCTTTGACATTTATAGAAAGGCCTTCTATTCACTATATCCGGGAAATTGGAGCCATGAAATAATTGATCTGGGAGATATAAAAAAAGGGGAATCCGTCGAGGACAGTCGTTTTGCGTCAAGGGAAACTATCTCAGCCCTGCTTAAAATGGATATAATCCCATTAATCTTAGGCGCAGGGCAAGATTTGGTTTACGCTCAATACCGGGCTTATGATAGCTTAGATCAAATGGTGAATCTGGTAAATATAGACAGCCGTTTTGATTTGGGCAACGCAGACCTCCCTATGACCAATAAATCGTATGTAGGCAAAATAGTTGTGGACCAACCCTACAATCTGTTTAATTATAGCGTAATGGGCTATCAGTCTTATTTTAATTCGCCTCAGGAAATAGCCTTAATGGAAAAGTTATTTTTTGATGCATATCGCTTGGGAGAGATTGCCTCCGATATTACTACTGTAGAGCCTATATTGCGCGATGCAGATATCGTCACTTTGGATGGCTCTGCAATAAAAGATTCAGAACTCAGTTATAGCAATAGTGAAAGTCCAAATGGTTTTGACGGCCGCGAGATTTGTGCCATATCTCGATACGCCGGCATCAGTAACCGAGTCAGTTCCTTTGGGATATACGAAATTGGAAATCCCTTAATGCACCAAAGTGCAGCGATGCTAATCGCTCAGATTTTGTGGTATTTTATAGAGGGAGTCAATTTTAGAGTTAAAGACGAGGATTTTGATAATGACAAACATTTTACTACCTATAATGTACCTATTGACGATACCGTCTTGACCTTTAAAAAGAGTAACAAAACGGAACGCTGGTGGATATTATTGCCATTTATTTCGAACGTTAATAATAAATTAAAAAGGCGTACGTTATTACCTTGCACTTATGGCGAATATTTAAGTGCTTGTAATCAGGAGATTCCTGATCGGTGGTTGAAGGCCCGCCACAAAAATGAAGTATAATAATAAAGAAGCAAAGAGAAAAGAGCGCGGGGTTTTGAAAAAAAAATTGTTTTTCTGAAATTTTATAAATACGTTTACGCCCTCGAAACTCGAAATTTAACCTAATTACCTATGAAGAAGTTTATTGCATTAACTGCGATTGTTGCCTTTTTGTTCAGTTGTAACTCTGGAGACAGAGGCGAACTTGTTGGCGTAAAGGGCAAAAAATGGTATCCACAGAAACCTTATGGTATGACGTTGGTTCCAGGAGGATCCTTCATCATGGGTCAGAGTGATGATGATTTTCTAGCAATTCAAGATGCCCCCACTAAAACGGTAACCGTAAGTTCATTTTATATGGACGAAACAGAAATTACCAATTCAGAATATCGTCAATTTGTGTACTGGGTTCGCGATTCTATAGTGAGATTGCGCCTAGCAATCATGGCAGACGAGCAAGGAGCAACGCCTGGAGATGGCGGTATTGGTGAATTTGCATTCGTTGACCAGGAAAATACTGAAATGACTCCCTATGACCAATATATGTATGACAACTATTTTGGGATGGGTGAAGATTACTATGAAGGCAGAAAGCTCAATAATAAAGTGAAACTTATATGGGATACCGCTAAATATCCAGACGCGTTCTACTCTGAGGTTATGGATACCATGTATATCCCCATAGAAGAAGCATATAATGGGCAAAGAACCATTGACGTAAGCAAATTGAAATTCCAATATACCTATATGGATATCCAAGCAGCTGCTCGTGACAAAAGCAAAAGAAGAAAAGATTTTATAAAGAAGGAAGAACTTCAAATTTACCCAGATACTACTGTTTGGATACGCGATTTCAACTACTCTTATAACGAACCTATGCACAATGACTATTTCTGGCACCAAGCCTATGGCGATTATCCCGTAGTCGGAGTAAGCTGGAAACAAGCAAAAGCATTTTGTGCCTGGAGAACAATGTATAAAAACGCCTACCAAAAATCCAAGAAGAAAACCTTTGTAAACTCTTTCCGTCTACCAGGTGAGGCAGAATGGGAATATGCCGCTAGAGGTGGATTACAATCTGCATCTTATCCTTGGGGTGGCCCATACACCAAGAATGATAGAGGCTGTTTCATGGCAAACTTTAAACCTTTAAGAGGAGATTACGCAGCAGATCAAGCATTATACACCGTAGAAGCAAAATCTTTTGAACCTAATGGTTACAACCTATATAATATGGCAGGAAACGTTTCAGAGTGGGTTGCTTCTTCCTATGATGCAGCCGCCTATGACTATTTCTCTACCATGAATCCAAATGTAAACGACGAAGAAAATCAGCGTAAGGTAGTTCGCGGAGGATCCTGGAAGGATGTCGCCTATTTCCTTAAGGTAGGTAGTCGTGACTACGAATATGCCGATTCAGCTCGTAGCTATATTGGCTTCCGCACCGTTCAGGATTATATGGGTACTGACGTTGTATTAAATGAAAATTTCGGCGATGCTCGCTAAACCTTAAACAATCACCCTAAATTAACTTAACTTAAAAACACTCAATTAAAAAAATTACTTATTATGGCAAAATCTTCTAGATCATCTAAAAAACTCTTTGCAATGGCCTATGGCCTTGGAGCTTCTGTTGTTATTATCGGAGCTTTATTTAAAATTACTCACTTTGAAATTGCTGGAATTGGAGGGAACGTACTATTGACTATCGGGTTAGTAACCGAAGCTATTATTTTTGCGATCTCCGCATTCGAACCAGTCGATGAAGATCTAGATTGGTCATTGGTCTATCCCGAATTAAGTGGCGGAACAGCAAAACAAAGAGCAATGGCAGAAGAGGCAAAGGATCCCGAAGGCTTATTATCTAAGAAGTTGGATGAAATGCTGAAAGATGCACGAATTGATTCTGAACTTATGAACAGCCTTAGCACTAGCATTCGCTCTTTTGAGGGAGCAGCAAAAAGTATTGCTCCAACAGCTGAAGCTATGAGCGCAACTAAAAAATACAGTGAAGAAATGGCTCTTGCAGCTGCACAAATGGATTCACTTAATAGTTTGTACAAAGTTCAGATCGAGTCAACAAGTCGTCAGGCGGAAGCAAATCAGCAAGTAGCTGAAAATGCCGAACAGTTGAAAAAACAAATGCAACATCTGGCAACCAACCTATCATCCTTGAATGGAGTTTACGGTGGAATGCTTTCTGCAATGACTACCCGAAACTAGTATTTCCTTTATAAACGAAACTAATTTTGATTCTTAAAAACTAAAATATGGCTCAGGGAAAACTTTCACCAAGGCAGAAGATGATTAATATGATGTATTTGATATTCATCGCTATGTTGGCGTTAAATATGTCTAAAGAGGTTCTTTCTGCTTTTGGATTATTAAATGACAAAATTGCTACTGCAAATGTTGCAGCAGACCAGCGAAACCAAGCTTTCCTTGGTGGGTTGGCTGAAAAAGCTGAAGAGCAGCCGGCAAAATATAGACCTATTCTGGATAAGGCCAATGAGATAAACACGATGGCCCAGGATTTAGATACGTATATCGCTTCCATCAAAGCTGGAATGATGCAGAAGATTGAAGATCCGACAGATTATGAAAAGCAGGATAGACCGGACTTTTTAGACCAAAAATGGTTTAATGGTGATAAACTGTCCAAAGACGGTCAGGAATTCGTCGATAAAGTAAACGCTTTCCGTGAAGGAGTGGTTAACATAATTGGAGATTCATATCCCAACATTGCTGCTGACGTTAACTCGAGGTTCGATACCAGTCCTGAAAAGAATCGTAAGGGAGTAGAAATCAGATGGCTAAATTATAATTTCGAAGGCTTTCCAATGATTGCTTCCAAAACGAAGCTTACTCAAATGCAAGCCGACATTAAGGTCACCCAAAACGAAGTGCTTCAAGCAATGCTTGCGGGCGAGCAGGTGAAACAACTTTCAATGACCAACTATCAGGCGATTGTTGTTCCGGATAAAACGGCATTCTTTAATGGTGAAAACTTCAAAGGTCGTGTAGTGTTAGGTCGTTTTGACAATACACTTAAATTCGACAAAGTTGTAATTAACGGAAAGGAAATAGACAATATTGCTGGTGGACAAGTTGTTCTGGATTTCCCAGCAGGAAATGTAGGAGAGCAAGAACTGAAAGGTGAACTTCAATTTAAGGAGGGAGACTCTACGGTTACCATTCCAATATCTAGCTCTTATGCCGTAATTCCAAAGCCTAATGCTGCCGTAATTTCAGCAGATAAAATGAACGTTGTGTATCGTGGTGTGGAAAACCCAATGACAATCTCCATCCCTGGTGTTGGTAGCGTAACTGCTAATGCCCCTGGTTTAAGTCCAGCTGGTGGTGCAGGAAAATATATGATGAACGTTACCACTGTACAAGGCCGCGAAGTTAAAATTAATGTTAGCGGAAAACTTCCCGGAGGAGAAACAGTTTCAGATAGCAAAACGTTCCGTATCAAGGATATTCCAAGACCTACAGGAACTGTTCGTGGTGAAGATGGAGGCGGGGGACCTGTCCGTATGCAAAGGCAAGGTCTTGAAATCTCATCCATAGGTGCAGCCTTGATGGATTTTGATTTCGATCTGAAATTGAATGTTACCGGCTTTAGCTTCAAAGTTTCTGGACAACCTACAATAGTAGTTTCCGGAGATAAATTAAATGGCCCTGCAAAAAGTGCGCTACAGAGAGCTGGACGTGGAGAAACAGTACAAATATTTGACATTAATGCTTCACTGTCAGGAAATTCAGGTTATAAATTAAAGAAAATTACACCTGTATTTGTTGAATTGACAAACTAGAATAAAACCCAATAGGTATGAATTTGAAATATGTTGTTTTATGTGTTTTTGGCCTTGGAATGATTGCTGGTGCAAATGCACAAGTAAATATCCTGAACGCCAAAACCCCTGATGAGATTGGTAAACAATCCGAAGCTCAATTGGCCGAAGATAACGATACACCATTGCCTTATGGTTATATCGATGAGCGTGATGTTCTGTGGTCCAAAACTACTTGGGAAATTATCGATTTGGACGAAAGGGTGAACTTCCCTTTGTATTATCCGATAGACACCAACAACATTGGAGCAGACAGACGTTCTCTATATGACGTTTTGGTACGAAATATCAAAAACGGAAATATTACCGAAGTCTATGCCGATTCGTACTTTACGGAAAAAAGAAGTCTTAGCGATATTGACGCCTCCTTGGTTTATAGTGACACCACCGACCTCGGGGTTGAACAATATAACGC
Source organism: Aequorivita sp. (assembly GCA_034676445.1). GTDB lineage: Bacteria > Bacteroidota > Bacteroidia > Flavobacteriales > Flavobacteriaceae > Aequorivita. Next base: position 881,598 of record JAUCCE010000005.1, read on the forward strand.
CGAGGGAGTTGTAGATCCGCAATACATCCGTCGATTTGAACTCGATGCGGGAGACATTCAGGAATACCATATTCGAGGATACTGGTATTTAGACAAACGCCAGGGCGACTTGAGATATCGTTTATTAGGTATTTGTCCAGTAGCAAACGAAGCGCGTTCCAAGGCCTTCCCAGATGATGGCCTGGATTCAAAAGTAGAATTATTCTGGGTGTGGTTTCCAGATGCGAGAAAGGCTCTGCACGAAGCAAAGGCTTTTAACCGTCATAACACATCACAGCCAATTTCCTTTGATCGCTTGTTGAATGCCCGTCGTTTTAGTGCCGTTATCTATAAAGAGGATAACGTTCAGGGCGATAGGGATGTCAAGGATTATATTACGGACAATGCTTTAATGCAATTAATGGAATCAGATCGTATTAAGGAGCAAATTCGCAATATCGAAATCGATTTGTGGAATTACTAGGTATTTTATAATACGATGATTTACCGAAAACCCTTCAAGCATCCAATGGAACTTGAAGGGTTTTTAAATTTATAAAGAATGAAAGAAGTAGATTATATTGTTGTAGGACTCGGCATTGCCGGAATTTGTTTTTGCGAGGAACTTCACAAACACGGCAAAACTTTTATGGCGATCGATAACGGGCTAGATGGTGCCACTGCTAAATCTGGTGGGGTTCTGAACCCAACAGTTTTAAAACGCTTCAGTGCCGCTTGGAATGTGTCAGAATTCTATCCGGTTGCCATTTCTTTTTATCAATCACTATCCAAAACACTGAATCTGGAACTTTTTCAAGAAACACATATTTTTAGAATCTTTAAAAGTGTAGAAGAACAAAATAACTGGTCTGTGGCAAGTGATAAAAGAGAATTGGAACAATTCCTTTCTTCCCACTTTGTCCAAAATAAAAACCCTTATATCCAAGCTCCCTTTGGTTTTGGAGAAGTCTTGGGAACAGCTAAAATTGATACCCATTCTCTACTAGATGGTTTCAGGAATTATTTAAAGGAGCGGAATGAATTACTCTCTCGTGGATTTGACTATGAGAAGTTAAAAATCGAAAAAGACAGGGTCGTCTATGACACCATTTCAGCTGACAAGATTATCTTTTGCGAAGGTGTTGGCGCCATTCATAATCCATTCTTTCCTAGTAAAGGAATAATACCGAATAAAGGGGAATACCTACTAATCAAAGCTCCAGAATTAAACCTAAAAGTATTCTTGAAAGGACCATTATATATAATCCCTCTAGGAAATTCCTTATATAAAGTTGGTGGTACTTTTGGTCAAGACGATTTTAGTACCGAGCCAACTATCAAAGCAAAAGAAGAGATTCTATCAAAATTGAAAACAATGATAAGCTGTCCGTTTGAAGTTGTTGGTCAATCGGTAGGTATTCGGCCTACCACAAGAGACAGAAAACCATTACTGGGAAGTCTTCCAGAAAATCCCCGATTGGCTTTCTTCAATGGATTGGGTTCCAGAGGATTTACTATGGCTCCCCTACTCTCAGAAATTCTGTATAAAAATATTTCGATGGAAAATCCAATTCCACTTGAAATGGACATTAACCGAATAAAAGTTAATTGAATTCAAAGGACAATACGTAACCACCTATTCTCTCTTTATTTCAGTGGAATTTTTATCATAGTGAATGAAAAAATTAATCCAAATATTTCGAGAGACTCGAAGTAGAATCGGGAATAATATGGCAAGTACACCTATAATAGCAAAGAAAGTAAAATGCCTATCCAGTCCCAAGAAGAAATAAACGATAAAGAAAGTTGCAACGGCAATAGCAACTCCCACGGCATAACTTACATACATGGCACCATAGAAAAAGGACGGTTCCATTTTAAATTTAATATTACAGTGGCTGCACCTATCATGCATTTTCAGAGTTTTTGAAAGCTTGAAAGGGTTTTTTTCTACATACATATCACCCTCGTGGCATGCCGGGCAGGTTCCCGTAAGAATACTATAGAGTTTAGTGCCTTTGAAAAATTGCATTGTCATTTTTTTAGAACCGCAAAAATAAGCATCTTTGCAAACTTGCTCACTGGCAAACAGTAATATTTCGTTGTCCAAAACTGGAAATAGCAAATAACCCATAATTTCATAAATCGAATTCACAATTAACCCATGGTCAATATCCATAATCTTTCTGTTTCCTTCCAAGGAGAATATTTGTTCGAAAAAATCACCTTTCAGCTAAAACCGGGTGATAGAGTGGGTCTGGTCGGGAAAAATGGTGCGGGCAAATCTACTTTACTAAAGATTATTGCGGGTGAACAGGAATACGATTCTGGGCAAATTGCAACCGACAAAGAAATTTCCATAGGATTTCTAAAACAAGATATCGATTTCGAAAAAGGACGGACGGTGCTGGAAGAATCTTACGAAGCTTTTACCGAGATTAAAAAACTAGAGAAAAAACTCGAGCACATCAATACCCAACTCGCCGAACGCACAGATTATGAGAGTGAAACTTACCATCAATTTATGGTAGACTTGAACGACGTGCAGCATCAATACGAAATTCACGGTGGCTACAATTATCAAGGCGAAACCGAACGTATATTACAAGGTTTAGGTTTTCAGCGCGAGGATTTTACCAAGCTGACGGAAACCTTCTCCGGAGGATGGCGTATGCGAATTGAATTGGCGAAACTATTACTTCAAAACAATGACATTCTGTTACTGGATGAGCCTACCAACCACTTGGATATTGAATCCATACTTTGGTTAGAGGAATTTTTAAAAGGTTATATGGGAGCAGTGGTTATCGTTTCGCACGATAAAATGTTCTTGGACAATGTTACCAATCGAACCATTGAGATTTCTCTGGGGAAGATTTATGATTTCAATAAACCCTACTCTCAATATCTTGTACTCCGGAATGAACTGAGAGAACAACAATTAGCATCGCAGAAAAACCAACAAAAGCAGATTGAACAGACCGAAAAATTGATTGATAAATTTCGGGCAAAAGCAAGTAAGGCCACAATGGCCCAATCTCTTATAAAAAAGTTGGATAAAATCGACCGTATTGAAGTTGATGAGGACGATAACAGTGTGATGACGTTGCGATTTCCCATTTCTATTAATCCGGGTAAAGTAGTAATTGAAGCTGAAAAAATTTCCAAAAACTACGGCGACAACCAAGTTTTACAAAATGTAGATTTATTGGTAGAACGCGAAGCCAAGATTGCATTTGTAGGTCAGAATGGCCAGGGAAAATCTACTCTGGCGAAGATAATTGTCGGTGAAATAGAACATAAGGGAAAAATCACTTTGGGCCATAATGTGCAAATAGGATACTTTGCCCAAAATCAAGCGGACTACTTGGACGGTAAAAAAACCGTATTGGATACCATGATCGATGCGGCAAATGAAAAAAATCGAAGTCGGGTACGAGATATTTTGGGATCCTTTCTTTTCCGAGGGGATGAGGTGGAAAAATATGTAAGAGTTCTTAGTGGAGGTGAAAGAAACCGTTTGGCATTGGCAAAACTGTTGCTTCAACCTTTCAACGTTTTGGTGATGGATGAACCCACAAACCACCTCGATATTAAATCAAAGAATGTGCTTAAAGAGGCATTAAAAAGCTTTGAAGGAACATTGATCCTCGTATCACACGACCGGGACTTTCTTCAAGGATTGACCAATAAAGTTTACGAATTCAAAGACCATCATATCAAAGAATATTTAGGTGATATCGATTATTTCCTTGAGCAACGAAATCTCCAAAATCTCCGCGAAGCTGAAAAAAGGACCGTTCTTCCTTCCGAAGCAAAGGAAAAGAGAAGTGCAGGAGAGGAATATGAAATTCAAAAGAAGCTTAAATCTACCAAAAATAAATTGAGCAATGTTGAAGCTTCTATTTCTTCCTTGGAAAAAGACATTGCCCATATTGATACCGAATTACTTATCAACTACGAAGAAACCATCGCAAAACCTCACTTTTTTGATAAATATCAAGAAAAGAAGAAGAAACTAAAAAAACTTCTGGAGGAGTGGGAAGTTCTGCAGGAGGCGGTGGAATCGCTTTCTGGACCCCTTTAATTGGATTAACCCTTCCAGGATTTAAAACTCTGGAAGGGTCCGATTAATTAAATTCCGTATATTTGATAGACTCCTCCTTAAAATGTACGTTATGGAGTCCATTCCACATAAACCCGGCCATTTCTATCACATCTATAATAGGGGAAATAATAATGATGATATTTTTTATGAAACGGCAAATAATCATTTTCTTCGGTTATACGATAAGTATATTAATCCGGTAGCCGACACATTTGCTTGGTGTTTATTAAAAAATCACTTCCATTTTTTGGTTTATATTAAAACCAACTCAGATATTGATCTTAAGACCCCTGAGCTATTCGAGTGTCAAAAAACCTAAGTCGATTGATTCCACGGAATAAGGTGATAGGAATTCATGAAAACATCGAAAACTATAAAAGCTCTCACGCCCAAGAACAGGATGCTGAAACAATTAGACATTTGCTGATTGAATAAGGTAACTTATCCTTTTGTAACAACCCTTCCAACGTTTAAAACGCTGGAAGGGTTTAAGGTCAACAAATAATTTAAAATCAAATATTATCTTCTATGAACACCTGAAATTGAGGAGGTATTAAAATTCCGTATATTTGATATACTCTCCTCAAATTATCGTTTTGGATTTATTCTCCCATTCCGACAATTTTAAAATAAAAGGTTATGGAAGATGATAAAACCTTCAAATTGTGTCTTACCATGGCAGGAGCCGTTTCTGCCGGTGCCTATACTGCCGGAGTGTTAGACTATTTGCTTGAAACCTTGGAGCTTTGGGAACAGGCAAAAATAGCAAATCGCGCACGAGGTATTAATCATCCAGACTACGACCATTCCATACCCATGCATCAAGTTGAGATCGACGTTTTAAGCGGATCATCGGCGGGAGGAATTTGCAGTTCGTTAGCCTTCCTTGCTCTGAGCGATAAAAATTTTAAAAGTTGTAATCATCAAAATAGCCCAGGAAAGAATAATCTCTTTTATGAAAGTTGGGTAAACATGGGAGACACGCCCACCAACAGTACCGTCGACAAATTGCTCAGCGACACGGATCTAAAAGAATTCAACGAAGTGCGATCCTTACTAAATAGTGAGGTAATAGACGCGTTGGCCAATGAAGCCATTTGTGTGAGAGAGGAAAAGCCAAGGCCCAATTATGCATCCAAAAGCCTAGATGTTATCCTTACCACTACTAATCTGCGCGGGATAAATTTCCTTGTCGCCTTTGTTGCTAGCGACCAAGATTCCTCAAAAGGAACAGTAATCACCAATCAAGAAGGATTTTTCAGATATAAACTGAAAAACGAATCTTTTCAACCCGGTATCCCAAAAAATGAAGATCAACTTTTCTATGTACTCGATTTACAAAAAGATAGAGATCTTAGGTATTTAAAAGAAGCCACGGTCAGTACAGCTGCCTTCCCAATAGGTTTAAGAGCGCGTGAAGTGACCATTTCTGCAGAATACATCAAGCGATACCCAAAATATTTATTCAACAACGCCAAAGGAATTCAACCACTGTTGCCTGGAGGCGATCTTTATAGTTTTACATCTGTAGATGGAGGCGTTGTCAATAATGAGCCATACGGAATAGGACTCAAAATATTGAGGGAAAAAAATCCAGAGCATATTATGAATGATCGCTATGGCGTAGTTATGATAGATCCATTTCCAAATAAGGATCACGACACTCCCAAAATCGGCACCGATATCATGAGTGTTGCTGGAGGTCTATTTAAAGCCTTACGAAATCAGGTAATGTTTAATCAAGATGGAATAATGGATGCTTTGAATTTGGGAAATCGAACCAAGTTTTTAATAGAGCCTATTAGACAAGTGGAGAAAAATGGCATTTGGGGCAGACCAGCCAGCGATTTGGCTTCGGGCCCTCTTGGCGGTTTTGCAGGTTTTTTAAGTCGTGATTTTAGACATCACGATTTTCACCTCGGTCGAAAAAACTGTCAGGCTTTTTTGCGCCATTATTTTGCCATGCCAATTGAAGATGTAGAAAGACGCTTAAGTATAACACCCACCGATCGGGTTAAAGAAAGATTTCAGTTTAGCGTGCCGGCTAGAGATATCAACGGAAAAAAATTTCTTCCAATAATCCCAGATATGAGGATTCTTCGTAATTTTAGTAATCAAGGAGATGTCAAAAACTTTGGCCAGGATGCCAATATTGGAGAAATTCCCTATCCAAAAATGAACTTTTCTGCCTTTGAAATTAGATACAAGAACAAAATCAAAGATAGAATAGGATTGCTGGTAAAGTATCAACTCAAAAATGGATTTATAGCCTTTCTTGCCAATCAGTTTTATGCCAAGAAAGCGGGATATAACTTTATCAAGGATTCCTTGTATAAGGAGCTAAAGAACAATAACTTATTGCATTAATACCGAGACCATGTACGAACATTTTTTTCAATGTCCATTTTGCTGGGAAACCATTTCAATGTTGTTGGACTCTTCCGTGCCACATCAAAAATATATTGAAGACTGTGAAATTTGCTGTAATCCAATGGAAATTGAAGTCACTTTTGAAGATGGAGAACTTATTGAATTTCAGGCCAACACTAACTAAGAACTTGTTGGCAAAATCTTCTCATTAAGTCTAAATCCACCCTAAAGTTCCATTGCCTTCCCTAAACAGTTTATATCATTATCTTCTGAAGTGCACTTTGGATACTTATCCATACGAAGTTGAAAACCGATTTGGTTTTGTTTCTGGTGGCCTTCCCTGTCCCCTCTTTGAACTTTTCGCCCTTTTTATCACTGTCCTTTGAAACAAAAATATTGACCACTGCAGAGAGAAATTTATTCTTCTTCTTTCCATCTTTTTGAAGAACCTCAACTTTAAAATCGGAATAATTAATCTTGAGATCGATAGTGGACGATTCGTTATTTCCATCAATTGTAAAATAGGTTCTATTTGTATGACCTTGCAGTCGCACCTTGAGATTAGGTTCTGTAAAGCGATTCATCTTATCAGCTTCCATCGGGCCCACTGCGGCTCTAAATACAAATTGATCATGCTCGTTGTTGACATCAAAACTCCAATCTACATCAATGGGCGTTTTGTCCATAAAGACTGCCTGAATGTTAATTTCCGTTTTTTCAGGTTCTTCATAAGTGTTACTTACGTTTAAAATATCAGCATTCAAATCATGAAATTGAATGGAGCCGCCACTATTTTCCTTTTGAACTCTTTCCTCATATTTAAGAAATGCATCCTTTATTTTCACCGAATCTATAGTTAGATCGAAAGACAATTCCCGCAACGATTTGCTATATAACGGCTTTATAGAAGGATCGTCTGCCACCAATTTATCTCGGAAGATTTCCGCTTGAGGCGCATTAAGAGAAACCATTTTAATTTTGGCAAAAAACAGGCTGTCGTTAAAGCCATAATTGAAATCATCAACTGAAAGCGATTTCACGGAAATATTGTAATGGTCCCGTTGTACATCTAAAAGACGTGAAAGTTCGGCCTTGGAATATTTTGTGTAGTATTTCAAACCCTCAAAAAGTATATTTCCATTTTCTACCGAATACCATTCCACAGTCAAATTATCATAGGAATTTGCTCTAACAAAAAGAGAATCTCCACTTGCTTGAAACTCTTTGTATTCAATAGGAATTTTACGGTTCAGAATATCCTCATCTATCTTTATGTCATTAATTTCGAGAGATAAGTTTTCGGTATATAAATCGGTGGAATCCTTTCCTTTATCATAAATAGCTGCCTTTGAATTATTCAACAGAAAATTATCAACGAAAATCGGTTTCTCCAATCTTCTTTTCTTGTCGATAGTATCCGTATTTGAAATAACTCTGTTTTTATAATATGCGAACGAAGGTTTGTCAAGAGTAATTTTCCCAATGTGAATTTCCTTTTTAAAAATATAATCCCAATAACTAATTCCAGAAACCACAAGTTTATCTGCATTGACAAAAGTATGTTCTACGCTATCCTCCTTATTTTTAATAATCAGCATCGGATTTGTCAATAATATAGTTCCATCGAGCGTGTTCACTGAAACTTCATCATACGAACTGCTCATATTTTCAGGCAAATCCTCCTTTATAAAATCTTCAATCTTGTTCTTTAAAACAATATTTCCTGCAATCACAATGATAATTGCCACAATTCCAAGTGACAACAACGTATAGATAAGAATTTTAATGGGTTTGTTCATGATTTAAAGATAGCAAAGAATTTATTCTGAAAATTAAATTCTGAATACTTTAGAAAATAACAACCACTTAGTTTGCTTTGATGGAAATCCTTTGTATCTTTGCAGTCCAATATTTCTGTCGGTCTTATGAGCCGAGGGTCAAAAGCCAAAAATGTGATATTGACAGTTCATTTCAAAGGATAGAATACGAGATCGCTTGTCGGGTTCATATCCGCCGCGGCGGACACAGGTTCGAAACCAAAAAGAAATTAAAAAAAATATATCGCGGGATAGAGCAGTATGCTTCGGCTACGCTCAGCACAGGGTTCGCTCGTCGGGCTCATATCCGCCGCGGCGGACACAGGTTCGAAACCAAAAAGAAATTAAAAAAAATACATCGCGGGATAGAGCAGTATGCTTCGGCTACGCTCAGCACAGGGTTCGCTCGTCGGGCTCATATCCGCCGCGGCGGACACAGGTTCGAAACCAAAAAGAAATTAAAAAAAATATATCGCGGGATAGAGCAGTAGGTAGCTCGTCGGGCTCATAACCCGAAGGTCACAGGTTCGAGTCCTGTTCCCGCTACAAAGGACTCCTCAGTTTAAAAACTTGGGAGTTTTTTTTATGGAAGAATATGTCGTTTATATCTTGGCTTCAAACCGCACTCCTAAATTATATAAAGGATTCACTACCAATCTAATTGAACGATTTAAATCTCACAACCAACTCTCAACTAAAGGATGGACCGTTCGGTTTAGGCCGTGGAGGGTGGTTTTTGTTCAATTCTTTCTCAATAAGAAAGAAGCAATGGATTTTGAAAAATTCCTAAAAACCGGTGCAGGAAGAGAATGGATCGCCAAAAATATCAAATTGGATAAGAATCAATAGGCTCATATCCGCCGCGGCGGACACAGGTTCGAGTCCTGTTCCCGCTACAAAGGACTCCTCAGTTTAAAAACTTGGGAGTTTTTTTTATGGAAGAATATGTCGTTTATATCTTGGCTTCAAACCGCACTCCTAAATTATATAAAGGATTCACTACCAATCTAATTGAACGATTTAAATCTCACAACCAACTCTCAACTAAAGGATGGACCGTTCGGTTTAGGCCGTGGAGGGTGGTTTTTGTTCAATTCTTTCTCAATAAGAAAGAAGCAATGGATTTTGAAAAATTCCTAAAAACCGGTGCAGGAAGAGAATGGATCGCCAAAAATATCAAATTGGATAAGAATCAATAGGCTCATATCCGCCGCGGCGGAAACAGGTTCCACCGAGACTTCGGTGCTGTTCCCGCTACTAAGAACTCCTCAGTTGAAAAACTTGAGGGGTTTTTTTATGGAAGAATATGTCGTTTATATCCTGGCTTCAAACCGCACTCCTAAATTATATAAAGGATTCACTACCAATCTAATTGAACGATTTAAATCTCACAACCAACTCTCAACTAAAGGATGGACCGTTCGGTTTAGGCCGTGGAGGGTAGTTTTTGTTCAATTCTTTCTCAATAAGAAAGAAGCAATGGATTTTGAAAAATTCCTAAAAACCGGTGCAGGAAGAGAATGGATCGCCAAAAATATCAAATTAGATAAGAATCAATAGACCCATATCCGCTGCGGCGGAAACAGGTTCCACCGAGACTTCGGTGCTGTTCCCGCTACAAAAGAACTCCCCAGTTAAAAGACTGAGGAGTTTTTTTTTGGAAGCACACGTCGGGGCTTCATATCCAATCTCAATTGAAGCTCCGTCGGGCCCATATCCGCCGCGGCGGACACAGGTTCCACCGAGACTTCGGTGCTGTTCCCGCTACTAAGAACTCCTCAGTTTTAAAACTTGAGGGTTTTTTTTATGGAAGAATATGTCGTTTATATCCTGGCTTCAAACCGCACTCCTAAATTATATAAAGGATTCACTACCAATCTAATTGAACGATTTAAATCCCACAACCAACTCTCAACTAAAGGATGGACCGTTCGGTTTAGGCCGTGGAGGGTGGTTTTTGTTCAATTCTTTCTCAATAAGAAAGAAGCAATGGATTTTGAAAAATTCCTAAAAACCGGTGCAGGAAGAGAATGGATCGCCAAAAATATCAAATTGGATAAGAATCAATAGGCTCATATCCGCCGCGGCGGACACAGGTTCGAGTCCTGTTCCCGCTACAAAGGACTCCTCAGTTTAAAAACTTGGGAGTTTTTTTTTATGGAAGAATATGTCGTTTATATCTTGGCTTCAAACCGCACTCCTAAATTATATAAAGGATTCACTACCAATCTAATTGAACGATTTAAATCTCACAACCAACTCTCAACTAAAGGATGGACCGTTCGGTTTAGGCCGTGGAGGGTGGTTTTTGTTCAATTCTTTCTCAATAAGAAAGAAGCAATGGATTTTGAAAAATTCCTAAAAACCGGTGCAGGAAGAGAATGGATCGCCAAAAATATCAAATTGGATAAGAATCAATAGGCTCATATCCGCCGCGGCGGACACAGGTTCGAGTCCTGTTCCCGCTACAAAGGACTCCTCAGTTTAAAAACTTGGGAGTTTTTTTTATGGAAGAATATGTCGTTTATATCTTGGCTTCAAACCGCACTCCTAAATTATATAAAGGATTCACTACCAATCTAATTGAACGATTTAAATCTCACAACCAACTCTCAACTAAAGGATGGACCGTTCGGTTTAGGCCGTGGAGGGTGGTTTTTGTTCAATTCTTTCTCAATAAGAAAGAAGCAATGGATTTTGAAAAATTCCTAAAAACCGGTGCAGGAAGAGAATGGATCGCCAAAAATATCAAATTGGATAAGAATCAATAGGCTCATATCCGCCGCGGCGGACACAGGTTCCACCGAGACTTCGGTGCTGTTCCCGCTACTAAGAACTCCTCAGTTGAAAAACTTGAGGGGTTTTTTTATGGAAGAATATGTCGTTTATATCCTGGCTTCAAACCGCACTCCTAAATTATATAAAGGATTCACTACCAATCTAATTGAACGATTTAAATCCCACAACCAACTCTCAACTAAAGGATGGACCGTTCGGTTTAGGCCGTGGAGGGTGGTTTTTGTTCAATTCTTTCTCAATAAGAAAGAAGCAATGGATTTTGAAAAATTCCTAAAAACCGGTGCAGGAAGAGAATGGATCGCCAAAAATATCAAATTGGATAAGAATCAATAGGCTCATATCCGCCGCGGCGGACACAGGTTCGAGTCCTGTTCCCGCTACAAAGGACTCCTCAGTTTAAAAACTTGGGAGTTTTTTTTATGGAAGAATATGTCGTTTATATCTTGGCTTCAAACCGCACTCCTAAATTATATAAAGGATTCACTACCAATCTAATTGAACGATTTAAATCTCACAACCAACTCTCAACTAAAGGATGGACCGTTCGGTTTAGGCCGTGGAGGGTGGTTTTTGTTCAATTCTTTCTCAATAAGAAAGAAGCAATGGATTTTGAAAAATTCCTAAAAACCGGTGCAGGAAGAGAATGGATCGCCAAAAATATCAAATTGGATAAGTATCAATAGGCTCATATCCGCCGCGGCGGAAACAGGTTCCACCGAGACTTCGGTGCTGTTCCCGCTACAAAGAACTCCCCAGTTAAAAGACTGAGGAGTTTTTTTTTGGAAGAATATGTAGTTTATATTTTGGCTTCAGAACGCACGCCTAAATATATAAAGGATTCACTACCAATCTTATTAAGGATCTAACTAATTATTGTCCTTAAAAAGTAGGCTAACTGACTTATTTCGGGGTTAGAAATGATTCAGGAATAGATGCAGTAATATAATGCCTGATAGATTCCACCTTAACCAAAACCTTACTCCTTTTCTCCGCTTTAATGATTATGCAGTCGAACCCTCTTAGCGGCCCATAATTAATTTTCATTTCTGTGCCACGGCGAGGCATAATGCTCACTAGATCTATTTCGGAAATGCCATCCAGATCCAAGAATTGTCTTATCTGAAAAATCTCCTTATCTTGAACCTGAGCATATTCACTGCCAAATTTGACATATTTGACCACTCCTTCCGTTGACAATGCCTTATAAAAATCCGTCATAGAATTTATCCAAACAAAAACATAGTTAGGAAAGAGCGGTTTTTGAATTTTCTTTTTTCTATCACTCCAAACGCGAAAGGTATTGACAATGGGCGAAAATACCTTTATGTCTTTTTCTTCCAATAATGCGACAACTTTTTTTTCATACCGATACTTAACATAAAGCACAAACCAATGAGGAGAAAAACAATCTTTCATGGAGCAAGAATTTATGAGGATTCCCTCATTAAATGAGGACATCTAATATAGGAAATATTATTATAATATGATATAAAAACAAAATTTGTAAAAATTTTGTTAATTTGAAAGATTTATCGTAGATTCGTGATTCCTAGTCAGGATATTCAAATCTAAAACCTCCTTAAGACCCCAATTGGGACTTATCACGGCGGAGCCTTACATAGACTATTCATTTTCCCAACGTTTTTTTCTTATTTCTTAACTAAATCTTACCATTATGCCAGTACAAACATCATATCCCGGCGTATACGTCCAAGAAGTGCCCAGTGGGGTACGAACGATTGCTGGAGTAAGCACCTCTGTTGCAGTGTTTATAGGACGTACAAAAACAGGTCCTATAAACAAACCACTATCGTGTACGAGCTATACGGAGTTCGTCCGAAAATTTTCAGATAGTTACGCCCATAGCGAGCTTGCCCGGTCCGTCAAATTATTTTTCCTGAACGGAGGAACAAACTGCTATGTTGTCCGAGTGGCCAATGGGGCCCAAAAATCAGCCGTTACCTTAAAAAATGCTTCCGCAGTGGAAGTGCTAACCTTTACGGCAAAGTCCCCTGGATTGGACGGTGACAACATCCGACTAAATGTCACCTATAACGGACAACAACCGGAGGCAACTTTTAACCTAGAATTGTTTAGATGGATAAAGAATAGTGGCGGACAAATGGTAAAATCAGAAATGGAAAATTACCAAGGATTAAGCATGGATCCTTTAAATGCCAAATTTGCTCCAACCTATGTTAGCCAAAATTCTTCTTTGGTTGACGTAAAACTGGCCGCAACAGCCCCAGCGGCAAGTCCTGGATATTCGCAATCGGGCCGTCCTTTACCAAAGACGGCAGGGAATTTCAGAACCGCACTTCAAAGCATCATAACAGCAGGATCTCAGGACAGTTTCCGCATAAGCGTAAATGGCAATGCATTTGTAAATGTCGATTTGTCAACAGCTGATCTTACAGGTAATCTTACGGAAATTAAAAATGCGATTCAGTCAAGTATTAATACCAATCTTCCATCTTCATCACAGATAACAGTTTCTTTGGAATCAGGTCCTGCCGGTCCTCCCCAAACCTCTTTGATTAGGATAATCTCAGCTAACGGTGATGTGTATATCCAACCAGCCTTATCAAACGATCTATCAAGGGCTTTGATGTTAGGTACAGCACAAGGAGGGTTAGAAGTGACTCAGTATTCAGATGCGCGGCCACAGCCAAATGCCATAGTTTTTAAAATAAGTGATCTGGAAACATTCGGAAATATGGCGAATAACGCTTTTGATACAATTACGATCAATGGTACAGACATTGAGCTAAGCCCCCCATTCAATATCGATTTAGGCGCAGGGGCTATGTATCAGGACGGTGTAACACCAGCTCCCAGTATAACTGGAAACTCGGACGGTATCCGGGAGAAATTTTCAATTATCGCAGATGCCATAAATAACAAAAAAACAAACAATCCTCCTTTTAACTGGACAGCCCAATTATGGGGTTCACGGCTTGCTATCATTCCCGCGGATGGCGGGGATAATGCAATCGGGACCTTGACCACGAGTAAAAGTGCAGGCGGCGGAGATGATATAGGTCCTAATTTCGAGCAAAATGTCCGGTATTATAGTCTAGGAATGTCTGGTACGGGAGGATTTCAGGCTGGAGTAAATTCTGGAAATGACGGCAGCGCTCCTATACTTTCTGACTATACGAACACCTTCCCCATTCTCGACCAAGAAGTGGATATTTTCAATTTGATGATCCTTCCGGCAGACGATGAGCACACCCCTGCTCTCCGCTCCACTCTTTGGGGACCCACAAGTGTTTTCTGCCAGGAAAAAAGGGCTTTTCTGTTAATGGATCCCCCAACATCCTGGAACGATGCCCAATCGGCTACCAATCCGACCACTGGGGTCAATAGCTTAAGAATTGGTCTCGTGAAGGATTATAGTGCTATTTTCTTTCCCCGAGTGACAATTAAGGAAAACGGATTGGCCATCAATATCGGTCCCAGCGGAGCCATTGCCGGGCTTATGGCAAGAATAGATAGCAGTCGAGGGGTCTGGAAAGCTCCCGCAGGAACAGAAGCCGATATTCGGGGTATAAACGGACTTGAGTATAGATTTTCTGACCGCGACAACGGCCAATTAAACCCAAAGGCCATAAATACCTTGCGGATATTCCCCAACGGTATTGTAAACTGGGGCGCCCGGACCATGGATGGGGATGATGATTTTGCAAGTGAATACAAATACATTCCCATTCGACGAACCGCTCTTTATATTGAAGAAAGTCTTTACCGTGGTTTAAAATGGGTCGTTTTTGAGCCTAACGATGAACCGCTGTGGGCGCAAATAAGATTGAATGTAGGCGCATTTATGCACAATCTTTTCCGTCAGGGAGCTTTCCAGGGAACCAAAAAACAGGATGCATATTTTGTAAAATGTGATAGTGAAACCACTACCCAAAACGATATCAATCTTGGCGTAGTAAACGTGTGGGTCGGTTTTGCACCATTAAAACCGGCAGAATTCGTAATCCTCTACCTACAGCAGATGACCGGACAGATTCAAGTTTAACCTAAAAAATATATATTATGGCAGTTCCTCAATTCGTGGTCAATGCATACCGCTATGACCCATACAAAAATTTCAAATTCCGTGTTCGTTGGGACGGCAAAGTGGTTGCCGGCGTCAGCAAGGTTAGCGGACTTAAACAATCGACAGAACCCGTAAAGCACCGCGAAGGTGGAGACCCAAGCAGTTCAAGGCTGACCCCAAGTGTTTGGAGTTTTGAACCTATAACTCTGGATAGAGGTGTTACCCACGATCCCGAATTTGAAAATTGGGCAAAAAAGGTGTGGAATGTGGAAGGCGATTCCATGATCTCTCTTAAAGACTTCCGAAAGGACATTATAATTGAGCTTCTAAATGAACAGGGAGTTGTGGCAAAAGCTTATAAAGTATATCGATGCTGGGTTTCCACCTATCAGGCCCTTCCCGAATTGGACGCCGGAGGCAATGCGGTTGCCATCGAGCAAATGGTATTACAAAACGAAGGATGGGAACGCGATATGGAGGTTCCTGAGCCAACGCAAACTTAAGAGGTTCGTAAATGGACAAATCGGAGGCTTTATTTATTCCGTTAAGATGGACACCAAACATCCCGGCAATCCATTTAAGAAGTTTGAAAACCGGCGATGAAATGGACATCAAAGACACAGGTACAAAGAGTCTACTCCGTCTTCTTGATTCTTTAATCCAAAATTCACGGTCGGGGAAAGAAGTACAAGTTTCACAAATAGTTACCGCTGATCGTGACAGAATAGTAGCCCATTTATATCTTCACATTTATGGCTCCAAGATAGAAAGTACTGTAAAATGTAAATCTTGTGAACAGAAATTTGATCTTGATTTTAATCTCGATCAACTCTTAGAGCACTATCAACCTCCCGCCGAAACTCTTCCGAAGGATGGGGTTTATAAAATAGAGCCAAACATACAGTTTCGATTGCCCAACGGGGAAGATGAAATATTTATAGAAAATCTTTCGGCACAAGACGCAGAAACAAAACTGTTCGAAAGATGTTTGATCGAAGGCGACCCGAAAACCGACCGCGAAAAGATTCAACAAAAAATGGCAGAACTGGCACCACTACTCAGCATGGACATGAAAGCAAATTGTCCAGAATGCGATCATACCCAAGAAGTTCGATTTGACATGCAACCTTTTTTTCTAACCAGACTTATGCAGGAAGGACCGCGCTTGGCAAAAGAAATACACGCTATTGCCTCTGTTTACCATTGGTCGTATCAGGAAATTATCAACCTATCCCGAAACGCGAGAAAGCAGTATGCAGGGTTAATTTTAGAAACCTGAATATCATGAACTCCTATCTATCCATGATCGCGGAAAGGAACACGCAGATTGAAAACATTCCTTTATCTCCTGTTAGCGGGAAACCAATGCCAATTATTGATTCATCCGATATGGGTGAAAATGAAATTTCCCGGGAAACGGAATTCATCAAACATAAGCCGGATCCATTTCAAGCTATTGAAAACCCATCCAAATCGCTTTCAAATTCCGAAGATGATATCAAATCAACATCAACCAATAATGAAAAAAATAGTTTTTCGGAAATTGGAAATCCTGAGAACAACTACCACTCTCTTCAACCTAACAAACCATCGATTGGAAACCTATCAAAAACCCGATCAAACGGGGATGGGAGAAGTGAAATTGTCTATTTTTCAAAACATGTGGAAAGGCAAAGTAATTTCAAAACTAAAACGCCCATAAATATCGGTCCTGAAAACAAGGAAACTGAATATGAAAGCCGGGTAAAGCTATTGGAAGATTCAAGCACTTCGGTTTCAATGGATAAAAACCCGGATTACAGCGAGCCAAGTAAAATTTTAGCGCCGAAAAAAGAAGGTAAAGGACAAGTAATGTCTTCGGAAATAACTTCGAAACCGGAGTTTATCGATCCCAATTCAAACCAGCAACACAGGGCAGACACTTTAATTCCCAAACGAGTAAAGAGAGAAAACATTCTTCCCAATTTGAAAGATAAAGAACCACTTCAAAATAAAAAGAACACTTCGGGCCCTACCCTTATTATCGGAAAAATCACTGTCGAAGTTGTACCTCCAGCAAACAAGATTTCGCCAAGAATAATTACCAAAGTCGTATCCGATCCATCAAATCAAGGTCAATCAAAATCAAATAAGCTGATTTTCGGATTGGGGCAAATGTAAATATGGAATACACTTCTTTAAAAGAGATCACTGAAAGTATTATTGAGATAATACAAGTTGCGGCGGATAATTCAGGTAATTGGAACCCAAGGTTAAAGGTACTGCCCGAAATCTTACGCGATCAAAACAACGGCATAGGATTTTATTTGTTCCATACCCAGGAAAGCAATTATTATAAAAATTTTCCCGCTCCCGGAAATGATAGTCCACCGGTGAGTTTCACACCCATGGCATTGAATTTATTTTATCAATTATCGGCCAACAGCACAAAAGAAAATGACAAAAAAGACGTCTATGATGAACAGGAAATGATGGCAGTGGCCATGAAGGCATTGCATGACAATTCACATTTAAAAATTACATCATCAGGAAAAAAAATCAATCTGAAAATCACCCTTCAAACCCTGACACCGAGCGAGTCCGTTCAGTATTGGGCAGCTTCAGAATCATCGGTCCGGCTGTCGGCGTATTATGAAGTTTCGGTAGTGTTTCTTGAACCCGAAAAACCATTATCGTATGCAGGAAGGGTATTGTCTTATGGCAACTTTGTATTTGTAAAAGGAGCACCCCAAATAACCTCAAGCGAAAGTATGGTAGAATATATCCTGCCTGGAGAAGTGGCCCCAAAAAAGATAAAAATAAGTCCGGCGCAGGCTCCAATAAACAACACAATCAGTTTCCTTGGAACCGGGTTTAATGGAGGTTCTTTAAAAATACTGCTAATCAGTCCATTATGGCCCGAACCAGCAGTTGCCGATGCCGCTTGGTCTCCAACTTTGATTTCAGAAAACCAGTTGGATTTGACCCTGCAACCAACAGCCAAACTGCTCCATAGCGGAAGTACGAGAAGCGTTATTCCCGGACTTTATGCTGCGCGGGTAAATTTGACCGAAATAAGGAACTTACCAAATGGAACAGCGAAAACATTCGATCATATATCCAATCAATTTCCTTTTTCCGTTATGCCGCATATAACTTCAATTTCAGACGAAAGTGGTGGCTCCTTTAAGGTTAAATGCGAAGTTTTCCAACATGCCGACATGACTGGTGACGACGTACAGATATATATTGGAGAAGAGATGCTAACATTATCCCCCTCGACTCCTTCTTCGGGTGAGTTTCAGATTACAGACCCCACTACGGTTATGTTGAAAGTTCCCACTGGTTTAGAACCTGGCAACGTACCCTTGCGAATTCTGATAAGAGGAATAGAATCAGAGCCAAAATGGATTTCAATACCATAAATTGAATAAAAAGAGCCATAGAATTGATCGATTTTATAGAAAATAATAATTCAAAGCATGTCGCCCTTGGCACGCAGAATGTTCCCGGACTTGTATTGGAGAGAATACAATTACTTGCCCAAAGACGTATAGCCTGGTTACGTAAAATATGGACTGGGATTACCGAAAAAAGCAATGGGGAATTCAATTCACATACCGAAGTGGATGGATATTTACATACCCAGGATATTCCAATCTTGGAAAAAGAGTGGTATGACCAAGATCCCGAGATGCAAAAAGTTTCCTTTTTATTAAATAAAACCGAGGAAATTCTGCATCGAAATAAGGAGTCCCGAATACGTGTTTTGGCAGAACTTTTCAGCCTGAACCAACTGGAAACCGACATTCTGCATTTATGTTTGGCCCACTCCATAGAACCAAACCTGAGCAGGGTTTTTGCCTATTTGCAGGATAATTCGGCAAGGAATTACATAACCGAATCCCTTATAGCGAAATTGTTTGGATACGGAAACTGGATCCTTCTGCCCGCTTCCTCTCCCATAAAGAAATGGATATTGATAACCGAAACAACTTCATCCGCAGGAGAACCCACGAGAATTCAGTTGGATCCATATATCAAAAATTGGTTACTCGGGTTAGATGGAATTGATGATGCCTTGATAGAATTTACCAGCCTTCAAGCTGTAAAAAAACCACTTTCGCAATGGCCTATTAAAGATGTGGTGGATAAAGTTAAAAGAATAACGGCGAATCGGCCAGATAATAAATTGCGCATTTTCATTGAAGGATCCGAAGGTTCGGGACGTAAAAGTTTTGCCGCAATTATTGGAAAGAAATTTGGATTGGAGATACTTGCGATAAATGCAGACCGCATATCAGAAAATCGTTGGCCGATGGTTTATATGCTGGCGCAACGTCAGGCCTTTCTTTCCAACAAAGCCATTTGTTGGTATGGCGAAACGATGCCTGAAAAATATTGGCCGGACAACATTTCATCATTTTATCTACAGTTTGTAATTGGAGAATCTGATGAATCGCTTACAGCGAACAATCATTTTTTAGACCTTCGGATTGCGCTTCCCGCCATATCCTTTAACGAAAGGATTGCAATATGGAACAAATACGTTCCACATTCAGTTGAATGGCCCAAGGAAGAAAGGGAAGAAATGGTTTTAAGGCATGAAACCACCGTGGGACAAATCGTGTCGATAGGGAAAAAAATGACCCCAACAATTGATGATGCCTATGAAGCTTTACGTTCGGATTCAGGTCGAAGATTGGGAAACCTCGCCCAACAAATGTCCAGTAATTTCACATTTAATGACCTTGTACTTTCTGATTATACCAGAAAAGGAATTGAGGATTTTATTTTTGAAGCAACAGATAGAATTCAATTTTGGGAACAGCCTAATGCCAAAAGACTGTTTCCCTACGGAAGAGGTCTGATAGGATTGTTTACAGGAAGTCCAGGCACTGGAAAGACAATGGCGGCCCAAGTAATTGCGAAAGCCTTAAAACAGGAACTTTATCGTATTGACCTTTCAACTGTAGTCAGCAAATATATTGGCGAAAGTTCAAAGAATATCGAACGCATTCTTTCAAGGGCAAAAAATATGAACGTGATACTGCTTTTTGATGAGGCTGATACTCTTTTTGGGAAAAGAACGGACATTAAAGATTCGCACGACCGCTATGCGAATTCCGATACTAATTATTTGCTGCAGGCCATAGAGTCCTATCCAGGAATTGTAATCCTAACAAGCAATAAAGAATCCAATATCGACACAGGATTTACCAGACGGTTAAGATATGTACTCGAATTTCCAAAACCCGAGGCTTCACAGCGTTTGCTCATTTGGAAAAAGATCCTTGGGGAACTCACAGACAAGAATACACTGGAAAAACTTGAGAATGAATTGGTCAAACTTTCCACATTAATAGATATTACAGGAGCACAGATAAAACAGTCAATTTTGTCCGCTTTGTATAAATCAAGAAAAGAAAAATCCGACCTCAATATTTCCCATATCCTTGCCGGACTGGAAAGAGAGATGGCAAAAGAAGGCAGAGGTTTGGGAAAACAGGTGCAACAAAGTTTTAGAGGGGTTATATGATACAGACTGATGAATTGCAAATACGTATGCCTGGCAATAACGAAAACGAAGGCCATGAATTGGGAAGGCAAGTTGCCGAGCGGCTTGCCAATGCAATTCCCGAAGATCATGGAAATCAGCATATTCCTGAATTAAGCATACGGTTGCAAGGTTCTATATCACATAGTATATCACAGATGGCCGACCGTATTGTGGAACAAATTCTACAAGAAATAAAAAACGCAAAATTATAAAGGATGTATTCGCTTTCACACAAAAATAATCCGGCATCAACACCCTTTACGACTAAAAGCAAATTTCGTGTACAGCCAAAACTCACCGTTAATACACCAGGTGACGTTTACGAGCAAGAGGCCGATGCCATGGCAGACAGAGTGATGCGGATGTCAGCCACTGAAAACATGCGCCAACCACAGCCCACCACGGGGCTGATTGGTAAATCCGTCCAACGAAAATGCTCAAAATGCGAAGAAGAAGAAAAGAAGAAGCCTATTATGCGCAAAGTTGAAAATGGTGCTGCGGGTATACCCGTTTCATCGTCGTTTGCTTCTTCCCTAAATGATTCCAAAGGCGGTGGTTCTCCGTTGCCACGCGACACAAGGAATTTTATGGAAAATGCGTTTAGTGCGGATTTTTCAAGTGTACGGGTGCATGCCAATAATCAAGCTTCTGAATTGAGCAAGGGAATCAATGCAAAGGCATTTACAACAGGTAATGATATTTATTTTAATGAAGGTGAATACAATCCGACATCAGCAGATGGAAAACATTTGTTGGCGCATGAGTTGACGCATACGGTGCAACAAAATTCAGATATAGCTTCACAATATGTTCAAAATAGAACTTTGAATGAAATACAGAGAGTCCCAATTCAAAGTGGAAGTTCAAACTTAGGCTGTTTTACCATGGGCCGAGGGTCTCAAACTTGTTATGGAAGATGTAGAGCTACCGATGGAACCATAGGTGCTTGTTTTTGGAATGTTTCAAAAAGAGCCTGTGGTTGTAGATCAAATAGAGGAGCAGAGCCGGGTCCAAGTGGAAGGAGTGTGCCATTCTGGGTATATGCCTTAGGAGGAGCCCTTACCCTTGCACTTATCGCTTGTTTTGCTAGTGGTGTTTGTGAGGCCGCTACCATAATAGGAGCAGCCGGATCAGCAGCAGCAGCAGGGATTATATTATTACTCCAAGCTGCAGGTGTAGAAGTGACCGGCGAGAATGACGGTGCCTAGAGAATTGTAAATCCGATCTGTTTCGATTACTTTCAGAAATCCTATAAAAATGTCAATTTATTATCCTTGGCCAGATGGTTACTAATCCTTTAATTCCTAAAAAAATACCCTTTAAGTTTCGCCACAATTTGGTGCAACCAAAACTAGAGGTAAATAGTCCTGGTGATATCTATGAAAAGGAAGCGGATGCCATGGCAGACAGAGTGATGCAAATGTCTGACATTGGAACTACCTTTCAGACCTCAACTACAACGGGCCTAATTGGCCAATCTGTCCAGCGGAAATGCTCAAAATGCGTGGAAGAAGAAAAGAAAAAGTCTGTTATGCGCAGGGCTGAAAATGGATCGGCTGGCACACCTGTTTCATCGTCATTTGCTTCTTCCTTGAATGCTTCAAAAGGTGGTGGTGCTCCGTTACCCAGCGACACAAGGAATTTTATGGAAAATGCTTTTAGTGCTGATTTTTCTTCGGTGCGGGTGCATACTGGCTCTCCGGCATCTGAAATGAGCAATCGGATTAAAGCGAAAGCATTTACTTATGGAAGTGACATTTATTTTAATGATGGGAAGTATAATCCAGGGACCAGTGAGGGAAAACATTTGCTGGCGCATGAGATGACACATGTGGTGCAACAGATTGGAAGAGATGATTTATCTATCCAACGCACAATTGGGGATGGTCATGATCTAAGTTCTCCAAGATTTAAAAATGATCCTGTATTAGAAGAAATATATGATGGTAATACGCAATTGTCAGAAGGTGCTATAGGAGATGCCGTAACCAAAATACAACATGCCTTACAAGATCTGGGCATTTTTTTACGAAATTTTGGAGTAGATGGAATCTATGAACAGGAGACCCGACGGGGTGTTTCAACTTATCAAAATCAAAAACACATTACTGCTGACCCCCGTGGTACTGTTGCTGTCGAAACTATAAGTTCATTGGATAATGACTTTTTAGCAGTAACGGATTCGCCTGCAAATTTAAGTCAAAACCCCGCTAGTATGGCTTGCCTTTTAGCTTTGCTTTGTCCATGGAACAGAGCCCTGGTAGCCGATTTTAGGAATGCCAATTTTAGGATAATATTAGTTGACAGGTTATTCTGGGCAGACGAAATGTTTGACGGAACTTCATGGCAACCTAATCCGATGGAAGGCGCTGGAGAAACTGAAAATTCAGTACTTCGAATTAGAAAAATGGATACTTGTGATGTGGTAGCACAAACAATTTATCATGAGCACCAGCATGCAAGATCTCCACGACGTTTGAGAACTCAGCCTTGGGCTGATGAAGAAACAAATGCATATACTCTTGAAACAAGTTGGAGCATATCCCGAGGATTAAGTCCTAACCCAAGTTTGGTAACTACTAACCCACTAACTGGTGTAACTTCAGTCAATACTGCTGGTATAAGCTCACAGGTAGCAACTTATCCTGGGATGGTAGCTGGTTCTACTGATGAAGTAATTGCAAAAGTAGGCTCTTCAAGAGTTCGGGTACGGCAATCAGATGGTAGGGTGGTAATAAGAGCGGCGGTTGCAGGCGATTCAATACCGGGGCCACGAAGAGTCACCAATCCTCAATCAATAAAAGCTCGTGAATGGATTTGTGCTTAGTTTACCAACCAAATAAACAGGTTTATGAATAGTTTAATAAAAGTTACAGGCTTGCCGGTATCCAAAATATTTTATAATGGTAGTCAGCCAAATATTTCAAACGGGCTTTTTCAAATTGAAAACAAAACTGCTAAAGCAATTCAAATAGAAAAAATACATTTAAAAATTGAGGCATTAAATTCTAATTTTGAAATCAGGGATTTTTTTATTTACAAACAGCCAGACTATGTTGAAATTCAAAAATCCGGATTTATTGTTGAAGCTTTTTCTAAACTAAATTTCGATATCAGTTTTCCTGTTATTGCGGACCGTAATTTAATAACTGAGGATTCTAAAGTGGTACTTTCAATTACAATAAATGGAAAAAATTACGTGACAAATTCAAAAATTAATTTTACCAGGAGAATGACAAAAAATTGAAAACAGAACTAAAAGATAAATTAACCCTATGTCCACTGGCTACTCCCGTTCACCTAAACTGTTAAAAGGAGCTCTCATCGAGTTCTCAGAGCGGTTCATTGGTCCTATCCCGAATGTAATTGTGTTTCAATATAACCCTGAATCCATGACAAGAACCTTGGCAGTTTGGAACCAGAATGGAGGTGGAGAATCCGAAGCCAGCAACGAAACATCCCATACTGCACAACCCTTCGATCCGCCAGAAACCTTTACACTTGCTCTAGAATTAGATGCCGCCGATGCTTTGGAAAAACCAGATAGCCACCCCGTCGCTTTTATTTCAGGTGTTGCCGACCGAATTGCCGCAATGGAAATGCTATTATATCCGCAGGGTGATAGCTTATTAGGAGGATTATTAGGATCCATTTCAGGCTCCCTAAGTGTGGGGGGAGGAGGTATTGGTGGTGCACTTGGCGGAGCATCCGGAGGAGTGCAACCTGTACCGCGTGGGACGGTACCGGTAGTAATGTTTGTTTGGGGTCCAGGACGGGTTGTTCCGGTACGGCTCACCTCTTTTTCAGTTGAAGAACAGGCCTATTCCCCATTGTTATATCCCATTCGCGCAAAGGTAAATATTGGACTTAAAATCCTTACTCCTAAAGATTTTCCATCGTGCCACAGAAAATTAAGTGAGGAGCTCGCGATAACGGCTTTTAATTTTACACGTAAGCAAAAAGAAGTATTGGCGGCAGCCAATATGGCCAATAGCGTGGAATCCATACTTGGAATGCTACCATTTTAATCCGATCTTTTAAATAATCAATTATGTTTTCCCAAAAAAGTAGATACAAAAATGCAACCCAGTATCGCACTACCGATCATAGAGGAAGAAATGTAAAAGTAGTGGCCTCTCCCACTCCACCCTCTCAGGATATTAAAGGTTACCATTTATTAAAACAGGGGCAACGTGTTGACCATTTGGCCTCTCTTTATCTCAACGATCCAGCAGCATTCTGGCGCATAGCAGAAACGAATAACTGTATGCTTCCCGAATCACTTACGGAACGATCTGAAATTGCCATTCCAAATAAAACATAAACAATGGGTTTAGACATTTTAATATGTGTTGATGATATTCCCAACGAAAACCTCACTCAAAATGTGAACAGTGTGGAAGTCTACGAGAAAATGGATTCCAACACTACCTACAAGTTGAATTTTGCGATTGATATTTGTGATGGGGATATTGCCCAAACCATCGAGTCAGATACAGCTCCTGACACGATCTTGAGCGTACTCGCCAATGTCAATGACAACTTGGTCTGTCTCGTTAAAGGACCAATCACTATGCAACATCCCCAACTTAGGCACGGAGGGGCTGGATCTTCCCTGCAAGTGGAGGGCGAGGATACGGGGGCTAATATGGACCGAACTCCGGTTTTTCAAGTGACCGATTCAGGAACGGATTCAGAAATTGCAACAAACATTATTTCCCGCAGTCCCCAGATGATTCCCGATGTGGAATCCACCCCAGATTCTACCCACAATGAAAACAACCATAGCCACGTCCAAAGGGAAACTGACCTAAGTCTTTTAAGAAAACTGGCTCGCCGCAATGGGTTCCATTTCTGGATAACCTATTCAAATACTGGGGAGGCAACAGGACATTTCAAACCAAGAAGTCTGGAAGAAGAACCGTCAAATACGCTGATTGTTAACAATGCGAACAACAATATAGACCTACTGCAAATAAGTTCCGATTCCACGCGGCCTTCAAGAACCGAAGGGAGACAACTTGATGTGCGAACCTTAAACGTTATCGGGGGAGACATCTCTCTGGACGATACATTTTTGGGAACACGAGGGCTGACCGACCTCAACGGAAGTGAACAACAAACCATTCAGCTTGCCCCGGTTGTGGACGATGCAGGAGCTTTATCCGCAAGAAGCAGAGGTGCTTTAAGAGATGCCCAGTGGTTTATTAAGGCAACTTGCCAAACCAGTCTGCACCGACTTTGCGACATAGTTCGGGCACATACAATTGTAAATGTGGAAGGGGCTGGCAGTCGCCACAGCGGCAAGTATTACGTAACGGGTGTAAAACACAAGATTGATGCCTCGGCACATTTGATGGACCTTGAAATGGAAAGAAATGCCTGGGGAAATTAATTGTAAAAAAGAAAGAAGTTTTTAGAGATGGATGAACGGGTAATACAAGAATTGTTAGAATGGACTCGAAACAAATTTTTTGGCAAATATCGGGGCCTTGTTACAGACAATGCCGATTCCACCAATAGAGGCAGGGTGAAAGTTAAAGTGCCTGCGGTATTGAATGAGCTTGAAGTCTGGGCACTTCCTTGTCTGCCTTATGCCGGGGACAATGTTGGTCTCTATACTATTCCTGAAGCCGGTGCGGGAGTTTGGGTCGAGTTTGAAGGTGGCGACCCTTCCTTTCCTATTTGGACCGGAGGATTTTGGGCGGATGACCAGCTCCCAAAGGATGAGCAAAATAATAAAGCTGCTCCATCCTTGCGGATGCTCAGAAGCGAAAAAGGATTAATGATCACCTTTAACGATGATTCGGAAGTGATCACTATCAGCGATTCCGATGGCAGCAACATTATGACAATTGAGGCTCAGTCCGAAAAAATAAAGATCCAAGCTAATTTAAAAGTGGTAGTAGAAGCTCCAAAGATTGAACTGGTTGAAAATTCCACGCACCCTCTGGTTTATGGAGACGACCTTTTACAATACCTGAACCAGTTGGTCCAAACCTTTAATGCGCATATGCACCCTGGCGAATTGGCGGCGGGCGTATTACCTGTAACTCCCATGATTCCCGTACCCCCAATGCCTCCAGCGACTCCAAGTCTTTTGTCAACAAAGGTTACCACCGGATAAAACTTTTTATAATATGTCTTCAAAATTAAAAGCAGGTTCAAAAACAGATTATGCCCAAAGTATGGCCTCCGCCATGGAAAAATCTTTTATGATCGAATGGAGCAACTATATGGATGGAGCAGAGGCTCCGGAAATGAGTGATCAAATGAGGTTGATGTTTGTGGCTATAGCACAGGGAGTGGTAAATCATCTAAAGGCAAATCACGAAGCTTTTAAAGTTACTTCAACACAGACCTCATCTGGAATATATAAAGGCAAAGTAACGGATATTGAAATCACATAAGGTAAAATTTGGGACATGAACAATCCAATTCACAGCATACGGTATCCTTTTGCAATAGACAATGGCTTTGGCAGGTTCGCCGAAGAGACCAGTTATGACGGCCATGTCTGCCAAATGATAAAGCAGGTATTGTTTACAAATCCCGGAGAACGAATTAATCGCCCTGATTTTGGCTGCGGAATCCGCAGAATGGTTTTTGCCCCCAACAGCGACGTTAGTGCAAATCTAACCCAGGTGATAATCAATCAGGCTTTAGATAAATGGATGGGAACCATAATCGAAGTAAATCAAGTAACGGTTAAAAGTATTGATGAAAAACTGGAAATAAATATTGTGTATTTACTGCGCGCCACACAACAGCGCAGATATTTGAACCTTGAAGTTACAATATGAGCGCCTCCTTAGACCGCATAACAGAATTGTTGGCTCAAAGTCGGGTTACCGGAATAGACTTTATCTATGTGTATCCAGACCAAAAAACTCTGGATGTTTACTTCCTACGTCCAGTAACATCATTGGATGTGCCTATACCGGGCTCGCTTTCACCTAAAAACATAACAATATATAGTCCTGGAACTAAACTTCCCAAAATTGAAATAGATTCAATAGATAGCTGGACAACCATAGAGGAGCAAGATGTTCTAAGGCTGAAAACCAAAAGCAGTGGCGATTTCTCATTGTATAAAATGATAATTAACGATTCAAGGATCGATCCATTTTTCAACGATATCTCCTTCAGCTTTAAAGCCAATTGTCCAAGCGACCTTGACTGCAAACCTCCAGCTCATGAATGTCCGCCTGATGGATCAATTGATTTTCCCATAGACTATTTAGCAAGGGATTTTTGGAGTTTCCGAACTGCCCTACTCGACTTTGCCTCCTTGCGCTATCCGGATTGGGCAGACAGACTGGAAGCCGACGCCGGGGTGATGATGGTAGAATTGATGAGCTCCTTGGGCGATGAAATGGCTTATTACCAGGACAGGATAAATAGGGAGGCTTATTTCGAAACTGCAACCCAACGACGTTCTATAAGAAAGCACGCCCGTTTGGTGGACTATCATATCCACGACGGTCTTGGAGCAAAGGGATGGCTGGATTTTACGGTTAGCTCAGGTCAAAAAATAATTCCCGCAGGGAAAAATGTCTTTTGTTTAAGTGATGATAATACCAGAATCGATTTTGAGGTTGGAAAAGGACTAACTGAAATTATCCAAGGCAAAACATATTCCGTATCTGCGGAGGCCAATGGATTCACGCCCCACATCTGGGATGAAAATGACGTTTGCCTATCGGTCGGCACCACGGAATTATATATCGTAGGACATCAAAAATCAGTATTGACTTTTGATGATTTCCCGGCAGGAAAAGTTCCGGGAAAATGGGTCTTACTTAAAACAAATCCAATCAACCCAGCTCAACCCCAACGGACCCAATTGGTCCGTCTCATTCAAGTTACAGAAACCCTGGATCCCGTATTTAATCTGAATATCACCCATTTGCAATGGGAGGCAGAGCAGGCACTTAAACATGAATTCGATCTTACCATTCTCACCATCCGAGGAAATATGGTGCCGACCACTGCGGGCAAAACCTACGAATCCTACTTTATTATCAATGATTCGCTGTCAACCTTTACTCCCCAACAAATAAATGCATTGCTGGAAGTATCAATGGGCGAAACCGTGAATCGTCAAGGACACGATAACCAAGAAATCCATCTGTATACTTTGCCATATTCACAATCCCAACCCTTGATCTATTTAGAAAATGATGAAACCAACAATTATTTGCCCGAAATCAGTTTAACAGAAGTTATTTTCGATACGGTAAGCAATTCTTGGATAACCAAACCTTTTACCGAACCTTGGGAATACAACGATGCTATGGTTGGAATCCGTTCCGCAAGGCCAATTGACACACAGTTTACCCTTGACGATGGCAGTTGGCAGCGTGTTGTTGGCTATCAACGGACAGGTGGAGAATTTGTACACAAAGACTATAGTATGGATGCCGGCAAAACCATTCGTTTTGGAGATGGTGAATTTGGAAAAAGGCCAAATAAGGGAAGCGTCTTTAAAGTCAGCTATAGATTGGGAGGTACCAGACGAAGTAATGTTGCAGAGAAAACCCTTAATTACATTGCTCCAGCCGTTGACGGTCTTAAGGTTACTAATCCTCTACCGACCGAGGGTGGAATGGATGCGGAAACTGCTGCAGAAATTAAACAAGTAGCCCCAGAAGCATTCCGCTCAATAACCTACAGAGCTGTTCGACCCGAGGACTATGCCGAGGCTGCCGAACGTTTGCCATGGGTACAGAAAGCAGGGGCCGTTTCCAGATGGACAGGCAGTTGGCTATCCACTTTCGTTACGCCCGATTCCAAAGGTACGGTTTATCTGGAGCCAGAGAAACGTGGTGACCTGGCCAATCAATTAAATCGATTTCGGCAAGCGGGCCATGAAGCCAACGTTCTCGATCCAGTTTATGCAGACATTGATCTTGAAATACATCTATGCATTTCCGAAAGTGCCTATGCAGGTCAGGTGAAGGAGCAAGTCATCATTGCATTGATCGGCAAAAAAGGAATTCGACCCATCCAAGGATATTTTTCTCCTGATCGATTTACCTTCGGTACATTATTGGAGCGTTCAACTCTTGAAGCATCTATTCAGGACCTACCGGGCGTTAAGGCAATTGAAAAAATATATTTCCGAAGAAGAGGTTGGTTCCAAAGAAGGGAATTTTCAGAACTCAGTTATGACCCCGGAAAAGACACCATTATCCGCATTACCAACAATCCACTTCATCCCGAGCAAGGGACGGTCAAACTCTATACACACGGTGGATCATGAGCTGTATTTATTGTTCAAATAGAAATAAGGAAGAACTCACACAATTTCCGTGTCCATGCGATAGCTTTGTTCATCCACATCCCTTGAATATCAGTGCTGGATTGGACAAACTGCCCCGGCAAATAGCAACTTTCCCCGAATTTCGAAGAGCCTTGCTCAAGGATATCAGAATAGAACAGGTAGAACTGATTGACGAAGATAACAATTTGAAAAAGGTTGTTCCCCTTGCCAAATGGCGGGCAACGGGAAAAGAGGATTTTGGCATCATGTTGCTCGAAATGTGGGCCTATATCTGCGATTCTCTTTCCTTTTATGACGAAATCTTGGCAAATGAAACCTATTTGAGAACAAATTCCTTACGGCCAAATTTACGGCGTTTATTGGGTTTGTTGGGTTATTTGCCCCGGCCAGCCGTTGGCGCCGTAGTCCAATTGGCCGCCATTGCCGATGGTCGATTGCAAGTAAAATTACCATCCGGCACGGCTTTCCGCTCCGGTGCATTTGAAGGAAATCCTCCCCAGATTTTTGAATTGACCGATGACGCCTTTGTTCATCCCTTTACCAACAAAATGGGCATAATGCCCCAGCATAGCGGAATTATTACAAATGACAAACCCAAATCTTTATTGGTTGCATTAAAATCCGAAATCAAAGAAGGCGACCTGCTTTTAATAAACAATAAAGGTGGGCAAAAACAAAATAGCGGGGTTTCGGTAAATAAAGTTGAGAAACACATTGGAATGGATGGTAAGAATTATACTAAAATCAGCTTTTCATCTCGCACCGCTTTACTTGCAGAAGCATCATTAAAGAATTTGCAATTGTTCAAGCCTTTTCTAAATGCCGGCTTATGGACGACCACCGAAGCAGAAAAATCCATCGACCAAAAGAAAATAACATTAAGCGTTGTAAGCAAACAAATTAGTCCAGGCGATTTTATCCTGATGGTTTTCAAAGATGAAAAACGATGGTTCAAAGCAGAATCAATATTGGAAGTACCGAAACCAACATTGCCAAACAACACAATAAAGATAAACGGAAACGAATTTATCCTGCCCGGCATAACTTCTCCCGTTTCGGAAATAACTCTGGATGTTGAGGTGAATTCGCCAACAAGAAAAAGTGCGGGTGCTCCAGACTGGGGTCCGGATAACATTTCGGGCATTAAAGTTTATTTCGGCATGCAGAATGTTGCCTCGATTATAGATGAACCAAATGCTTTTTTAACAAGTACCGATATACTGAAATTTGACAAACCTATAGAAAAACCTGTTGAAGATTACAACCCAAAACAATTCTTGTTACAAGATAAAAACACCCTTGGGGTTAGCGTGGGCGGTCGTATCTCCTATTCCGAAAACAAATTGGATCTTGATGCCGAGGCATCCTTGGATGTTTCACTAACGCAACCCGTAGATGTTTATGGCAATGTTATTACGGCTTCTCGTGGCGAATCGGTAAAAAATGAAAAAATGGGCAGCGGCAATGCCTCCGTAGCCAACCAAAGCTTTAAACTGAAAAAGAAACCGCTTTCCTATTACCCTTTCCCAACGGTCGACAATGATCAATCGGTAAAAAACACGTTAACGGTTTATGTAAACGGAATACTTTGGAAGGAAGTGAACAGTTTTTTTGGGAAAAATGAGCATGACCAAGTGTATATAGTAAGACAAAACGATGATGGAGATTCCTTGGTAACATTTGGAGATGGGATAAGAGGGCAGCGGCTTCCTACAGGCACGGATAACGTTATCTGTAATTACCGTTTTGGAGCGGGTGCCGCAAGTCCGCCAGCAGGTTCAATAAACCAGATTTCCAAACCCGTAATAGGCTTGCGGAGCATAAAAAATCCCCTTGCTGCCTATGGCGGTGCAGATGCGGAAGAAGATGATAAAATGCGAAAATACGCACCTCAATCCGTATTGATTCTTGGAAGAGCAGTATCCATGAAAGATATGGAGGCTCTGGCAATTTCCTATCCATCCGTAAAAGCGGTTCAGGCAGAATGGCGGTGGGACAACAACAAACAACGAGCAACTGCCCATATTTTTTACATCGGACCCAGCCAAATTAAAGTTGGACTCTCCCAGCGCATCAGGAGCGTAGCCGACCCTTCAACACCCATCACTATAGAGGTGGCAAAAGCCAAACCATTGTCAATCTCGTTGAATATAAAAATAGACCGAAGATATCTTGAGGAAGACGTGGTTATAAATTTGCGCGATCATTTAACAAATATTGAAACCGGATTATTGTCTGCGGAAAATATTGGAATCGGCAAGCCTTTGTTCCGAAGCAAATTTTTTGAGGAGATTCTGGACATTCAGGGCATAGAGACAATTCAAAATATTCTTGTAGATGGAAATAATTTTTCCGAACCCGCCATTCTTCCCGGGACCGGTAGTTTTTTTGATATCGAACAAGGCGCACTGATTATTAACGGTAAAGAAAAAAATGATTAAAATGGCCAACGATCATTTTGAACAATATTATGCCGAGAAGTTGTGGGAAACCATCCCCTCAATATATCGGCACGAAGATGGATTGGCCGAGGAGCCAGGGGTTTTGCGCGCTCTTGTTCAAGTTATAGCAAGACAGGCCGCAATTCTCAGGCGCAGCCAGGACAGTTTATGGGACGATCAATTTATTGAACTCTGCAACGAGTGGGCAGTCCCATACATTGGCGACCTTTTGGCCACCCGTTTACTGTCGGAAAAAAATAAACGAGGACGTAGAATTGATGTCGCAAAAACTATTTATTACCGAAGAAGAAAAGGCACGCCCCGAGTTCTTGAAGAATTAATAAGGGATATCAGTGGATGGGAGGGGATAATGGTTGAGCAATTCCAAAAACTTGCTCGATCACGACACGGTCTGGACCTCAAACCCCAACCTCTGACCGGCAAATTTTCAGGCACTTTACCTGGTGGCTGCGCAGATCTTCGCAATCCACGGGCAAGCGAAATGATAAACGGTCCTTTTGAAGAATTTTTTCATACTCCCGATGTTCGACAACATAACGGGATAAGTGGCCGATATTCAATTCCGAAACTCGCCTTTTATTTATACCGACTGAATGCCTACGAAGCAATAAATATCACGCCGTTTTCTCTCGGCGATGGAAAAAGTTTCAGTTTTGATCCATCCGGCAGGGATATTCCCCTTTTCGGAAGATCAAGAACGGCGATTAACTGGAACGAATGGCGGTCGGCTACCGAAGCAGAACTTGCGGCTCCAATTCCGTGTCGGTTATTGGGTCAAGCCACCTATCTTTTAACCGAGGCGATGATCCAAGAGTTAAAAGCATTGCCTTCGCCACTTAGTGGTTCCGCAGCAGATGAGCTTCGCAAAATTGTAGGTTTGGTCTTTAAAAACGAAACCAGTCTTTTACAAATAATCGGTACATTTTCAAATGCCGCCGAAGTTCTTGACCCTTCGGTTTTACAGCCATTGTTGTCGCTTTCACTTATGAGCGATTGTGGAAAAAGCATCTTGCTTCCGGACCAGAAAAGTGTTCTGGGCAATCCGTTGGATTCAAATTCGATCATTGTCGGATTTGCCGAACCCATAGATGAGCCCATAACTTCTGAAAGAATAACCGTAGCAAACCTAAACACTTGGTCACTTGCAATGGTTAAAGACTTGGCCATCGATCCTGAAAACGGACGCTTCATGTTTAAGAAAACTCCCGTAAAACCTGAAGATCTTTTTGTGGCGTATCACTATGGGTTTTCCGGTCCCATGGGAGCCGGCAGTTATGAGCGCAACTGGATAATCGATTCTATACCTGCAAGCGAAAAAGCAGGAGGAGGCGCAATTTTTGCCACCGATCTTTTAAATAACGGCATTTTCCAGATTGACGACAGTAAAACGTACGGTCCCATTGCCTCCAAAATCTCGATTGTGGAAATGGCAGTCCAAGCTGCCAATAAACAACGGCCCTATATTCAATTGGACAGCAATTGGATGCTCAGTTCTGGTACAAACCTAAATTCGAGGCTTACGCTCGACGGGCTTTGGATTGGGACAAAAGGCAACTTAGAGGCAGAAATTATTCTGAGAGGGAATTTCGAATATGTTGTTATTAAGAATTGTACGTTGGATCCGGGTGGCAGCAAAAACATAAAGGATGAAGATTTATTACCCATAAAATTGATTATTGAAGGCTATGTGGAGAATTTATGTGTGGAATCCAGTATTCTGGGCCCCATCATGGTGCGGAACGACGGATATATCGAAGAAACCTGTATTAAGGATTCAATCGTTCAATCCGTTGATCCTTCGGTTCCAGCAATTGAAATTAAAACCGGCAAAACCGAAATTGAAAGAACAACCATTTTTGGAAAAATTGATGTGCATAGTCTTTACGCTACCGAAACGGTAATTACCGAAAGATCCAACGTAACCGACACCCAAAGCGGATGTTTCCGATTCAGTGCGGCACCCCAAGCCAGTAGATTGCCACATCCCTATCAATGTCTATTGTTTAAGCTGAACGTCCAGCATTGGTTCACCTCCCAGAAATTTGGAAATCCGGGTTATGCACAACAGAGCGGCTCTGCGCCTTCGCAATTGAAGGAAGGCGGGGAAAATGGATCGGAAATGGGAGCCTTTAACAATCTTCTGAATCCAATTAAACTTCAAGGATTAAAAACCAAAATTGACGAGTACATGCCATTTGGGCTTATCCCGATTTATATACACAGAACTTAATTTAATATTATGGGAACATTTGATATATCCAGAATAAACTTCGATAAAACCAAACATTATTCCAGTGTTCGAATGCAGCAAGGTCGCGTATTGACCGATGACGACTGGAATGAAAATGAACGGATCGAGGATGAGGAACAGAGAGAATCGAGAGTTGACATCATTGGACCCTATGGCACGCCCGATGACGGTTTCTTAATTAAAAACCCCCAATTGCTGGAGGGAGGTGATATTGATTTTGAGATAAGTCCAGGAACAATTCATATAGGAGGATTGCGGCTCGACCTGGAAATACCCGAAACCTATAGAACCCAAAAAGACTGGCTTCAGTTAAAGCAAAATCATAATATCCCTGCTGATGTTAAGCAAAAACCTGTATTTAGCTTGGTATATCTGGAAGCATGGCAACAAGCCGTTAGCGCCGTTGAGGACAGTTCCCTTTTCGAGGTGGCCTTAGGTGGGCCAGATACCACAACCCGCTTAAGAAACATGAGAAGGGTACATGTTGCAAAAGGACCCGACTCCGATAATTGTTCGGATGCTTGGGAGAAACTTAAAGGTGTGTGGAAAAGCAAAAAACTCGGCAACATAAATGATGAATACGAACGCATAACCGATACGACCCTCACGGTTACTTTTGATAAAAGCGGAGTGTCCGAGGATAATTGTAGCCCAAGCGCAATAGGCGGATATCTTGGTGCAGAAAACCAGGCTATCAGAGTAGAGATTGTAAATGAAGACCATTTTACCTGGGGATTTGATAATGCCTCACCTCTTTATCGGGTAATTGTGGAAGAAGATCGAAAAACGATTACTATGTTGACCCAGCCGAAAGATCAGTACCACTGGCCTTTGTCTGGGTACAACATAGAAATTTTACCTTGGTCGGCAGTATTGCCTAACGGTGAAAAAATAGCCGAAGAATCTGGATTCCTGACAAAGGTTGAAGCATCGTACGATCCCGATACATCCAAATTTACCATAAGGGATTCCGTGGATCCCAACTTTGGTATGGCCTGGAAAAATAGACCGGACGAAAAAGAACTGGAAGAACAAACTCCTCCCGAATATTTTTATCTACGAATTTGGAACAGGGGAACAGACATAGTTTCAGAACCAAAAATTCTATTTGAAAAAGATAAACCTGTAACCTTGGGGCAAACAGGTATTGAAATCGCCATTGGTGGAACGGATAGGGTTGTAGGCGATTTCTGGGTCCTTGCAGCTCGTCCTGAAACACCAAATAAGATTGTTCCCTGGGAGGCGGAGAAAGGAATCTATTCCTATGGAATACGTCGCTATTTTGCCCCATTGGCAATAATAAAATGGTCTTTTTCCGCAAACCAACAAATGGTTGGAGAGGTAGTTGCCGATTGCAGGATTCCTTTCCTTCCACTTACCGACCTGCTTCCTGCCGAGGATATGAGGCTGCACAACAAGTATCTTCACGGATTTGGAGTAGTATGTGGACTTAAGGTTAAATGCGGAGATAATCGTAATGGCATTGTCGTGGAAACAGGCGTCGCCCTTGACTGCGAAGGCTATATGATTCGGGTGAAAGAACCCATTTCATACAATCTAATAGAGATGGCCCAAAACCAAAAGCTGTTGAGCGAGAACGGCAATGGGCGTGTTTGCGTTATAATCTCGAGAGGGAAAAACCATAAACCTCAAATTTCGATTGAACCTTTTGTGCTGGAATCAATTTGGGATCGGGTACTTGAAGGAACCCTCATTAAGGATTTCTGGGACGATTGCATCAAAAGCCTGATCGAGCTATTCACCTCCAATTTCGAACTGTCGCTGATTGGCACAGACCAAGTTCCAGTTTCAAGAAAGCAAAGACGGCTTACTTCATTTCTAAATCTTCTCGCTCAATTAGTAAATCCGCAAAGCGTGTATTACGCATTCATTTCAGGAAATAGTACAAAAACCGAACGTCTTGGGGATGGCTCTGATGAAGATGGGTTGTTACGGGAGTTTTACTTCGAGCTGAAAGAGAAACTGGAAAGTGAAACTTATTGCGGAATGTATGACGGTGACAGACCGTTTCCCGATTATAACATTGAAAAGGGATTGGATACAATTTTTGGGCCTCCCATAAAAATGCACCATAAATTATATACTCGACCAGATGGGCAGTTTGTATATACTTGCGGTGCAGATAATAAAATTTATGTTTATTCCGTAGGTGAGGCCCAAGAATTAGTGGAAATAAGTCCAGTTTCTAACGCTTGGCCAAATATGAAAATGCAGGATATGGCCATCGACAATCGAGGAAGTATTCTATATGCCGTTGGTTTGGAAAATAATATTTCAATTTTCGCTTCGGCATCTATCGATTCAGAAACCGGAAAATTAAGCTGGAATAACGTTTCAACGGTTAACAATTCGAGGTTTATGAGTCTGGGCCTGGATGGAAAAAACAACCTATTTGCCATTGCCCAGACAGAAGGATTATACCGAATTCAAGGAATTGGAAGCAATGGATTCAGTCCACAACAAGTTAGAAAATTCTATGCCACAGGGCTATTGTGTATGGCTCTTTTGAATGAAAGATGGTTTGCAATAGCAGCCGACAATTCAGACCGCACAAGCTATCTAAATTTTGATCGGTTTCTTATTATAGATTTGGATAATCAGGGTCAATACGACGAAATGCCCTTAGTTATTTCAGGTATTGATGCGAAAAATGATGTTATCGTCCACGATTCCGTTATTTATGCCTCGGGCAAAAATGCAAACGGGCCCCGCATAATCCAAAGATTCTATTTGTGGGAAAATCAACCAAATGATTGGCTGGCAATTGAGGATAGCGGATTTGTTAGAATGGCCATTCATTCAGGAGAACAAATGAAATATCTTCTCTTCTCCCTGTCCGACGCTTGTAAAGTGAAGCGAATTTCAATAAACAATCAGGATTATGATAATAAAGGATTTGTGGTGGATCCAAATTTCAGGATTCCAACCCAGATTTCGCCTTTGGACATTGTTGTCCAGAACAAATATAATTCCGCTTATGTATTAAATGCATTCGTAAATACAATTACTACCATCAATCTTGCTGAGGTTTTCCATACCAATCCCCAACCGGCATACACCAATGAGCCACCTTACGAACTGTCCCAATATAGACATGAGGTCCTCAACGCTTATCGCGACCTGCTTACACATCTTATCCAGTCTTTAAAGGATTGCTTCTGTGATAAATTCCTGATAGATTGCCCAGAATGCGATGAGGACGATAAGGTCTATTTGGGATGTGTGGATATTAAAAACTCTCAAGTTCATCATATCTGTAACTTCACCAAGAGAAAATACGTAAAATCTTTTAGAACTGTTGAATATTGGATGTCAACAGTACCCATAATGCCAATTGTGAGGGAGGCTTTTTCCAAATTCTGTTGTATGATAATTGAGCCAAATAAGCAAGAGACAAAAACAAACGTGACAATGGAACCAATCCAGACACCGTACACAAAGGATACAGCGGATCCAATGGAACCCAAGGTGCCAAAACACGAATAAATTATTATATAATAGAAAAAGGCCATGGAAAACGAAGAATTTGAAATTACCGGAAGAGTAATTACTGAAACTAAAAACCAAGGAATAGCAAACCTGCGGGTTGAAGCTTGGGATAAAGATGTGAAATATCACGATCTACTGGGAAGTAGCATTACCAACGCCGATGGTGGCTTTGAAATGTCTTTTGATTCCACATATTTCCGAGAATTTGCCCCTGAGGATAAACCCGATATATTTTTTAAAGTATATGCAGGTAAAAGATTAGTCAAAAGTACCGAGGAAGCGCCAATAAAAAATGCCCCACAGCAGGTAGAAGTAACAATTGTTGTAGATATGCAACAGTATTTCCAACCAGAAGGTCAGGATCGGATTTCAACTGAGCAAATTTTTAAAATTGCAACATTTCTTCACGATTCCGATTTCAAAGGAGTTTATTCCGACTTCAAACGAAAGGCCGGTACCACGATTGGACACGTATCCGATATGGTTCTGAACACCATCAATAAATTCGATTTTGAGCCGATAAGAACCGCTCCGATAAAAGAAGAAGAAATCATGCACCAAGAAGTGGGCGATGTAAAGAAAAACCTGGAAAGTAAGGAAATAAAAGTTGGAGAAGTGCGTGAATACAATCCTAAAATGAATGTAGCATCCTTAAAATCGATGAGAATTCTTCCCAAAAACATTAAGCCCGGGCAACGGGTCAATCTCTATCAAGAAAATGGAACGGTAAAATATTATACTTTGGAGAATGAAAAAACTGCCAAGGAAGAGTATGTAAATACAAATGACAGTTTTAAAGAGAAAAAAACTGAAGAGGTAGTGGACTTACAGAACGAGGTGAGCAAGTTAAAAATGCAATTGGAACAAGTACAAGGCACCCATCAAAAGGAAATTTCCTTGCGAGATGAACAAATCAAAGAATTACAAAAATCGGTAACCCAGTTTGACAAATTCTCTTCCGATTTTGAGTCATTAAGAAAACAGGTAGGCCAAATGGCCAAAACTCCCAAAAAGCCAACAAGGAAAAAGGATGATAAGTAATAATGATAAAAAGCTATTTCACTAGTGTCCCATTAAAATTGGGGCATTTTAAAAATTAAATAAATTTGGCCCATCAAGCCTAGCTCGTTCTTTGTCATTTTGAAATTTAGTTTTGCTAAAAAGTTCTCTAAGATTCGTTTTATCGGTTAAGGAAATGCTTAGAATCTGTAGTACTTCATAAGTGCTTCTACCCAGTTTCATATCGTGCTGAACAATTGCCACAAGGCAATAGGTACATATGGCGGCATAAATTTGAATCCGGACAGCATTTTCAGTAGTACCCCAGAATTTTTTGATCTTAAGGTGTTGTTTTAACCATTTAAAAAAAGAGCTCTACCTGCCAGCGGTTTTTATAAAGTTCGGCAACCTGTAGAGCTGAAATATGAATGGCATTGGTCAAAAAGATAAACTCACGTTGTTGCTCCTCATCCCAGTATCTGACCAAGCGAAGTGACTCGGGATAGTACTGTTTCGGATAAAATCCCGTCAATTCGATCGTTTGATCTGAAAGCACGTTCTTGGGCAATCTGCGTTTCCATTTGATGGATTTATATTGAAGATTTCTCTTTGCTCTGATCACAAAGTAAGCCCCTATTTGATGGATCTTATACAGCATCTTGAAGTTATTGTAAGCCCGATCAAATATGTAGTAAGAGTCTGGTTCATAAGGGATCTCTTTCATCGCTTTTGAATCATGCATGGAAGCTTCAGTGATATGAAAGAAGGTAGGAATCTGGGTTTCCACATCATACAATGTATGGATTTTGAGGCCACCTTTATTCTTACGGAACTTTGCCCACCAAAACACGGAAAGGCAGAGGTCGATTGTTGTCGAATCGAAAGCATAAACGTTACCGCCGAGATTGAAGATATTGACAGCTTTCTTCTCTCTTGCTTGGTCAACCAAGTAGTAGGCATATTCTTCAAAGATATGATAGTCTCTATCCTGATTTGCTCTTGCCAAAGATGATCTTGAGACATTCTTCCCCATTCCCAAATGATAGCATTTGGAGTAATGGGCTTCTAAGGCGACAATCAGACTCCTTAAACTTTCACGGTTGGATAGCTGACCGAACATTAAAACAAGGAGCTGATTCCAGCAGCTAAAATGCTTGACGTATTTGTCTCCTTTATACTTCGATACAATTCGATTGAACTTATTCCGGTTGAGGAACGAGACTAATTGAGCGAAAACATATTTATCTTGGAACATAGGTTGGCAGATTCATCTGGCAACAAAGCTATGTTTTCAAGTCCGTTCGGCTGACAAACCTCTATAACTAACTAAATTTCAAATGTTTCAAAGAACGATTTTATGTTTTAATGGGACAGTAATGAAGCTATTTCTAAAAGAATAGGAGGTCAACATTTCAAATTAATATTCAAAATAAGACTCAAGTTCTTTCATAAAAATCAAAACTCCCAAGTTTACCAAAACTGTGGGAGTTTTTTATGACATTCTATTCAAATTCGGGTTTAGAGAAGTATTCCAAATTTCTAAAACAAACTCTAAAAACACTTTCTTATGAAGATCGAGGTTTAGATTTGGAGAAACGGACACCCGAACAATATAATCCTCCTGACTTCCGCAGATTTTTGAGTGCTTAAAAGATATAATCTATAACATATTAATTGTCAGCCTGTTTATTCCAATAGTGTTTCTATTTTGGGTGTCCTTGGATGTTTTTTGATTATTTGAATTGAAAAAAGTTGAACTCCTCTGGAGTTCTAAATACAGATGGATTCGTTTTTCCCCGAATAAAACCTTCATTTCATTTCGGTTGTATTCGAGGTTATCGATATTAAACCTCTTCGAGGTTATTTGTTATGGTTATTTTTATTTTTTGTGGCATGACCCAAAATGGGTCTAATATGGATAACCCCGCACAAACGTAGTGCAGTGCGGGGTTATAATGCATCCATCCTACAGAACCCCGTAGTGGGTTCAACATTCAAAACTTAATTTAATTTGGGTGTCCCAATGTGGAAGTCAGGAGAAGTATCCTAAATTTCTAAAACAAACTCTAAAAACACTTTCTTATGAAGGTCAAGATTAAGATTTGGAGACACGGATATCCGGACAATATAATCCTCCTGACTTCCGCAGATTTTTGAGTGCTTAAAAGATATAATCTATAACATATTAACTGTCAGCCTGTTTATTCCCATAGTGTTTCTATTTTGGGTGTCCTTGAATGTTTTTTGATTATTTGAATTGAAAAAAGTTGAACTCCTCTGGAGTTCTAAATACAGATGGATTCGTTTTTCCCGAATAAAACCTTCATTTCATTTCGGTTGTATTCGAGGTTATCGATATTAAACCTCTTCGAGGTTATTGGTTATGGTTATTTTTATTTTGTGTGGTATGACCCAGAATGGGTCTAATATGGATAACCCCGCACAAACGTAGTGCAGTGCGGGGTTATAATGCATCCATCCTACAGAACCCCGTAGTGGGTTCAACATTCAAAACTTAATTTAATTTGGGTGTCCCAATGTGGAAGTCAGGAGAAGTATCCTAAATTTCTAAAACAAACTCTAAAAACACCTTTTTATGAAGGTCAAGATTAAGATTTGGAGACACGGATACCCGGACAATATAATCCTTATCCCCTTCTTTGGTAGTGCCTTGTGTGGACGTGGCTGGAATCGTCCAATAGCAACCTTTTAGTTGGCCATAGCTTACGCAAAATTTACTTTCGTTTGGTATTTCGGTAATCATGCGGTTGATTAACCTCAGGTTAAGTTCTCTTTTGTGTGATTCCCTTTCTTCAGCCGTCTTTCCCTTTGTGGGAAGATCTAATGAAAAAACCGATGGTGTGAATCCTTGTTCGGCCAGTTCTTCTGACACAAAATTGATTTTTGCCCCGGGCAAAACCCTGTGGATATAATTTACAAATTCACGTGTATTCTTATAGGCATCCTTAATCCTTTGGTTCATTGAAGGCATTTGCTCAGCAAGTATTTCGTACTGAAGTGCTGTTGCTTCGTTATCGCATAGATTTAAATGCTTTTCTATTTTCTTCATCAAATCCTCCGTTTTAGCATTTGCAACGCAATAGCCGGCGGTGCATTTACCTCCGCTGGGGAATTTTGATCCACTGGCATACGAAATGGCCCGAACTTCTGAAAGAATCTCCCCTTCTCCAAGAAAGTGGTAATCGGGGCAGAAAGTTTGATCTAAAATAAAAACAGGATCGATGGCAATTTCGCCATTGGAGGTTTTTCGTTTTTTACTCAAAACATTTTTCAAAGCATCCAAATCGGGAACCTCAACTCTTGGATTGGTTGGGATTTCGGCAATAATATATGGAACGGCGTCTTCTTGGGCTATTTTGGTTAAAATAGTTTCGATGCTTTGAACCATGTCATTATCGCGATCAACCGGGAGATCCACAATTTCAACATTCTCAAGGCAGGCAGCTACCCTTCTGGCCTGATCGTTCGTGCCTCCATAACAATTGGGCGGAACAATAAATTTGATATCCTTATCCTTATAGTTTTCAAGGGCATAGTCAATAAGTCCCATCATAATGGCATACTGCATAGAGAGACCGCTGGATGCTACCAAGGGTTTTGACTCTACACCGGTAATCCTGGAAATTGTGCTTAAAACTTTATTTTTATAGTTTTGAAAATCGACATTTCTCATATCGATAGAAGAGCCATCAACCAGCATATTCAATACCGTAAAACAGTTGGCAGGCGTCATTGCAATCGTTTCCCGTCTTCTAACGTGCTGGATTTCGGAAATATAATTGCTGTTTTTTTCTCCGTTTACCAATAAAATACTTCCGAGATGGTCATACAGATTGATATAAAAGTCAATATTCGGGTTCAAATTGATTTTGGAAATCCTTTCCCGGGGTGAAAGAAAAATGGTGCTGCCCTCAAATTCGGAAATGGCCGATTCGTTTTCGACTTTCTTCAATTCAAAATTATAGCCATAAACACTTTTTATTGTATCCGAATCAAAAAACCTTGGCAATCCATCTACATAAACGATTTGGGTGTTTTTATTCTCCAACAGGTTCTTTCTGAGAATTGCCAGAACCGGAACCATTCTTGACGAAAAGCTGATTGCATTTTCAGGATTTATATTATCCAATTTTGCGATTGCCCATTCCAAAACACATGATAACGGATGCCCTAACCGGATATAATCGTAAGCTGTGGGCAGTTTTTCCAGAGAATCCGTCTTGTAATCATTATGTTTAAACAACTTTTCGAATTCTTCCAAAAATTGGGTTTTGGCCAATTCTTCATTATAAATATCCAGTCGGTGGGTGGTAATACTCAACCAGCCTTCCGGTACATTTTCCAAGACATTCTCAATATAATTCAACATTTTATCACCGCGCATAATTTTCATTTTTTAGATAGTCCGCAATTTACATTAATTAGGATAAGTTAAAAAGCTGATAAGGTTAAATAGCTACTCACATAAAGATGTGTCAAAGGAAGGGGTTTTGAAGGATTATTTGTTTTTTTGCAAATAAGATTGCAACAAATAGAAAAAGGATTTTAAATGGATTCAAGATTTATATTTTTTTGCTTTGCATTTTTGATCTCCCAAACGGTATTTCCCCAAAAAGACACTTTGCAATTGGCAAATGGAGACCGGATAGTGGGTGAAATCAAGAAAATGGATCGTGGTGTCCTGTCAGTGAAAACTCCGTATAGCAGCAGCGATTTAAAGGTGAAATGGAAAAAGGTGAAATCCATTAAAAGTGGGCAAAGCTTTTTAATAACCTTGACTGATGGCGACCGGTACAAAATTGTCGGATTGGAAGCGAAAAGTTCGGACAGTACACTTTTGAAAACCGATGAAAAGCGGGCAATAAAGATTGATGAAATAGTATTTATCAAACCGGTCAAGGATCGTTTTATTTCGCGGTTGAGCACATCCATATCATTCGGATATAATTTTACCAAGGCCAGTAATCTAAGTCAATTGACCTTAGCGGGAAGTTTGGGATATACTTCGGATTACTACAGTATCGGCACCGCATTTAACGCGGTGAGGAGCAGTCGGGATGGAGTGGACGAGATACAGCGAACGTACGGGGAATTGTCTTTCAACTATTTTTTAGAACGGGATAATTTCTTGATTGCCCAATCGGAATTTTTATCAAACAGCGAGCAGAAGCTAAAATTAAGGATGACGAACAAATTGGGTTTTGGAAGATATTTTATCCATAGCAATCAGATGTATTTTGGGGGTGCTTTGGGGATTGCTTTAAATAATGAGGAATATGAAGAAAGCTTGGATGAAAACAGAAACAGTGCCGAAATCTTTGTGGCCTTGGAAATGAATTTATTCGATTTTAACGATTTCAGTTTGGTATCGAGCCTGACGGCATATCCAAGTTTAACCGAAAAAAACAGAATCAGGACGGACTTTAAACTGGATCTCAAATACGAT
The DNA here is from genome assembly GCA_034676445.1 of Aequorivita sp. Lineage (GTDB taxonomy): Bacteria > Bacteroidota > Bacteroidia > Flavobacteriales > Flavobacteriaceae > Aequorivita. The sequence continues at coordinate 926,233 of JAUCCE010000005.1, forward strand.
TTACCATTGGATTTATTCGTGAAACTAAATTTTGGTTACAACTACGACAATCAGCCTGTTTCCGGTGCTTCATACGATGACTACATAATAGGAACGACCCTTGGCTGGGAACTTTGATATAATTCCAAACTCATTTTTCGGAGGTTTCAAGTTTGTTAGAATGTAGAAAATTCAATTATTCCCTTTAGGTAAAAATAATTGAATTTTCGGCTCTTTGCCCTTTCCCCAAAGTACTGAAAATTAGATGTTTCAGTTATAAAATATAGTTTAAAATTTAGCCGAAATAGAAAAGAAAACGGCCAGGATTTTTCCCGGCCGTATCCATAGTAATTTATTTTGGATCAATCAGTGATTTATCTCCTTCCCAAAAAAATGGAAATAAAATAGAGCAAGGTCGCCAAGGAACCGATTGCTGCCACCACATAAGTTCTAGCGGCCCATTTCAGGGCATCTTTTGCGCCTTCGTGTTCTTGCGGTGTTACCATATGACTTCTCTCCAACCATACCAACGCTCTTTTGCTGGCATCAAATTCTACTGGAAGTGTGATAAATGCAAAAGCCGTGGTTATGGCAAATAGTATAATACCTACCAGAAAGATCCAACTTCCAAATGCAGAACCGGTGGCAAAAAGGATTAATCCTGCCATAATTACGAAATTGGATAGCTTACTTGAAACACTCACAGCCGGAACAATAGTAGATCGCAACTTCAACCAAGCATAAGCCGTAGCGTGCTGCACAGCGTGACCACATTCGTGGGCTGCAACGGCTGCGGCTGCGGCATTGCGCTGCATATAAACCGGCTCACTTAGGTTGACCGTCTTTTTCGTCGGATCATAATGGTCTGTCAATTGTCCGGGAACGGATATTACCTTGACATCATAGATTCCATTATCTGCCAACATTTTTTCGGCTATTTCCTTTCCGCTCATTCCATTTTGGAGATGGATCTGCGAATATTTTTTGAATTTACTCTTTAGCTTGTTGCTAACGTACCAGCTTACCAAAAAGATTATACCTGCAATTAAATAGTATCCTAACATTCTTTATTTCGTTTTTTAGTTTGTTTTCCTCTGTGCTCTCTGTGCCTCCGTGGTAAATTACCAACCACAGAGGCACGGAGGACACAGAGCTACCCGACTATTCCATTACAAATAGCGTGCAAATTTTTCAGCCTACGATATTCACGATTTTGCCAGGTACGATTATGACCTTTTTAGGCGTTCTGCCTTCTAAATAATGGGCTGTCTTTTCATGTGACATTACGGCAGATTCAATTTCCTCTTTGGTCATATCCAGTGGCAATTCCAACGTAAAGCGCATTTTTCCGTTAAAGGAAATTGGATATTCCTTGGTGCTTTCTACCAAATACTTCTCCTCAAATTTTGGAAAAGGCGCAGTGGAAATACTTTCCGAATGTCCGAGTTTTTCCCAGAGTTCTTCTGCAATATGTGGCGCATAAGGTGAAATAATAATCGCCAAGGGCTCCAATACCTCTCTTGAAGTACATTTTTGGGCCGTAAGTTCATTGACCGCAATCATAAATGTGGACACGGAAGTATTGAAGCTGAATTCCTCAATATCCTCCTGTACTTTTTTGATGGTTTTGTGGAGAATTTTCAAGGCATCCCCCGCCCTCTTGTCCCCCTCCGGCTCCCCGCGATGGGGAGTGTCGGTTACGTAAAAACTTTCATCTGGGCCTGAATGATATAGCTTCCAGAGTTTTTTGAGGAAACCGTGAACGCCGGTAATTCCGGCCATGTTCCAAGGTTTTGCCTGTTCTAGTGGGCCGAGGAACATTTCGTACATTCTTAGAGTGTCCGCACCATATTTCTCACAAATCTCGTCAGGATTTACGACGTTGTATTTGGATTTGGACATTTTTTCGACTTCGCGCGAAACCTTAAAGTCCCCTCCCCGGCCTCCCCTGAGGGGAGGAGTTTGGCTCGTAAATGCTCCCATCTTCAAGGATGAAAATTGCATTTTTATATTCTTCTCTCCAGTTTTTGAAGGCTTCGATATCTAAGTTGTTATGAGAATCTACGAATGAAACGTCTGCGTGAATTTTCATATCAGTCTCTGTAATTACTAAACTTTGGTCAACTTCAGAAGCTCTTTTCCTAATTATGTCCATATAATCTCCCGATTTATATATGCCTTCAGATATAAATATAAATGGACTGAAGGTACTTGGATAAAAGTGAACAAACGCACTCTCCCCCAAAATCATCCCTTGATTGATCAGTTTTTTAAAAGGTTCTTCTACGGGGACCAATCCACGGTCGTGCAGGAATTTTACCCAAAACCGGCTATATAGCAAATGTCCGGTGGCGTGTTCGCTTCCGCCAATATATAAATCCACGTTTTGCCAGTAGTCCAAAGCTTCTTTTGAGGCAAAAACCTCATCGCGTTTGCTGTCTGGATCATTTTTTCCAGGTTCCATATATCGGAATAGGTACCAACTGCTTCCTGCCCAGCCTGGCATGGTATTCAATTCAAGAGGGTAAATGTCCTCCCCCAGCCCCTCCCGAGGAGGGGAGACGACCTTGCTGGTCTTCTCGTTCCAATTCCATTTTTCGGCACGGCCCAAAGGTGGTTCGCCAGTTTCGGTCGGCAGATATTTTTCTACTTCTGGAAGACGGAGTGGCAAATATTCAGTCGGGATCGCTTTTGGCATGCCATCTTTATAATAAATTGGGAAAGGCTCACCCCAATAACGTTGGCGGCTAAAAACAGCATCACGCAAACGGTAATTTATTTTTCCTTTTCCCACTCCTTTTTCCTCCAAGGCAGCAATAATCTTATCAGTAGCTTGTTGATAGTTTAAACCGTCCAAGAAATCACTGTTGGTGATAATCGTATTTTCCTTATCGGAATAGGCTTCTTCAGAAATATCCGCATCTTTAAAAATATTTGGAATGGGAATATTGAAATGTTTTGCAAAATCGTAATCCCGCTGGTCACCACAAGGAACACTCATTACTGCTCCCGTTCCATATCCTGCCAAAACATAATCGCCAATCCAAATTGGAAGTGGCTCTCCAGTAAAAGGATGTTCGGCATAGGCACCAGTGAAAACGCCAGTAATGGATTTTACATCTGCCATCCGTTCACGTTCGCTTCGTTTGGCGGTTTTTTCAATGTATTTTTCTACTTCTTCTTTTTGTTCCGGAGTAGTGATTTTCGAAACTAAATCGTGTTCTGGTGCCAAAACCATAAAGCTTACGCCGAAGATGGTGTCGGGACGGGTGGTGAATACGGGAATCCCCCTAGCCCCCGAAGGGGGAATCTCACTCTGCTCTAAGGTTTTATAAATTGTGTTTAGGACTTTATCAATGTTTCCGATAACTTCTTCATTTGTAAAGCGAATTACCTTATATCCAAGCTGATTTAAAATTGAAGTCCTGTTTTCATCCCTTTCCTTTTGGTCCTCGTGTATTCCTCCGTCAACCTCAATTACCAATTTCTTTGAAAGACAAACAAAATCAGCAATAAAATCATCTATTAGGTGTTGTCTCCTAATCTTGTACCCCAATTTCTTCGACTTCAAGTATTCCCATAAGAAGGCTTCGGCTTCCGTAGGCTTATTTCTCATATCCTTAGCCCTTTCCAACAATAAACTTGAATTATTGCCCCCTGTCATATATCCGGGCCGAGTTCCTTCCCCTTTGGGGAAGGTTAGGATGGGGAAATTTACGGTTGCTCCTTTGCTCCTTCCAATCCAATTAGTCTGAGAATCCTTTAACGGCTGTGGCCAATCAATTTTGTCCAAGTCGTCGAGCAGACGTTGGGCGTAGGCGGTGATTCGCATACTCCATTGCTTCATTTTTTTTCGGATTACTGGATATCCACCACGTTCGGAAACGCCGTTTACTATTTCGTCATTTGCCAAAACGGTTCCCAATTGCGGACACCAGTTCACCTCAGTTTCAGCTAAATAGGTCAATCGATATTTCAAAAGGATTTCTTCCTTTTTGGTTTCGGAAAAATCCAACCATTCTGAAGCGGAGAATTTTTCAATGCCTTCATCGGAAACAGCGTTTATCTTCATATTTCCTTCCGAAGAGAAAATAGATCGCAATTCTTCTATAGAGCGGGCTTTGTCAGAATCCTTATCATACCAACTATCAAAAAGCTGTATGAATATCCATTGAGTCCATTTGTAATATTCGGGGTCACTGGTCCTCACTTCACGGCTCCAGTCGAACGAAAAACCTATTTTATCGAGTTGTTCCCGATAGCGGGCAATATTTTCTTCCGTCGTCTTTGCCGGATGCTGCCCTGTCTGTATGGCATATTGTTCCGCTGGCAAACCAAAGGAATCATATCCCATTGGGTGGAGCACATTAAATCCTTGATGACGTTTGTAGCGGGCATAAATATCACTTGCAATATAACCTAACGGATGCCCCACGTGCAATCCTGCGCCCGAGGGATAAGGAAACATATCCAAAACATAATATTTCGGTTTATCCATCCCCCGACCTTCTCCCGAGGAGGGGGAGTTAGGAGAGGACGCTTTAAAAGTTTGGTTTTCGGCCCAATATTTCTGCCATTTGGCCTCTATTTCGTTGAAGTGGTATTTACTCATTATAAGTGTTTCAAAATAAAAATGAACTCCTCGGCCAATAGCTTCGGATTTTGTGGGCAAATTTACGCCTATTGTACTAAATGCCTAATAACAATAGCAAAAACTATAATAAGTTATGGTTTAGGCATTCACTCTTAAAAAATAAAAAATAGCGCTTACAGACTAAAGACAAAACTTTAAACGTTGTTGAGCGTAGGATACAAAATTACTTGTATTTTTACCACCAAATTCAGAAAAACCTATGAGTTCCAATTTTGAAAAATATCAAAAACGTCGATTGATATCGTCTTATTTTTCAGTTATTATCAGTATTTCACTGGTGCTTTTTCTGTTGGGACTACTGGGTCTTTTAGTATTGAACTCAAAAAAGGTTGCCGATTATTTCAAAGAGCAAATTGCCATCACAGTTTTTCTGAAAGATTCGGCCAAGGAAGTTGAAATAACTCAGCTTAAACAAAGTCTCGCTTTGGCAGAATACACGAAAAGCGCCGAATTTGTTTCCAAGGAAGATGCTGCCAAAGCACATCAGGAAACCTTGGGAGAAAATTTCATTGAATACTTGGGAGAAAACCCGCTTCAAAATAGCATAGATGTATATATTTTGGCTGATTATGTAACTCCTGGGAAAATGGAGGAAATAACCAATGAGCTGAAAAGCAAAAGTTTTGTGGATGATGTTATCTATGACAAGCCATTGATCGCCCAGCTCACGGAAAACGTGAGCCGGATTAGCTTTTGGATTTTGGTTATCAGTGGAATATTTACATTTATTGCGGTGTTATTGATTAATAGCAGTATCCGACTTTCAATCTATGCGAAACGTTTTACGATAAAGACGATGCAAATGGTGGGTGCAACAAAAAAATTTATACGCCAACCCTTTGTTTGGAAAAGCGTTCGCTTGGGAATTCTGGGCGCTGTAGTGGCAATGATAGGAATGGGTCTGGTACTTTATTATTTCAATAAAAGTTTCCCGCAATTACAGTTATTGAGCGACCCGGTTCTATTGGCCGGACTTTTTGCGTTCATCCTTTTGATGGGTGTGGTTATCACTTGGGTCAGTACCTTTATCGCCACACAACGGTTTTTAAATTTAAGAACGGACGATCTGTATTATTAGTCCCCCTAACCCCAGAGGGGGAATTGGAGACTGGAGATGTGGGATTTGGCAAAGATCTTTCAAACCTTTTAAACCTGTAAACTTGCAACCTGTAACTTGCAACTTGAAACCTGAAACCTGAAACCTGAGTAAAAATGGGAGAAAAAAAACGAAGAGAAGAAGTAGAAAAGCCGGAATTTATTTTCCACGCTAAGAACTATAAATTTATGTTCATCGGGATTGCCTTTATAGCCTTGGGTTTCATTTTGATGGCTGGCGGTGGCAGTGACGACCCCAACGTTTTTAACCCAGAAATCTATAACTGGAGACGAATTCGTCTCGCTCCTGCGTTGGTTTTGATTGGTCTTGCCATCGAGGTATATGCCATTTTGTTAAATCCTGAGCACAAAGAAGAAAATTAGTGGATACATTTCAAGCTTTCGTTCTTGCAGTTATTGAAGGACTTACCGAATTTTTACCAGTATCATCAACTGGGCATTTAATCATCGCATCTTCATTTTTCGGAATTGCTTCCGATGATTTTACAAAACTTTTTACCATTGTCATCCAGCTTGGGACCATTCTTTCTGTGGTAGTGCTTTACTTCAAAAGATTTTTCCAAAGCATGGATTTCTACTACAAACTTTTTGTAGCTTTTCTTCCGGCTGTGGTCTTGGGACTTCTACTCAATGACGTTATTGACAGTCTGCTTGAAAGTCCGTTGACGGTGGCTATTTCACTGGTTATCGGTGGGATTATTCTAATTAAGGTAGATGATTGGTTTGGCGATGGCGAAGAGACGGAAATTTCATATCTCACAGCACTTAAAATTGGTTTTTTCCAATGTTTGGCAATGATTCCGGGTGTTTCGCGAAGTGGCGCAAGCATCGTCGGTGGGATGACCCAAAAGCTATCCCGAAAAACCGCTGCAGAATTTTCCTTCTTTTTGGCCGTTCCAACAATGTTGGGAGCTACCGTAAAGAAAAGTTACGATTACTATAAGGCAGGATTTGAGCTTACTTCAGAACAGGTTAATTATCTCATTATCGGAAATGTTGTGGGTTTTATAGTAGCCTTAATCGCCATTAAATTTTTTATAGATTACTTGAGCAAACACGGATTTAAAATCTTTGGATATTATCGTATACTTGCCGGAGTTGCCATTTTGTTGATCCACTTTTTTGTGATGGAGCTTGAGGTGATTTGAAAGGTTACAGGTTACAGGTTACAGGTTTGTAGGTTGCAGGCCAAATTTGCATAAACCTCTATGGCTCTTTTCACTATCTTTGGGAAACTATGAATCCTGAAATCAATAAAATAATAATCGAAACTCTTCTGCCGTTCAAACCCAAGCAAATTTCTGTTTTTGGAAGTTACGCCCGTGGGGAAATGACAGAGGGTAGTGATATTGACATTCTCGTAGATCTAGATAAAAACGTTTCTCTACTTGGACTTGGTGGAGCTTAATATGGATTTAAAGGGGGCGTTAAACCGCAAAATAGATTTGTTGCTTAAAGATAGCTTGAGCTCTATTTTTAAACCTTATATTTTAAAAGATTCCATAGAAATCTATCATGATTAAATTTGGTGAGCTATATCTTCTTGCACAACTTAATAAAATCTATTAGGACAATTATAAAAAATACCCATTTTGATTAAAAAAACTGCCGAGGATTACATAGAAGGCCAAGTAATTCTAATTGACAAACCCTTGGGGTGGACATCGTTTCAAGCGGTGAACAAAGTGCGCTGGCTCATCAAAAAACAATTCGGAATAAAAAAGATTAAAGTAGGCCACGCGGGAACGCTCGATCCATTGGCAACCGGACTTTTGATAATCTGTTCGGGGAAATTCACCAAAAAAATTGACACTTTTCAAGCTCAGGAAAAGGAATATACCGGAACTTTTACTTTGGGCGCCACCACTCCAAGTTATGACCTGGAAACTGAAATCGATCAAACTTTTGATATCTCCAAGATAACTTCTGAAGAAATAAGAGAAGCTACCAAACAGTTTACAGGAGAAATTCAACAGCAACCACCTGTGTTTTCGGCTTTAAAGAGTGAAGGGAAACGATTATACGAATATGCCCGCAATGGAGAAGAAGTCCATATTCCATTTCGAACTGTGACGATTTCAGAGTTTGAAATAACGAATATAGATTTGCCAAATGTAGATTTTCGTGTTGTTTGCAGTAAGGGCACTTATATCCGATCTTTGGCCCACGATTTTGGAAAAGCTTTAAATAATGGAGCACATCTTTCCGCACTCCGTCGAACGAAAATAGGCGAGTTTTCTGTTGAAAATGCCGTGGGAATCAACGAGTTTGAAGATTTCTTAACAAGTTAAAATATAACTAAGGACACATTGTATTAGCAGGTTTTTGTGGAATTTTACATAAAATTTCAGTACTTGCAAGAATGAATTTTAATTATTCATATAGAGCTTTTCTTATAACCTCCCTATTAACGGGCATTCTTGTGCTATTTCTTATAAGTATAAAACTTTCAAGTGTCCCTCAAACAATTCCAGAAGACACTTATGATATGGTAATTGCTCCAGAAGATTTATTGGATGAAAAAGACCTCGCTTCCTTGACAGATGAAAAAGTAAAGATAGAAACCAATAAGGCATATAATGAAGCTGAAAAATTTATTTCTTCCGTAGAAAAAGAAAACCAAGAGATTACAGAAACCACTGAGGGAAAATTAGAAGAAATGCAACAGGCCATTGAAAGCTCACAACAAAGCGATATGGGGTATGGGATTAGTGAAAAACCCAACGAGAAAAAGAAAACAGATACGAAATTTTCAAATAGCGAAAGCAAGAATAATCAACAAGCCGTCGTGGAAGGTGGAAATAAAAATACCACAATAAGCTATAGACTCGTAAACCGAATAGATATGTACCTTCCTAACCCTGTCTATACCTGTTATGGTTCGGGTCGAATAGTTATTAATATTGAAGTGGACAATCTGGGGAAAGTGAAAAAAGCTTCCTATAACAAAGGTGCATCAACTACCGACAATCAATGTTTAATAGATACTGCTACCGAATATGCTCTTCAAGCAGAATTTACAAGTGATAGCTCCCGTTCGAAACAGTTGGGGACTATTACTTATAATTTTCCAGGACAAGGGTGATTTTAGTCGGTAGTTGGTAGACGGTAGTTGGTAGACGGTTGTAATAATTAAATCATCTTTTTATGAATTTGGAAATTAGTCGTTGTAGTTGGTGTGGGACTGATCCACTATATGTGAAATACCATGATGAGGAATGGGGAGTGCCGGTAAGGGATGACAAAACCCTATTTGAATTTCTAATTTTGGAAACCTTTCAGGCAGGATTGAGTTGGATAACCATTCTTCGGAAACGAGAAAATTTCAGAGAAGCTTTTGACGGATTTGATTATAAGAAAATTGCGAAATATGATCAATCAAAAATCGACGAACTCCTTCAAAATGAGGGAATCATCCGAAATAAACTGAAAGTCCATTCTACCATTTCAAACGCGATCGCTTTTATGGAAGTGCAAAAGGAATTTGGGAGTTTTAGTGAGTACATTTGGGGTTTTGTAAATAATAAACCAATAAAAAACAAACTGAAATCCCATAAAGATACTGCTGCTACCACCGAACTCAGCGATACCATCAGCAAAGATCTAAAAAAGCGAGGTTTTAAATTCGTGGGGAGTACAGTGATTTATGCACACATGCAAGCCACAGGAATGGTTAACGACCACGTGGAAAGTTGTTTTAGATATAACGAAGTTTAAGAAAATTAGATTTTAATCACCTTTTTGTGGATTTTGCCAAAGCTACCCTGAAAAGTAACAAGTAATGTTCCTTGCCAATTTGCATTAAGATCCAAAGTCAGCCTTCCATTAGCATTTTCCACATCCGCTTCATATAGTTTTTGACCTAATAAATTATGGATCTGTATTTTTACCTTCCCTTGAATTGCATTCAAATCAAAGGATACTTTTCCATTTGTCGGATTAGGATAGGCTGCTGAAATATGTTTGTATGCCCATTCATCTATTGAAAGTGATTCTACTTGAATTGTCCAAAAGCCTTCTGGTGCAACTATCGGTCTGGTCATTCTTTTTCCTGATATGGATTCAGCCCAAATATAATATTCAATATTAGCAGAAATGTTTGGCACAGTAAGGTTTGCCATCCAATTATCTGAATTTGAGGGAGCCATATCAGTTTCATTATAATTAGACGATCCTTCTTCTCTCCAAAAAACCTTGGCTTGAGCAATTCCTGAAACATGTCTTAAATAGGCCTCTATGGACAATGTACTTCCCGCCATTGCTTCCTCAATAGGTTGATGGACAATCCACAGCGGATCTCCAACTCCAATAGTGTGTGTAATACAATGAATTGCGCCTAATGAATTGATCAAGTTTTCGCCAGGGTTATCTACATCTATCCCTACCACATTATATCCAGGCAACATCTGTTGGTATTGACTAAGAGCAGGAGCATCAACTTCCGGACGGTATGTTGGCACCATTATAGTTTTGTTCACGAAAACTGCATTACTATAGGTATTGTAGGGTCCGCCGGAATTTGGGTAGTTCCCATTTGTACTTGGTGGAGCATCAATCCATTCAATTTTATAGGGAGTTCCAAAAGGAGATTCGAAGTTATCCAGTACATACTGAATATTAGCCTCAATCTGTGGCCCATCGGCAATTCCGGGAGGATATTTACTCACGAGAATAGTTTCTTCATCTAGCAATTTCATGTGCATATCGATATGATGGATTTGATCATAAGGCAAAGTGTTCATCTTTACAAATCGATTTATACCCATATATTCCTGCATAATCCCATCTATTTGAACTTCGGTTTTAGGACTTACACCGTACGGATTTCCAACAGCGTTTTCGTTTAAAATCAAATTTGAGGCAAATGCATTGCCCAATCCGTCGCTCATGTAGTTGCCTCCGGTATTTACTAAATCGTTGGTGCCTGAAGTTGTTGAGAACAAATTGACTCCAGCCTCTGCGGCGTGGGCTATGGGCATCACATCGTCGTTGGGGCGAGGACGATTATAAATCCAATCGACCAAGGCCCGCTCCCCAACATCATCAGAATAAATCGTATTTCCGGCATAATCTCGAATCCATATACTATCCCACGGTGTATCCAAAAATATCACATTGGTTAAATCTACTCCGTTGGATGTCAAATAATTTGAAACAGATGTTTGGTTTTGGGTTGTAATCATCACTTTACATTCCTGTACTCCAGCCGCCACTATTTGTCGAAGAATATTTGGATAGGCAGGATTCCAAGTAACCAATAAATATTCGACCTCTTCCCATTCAGCAGCAGCCCGAACAGGACCAGATGGAGGTGGTGATAACCTGGAACTCGTGAATTGAAATTCCGAAATAAGGGATTTCTCCGATTCGGTAAGGTTATGTGGTAAGTTGGGTTTTTCTTGTGAAAAGGCGAAGACCGACGACAATGTCAATATCAATACTAAAAAGTATCTTGGGTAGATGTTTTTCATTGGAAAAGGGAATTTGGAGATACTAAGATATGTTTTTAATCGGTTGAATGATATTAATATTTATGGTTTAAATAAAGATCTTGTTTAGAATAACCATGATTTTTCAAACTTTTATCAAGTCCCATCCCCCGCCCTTCCCCGAGGGAAGGGAGCCAATTCGGAAACAAATCTCACCAGTTGGAATATAAAAACCAACAATTTCAAGTCATTAATTATAAATCAATGCTAGATTAAACTCTAGTCCTGAAACAAGACCCATATCCAAATTTTAGATTGACAACAAGTATTCTGAGCCAATCGAATACAGATTTAGCCTGGGTCTAAAAAGACTCGGTGACAAGATGATTTTCAATTGAGCTTTTGGAAGAATTACTATCAAGGAATTCATCTATTTCTTTTCAATTATTGATCCAATATCCCTACTCCGAAAGCAATCTCAAAAAGTGTCTTCTGTCAAGCTCCTCTGCTCCCAAGCTTTTCAGATGGGAATTATAAATCTGGCAATCGATTAATTTATAATCTCTAGTTTTGGCGTATTCAGAAAGATAATAGAATGCTACTTTTGAAGCATCACTTACTAGACTGAACATACTTTCACCACAAAATATTTTTTTCTGTGGAAGATCTATTCCGTAAAGTCCGCCAACCAATTCGTCGTTCTGCCAAATTTCAATGGACACTGCAAACCCTAGTTTGTGGAGTGCAAAATAAGCTTCTTGCATTCCTTTGGTTATCCACGTTCCTGCTTGACGCTTTCTTGGCACCGTTGCACAATTTGCTATTACCCGCTCAAAATCCTGGTTGAAAGTGATTCCAAATTTCTCACTTCGCAAGGTTTGCTGAAGACTTTTTGAGACCTTGAATTTTTGCGGAAAAAGCACCATTCTTGGATCTGGACTCCACCAAAGAATGGGCTGCCCTTCTTCAAACCACGGGAAAATTCCAGAATTGTATGCTAGCAGTAAACGTTCAACAGAAAGATCGCCACCAATGGCTAACAATCCATCGGAAGTGGCCGTTATTGGTTCAGGAAACCAAAGTTTTTCAGAAAGATAATCCATTTAATGGTAGAGAATTTTTCAAAAAAAAAGCCTCAAAGAGTTTACAGACCCTTCGAGGCTTTCAATTAACCAACAATATTTGTGATTAAACAATTAAAAAGGAAGATCGTCGTGTTCCTCTTCATTAAAATCGCTTGCAGGCTCAAAAGCTTCAGCTGGCGGCACTGGAGGCCGGTCGCCACTAACGGGAGCTTGTGATAAGTTCTCAATACGCCAACCTTGAATAGAGTTAAAATATTTTATCTCGCCTTGTGGATTAGTCCATTCGCGTCCGCGGATATTGATACTCACCTTTACCTCCTGCCCTACTTTGTAAGAATTCAGCAAATCGGTTTTATCTTGTACAAATTCTATCATTATCGTTTGTGGATACTGCTCTTCAGTGGTTATGACCAACTCGCGTTTCCTAAAACCATTGCTGCCATAGGTTTTGGTTTCATCTATCAGTTTAATTTTTCCTTGTAATTCCATTGTTTTTATTTTTTATTAATTGCTATTTTCTGAAAGTTGATTAATTAATTCCCCGAAGGGAACAATTCTAACTCGCAGGGTTTCACTTTTTCTCTTTATCGGAAGAAGAGGAATCCAAATTGCACAAAAGCAATTTCCAAGCTTCATCAACTTCGCCCTTACATAAAAATTCTTGGGCTTTCGTGTGAATTGTTTCAGTACATCCCGAAACCACAATCGCTTTTAGTTCTTCTGAAGCATTGATAAAGGTATTGATTTCTTCCGGATTGGGAAAATTTTCTATGTTCCCGAGCATTCCTAAATCGTTTCCTGTCAGCACCTTGCTTCTTTGAATCTCCTCCGGAAGCATATCAACACCCATTCCGTGGGTAGTCAAAGGTTTCGGCACTTGAAAGAGTCCTGTTTTGGCACGTGTGTACCAATTGCCTCCAAGTCGGGCAATGGTGTCTATCTTATGTGGATCGATTACCCCGTTTTTATCCAAGATATTCTCGTTTATATGAAGTTTTACTACTTCGCATATAACCAGATTTCCGGCACCTCCTTCTTTTCCCAGAGAAATTACTTCGTTCACCTTACACTCCAACTGAACGGGTGCTTCGGCTACCCGTGGTGGTTTAACTATATCGGAGGCGATTTCTGTAAAACCTGCCTTTTTAAATTCGTTAACTCCTTTTGCATATTCCGTGGAAGCAAGAGAAACTTGATGAATCATTTCATAGCTCACAATGTTTATGACCACTTCGGGCACTTCCAAAACATTTTCATAGCTGTGTTTTGTGGTATTGTCTCGACCTCGCCGCGCTGGAGAAAAAATCAAGATTGGAGGACGAGCGCTGAATACGTTAAAAAAGCTGAAAGGGGAAAGGTTTACATTCCCTTTTTTATCCAAAGTACTTGCAAAGGCAACCGGTCTGGGTGATACAGCTCCCAATAGATATTGGTGCAACTGTCCCGTTGGGATATCTTGTGGTAATATTGAGATCATAGCTCACAAATGTACCCAAAAGATTACAGCTTATAAAAGTATGGTTGCACAATAATTTCAACATATTTGCCTTATATTTAAACCTGTCTTTTTCATCATTCCCTTTCACAAATCCAAGGACTTGGTGATGAACAGGTCGGAAAAAATATTATATATGCTGCGCCAAAAATCACTCTTCCGTTGGGGATTTATCTTAGCTTCTCTTCTTATTGTTAGCCTCATTCTGTGGAATACCTATATTTTCTTCAATCAGTTAAAGGAAAACGAACGCCGCAAAATGGAAATTTGGGCCGTAGCCCATGAGGAATTGGCTCAGGTCCAAGCGGGAGATGGAAACGCCGTAAGCGAAACGGCCTTGGCTATAATTCAGAGCAACAGTACCACCCCCATGATTCTGCACACGATAAAGGAAGATATCTACGATGGCAGAAACATACAAGGCATTGATCTCACGAACAAAAAAGTCAGGGACAAAAAAATTGCACAGTTCAGCTCTGAATACAAACCAATAGAGGTAGCTTACAAAGATCAGGTATACGCAATTATTTACTTCGGAAACTCACCCTTGATCAATAAACTTAAATTTTATCCCGCTGCTTTAATATTGATGATATTTCTTTTCGTTTTGGCAATCTATCTTTTTTACCAAACCTCGAAATCTGCGGAACAAAATAGGCTTTGGGCAGGGATGGCCAAAGAAACCGCCCATCAAATAGGCACCCCGCTTTCTTCCTTGATTGGTTGGACAGAAATTTTAAAAACCGAAAATATAAATCAGGATTATGTGGAGGAAATGGGAAAGGACATCAAACGTCTGGAAACCATTACGGAAAGATTTTCCAAAATAGGATCTATTCCAAATCTGGAACGTTGTGATCTGGTTTCGGAAACCAAAAATACCTTTCATTATTTGAAAAATCGCACTTCAAAAATGATTGATTTCAACTTAAATATCCCAGGAAGTCCGATATTCGTTGATTTAAACCCACAACTATTTAGTTGGACAATAGAAAACCTTGTGAAGAACGGGATAGACGCGATGAAAGGGAAAGGGAAAATAACAATTTCAATTGAAAAAAATACAAAATACGCTTTAGTGCATGTCTCCGACACTGGGAAAGGCCTTACAAAAAGTGAGTCGAGAAGAATATTTACACCTGGCTATACAACGAAAAGACGAGGTTGGGGACTGGGACTTTCATTGGCAAAAAGAATAATTGAGGAATATCATAAGGGCAAAATTCATGTTTTAAAAAGCGCCCCAAATCAAGGAACGACCATAGAAATTGCCCTAAAAATTGACAGTTGAAAAATGAGCAAGAAAACCAATATTTTACACAAAGCACGCTTAAAGAACAACTGCCCTACCTGTTTTGGCACAGATGGGCTGGAATTGACATTTACCCAAGATGAAGAAGAAAATGCTTTTTTCCACAAACCAAATTCTAAGATCGCTGAATCTCTCTATTGCCACATCTGTAAAAACAACATTTATCCTGTTAATTGGACGGAGGATATTGACCGAGTATATGATTACAATAAAAAAATAGCGGAAACAAATAGACAATATCTAAGTGTAAAACCGCTGTTTTATATTTTGATTATTGCGGCCATTATAGTGGTGGCCGCACTAAGTTATATACTGCTTTTTTAAGATTTTAGTTTTTCGCCTATGGCATCCGCTAGTGTCTGAAATTCCTCGGAGGTCATATTCACCTTTTTTGTAAAGCGCATATCGTCCATGTCATTCAATGGAATAAGATGCACATGTACATGAGGGACTTCAAGACCAACTACCGCCATTCCAACTCTTTTGCAGGGAACAGTCTTTCCAATAGCGATGGCCACTTTTCGACTGAACTGCATTAGCTGAAGATAGAGGTGTTCGCCCATATCAAAAATCTTATCGATTTCTTCTTTGGGAACACAGAGTGTATGTCCTTTACTATTGGGATTAATATCCAAAAAGGCAATAAAGTTCTCGTCTTCGGCTACTTTGTAGCAGGGAATTTCTCCCTCAATGATTTTGGTGAATAGTGATGCCATGATCAGTCTCTTGATATTTCTAAGATATCAAATTTAAGAATTCCATTTGGAACTTGTATTTCGGCAACTTCGCCCTGTTGTTTCCCCAGCAATCCTTTTCCTATGGGAGAATCTACCGAAATCTTCCCAGCTTTAAGGTCTGCCTCACTTTGGGCTACCAATTTATATTTCATTTCCATGCCATTGGCCTGGTTTTTAATCTTCACCGTAGAATGAACAAGAATTTTGCTCAGGTCCAATTGTGATTCATCTATCAATCGAGCATTGGCAAGAACTTCTTCAAGTTTTGAAATCTTCAATTCCAACATTCCTTGGGCTTCCTTGGCTGCGTCATATTCGGCATTTTCGCTCAAATCTCCCTTGTCTCGTGCTTCTGCAATCGCATTAGATGCTTTTGGACGCTCTACATCGCGCAGCTTATCCAATTCATCTCTCAAATTTTTTAACCCTTCGGCGGTATAATAAGATACTTTAGTCATAACTTCATCGTTTGCGTATGTAACATGCCTATAACGTTCAAATCTGATATAAAATTTGTTTCTTTTTGGTTTCTTTGTCTTCATAAAATATAACGGTAGCCTAAGCTATATTTATATTTTCTTCCTAACCTGAACTAAAAATTATTCAAATCTTTAAAAACATTTAAAATTAAATTGGCATAGAACATACATATTCTATAATATAACAAAATCCCGACTCGTGGCGGGACTCACTTTAATAAACTAAAAAAATCCCATACTCTGACGGGATCGTGATGAACAAATATACAAAAAAATTACTTGTTTTACATTATGTTGTAATTTCGTCGTAAAAATAAATATTTTGAAAATAATAAAACTGCTTCCCCTCCTAATTGTCTTGTTTACAATCTCTTGTTCAAAGAGTGACGATAAGCAAATTCGCAATCCCTATTTGACAAATCCTGTGGTTAGCCTTAACCTGAATCTCAATCTTCCCGAATACAATCCACTTAAATTTCCAGGAAGTTATATAATCGCTCCCCAAGGCATAAAGGGAATAATTGTTTATTGCGTGAGCGAATCTTACTATGTGGCCTTTGATCTCACCGATCCCAATCACCCACCCAATGAATGCTCCCGAATGGAAATAACCGGGATTATTGCCGCGTGTCCTTGCCCAAATGACGATAACGAATATTATATAGTCACTGGTCAACATACCACCGAACCCGATATTAAATACCCGATGCAACAATACCGAGCCGAACGTGTTGGAAATAGTGTGGTGATTACCAATTAGCGCCTCAGCTCCGCCTGCCTGTCGTGCTTCGGCTTCGTTCAGCGATTTTGTTATATCTTGATTTTTGAAACTAATCTGAGTTAAATCTATTTAAAACAGCCTATCCTAAAATTTGACAGTAGCACCAACCAAGAAATTAATAGTGGCCTGCGGAAAATATCCCGCACCTTCAACTGTCTTGACGGTGCCTGGATTGCTATAATCGTCATCATACGTGTAAAAATATCCGTTGGAAATATATTTTACATTAAAAATATTGTTGACCAAGGCAGAGAAAACCACTTCTTTTATCCAAGGAAGTCCATCGAGCGTATAGATAATATTCACATCATTAATAAAATAGCTATCCAATTTTGATTTTTTACTATCGGTATTCCCCATATATTGTTCGCCAACAAATTTTGAAAGAAAGCCCAGTTGTAGCTTTTTAATTGGCGAATATTCAAGCATATTTCCTGCAACGACTGAAGGTGAGAAAGAAATATTTGTATTGCCCAAGTCTTTTAATTCTCCATCAATTGAAGCAACGAAATCCACATTTTTATTGGAGCTAAAGGCAATATTCGGAAGTATTCTAAAATTATCCAAGATTCGGATTTCCGCATCCACTTCCAGACCTAGACGATAGCTTTTTCCGCTGCTCATTCGCAAGGGTTTTCCTGTATCTCCCAATTCACCTGACAGGACTAATTGATCTCTATAATCCATATAATAGAGGTTGGTATTTATTTTGGTGTTTTCTGAAGCAAAACGCCAGCCCAATTCAAAATCATCCAGTTTTTCTGCGGTAGTTATATCTTCACGAAAATCAGCTCTTGTCGGTTCACGATGTGCTTTGCCATAAGAAAAATAAAATTGGTTTTTCGGATTCATTTTATAAGTAACCCCAGCCTTCGGATTAAAGAAAGAATATTCCTTATCCAAATCCATTTCTACCAAATCGGAAGTGATACCAGAGGTTTTATAGTTAATGAAACGCCCTTGAAGATCGCCATACACACTCCAAAAACCATTTAGCCGATAAGTAGCCTTCGAAAAAACGGTGAACTCCGTTTTACGGGCATCTCCATCATAATATCGATCGCGGATCTCAGAATTACTGGAATAACGGGCCCAGATTATTTCACCATAATGTTCGCCTTCGTAATAACTATAAAACGCACCTGAGGAAACATCCCAATTTTCATCTTTATAATTTACATTCCCGCTAGCCGCATAAAAATTATTATCCAGCCATCTACGACGGATCAAGTCTGTTTTGTTAATTGTTTCACTTCCAATAACAATCGGATCCAAACCATAATTTGCGAACTTTTGATCTTCCTTATATTGTTCAAAATAGCCCAATCCTCTTGTGTAATTCAAGGAAACATTCGTATTCCAGTTATTATTAATTCGCTGATTCCAGATTAATTGATAAATATCCTGTCCGTAATTATCAACTTCATTGTCATAAAACTTGATATTTCCTTCTTCATCGGTGTACATACCGGAAACATTGAAGGTTCGGTCATTCTCTAGTTTTTCGGGATCTTCAAGACCATTCCAAGCTTGATAAGTTTCCTGTCTCCCACCAAAAGCGAGCGCTTTTATAAATGTATTGGTATCTACAAAAGCCGCTTGAAGAAAATAGGATTTTAGGTCTGAACTGGCTCTATCAATATATCCATCGGACTTTATAGTTGACAATCTCCCTGAAACTTCAAAATGATTGGAGAGCAAGCCCGTGTTGAATTCAACATTGTGTTTGCGGGTATTATAGCTTCCGAAGGAATTGGAAAATTGACCGCTGGCTTCTTCGGAAATGGCATCGGTCATTATATTCAAGCTCGCTCCAAAAGCTCCGGAGCCATTAGTTGAGGTTCCCACTCCACGCTGCAATTGTAAACTTTGAACGGAAGAGGTGAGATCGGGCAGATTCACCCACACCGTCACCTGACTTTCGGAATCGTTATACGGAATTCCATTAAGGGTTACATTCACTCTGGAAGCATCGCTTCCTCGAACACGGATATAAGCATACCCCACTCCCGCACCCGCATCACTTGTAGTAACCACCGAAGGCAAATAGTTTAACATGTACGGCAATTCCTGTCCGAGATTACGTTTTTCGAGCTCTTCCTTGTCCATATTTGAATGGGTAATTGGAGAATCGGCATCCACACGTACCGATTTTAAAAGAACCTCATCCAAGGTTTCAATTTTGGTAGAATCCTGTTGTTTCTCAGAATCGGTCTCCTGACCAAAAGCAGAAATAAACGTTGAAATAAAAACTGCGGAAATCAATAACTTTTTCATTCGTAAATATTTAAAATACGAATAAAAGGGGCGTTATTCTTTGTTGACAATTTATTAAACAAAAAAACCCTGAAAATCCAATGTTATTGAATTTACAGGGTTTTCCATCGGATACTTCGTATCCTTTTTCCCTTGACGGCATTACCCGTCCAGGTTCTTTGGGTATAATCTCAGCTTCTTTCGAGTTATGAGTTCGGAGTTATGAGTTCAGAGTTCTATAAACTCATATTCCGTATTCGTGACCAAAATCCGCACCCCTTTGAGATGTTGGGCAAAGATACAATTCATTTTATAAATGGATTGGACATCCTGCGGAATATTTTTTGATTTTTGAAGTATCATGGAAAGTTGAATCCCCGATACTTCGGTTGCCGAGCCTGCCTACCAGAGGCACGACAGGCAGGCGAAGGCGAGGCATAGTTTTCGATTTCTTTACAACCCCCGGCCCCTAAAGGGGAGAATGGAAATTTTGCAATCGATTTGGGATGTATAAAAATTTTCCAACTTCGATTCCAACTTCGATTCCAACTTCGATTCCAACTTCGATTCCAACTTCGATTTCAACTTCGGTTTCGATTTCGATTTCGATTTCAATTTCGATTTCGATTTCGATTTCGATTTCGATTTCAATTTCGATTTCAGTTTCGTTTTCCCCCAATCTTTTACCATATTATTAATAACCTAAAATTTTCATAAAGTTTACATTTGAACAATGGCAACCTCCAGAAATAAATTCACTTTCAAGATAATCCTGAGCTATTTGGTTTTGGGTGCGCTATCCGTTTTGGTAGGTTTCTTCCTGTATTCCGAGTTCGAAAAACTAACTTCCGAGAACGTCAAAACCATTGGAGAGAAAAAATTTATAGAAACGGGAACCTTAATCAATCTCGTTTATGAAGCAGACGGATTTGCAAGGCTAGCACTCCTCACAGAAGATGACAGCGACTTTGAAAAATATATGGTTACGACAGATTCACTCTTTTTGAAAATAAAAGAAATAAAATCACTCTCAACCGTGGATTTTCAAATAAAGCAATTGGACAGTGTAAAATCACTACTGATTGAAAAGAATCAAAACATTGAACAACTTCGAATTTTAGGCCTGACAAATAAGAAGGACACTTCTCTGGATGAGATTATGGAGGAAGTTCAAAAACTGGAAGCGTCCATCGGCTTGATCTCCGTTGAAACTCTTTATAAGGATCCTTCGAAATTAAGCAGAAGAGAGCGCCGAATTTGGCAATCGTACGCCGATTACCTGAATAGCAATCCGGCTCGTGACACGTCGACGGTAAAATCGAAAACAGTTGATTCCATGCTCACCGCTTCTAGATATATTGTTTCTGAAGCGAAAAAGAAGAACTCACAAATCAGCGAATCCTTACGCCAAAAAGAAAATGAACTTATCCGAAACGACCTGAATATTTCGGAACGACTTCGTGAAATAATTTCCAGTTTCGATACGGAGATTGCCAAGAAAAACAACTTGGAAAACCAGATGCGCCAGGAATCCATTGAAAGGACAGGTCAAATCTTAAAATTTGCAGGGATTTTGGGAGGAGGGGTTATTCTGATTTTCTCCTATTTGATTCTTTCCGACTTTTTTAGAGCTGAACGATATAAGAAGAACCTGGAGGAATCAAAGAATTATGCAGAGAGCTTATTGAAAAGTAGGGAACAATTAATTTCCACCGTAAGCCACGATTTAAAAACTCCGTTGAATACCATTAGCGGCTATGCGGAATTGTTTGAAAACTCCTCTCTTTCTGAAAAACAAAAAAATTATTTAGCCCAGATCACTTCCAGTTCACATTTCATTTCACATTTAGTGGATGATTTATTGGATTATTCAAAACTGGAAGCTGGGAAATTGCCAATGGAAAAAATTCCCTTTTCATTGGAAAATATAATTATCGAAGCGGGAAATGCCGTAAAGCAACAGTATCTCCAAAAACCTGTAGAACTGAAAATCTCGATTTCAGACGAAATAAAAAATAAGATTTTCGAAAGTGATCCGTTGCGACTCCGGCAGATTATAAACAATTTGGTGGGTAATGCCTTTAAATTTACGGAGCGCGGAAGTGTTGAAATAAAAGCTGAAGAACTTAAAAAAACAGATCAAGTTTCCATTGTTCAAATTTCCGTAATCGATACGGGAATAGGTATTTCCAAAGAAAAACAGGGCCTTATTTTCAATGAATTTACCCAAGCCGAAACAAACATTGCCCATAAGTTCGGCGGGAGCGGTCTGGGTCTTGCCATCTCGAAAAAACTTACCAAACTTTTGGATGGAACTCTAAAAGTGGAAAGTGTTTTGGGTGAAGGAAGTGAATTCATTTTGACCTTGCCACTAAAAAACAGTGAAAGAAAATCTACTAATATTTCCCTTAAGAATAAAGTAGCTTTTAAAGGTTTAAAAGGAATTATTATCGATGATGATCAAGCGATAGGATCGCTGTTAAAAGAAATGTTTCAGCAATTAGGGATTGAAACCAAAGTATTTAACCGATTTCAAAATTTCAAAAACTCCAATTTAGATTTCAAATTCGATTTTATTTTAACCGATATTCAAATGCCAGAAACTGATGGGTTTTCTGTTTTAAAAAGTTTGAAAAAGGGCGAAGTAGATTTCTATAAAAATCAGCCAATCATTGCAATGACGGGAAATCGGGAACATCCCCACAATTATTATTTCGAAATAGGTTTTGCGGATATGCTCCCCAAACCCTTCTCCAGTCATGACCTTATAAATAGCTTGCAAAATATTTTTCCTGAACGAAAAAGTTTTTTTATTCCAGTTGAATCTGTGGGAAAGGAGCAGAACGATCCCATTAAAATCGATTCACAAAATAGTCGAATATTCAATATTTCTCTTTTAAAATCATTTTTAAGTACTCCCGAATCCCTTTTGGAAGTGCTTCGAATTTTTGATTCACAAACCGAAAAAGATTTACAAGATCTGGATAAAGCCATTCAGGAACAAAATCTTAAAACCGTTAAGGAAACCGCCCATCGAATGCTGACGATGTTCCGTCAATTACAGGCAATAGAAGTAATTCCGATATTGGAAAAAATGGAAGGATATTCTGCAAAGGATGTTGAAGAATCGCAGGTGTCCAAAGATTTGGAGGAACTTGAAATTAAGACAAAGGTATTATTAATGGAATTGAGAACTGCTTATTCTTACAATTCTATATCATAGTGTTCCAATTTATTGTAAAGTGTTTTTCGGGTGATGTTCAATAGTTTTGCTGCCTTTGTCTTGTTATATTCAGCTTCCTTCAGAGCATTCAAAATAAGCTGTTTCTCGTTACTTTCTTTGGAAAAATCAATGGTTGGGCTTTTTTCCGGTCGGGAAAATATCACTTCCTTGGGTATTACATCCAAAGGAATCAAATCTGAATTGGTCAATAAGACAGAGCGTTTTATCACATTTTTCAATTCTCGGAGATTTCCAGGCCACGAATAATTTTTAAAAGCCTCTTCTACCTCTTTGGAAAGTCCCAATACTTCCTTTCCCAACGCCATATTCGCTTCATTTAAAAAATATTCAATAAATAGAAATAGATCTTCCTTCCGTTCGTGTAAAGATGGAATATGAACGGTAAATTCATTCAATCTGTGATAAAGGTCTTCCCGAAAAGTTCGCGCAGCAACTGCTTCCAATAAATCCTCATTGGTTGCAGAAATAATACGGACATCCACTTCGATTTCGGTATTGCTACCAACGGGTTTTATTCGGCGTTCCTGCAGGGCGCGCAATAGCTGAATTTGGTTTTCATAGGAAAGATTCCCCACTTCATCCAGAAAAAGTGTACCTCCATCTGCGGCTTCAAAATGTCCTTTCTTATCGTTTATTGCACCCGTGAAACTTCCCTTTATATGTCCAAAAAATTCACTGGCGGCGATTTCCTTGGGTATTGCTCCACAATCTACGGCTATAAAACTTTTATCTTTTCTAGAACTGAAATTATGAATCGCTTTTGCAGCAACTTCCTTTCCTGTTCCGCTCTCTCCTTGAATAAGGACGCACATATCCGTTGGTCCGACCAATTTCAAGTACTCATTGAATTTCTTTGAGATTTCGCTTATCCCTACAATAAAACCCGGTTTCTCTGAAACTGGTTTAGATGTGAAATTCTCGACTGGAGATTTTGCTTCCGGAACGAATTCGGTTGCAGAATTGATTTTTGAAGCTTCCTCAATTATCATTAATAGCTCTTCGGGCCGGAAAGGTTTGGAAATATAATCCAAAGCACCCTTCTTTATAGCTTTAACGGCTGTATCTACTTCGGCATATCCTGTCATAAGGATTACCTTGGTTTTTGGTGAAACTTTTAAGGTGTATTCCAGTAAATCCAAACCAGAATCATCAGGAAGTTTTAAATCGGTAATCAAAAAGTCGTAGGTATTCTCCGCAATTGTTTTCCTTGCATGTTCACCAGTTAGAGAAATGGAAATATCATATCCCTTTCGTCCCAAAAAAGAAGTAAGCATTTTACCAAATGCCACATCATCTTCAACAATATGTATTCGCTGTGTCATTACTTAATTTCAAATAGTAAAAATAGCAAGTATAAATCGGGACTTTCTCTAATGTTATCACAAAAAAAGGCATCCATTTGCTGGATGCCTTTTCTCGAAGTATTGAATCTAAAATACCTGCAGCTTACTGCTTCTTTAATTCATTTTTAACCAACTCACCTTTTTGGTTTACCATAACTGTTGCTTTCTTCGCATCAGCAGTAGCGAGTTCGATTTTGTAATCACCCTGAGCATTCACATAAGCCGTAGAAATAGTAGCACCGGTAAAATCCTTAGCTATGGCATCTTTAACGGTTTGTGGCACTTCAGAAGCCTTTACTTCCTTGAAATCTTGTACAGCCTCTGCAACAGTAGTGGTCTCAGCGTCTTGGGCAGCGATCAATCTGCTTTCAACATTTGCTTCAACAGCAGTTTGCGATGTTTCATTCATAGCGGTTGGTTCTTTATCGCTTTGTGCTGTTACGGCAGTTAAACCTCCTAATACAATGGCTGTACTTAAAATTAATTTTTTCATCGTTTTTATATTTAAAATTTGTTACTGTGAATCTTTTTGTTGACTTGTATATAGAAAAAGTAGTGCCATAGAAAAGAAATCAGGAGCAATTGCATATAATAACTGATTAACAAAGGATTACTGGAGAAGTGAAGAAGTGAAGAAAAAACCGGTTTTGTGTAAAACCGGAAACAAGTGTATAAAAATTATACGCTTATCGTATATTAATTACGAAGTCTTGGTCTTGGCCCTCATTAGAATCTTGCGAGTTTTCATTCTTCCCTTTAGAGCCAAACTCGATCTTTCATTCAGAGCTTTTTTGAACAATGGCAAATAAAGCTTTGCGCCTTCGCATCTTTGCGAGAAAATCAAGTGCAGATCGTCAATCGATTTTTGGAGGTTTGCGATTGGATTTTTTTAAAGCCTGCTCCTTCTTAGATTTTAAGCGTCGTTCGATTGCGCTTTTGGATGGTTTTGTTTTTTTTCGCTTTTTCGCAACCTTAAGATTTTGTTGAAGCAATTCTATAAGCCTTTCAATCACGATTGCCTTATTGCGATGTTGGCTTCGAGTTTCACCGCATTGGAGTGTCATTATTCCTTCCGAAGAAATCTTTGATGCTAATTTACTGCGAAGTCGTTCCTTTTCCGTTTCAGAAAGAGCCATTGAAGAATCCAAATCAAAGGACACCTCGACTTTTGAAGCGGTTTTGTTCACATGCTGACCGCCGGGACCACTAGCGCGAATACCTTTAAAATTAAGTTCTGTCAGTAAAATTTCAACGTCCATTGCTATTAGTGTACTTCGTCTAAAAGATCATTTACGGTTTTTACCGGATTGAAAGTGATGAGCGGCACCTCCACAAAAACGGTGTTCCAGTCGGCCATTGCTCCATTCCAAAGTCCTGGAAGTTCCAATGCTTTTATATGTTGTCCTTGGTGTGATTTTTCAGAAATAAAACCGGAATCCGGGTCTGCAAAATGGGAAAGATTGAATTTCTCTCTCTTGTAGTTACGGACTCCACAAACTAAATCCACCGGATTAAAATGTGTAGCTCGGTCCACAAAGGCTTTCTGGCCAGGGTTATTCAGGTCAATCTGCGAGATTTCAACAATTTGTCTGGAGATTTCACCGTCCCTGTTTTTTATAACGAATGGCCCACCTCCCGGAGCACCTGTATTTTCAACCACGCCACAGACGCGAATGGGTCGTTCCAGGATTTCCAGAAGTGCTTCTTTATTTTTAAAAATACCGGATATCTTTAATTCTTTGGAAATGAAATTGGAAGCTTCGTTCATTAATTTATCCGAAAGGTTTTCAGTTTTAAGTTTTTCTATCAGTCCGAAAATTTGTTGTTGAAGCAAAATGAGTTTTCCTGCCAGCACTTTCTTGTAAAAAGCGATAGTCTCAACATATTTCTCGGAAACTACATTATCAATATTCTTGATAAAAATAATATCGGCATCCACTTCATTTAAATTTTCAAGCAAAGCACCATGGCCAGAAGGACGGAAAAGCAAATCGCCATTTTCATCCAAAAAAGGCTCATTTTCTAAAGTTGCAGCAATGGTATCCGTTCCTTTATTTTGAAAGGAATAGGAAATATTAAACTTTATGTTTGTTCTTTTCGCTACAAGATGTTGAATTTTTTCGTGTCTTTTTTTGAACTTACTTTTATGATCCTCGGAAACGGTAAAATGCAAATTTGCAACCCCATTGGAGGTTCCATAAAAAGCAGCTTCATATAATTGCTCTTCAAATGCGGTAATATACTCCTTACCATGTTTGTGAAACGGGATCAATCCTTTTGGGATGTAGCCAAAATTTAAACCATCCTCTCCCAGCATTTCCTCTACAAATAATACAAACCTCTTCCCTTTTTCAAAATCTTGAAATCCGCGATACTTCGATTCAACACTTTTGAAAACCAAATCCGAAAAAGCAAAATCTTCAATGGAATCGAAAAACAACTTCAAATCCCTGTTTTCTTCTTTTTGGAGGAATTCGTCTATATCGTCTGATGGCTTATACGTCTCCAAAAAGCGATGTAGAAACTTAAACATTCGGGTAGCGGCACCCGAAGCTGGAACGAATTTAAGCAGATCCAGCTTATCCTTCTGGGATTCAAAAAGATTGACTAAATGCTGTTGCTCACTTTCTGAAAATGCCTCAATACCGTTATTTATGGAAACTGAATCAACTACATTGGCAAAGGGAATCCCACGTTTAAAAATTGCGAGTTGACGCTCAATTTCCAATTCGGAAAGACCGTGTGCCTTAATTTGTTTTCTGTTTTTTTCGGTAAACATCGATATAAACTATATTTTGTTCTGCGTAGAAATCTGTGTTAGACTTGCGCAACTCTGAGGAATAACCATTACGCAGAGTTACGCATAGAAAACAAAGTGATTCACAGAGAGATTTGGTCTTTTAACAAAGCGTCAATAATTTCTACTGCTTTATTAAATCTTTCTTCTTCGTTTCCCTTTAAAATTTCATAAGGAAAGCCTTGTGTTTTCAATTCGGCTTCGAAAATACAAAACATTTCCTCGCGATTGTTCGGACGGTCCCGCAAAATATCGGCTTCCCAAGGAATATCTATATAGGTCAACAAGTAGATACTATGATTGTCTTCCGCCACGGCGGACAGGTTGGTTACCTCCTTTTTTATAAATTCTGGAGAAAATCCGTTGTAATAATATTCCGAATACACTTTTAATACAAGTAGATTGGTATCGCAAATAAGAAGTTGTTTAGCTTTTCGGGCAGCTTCGTTTTCAAGTGCAAGTTGACCTTTGGCGATCGGCACCAAATCTTCTTTTGAAACCAATTTTCTTTCCCTTTCCCATTTTTCCTCCAGATATTCCCTCATAAATTCAGGTACCCACAGCGTTTTGTAATGCGCTGCCAACTGTTTCGCCAAAGTGGTCTTTCCCGTCGATTCGGGGCCATATAGAACCACTTTAATCAATTCAGTAGACTGGTTTCGGGTTTGTTCAGGTTTTTCTTCCACGCGTAATAACCATAAATTGCTATGACAATAAGCAATAAAAATTGAAATGAAGTAAATATTAAGCCTTTATAAAAATATAATGGAAATGAAATAATATTTCCTACGAGCAAAAATATCCAGTTCTCAAGTTTTTTTCTGGCCAATAACCACATAGCGACAAAAAATATCGCGGTTGTAAAGGTATCGACATAAGCAGTCCAACTGTTCCACTTATCAAAAACTTTATAAATGATGAAAATGAAAATAAGGGTCGCACTAAAAATACCCACACTAATTTGCTTTTCCTTGAAAGTAGTTCTTGTAATGGGAGTATAATGTACCTTATCTACTTTCCGAGTCCAAAAATACCAGCCGTAAATACTCATTGAAAAATAGTAGGCATTTATGACCAAATCGCCCAATAATCCATAAACCGCCAACAAATACACAAAAATAGCTGTGCTCAAAATGCCTGTGGGATAAATAAGAATATTATCCTGTTTGGAAAACCATGCGCTCAGCAAGCCAAAAAACACAGCGATCAATTCTAAGGCTACAATATATGCCGGAACCCCTTGGTATTCAGAAAAAAACCAGTCAAAAATGTGGCTCATAATCGCTACGGTCGGATTTCACTATTTTTATGTACAGCAATCCCCGATCCACAGCTTCCAAAGCAATTTTCATTTCTTTTTGAAGCAGATCCATCACTTCGTCATAATCGCCATAAACTTGGGTGCTCAAAGGATTTTCCAAAACCGTTAAGCCGGAATTTCTCAGGCTTTTAATAAAATTAATGATTGCAGGTTCCCAATCGTCTTGTAAGGGCGAAAGGGTAAGTTCAACAGAAATTCTCATAATCTTATTCTTTTATTTTTTCAAAATTACAATTATAAAAAGTATTCAGTGCCAGTTGCAGTTCGCAGTTTTGGATTTTCAAATTTGAGGTCTCGTTAGAATCTAACTTTTAAAATTTAGTTTTGGAGTTTATATGGAATATGGTTTTTGGAACGACAGGCAGGTTTGGGAATTGGAATTTGGTTCTTGGAATTTGGAATTTATTATTTGTTGCTGTGTGTTTCATAGGCCGTTCCCATCACAACCATATCCGCACCCGCACGATAAGCTTCTTGTTTTTGGAATTCAGTTTTTATTCCACCTCCAACAATCAGGGGAATTTCGATCGCTGTTTTAACTACCGAAATAATTTCAGGATTTACAGGAAATCGCGCTCCACTTCCAGCTTCTAGATAAATAAGTTTTGAGCCCATGTATTTGCCAGCCAATGCCGTATTGACGATTTCTTCAACATTTTCCTGTGAAATGGGCTCAGTTGCGGTCACTTTTGAAACGGAGGATTTATTTCCACCGTCAATCAAAATATAGCCCGTCGGAATTATTTCCAAAGAAGTATCCTTTAACTTGGCGATAGACTTAACTTGTTGTCCCACCAAATATTCAGCATTGCGTCCTGAAAGCAATGTCAAAAACAAAAGTACATCGGCCAAAGAAGTGATATGTGAATGATGCCCAGGAAAAAGAAATATAGGTAAATTTGTTTTTTGCTTTAATGCCTTCACTGTTTTTTCAGTATCTCCATTGGCAACGGTACTTCCGCCAACAAAAAGATGTGAAGTGGTTGCTGGTATTTTTTCGAGAAAAGATTCTGCTTCGGAAATATCAAATTTATCTGGATCTATCAGAATTGCCAACAATTTTTCGTGAGCTACGGCCGATTTCAGAATATTCAAATAAAATGAAACCTCCATTTATTTCCGTTTAGAAATAAGAGCATACGCACAAGTGAAACCTTCAAATTCCAGATAGTCTACTTTATAGACAATTATTTTGTCACCATAAGTTACTGTGGCAGTTGTTTTGTTGTCATCCAAATCGAAGTCGTCAACATCTATATGTTGTAAGAAACTAACGCTTTTCTCAGCAAAACTTTTATAAAGCGATTCCTTTGCACACCAAACGATGGTTAGTTTCCGCATTAATGCATCATCATTCGCGATGGTGCGATATTCCTCGATGGGTGTGAATTTATGCGCAATCCGAAGTATTTTCTGCCGTTGTTTTTCGATATCGATGCCCACATCGCTATCACTGACAATTATAGCTGAAAAATTGAAGGAATGAGTAATGGAAATATATTTATCATCGGTTAAATGAGGCTTTCCATTTTCGTCATAATATAAATCGTGATCGGTATATCCGGCAACTTTCATTAGCTGACGGATGCTCATAAAACCACAACGGTGCAACTCACTTTTCATATTTGCCACCCGGTTTGCACAATTTTCAGTGAGACTTATATTCTCTGAAAGTGTTTCAAAAGATTCCTCAATTTTCCAAATTAGGACTTGAGTAGAGGCATTTACTGTTATAGTTTTATAAAGAGGCATAGAATTCAGAGGGATATTATGTACTTTTGCAGACTGAAATTAGAAATCAAAATTAGGTAATATCAACGAGTTTCCCACCTTTGTGGGATAAAAAAGAAGATTTATGTCAACGAAAACAGTGCCGTATACGGCGTACAAAGTAAAAGATATTTCTCTGGCTGATTGGGGAAGAAAAGAAATTGAACTTGCCGAAGCAGAAATGCCCGGACTTATGAGCCTTCGTGAAGAATACGGAAATGAACAACCTTTAAAAGGTGCACGTATTGCGGGATGTTTGCACATGACTATTCAGACTGCGGTACTTATCGAAACTCTAACCGCATTGGGTGCAGAAGTTACTTGGAGCTCTTGTAATATTTTCTCCACCCAAGACCACGCGGCTGCTGCAATTGCCGCTACTGGAGTTCCAGTTTACGCTTGGAAGGGAATGACCGAAGAGGAATTTGACTGGTGTATTGAGCAAACGCTTTTCTTTGGTGAAGACCGCAAGCCTTTAAATATGATTCTTGATGATGGTGGCGATCTTACCAATATGGTTTTGGATAAATATCCAGAACTGGCTCATGGCGTGAAAGGCCTCTCGGAAGAAACAACTACTGGAGTTCACAGATTATACGAGCGCGTAAAAAACGGAACTTTGCCGATGCCTGCAATCAATGTCAACGACAGCGTTACAAAAAGTAAATTCGACAACAAATACGGATGTCGTGAAAGTGCCGTTGATGCAATCCGTCGTGCAACTGACCTAATGCTTGCTAGCAAGCGTGTAGTTGTTTGTGGATATGGAGACGTTGGTAAAGGTACTGCAGCTTCGTTTAGAGGTGCGGGAAGTATTGTTACGGTTACTGAAATCGACCCAATTTGTGCTTTGCAAGCTGCCATGGACGGTTTTGAAGTGAAAAAATTGGAAACTGTTGTTGGCAATGCGGATATTGTAATTACAACTACTGGAAATAAAGATATCGTTCGAGGAGAGCATTTTGAAGCGATGAAAGACAAAACAGTGGTTTGTAACATTGGACATTTTGACAATGAGATTGCTGTTTCCTGGTTAAAGAAAAACCACGGAAGTACTCACGTAGAAATTAAGCCACAGGTTGATAAATATACTATTGACGGAAAAGACATTATCCTTTTAGCCGAAGGTCGTTTGGTCAACCTCGGTTGCGCCACGGGCCACCCAAGTTTTGTGATGAGTAATAGTTTTACAAACCAGACTTTAGCTCAAATAGAGCTTTGGAAAAATGGCGAAAACTATGAAAACGAAGTGTATATGCTTCCAAAGCATTTGGACGAAAAAGTAGCAAAACTTCACCTTGAAAAAATTGGGGTTGAGCTTACCGAACTTAGACCGGACCAAGCGGAATACATTGGAGTAAGCGTGGAAGGACCTTATAAGCCGGAGTATTATAGGTACTAGATGCTGGAGGCTGGATGCTGGATGCTAGATGCTAGATGCTCGATGAAACAAGAAACCCTCGTCCTATATTGTTTGGATGAGGGTTTTTTGTGTTTTATAAACACCCATTATCTTCTTGCTAATGGGCTCAATTCTATATAACTTAGAGGAATGATTTATGAAGAAAAAAAAATAAAAGTCCCACGTTTCAACGAGGAATCTGGTTTCTACACCACAAAAAAGCGCTCAAGGATGATGAGCAAAATTCGTGGGAAAAATCCGAAGTTGGAACTGATCTTCAGAAAAGCTCTTTGGAAAAAAGGAATTCGCTATCGTGTGAATAGCAAAAAACTTCCTGGAAAGCCAGATGTTTCCATTCAAAAATACAAGCTTGCTATTTTTATCGACGGTGAATATTGGCACGGTTACAATTGGCCGGAACGAAAAAAAGCTTTAAAAACCAATCGTGGATTTTGGATTCCAAAGATTGAAAGAAATATGCAACGAGACAGAGAAGTGAACAAACAACTCGAAGAAATGAATTATACGGTGTTTAGATTTTGGACTGATGAAATAAAGCATAATTTAGACAAATGCATTAATGATATATTGGTTTATATAAATACAGGACAAAATGATTAACTCAAAACTACCCAACATTGAAACCTCCATCTTTGCAAAAATGAGAAAAATGGCAGTGGAACATAAAGCCCTAAATCTCTCACAGGGATTTCCGAATTTCCCCAGTGATCCTGCGTTAAATGCTTTGGTGGATAAGGCTATGAGCGATGGATTCAATCAATATGCACCTATGGCCGGGGATTTTGAACTTAGGATGGAAATATCAAAAAAGATTGAAATCCTTCATAAACATTTTTATAATCCAGAAACGGAAATCACAATTACTGCGGGTGCAACCCAAGCTATTTTCACAATAATCGCCGCTACAATTAGCAAAGATGATGAAGTGATTATTTTTACTCCAGCGTATGATTGTTACGCCCCGACTGTGGAATTGTTTGGCGGAAAAGTTGTGCCAATTCAATTAAAACCGCCATTTTACCAGGTGGATTGGCAGGAGGTTGAGGATCGTATTTCGGCAAAAACGAAAATGATAATCATCAACAGTCCGCATAACCCAACTGGAATGCTTTTTTCTGAGGACGATATGCTAGAACTACAGCGTTTGGCGGAGAAAAACAACCTTCTGGTTTTAAGTGATGAAGTTTACGAGCACATTATTTTTGACGGAAATATTCATCAAAGTGCTTCCAAATTTCAAGCTTTAGCAAATCGAAGTTTTATTACCGCTTCTTTCGGGAAAACGTTTCATAATACAGGATGGAAAATCGGCTATTGTGCTGCACCAGAAAGATTGATGAAAGAGTTCCAAAAAGTACATCAATTTGTCGTTTTTTGCGTAAATCATCCTGTTCAAAAAGCATTTGCAACTTATTTAAAAGACGCAAGTCACTATTTAAAACTTCCAGATTTCTATCAGCAAAAGCGTGATTTCTTTTTGCATTTAATGGAAGGTTCAAAATTCAAAATCACTCCCTCCAAAGGAACTTATTTTCAAATGCTGGATTTTTCGGAAATCTCAGATGAGAGTGATATTTCTTTTGCGGAGCGACTTACGAAGGAGTTTAAGATGGCTACAATTCCTACTTCAGTTTTTAATGAAGGAGAAAAGGACTTTAAACAAATCCGCGTATGTTTTGCAAAAACAGATGAAACGCTGGCAGAAGCTGCGACAATTTTAAAAGGGATTTCTAGATTGTGATCTTAAAGAGAACCTTTTAAATGAAAAAATACGAATTAAAGCTTTTCACATAATTCTCTTACTTCCTTTTTGTAAAGTCCAATTATTTTTTTCTGAAGCGTATCTCCATTCGAAATAATACGACCATCAATTTCTACAATTGGCGTAAGTTCGCCCATTGTTCCCGTTGCAAAAACTCCGTCGGCATTATAAAACTGTGAAAGAGTGATATCTGTTTCTTTTAACGGGATTCCTTCCTTTTCACACATTTCCATTACCGAATTTCTGGTAATTCCCGGAAGGCAGGCGTGAGCATAAGGCGTATAAACTTTTCCGTTTTTCACCGTAAAAACATTGCTCCCATTTAGCTCGGCCACAAAACCACGTTCATCTAGCATTAAACCCGCATCTTTTCCAGCAACGTTCGCTTGAATTTTTGCGATAATATTATTGAGCAGATTGTTATGGTGAATTTTACTATCCAAAAACTGTGGCGCATTCCTTCGCTGACTGGTGCTTATCACCTTTATTCCCTGGTCGTTGTCATATACCAGGGGTTTCCATTCGGCAAGAACAATGAGGCAGGATCCGCTTTGGTTTAATCTAGGATCCATGCCACTGGTTATTTTTTCGCCACGGGTCAACGTCAGTCTGATATGGGTATTATCAGTCATTTCATTGGCTTCGAGGGTTTGTTTTACCGCATCCTTAATGAACTCTTTGGAAGGAATATCCACAAAAGCCAAGGTTTTAGCCGATTCGTGCAACCGGGTCAAATGTTTATCCAAACAGACCACACCTTCCGGATATACCCGAAGTCCTTCCCAAACTGCGTCACCGCCTTGAACAGAGCTATCAAAAACGGAGACTTTTGCGTCTTTCCGTGGGTATAGACGATCTTTAATAAAAACTTGGATATTATCGTTCTGTGGATTGGATTTTTGAAGCATGTTAGTCGTTTTTTAAGATATTGTTTTTTAATATGTTATAATACGGAAGCGCTTGTTCAAGCAAGGATTCCAAATGTTCGGGTAAGGGCTGCGAACTACTTTTTTGTATTGCAAAACCTTCGGAATCATGAACATTCCTGTACCAATGTTCGGCCCAGATTCCATCTTCGGAAATTCCTCCTTTCTTCCATTTAAGCATTTTGTTTGAAAAAGGAATCTTCAAAAGATAACATAATTTATTGAGATAGTTTTCAGGGTTTTTCAAAAGTTCATCACTGTCGATTATAATCGGAATCTTCCCATTATTCTTCAGAAATAAAAATAGTTCTGAAGATTTTTTAATCCCTATATCGCTTAAAGTTGGAGTGTGGATTACTTTGGAAAATGAAGCTATCAATTTTTTCGGATGCCGAATTAACAATATATTTTCCCAATTCAAAATGAATCTCGGGTTCTCCGTTAAGTAATGATGGGCCATTCCTTTTACAAAAACCTGAGTTGCTTCTGAAAGTGAAATAATGTCTTTGACAATTTTTTCCTCATTCAACTCCATCGATCGTAAAATTTTGTCTTGTGATGGATGCTCATTTGTAAGATTGGCATTTTTCAAATAATATCCATAGAAAGGTTCATCCAGAACACGTGTGTCCTCACGTTGGGCAAAGGAATACATCAATGCCGTGGAAAGGTTTCGAGGGCCAGAAATGAGGTTAATAACTTTCATTGCCCTAAAGATAATTGAAAATCTTAAGTTCCAAAGTCAAAACCTAGTTCCGCATAACCTTAAATATAATTGGCTGCGAACTTCTTATGATGCTTTGAAACAAAGTCTTACATTAATTTTTCAAATAGATTTCCATGTAATTTGCAGTGGAGAGATATTCATTTCGTAACTGGTCGAGATGCTTGAGGATTACCTTGCGCGCGGGATCGTTGTCCTTTAAATTGTCTTGAAAATGGTCATCAGTTACCGTCAATGCTATATACCAATTACCTGAACGGGAGGTGTAACTGTCGTCAAATAGTGGATCATTCCCTTTGCTTTCCATAACAACATCGACAGCAATAGGAACTAGATTTACTGTTTTGGTGCTCCGCTCCACTTCATAAAAAGTTAAATAATATTTTTTTCCGTGAATAGTTATGGGCACGTTACCTCCAGCAACGTCATAATCTATATCGAATTTTGCGTTTATATAGGTATAGAATTCGTTTGCATTTTTGGGGTCTTCAAACACATAGACGTGGTGCTTGGGAAGTTGCTTTTTAAATTTTTTCCCTTCGTAAACCTTGGCTCCTTCAATTCGTGGTGCCATTTTTAAGGGAATGCAAGAAAACGTGCAAAATGTCAAAAATACCAAACAAATATTCTTTGATATAGTCTTAAAAGAAATGAAGGAATAAATCATTTTGAAACCTCGACTTACTCCACTGTAACCGACTTTGCCAAATTTCGAGGCTGATCTACGTTTCGTC
Source organism: Aequorivita sp. (assembly GCA_034676445.1). Classification (GTDB taxonomy): domain Bacteria; phylum Bacteroidota; class Bacteroidia; order Flavobacteriales; family Flavobacteriaceae; genus Aequorivita. Next base: position 961,600 of record JAUCCE010000005.1, read on the forward strand.
CAAGCATTACAGCAATATGGTAAGAAAGAAGTTGTAACGGAATGGTTGTTACGAGCGGACTTAATGCTTCGGGAGTATGTGGAACCTCCATAACATAATCTGCCATTTCGCTTACCACCTTGTCTCCCTGTGACACTACCGCAATAATTTTTCCTTTCCTCGCCTTAATCTCTTGAATGTTACTAACAACTTTCTCGTAGTGATCGCTTTTTATTGCAATTACCACCACGGGCATTGACTCATCAATAAGGGCGATAGGACCGTGCTTCATTTCGGCGGCTGGATATCCTTCCGCATGGATATAGGAAATTTCCTTTAATTTTAAAGCACCTTCCAAAGCAACAGGAAAGTTGTAACCTCTTCCTAAGTAAAGGAAATTGCGAACATCTTTAAATTTATAAGCAATCTCTTTTATTTTGTCTTCGGTTTTTAAGGCAACTTCAACATGGTTTGGAATCATTTCAAGTTCGTGCAAATAACGCACAAAATTACTATGACTAATCGTCCCCTTCGCTTTTGCCAAACGCAGGGCGATCATTGTTAATACGGTAATCTGCGTTGTAAACGCTTTGGTACTGGCAACACCGATTTCTGGGCCAGCGTGGGTATAGGTCCCACTATCGGTCTCGCGCGAGATGGATGAACCAACCACATTACATACGCCATAGACAAAAGCTCCTTTTTGTTTCGCCAACTTTATAGCAGCTAAGGTATCGGCAGTTTCACCACTTTGAGAAATGGCGATAACTACGTCCTTTTCAGAAATAATCGGGTTTCTGTATCGAAATTCGGAAGCGTATTCCACCTCAACAGGAATTCGGGTAAAGTCTTCTATAAAATATTCGGCAACCAGACCAGCATGCCAAGAAGTCCCGCAAGCCACAATAATTATACGATCTGCATTAAGGAACTTTTCAATGTGATTTTCTAGACCACCAAGCCTAAGAATTCCTTCATCTGCAAGCAAACGCCCCCGGTAGGTATCTTTTATAACCGAAGGTTGTTCGTGTATTTCCTTTAGCATAAAATGGTCATAGCCACCTTTTTCAATCTGCTCAAGGTTGAGTTGAAGTTCCTGGATATAAGGCGCCACTAATTGATCATCCTTGATTTTTCGCACTCTCACCTCTCTACCAAGACGGATAACGGCCATTTCTTCATCCTCAAGATAGATGGCATTATTTGTAAATTCAATAAAGGGAGAGGCATCGCTAGCAACAAAAAATTCATCATCCCCAACGCCGATTGCCAAAGGGCTACCCAATTTTGCCACCACGATCTCATCTGGCTTTTTTCTATCAAAAAGTGCAATGGCGTAAGCTCCCACCACTTGGTTCAAGGCAATTTGGACAGCTTTGCCAAGCTTTACATTTTCTTTTTTCTGTACATCCTCAATAAGGTTTACCAATACTTCGGTGTCTGTCTCAGATTTAAATGTATATCCACGATTGGCCAATTCTTTTTTAAGGGAATCATAGTTTTCGATAATTCCGTTGTGGATAAGCACCAAGTCGCCACTATTGGAGAAATGAGGGTGGCTATTTACATCATTAGGAACTCCATGAGTAGCCCATCTAGTATGGCCAATACCCAAATTTCCTTTTTGGGAAATCTCTTTCTCTGCCTTCTTTTCAAGATCGGCAACCTTTCCCTTTGTTTTGCAAAGTTGAATATCTTTTCCATCATACAGGGCAATCCCAGCACTATCATAACCGCGATATTCCAATCTTTTCAGTCCTTTCAGAACAATGGGATAGGCATCCCTCTTACCAATATAACCAACAATTCCACACATAATAGTTATTCTTGTTTTGTATAATAAATTTGAAGTTTTAATCTCTTTTCGGGGATTGTAGCTGAATTTCCGTAAAGGATAGTTCCTTGGTGAGATAAAACTTCGCTAGAAGGTACTTTTTCAATATTTGGATCCACCGGATCCAAAAGCTTCTGGGTAGTCCGGTTCAATACGTTTTGGGAAACCACGATTCCCAGAGGTACGTTCGTACTATCTTTATTAATGAGGTTACTTATGTGGTTTGTTATTTTCAGTTTATAGTATTTTCCGTTGCCATCACTACCTCTTTCAAGTGGACCTAGATGATTTGACATCGCCTTGGCTGCTGGCAAACCATTGGTTGGATCCATAAGATAATCCACTAATACGTTGCTATTTTTCAAATCATAAATCATTATCCGATTGGGTTCATTGTTTCCTCCAACCATCAAATCCTGATTGACATAAAAAATCAAGTTGGCCTCGTTTATAAGCCATTTTTTAGCTCTAAGCAATTCTAATTCATCTGCAACTCCATTGTTGTCAACATCCGGCCCGAAAAGCTCCACGACCGAGATTATTCCATCCCCGCCGCGCAAATATAAATTATCCTCCCCGTTTACGGTGTCGGGTGTGTCCAGATTGGACTGAATAAATTGTGGAAGCGGTTCGTTTTCAAACGTATTTACATTTATATCTCCTAAATTTAGTTTGAAATTTTTATAAATCCGCTCATCCGGTTCTTCTTCTTTAACGAAAGTGTAGTGAATATTAACAAAAGCTTTACTGGCATCGAACATGAATAAGTTACCATCACTGTTTGGGGAATTCACCTGAAAATAAAGCCCACGTAAATAATTTTTGAAATTATTATTATTCAGAAGCTCTTGTGATCCCTGCTTGTCTATTATTTTCTCTTGGAAAAAATCGCTAGGCAATTTAACTCTAAGTCCAGGAGCTAATTTCACTTCATCTTTCTCCCCTTCCCTGAGAATATAACCTGTTGCCGATGGAACAAAATCTTCAACACTCGCCAGCTCCTCACCTAAATAGCTTGTAAAAGTGGACCCTGATTACTGTAGTAAGGCTGAGATTTTTGGAAACCACTTTCAGGATCCAAGTCCCTTAAAAAATATTTAGATTCTGAAATAGTGATGTTTATTGGAGAACTACCGTAGATTGAATCTAGTTTATAGGTTGTAACACTATCCACTGTCGTGCTGGTGTTGAAAAACGGAAGATATACAAACACACTATCCACTGTAGCATCGTCTCCAAACTTTGGATCGTTTAATTCCAACTTGAGCTGTGATAGAAGACTCACAGTCGACTTACCATATACAGGATCTTTGTAAACGCCCATTTGATATAAAGGAAGTCGATTGCTTTGCACAGGAGCCAATTTTCTGCTATAGGCTATGATTGTCTGGGAATCGTCCAGAATTCCATTGGGAGTTTCTGTTCCTAAAATTTCAGATCCAATAGTTGTCGGATCTTCATGGCAAGCAATAAAGGCCACAATTCCAAATAGAAAAGCGCCAGCCTTAGGCAACAATTTTTTTAAAGTCATACTCAAGAATGTAGGTGAATTTATTTTAAAACTTCGTCGCGGTAAAAGTCTAGATATGCTTGGGAAAAATCCTCTACTTTATGATATTTTAACACAGGTTTCGAAAGTGACTCGATATACTTATTAAGTTCTTCAGGAACATCTTCAGAACCAATAATAATGGCATCCGAATTATCGATGGCCACTTTCATTAAATTGAAGTAGTCGGGATTTTTCAAATCCGCGATGGCTTCTTCATTGATAGCATCAAAACGAAGTTTATCAATGGTGTTATCGCCTAAAACACCATCAAACCCCTTACTGAAGACTGAGGTTACTATTCGGCTATTTTCAAACAAAGGTTCACTTCCATAATAATTCCGAAGGTATAATGGTAAAAAGGAAGCAAGCCGACCATTGGACGTGTATTACGTCTGGAGCCCAATTGAGTTTCTTTACAGTTTCAATTACTCCTTTGGCGAAGAATATCGCTCTCTCATCATTATCCTTATAAAAATTTCCCTCTTCATCAGCATAAGTGGCCTTTCGTTTAAAATAATCATCATTATCGATAAAATAAACTTGAATCCTCTCCTTTGGGATAGAAGCAACCTTAATAATCAATGGCATATCCATGTCATTAATTACTAAATTCATACCGGACAAACGGATTACCTCATGCAATTGATGCCTACGCTCATTGATGTTTCCATAGCGCGGCATAAAAATCCGGATTTGTCCACCGGTGCTGTTGATCATTCTCGGAGCTTCAAACGACATTGAAGAAATCTCGGTCTCTGGGAGGTAAGGAATTACTTCGGAAGACACATATAAGACTCTCTTATCTTTCATCTATATTTTTTTAACTAATTGATTAACAAGAAATATACCTATCTTTTAGGCACTTTAACCACGAAAATGGAAGTCCATAGCGGATTAAAAACACGCAAAATTACGAAAATTTATGCAGATTGCCTTGAATATCTTATTTTCGCACGCTCATAAACCGTTTTTATGGTGATACATACCACAAAAGAGACCTTAATGCAGGCATTATCTTTAAAAAGAAAAAATGCCGGCCGGGAAAATAAAAAATATAGAATCGGTTTTGTGCCGACAATGGGCGCATTGCATCCTGGACATTTATCATTGGTACAAAAAGCTTTGGATGAAAATGACACGGTGGTGTTGAGTATTTTTGTGAATCCTACTCAATTCAACAGTCCACAGGATCTTGAAAAATATCCTCGGAATCCGGAAAAGGATCTTTCCCTGCTTGAGAACATTCCAAAGGATTTAATTGTTTACCTGCCACAGATAGCGGATGTTTATGGAGCACAAGCGTTTTCAGACCATTATGATTTTCAAGGTTTGGAAAATGAAATGGAAGGGAAACACAGAAAAGGACATTTTGACGGAGTGGGAACCGTTTTAAGCAAATTCTTCCAAACAATAAAGCCTGACAAAGCTTACTTTGGCGAGAAGGATTTTCAACAATTGCAAATTGTGAAAAAATTGGTCGATATTGAAAAATTGCCCGTAGAGATCGTGGGTTGCCCAATTATGAGAGAAGAAAACGGACTCGCAATGAGCTCTAGAAATGAACGCTTGACCCCACAACAATTTGAGGAAGCTACCATTATATACCAAACACTGTTAGAAGTACGGGAGGAATACCCCCACCATACTTTAGCTGAATTGGAAAATTTGGTTGCGGAACGATTTTTGCTTCACCCGACTATTAAACTGGAATATTTCGAAATCGTAAATGAAAACACCCTCAAACCAGAAAAATCTAAACAGCCTGGCACCAAATACAGAGCCTTTATCGCTGCTTTTGTGGGCGAAGTTAGATTAATCGATAATATGTCTCTAAATTAATACCTTTGCAGCATGCAAGTACACGTAGTAAAATCTAAAATCCATAGGGTAAAAGTTACAGGAGCCGATCTAAATTATATAGGCAGCATTACTATTGATGAAGATTTGATGGACGCCGCCAATATCATAGCAGGCGAAAAAGTCCAAGTAGTAAACAACAACAATGGTGCGCGATTGGAAACTTACGTCATCCCAGGCCCACGAAATAGTGGCGAAATCACCCTAAATGGTGCCGCGGCAAGACTTGTTGCTCCCGGCGATGTACTTATTCTAATCTGTTACGCTATTATGGATTTTGAAGAGGCAAAATCCTTTAAGCCAGCTTTGGTTTTTCCAGACGAAGAAACCAATTTACTCCGCTAAATTGAATCGATATCTCTCCAGATTCTTGCAAATCTCTATCCCGTTGGGACTCGGAATTTTCCTGATTTGGTATGTATATCAATCCTTCACTCCCACACAATTAGCAGAAACCAAACAATATTTTGCACAAGCCAATTATTCATTTGTAGCACTTTCCGTTTTCCTTAGCGTGCTTAGCCATATTTCCCGTGCCTATCGTTGGAACTTTATGCTTGAGCCTTTGGGTTATAAAACAAAACTCGCCAATAATTTTATGGCAATTTCGGTGGCATACCTAATGAATATCTTTATTCCAAAGAGCGGGGAAGTATCGAGGGCCATTATTCTGGACAAATATGAAGAGGTACCCTTTCAAAAAGGTTTTGGAACTATTATTTCCGAAAGGGTGGTGGATTTGTTCTTCCTTTTGGTTTTCACTATTATCGCCCTAACCATTAAGTTTGATATACTTTATGAATTTGTTATTGAAAAGATTCCGAGTTACGCGCTCTATTTGATATTAGCTGGTTTTATTGCATTGGCAATCATAATTCCATTATATATAAAGTTTTCGCAGTCAAACATAAACAAGAAACTAAAAGATTTCGTTACCGGGCTAAAAGAAGGTGTTTTCAGCATTCTAAAAATGCGCAGAAAAAAAAGCCTTCATTTTTCAATCTTTGTTGATTTGGGGTCTTTATCTACTATCTTTTTATACCGCCATACAATCTCTGCAAGAAACATCCGTTATCCCTATTGGAACGGTTATAATTGTCTTTGTAGTAGGAAGTTTCACCTTTGCATTTACCAATAGCGGATTCGGTACATATCCTGCCGCAATAGTAGGAATCTTAACGGTATTCGGAATTTCCAAAACTGCGGGAATCGCTTTCGGATGGATCGCTTGGGTTTCCAATATTTCGTCCGTTATTTTTCTTGGAATCCTGTCCCTTATCCTACTTCCGATTTACAACCGACGGATATCGAAAAATTAGTACATTAATATTTTTCATAAAATTTTGTGAATTACTGATTTTTAGTATCTTTAGCTTGTTTTAAAATTAACAATAAATGAGAAAAATATTATTATTCGGATTTATATGTCTTTTTAGCTATATCTCCTTCTCTCAAGTCATATATGAAGAGATAAATTCCGAAAAATTAGGTACATCCAGAAAATTAAAAATTCAGCTCCCCAGAAATTACGACACCAACCAAGACAAAACCTATCCCATCATCTTAGTTCTCGATGGAGATTACCTCTTCGAGCCAGTGGCAGGAAATGTGGATTATGCTAGTTATTGGGAAGACATGCCGGAATCCATTGTTGTGGGGGTTTTAGAGGGAAACAGCCGGTATCAAGATTGCTCTTACGATTCAAACAGCTATTTTCCAGATGAGGATGGCGAAAAGTTTTTTGAATTCCTTGGATTGGAGCTGATGCCATATATTGACCAAAAATATCGCACAGCGAAATTCATTGTTGCCGTGGGTCATGATTACACCGCAAATTTCCTAAATTACTATTTATTCAAGAGCCCACCTTTATTCAATGGGTATATTATCCTGAGTCCCGATTTGGCTCCGAAAATGGATAGCCGGCTCTCTGAGAGAATACCTGAGATCCAAGAAAAGATATTTTACTACTTAGCCACCGGAACAGACGATCTTAAGGATTTGAAAAATGTATCCCAGAACTTAAATTTGAAGCTTAAAGGGATTTCAAATAATTCATTCCATTATTATTTTGACAATTTTGAGGGAGCAACCCACTATTCCTTGGTGGGGAGAGCAATCCCAAATGCCCTGGACAAGATTTTTTCGGTTTATCGTCCCATTACGCAGGAAGAATTCTCTAATGTACTGCTTAAGAATGATACCCCAATTGTTGAATATTTGGAAGACAAGTATGAGGTAATAGAGGATCTCTTCGGCATTTCAAACAAGATAAGAATCAATGATTTTATGGCTACGGCAACCGCTGCGGAAAACAGAAAAGATTGGGATGCCTTACGCGAAATCGCAACCTTGTCTAAAAAAGAATATCCAAATTCTGTACTGGGCGATTATTTTATGGGCCGATATTACGAAGAAACCGGCAATCCCAAAAAGGCCATGCGCAGTTATCAATCCGGATTTGACAAAGAGGAGGTGGATAATATTACGGTAGATAAAATGTTGGATCGAGCAGACAAGATTAAAAGGGATTTCGGTTATTGATAAGGAAATCAATCAATGTTAACTAGACAGGCTAACGGTCTTGGAGCTTTTTATCCTCTAGGCTCTTCATCCTTATTCTCCTAATCCCTACATGATTCCATACTCATACCATTAGAAAAAGTTTTAATGATCGATTCTTTCTAAAGAAGATGGTATTTTTGCAGCGTAAGCTTATTAAGAATCCTTTGGCCAAAACAAAAACAACCTTTTTCTGTCAAAATTGCGGTGCCCAATTTTCAAAATGGCAAGGCCAATGCAGTTCATGCAAGGAATGGAATACTATTGCTGAAGAAGTAATCCAGAAAGCTGAAAAAGTGAGTTGGAAATCCCAAGATTCATTTTCTACTCGCTCCCGAAGCCAAAAGCCACAACGGATTTCCGAGATATCGACCCAAGCGGAATCCCGACTTAACACCAAAAACAATGAATTAAATAGAGTGCTGGGAGGCGGACTTGTTCCCGGATCGCTAACTCTCTTGGGTGGAGAGCCTGGAATTGGCAAAAGCACATTGATGCTTCAAATAGCACTTCAACTGCCTTATAAAACCCTGTACGTTTCGGGAGAAGAAAGTGCACAGCAAATAAAGATGCGGGCAGAAAGAATCCAACCTATTTCTGAAAACTGCTATATTCTTACTGAGACAAAAACCCAGAATATATTTAGAGTTATTGAAGAACTCGAACCCGATATTGTAGTTGTCGATTCCATTCAAACCCTTCATACCGATTCTATTGAAAGTAGCGCCGGAAGTATTTCCCAGATTCGCGAAACCGCCGCCGAATTGATAAAATTCGCAAAGGAAACTGCCACTCCTGTTATTTTAATAGGACACATCACCAAGGATGGAAATATAGCCGGGCCCAAGATTCTGGAGCATATGGTTGATACGGTTCTGCAATTTGAAGGCGATCGAAATCATATTTATAGAATTCTACGAGCCAACAAGAATCGATTTGGAAGCACCAATGAACTTGGGATATACGAAATGCAGGGAAGCGGACTGCGCGAAGTATCAAATCCATCGGAAATCTTGATTTCAAAAAATGATGAAGACTTAAGTGGTACGGCTATTTCGGCCACCCTCGAAGGAATGCGTCCGCTAATGATTGAAATTCAAGCTCTCGTTAGCAGCGCGGTTTATGGTACTCCACAACGAAGTGCTACTGGTTACAACGCAAAACGTTTAAATATGATCCTCGCCGTTTTAGAAAAACGTGCAGGTTTCAAATTGGGAGCTAAAGATGTATTTCTAAATATCACGGGGGGAATCACCGTTGATGATCCAGCAATCGATTTGGCAGTGGTTGCTGCAGTCCTTTCCTCAAATATTGATATGGCCATAGACAAACGAATGTGCTTCGCCGCCGAGGTGGGATTGGCGGGAGAAATACGACCTGTCACCAGAGTGGAACAACGAATTCTAGAGGCTGAAAAACTAGGTTTTACTTCTATCATTATTTCGAAATATTGCAAAATTCCGAAAAACGATTACAACATAAATATTATAAAAGTAGCCAAGGTTCATGATGTCGTCCATCACTTATTTGGATAAGTATTAGGCATTCTTTTTTACCCGTTCCAATCTATAAAAATCCTTTCTTCGATCCTTCAAGTTTCGAACGGCTCCAAAAGTGTGCAATTCCCGAAGCAGATCAATATCAACGTCCGCAACCAAAATCATTTCGGTATTTGGCGTAGCCTCGGCCTTAATTCCGTTACTCGGAAACGAGAAATCACAAGGAGTAAATACAGCAGATTGAGCGTACTGAATATCCATATTATGTACTTTAGGTAAATTGCCGACACTTCCGGCAATGGCGACATAACACTCGTTTTCAACAGCTCTTGCCTGGGCACAAAGTCGAACTCTGGAGTATCCATTTTGTGTATCGGTAAGAAATGGAACAAAAAGAATGTCCATTCCCTCATCAGAAAGCAAACGCGAAAGTTCTGGGAATTCTACATCATAACAGATTAGAACTCCAATCTTTCCACAATCTGTATTAAATGTTTTTAATGTATTCCCATTTACCATACCCCAAACCCGCTCTTCATCGGGTGTAACGTGGATTTTTTCAAATCGCTCCACACTTCCATCACGACGGCATAAATAACCAACGTTATAAAGTTTTCCACGCACAATCTCAGGCATACTTCCCGTTATAATATTGATATTATATGAAATGGAAAGCTGAGACATCCGCTCTGTAATTTCTTTAGTATGCTGCGCCAATTCACGAATTGCATCGGGTTCGCTCATATGGTTGTATTCTGCCATAAGCGGGGCATTGAAAAATTCAGGAAACATTGCAAAATCACAACGATAACCGGCTACACTATCAATAAAGTATTCTGCTTGATGCATCAAATCTTCCATACCGGCATAGCTCCGCATTTGCCATTGAATTAAACCAAGTCGGACTACACTTTTTATTGCAGATGGTTTTGGTTTCTTTACTGGTTTGGTATAATAAATATTGTCCCATTCCATCAAAACAGCAAATTCACCTGAAGCCTTATCCCCTTCCAAATAACCCTTAAGCACCCTTACAGGATGAAAATCATTGGAAACCTGAAAGTTCAGAACAGGATCATCAATTTGCTTACGCTTAACCTTTTCGATGTATTGTTTTGGAGAAAGCTTATCGGAATATAAGTGATAGTTGGGCATTCTTCCTCCAAAAACTATACTTTTCAGATTCAGGTTTTCGCAGAGTTCCTTTCGGTAATCGTACAAACGTCTTCCCAATCGCAGGCCTCTAAAATCCGGACGAATAAAAACATCAATTCCATAAAGTACATCTCCTTCTGGATCATGGATCCTGAATGTTGGATCATCGGTAATATCTTTATAGGTATGTTTTTCGCCCAATTCATCAAAATCAACAATTATGGAAAGGGCACATCCGGCAATTTCACCGTCGGCCATAATTAGCACTTGACCTTCTGGAAAAACATCGATAAGGTTACCTATCTCGTTCATTTTCCAATAACTATTGGGCATACCGCCATAGGATTGAATGGTGGCTTTTTTTAAGGCTTTATAGTCCTTTAAAGTCAAGAACTTTAGCTCAATATTTTCAATCTTTTTTGGGTCCATATAGTTTCGGAATCAATTTTTATTTAAAAATCCTTTCGTCAAAAGGAAAGTCGACAATCTCAATGATTATAATCTTTTGGATATCCTCATGGTTTGGGTTCAACAAATAATTGAAGTCACCTTTAACCACGGCAGAAGGTACTTTGAGAACGCAATGTTCCTTGGAATGAATAAAGTTATCACCAATAATCTGAGTGCTTAATTTTGGTGGGTTCGTATTCCAATCTGCTTTTAAACGTCGGGGATCTAAAATCCCGACTTCAATAGTATCGGGAATTTCTATCTCAATCATCATGTAGTCATCTGGCAACGACGCTAAACTTAAATGCACAACTACCTCAGCCATCGCCAACGCCCTACTTTCAGCTGTGTATAGCATTTCTATACCTTTGGAATTCCAACGGTTTCCACTCTTTGCAGCACCCTTACCGCTCAAGTCTCCCGCATATTTTTTTCGAGATAGCCTAAAAACTCTCATTACGCAAAAATACCGTGCTCTATTCTGTTAAGCTCGGCCATAACCATTTCCTTTCCGTAGGAATCCTTTACAAGCTCAGCAGGTTTAAGACCATTTAATGCGAAGGATGGTGAGTTCAACCATCTATAAAATTTCTCGGACGAACCAAAGACTTCTATTCCAAAATTGGTAACCTCAGCGAGCTCAAGGATTTTTTCAGTATGAATAGGCTTAAAGTGAAAATCCTTATCATCTCGATATCTTTGCAAAGATTTTGTTGAAAGATCTAGATATTCAGCCCAATCATTATCGGTAAACGGGGTAAATGATTTTATCTGATTAAAAATCTTGTACGGAAGCCCCTTCCTGATTGCCTGAACAATAAGCATCTTGTCAAGAAAAAAGTCTGCAAAAGAAATTTTCTTTGATTTGCCGCCAATATTCTTTACATAGACACTTAAAGTTTCATTTACAGTATTAATTGCGATACTTTGCTCATCATAACTCATAGCGAATACATTTGTCCCCAAAGTTACGACATTTGTCTGTGTTAAAAAATATTTTAACACATTTTATTACATATCAAGCAAATACGCAAAAATTAAAGGCGCAACGATTGTAGCGTCGCTTTCTATGATAAATTTTGGCGTGTCAATATCCAGTTTTCCCCAGGTTATTTTTTCATTTGGTACTGCTCCGGAATAACTTCCAAAACTTGTGGTTGAATCACTGATTTGGCAGAAATAGCTCCAAAAAGGAGTATCCGGACGTTCCATATCTTGATAAAGCATTGGCACCACACAAATTGGGAAATCTCCTGAAATTCCTCCACCAATCTGGAAGAAACCAACTCCGTTCTTTGAATTCTCCGTGTACCAGTCTGCGAGGAAAGTCATGTATTCAATCCCACTTTTCATGGTAGAGGCTTTCAATTCACCTTTTAAAACATAACTAGCAAAAATATTACCCATTGTACTGTCTTCCCAACCTGGGCAGATTATCGGTAGGTTTTTCTCGGCTGCGGCATACATCCACGAATCTTTCAGATCGATCTCATAATGTTCTTCCATTACTCCGCTCAAGAGCAGTTTGTACATATATTCGTGTGGCAGATAACGTTCGCCTTTTGCTTCGGCTTCTTTCCAGATTTTCACGATGTGCTTTTGAATTCTTCTAAAAGCTTCTTCTTCTGGAATGCAAGTATCGGTAACGCGATTTAGTCCCTTTTCAAGCAAATCCCATTCATCTTGCGGAGTTAAATCGCGATAATGGGGAACGCGCTTATAATGGCTGTGTGCCACGAGGTTCATTATATCCTCTTCAAGGTTTGCACCCGTACAAGAAATAATTTGAACCTTATCCTGACGTATCATTTCGCCAAAAATCTTTCCGATTTCAGCAGTACTCATTGCACCGGCCATAGAAACGAGCATTTTAGAACCTTTCTGAAGTTGTGCTTCGTAACCTTTTGCCGCATCCACCAATGCGGCGGAATTGAAGTGTAAATAATATTTTTCAATAAATTGGGAGATAGCTCCTTTGTTAGTACTCATCTTCTTCCGTATTAAATTTTGAATTTACTTTTTTGCCAGTATCAAGAGTGGAGAGATTGAAATTACTCTCATACTCATCTCCTTCTTCCGTACCGGAAAATTTATAGGTCAACATTTTGTAGTACAATTTTGCCGCAACAAAGTCTGAAGCTTTTTCGTTTTCATTGGGACACAGTTCAACTATGTCAAAACCTACCACATTTCGTTCTTCAAAAACCTGTTTTAGAAAATCGAGAGTTTCATACCAAAATAATCCACCTGGTTCTGGCGTACCTGTGGAAGGTAAAATCGAGGGATCGAACGCATCAAGATCGAAGGTTATGAACACATTTTCTCCAAGAGCTTCGATTACCTTATCCACCCAATATTCGTCCTTTGCCATATCGTGGGCAAAAAACACTTTTTCTTCATCCATTACCAAGGTTTCAGAAACGTCCATACTTCTGATACCCACTTGAACCAAATTAGTATTCTGGCTTGCCTCATAAACGGCACAGGCATGGTTGCATTTGGTCCCTTCATACTCCTTTCTCAAATCGGCATGGGCATCAATGTGAAGCACGGTAAGATCATCAAAACATTCATTGAACGCACGAATAGACCCAATAGAAATACTATGTTCGCCACCAAATAGCGTTACAAACTTATTGCGTTTAATATAATCTTTGGTAATCTTATGCACTTCGGCCACCATAGCTTCCGGTGAAGACTTTTCAATAATGGCATCGGCTAAATACACGCCCTGTTTGTAAACCTCTGTTTGGGTTTCAATGTCGTAAAGCTCCATGTTTTCGGAAGCATCCAAAAAGGCTTCAGGCCCTTTGTCGGCTCCTTTTTGCCAGGTGCTGGTCCCATCATAAGGAACCGGTATCAATACAATTTTTGATGTTTCTAGGACCGCATATTTCTGCGGGATTCCGGCGTACGTCTTAGTGCTCATAACCTAAAATGTTTAGCAATTGCTCGCTTGTTTGTTGTTCTGAAAAAAGTTTAGTTGTTATATTATTATCTTTATCTCTATCGATCAGAATATGTTTTGGTTGAGGAATCAAGCAGTGTTGAAGTCCACCAAAACCTCCGATACTCTCTTGGTAAGCACCCGTATTGAAAAAGCCAATGTACAGCGGTTTCTCCCTTTTGAATTTGGGTAAATAAATGGCTGCCATATTCTGTTCACTATTGTAATAATCATCACTATCGCAGGTTAATCCGCCTAAAAGAACGCGCTCATATTCGTCGTTCCAACGATTTATTGGCAGCATAATAAACTTTTTACTTATGGCCCAAGTATCTGGCAAGGTAGTTATAAACGAAGAGTTTATCATATTCCATTTCTCTCTATCGTTTTGTTGTTTTTGATAGAGAATTTCATATATAGCACCTCCACTTTCTCCTACCGTGAAGCTTCCAAATTCTGTAAAAATATGAGGAACGGGAACATCTGCTTCGGCACAGGTGATACTTATTTGATTTATGATTTCATCCACCATATATTGATAATCATACTCAAAGTGCAAGGAATTTTTTATAGGAAAACCACCGCCAATATTCAAACTATCCAAGGACGGACAGATCTTTTTCAGCCGAACATATACTTTCAAACATTTTACCAATTCGTTCCAATAATACGCAGTGTCACGAATTCCCGTATTTATGAAAAAATGGAGCATTTTAAGATCCACACGATCATTGTTTTTTATTTGGTCTTCGTAGAATGGAATAATATTCTTATACCCAATTCCCAAACGGGAAGTGTAAAATTCAAATTTTGGTTCTTCCTCGGAAGCGATGCGTATTCCTACATTAAAATGATTTTCGATACTATCTGAAAGCAAATCAATTTCTTCGTAATTATCGATAATGGGAATACAGTTATCATGCCCGTTATTGATAAGCCGCGCTATATTCTGGATATATTGATCGCGCTTAAAACCGTTGCAGATAACATAGGTTTTATCGGTTATTTTTCCCGTTGCTTTAAGACTTTCAACTATATCAATGTCAAATGCCGATGAAGTTTCAATGTGAATATCATTCTTTAACGCTTCATCAAGAACATGCTTAAAGTGTGAACTTTTAGTGCAGTAGCAATAGCTATATTTATTTTTATAGCCATGCTTTTCAATGGCATTGTTGAACCATTTCTTGGCCAAGTGTATGTTTTCGGAAATTTTTGGTAGGTAGGTAAATTTTAGTGGCGCTCCATATTTCTCCACAAGCTCCATCATGTCTACACCGTGGAATTCAAGTCCGTTTTCGCCCAACCGAAATTCCTCTTGGGGAAAATAATACGTTTGGTTTATTAAGTCTATATATTTAGTATTCATCTTTTGTTTTCGTTGAAAAGTGTAAATTAAAAAGCTCTGTCGATAATACCTCAAAAGTAGAGGGTATAACAAAAAATTAACTTGGAATTTAAATACGAATAGGCAGGGCATTAAGAATGAAACTTTTGCCAGATACCTGCAGCTTTAAAGCTGATGGAAGAAAAAATGCGTTGTTCATTTAGAATTATGCTTCTGAATCAAATTCAAAATCAACCATTTTAAAATACTATTTATCTAATAATTACGGTACAAATGTGATAAAAATATTTCGATTTTCAATCGAGATCACAGAACTTTTAATCAACGCTTAAAGCATACTGAATAAGTTGAGCTCATTTTCGGTAAGATGCCGCCACCTACCTCTTGGAAGATCTTTTTTGGTAAGCGGCCCAAGAGTTACACAATCCACACGCACTACATCGTAGCCTAGATCTTCAAATATGGTTCTGATTACACTATTTCCAGTGTGTTTCATCTTTACACCAATCTCACTTTTAGGAGAATTGTCCACATAGCTAATATCTTCTACCTGGATTTCCTTTCCCTCAACTGTAAAACCTTCCTTAATCTTTTTAAGATGCTCCATTTTTAGGTTTTTATCCAATTCTATATGAAAAAGACGTGCAATTCCCTTTTTCATAAATTTTTGGACAAACTCGTCATCATTGGTGAAAAGAAGCAATCCGGTGGCATTTCTTCCCAACCGCCCAAAAGGTTTAATCTTGGCAGTGGTGGCATTGGCCACCAGATCCATAACTGTCATCCCTTTTGCGTTGCTGTCTGTTGTGGCAAATCCTTTCGGCTTGTTTAATAGAACATAGGTATTTGGTTCTGGATTTAGCCGACGTCCATCAAAACGCACGTCATCACCCAACTGTACTTTATGGCCCATTTCATTGATAATCTTACCGTTTACGGTTACCAAACCAGTTGCAATAAATGTATCAGCTTCACGGCGAGAACACACTCCGCTATTGGCAATGTATTTGTTCAAGCGAATTCCATCTGCTGGATTGCTCTTTTTTGTTACTACAACAGGTTTTTGTCTTCTTCCTATTTCTTTTCCATCTTTATCAAACCTCAACTTAGGCTTGGCAGACGCATCCTTCGATCCTTTAGCCTTAAGTGAAGCTTCCTTTTTTAATGGCGAATTACTGCGAGCTATACTTTTCTTTCTTGCATTTTTCCCCGGCTTTTTGGATCCTCTTCCTCTATCAAAATTTTCTTCTGTGCTCATTATTACTTTTTTGGCAAAGGTAGGAAATGTAGCTTTAGTATGACGTCGCATTCAACGAATTATAAATGAAGGTAAAAAGGGCTTCAAAAAGAAATTATCCTCATTTTGTGAATGCAGTATCCTATCTATCCAAAAATTTTCTTTTGTAGGCTTTTAATTCTTTATATGTTTGATCTTTCAAAAAAACTAATCCTTAAAAATTCAAAAATGAAAACCATTAAACTATTTATTGCCAGTTTATTTATTATTAGCCTATTGTCCTGTTCCAGTAATGACGATAGCCCATCGTTTGATCTTGTGGGCAATTGGACGATGACTCAAGGCGTGATTGAACCTGGTTCCTTTAATATGGATATGGGAGGAATTAACGTTCCAATTGAGATTTCTGGAAATTTTATTGAAATCGACGAAAACAACCGCATCAACTTTAAGGCCGACCACACCTTTACTTCGGAAGCAGGTAGAATTGTCCTGGAACTTACAATGGATTTTATGGGTACCACGCAAACTGAACGTTTTGAAGAAAATGATGTTTTTGGTGAAGGCACTTGGGAACTTAGTGGAAATCAATTAAAGATTATGAATGACAATGGTACTACAATCCCATATCATATTGAAAGAATTTCTGACAACGAAATAGAACTGACCGGAAACGTTAAAGATATGGCAATGGAAGACCCGGATCCTATGGTGGAAAGCATGGATATTTCAATTAAAATGAGATTGAAGAGGGTCTAGGGAAATAAGAAACACGACGTCTTGAAACACAGCCTGTCCCAATTTCTATCGGGAACGTTTTGAAGCAGGACGTCGAGGAATTCTGTTTTAATTGAATATCTTGTCTAGGATTGCCAAATAATCAGCACGATGTGAAATGAAATCCATTTCTGTAATATCTATAACCTTAATATTATTTGGAGGTTGGGTTTTTATAAATTCCAAATAACCTGAATTTAACTTTTGTAGATATTCCGCAGGAATGGATTTTTCATATTTCCGTCCCCGCCTTTTAATATTTTCCAAAAGACGATCGGTATTTTGGTATAAATAGACATACAAATCAGGTTTGGGCAACTCCTTGTGCATTACTTGAAATAGTTTTCTATAAAGAACAAACTCTTCGTCTGGCAATGTAATACCGGCAAATATCAGGGATTTGTTAACGTCGTAATCTGCAACTACCGATTCTTTAAAAAGATCGAACTGTGTAATATCGTCTACCAACTGTTGATATCGGTCTGCCAAAAACGACATTTCCAACGGAAAAGCATAACGGGCAGGATCTTCATAAAATTTAGGAAGAAAGGGATTGTCCTTGAACCGTTCCAAAATCAATTTTGCGTTGAAATCTTCTGCAATTCTGCTGGCCAAACTGGTTTTTCCCGCGCCAATGTTTCCTTCAATAGCTATATAACCAAATTGCGAAATACTATAATCCCGCATTGGGTTGTTGAGCCATTTTGCTTGTTTTGAAATATCACTGTCATCTGTGGTTCTGTCTAAAAGCTCAGCAACTGTCTCGCCCGAAATCGGATGTGTCAAGTGAGGATTAATATCGCACAGAGGCTGTAAAACAAACTTCCTATCCTCCATCCGTGGATGTGGAATGATTAGATTTTCGGAAGTAACAACCTGTTCATCAATAAAAATAATATCAATGTCAATAGGTCTTGAGGTGTATTCTTTTGATATTCTTGACTGGCGTCCCAAATCTTTTTCAATTTGAAGAATCGTTTTTAGTGCCTTCGCTGGCTCCAAATCGGTTCGAATTAAAACAGCACAATTCAAAAATGGCTGGCCGGCAAACCCCATTGCTGGTGTTTCATAAACCGGTGAAATCCTTAAAACAGACCCAACTTCCTTAAAAAGACGATCTACGGCATCTTGCAGATTAACAAAACGATCGCCCATATTACTGCCAAGGGAAAGGTATAGATTATAAGTGGGTTTATCCGTTTTCAAACTTTAACATTTAAGACGAAATTAAGGAAAAGACATAGACTTCCCCGTACATTTGCGCGCAGGTGTAAAAATATACCAAAAACTACTTTTTAGAGAAGTATTCCGGCAAAGTTTGAAAAACAATACGATTTGAATTTATGAAGAAAGTACTTAAAATTATTGGAATCATTTTAGGAATTTTAATTATTCTGCTGCTTGCGGCACCTTTCCTTTTTAAAGGAAGCTTGGAGAAAATACTGAAACGCACAATCAATGAAAACCTCAATGCTACCGTGACCTGGGAAGGCTTGGACTTGAGCCTTTTCAGTAGTTTTCCTGATGCTTCGCTTAAAATAACTAATTTCAGTGTAGTAAATAAAATCCCCTTTGAAGGTGATACCCTTGCCAGCGGAAAATCCCTAAAACTGGACATGGGCATTATGCAGCTTTTCAAGTCCAAAGATTTGAAAATTGATGCCGTAAAACTGGACAATGCGCTTATCAATATAAAGGTTGATTCACTGGGAAATGCCAATTATGATATTGCCTTAAAGGATGAAACTCCTGCTGTTTCACAAGACACAGTCTCTGGAGAAGGATTTACCTTTGATTTGAAGAACTATGAAATCTCCGATTCGCGTATCAATTATCTGGATCAGGAAAATAAAACCTATATAATTCTTACCGATTTTCAGCACACCGGAAGTGGTGATTTATCTGAAGAAGTAAGCAACCTTAATACAAAGACAAATGCCTTTGTATCTCTGAAGTATGACGAGACGGAATACCTAACAAAAAACCGAATTTCGCTAGACGCCATTTTTAAATTGGATCTAAAAAATCAGAAATACACTTTTCTTGAGAATGAAGCAAAAATCAACGATCTCCCTTTGACTTTTGATGGGTTTGTAAAAATAAATGAGGACAACAACGAAGTAGATTTGACCTTCAAGACTCCTTCATCAGATTTTAAAAATTTCCTAGCCGTTATTCCTGAAACTTATCTTAAGCAAATCAGTGATGTACAAACTACCGGAAACTTTACTGTGAATGGAATTATAAAAGGAATTGTGGACGATACACATATTCCGACACTGGATATAAAAGTTACCAGCGACGACGCTTCATTCAAATATCCAAGTTTGCCCAAAACAGTCGATAAAATCACCATTGATGCTGAGTTAAAAAATGAAACAGGTCTCGTAAAGGACACTTATCTCAACATTCCGAAACTAACTTTCAGAATCGATGGCGAACCTTTCCGAATGAACGGAAACATTAAAAACATGACCGAGAATCCTTTGGTGAACCTTGAAATGCAGGGGACGTTGAATTTGGCAAATATAAAACAGGTACTTCCGTTGGAAATGGAGCAAGACCTCAGCGGAATTTTTAAAGCAAATGTTATTGCCCGTTTTGATATGGAATCCGTAGATAAGGAACAATATCAAAAAATGGATATTCGTGGAACTGCCAGCCTAACTGATTTCAGTTACGACGCCGGTTTCAAAAAAGATTTGCAAGTTGCAAACGCCAGTCTATCTCTTCAACCCGGCGCATTTATTTTGAAAGAATTGAATGCAAAAACAGGTCGGACTGATATAAAGGCTTCCGGGAATATTCAAAATCTAATTCCGTTCTTAATGAACAAACATGCTCTAAAAGGACGATTCACCATACAATCAAATACATTTGATGTGAACGACTTCATGGCATCGGCAGATAATTCTTCAAAAGACGGATCCTCCAAAAAAGAGGGAACGGATCCAAAAACTCAAACACAAGAAGCAATCAAAATCCCAGATTTTCTGGATGCAACCTTAGATTTCAGTGCGAAAACGGTTATTTATGATAATCTAGAATTGAAGAATGCAAAAGGAACCGCAACTATTCAAAATGAAAAGATTACCATAAGTAATTTCACTTCTGATATTTTTGGAGGAAATATCGCTCTCTCTGGGAATGTTTCCACAAAAACTGAAATCCCGACTTTTTCTATGAATTTGGATTTGAGCAAAATAGACATTACCCAATCCTTCGAGAAACTTGAAATGTTTCAATACCTAGTGCCAATTGCAAAAGCGTTGCATGGAAGCCTAAACACTAAATTTGAACTCAATGGTGAATTAACAAACGATCTTTCGCCCAAGCTCTCAACCCTTGCGGGAACTGCTTTAGCGCAAATTCTTACTGCGGAGGTTGACCCAGCGCAAGCACCTTTGCTTTCTGCTTTGGGAAATAAAGTTTCTTTTCTGAATTTGGATCGTCTAAGCCTAAAAAATGTAACCACAAATTTAACCTTCAATAACGGTAAGATTGAAGTTAAACCATTTCATTTTGATGTTAAAGGAATTGACGTTGCTGTAGCTGGAACGCACGGTTTGGACAAATCTATAGATTACAATTTAACCCTGGATGTGCCGGCTAAATACCTGGGAAGCGAGATTACTAAATTACTTCAAAAGCTCGATCCAAAAGAGGCCGATGCAATGAGGGTTGCGCTACCGATAGGATTAAAAGGTACGTTTACAAATCCCTCTATTTCCCTAAACACAGAAAAGGCTGTAAAGGAGCTGACCCAAGAATTAATGGCCAAGGAAAAGGACAAATTGATAGATAAGGGAACCGCCTTGCTGGAAGAGTTTTTGCAGGGACAGGTTAAAAAAGATTCTACAAAAACCAATACTAACCCAGGAAACAACGATCAGCAACAAAATACCAAACAACAGACCACTGAAAAATTAAAAGATATTTTTGATGGAATTATGGGTGGAAAAAAGAAGAAAAGCGATACCACGAAGACACCCTAAAAGCCCGCTAACCCCTGTCTGGAGTACCGTGACAGGGAATTGAAGTGCTGATTTTATGTGGAATCAATCTTCAGTTTAATCCAATAGTTTTTTGCAAAAAGCTATTTAATTTACGGTAATGGAAACCACATAACCCTCATTACTGCGAATGTTGAAAACGGTGTTATCTTCAAAAATGAGATATTGTCCTTTTATTCCTTTTAAAACCCCTTCGTAATATGGATTTTTCTCTAGGTTTAAAGGTTTGGGATTCTCAGGATATGCCAAAACTGGAAACTGCAGGTTGGTTTCCAAATTATTTTCTAAATAATATTCCGCAGCTTCATCTGGAATAAATTGCTTCAGATTGTTTCTCCATTCTACCAAATCTTCATCTTTTAAATCATTTTTTAGCATCATTCGCCAATTTGTTTTATCGCTTACGTGGCTTTTCAAAGCAATTTCAACAATTCCGGCGAGGTATCTATTGGGCACTTCCACAATCTCGATAGCCTCGTGGGCACCTTGATCTATCCATCGAGTGGGAATTTGTGTTTTTCGGGTAACACCAACCTTAACACTGCTGCTATTGGCCAAATAAACCACATGCGGCCGCAATTGAACGCTCTTTTCATATTCCAAATCGCGATCTTCAATGCCTAAATGTGCCCGACTCAATTCTGGATTTATAATCCAAGCCGCAGCTTGGGGAGCTTCAAAAAAGCAATCGTAACAAAATCCTTGACGGTAGATTTTTTTCTGAAGTCCACAATTCAAACATTGATATCCTAAAAAATTGATACTTATTTTTTTGTCGAGCAATTGGTTAACATTCAAAAAGTCATTTTCAAAAACGAGATAATATTGAATCGGCGAACCATTTTCAGTCTGCATTTTCGTGAGGACACCTTTGTAATTCATAGATAAAAAGTAACAGGGTAAATTCTAAATTCCATAATTAAATAACAATACGGCTAAACACCAATTTCCTTAGTTCTAAAAAGACTTCCAACAAAGTCGATTCCTTAATAATTCAAAAGTGAAGAAACAAACAACTTGCTAAGTGGAAAATTGTTATTTTTATAGCATAAAGATACTGCAAAAATATGCCAATCCCCATTGTAAACTCCATCGCTTCCTGGTTCCTGAAAAAACGGTTTCACCAGATAGATCTGTTTTTGAAATACCCTATTGAAGTTCAGGAGGAATTGCTTTTCAATTTAATACAAAAGGCGAAATACACAGAGATTGGACGTCAGTACGATTTTGGATCGATCAAAAATTATCGCGAATTTGTATCGCGCGTTCCTATTACCACTTATGAAGAAAATGAAGCGCAAATTGAACGTGCGCGACGAGGAGAATCAAACATTTTCTGGCCTACTCCTATAAAGTGGTTTGCGAAATCAAGTGGAACCACAAATGCAAAAAGTAAGTTTATCCCTGTCACCAATGATTCTCTCGAAGATTGTCACTATGCAGCCAGCAAGGACCTTTTATGCATGTACCTCAACAACAATCCAAATGCCAATTTATTCTTAGGAAAAAGCTTAAGACTTGGTGGTAGTAAACAACTGTATGAGGAAAACGGAACTGTCTTTGGAGACCTGTCTGCCATTTTAATTGATAATATGCCGTTTTGGGCCGAATTCAGCAGTACTCCCAGCAATGAGATTTCACTTATGGGCGATTGGGAAACAAAAATGCAGGCGATTGTCAACGAAACCATCAAGGAAAATGTAACCAGTCTTGCTGGGGTACCTTCTTGGATGTTGGTTTTATTGAACCATGTAATGGAAACCACTGGTCGAAAAAATCTTTTTGAAGTATGGCCCAATCTGGAAGTGTATTTTCATGGTGGCGTTAACTTTGAACCCTATATCGATCAATACAACAAATTGTTGCCAAGAAGCGATTTTAGATATTACGAGATCTACAATGCCTCAGAAGGTTTTTTCGCTATTCAGGATCGAAATGAAAATAAGGAATTGTTGCTGATGTTGGATTACGGTATTTTTTATGAATTCATTCCGATGGACACCTATAATACCTCGGACGAAAGGGTGATTCCCTTAAGCGAAGTGGAAGAAGGACAAAACTACGCTCTGGTAATTACCACTAATGCGGGCCTTTGGCGATATAAGATTGGAGATACCATTCGCTTCACCTCAATTGATCCGTATCGCATTAAAGTTACGGGACGGACCAAACACCACATCAACGTTTTTGGTGAGGAATTGATAATAGAAAATGCCGAGGAAGCCTTGCGAAAAGCAACCCAGCTCACAAATGCGGAAATAGTGGACTATACTGTGGCTCCAATATTTATGAACGGAAGAGAAAAAGGGGCCCACGAATGGATTATTGAATTTAAATCGCCACCACAAGATCTATTTACTTTTACGCAGATTTTGGATTCCGCCTTGCAGGAAGTCAACAGTGATTACGAAGCCAAGCGTTTTAATAATACCACCCTTAATATTCCAAAGATCCATCCCGCCAGGGAACGGCTTTTCTACGATTGGTTAAAAGAAAAAAATAAACTCGGCGGACAGCATAAGGTACCGCGTTTGTCAAACACTAGAAGTTTCTTGGAGGAATTGTTGGTGCTTAATGAAGGTTAGAAACTAATTTCTTATTCTTTGTTGGAATAAAAGTTTTCTCAATAAACACTTGACTATTTACTCCTTCTGTAAAATCTTTTCCATCTTACGTCTTTTAGCTAGGCTCCTTATCCAATTTACACCTATTTGTTTTTAATGTATATATGACGAATGTTATTTCTACCTGTTTCCCGCTCTTCGATTTCGAACTTATTTATGCTCTTTATCAATGGGTATAATTTCTGGAAACCATAATTTCTTGGGTCAAAATCTGTTCTTTTCTTAATTAGAAAACTTCCCAATGTTCCTAAGAAAGCCCATCCACTATCATCTGAAATCTCTTCGATGCTATCCTTTATCAGGTTTATCAACTCCTTATCAATCTTATTTTCTAACGGAGCTTTCGATTTAGATTTCTTCAGTGGACTCTGTTTTTCACTAGCCTCCGATACCTTTTCCTTTTTAAGAATTTCGATGTAAATAAATTTATCACAAGCAGTAATAAAGGGGCGAGGGGTTTTCCGTTCACCGATGCCAATTACGAACATTGCGGCTTCTCGCAAACGGGTTGCCAGTCTTGTAAAATCGCTATCGCTTGAAACGATGCAGAATCCATCGACCGTT
This sequence comes from Aequorivita sp., assembly GCA_034676445.1. Classification (GTDB taxonomy): domain Bacteria; phylum Bacteroidota; class Bacteroidia; order Flavobacteriales; family Flavobacteriaceae; genus Aequorivita. The sequence goes on from JAUCCE010000005.1 coordinate 985,998, forward strand.
CCCGAGTAAAGCAAGTCCATAGCATCAATTATCAGTGCACTGTCACTGGAATTCTTGCCCGTTGTGTAACTGTACTGTTGTATTGGCGTTATGGCGTTTTCAAGTAAAATGTTTTTCCATCCCGAAACTGTTGGCTTTGTCCAATCGGCATAGATACGCTTGATGGTTGGGTTGCCGTATTTTGCAATTTCATCAAGCATTTCTTTTACGTATGCATACGGAACATTGTCTGCATCAATAAGTACTGCGAGTTTTTCGTCTTTCATAAGGGAAGTGTTTTAAGATTGCAAATGATTAGGCAACTAGTTTCAGGAACGAATTTAGTAATTACAAACTGAATAGCGCATCCCTGAGGATTTTTATCAGCAGACTTAGATTGCCAATTAATTTTTCAAGCTTCGGATTATGCGTTTGCTATTAATCAAACTAGACCAAGCACCATAGAGGCTAACCGATATTAACTGTCTGTCAATCCTCGATTTGCGAAACAGAATTTTCATTTATTGTTGAGATCCCTAGGTTTTTTGGAAGACCTATTAGAACTCAATAAAAAGAAATTAGGGCAATAAAAGTGAAATAGAAATTTCCCTCTAAGGTTAAAAAAAAGAGAAAATATCAATTAAAGTGTAAAATCGGATAGACGTTATTCGTAAGTTATCCGATAAAATGAGTACCTTTGTGATATGCGGAAAATAGATTTATCATATAGGGAGCAACTCCAACCTACATTTGACAGGTTATTTGAGAAAAAGGATGCACTTCAACAAAACCGTCCTTTATCAGGCGGAGCCTTGCGGAAAATTATAGAAACCCTTTCCATTGAATGGACATATAACAGCAACAGTATTGAGGGGAATACTTTAAGTCTTCGTGAAACCCAAATGGTGTTGCAGGAAGGTGTTACTATATCGGGAAAATCACTTCGCGAACATTTTGAAGCAGTGAACCATCAGACCGCATTGAAGTATCTAAATGAACTAGTAGCTAAAAATCGCATTATTTCCAGCAAAGACATCCTGGATTTACACGCCCTTGTTTTACGAAATATTGAAGATGATTTCGCTGGAAGACTTCGAAATGCTGGAGTTAGAATAGCAGGTGCCAATTTTACACCACCAAATGCCCAGAAAGTCTCAGCCTTAATAGATGAGCTGATATTGTTTGTAAATGAAAACACTTTGGGTTTAAGCATCATTGAACTGGCCACTGTATTCCATCATAAATTTGTTTGGATACATCCCTTTTTTGATGGTAACGGACGTACTGTACGTTTAGCAATGAACTTATTATTGATGAAAGAAGGATTTCCTCCAGCAATTATTTTAAAGAATGATCGCGCAAAATATTATTCAGCTTTAAACAGTGCCAACGTATCCATCCGAGCAACTACAGGTCGATTTTTTTCTTGAAAATTGTTAGGTAGTAGGTCTTCCAATTTTTGGATATTCCAATCAGGAATATTTTCCAGTACGTATTGTAGCCATTGCCTAGGGTTAACATCATTGGCCTTACAACTACTAAAGAATGAATAAAGCATTGCACTGTTTTGCGCAGCATGGTGCGAACCTGCAAACAGATAGTTCTTTCTGCCAAGGGCAAGCGGCCTAATGGCGTTTTCAATAAGGTTGTTGTCCAGTTCCAATCGCGCATCAAGTATTACGGCCTCTAGTTTGTGGTATTGGTTTAGGTAATAGGCCATAGCCTTTCCAATGGCACTCTTGGGCAATACTTTAAGGTTTTCCTCTTCTATCCAAGTTTTGATCTGCTTGATCAGTGGTGCAATTTCTTTTAGGCGAAGTTCTTGTTTTAAGGCCAAGTCTTCTTTTGAAAGGATTTTGATCTGTTTTTCACGGGCATATATTTGACCAAACAGTCCTAGGGCATGTTTTGCCCGCTTTGGATCATTGTCCTGTGCGTCAAAAAATTTTCTTCTGGCATGCACCAAACATCCTACAAGAGTAATCCCTTTTTGGTGCCCAATAGCATCATAGACAGTATACCCATCACATTGCAAGAAGCCTTTATAGTTTTCCAATATTTCTTTTGGACCTGCCCTGCCCCTTCCCTTTCGGTAATTAAAGAGCACCAGATTGTGAATGGGCTGCGATAGCCCATTGATATCCTTGATGTGTGCTTTTGATCTTGTCTTTGTCCAATACTTTTATGGGCTCTCGTCGCTTGGATATAATGCTGGAGATGACTTTCTGTTTTAGTTTGTTATAGAGCGGTTCCAGTAGCGTACAGCAACTGTTTACCAGTCGGAAAAAGTGCTCTGGGCGGCGTTCCAGCCAAAATCACGTTTGAACATTTGTATTTGGCGGTAAAAGGCAGGTGATCTATGTACTTGCTTACCAATATGTGTGTAGAGCGATGCCTGGCAATGGATTTTTCTATGGGACGGCTTGGAAGCTCTCCTATCAGGACACCTTGCCCATTGCCTTGGCATATTTGGGGCGTATGGTACGGCGTTTTACCAAACTGGCAGGCGTATAATCCAGGGTCTCACTTATTTCTTCGCCTATCTTGACCAAGCCCGTTACGTCCTGTTCCGGGACAATGATAATTTCCTTTAGGGCAGGCCTTCCGGAAGCTGGTTGCGGCCTTGGTGCTTTGCCTTATTCCTGGAATATGTGATTTCTTCTTTGGCTATCGGCTCTTGCGGGGCTTCTTCCGGAATATCAAATAGAGTGGGCTGATCCAAGATAGGCAGCGTACTGGAAAAACGCTCGGACTTAAAGCCGTTTATAAGCTTTATCAGTTGATCGAGCTGCTGCTTTAAGGCCATGATCTCTTGCCTTTGTTTCCGGTTTTCTATTTGCAATCCCTCTATTGTCACAGCATAAAAATACGGAAAAAACACAGTAAAACCAAGGGTCTTAAGAGGTTTTGTACCTTTTTTTCTGAGATAGATTGCCAATGGTGATCCCGTCAAAAAGAAGCACCAACTGCGGATAACTTAAAACCAAGCTCTTTACCGAACCATCGTAAAGTGGAACTTCAAAAGTACCCTTCTCCAAACGCTTATAGTACAATACAAAACCACCCGTACGCCATTGCAAAAGCTTCATCTTATTGTGAAGCTTGTTACAAAAATATAGACCGATCCATCGGATGGTGCGGTCAAAAGTTCTGCCTCAACGATGCCGCAGAGACTATCAAAACTCTTGCGCATATCCGTGGAGGATAAATACAGCTCAAACCGAAAACTACTATCAAGACCTAACATAATATCTAATTTTAGAAATGCAAAACTAGATATCTAAACTAATGGGATCAAGATGCTGTTGCTCGGACGCTTACGTGCCAACAAAGGAAATTATCAAAAATTGACTTTACTGATGGCGCAGGCATTGGAACGAAGTCTAAATATTTATCTTTCTGCCATTCCGGGCAATACTGCTGAATATACTGAAATCTCCAATTTGGTGAAAGAGGTTGATTTGCCCTATGGCCAGGAATATATAAGTTTACTGGCGCGTCAAGGTAAAATTGACGCTCACAAAGAAGGAAGAAATTGGTTTACCACAAAGGAAGCGGTAGAAGACTACGCAAAAACACATAAGAAATAGAACGATTGTGTAGCGAGCCGGACAGTTTCTAAAATAATAAAACCTCGGATTCAAGCCGAGGTTTTGTATTTTATGAATATAATGAATTTAAGAAACTGCCTTCAATTTTTTAAGAGTTGATTTATTCAACTTCTCTTCGGCGTATTCTTTCGTAACCACAAGGGATTTAACATCGGTCCCTGGAAATTCATACATTGCATCTGTTAAAACCGCTTCACATAATGAGCGGAGACCACGGGCTCCCAACTTATACTCAATGGCTTGCTCTACAATAAAGTCCAAGGCCTTTTCAGTAATTTCAAACTTGATCCCGTCCATTTCGAGCAGTTTTTTGTACTGCTTGATAATCGCGTTTTTAGGTTCGGTAAGAATCGCCCGCAAGGTTTCCTTGTCCAACGGATTCATATAGGTAAGAACCGGAAGACGACCAATGATCTCGGGAATCAATCCGAAATCCTTTAAATCCTTCGGAATAATATAGCGAAGCAGGTTTTCACGCTCCATTTGATTTTCATTCATTGACGCATTAAATCCGACGGCCTGAAAGTTCAATCTTTTAGAGATATGACGCTCAATACCATCAAAAGCGCCACCGGCAATAAAGAGAATATTTTCGGTATTTACTTCAATAAATTTTTGGTCGGGATGTTTTCTTCCTCCTTTCGGTGGCACATTAACGGTAGTTCCTTCCAAAAGTTTCAATAACGCTTGCTGCACCCCTTCTCCACTCACATCTCGTGTAATGGAAGGATTGTCGCTCTTACGTGCTATTTTATCGATTTCGTCAATAAAAACGATACCGTTTTCGGCTTTTTCAAGATTGTAATCCGCAGCCTGCAACAGTCGTGTCAAAATGCTTTCCACATCCTCCCCTACATAACCAGCCTCCGTCAAAACCGTGGCGTCAACGATGGCCAAAGGTACGTTCAACATTCTCGCGATAGTTTTCGCAATTAACGTTTTACCGGTTCCTGTTTGTCCAACGATTATAATATTGCTCTTTTGAATTTCAATATCGTCATCGCTTTTGGGCTGTAAAAGTCTTTTGTAATGGTTGTAAACCGCAACGGACATTACTTTTTTGGTAAAATCCTGACCAATAACATAATCATCCAAAAATGCTTTTATGATCTTTGGTTTTTTGAGCATTAAATCGGCTGACAGTTCCGTTTTGCCGGCATGAAAGAGCCTCCTCTACTACAATTCCGTGTGCTTGTTCAATACAGCGGTCGCAAATATGGGCATCCAATCCTGCAATAAGCAGGCTGGTTTCCGATTTTTTCCGGCCACAAAAAGAACATTCCAAATCTTCTTTCGACATATTATTTCTTTTCAATAAAATTCAATTATAATGATTAAATGATCGACATAAGACTAATATTATTTGTAAAATAATGGCACCTTAAATAGCTCCCAATCCGTCCTGCGTCTTACGGCCTAATGTCCCTACAATGCAAACTAGATACTAGCTTCTCGTAAGTATTTCATCAATCATTCCGTATTCCAATGCTCTATCCGCTTTCATCCAATAATCACGGTCGCTGTCCTCATATACTTTTTCATAGGTTTGACCAGAATGTTTGGCGATAATTTTATAGAGTTCTTCCTTCAGGGTAATGATCTCCCTAGCGGTAATCTCAATGTCACTAGCCTGGCCTTGTGCCCCACCCAATGGTTGATGGATCATCACACGAGAATGCGTCAATCCACTGCGTTTTCCTTTTTCGCCCGCGCATAATAGAACAGCAGCCATAGAAGCGGCCATTCCTGTACAGATTGTAGCTACGTCAGGTTTGATGAATTGCATGGTATCGTAAATTCCCAAGCCTGCATAAACACTTCCACCAGGTGAATTAATGTAGATTTGGATATCCCGGGATGCATCTGTACTGGCCAAAAATAACAACTGAGCTTGAACGATATTGGCCACTTGATCATCGATGCCAGTACCGAGAAATATAATCCGATCCATCATCAATCTTGAAAAAACGTCCATCGCAACAGCGTTCATTTGGCGTTCTTCGATAATATTTGGGGTCAAGTTCACAGGATACATACTGCTAATAATTTTATCATAGTACATATTATTGATCCCTTGATCTTTTATAGCAAAATTTTTAAATTCCTTACTGTAGTCCATAAATGTGTGTTCGTTTTTTTCGTTACGAAAATAATTTTCGAAGAGGCTCATAAAATTTCAGCTCACTTCGAAATTAAAAAAAGCGTCAAATCAAACCAATTCAACGCCTAAAGATAACTATTTCTTCGTTGAATTATGCGTAGGCCTCTTTAATGAATTTATCGTAGGTAATTTCCTTAGTCTTCAATTTTGCGTTTTCCTTAAAGAAATTGAGCATTTTACTGGTATTCAATTGTTCGCTCAAGCGCTCTACCTCTTCTTTATTGGAAAGAATTCGTGCGGCGATGGAATCCAATTCTTCATCGGAAGGATCCATTTGACCGAACTGGGCCATCTGAACTTTTATCATTCCTTTTGAATAGTCTTTCAACTCCTCAAAGGTTACATGCAAATTATTTTCTGCACGAAGTTTTCCTTCAATTAGCTGATAACGCAGTCCTTTTTCACTTCTTTCAAATTCTTCTTTAGCTTCTTCTTCAGAAAGTCTAGTTTCACCCGAATTTGCTATCCAACGTTGTAAAAACTCAGAAGGAAGGTCGAATTTTGTATTTTCGATTAAGGAATCAACCACATCATTCAACAATTTCTGGTCGCTTTGCTGCATAAACTGTCTTTCGGCGTCTTCCTTGATTTTAGCCTTCAATTCATCTTCTGAAGTTACTACGCCTTCGCCTCCGAACAATTTATCGTATAATTCCTGATTTAATTCTGCCATTTCGCGGGTATTGACCTCTTCTATTTTAAAAGAAACCTCAATATCCAATCCGTGAGCGTCATCATGGGAGACTCCAAAATATTTTTGGTTGTCGTGATCATCGGCGAACATACCCTTCGTTTTCAATATAACGGTATCACCAACTTTAGCTCCTATAAGGCTCTTAAGTTGTTCCTTGCCATCAATTTCATTGGTTGAAAGAGTTGTTTTCTTTTCGATTTCCTTTTCTTCGGAAGTAAAAGTTCCAGTTATCTCGTCACCTTTTTCAACCTCATTCTTGGAAACCAATTTTCCATATTGCTTGCGGATTGTCTTAACCTGATTGTTAAGCATCTCCTCGTCTGCTACAATTTTGTATTGGGTGATTTCCTTGGCTTTTAAATCTATATCGAACTTAGGAGTAAGTCCCAATTCGAATTCAAAAGAATAATTATCGGAATCCCAATTTATTTCTGCTTCGTTCTTTGGAAGCGGATTTCCGAGAACATCCAATTTTTCCTCGGTCAAAAATTTGTGAAGTGAATCTTGAAGAAGTTTATTTACTTCTTCTACCAAAACAGCCTTACCGTATTGTTTTTTTACCATCCCCATAGGAACATGCCCCTTTCGGAATCCAGGGATATTAGCATTTTTTCGATAATCGTTCAGGACCTTTTCAACCTTGCCTGAATAATCGTCCTTTACTATTTCCACTGTCAATACAGCGTTTAAATCGTCAATGTCTTTTCTTGTAATGTTCATCTCTTTTTTCTGAATTTCGGGATGCAAAAGTACGATTTTTTAGTCTAGCCAACAAACATTTGTCCAGTCTTGTATAGCTTGTTATCTATCCTCTCCCAGAAGGGAAAAAGAACGGTTTGAAAAAACGAAAGCAACAAACTAAAAAGAAGCGCCCACCATATTGAAGAAACATGGAAACTATCGATTAAATAAGATGCGATTAAAATGATAATTGCATTTATAAAAAGAAGAAAGATACCAAAGGTAATAATGGTTATCGGCAATGTGAGAATTATCAAGATCGGTTTGACGATCAGTCGCAATAAAGCCAAAACAATGGCGACAATCAGTGCTGAGCCATACCCAGCGACTTGGATGCCAGGCAGTATTTCTGCCAGTACAAATACGGCTACACCAGTTAGAAGCAGTTTTAAAATGAGTCTCATAATAAGTTTATTTTTATGGAAATATTAAACTCCATAAATATAGAAATTCAAATATAAAAAAACCGTCCGAGAAGGTCGGACGGCTTAAATTTATTGGGGAGGAGTATTAAAATTTAGTTATTCCACAGAGTTATAGTTGGATAGTTGCCAATATGTACAGTGGGAATGGTTGCATCGTAAGTGCTATTGATTGCGTGTATCATCAAATTTGAAATATAGGCATATCCTCTTGGAGTTGGGTGAACACCATCCAATGAGAAAGCTCCGCCCGTAACGAACTGGGAGGTAAGTATTCCTCCATCATACGGAATTCCGCCACTTGCAAGCTGCGACAAAGCTGACTTAGAGTCAACGAAGGCCAGGCCTTTTGCGCCTGCCAGAGCCTGAATGGTCGTATTGTAAGCATTTAGTGCAGCAGTTACACGAGCCTGCTCAGAAGCTGCCAAAACAAATTGGTCACTTAAAGGAATGGTAACGCCAATAATGCCTTGTGGATTTCCTGGATCTGGTGTGGTTCCAATAATTGACGAAGCAGTCAATACAATGAGGTCATTGGAGTTTACCTGTCGCAACTGGCCTAATAAGGCAGCTGTTTGTGCAGGCAAACTGAAAGGAGGTCCTTGCAATATCTGTGTTAAATTAGTTAGATCATCATCCGTCATAATTGGATAGTTTTGACCGGCTGAAAAGTTAATCATTCTCAAGGCAGCTTCAGCTGGAGTTAAAATACCCGCAGCTACCAAACCAGGCAATATTTGGGTATTGTAACCTGCAAATTGTGCATTTAGCTGGCCGGCAGTGGCAGCATCCAAAGGAATAACTTTAGTTGGTACGGTAGTGAAATAAGGAATTGAGGTTATCTCCGGGATGTTCACCAAAACACCTTTTGCTCCACCGGCCGCAAGAGCGTCTACTTGTTGGCTATAAACAGAAGCAAAAACGTTTGGATCTGTAATATCATTAGAACCATAAGTTCTTGGATCAAGATTTCCTGTTTGGTCAACTCCCGAACCACCCGAAGTAGCATAGCTCAAGATATCATTATTTCCAATCCAAAGACTGAAAAAAGTGGGATTTTGGTTCGCAGCATCCTCAATTACAGATGCACTTTCGCTACTGGCAAAACGAACGAAATAGGGATTGGCCGCTCCGACAGGAACTCCAGCAATATTTCCATAGCTAGAGGCTGAAAGATGAAAACTCTTGGCTCCAGGCACACCCATATTGTTGAACGGGCCACTTAGTTTATTTGCAATATCTGTGGATGGCGTTCCCTCCAGACGAACTGGTCCAGGGTTTCCGTTTGCATCCACTGCAAGAACCAAACGATTTTCTGTTATTTGCATTCCGTTTAACAACAGCCCTCCTAAATTATCGTTCATAAGAGGTTGGGTGAAATCACCACCTCCGGCAAAAGCGAATTGATTTGCCATAATATTTGGATAACTATTCTCCTGACCTGTTATATATAAGGCCCCACTGGAATAACCAGCTGTCAATGAATTTCCGACGGCAACGTATTTTGAAAGATCTGCAGTTCCGCTACTGTAAAAGCCCTCATCGGTAACGGGGCTATCAAACTCGGGCTCGCAACCAATAAGACCTATGGCCAAAAGTGCAAATGAATATTTAAATATATTTTTCATAGTAGATGTGAGTTTTTCTAATTATAGTTTGTAAGTAAGCCCCAATCCAGGAACAAAAGCATTGGTTTTATAGGTTCCTTTAAAAGGCACGGCAACGTCATTCTCAAAATAATAATCATAAGATGCGTTAACTTCCTTAAAGTGTGAATAAAGGAAGGAAGCGTCAATCTGCAAGTGACTACTAATATTTACGGTAAGACCCGCGGTAAAGTTATTGCTGTCGTTCCGGGGAGTTTCTGGCGCAAAGTAACCTTTCCGAACAGGAGATTCATCAAAATAATATCCAGCACGAAGGGTAAACATCTGTGTAACGTCATACTGCATTCCAAAACGATAGACCGAAGAATTCTTGTAATTACGTGCGTTTTTGGAATCTGGAATATTTGGATCGGCAAAATCTATATCCAAGGATTTATAAGCATCCCAGAAAGAACGGTTGAAATCAAAAGCAAAGGTCCATTTATCCAGGAAATCATACGAAAGACCAACAGTCATTTCGGCTGGCATAGGCAAGCCTGCTTTGATAGAAGTATTCTTGAAAGGAGTAAGCGGGGAGTTAGGTATGTTTTCAAATTCGGCAGTACCATCATCAGCATCCATATTAATTTTGGAACGGTATGTAAAACCAATATGAAAATTATCAGCAGGAGTGAACAAGGTACTCGCAACCCATCCCCAACTTGATATTCCGGTTGCTTCAACGGTAACATTACTTCGATTGCCATCCAAATCGGTCAGCGTTCGGTTTAAGTTTCTGTTGAATTTTACAGAACCAGTAGCGTAAATAGGGCCACCACCAACGCTCCACATATCATTTATCTTTACAGACAAAGTAGGTTGGATATAAATTGCCTTTAAATCGATATTGTTCACTAAATGTGAACCGGCCCAATCGTCATCATACTTTACCTCACTTCCAAAAGGAGTGTAAACTCCAAGACCAACCGTTAACCAGTCTGTTGCTTTATAGGAGGCATAGAGATAGAGCGGTGTTCCCATTGGGCTATCAGAGCGGGCATTTGCGCCAGTTTCCGGATCTTGATAGGCGATATTGGAGAAAACACCACTAACACCTGCTGAGATATTTAGTTTGTCCTCCAAATAAACGAGACTCGCTGGATTGAAGAATACGGATTCGCTACTGTTTATTACAGCAACCCCCGTATGCCCCATTGCAAGGGCTTTTTGACCCTGCAAGCTAACTCGGTAGCCGCCAGCATAGGTAACTGCCATTGAAAATCCAAGGGCAGTGAAAAGTAGTAGTTTTTTCATAATCATACTTTAAAAGGTTTAGAAATGTGGTGAATTGTTGATTTAAAAAAGTTATCGCATACCGTTTGATTCGGACTTTACTATGCACGCATAACACATGCTCATACAATAATATAAAAAATTTCCCACATATTCATCCGAATTTATTTTTTATCCAAAAATAAATCAGAATTAATTTTAAGAGATTAATTATTATTTTAAGAAGGAATTGCAGACGCTATAAAATTCATCTGGATTGTCCGCATGGAGCCAGTGACCGGCATTCGAAATTTCCTTAATCACTGCTTTTGGGAAGTGTTTCTTAATTAAGAATTCGTCCTTTGACTGAATATAGCCGCTCTTTTCACCTGCCACAAACAATGCATCTCCATTAAAAATAGCATCTTCTGGAAGTGCACGACCAACTTCCTCAATTTTTTCAGAAAGAACGGGTAGGTTAATTCGAAGTCCGAATTCCTTTTTTCCATTTCGATATAAATTTTTAAGTAGAAACAATCGGGTGCCTTGGTCTTTGATGTATTCTGAAAGAATTTCATCAGCTTCTCCCCGAGATTCAATTTTGGAGAAATCCAAAGCGGAAAGCGCCTTTAAAATATCTTGGTGGTGTGGTGGATAGGCCTTGGGGCCAATATCGGCTACAATAAGTTTTGAGACCATTCCGGGATAGTCGGCTGCGAACTGCATGGCGACTTTTCCACCCATAGAATGGCCCAGGACAATTATCTCATTTAGTTGGTGCTCATCGCAATAATTTTTTATATCCTGTGCCATCACTTTATAGGAAAATTCCTCGCTGTGAAAACTTCGTCCGTGGTTTCGCAGGTCCAAAAGATGAACTTCGTATCCATCCTCTGACCAACGAAGACCTAAGGTTTTCCAATTATCGCTCATTCCAAAAAAACCATGGAGAATAATAAAGGGTTTTCCGGTTCCGAGAATTTGGGAGTGTAATGTCATTTTTGGTGAGTTTTTTTAATTCTATAGATACAAGTGGATTGGCAAAGATTTGAAAAGGGGATTTTATAAATTTTACTTCCCGTAATGGTAACGAGATGCTGCAATAAGCAATGCCTCTTTTTCGTATTTATAAACCAATCGATTTTCATAGTTTATCCGCCTTGACCAATAGCCTTGCAAGCCACCTCTTAAAGCTTCGGGTTTTCCAATGCCTTCGGAAGGAGAACGCATGGCGCTCCTAATCAATTCATTAATCCGAGAAGCCATTGTTCTATCAGTTTTTTGTCAATATAAATAATCTTCCCAAGCGGTTTTGGACCAAGTGAGTTTCATCAATTAAACAAATTTTCTTGAATGCCTTTACCTGATTCCAATTCCTTGATAGATTCCAACAAAATATCTCGATTTTTTCCAGACAGAAGATAGGTTGTCTCCTTCAGTGAATTGTATTCATCCAATGATACCAAGTCTAAATCCTTACCCTCTTTACGCTTTGATCCCATATTGCTTAAGTAATCAATAACCTTGTCAATCCAAAGTTTTAAGTTAGAACGAAATTCTGTTTAATTCCTACTACAAAGATCAAAAAGCATTCGTATTCTCACCCATTTTAAAAAATCAAAATACTATGCTAGTTTCTTTAAATATCCTGAAATAACTTTTTCCAAACCATCATAAAGCGACTCACATATAAGTGCATGACCAATGCTAACCTCTAATAGATGTGGTATATTCTCCTTAAAAAATCTAATGTTATCCAATGAAAGATCGTGGCCGGCATTAATGCCCAAACCCAACTTATTTGCAAGCACGGCACATTCGGTATAGGGTTTAATCGCTTCCTTGTTTCCCAATGAATATTGATCGGCAAATTCTTCAGTATACAATTCGATTCTGTCAGTTCCAGTTTCAGCAGCTCCTTCAATCATTTTCAGTTCTGGGTTTACGAAAATCGATGTACGGATTCCGTTGCGATTGAATTCAGAAATAACTTCTTTTAAATAATCCCGGTGCTTAACCGTGTCCCAACCTGCATTAGAGGTAATTGCGTCAATAGCATCTGGGACCAATGTTACTTGAGTGGGTTTTATCTCAAGAACCATTTTGGTGAAATCGTCCATAGGGTTTCCCTCAATATTGTACTCCACATTCACTATCGATTTTAAATCGTATGCATCTTGATATCGAATATGGCGTTCATCGGGTCTGGGATGTATGGTGATTCCCTGAGCACCGAATTTCTGAATATTCTTTGCCACTTCCAATAAATTTGGCATATTGCCACCTCGAGCGTTTCGCAGAGTAGCAATTTTATTAATATTTACACTTAGTCTCGTCACCTTTATAATTTTATTTTAAGTTAGTTCAAAAATTACTTTTTACAAAATTCGCTAAACTGGAAGGATATTTCTATAAATTTTTCCCAAGGAAGAGCCAAAAGAACCAAAATACAAAGCCAGCATCAGTTCAGAAATCTTTATTTTAAGTAATTTGCATCAAAATTGCAGCTATGGATACCGAAAGTTATATAATTAACGATGTAGAACCCATTGATGTCTCCTCAAAAATAAAGGAAGCACAAAGTGTTTTCAATCAACTCACCTATACACATATTCCAGTGGAAAGGGATGGTCATTATATTGGATGTGTATCAGAAAATGATGTTTACTGTTTTGAAAGCTCCAAGGCACTCAGCGATTTCCAATATGCTCTTGAACCTTTCCATGTTCTCCAGGACACCAATTGGCTGGATGTTCTTGAGGCCTTTGCAGTTCATAAAAGCAATATAATGCCGGTTCTAGGGAATGACAATCGATACTTGGGTTATTACGAATTAAGTGACATAATGAGCCTTTTCAACAATACGCCTTTTTTAAATGAAAATGGCGGCATCATCGTCATAGAAAAAGGAATTCAAGACTATTCCTTTAGCGAGGTCTGTCAAATTGTAGAATCTAATGGAGTTCGAATATTCGGCCTTTTTATTTCCGAGATTAATGACGGGACCGTACAGATAACATTAAAGGTTGGGCAAAGTGGTCTGAATAGCATTGTCCAAACTTTTAGGAGGTACAATTATGATGTGGTCAGCCACCATCAAGAGGACAAGTTTCTTGAAGATTTAAAAGAACGTTCCCAATATTTGGATAAGTACTTGAATATTTAAGTACACAAAAAGTATAACCAATAAGATATAAAATTTCAATCCAGCATTCTTCTCATTTAAAATTCAAAGAAGAAATGAAATTGGAAGAAGAAAGTCCGTTTTTTTAAACTCGTTCCGGCAGAGAAATAAGCGCATGAAAATAGGGATCTACGGTCAATTCTATCACGAAAACTCGGAAATATACGTTCAAATGCTCTTGGATGTGCTTCAGAAGAAAGAGTTCGAGGTTTTTATTGAAAGGGATTTCTTGGATATCATAAACCACAATCAGGATATTACCAGAAACTTTTCGGGACTCTGTACCTTTGATAAGTTGGATTCCAGTTTTGACCTTTTCTTCAGCATTGGCGGCGACGGTACCATTCTTAAAGCCGTTACTTTTGTTCAGGATCTCGGCATTCCGATTGTGGGAATAAATACGGGGAGACTTGGATTTCTGGCCACTATCCAAAAGGAAGAAATCACCCAAAGCTTAAATCTAATCCTCAATGGGGAATATTCCATTTCCGAAAGAAGCCTGTTAACTGTTGAAACCGTTCCGAGGAACGAGAAAGAATTACCGCTCAATTTCGCTTTAAATGAAGTGGCCGTAAATAGGCACAATACAACCTCTATGATCAAGGTAGAGACCCTGGTGGATGATAAGTATCTTACTTCCTATTGGTCCGACGGATTGATAGTGGCCACTCCCACGGGTTCAACGGGTTATTCTCTTAGTTGCGGTGGTCCCATAATAGATCCCTGTGCCAAAAGCTGGGTTCTTACTCCCATTGCGGCCCATAATCTCACCGCCCGTCCCTTAGTAGTTCCCGATTCCGCCGTAATATCCTTAAAGGTATCTGGGCGCGAGGATAGTTTTTTGCTGTCCATGGATTCCAGGATTGCGACTTTGGAAAATGAAACTTGGATCCATATCAAAAAAGCTTCTTTCAAAATAAAGTTGCTTCAGCTCAACGATGATAGTTTTATAAAAACCATTAGAAAAAAATTGTTGTGGGGAGAAGACAAGCGAAATTGACAATTATTTCCATCTTCTTTAAAATTCTCTTTCCTTTCGGGCACTAAACAATAAAATCTTTTAAAATTTGTTAATCAACAGAGACAAATGGTCTTGGCTTATCGCTAAGACAAGTTTATTGTTATATTTGCAAACTTTTGAAGAATATGAAGTATTTCGGGACCGTATTTTTACTATTGACCACGGCATTTATGGCAAAGGCCCAAACCTATGAGATAGGTGGCATGGTAGGTGGCGCAAATTATATCGGCGACGTAGGGAAAACAAATTATATCAACCCCGGTACCTTAGCTGCAGGTGCACTTTTCAAATGGAACAGAAGTTCTCGTCATGCATTTAGGGCATCTCTTCTTGTAGCGAATATTGAGGGCGATGATACCAAGAGCGAGAACAACCGGAGAGAGCAGCGCGGTTATTACTTTAATAATACGGTTAAAGAACTTTCAATCGGTCTGGAATACACCTTTTGGGATTTTGATGTACATAGTTTAGAATCTATCTCAACTCCCTATCTCTATACGGGTATCACCGCCTTTGGTTATTCCGCTTTATATAAAAACGAACGTAATCAAATTGAGAAGTACGACAATGCCATTAGTTTTGCCATTCCAATGGTAGTGGGTTATAAGGTTCGGGTTAGCACAAATATGATGGTTGGTTTCGAAGTTGGGGCACGCTACACTTTTACGGACAACCTCGATGGCAGCAACCCAGTTAAGGGGAAGGCTGACGACGAAAATTTAAAATTTGGGAACATCAATAGCAATGATTGGTATGTGTTCACAGGGATAACCGTTACCTTTGCCTTCGGAAGACGACCCTGTTACTGTGTTTTTTAAAACTCTATGACCACTCTAGACCAAATCAATAAAGCCACACTGCCCAATCATATAGCCATCATCATGGATGGCAACGGCCGATGGGCACAGCAAAAAGGAATGTTTCGATTTAAGGGACACGAAAACGGCAGCAAAGCCGTCCGTGAAATCGTAGAGGGTTGTGCCGAAATAGGCGTTCCTTATTTAACACTTTATGCATTTTCAACCGAGAACTGGAACCGTCCAAAAATGGAGGTGGAAATTTTAATGAAACTGCTTGTTTCCTCTCTTAAGAAAGAAATCAAGACCCTTCAGGATAATAGCATAAAACTCAATTCCATCGGCGACTTGGATGCGCTGCCTTCCAAAGCGCGTACAGAGTTGCAGAAGGTCATGGAATTAACCAAGGACAATACGAGGATGACCCTCACGCTTGCACTGAGTTACGGGTCTAGACAAGAAATTATAAAAACAATAAAAGAGATTAGTCTTAAAGTTAAAAATAACCTAATTTCGCGCGACGATATTGATGAAACGGTTATTAATAATCATCTTTACACGCGAAATTTACCAGACGTGGATTTGTTGATACGCACAAGTGGCGAACAGCGTATTAGCAACTTTCTACTATGGCAAATAGCGTATGCCGAGCTATATTTCACAGAAACACTTTGGCCGGATTATACGAAAGAACATCTTTTTGCGGCAATATTAAACTATCAAAATAGAGAAAGAAGATTTGGAAAAACCAGTGAACAACTTAACCAATAGTTCCCTATTGCACATATTCAAAAAATCATATTGTATCTTTTTATTTACAATACTTTCTGTTTGTACAATTCAGGCTCAGCAAAAAGAGCTGGACAGTGGCCGTAAATATACCATTAACTCCATTAAAGTAACGGGCGCACAAGGCTTCAATGAGCAAACAGTAATCGCCTTCACCGGACTAAAAAAAGGGGACCGGATTTCTATTCCGGGCGAAAAACTGAGCCAAGTAACCAAAAAACTTTGGGAACAAAACCTATTTAGCGATATCGCTTTTTATGTTACTAATCTAGAGGATGATATGGTAGATTTGGAACTCTACATTGTAGAACTTCCCAAACTGCATGAAGTTACCATAGAAGGCAAAAAGATTAGAAAGGGCAAAAAGAAGGAAATTATTAAGGACAACGATCTGAAGCCTGGTGTAAAAATTACAAACAACCTTCTTAACACCACCAAGAACTACATCACCAAAAAATATCAAAAGGAAGGCTTCTTCAATACCGATGTCGATATTGAGACCAAACCTATTTTGGATTCTACAGGTGTCCAGATTGCAAAGGACATGACCATCACTATTGACAAAGGAAAACGGGTGAAGGTCAAAGATATCGATTTTGAAGGAAACGAACATTTCTCGAGTGCAAAACTGCGTGGTGCAATGAAAAAAACCAAACAGAGCAACTTTCTAAGATTTTGGAAACGTTCCAAATACACCGAAGAAGGATTTAATGAAGACAAGGTATCTATTCTTAAAAAATACAAAGCCAATGGTTATCGAGATGCCAGAATCTTGGATGATACTCTCATTGTTTTGAGCAAAAAAGACATTGCCATAAAAATGAAGCTCGAGGAAGGCGATAAATACTATTTTGGAGACATTAAGTTTATAGGAAATAGTGTATTTACCGATGGCCAACTACGGCAGATCCTCGGAATTAAAAAAGGTGATGTTTACAATGGCGTCTTGCTCCAAGAACGTATCATGGACGATTCAGCGCCAGATGCCGAGGACATTACCAACCTTTATCAGAACAACGGATATCTCGCTGTACGTATAAACCCTGTAGAAGTTGCAGTACGTAATGATACCATTGATTTTGAAATCCGTATTATGGAACGCAATCTTTTCTATTTTGATCACGTAACCGTGGTCGGAAACGATCGTACCAATGACCACGTAATTTATAGAGAACTTCGAACTCGTCCTGGCCAAAAATATAGCAAGCGCGACGTTATAAGAACTCTCCGTGAATTGGGCCAATTGCAATTTTTCGATCCAGAACAGCTAAGTCCAAATTTCAAAAAAGTTGACGAAAACAACGGTCTTGTCGATTTGGAATATTCGGTAATTGAAAAAGGTTCCAGTCAAATTGAACTTCAAGGAGGTTATGGTGGCGGTGGACTTGTTGGAACATTAGGTCTGTCTTTCAACAACTTTTCACTTCGAAATATCTTTAATCTAAAATCGTATAAACCATTGCCAATGGGTGATGGACAAAAACTGTCGTTACGGGCCCAGGCCAGTTCCTATTATCAAACCTATAGCCTTTCTTTGGTAGAGCCGTGGTTGGGAGGGAAGAAACCGATTCAATTTTCTTCTTCATTTTCACATACCATTCAATACTTATATGACTATAACCAACGCCGGGCAGACAGAGACAAAAGTTTCACCATAACTGGGGGATCACTTGGCTTGGCCAAAAAAGTTAAATGGCCGGACGATTACTTCGTATGGTCCAACGCAATCAGTTTTCAACATTATAACCTAAACAATTATAACACCGGATTATTTACTTTCGGAGATGGGTCTTCCAACAACTTGGCGTACACTATAGGGATAAGCCGAAACAACACCACGGTAAACCCTATTTACCCAATGGCTGGATCTGATTTCAGCATATCGGCAAAACTTACTCCTCCCTATTCCGCATTTAATAATGTAGATTATAAAACCCTGAACGAGGAACGGGCCCAGCAGGAGGACATTCTTAAAGATCCTAATTCCAACAGTAGCCAGCTTGAAAATGCCAGAATTAGAAGATCAGAAATAGATCAGGAGCGATTTAAATGGTTGGAATATTACAAAGTAAAATTTAAAGGCACTTGGTACACCCGTATAATGGGTAAACTCGTTTTACGTAGTAATACAGAATTTGGATTTTTAGGATCTTACAACAATGATAGAGGAGCTCCTCCTTTTGAAAGGTTCTTTTTAGGTGGAGATGGTCTTGGGGCATATAGTCTAGATGGCCGTGAGGTAATCCAGTTAAGAGGTTATCCAAACCAGTCATTAAGTAGCACTGACGGAAATACGATTTACAATAAATTTTCGTTAGAAGTAAGATATCCAGTAACTTTGGCCCAAATGGCTTCCATTTATGTGCTAGGTTTTGCTGAAGGCGGGGCCGCTTACAATGGTTTCAAAGAATATAATCCTTTTGAACTCAGTCGTTCTGCCGGATTTGGTTTACGTATATTTATGCCTGCTTTTGGACTTTTGGGAATAGATTTTGGCTATGGATTTGACCCCGTATTAGGACAAACAGAACCACATGGATGGGAAACCCATTTTATCATTGGGCAACAATTTTAAACTTGGCACGATTTTTTCTAAACAACAACCAATATATATGAAGACGAAAAAAACAATCCTTTTTACCTTTGCCATTTTGTGCTTCAGCTATATGGCAACTGCACAACGTGGTGTGCGGATAGGTTATATAGATATGGAGTATATTCTGGAAAGTGTTCCGGAATATCGAGAGGCAACAACCCAACTTGAGGGAAAGGTTCAGCGCTGGAAGCAAGACCTTGAAAAAAGCCAAAAAGAGGTGGATCAAATGAAGCTTAATCTTGCGAATGAAAGGATATTGCTTACCCCCGAGTTAATTGAGGAGCGTGAAGAAGACATTAAGATAAAGGAAGACGAAATATTAAATTACCAACAAGCCCGATTTGGCCCTAATGGCGATTTAATGATACAGAGAAGACAGCTGGTTCAGCCTATCCAGGATCAAGTTTTTAATATCGTACAAGAAATAGCCGAAAATAAGAAATACGATTTTATTTTCGATAAATCAGCCGATGTGGTTATGCTTTTCGCCGCTAAGAGAAATGATATCAGTGATGAAGTTCTACGAAGCATTGAACGTGCAGGACGTAGAGTTCAGGCCGAATCCAAAAAAGAAAAACGCGAAATAGAAAGACAAGAAAGACTTTCACCTGAAAAAGAAGAAGCGTTGAGTGCCCACGAACAGGAAATGCAGAAGAAGAGGGAGGAGCGAGAGCAAGCTATTGCAGAGAAGAGAGAAGAGCGTGAAAAAGCAATGGATGAGAAGAGAACGGAGTTAGAGAAAGCGCTGGAAGAAAAACAACAAGAGAGAGAACAAGCTATGGAGGAGAAAAAAACGGAAAGGGAAGAGATGATGGCGGAACGTCAAAGAGAGCGGGATTCTATTAGAGCTGCAAAAAAACAGGAATTTGAGGATCGTAGACAAAAGATGATGGATGAGCGTCAACGTCGAAGAGATTCAATTTTAGATGCTCGTAAAAAAGATTAAAACCTTTGTCAAAACGAGAAGACAGGTACTATTTAATTGAATAATCCTTATATAGCCTTTATTATAATCCACTTAAACTAAAAATAAATAACACTTAAATTAAATACGCAAACAATGAGAAAAATGAAAACAATACTGGTTGCATTGGCAATTTTCGTGGGAGCCACAAGTTTTGTGAACGCCCAAACCAAAATTGCACATATCAACGCACAGGAGTTGATTGAATCCATGCCAGATTTCAAAGCAGCACAAACCTCAATTGAAAAGGTACAAAAGACTTATGATACAGAAATTAAGGCGATGGTAAAGGAATTGGAAGCCAAGGCCAAATTGTATGATAGTGAAGCTGAATCCAAAACAGACGAGGAAAACGCTAAACGAGTGACAGAAATCAATGGAATGCAAGACAATATTCAAGCATATAGACAACAAGCTCTTCAGGATCTAGAAAAGAAAAAATCTGATATTTTTAAGCCTATCCTTGAAAAAGCTCAATCGGCAATCCAGAAAGTAGGTCGTGCTCAAGGTTACCAATATGTGTTGGACTCTACAATGGGCAGTGGAATTATCCTTGCTGATGGTAAAGACCTTATGGCAGATGTAAAAAAAGATTTGGGAATTTAATTTTCCGTAAATCCTATAATATTTAAAAGATACCCGTTGAGAAACGGGTATCTTTTTTGCTTTAATTTCGAGTTATACCGATTATGATCCTCCTCGGCGGACAAGTTTTTAAATCCCGAAGAAATTTCGGGACAGGTTATCGCATAAATGCTCCTTAAAATCTATATCGGCATTATACCTTATAGAAACAATGGCGACATAATATATTTAAAATGGTATTATTTGGTACATTTAACGTGTGAAAAATAATAATCCAATAGGAATTTTCGATTCAGGGGTGGGTGGTTCTTCAATTTGGAAGGAAATCCATAACTTGCTGCCTTTGGAAAATACTATCTACCTAGCCGATAGTAAAAACGCACCCTATGGAAATAAATCTTCCGAAGAGATAACAGATCTCAGCCTCAAAAATGTAAAAAAACTTCTTGAATTTCAATGTAAGATAATCGTGGTAGCCTGCAACACGGCAACCACCAATGCCATTACCACTCTACGCAAAAAATACGCCCTTCCTATCATCGGAATAGAACCTGCAATTAAGCCGGCAGCACTAAGAACAAAATCAAAGTCCATCGGAATCCTCGCCACCAAAGGAACTCTCAGTAGCACACTTTTTAGTCAGACCAACAAAGAGTTCACAAGAGATATAAGCGTAGTGGAAATCATAGGGGAAGGACTTGTTCCACTAATAGAAGCAGGCAAATTGGATTGTCCCGAAATGATGGAACTTTTAAGGAAGCATACCAGACCTATGATTGAGGCGAACGTCGATTATGTGGTGCTTGGATGTAGCCATTATCCCTACATTATTCCCGCCTTAAAAAAAATACTTCCAGAACACGTTGAAATTATTGATTCAGGTGAAGCGGTTGCCAAACAAACAAAAACGGTCCTTCAAAGTCTCAACCTACTTCGCGAAGAGAATACGAATCCAAACCTGCAGTTTTTCACCAATGCTGAACCCGATACTTTGAAGTTTCTGTTAAGGAATTATACTGAAAAGATTTCTGTGGAGAAAATGGACTTTTAATACACAAAGGGGTTGTTTTGATCAGTCATATCATCGAACATTTTTCTTTTTGTCGGAGTTCTATGACTTCTCGACAAACTTAGAACAGGAGGTTCAGATAAACTTCATTTAAACCATCCCGAATACATCACATAGTTATTGGCAATTCTCTCTATTTCTCCCTTTGTAAGTTCGGGACTAATATCCTTTATCTTTTTTGCCGGAACACCCGCATAAATACTTCCAGCTTCCACTCTTGTATTTTTTGAAACTACCGCGCCGGCAGCAATGATGGTATTGCTCTCTACAACGCAGTCATCCATAACGATACTTCCCATACCAATTAAAACATTATCGTGAATTGTACAACCGTGAACAATGGCATTATGGCCAATTGAAACATTGTTTCCTATTGTTGTTGGCGAGGTTTTATAAGTAGCATGGATAACGGTCCCATCCTGAATGTTTACCTTATTACCGATTCTTATATAATTAACGTCACCACGGATAACGGCATTAAACCAAACACTACATTGGGTTCCCATAATAACATCGCCGACAATTGTCGCATTCTCGGCTATATAGCAATCTTCTGGTATCTGCGGAGCCTTTCCGTTGACTGGTTTGATTATCATTGGCTAAAAATCTAGAATCGATTAATAAACGTTTACAGGTAAAAAATGAATGGAATTTCCTTCATGCCATGAATAAGTTTTATTCTCCATAAAGGTAAATGCAAAATAGCTATTCTTCCGTTAAAGTAGCATTTTACAAAACAAACGAAAGGAATTCCTTATAGAAGGAGAAGCAGAAAACATTATTACAGAAAAGCTTTAAGTGTGGCGCGTAAATATCACAAAACCCTTTCTGGCTCGTAGATTACATTAGTTGACCGCTGGACAATGGCAATCATAAGGCTCTGGCCTACCGCCCAAAAAGTTATATCCAAGGGTTATTTGATGAAAACCACCACTCTCCATCCTTATATTTCCAGCTTGATAAGAATAGGTATAAGCAAACATAAAATTATTGAAGTTGATACCAAGTACGGGAGTAATATATTGAAGTTTTTCTCCCTTAATTTGTGCACCATCCTTATATTCTGCACCATCTAGAGTTCGTCTATAGGATATTCCACCCCACAACTTTCCAAAATCCATTTCTCTATAAGCTTTAAAATTTATATCGATTGCTTTTTCCCCAGTTCGTTCGGTCCATTGAAAGAGCGTCGATGGCTCATAGCTCCAGAGTGATCCATATTTGCCTATGGCATAAGCAGCAGAAAGCAAGTATTTGCGTTGGTTGTTGGATTCATAATCTTGTGAGTAAAGAGATCGATTCTGAAAGATGATGTTCTTTACCGTAAAGTGGCTCGAAAAGTCCAAAAAGTTGTAGGACATACCGGCATCGACATTAAAATAGGAAGTGCTTTGCATAATACCCGCTATCACGGGATCAAAATCCGAAAGATCAAAATTTGTCTCGTCCAACTTAGACTGGGTCAATCCAACACTCAATCCAAACGACAATTGGTTCAGGTCGGCCTCACTTCTAGAAAACATAATATGGTGGGCATAGGTAAGATAACCTCCAGTTTGTGAATGATATCCATTTTTATCATTGAACACAATAGCACCAACTCCAGACCGCTCTCCCAGTCGAGCATTGAAGCTTAGCGTCTGTAGGTTTGGAGCATCTTTTTGATCAAACCATTGCTGTCTGGCAGTCAATCGAATTTGATTATGGGTGGCCGCACCAGCCATCGAAGGATGTATCAAGTATAAATTATCGGCGAAATAATCGGAATATACTGGAATCCCATCTTGGGAAAATCCATATAAAGAAGATAAAAAAAGTACAATTAGGGAAACTTGTTTAATATTCATAATTTCTTTTTATCATTTTATGGTAAAACGTTCTTTAGAAATACCGCTTTTCGCTGTATTCAATCAACTTAGCACTGCCTGCTTCTATTCCGCTGATAGGATTTCGAACATAGAAACTCCCTCAACATCCGATCTCAAGAGATTCCAATGCAACACGATATTCCAAAAGTGTTCAAATATATATATTTTTGCCATTGATTAGTCAGGGACAGCATCAATAAAATTAAATGTGCGTCCACACGCATCCTCTTCTTCCATAAAAAACCAAGGAAAGCATTGCTTTTGGTCAAATTGAACGTTTGAGTGCCAAATATATTGAATACATTGTTTTTCTTTTTATATTTTTGTAAAAAAAACAGGGCAGTGACTCAATTTAACATAGAAATTTCTAAAACTTCCAATCCAAACATTATTAAGTTCACCGCAGATTCTTTTCTGACGCGGTCATCCAGCCATGAATTTAAAAATATTGACGATGCACAATCAAGTCCTCTGGCACAGGAACTTTTCTACTTACCTTTTGTGAAAACGGTTTATATCTCACAAAATTTTATTGCGATTGAAAAGTATGACATAATTGCTTGGGAAGATGTACAGGAGGAAGTGGCAAACTCCATTTCTGAATACCTCAATTCTGGAAAACCGGCGGTAAGCGAAACTCCTATCGCAAAAAAGCTTCCAACAACAGTTTACGCAGAGAGCACACCAAACCCATCGGTAATGAAATTTGTGGCCAATAAAACTCTGGTCAATGCCGCTTATGAATACAAAGATAGCTACGAAGCGATACAATCACCTTTAGCCAAAGCACTGTTCAACTTTCCGTTTGTCAAAGAAGTTTTCATCAACACCAACCATGTTTCGGTAATGAAATACGATGTGGTGGAATGGGGAGATATTGCCATGGAAATACGTGAGTTTATCCGGAAATTTCTTCAAGATGGTAAAACGGTTTTAAACGAGGACCTAAACAACAATGGTTCTGGGGATTCTTTCTCAGCTCTCGAAACCACCGTAAAAGTCCGTTCCAAAATTGAGAAAAAAATAATCTCCATTCTTGAAGAATTTGTAGAGCCTGCAGTGGCAAATGATGGAGGTCAAATTGTTTTGGACTCCTTCAACGATGTAACCAAAATAGTCAAGGTAATTCTTAAGGGAGCCTGCAGTGGTTGCCCTTCTTCTACGGTCACTCTTAAAAGTGGCATAGAGACTATTTTAAAGCAAATGCTTCCTGGAGAAATCCACAGTGTTGAGGCAGTTAACGGGTAAAATAAAACTACGCATCTACCTCTACAAAAACGGATTTAACGTAATTTTCAGATAATTAGCTTTTAATAATTGTAATTTGGAGCTTATAAATATATAATAAACCAAAACATAGAAATTATGGCAGTATTAAAAGTAATTGAAATTTTAGCAAACTCTAAAGAAAGCTGGGAGGATGCAACTAGACACGCAGTAAAAGAGGCTTCAAAAACGGTAAAGAATATTAAATCCGTTTATATTAAGGAGCAAAGTTGCGTGGTTGACGGAGATCAAATCACCCATTTCCGAGTGAATGTAAAAGTTACTTTCGAAGTAAAATAAATTCTATAATAAAATTTAAAAGTACGTCTTTGGTATTCAAAGACGTACTTTTGTTTTTTAAAACTAAGTATGCGATTAGCGCTTACATTATTATTACTGATTTCTCTTATCGGCTGTAATTCTTCAAAAAATGAAACCTTGGAAGCACATCCATTTACCAACGATTTAATCCACGAGTCCAGTCCATATTTGTTGCAACACGCACATAATCCCGTGGATTGGAAACCCTATGGCGAAAAAGTCCTAGAGCAGGCAAAAAAGGAAAAAAAACTAATGATTATTAGCATTGGTTATGCCGCCTGCCATTGGTGCCATGTTATGGAGCACGAAAGTTTTGAAGACACCACCGTAGCTGATGTAATGAACAAGCATTATATTTCGGTTAAAGTGGATCGTGAAGAACGCCCTGATGTTGACCAAACCTACATCAATGCAGTGCAGTTAATGACAGGAAGCGCTGGATGGCCTTTAAATGTAATAACGCTTCCGGATGGGCGTCCCGTTTGGGGCGGCACCTATTTCCGAAAAAAGGATTGGATCAACGCTTTGGAACAGATTCAAAATATCTATCAAGAAGAACCTGAAAAACTTATTGACTACGCCAATCGGCTGGAAGAAGGGTTGAAAAATATCGATTTGATCCACTTGAATACGGAAGATGTCGATCTAAAAAATTATCCCACGGAATCCATTATCAAGAAAATGTCTCAGAGTTTTGATCGTGAAAACGGAGGTTCAAAAGGAGCTCCAAAATTTATGATGCCCAGCAATCTAGAGTTTTTCTTACGGTATGCCGTGGAAAAAAATGACAAGGATCTCTTGAATTTTACTACCCTCACTTTGGACAAAATGGCTTTCGGAGGTTTATACGACCAACTGGGAGGCGGTTTTGCACGATATAGCACCGATGAAAAATGGCATGTGCCGCATTTCGAAAAAATGCTTTACGATAATGCACAACTTGTAAGCCTGTACAGCAACGCCTATGCCGTTACCAAAAAACCACTTTATAAGGAAGTGGTGATGGAAACTCTGGAATTTGTAAAGGAAGAATTGACCAATTCGGAAGGCGGATTTTATTCATCTTTAGATGCCGATAGCAAAAATGAAGATGGCAAATTGGAAGAAGGTGCCTTCTATGTTTTCACTTCGGAAGAATTACAAAAACTGTTAAATGAGGATTTTAAAATCTTTCAGGAATATTACAACATTAACAGCTACGGAAAGTGGGAAAAAGACCACTACGTACTTATTCGGAAGAAAACAGATTCGGAAATCGAAAAAGAATTCAATATCACTTCTGAAGTACTTCAACAAAAAAAGAAAAGTTGGAAAAATACCTTGCTCGAACATCGAAACAAAAGACCAAAGCCACGGTTGGATGACAAAACGCTTACCTCTTGGAATGCGATGATGTTGAAGGCTTATGTAGATGCCTACAAAGTGTTTGACGAACATGAATATTTGGAAAGCGCCTTAAAAAACGCAAATTTCATTTCAGAAAAACAACTACGGAAAAACGGTCAATTGTTCCACAATTACAAAGAAGGTAAAACTAGCATCAATGGGTTTTTGGAAGATTACGCCTTTACTATTGAAGCATTTATAGATTTATATCAGGTTACTTTGGATGAAAAATGGCTCAAGCTTTCAAAAAACATGGCCGATTATGCCCAAACAAACTTCTTTGATACGGAAAAACATATGTTTTATTTCACTTCCAAAGAAGATCCGGCGATTGTAACACGAAATTTCGATTATCGCGACAATGTAATTCCCGCTTCCAATTCCGTAATGGCGAAAAACCTTTTCGTACTTTCAAAATATTTCGAAAACACTGGTTTTGATGAAATTTCCCACCAAATGTTGAAAAATATCCTGAATGAAATTTCTGAATATCCACGTGGATTCTCAAACTGGTTAGATCTTATATCAAATTACCAGAATGATTTCTATGAAGTGGTGGTGGTCGGTAAAAATGCTTCGGAAAAAATAAAGGAATTGAACAGAAATTATCTGCCAAATATAATTATCGCCGGAAGCACGAGTGAAAGTGAGGATCCATTGTTTCAGAACAGATATGTTCCTGGAGAAACACTCATTTATATTTGTGTTAACAATGCTTGTAAACTTCCGGTAAGCACCACGGAAACGGCAATTAAAAACTTAAACAAAAAAGAATAACATAATGGATAAATTAAGCGACCTTGATATATATATCGAAAGATATGGACAAAAACTGATTGATTTTTTACCAAACCTTGTAGGCGCGGCCTTAATGCTCCTGATAGGAATTTGGATAATAAAGTTTATAAACCGTTTAGTTACAAAGTTCTTCGACAAAAAAGATTATGATCCTACGCTTGAAGGTTTTATCGCGAACCTTATAAACTGGGCATTGAAAATACTTCTTTTTGTATTGGTCATTACCCAATTGGGAGTGGAATCGGCCTCTTTGGTCGCATTAATTGGAGCTGGAGGATTGACCCTTGGTTTTGCACTTCAAGGCTCGCTTGCAAACTTTGCGGGAGGTATATTGATCTTATTGTTAAAACCATTTAAAAGAGGCGACTTTATCAGCGCTCAAGGAGTAGATGGCACGGTAAAGGATATAAGTATATTCAACACAAAACTGACAACATTTGGGAATCAGATCGCAATCATACCAAACGGAAAATTGAGCAATGACAACATTATAAATTATTCAACTGAAGGAGTAAGACGCGAGAATTTAACTTTTGGAATAGGCTATAACGATGACATTAAAAAAGCAAAAGAAATATTGGTGACGTTGGTATTGGAGCAGGAAGAGGTTATTAAAACTGAAGACAAAACACCAATGGTGGCAGTAGGCGAACTAGCAGAAAGTTCCATAAACCTGACTTTGCGCTATTGGGCCAAAAATGAGGATTTCTGGAAGCTACGCTGGTTAATATTGGAAGAAGGAAAAGCAAGACTGGAAGCTGCGGGAATTTCTATTCCTTTCCCACAAAGGGATTTGCACCTCCACAACTTGGTTGATGTAAGAAATTAAGTACCTTTGTTTTGCCCTTCTATAATGATTTAAAATATATATAATATGAAAACTCTAATTAAAATAACTATTATCCTTTTGGTGGCGCTTCCTATGAGTGCCCAAACAGGAATTATCAGTGGTGGTGGCAGTTATCAAATTTTCACTAAGGGAAGTGATATCGGCACTAGATATAATTCCCTAGGTTTAACCGATGCACAATTTAACGCCATTAAAAATGACATGTACGCCAATCCCAGTTTTATTCACGGGAGTATTTATGAAAACGGAAAAAAAGTAGCATCAGATTTGCCAATGCGATACAACGCTTATACAGACGATATCGAGGTTAAATTAAAGAGCACCGATACGGATTTTCAACCGCTTAAAAAAAACACCGAACTGTCCGTAAAAACTCCGATTGACTTTTATATCTATCTTCCGGATAACGGTATTAAGGAAAAAAGTGGTTTTGTCAACGTTCTTTTTGATGGCGATAATTATAAGCTTTACAAAAAAATCACCGTTTCCTTTCAGGCGGCAATAAAAGGAAGAACCAGTTATGAAAGCGACACACCTCCAAGTTTTAAGCAAAATGTGTTTTATTATTTAGAACATGATGGAAACTTGATAGAAGTACCGAGTCGCAAAGGAAAGATAATAGATCTCCTGGACAACGAGAACCCAGGAATGAAAAATTATATAAAAAAGAATAAAATTGATGTTAGAAATGAGGCCGACCTTATTAAAGCCGTATCACATTTGGACTCTCTATAATATCATTATTTTATCACCACATATCTTTCTTTAAATAATAAGGCCCAAAATAGGCGACATTCCCCGTGTCGCTTATTTTATTTTGATATTTGTCGTAGCTTGAATATCAAATATGAAAAGAGGTCTCTTCTAAAATATTTCTCTAGATTCTGTTTCAAAAATCGTCACATATTAGAGCAAATAAAACTAATTAAGTTTTCAAGAAATTAAATTGAAAAAGCCGTCCCATATTTTGGATGGAGCCAATTTTGTGGCCCTAACCGTAACACACGCACCTGACTTCCGCAGATTTTTGAGTACTTAGAAGATGTAATCTATAACATATTAGCTATCAGCCTTTTTATTCAAATAGTGTTTCTATTTTGGGTGTCCCTGAATGTTTTTTGATTATTTGAATTGAAAAAAGTTGAACTCCTCTGGAGTTCTAAATACAGATGGATTCGTTTTTCCCCGAATAAAACCTTCATTTCATTTCGGTTGTATTCGAGGTTATTGGTTACGGTTATTTTTATTTTTTGTGGCATTACCCAGAATGGGTCTAATATGGATAACCCCGTACAAACGTAGCGCAGTGCGTGGTTATAATGCATCCATCCTACAGAACCCCGCAGTGGGTTCAACATTTAAAACTTTCTTTAATCTGGGTGTCCCAGTGCGGAAGTCAGGTGTCGCAGTTTCACCTATTTCCATATCAATAAGAATCCGTGTAAATCCGTCCAATCCGCATTATCTGCGTTCCATATTCTTTTTGAACACGGATGACACCGATACTGCGGATGCTCGCTGACAGATCCGTGAAAATCCGTCCAATCCGCGTTATCAGCGTTCCATAACTTTTCAGAACACGGATGACACGGATACTGCGGATGGTCGCTGACAGATCCGTGAAAATCCGTTCAATCCGCGTTATCAGCGTTCTATATTCTTTTTCCTGACTTCCGCAGATTTTTGAGTAATTAGAAGATGTAATCTATAACATATTAGCTATCAGCCTGTTTATTCCAATAGAGTTTTTATTTTGGGTGTCCTTGAATGCTTTTTGATTATTTGAATTGAAAAAAGTTGAACTCCTCTGGAGTTCTAAATACAGATGGATTCGTTTTTCCCCGAATAAAACCTTCATTTCATTTCGGTTGTATTCGAGGTTATCGATATTAAACCTCTTCGAGGTTATTGGTTACGGTTATTTTTATTTTTTGTGGTATAACCCAGAATGGGTCTAATATGGATAACCCGCACAAACGTAGTGCAGTGCGGGGTTATAATGCATCCATCCTACAGAACCCCGCAGTGGGTTCAACATTTAAAACTTTCTTTAATCTGGGTGTCCAAGTGCGGAAGTCAGGAAAAAGCCGTCCCAATATATTGGATGGAGCCAATTTTGTGACCGTAACGGTAACACACGCAAAATGTCAAAAAGATCGGTTTTATAGAACTGTTATAAGAGAAAATAAAATCTCATTTCTGAATCAATTTTTAACAAAATTATGGGAGCTACATAATAAAGTATCCTTATTTTTGCCGCCGTTTTGAAATATTTAAAACACCTACTCATTTTCAAATATTTACAATAAAACTCTAAAGAGTTTGGGAGCATACTAAAACAAACTCATTCTAATTTAATCCCCTTTTTTAATGAAGAAATTTACAATTTTATTTTTTACAATAATGATGACTGCATGGCAGGGAACGGCGCAGGTTGTGACCGTAGGAAACGGAAGTGGTGGCACCCAAATATATCCACTTGGCAATTATTATGGTTATGAACGATCGGCATCCATTTATCATGCCAGCGAAATCAATCAGCGTGGTGTAATAACTTCCGTGGCTTGGTATGCCGAAATAGGTGGAAAGGGATCAAGACCCATCAAAATTTATTTAAAAGAGACCACTTTAGATAGGTATACAGATACTGGAACATGGTCCGAACAAATCTCGGGGGCCACGCTCGTTTTTGATGCTTCGCTAACTCCAGTTGAAGGATGGAATACGATAACTTTGTCAACCCCATTTGTTTTTAATGCCGACAATCTTGAGGTGTTGGTAGAAGCTAATTATGGTGGCACGGGCAATGGAGGGGGCACCGACGGTAACAGATAGAATTTACAGCCAATACAAACGTAAAGAACGTTATCGTCCGTTCCGGCGCAACTTTGGAAATAGGTCAGGTATTAAACCTTTTCGGGAATCTCACCAACGAAGGGAATCTTGTTTTCCTAAGCAACGCAACTGGAAATGGAGAATTGGGACCTGTGCCTGCAAATTCTGTTATTACAGGAAACGCTACCGTGCAGCGATACACTACCAACGTGCGGTCGTATAGAATGGTGAGCAGTGCTGTGACTTCAACCACTTCTATCAATGCAAACTGGCAAGAAGGAGTAAACAATACTGGCACGGAATATCCGGTAGATAATAAAAACCCAAATGATGGATTTGGAACCCACATTACTGGCAGCCTGACAGGAGCCAATGGCCTCGATGCCACCTTGACGGGCGCTGCATCTATGTTTACCGTAAATATTGGAACGCAAGAATTTGAAAGTATTTTAAATACTAAAACTCGTACTTTAATTGCAGGAGAACCTTATTTACTGATGGTGCGTGGTAGCAGAATTATTAATCTTAATTACAACGATTCATTTGGTTCTACAGTGCTTCGCGCCACTGGTAAATTGGCAAAGGGCGATCAGGTCCAAAACTTTACTCAGGCAACCGACGGTCAATTTGTCATGTTTGGAAACCCATACCAAAGTGCTGTGGACATGGTTTCTGTATTCTCCCACTCTACCAATTTAAATACAAACTATTATTACATTTACGACCCCAATGCTGGAACAGATGGAATCGGGGCTTATGTTACAGTAGATCTTAACAACGGAGGCAATACTATAGAGGATGGAGGAAGTTCTTCAGCCAATAAATACTTACAGCCAGGCCAAGGCGCACAGGTAAAAGTAACTGGAAATGCAACTATCCTTTTCAAAGAAAGTGACAAGGCGCCTGGAAATTTCACAGATACCAACCGTCCGTTGTCCGGAAGTGATAAACTGAGCGTTCAGTTATATTCAACCGAAAGCTATAACAATAACGGAAGAATACTTGATGGTTTGGTAATTCGCTTCGCCGCTGGATATGACAACAATCTAACAGAGGCAGATGCCATAAAACCGTTCAACTTTACCGAAAACTTGGGTATTGATCTTAATGGTACTTATCTAAGTATTGAGCAGAGAGAAATTCCCCGACCAAATGAGGTATTTCAGCTTTATACTACAGGTTATCAAAAATCGGATTATATCTTAAAGTTAAACTTGGATGGTGTCGATGCTACTAGCTTATACCTTGAAGATAACTTCACCGGAACAAGCACCCTTCTTGACCAAGGAGAGAATTCATACGATTTTTCTGTAGATAAAAATATTCCGGCAAGTATAGCCACAGATCGTTTCTCTATCCGTACCGAACAACGTCTTGGTGTGGACAATCCAAGCCTGCTGGATGGTATCCGTCTATTTCCAAACCCAATCAACGATAACGTATTCAACATCACCGCTCCAAAATTGAACGGTGAAACCACTGTGATTTCGGTTAATGATATGTTGGGTAG
The DNA here is from genome assembly GCA_034676445.1 of Aequorivita sp. GTDB lineage: Bacteria > Bacteroidota > Bacteroidia > Flavobacteriales > Flavobacteriaceae > Aequorivita. Next base: position 1,018,303 of record JAUCCE010000005.1, read on the forward strand.
AGAAGTTATGAGCAGCGTACAAATTTTTTCTGGAAACACCTTAAAAGTTGAACTACCAGCAGATTTGAACAGTGGTATCTATATGGTAACCATTTCAGCCAATGGTGAGAGCCAAAGCCTTCGCGTTATTAAACGATAATTAAATAGAAGGAAAATACAGTTTCAATTTTATTGAACAATTTTGAAAGAGGGATTCCGTAAATGGGATCCCTCTTTTTGTTCTTAAAATTGGTCCAAAAGCCGAAGCTGGGTGCAAGTACTAAGGTAATAAGGTTCGAGGGAAGTTAATGACCTTCAGTTTTTTACTAAGGTAATAAGGTAAAAGTAGTTTAGCTACGTACAATTCCTTACTCAGGTAATAAGGTGTAACGAGGAAGCAATTGGTTATTTCTTTCCAAGGTAATAAGGTGGATGTAGTTTAGGGTTGTACAATTCATTACTGAGGTAATAGAGTGTAATGAGGAGGCAATTGGTTATTTCTATCGGAATAATGATCTTGACATAAGTCCTTCACTCGGGCCTGCCCGAGATCGCGAACTTTATCTAACTTGAGGGCTCAAGTACTGCCACGAATTGCACGAATTTTCACAAATTCACTGATTCGTGGAAAACGAATGTGTAATCAATCTGGCTTTGATTTTCACGAATCTAACAGACCTGCCTGTCGTGCCTGCCTGTCGTGCCTCTGGCAGGCAGGCCTTTGGCAGGCAGGCCTTGGCAGGCAGGCCTTGGCAGGCAGGCATTCAGTCTGTTTTTGGTACTTTAGTTCAAAGGGGTTTAGTTATATATTTTTAAACCCATGGAAAGCATAACCCATTTATTATCAGGTCATTATAAAAGCAGTTAGATGATAGTCCTTCACTCGGGCACGCCCGAGATCACGAACTTTATCTAACTTGAGCTCAAAGTACTGCCACTCCCGAAGGTTCGGGAACACAAACCTGCCTGGCAAGACAGGCTTTCAGTCTGTTTTAGGTACTTTAGTTCATAGGGGATTCAACCTTATTATCTTGGTAATCATAACCAAGAGCAAGATTCAACCTTATTACCCTAGTGGCTTATTAAAGAGATAGATTAACCGATCAGGAAATACAAAGAAACCTTATTACCTTAGTAATCATACACAGGAGCAAGATTCAACCTTATTATCTTAGTAACCAATCAGGAAAGACTAAAGAAACCTTATTGCCTCAGCAACCAAACACACGAACAAGATTCAACCTTATTACCTTAGTAACCAATCAGGAAATACATAAAAACCTTATTACCTTAGTAATCCTAACCAAGAGCAAGATTCAACCTTATTACCTTAGTGGCTTATTAAAGAGATAGATTCATCCCAACATAAATTCCTTTAAATAATAAGGCTCAAAATAAGCGACATTTTCAAAATCGTTATTTTGGTATTTGGTTTCTGCCAGATGTGACATGTCTTTTGCAGAGGGAAATTTATCTTTCAGAAATAGGGCATTTGGATGTTTACATATCGCTTCAAACTTATTGGAACCATCGCCCAAGAAAACGGTTTTTTTCTGTTCTAGATATTCCAGAAATGAATTTTCATTTAGTATCTCTGCTTTTGTTTCGCGAAGCGGTTTCTTTTTTGAATCGAAAATTGCCGAATATACTTCCATACGACGGGCATCAAGCAAGGGGATGATATAGCAATCCTTATCCTGCACTTGCTGTGCGATTACTTCTAAAGTAAATGTAGAAATCAAAGGGATATCCAAGGCAAAACAAAGCCCTTTAGCGGCTGAAACTCCAATACGCAATCCAGTATAGGAACCTGGTCCTTTGCTTACGGCAATGGCATCCAATTTACTTATCTCGATTTGGGCTTCCGCTAGCACTTCTTCAATAAAAACATGAAGCTTTTCCGAATGGGAATATTTCTGATTGTTCTCTTCTCGGAAGGATACAACTTTTCCGTCGATTGAAAGTGCGACGGAGCAGTTGGTAGTCGCCGTTTCTAGACATAGTATTCTAGCCATTTTATGTAGATTTATTCTTCCTTCTTTGAAGTTACGCTTACCTTATCCCCCGGTTTTAAGAGTTTGGTCACCGTGTTATAAGGTCCTGTAATAACGGTTTCACCTTCTTTAAGTCCGGAAGTTATCTCGATATTGGTGTCATCCTGTACTCCAGTTGTGACCACTCTCAATTTTGCCTCTTCCCCATCCTTAACATATACGGCTTCAAATTTCTCCGCTGATGCCAAATTGTTTTTGGGCGCTCCTACACTTCTAGAACTTGTAGTATCGGTTTTTATAACGATTGAACTGATTGGAACACCAATTACATCTTTTTTCTTATTTGTAATTATATCGACTGTCGCTGTCATTCCAGGTCTAAAAGGAGAATAGCTTTCAGGTTTTCCTTCCGTAATATTTTTGTAGGAATTCGGCAGAATCCGTACCTTGACCTTAAAGTTGGTCACTTGGTCTGCACTGAGTGCGCTTTCGGCACTGTTGGCTATTTCGGTTACTACTCCTTTAAATTCCCTTTTCAGGTAAGCATCCACTTCAACTTTTGTGGAATCTCCCACGGAAACTTTTACGATATCGTTTTCATTTACATCTACAACTACCTCCATATTTTGAAGGTTGGCCACGCGAACGATTTCCGTTCCGGCCATTTGAGCGGTTCCTACAACACGTTCTCCGAGTTCAACGGAAAGTTTGGATATAGTACCGGCCATTGGCGAGTAAATGGTTGTTCGGGATAGGTTGTCCACAGATTGCTTCACATTTGCTGCCGCACTTTGAACACTGTAATAAGCTGCCTTTTTGTTGGCTTTTGCCATATCATAATCGGCAACGGATTTATCCCATTCGGACTTTGAAATAACTCCTTTTTCAAAAAGTGTTTTATTTCGATTATAATTTAGTTCTGCATTTTTCTCGCTAGCTTCAGCTTGTGCCAATTGTGCCCTTACATTTTGAAGTCCCGCTTGCGATTGACTAACGGCGGCTTGGATAAGGTCCGGATTGATTTTAACTAATAAGTCTCCCTTTTCCACTACTTGGCCTTCCTTTAGGGGAAGCTCAATAATTTCACCCGAGACCTCCGAAGAAAGTGCCAATTCTGTTTCTGGCTGGATTTTTCCTGTGGCAGCTACGGTTTCCGTAATATCTATCGGCTCGATCTGAACAACTTCTACTTCTTTAAAATTCCCGGATTTTCCATACCAACCTGCCTTTTTTCCTACGATCAGCAAAACGATCAGCAACGCTATACCTACAGAAATCCATATAAGTGTATTTTTCTTCATAACTAGAATTTTAATTCGTCCGCAGGGACTCCGAAATATAGTTCCAAAACCTTCAATTTAAAAATATACTCAAATTTTGTTCTATTCACCTCAATCTTGGCATTGTCGTAGCGCAATTTTGATTGGCTGAAATCAAAAGCGGTTGTTAGTCCCACATCATAACGATCATTTGCGTATTGATAGGCCAATTCCTGCGATTCCAATGCGATAACCGCTGCGTCATAAGCTTTTCTCGACCCTTTAACGTCCACGTAGGCTTGATAGACATTGGACTCCAAATCAAGTTCGGCCTGTTCTAGAAGATACTCAGAATTTCTGAGGTTAATTTTATTCCTTTTCACATTACTACGAACCCTAAATCCATTAAAAATGGGGACATTCACCTGCAATCCGTAACCGATTCCATCATTGAGATATAATTGTTCCCTAAAACTACGTTCGAGTGGATCATTGTCGGCATATCGGGTGTTGTAACCAAAAAAGGCAGAAAGGGTTGGATAGTAAGAACCTCTAGCAATCTGAACATCTTTTCTTGCCAAATTCACATTTTCTTCGGCGATCTTTACTTCCGAACGGGTTTCCTTTGCGTTTGTAATTATTTCTGAAACATCCATATTTGCTATTCCATCTTCCACAATTACATATTCCTCTTCGGCAATATCAAAATTTGAATAATCTTTAATCAACAATAATTGGGCGAGGCTTATTAAGGAAATTCTCACGGTGTTTTCAGCTACGGCAATCTTTTGTTTCTCGCCAGCATCTGTTGCCTGTATCTCTAATAAGTCACCACGAGGAACCGCTCCAGCATCAACTAAATCGCTAGTACGTTGATATTGCTTTTGGGTTACTTCATTTTGTGAGACTGCAACTTCCAGATTTGCTTTATTTAGCAATACCTGTAAGTAGGAATTCGCCACGGTAAGTGCAATATCATCCTTCATTTTATCCAAGCGATATTGAGCAGCAAGCGCTGAAAGTTTTGCACGCTGTAATCGTCTCACGTTTTGAAGACCATCAAAAAGAGTTAGCCCAACATTTACCGCTCCCGAAGCAGAACCAAAGGTAGTATTCACCAATTGGTTGGTAGTTGGGTCCAAACTCAATCCAGTGCTTTTGGAACCACTTGCATTCGCATTGAGGGTTGGAAGAAAATTACCAATAGCTTCTAATTTGTCGACATCGGCATTTTCCAAATCCAGTTCACTCTGCTTAACAGAAATATTATTTTCCAAGGCATAGGCAACGCACTCTTCAAGAGTCCATTTTTTCGCTTGGGAATAAAAGACTTGAGCGCTTATTAATAAAAAGAAAAGTATTGCTGACTTTTTCATAGACTTTCAGTTGTTTAATATGTCCTTTCCAAAGGGTTTATGTTACAAAACTTATAAAAATTTCACAGAGATAATCAGTCATGAGCTTTTTCGATATTCCCTATTTGGAAAATATAGATGATCTCCTAAATCACTTGAAGATTTACCCTCGATTATTTGGAATTGCCGGCTTCAATTGGTTCCACACTTTTATTTTATCATCTTTTGAAATTCCATTTTTCACCTCAACGTCAATTCCATCACTTATTCCCAATTCCACGTCCCGACGTTCAAAATTTTGTTCTCCAACTTCAACTTCCACGAAAGGCTTTTGAGTTTGTGGATCATACTGAACCAAGGCTTCCTTTATAGTAAGCACATTTTCGGCCTTTGCCAGAATAATCGAGGCATTTGCACTAAGTCCGGCACGAATGAAGGTTGAAGTTGTGTCATTCTTTTTCATAGTTCCTTTAATTTCAAACTGAATGGCACTGTTCTCGCTCACTCCTTTCGGGGCAATATAATCCAGTTCAGCTTCAAAACTTTTATCTGGAAGAGCTCCCACGGTAATTTCCAATGGCAAACCTTCTTTTATTTTTCCCACTTCACTTTCGTCCACTTTGCCTTCAAAAATCATTTTGTTTACGTCCGCAATAGTGGCAATTGTAGTTCCATCGTTAAAATTATTGGCTTCGATTACCTGATTTCCGGTTTTTACGGGAACGTCCAAAACCATTCCTGAGACGGTTGCCCTTATTTCGGTATTGGCAGAAGCTCCCATTCCACTGGTGGTTCCTGTTTTTACGATGTCATAATTTTGGTTCGCAGAGGTAAGAGAAACTTGTTCTTGCTTAAGACGTTGCTGAGCTTGGTCGTAACCTAGCTGGGCATTGTCAAATTCATTGGCGGAAATTACTCCCTTTTCGAACAATTCCTTTTGGCGATTATAGATATTTTTCTGGTTTTCAAAAGCCAGCCTGGCAGTTTCAACTTGTGTACGGACTCCATTGATGTTATTCTTGGCACTATTAAGGGAAGAAACATTTGGAACTACCTTCACTTTGGCAATTAAATCACCTGCCTCGACAACTTGTCCCGCCTCGACATAAATCTCGTCAATGATTCCAGAAATATTCGGTTTTATAAGAACTTCTTCTTTTGGAACGATACTTCCTGTGGCAACAGTTTTTTTCACTATGGTACCCATGGTTGGTTGTTCAGTAGTATAAACAATGGGATCCTGCATATTTTTTGAATACAGCCAATACATCGAAAATGTAAAAAGCACAGCTATGGTTACTAGTATAATAATGGTCTTTGTTCTTTTCATCTCTATAAAATGTAGGTTTTAAGGTGAATGATTTTCTTCATTCGTACTCTGTAACTTTTTTATTTATTCTTACTCTCAATTTTTTTTCTCAAAATCGGTACTTGGGAAAATTATTTTTTAATCGGTACGCAAAGCCTCTACTGGTTTTACTTTTATAGCATTCTGCGCGGGTATTAAACCTGCCAGTAATCCTGAAACTATCAAAATCATCAGGGCTATAAAAACCACTCCGATATTTACCGATGGATTTAAAAACATCATGTCGGAAGTGTCCATTTGATCCAATTCATAATTTACCAATGCCAAAACTCCAGTAGCCAAGATAATTCCTGCCATTCCTGATACAATTGTCAGGAAGATTGATTCCAATAAAATTTGGGAACGAATACTCCACGGAGTTGCACCCAAAGCCCGACGAACTCCAATTTCCTTGGTACGTTCTTTTACCACAATCAGCATAATATTGCTAATGCCGATTACACCTGAAATCAAAACCAAAATGCCTACAAAATATGCCACAAAATTCAATGCTGTAAACAGTCCATTAATTTTGTTGTATTCCTGATATAAGTCGAAATTACCCACGGCGCGATCATCTGTGGGAGCAATAGAGTGACGGGTTTTGATAACGTCGAACACTTGGTTTTTTAATTCGGTAATTGAAAACCCATCCTTTGCAGTAATCGCCATCCAACCAACGATATCGGCCATATTAAAGGCTTGGGAAAATGCTGTAAAAGGCACATAGATTTCCTTCTGGTTTTCTTCGGCGTCGCCACCACTTTGACCTATTTTTTTATAAGTCCCAATAACCATAAAATTGACGCCGTTGATTTTGATATAGGAACCGATTACTTCCTCTCCCGGATCGTAAAGAATGTTTTCCACGCCACTACCGATGATGGCAACTTTGCGTTTTTCGTTGATGTCGGAATAATTAACAAATCTGCCCGAAGTTATTTCCATAGGTTGTTGTTGGGTAATCTCGGGATAATCGCCATACACATTGAAAGCTCCGGACTGTAAACCTCGAACCACATTGTTGTTTCCTCTAAACCCACCCAATTGATTTCTTGGGGAAACAAATCGAAGGCCTGGCACTTCTTCCTTTATAGCCTGGACGTCGTCGAGTTTAAAGTTATAACGTCTTCCTTTCGGCAATCCTTTGTACGGTTGGGAAACATTCTGCGCCCACATAAACATAGAATTCGTGGCCATACCCGTAAAAGCCTGTTTTATTCCGTTTTCAAGTCCGTTGCCAGCGGCCAAAAGAATAACCAAAATGAAAATACCCCACAAAACCCCGAAAGCAGTTAGGATAGTCCTAAACCAGTTACTGCTCAGGGCTTCTATAATCTCCGACCAACTATCCCGACTGAACAATTTACTCATCACGTAAGGCTTCTATGGGTTTAATATTAGCGGCTCTATACGCTGGGAAGAATCCCGCTATCGCTCCCGCAATTATTAGTATGAAAACAGTAGTAACTGCCACGGAAAAATCAACAGATGGATTACTGATAAAATTGGTCTCAATTAAAGGTCCCGCTATTTGAATCAAAAACAAACTGAATAACAAACCTATAAATCCTGCCATAGCGGTAACAAATATGGACTCATGGAGAATCATTCCGATAATGGACCAGGGTTGGGCACCGATGGCTTTTCGTATTCCGATTTCCTTAGTCCGTTCCTTCACGATAATCAACATTATGTTGCTTACTCCCACAACCCCAGCAATGATGGTACAAATGCCCACTCCCCAAAAGAAAAGCTTTATCATCTTGTTCAGATCGTAAAATCGCTTCATATTTTCGAGGGAATTGTTCACATTCACAGCTCGCGTATCATGAGGAGCAATAGAATGTGCCGCCTTTAAATCTGCCTCCAATTGGGCAGAAAAGATTTCGGAGGCAGCTAAAGCTTCCTTATAGGTTTTTTGATCCTTTAGAGTGAATGCCAAGGATCTGAGTTTATCTCCCGCATTAAATACTCTTTGTGCAGTAGTTAGAGGAATAAAAATTCTGGTTTCTTCACGTTCTCCTCCCGGATTTGTATATACCCCGACAACTTTAAATTTTATACCAGTTATATCAACATAATTACCAACGGCATCCTTTCCTTTAAAAAGATCGAGATATACTTGATTTCCAATTACGGCGACTTTCTCATAGGAATCGAGGTCGCCTTGGTTTATATATCGACCAGTCACCAAGGTTTCATTTTCCAAAAATTGGTAATCTCCGCGAACGCCTTCAACCCGATAACTTCCGCTTTCATTATTATAGGTGGTCAACGCACCCCAAATACTATAGACACCAGATTTATATCCAAGTTTTCCTTCATTCTTTTTTACGGCCATTTCATAATCGCGGTTGTCCATTTCTATTCTTCGACCCGGATTTAAACCTTTATATTCTACGGAAGTTACACCCGTCCAGACGCTTATTCTGTTGGCTGCATCATTTTCAAATTCTTTGGAAACTCCATTTTGCATACCCTGCCCCATGGCGAGTAAAATAACCAGAATAAAAATTCCGGAAGCCACGGAAAGCCCCGTAAGAAAAGTCCGCAATTTGTTTTTGCGAATGGTATCGAATATTTCCTGCCAGCGCTCTAGATTAAACATTCACTTCGGCTTTGGCGCGTACTTGCTCAACTTTGGAATCGTCAATAATGACTCCATCTCTCAGATTCACTATTCTTTTGGTCATATTTGCAATATCCTCTTCGTGAGTAACAATCAGAATCGTTTTTCCTTCATCGTTAATCTCTTGAATAAGCTCCATCACCTCATAGGAAGTTTTTGTATCGAGTGCACCTGTAGGTTCATCTGCCAAAAGCACTTTTGGATCGCTCGCCAATGCTCTTGCAATAGCTACTCTCTGCTTTTGTCCACCCGAAAGTTCGTTGGGAAGATGGGAAGCCCATTCGGCCAGACCAACTTTCTCCAAGTAGTGCATTGCTTTTTCGGTTCGCACATTTCTTTTTTCTCCTTGATAATAAAGAGGCAAAGCCACATTTTCAAGAGCTGATTTATAGTTGATCAAATTGAAGGACTGGAAGATAAATCCAAGGAATCTATTTCGATATTGGGCGGCAACTTTCTCGTTCAGGTTTTTAATTAAAGTTCCATCTAGGGTGTAAGTGCCTTCATCCGCTTCATCAAGAATTCCCAAAATATTGAGAAGTGTCGATTTCCCAGAACCGGAAGAGCCCATTATAGCAACCATTTCCCCTTCGGAAACAGCGAAGTTAATACCCTTTAACACATGCAGGGAATTTTTCCCCATGTGGTACGATTTATGAAGATTTTGAATTTCTATCATATATAAATTCTTGGTCTACAAAGTAAACAGAGAAAATCCCCCTAAGTGTGAAACTTTTGTTAAGAAATGACAAGAAGGATTCCGCTTGTTTGTATGACTGAAATTATGTAGAAATGTTACACGAAGTTGCAGAAAATTGGAGTTAAAGACTCAGAGTTCTCCCTTCTCCCGAGCTTTTTTGCGGCTGTGGTAAACGGCATAACCAACCCCAGCAACCAATATGTAAGGAAAAATCATCAAATACATAATCCCGTTATTTATTCCCTTTGCAGCTTCCCCTCCTTCCTCACTTTCTAGTACAGCGCGACACATCGCGCACTGTGCTTCTGCTGGAATACAAACCAAGAGGAGCAACAACATTATGAAGATTATTTTTGTTTTCATTAGAATCACTTTTAGGCAGAAGGCTACTTTCTTCTTATTAATTTCAATAATAGGGCGAAATCATTAAATAAACAATTACCCCGCTCACGGCAACATATAACCATAATGGATAAGCTATCCGCGCGATTTTTCGATGTTTGTAAAATTGTCCCGATAAAGCTCGAATAAATGTTACCAACACAAAAGGTATAACGAGGATCGACAACAAAATATGCGTGATCAGCACAAAATAGTAAATATATTTCAGTATCCCTTCTCCCCCATAAGTCGTGGAATCAGATGTCATATGATACGTCATATAAAGAACTAAAAACAAAATGGATAGACCTATTGCGGTTTTCATTAATCGTTCGTGAAGTTTTCTATTGCCCTTTCTTATTTGATATACGGCAACAACAAGAATCACTGCGGTAATTCCGTTTATGGTGGCATAAATTGGAGGAAGAAATCCCATTCGTTCCACTCCTGGAATCCTTACACTAAACAAAACAGCAACCGCCAAAGGAATGGCTATGGAAAATAACCAAATTAAAATAGTGTGCTTTTTATTTTGTTGCAGAGCAGCTCTCATAGCATTACAGCAATTTTTTTATGTCTTCCTTGAGCATTTGAATGTTCTTAAGGTCGAGACCATCGTAATAAATCAATGGGTTATCATTTTCATCTTTACGGGAGCGAATATTGCCCTCTTGATCTATCAATGCGAAAAATCCAGAATGCTCAAAACCCGATTCTGTATCTGGAATTTCACCTACATATAAATTAAAGCCTTCGTTGGCGAGTTTAAATATCTGTTCTTTGTCGCCAGTAAGCAAATGCCATTGAAGTTTGGTTATGCCTTTTGTCTTGGCATATTCTTTTAAAACTTCTGGAGTGTCGTGATTGGGATCGATGGTAAATGATGCAATCCCGACATTTGGATTACCCAGAAATTCATTTTGAATCTTGATCATATTCTCCGTCATAATCGGGCAGATGTCAGGGCAGGTTGTGAAGAAAAACTCCACCACATAAACTTTCCCTTGGTAGTCTTGATTTGTAATAGTTTTTCCATTCTGGTCGGTAAAACTGAAATCCGGAACATGCCCAATAGTTTCCAAATTGGGTTTAAATACTTTGTCCACAATCTTTGGAACCGCCCAAATCCCAAATATGAGAATGACGAAGGAAATACCGATATATGAATAATTGTTTTTCACGGAAAGCTTTCTATTGTTTGGTGTTTGTTGTTTGGTGTTTGGTGCTTGGCGCTTATTGTTTGATGCTTTGTGTTCCTATTCTCTATTCTCTTTTCTCTTATCCCTCCAAAGATCAATTCTATATCTCTCTATTAGAGCTATACTTTTTCAAAGCTCGACGATATTCCGCTAACAGCACTTTTACGTCATCGCTCATTTTATTATTTATTTCGGCAATATTGCTGGAATCAAAACCATACATTATTCCTTCATCCTTATCATCGTCCCTACCTCTTAAATTTCGTTCCTTATCGATTATAAACACATAAGGCGTAGATAGATTTGAATCTAATGAAAAGTCGGAATGTATAGATTGAAAGACATTCTTGATTTCATCGTCAGTTCCAAATGCAAATAACCAAGAATCGGTGGGAGCAATTTCCTTTAGTTTTTCCTCAATCTTCCTCGCTTGGTCTTGAGTGCCATCCGGTAGCAGGATGATAAACTGAAACTCTTTAAATGCGCGATTCTTGCTATAAATCTTATGGGCCAAATTATAGGCATAGGCACGATGCTCCTCTAAATCCCGTCCAAAAAAACCTAAAATGGTGATACGATCTTTCAACTGGACGGGTTTTCCCTCCAAAGAAGTAAACCCTTCTAATTCGGAAACATTTTCCGTAAGCACCGGCAATGGCTTAAAATAATTTGTGCTAAGGGAAAAGAAAATATAAGCCGTTATGGGCAAAATAAAAAGCACGCCAAGTACTAGATATTTCTTAATATTCTGTTGCATAGTTTTGTGCTGCAAAAATAAGAGGTTTGAAGACCTTGGGCAACCTTTAGAAGGTTAATTTAAGTAAAATCTAGATATAAAAAAACCCTCAAGAAGAGGGCTTTTATTGATTTCTAATTTATTAAAAATCGAATTTGATATATCCGTTTTTATAGACTTCATAAATATAATCCCCTTCAATTAAAAGGAGAGCCACCAAGTAAACTATCAGAAACACTCCGGTCCAGACAACAGCTCTACGCAAGCCACTAACTTCATCACGGATGTGCATAAAATCCCAAGTAATATAGTAAGCTTTAACGATAGTAAGGATAACGAAGATCCAATTTAGTAGCTTTAAAGCTAAAAACTGATGATCCAAAAGAAAATCCGGTCGGACGATTCCCAATGCAACCTCAATGATGGTAACAATGGAAAGGAAAACGAATACGCCCCAGATTTTATGTACGTTCGATTTGAATTTTAGAGTTCCTCTAAAGATTGCAAGTTTATGTTCGTGCTCGTGTGTCATTTTTTAAATATTGAAAACTTAAACAAGATAAAAGAAAGTAAATACAAATACCCAGACCAAATCCACAAAGTGCCAGTAAAGGGCGACTTTTTCGACCATTTCATAGCTTCCCCTTCTTTCGTAAGTACCTACTAAAACATTAATGAAAACGATGAAATTAAGCATTACCCCAATGGAAACGTGAAATCCGTGAAAACCGGTAATAAAGAAAAAGAAATCGGCAAAGAGCGGATGCCCGTATTCGTTATGGGTAAGGTTTGCTCCTTTTACCACTAATTTACCATCCCTTTCCAGTTTCGTAATACCCTCTTCGCGCGAGAGTACAATATGATGGCCATGCTCATCCTTTTGTTGGATCCTGAGCAATATATTGTCGTTGGCAATAAATCCAGCTTTAACTTGTTCAAAGAAACTTCTGGCAAAAATTGAGGTTCCTTTTTGAACCAAATTCCGTTATCTCTGGTGTGTTCAGCACGCGGTGTAGCCGTCAATGCTGCAAAATCCTCGAGAGCGACTCGCTTCCCGTCTTTATCTAAAAACTGAAGTATTTCCCCTCCGTTGGTTTCTACCGCTCCATAATCTCCTTTAATAAATGTAGCCCATTCCCAAGCTTGAGAACTAAGGAATATTAAACCTCCGATAATCGTTAGAAACAAATAAATAATTACTTTGTTCTTCTGCATTTTGCTACCGGCATCTACCGCCAGTACCATTGTTACAGATGAGAAGATAAGAATGAAGGTCATAAATGCCACATAATACATTGGGGCATCTACTCCATGAAGAAATGGGAAGTGGGTAAAGACCTCATCAGGGATGGGCCAAATATCCGCAAATTTGAACCGAGACATTCCATAAGAGGCAAGGAATCCAGAGAATGTCAAGGAATCGGAAACGATGAAAAACCACATCATCAATTTTCCATAGCTTGCCTTGAACGGCGAACTTCCGCCTCCCCAAGTTTTTCCTTCAGTACCTGTTTGAACAACAGTTGCTTCCATAAAAAGAGTTTGGTTTAAAAAATAAGATTCAAAAATACGTTTAATTTTTATTTAACGAAATATAAAAACAAAAACAGGTAAATCCATATAGCATCTACAAAATGCCAGAAAGTTGCAGCCAGTTCAATTCCAAGGGTTTTCCCCTTTCGGTATTTCTGTTTATAATGATTATAAATTACAACTATGAGCGATACGAGGGCTCCAATTACGTGTGCAACGTGGAGCAAAACGACCAAATAGATAAAAGAAGTGGTAATACTACTGGTTGGCCCCGTAAAATTATAACCGCTTTTCACTATTTCGGAGAACCCTACAAATTGAAAAAATACGAAGGCAATTCCGAGTAAAAGAGTAACTATAAACAAAATCATTCCTTGAGAATGTCGGTCCTTTTGAACCGCTCTTTTAGCAAGATGAATTGTAACGCTACTAATAAGAATCAAAACGAGACTAATATAAAAAGCAGGCGGAATTTCAAAACTAGAAATCCAATCCGGACGTTCCTTGCTCACTACATATGCACTGGTGAGCCCAGCAAAACTCATGGTAAGACTAATTATCCCGAACCATAGAATGTTTTTTTTGGCTCTGGCTATTTTTACCTCCTGTGGACCATCGGTTAAGTTCATTGTTATCATTTAAAAAGATTTGAAAATTTCTTGCTATTGGCCTCTATCGAACCAGCTATCTTATAAATTTATCTGCCACATAAATAATTTGCAGCAAGGTAATATAACTAACGCTAGCAAGCATTAATTGTTTAGCGGCTTTTGATGTCTTTTCACGATAAAGCCTTCCGGCGTAGTAGAGCAGACCAATTCCTATTACCCCAACCAACACTCCAGAAACCGGCGTTAAGTATAATTTGCCCGTAATTCCCAATACGGGAACAAGAGAGATCAATACGGTCCATATACAATATAAGAAAATCTGCATTGCGGTACCTTTATCTCTCTTGCCATTGGGAAGCATATAAAAACCGCCTTTTTCGTAATCATCATACAGAAACCAACCGATTGCCCAAAAATGAGGGAACTGCCAAAAAAATTGGATCATAAACAAAGTTCCCGGCTCAATGCCAAAACTTCCCGTTGCCGCAACCCATCCAAGCATAAAAGGAATAGCACCCGGAAAAGCGCCAACAAAAACCGAAAGGGGAGTCTTGGTTTTCAGGGGAGTATAAAGGCTGACATACATAAAAATAGAAACAGCCCCAAACATTGCCGTGATAGGATTTATAGTATAGAGAACTCCTATTCCCAAAAGTGTTAGAAAGACTCCCAAAATAAAGGCTGATCTTACACTCATTCTTCCCGCTGGCAAGGGTCTATCCTTGGTCCTATCCATCAGAGCGTCCAGATCACGCTCCACGATTTGATTAAAAACATTGGAAGCCCCCACCATTGCATATCCTCCTACGCATAAAAGAAAGAGCACAGAAAAATCAATATGGTCAGCTCCCAACAAATAACCTGCAACAGAAGAAAACAGAACACTTATGGAAAGCCGAAATTTAGTGATTTCAGTGAAATTCCGAAGCATTGATTGCACGTGGGACTGGGAATGGGTTATGGACAAATTCATATTTTATATGGCTGCGCAAAGATACAGTTCCTCTTAAGTATTCACAATAGAAAGATTGCAATCTCATGCTAATATTTGCCGAATTTTAGTATTTTCAACCAATATTAAAATTCAAGAACTATGAGCCTTAGATTATCAATTGGTATTTTGTTTCTGCTATTCGGAATTTCGTCATTTTCCCAAACCGATACGGGAAAAGCAACTTACACAAAAATGTTGAAGGTGAAGAACAACATTTATATGCTTCAAAGCGATGGAGGGAATATTGGGTTAGGTTTCGGTAAAGACGGGATTTTTATGGTAGACGATTACTTCTCTGGGGACATTGAGCAAATGCAAAAAGAAATCAAAAAAATAAGTGACAAACCCATTCGTTTTGTGGTAAACACTCATTTCCACAGTGATCATACCGCTGGAAACCCTTTAGTTGCTAAAGAAGGTGCCGTTATCTTTTCACAGGAATTGGTGCGAAAGCGCTTGGTAACCGTAATGAATGAAGGAACAAAAAAATTGTCGGAGGATCTGTTGCCAATGGTAACCTTTAAGGATGATTTAAATTTTTATTTCAACAACGAAAATATATTTGTATTCCACGTTCCCAATGCCCACACGGATGGAGATGCAATGGTTTATTTTAAAGGAAGTAATGTGCTACAAACAGGTGATGTTTTCATCAATGGCCTATATCCATTTATTGATTCGGAAAACGGAGGGAGTATTCAAGGTTATGAAAAAGGAATTACAAAGGCCTTGAGTTTAATCAATGAAGAAACCAAGATAATTCCCGGCCATGGCCCAGTTGCGACTTATAAAGAACTTGAGGACAATCTTCGATTGCTGGGAGTGACCTATAAAAAAGTAATTCAACAAGCTCTCTTGGGCAAAACCGAGGACGAGGTGGCCAAAATGAAGGAACTGACGGAAAACTACACTGAAAAGGGATATATGGACGGTTTTATAACCGCTGAGTCTTTTCTAAGAACTCTGTATAAGGAGGCTACTCGTGGGAATTCAGACAAGCAAGAAAGGCTCAAGGAAAACGAGGAATCCCGTAAGAAATATGAAGAGATAAAAAAACAACAAGAATCTAAAAAGATGAAGAAAAAGAACTGATTAAAAAAGTAGGCAGTGGCGGTATTTAGTGGGCAGTGAGCAGTGAGCAGTGAACAGTGATCAGGAATCAGTGATCAGTGGTCAGTAATCAGTGAACAGTGAGCAGTGATCAGTGATCAGTTGCCAGTAATCAGGAATCGGGAATCGGGAATCGGGAATTTAGTGATCAGTAGCAGTGAGCAGTCTAAAAGTCGTAATACCAATTAAACAAATCGGTGCGGACACCAAAGTTGACCCAAGTTGTTTGATTCTTGAAAACAGTTTCGGTATCGACCGTTGGACTAAAATTCCTAAAAATGTAACTGCCATATATTTTTAGATTGGTTGCAGGGTTTATCAAGTATCCCACTTGCAGTTCCGTATGAAGAAAATCTGTTGTATTTCCTTGGGCCACCGTATTTCCTAAATCGGAGATCCTATCATTTTCGGTTCCATAGATATCACTTCCATAGAAAAATGAATCCTCGGGGGTATTGAATTCAAAACCACGCTTTGCCACAACTAATTTGGCGTCGCCGAAGAGTCTTCCCTTTTGGTATCTGGCAATGGCTATAAATTCCGAAAAATTGGCTCCCAGAGTGTGTGCCATGGATTGATTGTTATGTCCATAGTTAAGATTTATGGTATTATGGGAATACATATAAGGTCGTGCTCGATTATACTCCGCTTGTAGGAATAAATTTTTCAGACCAAAAGCATCGTAGTATTTTAGACCCAATTGGTATCCTATCTTGTTCTTATAACTGCCATTTCCTCCAAAGATATCAGAAGTGGAAAATTCATCTATCGCCAATTGCCCATAGACGTTTACCCGGTTGCTTATCTTGTATTTTCCAGTGAGGCCAATCAAGGCATTCCCACCTCTCGAACCTGTCGCGAATTCGATTGCGCGATAAAAAATAACTGGATTCAGGTAATTGAAATCAAAACCCCGGTCGTTATCGTTTTCCCATATAACGGATTCAAAAAATCCAAGGTTTAGCCGTTTGGTAATGTTATAGCTCAGATAGTGACTTGCCATATATTTGGTCGCAAACGAACCTCCATCGGTAGCCTCAAGCCTCACATCGCGAAGGGACATCCACGTATTGGTATATTTCAATTTCCAAAAAGTGGTATTCAATTTAAAGTAGGGATAGGAACTGGCATTGTCACTCATCAATAAAGAACGATATCCGTCACCTATAAAGTTTTTGCCATGCCCGAGTTGAAGATTAAAGTACTTTGAAGGAGTAAAGGATATATTTCCGGTTGCAACGGGATAGTCGTATGAGTCAGTTTTGAACCTTTTCGCCACTCCTCTGCCGGGAATTATTGCTGGGTTTCCGCCATAAGGTCTTATCGATTCTGCATATCGATTAAAATAATCTGCAAAACGACCTTGACTTTCGTAAACCACCGCAAAAAAACTGATTTTATCGCCCAACCCTCCTTGAGTATAAACCAACCGAGTGTTATTATAGGTTTTTATATCCGCATCAAAATCCTTCCCAACTTGAAGATCCACGCCTGGATCCAGCGTTATCCAATAATCTTTTCCTTTGATGGTTACCATGTGTTCATTCCAGAACTTCCTTCCCAACCAAGAGGTACGTTTTTTTGAAATACTCTCATTATGCGCAACAAAATCATAATACTTGTTGACTTCATCATAAGTATAAGGTTTCTGGGCAGTATGACTGTTGAGACCTACCTGGTTCATATCAGGATCAAAAAGACTATAATTGTGATGGGAAAGAGGAATGTTGATATTGCTAGTATATTCCTCGTTTTGATAGGGAAGATTCTTTATCTCATCGTACTCGTTGACCAATTGTTCTCTCGCTTCCTTTTCTGGATCGAGAGCAACGGGTACAATACTTTTTCCCGGCTCAACCAATGGTATGGCAATCGGCATGGTAAACTGAACGTAGGTAGGAGCTCCATTATATGTTGCAGGCTCCAAGGTAGGTAATATTTCAAAAACCCGGCGCACTTCATCGTTCAGTTCCTCAAAAATTCCGTCCACATACAGAACAACAAATTTTCCTTCCTTATTAACTTCAAAAAGTACGTTTACATTTCCTTTATAATTCTTCTCAGCAATCTTATCTGGAACCTTTAAATTATCGTAAATAAATTGTTGTAGGGATTGACTAAAACAGTCTTCCATATTATCTATTGGAACACCTTTACAACTCGGAAACTCAGGATATTTTTCGTATTGCGTGGCAGAAATTTGTGCCACAAGGCTAAACGTCAGTAAAAGAAAGCATAGTAAAAAAAAATGTTTCATGCACCAAGGGATATTTAGGAGCGAAAGATACAGTTTTTTTTGAAGGAGCATATATGAAAAAAGCCCCCAATTTTCATTGGGAGCTAAACCTTATACTCGCAATTTTAGGGTGTTTGAAAAACAATTGGCACAGTGTAAATCACATCAACTTTTTTATCTCCTTGTTGACCTGGTCTCATTCGCGGGAGTTTTGCCACAACCCTTATTGCTTCATTTTTAAGTTTTTCATTTGCTGAATTTGCCTGTACATCGGCAATAAAACCTTGTGAATCAATTTTAAACTGCACATAGATTCTATGGGTTTGGCCACGGCCAAAATCTTCAAGAAGTTCCTTCCTAAAATTTCTATTGACGAAGGTATTTATTTGAGAAGACATGCAGTCAACCTTCTCAGCATTTGTTCCTAAACTCTCACAACCAGGATATACCGGCACAAATTCCACATTTCGGACGAAAACCGGCGTAGTTGGTTCTGGAGATGTTGGCTCACCCACAACCGGAACCGTAGGTTCAACCACGATAGCATCTGTAGGAGGGATGGGCGTTTCTACGATATCACTGGTATTATCCGTAATGGTAATCTTGTCAATAATTACAGGTTTGACAACCGCAGTTGGTTTTGCCGGAGTTCTTTTCACGGGAGCAACTGGCTTCGGTAAATCCACATCAAGCTGATAATTTATTATTGGTGGCTCCTCTAGTACAAAGCCTGAGTCTTTTGGATATCCTGGGGATCCTATTTCAAAAGAAGCTTGCATTAGAAAGAAAACAGCAAGACTACTTACAATTATTCCAATCTGGAAGAAAAGTCTTGAATTCCAGGCAATATTTACCTGCTTCTTTTCTTCTCTCTTATTTCGAGGGTTGTTAACAGTTGTTTTCATCTTATCTATTTTAAGGTTCGACCAAATTCTCCACGAGTTTTATTAACTCATCTAGATATAGAAATACAACTCTTATGCCACAAAAAGAAAAGTCCCGCAAAGAAAATTTCTTTAGCGGGACTTTTATAAAAAATAAAATCTATTTACTGAATATCAAATACTATTGGAAGGGAATAAAGTACACCAACTGGTTTACCTCTCTGTTTACCCGGAGTCATATCAGGCAAGGACTGTACCACGCGGATAGCTTCACTTTCCAATCTTGGGTGCGGTGCACGTGCGCGCACATCGATAACCTTTCCATTTTTATCTATCTTAAACTGGACAGAGATCCTCTGACGACCGGCAAGACCCAAATCGCCGGCTAAATCAGTATTAAACTTTTTATTGATAAAGGCCGCAACTTTTTCGGACATACATTTTTTCTTGGCGTCGTTTCCTTTTTCATTTTCACATCCTGGATATACCGGCACATTTTCAATCACGGCAAAAGGAACGTCTGCTATTTCCTCTTCAACAACTTCTTCCTTAATCTCCTTTACTTCCACGATCTTTTCATCCTGATGGGTCTCAGTTGATTCTATGATTGTTTCTTCAACATCTTCTTCGTCTTCGATCACATCGATAACCTCAGGAGCTGGTGGCGGTGGTGGCGGCGGTGGCGGTGGCGTTAACTGTTGAGTAATCGGAACTTCCTCGACAAGTTCATCACCAACATCCAATTTTCCAAAATCGTTTGTGGTTTTATCATAAGATTTCCATTCGATAGCTTGCCAGGCCAGCAAAAGCATCAAAATCATGCCTAATTGAAAGAAAAGCATGCTCCTGCGTCCTACATCAGCCTTGGGATTTTTTTTGGGTTCCATAATACTGTATTTAACTTGGTGCTAAAATATATAAATTATCGTTCACTCTAAAGAGAAAAGGAATTTTTAGGGAGTAAAAAAATGTTTTACTCTTTGAAAAATTAAAACTCCAATCAATGCGCCACCGAAATTAGCGATTACATCGAAGAAATCGGCTGTTCTGGAGACGGTTAAGTATTCTTGTAAAACCTCAATTACTATGCCGAAAACAAGGCTTCCTATAAGGACAATAATTACTTGGTGCCAACCGTATTTTGTGTTTTTCCGCCGTAAAAAATAAAGCAACCATATTCCCACTAATCCAGCATGGATCAATAGATGAACGAATTTATCCGATCCGCTAGGCAAACTTACTCGTGGCAAATCGTTTGGTGGCAACAAGAATAAAACCGTTATCACACTCGTGTAGATAACGGCCAAGATAAGCGTGGTTTTATTTCCCAATAAGCGCTTTATATCCAGCATCATCCAATAGATCTGCTATCTCTTCCGTGTTTGATATTTTCATCTTTACCAACCAGCCTTCACCATAAGGATCTGTATTCACCATTTCAGGTTCAGATTCCAGTGCTTCGTTGAACTCCAAAATCTCTCCGGAAAGTGGTAGAAAAAGATCGGATACGGTTTTGACTGCCTCCACTGTTCCAAAAACCTCATCGCGGTCCAGAGTATCACCAACTGTCTCAACTTCAACATACACAATATCACCCAATTCGCTCTGGGCAAAATCGGTGATACCAATAGTAGCATTGTCTCCATCAATTCGGACCCATTCGTGGTCCTTTGTAAATTTTAAATCGTTAGGAATATTCATAATTCAAATTTAAGTTTATAATTCTTATTTAGTTTCCAAAATTGTAACGAAGGGTGAACCCACTTCTAATTGTTGTTTGAGGAAAAGCGGTTGAGATTGCGTATTCGGAAAAGGAATGATCGTAGTAGAAAAGGGCAGTCAGGTTTTTAGACAGAGCATAGTCAACGGAAAGTTGTGCCCCATATATGGTCTGCCCTGCGGTGGTCTGACTATTATCGAGGTCCAAATAACGAATAATGGTAATATTATCCCGTTTTGAAAGATCTAACTTGAAATTTAGATCGCTTACCATTACCGAACGTGAACCCCCAAAATTTGTAGCTATGCGCAAATCTTTTACTCGATACCCCAATCCAACTATATATTCAACTCCTTTAATTTCAGTTAGCAAATTATTGGCAAAGCTCAATGATAGCGCCCTATCTTTTCGAACTTCCGCCAAAATTTTCACGGAATTGTTCATCTCAAAATCCACTCGGAGCAAAGGGGAGAATTGTTCCGTAAGGTTTACGTTGGTCAATAATGTTTTTGACTTAAAATTCCCAGCTTGGTCCACTGCCCCCGGATTTTCATAATCATAATCCAAATTGGATTGGAACTGGTTCACCGTATAACTGGCACGATATCCGTGTGTAAGTGAAAAACGTTTGAAATTATTTTTAAACCAAGGGATTTTCATCAATCCGGTATATTTCAAATCCCAGTTCGGAAGAGGGATATCCCTAAAGATTCCTGTTTTTTCTTTCGAAGGGTCGTGTCCTTTATATGCCGCAAGGAACGAAGGCAACAATACATCCTGACTATTTTTTCCAAATCCTACAGGAAATCCATCCTCAGTTCTTGGGATAACGCCTCCCTGATAATAATCCTGGGCAAGTCGGTTGGCAATTACCAATCGGTTATCCTTAAAGTCGTCAAAAGGAACGGAGGACTTTTCATCACTAGCGCTAAACGCTGTCTTAATCAAGAGGGTAGAGATATTGAAATTACCAAAAGTATTCGGAGTTAAGGATTGATACAGACCGTCATGGACCATATAGTTCTCAGAATAGTTTTCTGATTGAAGTCTACTTCCATTTACATCGATAGTTAAGTCTCTTACCGGTTCCAGATTAACCTGGATATCCATCTGTCGGCTTGATACCTCAGTATATTGCTGATTAAACTCAGGATAAAGAGTAAGCCAGCCCTTTTTGGCAGCAAGATCCCTTATTTCTGCCTGACTTCCGAAAATAAATCCAGTAGTAGGTTTTAAAGTTCCTATAAAACCAGTTGATGGCAAATATCCTGGCAAGAAAATACCATTAGTTTCTTGATAGTTAAACTGTATCTTTTTAATAGAAGTTGCTAGGCCAATGAGGGTATTTATTGCCTGATCTCCCGTGTTCAAAGTATTTGAACCAGCTTCGGGAGAGGGACCACCCATTCTACCCGGCACACCGGAGCTGGACAGAAGAGCAGATTTACTCTCGGGCTCCTTTCCTTTTTTACTCGCATCACCGCTTTCGCCAGCAGCTTTGCTCTCTTCACCAGCATCTCCGCCAGCAGAAGGTTTGGTTTTGCTTCTCTTTATCTTGGTCAGACCCACGTATCGATAAAAAGAATTCATATCTATATTTGAATTGATTCTATGTGTACTTCCGTTTTGGATAGAATTCCCCAGATTATAATTTTTGGTTTCGCCATTACTCAATTCTATCGCCAAATCGTTAAATTGTGTACTGCTTTTCTGCCATTGATAATCTCCGGTATAGGAATAGGTGGCCCGAATAAATTTAAGAAACGGGAACTTACTGAAAGGCAAATCGTAATTTACTTGCAAGGATTGGTTGTGCTGATTGGGTTCTCCCACGTCAAAGAATCCATCCCAAACCCCTATACTGTTGTCCACAAACCCTTCCTCATCCAAATAATTATTGACTATCCTGTTATTGGCAGAAGTGAAATTTAACCTAAGTGACTTGGTAAGGTTATAGTTAAAGGTGTATTGCCAGTCGAACAAATAATTTCGTTGGTAGAGTTTAGGCAAACCAATATTGCCTTCCAAAAGGTCAATATCCCTAAATTTTTGTTGATTGTACTGACGTATAATATTGGAACTTACCGTAACATTCGTAGGCAAATAATTAAAGTTCAGATCTTTCAAAAACTGCCAATATTTCCCGGTAAAAATAGAATCGTTCTGTTTAAAAGGCTCCAATGGCTTAGAGGTAAAGCTGTAATTATAGGTAGCACCAACCCTTACGGTTTGTTCAAGAGCGTCTTCCACCTCAAAATCGTGATGGTCTGTTTGGTTGTATGAGAAGGATCCGGTGAAGTTTTCCACATCATAAACTTGGGGTTTTGATTCGCCAGTTCGTTCCTTTCGTACTCCAATGAAATTGACACTCTGACGTCGGGTATAATCCACAGACTGTTCCTTTATTCGATCTCTATCGGCTTCATCCACGGCATTATCTAAACTGGCCTGTAGCTCGATATCTTGATATTGAGGATCGTATTTTGGTGTAATAAGCTCTTCCGAACGTCCATAATTGAATGGCAATTGAATTCCCCATTTTTTGGGAAACAATTGTCCCAAATTTAAATTGGTGACCATGTCATATTGTTGGTTATCCTCCAAACTACGCTGATTGGGACCTTGTTCCAAAGAACCAAATCCAACTGTACTTCTACGTCCTGTCGCACTTATAGTGGCAAAGTCGGCCATATTCGCATCCATGCTCACTACGGCGGCCCATCCCCCTTGATTTTCAAGTTCGGAAAGACGAAGTTCGTTGAACCATACCTCACCACAAAGATCGTTACTAGTAGGGTTTTTCAATCCCAACATGATGGTTCTAACGTTTCCGAAACTTGGATTTCCTCTAATTCCTATTTTTAACGGATTACCTCCACCACTTACGCCACCAACAAGTTCTTCCTGATCAAAAAAATGGACTTCAGTAGGATCCGCATTTGGATTTGCTCTAAAATATGCCAAAGTCTTTGTTTTAACATCCTGTAATTGTTCCAATGGAAGATTCAGTCTATTTGCAACTGGCCAAATTTCTTCGGGATTAGAGGTGTAAAAACGTGTGGGATCCAATGGCATTTGAATTTCGTAGTAGTTATTGGTAAGGTCATTACCCATTCGCATGAATGCAACCAACTCGCCATTGCTCAATTGATTTTCATTCTCCAGAGATTCCGCATGCACAAACATTTCCAGATTTTTATACTGGCGCATATCCACACTGAAATTCTTATAAACAGCACGACCGTCATTTGGTTTAAGTCCGCAAACCCTAAGAGCCAACGATTGCTCATTTTGACGAATAATGTTGTTATTGTTATTCAACTCTTCTCGTTCCAATCCCGGTGGCAATCTATAAGGTATTGGCTGTCTATTTTCGTTTTCCTCTATACTGACCGATTCAACTTCAAAAAGTGTATTGCTCTGACTAGGATTTTCGAAGGTTACGTCATTCAAGGTCTTTTCAAAACGACGATAATCACCACGTACCAATTCCAAGGTTCCAAAACGCATTACCGTGCTTTCCTGAAACTGGGAAAGATACATTCTCATAAAACGAATGGAACGATAATCTGAAATTCCACCGATCGCTTTTGTCGGATTACTAATGGGCACTTTAAACTGCACCCATCTAACAGGCATAGTATTATTATCGGGAGTGGTTATCTGGATTTCCTTGACGTCACTTACAAATTTATTGTTATCGGTATCCAATTTTCCGTTCAAGGGCCTAAAAGGAACACTATATTCAAAATAACTATTGATCGTGTTCATTGTATTGTCCCTATTAATATCTTCCACATCAGGTTGAGTGGTACTTCCCCGGTTGGTGTCGCTCACTTCAACAGGTGAATTGCCTTCAGTACCGTTATATCTGAGATAACGTTCCAAGATACTTCCTCGGGCCTGTAGAAAATATTGGTAATCATCATTGGCAGGGTCGGGGAAATGCGCGAAATCCGGAAATTTTGCAGCTTCTTGGGCATTGCTCAACCCATCCAAACCTATATCCTGATTCCTTCTAGCATCTCCATCTGAACTGAACGTATAAACCAATGATTGGTTTGTCGGCACTTTTCCCCAAATAGAACTACTTGTATTGGCATCGCTGCCATCCTCCGGCAATCCATTTTCATATTGTTTCTTTCCGTCTTTAAGGATATCTTCGGAAATATTTCCAAGATTGAAATTGATTTCTCCTCCAGGATTATTGGCATTCTCCTCATAAATAAACGGATCCATTATCCAAAATTGAATATACTCAACGTTAGATTTTTCAAAATCCGAAGTGGTGATTGCTCGTGAAATTCCCCCAAAATTGTCCTGTGGATTCGGAAGTATTCCTTCTGCCGCCGAAGCTGGATTATAGTTGTATGGTCCTCTTTGATTAGGATAATATGCTAGATCCAACGTGAAAAGTGCTTGGGTTTGGCCCTGAATAATGTCTTGCTGCGGAAATATTTCATCCCGGAAAACACGTCGTGTAAATGGAGATGAAAGATCCTGGTCATTAATTCCGTCTGGTCTTCGGCTACTATAAAAAACTGGATCAATGGTGTACCAGGCTAGTTTCGCCCGTTTGAAGTTGTATGAAAGCCCTTCATCCTCGCCATTTAAGTTGGCTTCGACGGGGGTGCTGGACAAAAACCAGCTTTGAGGGGCGCTAATATCATTTGCGGTTTGCGAAGCTTCAAAATCATCTACATATACAGTGGTTTTTCCACCAAAATCGGAAACCTTGGGTGCTCCAGGCAAAAGATAGGCAAATTCTCCACGCACCGAAAGATTCGATTCCACATCGGTATCGATGTTCGGTAATTTATTGACCAAACGGGTAAGAAAAGGCACCTCCGTAGAATAATTTGCGTTAACACCAAAAATTGTGTTGTTGATTGGCTCCACGCCATAAGACGATTTCTGGGTCATGGGCCGTTCGTTCAGGTTTAGGTATGTGGCACCCACAAGGAACTTATCATTGAATTTATGCTCCACGTTAAGACCTGTAAACCGTTTGGTTTGCTGTCCGAAGAGTGAATTGTTTTCGGTGCTTACAGAAATTGGAGTATTGCTGTTCAAAAGAGCCGGATCCAATATCTGTACTCTTCCCAATTGATAATTTACCGTATAGTCAACCCCTTCCACTAACGTACGTCCACCAGCCGTTACTCTTACAGAACCTTGTGGAATGTTGAATGCTCCAATTGGAATACCGTCCGCTCCCGTGGACTTATAACTTCCTTTTAACTGGAACTTGTTTTTTTCGCTCTGCTGTTGTTCTGCCTGCGTTTTTGTCGAGGTATAAAGAGTTCGAAAAACATATTTATCCTGGTTGGCATTATACGTCTCGGGTATATTATAAATGGCTCGGGGAACATTTTGAGTAGGAGTTTCGTTCAACTTATCAAACAAATGCTTCCCAAAGGGTTCTACCGTTGTAAAAATGATTCTCCCATTTTGGGCATCCACAGTTATTCCCGGAATGAAGTCAAAAAAGCCATCCCCTCCCTGTTGTGGATCATCATTAAAGTTGAGACGATCGACATTAAAAACACTCAATAATATTTTTTCCTTTACATCCTCGGGAAGTTCGGCATACGGATGTTGAGGAGTTCCTCTTGCTTCATCAATATAGTTAAGCGGAGAGGGATCAGAATAAACAATATTAAGTTTGAAATCTTCCTTTTCAAGCTGATAGGCTCCAATAGGATAAATATTTTTCATCATCAAATCCCAAACAGGTTCCTTAACATTGGTAACCGTGCTTTTCAACATTTTCACTACCAAGTTCTGTGCTGGGCTTACTTGATTATCGGGATCTAGCGGAGGCAAATTACCTCTCGGATCAGATCCGCCACCGTTGGCCTCAACTCCATCATTGGAAAATTCACCCACTTGATAAACCTTCCCATTGGCGGTAAATTGGAACGCAACTCCCAGCACCTCATCATTGTTCAATCTTTGGTTCAGGGAAATGTAACCCAATTGTGAATTTAATTGGTATTCTCCCTGATCCAGTCTGCGGGCATTTTCCAAACTGACGTAATCGATACCATCGCTAACGCGAACTCCGGTAAAACCACGGCCAACAGTTGCTATATCACGAATGGCAGGATTGAGCAAAGATGGTGGCCCGCCATTGATACCAAACGGGTTAAAATCGTTATTACCGTTGTCTGGATAGGAATTAGGCGGAACATTGATGAATCCTCCTGGAGGGTTCTCCAATCCAATATTTTCTGGATTGGCTTCCCCAATATCCTGAAGTGCAACAATATTCCTGACGTTATTGGTTTGGCTGGAGCGATTGGTAATCCAAACCTCCATTCTGGTAACCTGAACATTGCTATTTATGAAAGGATACTGTTTTAAGGCTCGATCATAATTGTCCCTAAAGTAATGCGCCAAGAAAAAGTGACGATTGTCGTCATAATCCAAGGCATAAAGTTCAAAGTTGGTAACCGTAGCACCACCTTCGGCCATCACGGTTTTTGTTTCGGATTTTTGTTCAGAGAAAACCCCTGTTATGGTCGTCTTTCCGAACTGCAATTGGGCTTTTACTCCAAATAAACTCTGAGCTCCCTGAATAAGTGAGCTGTTAAGCGGCATGCTAACGTTACCTACTTCAATTTTCTGAATGATATCGTCCTCTGTGGGAGTATATTCAAGTTTTACCTGATTCTGGAAGTCAAAAGTACTTTCGGTGTCGTAATTGGCAGTTACCTGAAGTCTGGTCCCCACCTTTGCCAAAAGGCTTAGGCTTATCCGTTGATCAAAATCAAATGTAAAATTACTTCTGTTCTGAGGAGAAAACTGTGGGTTATCCTGTTTGGTATATAGCATTCCCAAATCCATTTCAACCGAACCTTGTGGAAGAACGTCTATCGTATTTCCACCAAAAAGCGTCTCGAAAAAGTTCGAGTTCACATAAAATGTTGGTAGGAGATTTTTTTGTTTTTCTTCTGAGCCTTCCTTCCTTCCTTCGGCGGCATCTATCTTTTCCTTAAAATAACTCTTGATTTGCTCGTCTTGGATCAACTTCTGGTATTCCTCGCGCGTAAGGATTATAGGATAGTTGATTTTGAAATCTCCTAAAGTTTGGGTGTAAATGTATCGATCCGTAATGGGATCATAAGTATATAGATCCTGAATACTCGTGGGGTTGGGCAAGTTCATTGATCCCATAGAAGAACCAACGGCTGTAGTGTCCTGAGCTTGTGAAATCCCAGAGAAGAACACGAAACATATTAATGCTATAAGCTTAAATAAGCCACCCTTATAAACGTAGTTTTTTGCGCTCAAATTGTTACAATTTTTTTAAAGCTAGTTTAATGATAGATTCAATGGAAGCCTGGGGATTTTCCTTCACGATTGAATCACAAACCTTTTCTGCCTGTTTACGGGCAAAGCCTAAGGTTTCCAAAGCAGATAACGCTTCATTTTTATTAGTATTGCTCGATTCCGAAGAAATTGATGACAAACCATAGACTTTTAAAACCTTATCTTTCAGGTCCAACACCAAGCGTTGGGCGGTCTTTGTCCCTATTCCCTTTGCAGATTGAATTGTCCGTAAATCGTTGGTAGCAATGGCATCTACAATTTGCTCTGGAGCCAAAGAAGAAAGCATGGTTCTGGCGGTACTCGGTCCCACTCCTGATACGCTGATCAACAACCTGAAAAGCTCTCGCTCTGCAATACCGGAAAACCCGTAAAGAATATGTGCATCCTCCCGAACGATTAAATGCGTGAACAATTTAACATTTTCGCTAGTGGGGAGTTCTGAAAACGTATGCAAGGAAATATTAATTGAATAACCTACTCCATTACAATCTATCACTACATCGGTTGGATTCTTTTCAACCAGCCTGCCCTGTATGTGGCTTATCATTTTTTAACCAAAATTTAAGAGGTCAAATATAATATAATTATTTGCAACCGCCATTGGGGTTATGGGGAAATACATTAGTGGAATATCGACTAAGAAATGTTTGAAATGTGAGTTTTTCTTTTCAAATTCAGACTCTACTACTTGATGAAACCTTTCGGCCTACAAGGTAAGTTTATAATTACACCTCATATCCTAAGATAATACTCTTTAGAATGTCCCCGAGCAAAGATATTTGGCGACCAAAAATGTTTATTCTGCTTTGGGAAGCGGTGACGAAAACTACACGAAAAAGTGCAGGATTATAAAAGTTTAATTGGTGCATTAAATTGTAGGAGAACACACGATGCTCCCGAAGCAGCGGGAGTGCGGGAGCGGGGGTTATTCGACCACACGATGCAATCGTGCGGGAGCGGGGGGATGCCTTTGGCGTTTCGCTTGATTACTTGGTTGGCGAGGGCATCAATGCTTCTTTTGATAAAAAGACGTTACAACGTTTACAGGAAATAGAGAATATGGACCCTGACTTTAAAAAACACTTGTTTTCCATTATTGATTCCGTTATTAGGGATTATAAAACACAACAGGCATACGCATAAAAAACCACCCGTTAAGGGTGGCTTAAAATTCATCATTCTTTCAGAATAAAACATTCCTATGTTCTCCGTAGTCCTAAAATCATAAAAGTAGAAACATTAATTAATGATGATATTATTAAGAAAATCAAAAACGCATAATCACCTCCAAAGTCCAAACTTTGAATAAAACCATTTATTGGTATATAGAACATGATTAAAAGTATGCTTGGTATCACAAAAGCTAATCCCCTTTTGGATTTAAGCAACTTCAACCCAAGCAAGGTTGTGGCGTAATTATACCCAAATGCTAAGACCCCCACTAAAAGCGATAAAAAAAATATCAGAATTAGCACCTCGATATCCTCCCCGACATATAGCGAGTAAATTATAGAAAGAGGTATATAAATAAAATGTGCTATATAGTATTTTAAAATCTTGCTTTTACTCATCTTCTTTTTCTTTACAACTAGTGCAATCCCATTCTTCCGTCTCAGAATTCCATTCATATGTGCCTTCTTCTAAATTTGAAATTTCCTCAAGGGTAAATGATGATATAGAATGTGAACTTTCTTCTTCATCCCCGTGAACTTCATCTGCATTTTCATCACGCTGATCGGCTAAAAGACCTTTATGTAAATATTGTTGTATAAAAGTGTTTTCTACATCAACTAGTGAAGATGCTTGAAAAGGGTCAAAATCAGCTATGAGAGTTAACAACTTCCTATCTTTAATCCCCATTTCTTTTGCTGCTTTTTCTAAAGCTTTTGCAAGCCCTCTTCCCCAAGCACCGCCCATACTATGCGTTATTATTTTTATTGTCTCTCCATTAGCTAAGCCTTTAATAATTGCCTGTGCTACTGCTTTTCCTACTGCGTAACCCTCTTTATATCTACTCGTAGCCGATAAATGTTGGCTTCTATAAGCAGAAGCTGGTCCCATACCATAAAGTCCAGCGTAACCTCCCATTGAACCGTCAACGAAAATATGATTCTTATCTTTTAATTGATTTCCTACTTTATCTGCAAAACTACCCCAGTATTCTTTCTTTCCTCCACTACCATAATGATTCCCATTAACAAATATTATCAATTGACCATCTGGGTCAACTGCATTAATAGGATTGTTCACTACATAACTATATGGTGAAAAGGAAGAATAAACATCACTATAAGGATCAACAGTTGTCCATCTACCCAAATCTCTCATATATCGTCTTGCTCCATAATCAGTCCAATCAAGACCGAGCTCTTCTTCAAGCTCTTTTCCGTTGTAGGTAAAGTGGTTGTTCTCCGTGCCGTTTATTACATTGTTGAACTAAACCTAAAGGTAGCTTCACGGGACAGTTATGTCACGATTCACTACCTTTAGGAATTAAGGTTTAATCTAATACTCAATATTATGAAAAAAAAATGACACCCTTATCCAAAGGGCAATTATTTCCGTTCCAGAGTTTGCAACACTCTACCACAAACTCAAACGATCTGTTGAGCTCGCTGGCAAAAGCCAGAGCACCCTTACCAACTATGCCCGCTGTTTGGCACACATCGCACTCCATTTTAACTGTAGCCCACTGGAGCTCGATGAGGAACAGATCTTGGACTATCTGCACGTTTTAAAGTCACAGCACAAGACCCCTTCGGACAGTTTTTTCAAGCACACCGTCTATGGTCTTCGCTATGCCTACCGTGTCTTTGGCATGAAAGAAATGCGGGTGGTACTTCCTTCCATTGAACGCCCCAAGAAACTCCCCGTTGTGTTGAACCAAAGGGAGATAAAACAACTGCTGAAGACCCCTAAATTACTCAAGCACCGATTGATACTTGCGATGCTCTATGGTTGTGGGCTCCGCAATTTTGAACTCCGCAACCTACAGTGCAGGGACCTGGACTTTGACAGGAAGATGGTGCACGTGCGCCAGGGCAAAGGACGCAAGGACCGGTATGTTCCCCTGTCCGAGATGCAGATCCGTGGTCTAAAGAAGTACTTCTTGGCGGAAAACCCCACTACCTGGTGCTTTACCGGCAATGATAAAACAGGCAGTCCTGCACAGCTTTCCTCACAGGGAATACAATGGATCGTACGTGAGGCCCGCAAGCAAAGCGGGATCCCAAAGGAGATCACCGCCCATATTCTGCGCCACACTTATGCCACCCATCTCTTGGAAATGGGCCTGGACATTATGAGCGTGAAAGACCTCTTGGGGCATGCGGATATCCAGACTACGCTTATCTACCTTCATGTGGCACAATCGGGTAGGCAAAGGCCATTCAGTCCGCTGGATAGGCTTTATGGCCAATAGGGATGTCCTGTCCCGATCATGAAGTAGCGCACGTATTGGAGCGCAACAGGGAGAGCCTTGCCGATCTTTGTGCCAACAGCTGGCAAGCACGCACCCTGCACGCCCTTCGCAAGTGCCGCACCGCGGCCCTGGGCGGCCACATAGACCGTTGCGACAATCCTACCTGCCATAAGCTCCATCTCAGTTACAACAGCTGCCGCAACCGTCATTGCCCCAAGTGCCAGGGACACAGGAAGGAAGAATGGATCCGGGCAAGGGAGGCAGATCTATTGAACGTTTCTTACTTCCACGTGGTCTTTACCCTGCCCTGTGAACTGAACCAATTATGTCTGTACGAGCCAAAATTGGTGTACGACCTTTTGTTCAAAACGGCCTGGGGCATCATTGGGGATTTTGGTGCCAACCCCAAGTTCTTGGGCGCCAAGATGGGCATGGTCGCCATCCTGCACACCTGGGGCCAGAACCTCTCGTTGCACCCACACCTGCACTGCATCGTCCCGGGGGGCGGGATCACCCAATCCGGCAAATGGAAACATGCCAAAAGCAAGGGAAAGCCTGGCTGCCGAACGGCACGCTACCTGTTCCCTGTAAAGGCAATGGGCAAGGTCTTTAGGGCCCGTTTTGTAGCTGGCCTGCGCAAGGAACTGGGGAAATCAAAGCCCCCTTCATTTTACGAAAGCCTGTTCAGGCACAACTGGGTGGTCTATTGCAAACGTCCATTCTTTGGGCCCTCACAGGTAGTGGAATACCTCGGTCGCTATACCCATAAGATCGCCATAAGCAACCATCGGCTAAAAAGCCTGGAAGATGGAAAAGTAACGTTTATGGTAAAGGATTATCGGCAAGGGGGCAAAAAGTCGATACTCGGCCTGCCCGATGCCGAGTTTATCAGGCGGTTTTCATTGCATATCCTGCCCAAGGGGTTTACCCGTATCAGGCATTACGGCATCTTGAGCAGTTATTATAAGCGAACTATTATCCCAGAATTACAAGAAGTGGTTGGCAAACCAGAGCTTGCGGAAACAGAGCCTTTGATGCACCGCAAGTGTCCGGCATGCAAGAAAGGCAACCTGGTCACCATCGCGACCTTCCCCGCCCGGGGACCACCGCAACACTGGCAAGAACAGATCAAAAAACAGTTAAACAGACCCATTTAAAAAAACGTGAATCCCGACGTAACGGGACTCCTATGGCCACCCCGAAACTTCGGGGGAAGAAAACGGCCTGACAGACCTGAAAAGCAGAGAAGAGAAACTACAAATGAACAGTACACATTGATTCCTTAGCAAAAAAAGAGGTCAACGATCCCAAATCAGGAAAGACCGACTCCTAAAGATCCATCCCAAACTAGACCAATCCCCATAGGGCAAACCGACAAAAACCGGTTCAGTCAACACTGCATTCATGTTGGGTCGTTCCGACCACACGAATGCTTAGTTATTGTAACCTTTATGTTCGAGCCCGAAAGGATAATAATTTCGCTCCTTCAGTATCTCCGTATTGGGGTCTATCGCCCCATTGAGGTCAAGGCCCGAATAGGACAGTCGCACGTTTCCTAAATGGTCCTTGTAATTATAGACATACTGAAACTCATAATAATTCCCTCCCGGAATGACCTTGACATACCCTTCGGAATGTGGGAAAAAGTCCAGTTTCTCGTTCAAATATATAAAACCACCTGTGCTGAGCGGAGTCGAAGCATCAAAATAATCGGTGGTAGTTATCTCACTGCGGTCACGTACTTCTTTTCTAAGTTTAACTCCCGAGGCATCCCGCCAAAAAAGGCGGGCAGGCGTAAATGTAATCAATCTCCCCGCCATTTTCAAAAAGAATCTTTACAGGAAGGTTCAGGTGCCTGCCTGCCGGAGACCTGCCTGACAGAGGCACGACAGGCAGGGTTATATACTATTTCCTTTATTTCCTTGTCCCTATCCGCAATTAAGTTGCCGTAGCTGTCGTAGTTAAAGTCCGGGTCGCGTACATCAGGGTTTCGGTCGTTGTAGCCATCGGGATGGCGCTCTTGGTCTACCACATTCTGCAACTGGTTGCCTTCGTCGTATGTGTATACCAGATCGTCAATGGCGATTGGAGGATCGGCGGCATCTATCTGGCCGTTGCGGTGTAGGGTGAGCAGGTTGCCGTTGCTGTTGTAACTGTAGTTGTGCTGTCGGAATCGGCTGAAAAAGTTCACAGCTAGCACGAAGTAGAGGCATGGGCGGGGCTTCGGCGCCAGCGGGGGAAGGGATTAACTGATACAACAAAATTAATTTTCATTCCTGATTACTTCACTAGTATCTTTTACAAATATTGTTTTCTCAAAATAGACCTTTCTTTCACCTTTTATTATACTGTCAGTGGCTGTTGGTTTACGAGAAAAATATTCCCTCATGTAGCCTCTAAGGATTTTCTTTCCTGGAGTATCAAACCATCTTCCAAAAACGGCAACATATCGAGGATTCGCATTGGGAAAGTATTCCCTGTTCACCCCATCATATAACAGATTGGGAAAAGTATCAAATTTAACTTCATTTTCATTTGAAAATTCCTTGTTATAATTAGCATCTTCTTTGGCTAATAACATTTCAATTTCAGAATTGTAATTTCGCGCTAACGGACTATTGCACCTTACACTTGCAGCAAATGGTTCTCCAATATTTATAGTATCCTTGTTCGGATAAAAGTTAAAAAGAATCATGGTTGAATTTCTGTAAGTCAAGGTATCAGAAGCAAATTCTTCTTGATTATATCTATTAAATTCCTTTGCATACCAGACCGTATCACCCTTCTTGTTATAATAAAACGTTCTATTTAAAATAGATTTATTTTTTATGATAAAATATTCCCTGGCAACACTCAAATAGCCCTCCTTAGTATATTTATACCAATTCCCATATTTCAATCCTTTAAAATTCTGGTTTCCCTTCTGGTAAATGTTCTGATTTTTATAATAGTTTATGATACTGTCATAATCCCCTTTCCTATAAACGATTTTCTTAAGTCTCCGATCACCCAAATCGTAATAATACTTCATGAGCTTTAGATTGTTGTTTTCATATATTTTTTCTAATTTGATATTTCCTGAAGAATAATAATTTTTTTGAGTCTCTTGTTCGTTGTTATGAACACAGGAATGACATAAGAAAAAAAATATAAAAATAGACATATAGTTTTTAAGGCACTTTTTCATCTTTTTTTATTATTTCAACTTTATTTCCTTCTTTTGCAGCCCTGGTAGAATCTACTTTAGCCTGAGGATCGCTTACAGGCGTATTCGATGTAGCAATTGCTCCACTTGGATGCGTCACTGATAGTATGTTTCTATTATCCCCTGAAGGTTTATCCCCAACATCTTCCTTTACTTCTTGGTTATTTTTGGGTTCAGGACCAAAAATTTCCACTCCTTCCTTTAAAAGTCTTGCTGCTTCCGCAAATTTGTTTTCAAAGGAAGGTGAATTTATCTTGGACAACTCGACAAAAACCTGGACATCAAGGGTCTCTACATCTGGGACAGCTTTTCTATCTGGTGTGTTACTGATAGAACTTTTTTTGGATTCCCCCTCCAATATATAACCACCAGAAAAAAGATTATTCAAAAATGAACCCACCTCTTTAACCATACTCGTAATAGCACGTACTTCTGCCTGTTGAATATCCTTATAATTTCCGGTAACAGTTCCCTTTCCCATCTTAGAAAGTTTTTCAGCGGTATAAGAACGCATATTCAGATCAAAAAGATTTTCTTGTCCTTCAAGTTCATTAGCATGGATTGGTTGGTTCGATGCAAATTGGTAAGTACTTTGGTACGCGTAATTCTCCGCCAATGGATCATTCTGCCAAAATCGCCCCAGCGCAGGGTCGCTAAATCTGTATTTCCATTCGTGAATATTTAAACCATGGTCTTCTGTCCATTCCTGGCCTTGAAACTGTTTATAGTTATATTTCGCACCGTTCACAACATTATTGTATCCCTTGTGCTGTAAGCCAAAAGGATAATAATTATGCTCCTCTACGATTTCGGCCCTTGGCTCGATACTGCCATCTCCGTCGGTATCGGAATAGGACAGCCTGATGTTCCCCAAGTGGTCCTTGTACTGAAAGACATACTGAAACTCATAATAATCCCCTCCCGGGATGACCTTGACGTACCCTTCGGCATGCGGGAAAAAGTCCAGTTTCTCGTTCAAATATATAAAACCGTCTAAATAATCGGTGGTAGTTATCTCACTGCGGTCACGTACTTCTTTTCTAAGTTTAACTCCCAAGGCATCGTAAATGTAATCAATCTCCCCGCCATTTTCAAAAAGAATCTTTACAGGAAGGTTCAGGTGGTTATATACTATTTCCTTTATTTCCTTGTCCCTATCCGCAATTAAGTTGCCGTAGTTGTCGTATTTAAAGTCCGGGTCGCGCACATCAGGGTTTCGGTCGTTGTAGCCATCGGGATGGCGCTCTTGGTCTACCACATTCTGCAACTGGTTGCCCTTGTCGTATGTGTATACCAGATCGTCAATTGCGATTGGAGGATCGGCGGCATCTACCTGGCCGTTTCGGTGTAGGGTGAGCAGGTTGCCGTTGCTGTCGTAACTGTAACTGGTGCTGTAGGAATCGGCTGGAGAGACCCACAGCCAGCATACCGCAGGAGGAAGGCACGGGCGGGACGCCCGCGTCAGCGGAGAGGGAGCTTTATTTCCTATCAGCTTTATAGCCTATTTCCTTTCGGAGCTTTTCTTCTGGTTTTGATAATAGATTTTGAAGGACTTGGTAAATCTCGCAGAACTGTTCATTTGTTTGGGATTCCATTTGTCGGATTTTGGCCATTATTTCCTCGTAGTTGTTCGCAATTTTCCTTAACTGGACAAATGTCTTTATGATTTGGATGTTCATCTGTACAGCCTTTTCGCTGCTCAAAACACTTGATAGCATTAAGATTCCGTGTTCTGTAAACACAAAAGGTGCAATCCTGATTCCCATAACATCCCGATTGGAAGAAGCGTATTGTGTTCTCCATTCTTCCAATTCTTCTTTGGTAAGCTCAAACATACTTCAGGAAAACGATTTATGTTCCGTCTGACCTGCTCTTTCAGTCGTCTTGTTTCAACATCATAAAGTTCTGCCAGATCTCTATCTAACATTACTTTTTGACCCCGAATAACATATATTTTATTGATGATTACTTCGTCTGGGATGGTTATTTTATCGCTCATTTCTTGATTGGTATGTCGATGCTAAATCAACACTTTTAAAATTGGGTGTCGCAAATTGCGATACCCAATCTAATCTTGATGTCATATTTTGCGACTGCCTCTTTTGACTAATGGGATGGAAGGTGTTGACGATTTCGTGAAGGTTCTCTAAATCACCGTACCGTTCGCCAAGCTGTTATCCTCTCACCGCCCTCGGTAACTATCTTTTTAAGTTTTGCCCTAAGACACCCCGCCAAATAAGGACGGGCAGGCATAAAGATATTCAATATTTCCTGTATCTTAATTCTGACTGGTTAATCTCTTCCAAGAGCCCTCATTCTCTAGATCAAGAAATGATTTTATAAAAGCTTATTCAAACGCCCGCTTCTCCTTCCGCTGCGCATCTACGACCGTAACAGCGGTCATATTCACCATTTCATCCACGCTGGCACCCATTTGAACAATGTGAACAGGTTTTCGCATTCCTAGCATTATGGGACCGATGGATTCCACATTGTTTATTTCCTTCAGCAGCTTGTAATTGCTGTTGGCGGATTCCAGATTCGGAAATATCAGAGCATTGACTTTTTTCCCTGCCAGTTTGCAAAAAGGGAATTTCTTCTGGAGCAACTCGGGGTTTAAAGCGAAATCGGCTTGCAATTCGCCATCTATTATCATATCGGGATTGCTTTTATGGAGAAGTTCTACTGCCTCTCTCACTTTTGTGGCCTTGGGATCTTTGGACGAACCGAAATTGGCGTACGAAATCATGG
The DNA here is from genome assembly GCA_034676445.1 of Aequorivita sp. Lineage (GTDB taxonomy): Bacteria > Bacteroidota > Bacteroidia > Flavobacteriales > Flavobacteriaceae > Aequorivita. The sequence continues at coordinate 1,055,686 of JAUCCE010000005.1, forward strand.
CAATTACGGGTTCCAGTCCAAACATTTTCATCGTATAATTGGTCATCTGTGCAATTTTTGCAAGCTCCTTTGCTGTTGGATCGATATTGATGGCAGTATCAGAAAAGAATAAAGGCCCACGTTTGGTCAACATCAGATTCGTCGTGGCAGCTTTGGTAACCCCTTCAAATCGGCCAATGGTCTCAAAAACCGGTTTTACCACCAAAGGATAGGAACGGGAATAGCCCGAAATCATACCGTCCACATCTCCTTCGTGCAGCATCATTCCCGCATAATAATTGCGCTCCATCATTAATTTTTCGGCATCATAAAGGGTTACTCCGGTGCGCCGTCTCTTTCTCCAGAATTTTTCCGCATATAAGTTCACCTTATCACTTTCCCGTGCATCTTTAGGATCGATAATTTCCAAATCAGCATCAAATTCCAATTGCTTCATAAAGTCGGCAATAACATCTCTTTTTCCGAGTAAAACCGGGATTGCAATCCCTTCTTCATATACAATCTGGGCAGCCTTGAGCACATCCAAATGATCTGCTTCCGCAAAAACAATGCGTTTGGGATCCATTTTTGCACGGTTGAGAAGTAGTCGGATAATTTTGTTGTCACTTCCCATTCGGGCATAAAGATCATCTTGATAATCTTCCCAATTGGTGATTCCCTTTGTTGCCACTCCACTTTCCATGGCCGCTTTGGCCACCGCTGGGGGAACGGTCGCAATCAGTCGCGGATCAAAGGGCTTTGGAATAATATATTCTCTGCCGAATGTAAGTTTTGTTTCACCATAAGCGATATTGACCTGCTCGGGAACAGGTTCCTTAGCCAAACTGGCCAAGGCTTTTACGGCAGCCATTTTCATAGCTTCGTTGATTTTGGTAGCGCGCACATCCAATGCTCCCCGGAAAATATATGGGAAGCCAAGAACATTGTTCACTTGGTTAGGATGGTCGGTGCGACCCGTAGCCATTATAATATCCTTTCTGGTTTTCATTGCCAGGTTATAATCAATCTCAGGATCTGGATTTGCCAATGCAAAAACAATGGGATTCATGGCCATGGTTTTCAACATTTTTGGACTGAGGATATCCTTTACCGAAAGGCCAATAAAAACATCCGCATCCTTAATGGCTTCCTCCAAAGTGTCAATTTTTCTAGAAGAGGCAAATTCAGCCTTCTCTTCTGAAAGATTTTCCCTGTCATTTCTAATGACTCCTTTGCTATCGAGCATCACGATCTTTTCAGCCTTCGCACCAAAAGCTTTGTAAAGTCGGGTACAAGATACTGCGGCCGCCCCTGCACCACTGATAACTATTGAAACATCCTCTATCTTTTTACCCGCCAGCTCCAAGGAATTGAGCAAAGCCGCAGCGGAAATAATTGCAGTTCCGTGCTGATCATCGTGCATTACTGGAATATCCAGTTCCTCTTTCAACCTTCTCTCTATTTCGAAAGCTTCGGGAGCTTTTATATCCTCAAGATTAATTCCACCGAAAGTGGGTGAGATATTTTTTACGGTGTTTATAAAATCGTCAATGTTGCTTGCATTCAATTCTATATCAAACACATCAATATCTGCAAATATCTTAAATAGCAAGGCTTTACCTTCCATCACTGGCTTAGAGGCTTCTGGTCCAATGTTTCCCAATCCTAAAACTGCAGTTCCATCTGAAATTACAGCTACGAGATTTCCTTTATTGGTGTATTTATAAACATTTCTGACATCTTTTTCTATCTCCAGGCAAGGATCGGCTACACCTGGGGAATATGCCAGACCAAGATCGCGCTGGGTAGCATATTTTTTTGTGGGAACCACCTGTATTTTACCCGGTCTTGGTTTTGCGTGATAGATTAATGCTTCGTGACGTTTACTTTGCTTACTCATAATTTAATTGCATTTACGGAAAATATTCCCGAGATTTATTTGAATCTTTCAAAGAGAATCAAAGGTACGGGTTTTGCTACAATGAGAAAGTACGATTGGGAGTTTTAGCAACAGATATATTTCATAAATTTTCCAAAAACAAGAGTGAGATTCAAATATTTTCCGATTACTTGCAGCTTAATTATAATAAAACACTTTTGAAAAACTTTCTAATTTTAACGATGTTTTTGGGTCTTGGATGCCATCTTTATGGTCAAGACAACAAAACTGTAAAGGATAGCACAGACATCTATAAAAAACTAGAAAACTACTCCGATAAAAGCAAATTCACGCAACTCATTCACAAATGGATATTCAGGCCTTCAAAACCTGAGGACAAGCGCCGGCCAAAAAAGAAACCCAATTACAGCCGCTATAACGGAAAGATTGTTCGGAACATCATAATAGTCTCCATCGATCCTTTTGGATATTCGGTGACCGACACGACGAGAACGCCCCATTCTTGGCTTGAAAAAACAGGAAATGCCATCCATATTAAATCCAAGGAAATGGCAATTCGGAATTTTTTGTTGCTCAAGGAAAACAAGCCGCTTGACACCTTTTTGATTGCTGAATCTGCCCGACTATTAAGGAAACAGTCTTTTATACGAGAAGTAAAGATCTCGCCCAAATCAATTCCCCATTCAAGGGATTCCATTGATGTTGTTATTACGACGTTAGATTCTTGGAGTCTTATACCCAAAGGATCGTATTCTTCCTCAGAAATAAGTGTAGGCGCGCGTGAAAGGAATATAATGGGGACCGGACATGAATTGAATATAAGATATTATAAGGATCGGGAAGATGGAAATAATGCCTTTGATGGGACTTATACCTTTCCCAACTTTAAAAACACTTTTATCAGCAGCATGGTTCAATATAAAACTGATTATGAAAACTATTTTGACAAAAATATTTCCATAGAACGCCCCTTTTATTCGCCCATAACCCGTTGGGCTGGGGGTGTTTTTATGCAGGAACGGTTTTTGGGAAAATTTTTTCCTGACGATTCCCTTGGAATGATTAAAAAGGATCTTAGATTTTTTGCCCAGGATTATTGGGCCGGTCATTCCTTTAGAATTTTAAAAGGAGATACCGAAGCGGAAAGAAGCACGAATCTTATTGTAAGTGCACGGGCCTTAACCGTGAACTATAGCCAAGCACCACCGGTTGATTATGATAGTATCAACTTTTTTTCTAACGAGAAATTGATATTATTAAGCACCGGTGTCACAACTAGAAGATTCGTGGAAGACAGCTATATTTTTAAAGACGGCATAATTGAGGACGTGCCGGTGGGACTTGTATATTCAATTACCAGTGGAGTTCAAAATAAAAATCACACAAACCGAATGTATCTGGGTGCCCAGGTGTTTTATGGTAATTATTTTAAATGGGGATTTTTAAGTGTGAATTGTGAAGCGGGCAGTTTTTTTAACAAATCAAAAACCGAACAAACGGCATATAGCGTTAATCTAAGTTATTTTTCAAATCTGTTATACCTAGGTGGGGAATGGAGGATGCGCCAATTCATCAAGCCTCAGATGATAATCGGCATCAATAGATTGAACTCTGTGGGAGATAGACTGTCCTTAAATGATGAAGTAGAGTTTAGCGGTATTTACGATATCTCGGATTTAAATGAAAACGGAAGTATAGAAGGGTTTAACAGTAATGCGCTTGGCACAAAGAAGTTTGTACTGGCACTCCAAAGCCAGTTCTATTCGCCTTGGGAATTATTGGGATTCCGTTTAAATCCCTTTATCAATATTACCGCTGGCATGCTGACCGGTGGAGAGAGCAGTTTTGGAACAAACAAATTATACTCTTCATTTAGCGTGGGTTGCGTGGTTCGAAATGACTATCTCGTTTTTGATTCCTTTCAATTTTCCCTTACTTTTTATCCTCAAATTCCGGGGCAAGGCGATAACATTTTCAAGACAAATTCCTTTACGAACGAAGATTTTGGCTTGCAGGATTTCCAAATAGGAAAACCGCATACTGTTTTGTATAAATAATACCCCTAAATACCCTAATTGGAGGGAAATTACCCCTAAATACCCTAAAGGGGACTTTGAGAGGATGACCAAATTTTAAAGGAGTTTGACAATGGACCCCTAAATCCCCTAAAGGGGGCTTGAAAGGATAACTAAATTTTAAAAGAGTGCAAAAAATTGCCCCTAAATCCCCTAAAGGGGACTTGAACAGCATCACTATATCCGAATTTGGAGAATGAATTACTCCCCAAAAGGGGACATAATATTAGTGTTTTTAGATAAAAATGCAATAAGGGATTCATTCCTTTAAAAATTGGATATTGCGTTGGAGGCCTGAAAATTTGGTTCTTTTTACGGCACTTTTTTGAAATATCGTCCTAAAAACTTCTTCGGTAATTTCTTCCCAATCCTTTTTTTCCATAGCGAGCATTTCAGGATGGGGATTGAATAAAGGTTCATTGTGAGCTTTGCTGAAACGGTTCCAAGGGCATACGTCTTGGCAAATATCACAGCCAAACATCCAATCCTCAAATTTTCCTTTTTCCGATTCTGGGATTTGATTTTTTAATTCGATGGTAAAATAGGAAATACATTTACTGCCATCGACCACCCGATCAGCCACAATCGCCTTTGTGGGACAGGCATCGATACAAGCTGTACAACTGCCGCAATGATCGGTAACTGGACTGTCGTAATCAAGTTCCAAATCAAGAATCAGTTCTGAGACAAAATAAAACGAACCTGCCTGTTTTGTCAATAAAAGGCTATGCTTCCCAATCCATCCCAAACCACTTTTAGAGGCCCACGCTTTATCCAAAACCGGTGCGGAATCAACAAATGCACGACCACTGACTTCTCCTATTTCTTCTGAAATGAAATCCATCAATTGTTTGAGCTTGTCCTTGATTACAAAATGATAATCAGTGCCGTACGCATATTTTGAAATTTTATAAGTGTCTTCTCTCTGTGTTTCGACAGGAAAATAGTTCAAAAGTAATGATATAACACTCTTCGATCCAGGAACTAAAATGGTGGGATCCAATCTTTTGTCGAAATGATTTTCCATATAGGTCATTTCTCCATTCATATTGGCCTTGAGATATGCTTCCAACCGCGGAGCCTCTTCTTCCAGAAATCCAGCCTTACTGATTCCACAGGACAGGAATCCAAGACGTTTGGCCTCAGCCCTTATAAGTTCTGTATATTTTGATTTATTGCTCAATGGATTGTATTCTATTTATCAGAAGAAGAAAAAAACGCAGTTTCCAAGGTTGAAAATAATTTAGAACAACCCGCCTTGAACGGGACCTTTTACTTTCCCCAAATGTTTATAAGCGGCCTCAGTAACCTCGCGACCACGTGGAGTGCGCATAATAAAGCCCTGTTGGATCAAAAAGGGCTCATACACTTCTTCAATAGTTTCGGGACTTTCAGAAACTGCGGTAGCGATAGTGGTAATTCCCACCGGTCCTCCTTTAAATTTATCAATAATAGTTGAAAGGATTTTGTTATCCATTTCATCCAATCCGTGAGCGTCTACATTTAGGGCTTCCAAACCGAATTTGGCAATTTTGATATCTATTTCACCGTTCCCCTTTATTTGAGCAAAGTCACGAATCCGTCGCAATAGCGCATTGGCAATTCTCGGAGTGCCTCGACTGCGTCCGGCTATTTCTATTGCCGATTCCATGCTTATGGGTACATTCAATATTCGAGCGCTTCGCTGAACAATAGTAGTAAGAAGATCGGTGGTATAATACTGCAATCTGGAGGATATTCCAAAACGGGCACGCATTGGTGCTGTCAAAAGTCCCGAGCGCGTCGTCGCTCCAATAAGTGTAAACGGATTTAAGTTTATCTGGACAGATCGCGCATTGGGACCGGACTCTATCATAATATCAATTTTGTAATCTTCCATTGCGGAATAAAGATATTCTTCAACAACAGGACTCAACCGATGGATTTCATCGATAAAAAGAACATCGCGTTCTTCCAAATTGGTCAATAGGCCTGCGAGATCACCGGGCTTATCCAAAACTGGGCCAGAGGTAACCCGAATGTTCACGTTCAGTTCGTTGGCAAGAATATAGGCAAGTGTGGTTTTTCCCAATCCAGGGGGACCGTGAAACAAGGTATGATCCAATGCCTCTCCTCTCAAATTGGCGGCCTGGACAAATATCCGTAAGTTCTCTAATGCTTGATCCTGCCCCGTGAAATCCTCAAAACTGAGAGGGCGGAGTTTCTTCTCGATATCGAGGTCTTGTGGGGAAAAATTTTCTCCGGTTGGATCAAGGTGCTCATTCATATCACAAAGATAACAATACTCTCGACTCCTTTTAAAAAAGAGAGCCGTACTTTTAAAGAACGGCTCTCAGGCATTTTGGATCCAATCCAATAGAAAGGAATAATAGTATTCCTAATGGTTCAGTTCATCCTCATTTTCCATTAGGGGAACATCTTGAGGAATAAAATCCTGTCCAGGAATAACATAATCTGTTTCATCCTTATTCAGTTTACTATAGTCATAAGCCCAACGATAAACGTGTGGAATAGGACCATCCCAGTTTCCGTGAATGTGCTTCAATTCAGTTGTCCATTCTAAAGTAGTTGCATTCCAAGGATTCTTAGGTCCCATTTTTCCATAGAAAATGGAATGGATAAAGTTATACAAAAAGACTACCTGAACTGAAATTGTAATAATCGCAAAGACTGTCATCACAATATTAATATCCGCTAGGTCATCAAAATAAGGGAAGTTGGTGTTTGTGTAGTATCTTCTAGGAAGGCCCGCCAAACCAACAAAGTGCATTGGGAAGAATATACCATAGGCTCCAATTGCCGTTACCCAGAAATGGATATATCCAAGTTTTTTGTTCATCAATCTACCTTGGAACATTTTTGGGAACCAATGATAGATTCCGGCCAAGAAACCATAAGCAGCAGAAATTCCCATAACCAAGTGGAAGTGGGCTACTACAAAATAGGTATCGTGAACGTTGATGTCCAGTGCGCTATCTCCCACAATAATTCCGGTCAATCCTCCAGTAATAAAGGTGGAAACAAAACCAATGGACCAAAGCATTGCGACGTTCATCTGAATGTTTCCACGCCACATTGTGGTAATCCAGTTAAAAGATTTTACTGCCGAAGGAATTGCGATCAATAATGTTGTAAAGGTGAACACAGACCCCAAAAATGGGTTCATCCCAGAAACGAACATATGGTGTCCCCAAACCAAGGTCGAAAGGAATCCAATTGCCAACAGAGAGGCAACCATCGCCCGGTATCCAAAAATAGGTTTTCGAGAGTTTGTCGCCAAAATTTCGGAAACTATACCCATTGCTGGAAGAATTACAATATAAACTTCTGGATGCCCCAAGAACCAGAAAAGATGCTCGAACAATACGGGAGATCCCCCCTGATGATGCAGTACTTCACCTGCAATATAAATATCGGAGAGGAAGAAGGAAGTTCCAAAACTTCTATCCATAATCAACATAAGAGCTGCGGAGAAAAGAACTGGGAACGAAACCAATCCAACCAACGCAGTAACCAAGAAAGACCAAACCGTTAAAGGCAGACGGGTCATGGACATTCCTTTGGTCCTTAGGTTCAAGATGGTAACGATAAAGTTTAGAGATCCCAAAAGTGAGGAGGCAATAAATATGGCAATAGAGATTAACCATAAAGTCATACCTGCTCCAGAACCAGGAATTGCCTGCGGGAGTGCACTCAACGGAGGATAAATTGTCCAACCCGCAGAAGCAGGTCCAGCCTCAACAAATAGAGAGCAAAGCATTATAACACTTGAAATAAAGAATAGCCAATAAGAAACCATGTTTAGGAATCCAGAGGCCATGTCTCTCGCGCCAATCTGCAAGGGTATAAGAAGGTTACTAAAAGTACCACTTAACCCGGCAGTCAAAACAAAGAAAACCATTATCGTTCCGTGAATGGTAACCAAGGCAAGATAAACACTCGGATCCATTACGCCATCTGTACCCCATTTTCCAAGGAAAATCTCATAAATTGTAAACTGATGGTCAGGCCAAGCTAATTGTAGCCTAAACAACAAGGACATTAAAATACCGATAACACCCATAAATATACCGGTAATCATATATTGCCTAGAGATCATTTTATGATCCTGGCTAAAGACGTATTTTGTGATAAAGGTCTCTTTATGATGATGTCCAAAATCATCGTCGTGATGATCTAATGCGTTAACTTGTGCGTGTGCTGACATATCTTTATAAGCTAATTTATATATTTTTATATTATTTGTTAAGCTGCTCGGCCAATGTCGGCTGTTCAGCTAACCAAGAATTGTAATCATCTTCCGATTCAACAATAATTTTCATTTGCATATTATAATGGCTGACCCCACAAATTTTGTTGCAAATCAGTAAGTAATCAAACTCATAGGGCTCCAAAGGCTCATCTCCTTTGGCTACAAGTTCCGCACTATGTTTTGCTCTGATCTCATTAATGTTCTTCACTTTATTAATGATATGATCGGTCTGCCTCATCTCTTCAGTCGTAACTGTAGGAGTAAGGGCGAATTGTGTAATCATACCCGGAACACAGTTCATTTGCGCTCTAAAGTGTGGCATATAGGCTGAGTGCAAAACATCTTGTGAACGGATTTTGAACAGTACTTTTCTTCCCACTGGCAAGTGAATTTCGGAAGTAACTTTATCGTCTTGTCCATTCGGATCTGCTGGATCTACTCCCAGCTGATTCACTCCTTCGATCAAACGTACGTTGGCATCTCCAAGGGTATTGTCATTTCCACCATAGCGGGCGTGCCATGAAAATTGCTTTGCATATAGCTCAACTATCAAAGGATCATCATCTCTATCAACATTCATAATATCCGTCCAAGTAAAAAGACCGTAAATAATAAGCCCAGCTAGAGTAATTACAGGAATAATTGTCCAAATAAACTCAAGCTTATCATTATCAGCGTAAAAGGTCGCTCTTCTCGTCTTTTTACCACGATAAATAAAGGCAAAATAATGCAACAATGCTTGTGTAATTATTCCCACAACAAAAATAAGAATCATGGTTACAAGCATCAAATTGTCAATTTTAGATCCATGCTCCGAACCGGACTCAGGTAAAAGAGTACCTCCCCAAAACCAAAAGGATAAAATTGTCAATATATAGATGAATGCCAAAAACCCAAGCATCAGATAACCTTGGTGGTTGTTGTCTTTATCCGATGCAATATCGGCATGACCTATGGGTCTAGTCTGAGCCAATTGGAAGATCCTGTTCATTTGCCAAACAGCAACTCCGAAAAGAAGGATTACGAGAATAATTAAAAATACGGTCATCTTTTAAATCTTCGTTTAAATTGATTAAAAATGGTAGTTTTCACTTTCCCTAATAAATGGATCATTTTCAGGTTTTAAGGAAGTCTTGCCCAAGCTCGTGCCCACAACAAAAATAAACAAGCCCAAAAAGAAACACACTGCAGCAATTTCAGGAATTCCGAAATGGTAATGGTGACCCACTGTTGACGGCATAACCAAAAGATATACATCAATATAATGCCCAATCAATACGATTATCCCAGTAATTACAACGAGCCAAGGTACTCTTTTGAAATCGCTGTTCATAAGCATCAAGATAGGAAAAACGAAATTAAGAACCAACATTCCGAAAAACAAAACTCGGTACTCTTGAATTCTTATAACAAAATAAGTAACTTCTTCTGGAATATTGGCATACCAAATCAACATAAATTGACTAAACCACAAGTAAGTCCAGAAAATACTGAATGCGAATATATATTTACCCAAATCATGCAAGTGCTTGTCACTGACAAATGGAATATAGCCACGAGCCTTTAAATGGATAGTGACAAGTGCGATAGCAGTGATACCGGATACGAACAGACCTGAGAATACATACCAAGGGAACATAGTACTGTACCAGTGTGGAGTCATAGACATAAACCAGTCCATAGCCATGGTTGCTTCGGTAATGATAAAGAAAATCAAGAATAAAACTGATATCTTGTAGTTTTTGCGGTATGGTTCATAATTATTGGCCGAAGCTTGCTCTATGGAATACTTCCTGGAGAAATAACGATATAGGTTCCATCCCAATAGATAGATTAAGGCCCGGATTATGAAGAAAGGGAAATTAAGATATCCGGCCTTTCCCTGTAAGATTTTATCGCCTGCCACCAGTTCATCATTCTGCCACGGAAAGAAATGTGTTCCGGCAAAAATAACAAGCAAGAATACAATGACAGAACCTGGCAACATATATGCCGTGATGCCTTCCATAACTCTGTATAGAACCGGAGACCATCCAGCCGCCGAAGCATATTGGATAGCGTAAAACACCAGTGCGCCAAGAGCGATAAACATAAAGAAAACAGCCGCTACAAAGGTTGCAGACCAAGGTCTGGTTTGCATTTGATGGAGCACATGTTCCTCATGGCTGCTCATTCCGTGGCCTTCTGGTCTCAGGTCCGTAGCGTGTTCCATAGCAGCTTCAGAATAGCCTTCTTCTCCTCTTGCCCTGTCCACAAAGTTTGCTGTTCCATCTGCTTTATGAGAGACGTCACTTGCCCCATGATGAGCTTCTTGTTCGGATAAAATTTGCCTTACTTCATCCGTAGTTTTGGGAACTGTAATAAAACCATAGACAATTCCAATGAGTCCGAGTACCACCAAAATAATGGAAAACAGTCTCAATTTACTAGGCAGCGTATATATATCTTTAGCCATTCTCTTTTATTTCTTTATTTATTTTGAATTTCGCTTGCTGTGTTGGCTTCGGTTCCTTCAGATGTTTCTTTTGATTTTTCTTCAGCCGATGCTTTAGCAGCGGTCTCCAAAACACCTGGCTCACCAAGCAAACTTGCTTTTAAGTCCATAACGTGCATTGCAATTTGCCAACGTTCCTTTTCGCTGGTCTGGGAAGCATACGATCCCATTGCATTTAAACCATAGGTTGATACGTGATAAATTCCTCCTGGATTGATAGTACGTCCTGGATCAGCATAACTGGGTATCCCCAAGAATTTTTCCCGCTGTACCAATATTCCCTTTCCATCACCTTTATCACCGTGACAAACTGCGCAGTAAAGAGTATAAAGGTGTGCACCTACGGCAAGATTTTTTTCATTAACCTCATAAGGATTCTTAAGATTCTCTTTTGCCTTTAATAGTCCATCCGGAGTGTCCTCATAGTCATAAGGCTGAAAACCTCTTGGAATAGAATGTTCCGCTGGCATCATTGCAGATTGTTCATCCGGAAAAATCCCGTAGGCTCCATAGGTTTCATAACTTGGAGAAACATACATATTTGGAAAATACTGGTAGTTGGGACTTTTCTTATTAAAACAAGAGGTCAAACTTACCGACACGGCAACAAGCAATGCTATATTTAATAAAGTTCTCATACTAGTGATTTTGTTCATTTTTGATTAAACTAATCTCCGATGCGCCTGTTTCGTACAAAAATTTTGTAAGTTTTTCTATGTCGTGATTTGCGGCATCCACTTCCATCAAAAAACGATCATCTGTAGTGCGGATATCTGGATTTTCAGCCTTTTTGAATGGCCACAATCTACTTCTCAAATAGAAAGTAATAACCATAAGGTGGCCGGCAAAAAACACGGTCATTTCAAACATAATCGGAATAAAGGTAGGCATGTTTTGAGAAAATGTGAAACTCGGTTTACCACCAATATTTTGTGGCCAATCCATAATCATCATATAATTCATCATCCAAATAGCCACGGCCAAACCAAACAAACCGTATAAGAAAGAGGTAATGGCAATCCGGGTAGGTGCTAGCCCCACTGCGAAATCCAATCCATGAACCGGAAATGGAGTATAAACTTCCGAAATATGGTAATTCTCAGCACGGGTCTGCTTTACTGCCTGCAACAGCAAATCGTCGTCAGTATATATTGCGTGTATTTTATTTGTTGCCATAATTATTTTTCGTTTTTAAACATTAAGGCCTGTCCTGCCCAGTCGTCTCTTCTTGCTTTACCTGGGAATTCACTGATAATCTCATCTAAAAGGGTGTATTCCTCTTCTCCCATTCTACTAATTTGATCGAATGTAAAGATTCCTATTTGATGGAGTTTTTGTTCTATCACCGGACCAATTCCATTAATCCGTCTCAAGTTATCCTGGGTTTGTACCGCAGGGTCAAAAGTTCCTACAGCCGCAAGCAGGCGATTTATGAATTGTTGGTTCTTTTCTATATCAATGGGAACAAAATCATTTTCATCGTCCTCATTCGGATCAAAGGGATCAGCAAAATGTTTTCCTTGAACGTTTGCTGAAGGTCCAAAGGCAGCTGGATATTCTTCCACTTCTTGAACGTGGCTAACGTTGTCGCCATGTTCAGCACGAAGTCTCTTAAATCCTTCTCCAGAAGTTTTCAAAATGGTTTTTACCTCAGCTTGTGCAATTACAGGGAAGGTACGTGCGTACAATAAGAAAAGCACAAAGAAGAATCCAATTGTTCCCATAAAGGTTCCGATATCTACAAAAGTGGGCTGGAACATTGCCCAAGAAGATGTAAGTCGGTCCTTGCTCAAATCGACAACAATAATATCAAATCGCTCAAACCACATCCCAATGTTGATTATAAGCGCCACGAAGAATGTCCAAGTGATACTTCTTCTCCATTTTTTTACCCAAAGAGTAAGCGGCACCACCATGTTACAAATAATCAAGGCCCAGAATGCCCACCAGTAAGGACCAGTTGCGGCACCGAAGGATAGGTAGGTATAATTTTCATAAGGAACACCGGAATACCATCCGATAAAATATTCAATAAGGTAAGCTACTGCTACAATACCACCCGTCAGGATAATAACCTTGTTCATATATTCAATATGAAGTACAGTAATATAATCTTCAAGATGCGATACCTTTCTCATGATAATCAGAAGGGTCTGCACCATTGCGAAACCTGAAAAGATCGCCCCAGCCACAAAATAGGGTGGATAAATGGTACTGTGCCAACCAGGAACCACCGAGGTAGCAAAGTCAAAGGATACAATAGTGTGTACAGAAAGTACAAGTGGGGTGGCCAAACCTGCCAACACCAAGGATACTTCCTCAAAACGTTGCCAATCCTTTACGCGACCACTCCATCCAAAGCTAAGGATACCATAAATTTTCTTTTGGAAGGGACTTTTAGTTCTATCCCGAATCATTGCAAAGTCAGGCAAAAGACCTGTCCACCAGAAAACCAGGGAAATGGACAAATAAGTTGAAATCGCAAACACGTCCCACAGAAGTGGTGAGTTAAAGTTGACCCAAAGAGATCCAAATTGGTTGGGAAGTGGCAATACCCAGTAGGCCAGCCAAGGACGCCCCATGTGAATGATCGGGAAAAGACCTGCCTGAATTACGGCAAATATTGTCATTGCTTCGGCGGATCGGTTTACAGCCATTCTCCATTTTTGACGGAAGAGCAAAAGAACTGCAGAAATCAGTGTTCCGGCGTGTCCAATACCTACCCACCAAACAAAGTTGGTAATATCCCAAGCCCAACCAATGGTCTTGTTCAATCCCCAAACTCCAATTCCAGTAGAAACCGTATAGATTATACATCCCAAACCCCATAAAAATGCAATCAGGGCGATGGTAAAAACTATCCACCAAGATTTATTGGCCTTTCCCAGTACGGGTGCCCCAACATCCACGCTAATGTCATGATAGGACTTCTCTCCCAGAACCAAAGGCTCTCTAATAGGTGCTTCGTAGTGTGACGACATATTTATTTCTTAATAATTGGTTCTTGATTAATGTTATTTTTATTCTTCCGAGGTGTTTCTCACCATCATTTGGTACATCACATTCGGTTTGGTTCCCAAATCCTCCAATACACGGTACATACGATCGCCATCTTTCAATTTGCGTATCTCAGAATCAGCATCATTGACATCACCAAAGGCTATTGCTCCAGTATCACAAGCAATGGAACAGGCAGTCTGGAATTCGCCATCTTTTACTGGCCTTCCTTCCCGTTTAGCCTCCAGAATGGTCAATTGGGTCATTTGGATACACAATGAACATTTTTCCATAACACCTCTGGAACGCACAACCACATCTGGGTTGAGAACCATACGGCCAAGGTCGTTGTTCATATTATAATCAAACTCATCGTTTTCGTTGTATAAAAACCAGTTGAATCGGCGTACTTTATAAGGACAGTTGTTTGCACAGTATCGAGTACCAACGCAACGGTTATACGCCATATGGTTTTGACCTTGGCGACCGTGAGAAGTAGCAGCTACCGGACAAACAGTTTCACAAGGTGCGTGATTACAGTGCTGACATAGCATAGGCTGAAACGCAACCTGAGGATTTTCATACGCAGGTTGTTCTATAATTGAATAGGTATCAAAAGCCGGAAGATTTTCCAAGGTTTCGATTTCTTCTTGGAAGGTTTCGCCAGCGGAGTAATATCTATCAATACGCAGCCAGTGCATATCGCGGAATTTTCTTACCTCATCTTTTCCAACAACTGGAATGTTGTTTTCAGCGTGGCACGCGATAACACAAGCGCCACAACCTGTACAGGTATTCAAATCAATAGACATATTGAAATGATGCCCAATTGATTCATCAAAAGGAGTCCAAATATCTGCCTTCCGATCTCTCACTTCAACCATTTGATGATCATATTCTACCTTTGGAACAGGGTTGAAAAACTCCTTATCCTTTGTGCTGAATATCTCAATAGTTGTTTCCTTTATAATATCCTCACTACGCCCTGCCATTGTATTTTGCAACTGTACGCAGGCAAATTTGTGCATACCACTTGCTTTCTCAAGTGTCACATTTTGAACAGTAGAAAAATTCTGATATAAAGGATAGGCATTTAGACCGGTTTGCATTTCCGATTGGATAGAGGCGGTTTTTCCATAACCCAGCGCCATTCCAACTGAGCCTTTTGCTTGTCCTGGCTGGATAATCACGGGAACATTTTCAATTACAACATTACCCAATTTCACATTAACGTAACTACCGTCCAAAGCTCCATTGGAAACGTGCTTGTTTACAAGTTTCAATTCTTTGGCATCTACTGCCGAGACAGTAATATAGTTATCCCAAGAGGCTCTGGTAATAGGGTCAGGAAACTCTTGCAACCAAGGGTTGTTTGCTTGACGACCATCACCCATACCAGTTTTGGTATATAGGGTCAACTCAAGACCACTAGTTTCATCTTGATTGAAAAGAGCACCATCTGACGAGCTGCTTTCCATAGCGCCTGTCCCTACTGCTGAAACTCCTTTATCGGAAGCAAAAATTTCGGCGTCGCTAACAATGCATCCATCGTGAAGTGCTTGGCTCCAAGATTTATCGGTTAAAATAGTACTTGACCAATTTTCCTTGATATAATCGTAATAGGTTTTATTCGATCCTGTCCACTTCAAAAGCGAATCTTGAAACTGTCGCGTATTGAACAAAGGACGAATAGTAGGTTGGGTGAGACTGTAACTCCCCTTTTTCATTTCCACATCATCCCAAGATTCAAGATAATGAGGAGTAGCGGCCACCATTTTGGCCAATGAAGCAGTAGCCTCTTTTTTCATACCAAAAGCAAGACTCATTTCAAGGTTTTGGTAGGCTTCGGCAAACTCCTGCCCATTAGGTAGTGAATAAACAGGATCCACATCTACAGTTATCAATCCCTTAACGCTTCCGGAGATTACGCCGTTTACAACCGCAAGAACCTCTGAATTGCTGCCTTGTCTAACAAGTCGTGGCTTGTCAACATCCATCGCTTCGCTATTGGCGTTGAAATCTAAAGCGATTTTTTGCGCATCAACCAACGGAAGTCCAGTAATCAATAAAGCTCTGTTTCCTGCCTTTTGCATTTGTGCCCTTGCTTTATTCACAGCATCAGCAATATTTTCTGGAAGTCCAGAAGTACTTCCACCCGTTAAGGCTTTCATCACCTGCATTTGCTGAGATGGAGTAGTTGGAATCCTTTTATCGGCTTTTCCTCCTGTTAATGTAAGGTTGGCCTCAAACTGGATATGGCGTGATATTTTACCATTTTTAGGAAGTCGGCTTTGGGTATAGCTTTTTGCGTGGCCTCCACCTTGCCAATCTCCAAGGAAATCTGCTCCCACGGAAACAATAACATCGGCTTTTGAAAAGTCGTAATCGGGCAAACCACGGGTTCCGTATTTACTTTGGAAAGCATCCAAAACCTCAGAACATGATACGGTATCATAAACTACGTGTCGTACGTTCGGATATTTTGCAATAAATTCAGAAATCAATTTTGATGTGGAAGGGCTGGCAAATGTTCGTGTGAGAAGGACAATATCTTTGCCCGTCATCTCATTCATTTTTTGGGCCATTGCAGTATCAAACTCAGGCCAGGAAACGTCGGCACCATCTATTTGGGGTCCTGCAAGTCGATTTTTATCATATAGGGAAAGCACTGATGCCTGAACCCTAGCATTCACACTTCCACTGTTTTTGGCAAGATCGTTAGGCTGAACTTTAATAGGTCTTCCCTCTCTCGTTTTCACAAGGATATTAGCAAAATCAAAACCATCGGCCATAGTCGATGCGTAGTAGTTTGCAACACCCGGAACAATTTCATCGGGCAACATTACATAGGGAATCGATTTGATTACCGGACCATCGCAAGCCGCCAAAGTAGCAGCTGCGGTTGAAAAGCCCACATATTTTAAGAAATCACGACGTGTGGTTGAGGAAGATTCCAAAGCTTCCTTATTGCCAAGAAATTCGTCAGTAGGGATTTCAGTTACAAACTCCTTTTGCTCGAGCCCCTGAACAATTTTGCTATCTGGGTTAAGCTCTTCAAAACTTTTCCAGTATTTCTTGTTTGATGCCATATTGCTTATTTGCGATTTTAGACCTGCTTGCCGGCAGGCAGGTTTTGGATTTACGATTTTAAAATAAAATAAAGGATCGTCTATCGAAAACCGTACTTCTGTAATTTAATTTTATGAAACTTATCTTGTCTCAAGTCTTATGTTTTTAAGTCCTTCGTCAATTTTAATAGTGACATTTGCCACATTCCAATCCACCCAATTCTGCGATGGTCAATTTTTCCACTCCATATTTTTTGGAGAGTTCTTCGTGAATTTTAGCGTAGTATTCATTAGATGCCAGATTCACATTGGTTTCACGGTGACAATTTATACACCAGCCCATTGTAAGAGGGGCAAACTGTTTTACTTCCTCCATTTCCTGAACCTCGCCGTGACAAGTTTGGCAGGCAATCCCAGCTACGGTAACGTGCTGTGAGTGGTTGAAATATACAAAGTCAGGAAGGTTATGGATTCTAACCCATTTTACAGGCTCAGTTTTGCCTGTATATTCTTGGTTTTCTGCATCCCAACCTACAGCCTTATACAATTTCGCTATTTCGCCATCGTAAAATTCTTTTGAGTATTCCGGAGTGGCAGTTTCTTCTGCAACTTCAGAAATATTTTTGTGACAGTTCATACAAACATTCAAGGACGGAATGCCTGAAGTTTGGCTTTTTCTAGCGGAACTGTGGCAGAAATTACAATCTATACCATTGTCGCCAGCGTGTATTTTATGAGAATAATGAATAGGCTGAACTGGTTGATATCCTTGGTCAACACCAATCTGCATCATATAGCCAAAAGCAAAATAGGTTGCCGCAAAAATGAAGAACACAGAGACAACCAAAACCAAAAATTGATTGTGTATAAATGCTTTCCATAGCGGAGTATGCTTTTCTTTGGCATCTGCCGTTACATCTATGCCTTTCGCTACTGCAATTCTTTTTAAGGTACCGTACACCAGGAAGAGCATAATTACCAAAAGAACAAAAATCAGGACCAACGCTCCAAGCACTAGCCCATTGGAAATTCCTCCTTCACTACCACCGGCGGTTGTTTGCGCACCAGCCGTATCGGCAGTAGCCTCAGCGGGAGCAGATTTAGGCTGATCTACGTAAGCCAAAATATTATCTATGTCCGCTTCGGAAAGAGCCGGAAACGGAGGCATCGGCATTTTATTATATTCCTCAAATATCTTTACCGCGGCAGCATCTCCTGCACTAATCAAAGCTTGGCTATTGATAATCCATTTATGCAACCAGTCACGATCCAGATTATCAGAAATCCCCCTCAACGGAGGGCCCACTGCTTTCTTGTCCAACTTGTGGCAAGCAGCACAATTAGCTTTAAACAGGGATTCTCCAGCTGCAACATCACCAGTGGCATTCCCTTGTGCCGGTGGAGCAGCAGCCTCTTCAGGCGTAGCTGTTACGGCAGGATCATCTTGGGAATATATGGTAGTTGAAAAAGTTAGTAGAAACACTAACAGGAGAAGCGGCAATTGTGAGCGTAGATATAAAAAATTTACCTTTTTCATACTATGGGTTAAAATTATGGTCGATACATTGGCACAGAAATGGATAACATACAAAAGTTTGCTAAATACAGATTTTGCGCCACAATTTGAGGGACAAAAATACATTATAAAGTCGATTTCAAAAATGCAAACAAAGTGTTAACCCATAATTTATATCTGTTCTAAATAATAATTTCGGGCGCAACAGAGTTATTAAGTTCTACATTTGCAAAAAGAATTGATTCTATGAAACTACAAATTTCTCCCAAACTAATTATAACCAGCATTTTATTAGTATTTGTATGTGGCATGGGTATGGCACAGACCGCCACTCTTACGGTCCATCAAGACCCAAAAATCACCGAATTGCTACAACTGAAAAAAGATTTGGAAAAAGAAAACAAACTTTCCGATGGCTTTACAATACAGCTCTATTATGGAGAAATGGACAAAGCCAGCCAGATTTTGCTTAAATATCGGGGAAGTTACGGACAGTGGCCGGCCTCTATTGAATACGAAACGCCCAACTATAAAGTTTGGGCGGGAAACTTCGCAACCCGGATTGAAGCGGAACGGGCTCTTCTTGAAATACAGAAAAACTTTTCATCAGCCTTTATCCTGAAACCCGACCGTAGGAAATAGACTTAAAATTTGCTTAGGGGAATTTGAATTATAGTGAGATGTCTTTTTCGCGAAGCGCTTTCATCCCTTTAGATACTACTCCATCACAATGAACCAAATCGAACTCAAAAATTTCCTCAGGGGAATACGTTTTTTTGATTTCATCTTTTAGCATCGACTTTGATCGGCTAAGTCTTGTCTTCACGTTTCCTTCGGTGATTTTTAGAGCTTCAGAAGTTTCGCGCACACTCATCCCATTCAGTTCTCTCAGTGTGAAAACCATTCTATAATCTTCTGGAATCCTATGTATAGCTGCCTCAAGGATTTCCTTTAATTCGTCATTTTGGACCACGTTCTTAGTCTCCCCACTTCGATCATTAAACATGAGCTTCGAATTTTCCTTGATTTCCCCTTTTATCGGCAATTCCTGATGCTTGAATTTCTGTTTCTTATGAAAACAATTATTCAGCATAATCCGAACTATCCAGGTTTTAAAGGAAGAGCGATTTTCGAATTTTCTTAAATTCACAAAGGCGTCAATATACGTTTCCTGCATCAGATCCTCAACGTCGTTATGCCCAAAGCCGTATGATTTTCCCACTTTGTATAAATAGCCATTGTAGCGACGCATTATCTGCTCATAGCTTTCAATTTTTCCAGAAAGAACAAGAGAAATTATCTCCATATCTTCCAAAGGGTGGGGTTGTGATGGATTCATAATATTTACTTTGCATAGTAAATATACCTAAAAAATAAGAACACGAACAAGTTGCAATTCGAAAGATATGCGGTAAATGCCTCCAAAAACAAAAGAACCGCCAAAACCATAAGGCCAAGGCGGTTCTTTCTTCAAAAATAAGGAGATCCATCACTACCTCCTCAAAAATTCTATCAAGGATCAACTATCAATTTTCCCTTCATAGTAATATGGATGCTACAGAAATAATCATAACTTTTATCCACCTTCATTTTCCAGGAACTACCTGAAGCTAATGGACCGGAAGTCCATTCTTTATCCGGAAATTCAGTTGCATCGTGTGTTACAATATCCTTATTGATCCAAACTACGGTATCTCCCTTTTTTATATGGAGTTCTGCCGGATGAAATTGCATCCCTTCAATTACAATTGTATCCTTACTAAAATGTGACCTTGAAGTTATTGCCTCCTGTAAGGGAGCTTCAGACTTGTTGACATTTACATCTTGCTCACTATTAATGGGAGCGGCTTCCGATTTTTTATTGGAATTGCACGCTACGAGCAACAAGATCATCATCACATAGCCCAAGGTTTTTCTTAGTATAGATGGGCTGTTTCTCATTTCAAATCTGCTTGAGCTTTTTTGGCCATCTCTAAGTGATGTTCAAATAAAGGAACGGCACTTTGAAGCAAATCCTTAAGTTCGGCATTTTGAGTCTGCGGAATCAAAGTGTTTTTAACAATCGAAATCGCGGCCTCATGATACGCTACTTCATTATCAATATAAGCCTTATCGAATTCTTTACCTTTTTTTGAATTTAAATCGGCTTTGGTTTTTTCGGCTCCTGTCAATAAAGATTGAGTGGTAGGGTTATCTTGTGGGGTAACTCCTAACTTTCCAGCAAGTGCAACTGCTTTATTGATAACCGCAGTATGATCATCGACCATCGTTTTTGCAAACTTTTTAGCTTCGGCATTTGTTGCTTTTTTCAGAGCAATTTTACCATATTCAACATCGATCTGATTTGCGGTTACTGCAATAGATGCAATTTCAGCATCATTAAGCTCGGGCACATTGGCAATATTGTTTTGAGCTTCCTTCGCCATTTCCAAGTGATGTTCCAAAAGTGGAAGTACACTTTGCAACAAATCTTTCAGTTCCTGATTTTCGGCCTGAGGGATCAATTTATCCTTCACTGTTGAAATAACCGCTTCATGATAAGACACTTCATTGTTAATATAAGCCTTGTCGAAAGCCATTCCAGATTTTGAGTTCAAATCCTCTTTTTCCTTTTTGGCACCATCCATCAAAGACTGACTGGTGGAATTATCTTCTGGGGTAAGATTAAGCTTTTTAGCCAAATCAGTTGCTTTTCCAATCACCGCAGTATGATCATCGATCATGGTCTGTGCAAACTTTTTAACTTCGGGATTTGTGGACTTTTCTAATGCAATTTTACCGTAATCCACATCAATCTGGTTTGCAGTTACAGCAACGGATGCGATTTCTGGGTCACTAAGTGCATTGGGGTCTTTTTTCTTTTCATTGCAACTTCCTAAGAACAAAAGGATGCTTGCGGTCAATAAAAATGTTTTTAAAATTCTTTGCTTTGTTTTCATATTGCTTTTTATATTTAGTAATGGTTTATTTTTCGTTTCTTTCTAATTCCTTTCCGGGTTTAAAAATTTGTCACCAAGGTATTTCCCGGAATTAACAGTCTAAAAGATAATAGAGTGAAGAAAGAGGCAAAAGGTTACAAAAAATGAAAAATCTTTTTATTCCAACCCAAGAATGACCCAAAGAATGAGATATGTCCATAAATCAAATGAAAATGCAGAAAATTTGATAGACACTTCAGTAAGCAATGAGGTTTAGAATTTATATCCTAGATACTGGACGACTTTGTCATTTTTCTCTTGTGCCTATCAGGTTGCGAAAACTCATCATTTTTATTTGGCCCCAACCAATTTCTCATCCTATTATAATCTAAGTAATAACTGATTCTAAGTGACAAGCTATTAAGTTGTGGTGCATCAAATAGGTCCTTAAAGTTGTTGGAAAAATTTATCCGCGAATCGGGGACATAACTTTCCATAGAATTATGGTATAAGAGTGTAAGCTGACTTCCAGGAGCAAACCACCAAGAAAATCGAAGATCTATATTCCAGTTATTATACGTGGTGTTTTGATTGTCAAGATAATTTGGATTTACTATAAGTTCCCCATTTTTCTGCAAAGTGAAAAACCTATTGTACTCCACTTCAGAATAATAATGACGGAAGGCTAAATTCAATGCCATTTTGTTATTGAAAATATATTGGGATTCCAAGGAATTGACAACTGTATTCCGATCTCTTCTTCCAAAAATGATACTTTCTTCCTCTATATCTACAAAACCTTCTTCATTATTTGATAGGACCACATCAGTACCAAAAAATAATTTCCATTTATCTGAAACCCGATATTGTGGCCTAAATTCCAATTCAAAATCGTTTCGATTTTTTGATTTGAAGAAATTCCAATCCAAATTAATATCTATGGCCAATTTTTTTCGATAGTCGGTAGAATACCATATCCAAGGATTGAAATAAGCAGGTACTTTTACATATCTGTTATCCACACGAGGCTCGTAAATATCATAGGTTCCAAAGGGAGATGTCTGGAAACCTCCACCGAAAGAATTAAAATTTTTGGTGAGAAAAGAAGAATTGAAATTAAAGTTGAAATCATTATATAGATCATTCTCAAGCCTTCTAGAATAATTTAAATTGAAATTAATATTGAGATTATTAAGGAATCCTTTGGGCTGCAGATATCGATATCCGTAATAACCATAATAATTAATGAAATTGGTTTCCCCGGTATATCCCAAATCATCAATGTTATAATCCTTTGTCCGAAATGTTATTTTTCCTGAAAACCGATTGCTACCACTAATTTCCGAAATGCCTGCAATACCTTCCATCCCAAATTCCGTGTTGTTATCTTTAACCCAACTTCCTTCGGAACTTGCGAAATATTTTAAGGTATTTTTCTTGTTTATGAGATCCATATAAAAACCTGTAACGTTCGCATCCCTAAAATCACCTTCACGAATTACATTGGTATTTACGAAGGACACAGAAGAATTACCATTGAAACGCTGATCCAAAACCAAAATATTATAATTTGCCAAGGGTTCTACCAACTCCTTTCTAGAGGTGCTTGTTTCAGTATTCAATATGTCTGCATACGTTCGTTCTGTTATCGCATTAAAAACACCAATACCTAGATTTCCATCTGTTCTTCCTGAGATTTTAAACGCATTTAAAAGGTTGACGGTACTGGGAGATTTTGCAATCACTTCATTTTCATTAAGATTTGGATTTCCAGAAGGATAACCTCCAACCCGACGGGAATAAAAAAGATTTCCCTTGGTGAAGAGTTCAGTTCCTTCGGTAAAAAATCCTCGATTTTCCTCATATTGTGTTTCAAAAGCCGAAAGATTTAAAATTTCATCATCAAATTTTGATTGTCCAAAATCCGGAACCAAAATCATATATAAAGTAAAAGCATCATTAATACCGTATTTTAGGTCCAGTCCACCATTAAATACCGTTTCAGACTGTCCGTCAAAATCATTGAGATATGCAGAAACATAGGGCTGAAATGAAAGTCGTGTTGGCGATTGCACATTTTCGATTCCATATATTTCGCCATCATATAAGGAATATGTGCCTTTGGTATTATCAACAGGACTCCAGGTATATCTTGTTCGACTGCGCCTAAATTCCCGTTCCATGTTCAGACCCCACAACTGTACATTTTTATTCGGAAACCGCAGTTCGGCATAGGGGATAAAAATTTCGGCTACCCAACCATCGTCGGTAATTTGGACCGCACTATACCAAACTCCATTCCAGGACTCATCTTCATTTTCATTAGTCATTTTTGCATCGTACTGTACTCCAGCTGCAGTTACAATAAATTGAAGGCTCTGTTGCCGGTCGTTATATCCATTTAGAAGGATAAAGAAGAAATCGTCATTGCCAATTTGGTCCCTTTCCGTAAGTTCCCTTAAAATCTTATCCGGATTAGGGTCTTTCATCATTGCTCCAAAGTAGATTCCCAAATCATTATAGACGATTTTGACTTCAGTTTTTAAACTATCGGGAATTGGAACTCCATTTTTTGGTTGGCGTTCTACAAAATCGGTTGCAATAGGAGCGTTTATCCAAGCTGCATCATCCAAGATTCCGTCAATTTTTGGAGCATTTAGAATCCTTGGGATAGTTATTTTCTTTCTGGGAATACTGTCCGACTTTTGACCATAGGTAACAGCGGTCAAAATGAATAAAGAAATAAATACCAATGTTTTCGAAAAGCCATTCATTTAAAAAACTTTACTAAAAGACTACGAAAAAAAATATTTGTTACATATTCCTTTAAAAATTGATACAAGTTCTCGCTAGAAAATTCTGATAAGGTTTCATTTAAATTATTGGATAATTTGAAATTATCTTATTTTCGGTGGACCGGAGTTTTTGGACTGCTGATGGATTCTGAAACCTGCTCTCCCATATCTTCAAATTTCAAATGGAACGATTTGGTTGTTTCATCTTTAATCATTTTCATTTCCACTTTCCCATCCCGTAGATTCACGCTATAACCTTTTCCATTCCAAATTGAGGTGCGACTCGTTTCTTCCGTAGGCTACCCCAAAGAATTAACAATAGCAGCTTGTTCGCATTGGTATTTCCTTATCAAGAAAATACAAAATGGGCTGAATATTTAAATATCCAGCCCATTTAAGTATTAAAATGTCACGTCGAGCGCAGTCGAGATGTTTCCGTTATTTCAACCTTTTCTTCACCGCAACTTCTTGGAAAGCCTCAATATGGTCATTTATTTCGATATCATTGTAATTCTTGATCTGAATACCGCAATCATATCCTTTCGAAACTTCTTTAACGTCATCTTTAAATCGTTTTAAAGAGCTCAATTCACCTGTAAAGATTACAACTCCCTCTCTAATAAGGCGGATTCCAGAGTTTCTGAATATTTTTCCATTTGTAACCATACAACCAGCAATAGTTCCAATTTTCGAAATTTTGAAAATTTCACGAACTTCCGCAGTTCCTGTAATTTCCTCTTTCATAACTGGAGAAAGCATTCCTTCCATCGCATCTTTAAGATCGTTGATGGCGTCGTAAATGATGGAATAGGTACGGATATCGATTTCTTCCTTGTCAGCAATCTGCCTAGCGTTGCCCATTGGACGAACGTTAAATCCTATAATAATTGCGTCTGAAGCTGATGCCAAAAGCACGTCGCTTTCAGTAATCGGACCTACAGCCTTATGGATAATGTTCACCTGAATTTCTTCAGTTGACAATTTCTGGAACGAGTCGGTCAAAGCTTCGACCGAACCATCCACATCACCTTTAAGAATGATGTTCAACTCCTTAAATTCGCCCAGAGCAATACGTCTTCCAATTTCATCAAGTGTAATATGGCGCTGTGTTCTTACAGACTGCTCACGTTGTAGCTGAGTTCGTTTTGTTGCAATGGTTTTGGCTTCACGTTCATCTTGGAAAACGTTGAACTTATCACCAGCTTGCGGTGCTCCGTCCAATCCAAGAACAGAAACTGGAGTTGATGGTCCTGCCTCCTTAATGTTGTTTCCACGTTCATCCTGCATAGCTCTCACTTTCCCGCTGTGTTTACCAGCAAGAACGTAGTCTCCCACTTTCAAGGTTCCACCTTGTACCAGAACCGTAGATACATAACCTCTACCCTTATCCAAAAATGCTTCAACAACAGTACCGTTGGCCATTCTATTTGGGTTTGCGGTCAATTCGAGCAATTCGGCCTCGAGTAAAACTTTTTCTAATAGTTCCTTTATACCAACACCTGTTTTGGCCGAAATATCCTGGGATTGGATTTGTCCACCCCAGTCTTCAACCAAAAGGTTCATTTGTGCTAGACCTTCCTTGATTTTTTCAGGGTTGGCCGTAGGTTTATCTATTTTATTAATCGCGAAGACAATAGGAATACCAGCCGCTTGGGCGTGACTTATCGCTTCTTTGGTCTGGGGCATAATAGCATCATCCGCTGCAACTACAATAATTGCGAGGTCGGTAACTTGAGCTCCTCTAGCACGCATCGCCGTAAAGGCCTCGTGTCCTGGAGTATCGAGAAATGCTATTTTTTGGCCATTGTCCAATTTCACGCTATAAGCACCAATGTGCTGCGTAATTCCACCGGATTCTCCCGCAATTACATTTTCCTTTCGGATATAATCCAGAAGGGAAGTTTTTCCGTGATCCACGTGTCCCATTACGGTAACAATTGGAGCCCGGGGAACCAACTCCTCTTCACTATCCGTTTCACGTATGATTGATTCCTCTAAATCTGCAGTAACGAATTCCACTTCAAAACCAAACTCGTCGGCTACAATACTAAGAGTTTCAGCATCCAAACGTTGGTTCATGGTTACCATCATTCCCAATGACATACAGGCAGAGATAATTTTGGTAACGGGTACATCCATCATAGTAGCCATTTCACTGGCCGTTACGAATTCAGTTACTTTAATCAATTTACTTTCAGCTTCCTGTTGAGCCAATTCATCCTCAGATTTTTGGCGATGGAAATCCCGTTTTTCTCTTCGGTATTTTGCTCCTTTTCCTCTTGAGGACTTACCTTGAAGTTTCTCCAAAGTCTCGCGTACTTGCTTTTGTACTTCTTCTTCGCTAGGCTCCTCTTTGGGAACATTGCTTCCAGGTTTTTTACGGCCTCGGGTATCTCCTCCACGTGGGGTGCTTGCACTGGCTACGCCAGGTTTTGCTCCTTCCTTGCTTATGCGACGGCGTTTCCCTCTTTTATCTTTTTTGTCATCTGACTTGACATCTTTCTTCTTCTCCGGCTTTTTAAACTGGGTAAGATCAATTTTTTGACCCGTAAAGCTAGGGCCTTCCAATTTTCGATATTGGGTTGTTACCATATCGGATTCTGGAGCAGCTTCTTTTGGTGTTTCTATTTCGGCTGCGGGAGCTTCGATCTTTGTTTTAGTTTCCTCAGCAGGTTTTGCTTTCTCCTCAAGCTTTTCGGCTTTAGGTTCGACCTTTTCGGCTTTTGGAGTTTCCGCTTTTGGAGTTTCCGCTTTGGCACTTTCCACTTTAGGAGTTTCTGGCTCGGTAGTTTCAGTTTTGGATTCCTGCTTTGCAACTACCTCTTTCTTCTTCGTTTCTGCAGGTTTTTCCTCAACTTTCCCATCTGCCGGACGGGCAGGTCCGGTTTTCTCAACTTTTTCAACAGGACGGGTAACAACAGGCTTGGCTTTTCCACCACTAAGGTCAATTTTGCCTACTTGCTTAGGACCTTCAAGTTTTACCTCAGACCTGATTACGCGTGAAGCTCCCTTCTGTTTCTGTCTTTCCTCAAGCTCTCGCTCACGTTCAAGACGAAGTTCCTCTTTTTCCTTACGCTTTTCCTCGCCTACTTCCTTGGACTCTATTTTCTTACTCTTGTCAGTTTCAAACTCTTCAAAAAGAACTTCATACTCCTCTCCGGTTATTTTGGTATTTGGATTTGAATCCACCTCGAATCCTTTGGATCCTAAAAAATCCACGGCACGATCCAACGAGATATTGAACTCACGTAATACCTGACTTAGTCTTTTCTTCTTTACTTCAGCCATAAATGCTTTTCCTGTTTTGTCTTTTTAAAAAATTTGTATAAAAGTAACCAAAGTTTCAACTACTCTTCAAATTCTTCTTTTAATATATTTATTACATCGCGGATGGTTTCCTCTTCCAAATCGGTTCGTTTTACCAAATCCTTGATGTCATGCTCCAATATGCTTTTGGCGGTGTCGAGGCCTATTTTATGGAATTCCTCAATAACCCACCCTTCAATTTCATCTGAAAACTCGCTCAATTCCACATCCTCTTCGGCTCCTTCACGAAGCACGTCGATTTCATATCCGGTCAATTGTCCGGCCAAACGGATGTTATGACCTCCCCGTCCAATGGCCTTGCTCACCTCTTCTGGACGAAGGATGACTTCAGCACGTTTGGTTTCTTCATTTATTTTAATGGAGGTAACCTTAGCTGGGCTAAGCGCACGTGATATGTATAAATTAATATTGCTGGTGTAGTTGATAACATCAATATTTTCATTCCCCAACTCACGAACTATACCGTGGATACGCGAACCTTTCATTCCAACGCAAGCTCCTACCGGATCTATACGGTCATCATAGGAATCAACAGCAACCTTCGCTTTTTCTCCTGGAATACGAACTACTTTTTTAACGGTAATCAAGCCATCAAAAACTTCTGGAATTTCCTGCTCAAACAATTTTTCAAGAAAAACGGGATTGGCACGGGACATAATTATTGTCGGTTTGTTTCCTTTCAAGTCAACACTTTCAATAATACCACGAACGTTATCTCCTTTTCTGAAAAAATCTGAAGGAATTTGTTTTTCCTTCGGAAGAATTATTTCATTGCCTTCATCATCCAACAAAATTACAGCACGATGACGAATATGATGCACTTCGGCAGTGTAAATTTCACCTTCGAGGTCCTTAAATTGCTTATATATTATAGTATTGTCGTGCTCGTGAATTTTTGAAATAAGATTTTGACGCAGTGCCAAAATAGAACGACGGCCAAGATCAATGAGCTTTACTTCTTCCGAAACGTCTTCACCTATCTCAAAATCGGGTTCAATCTTTTGCGCTGCACTGAGGGAAATCTCCTCATTCGGGTCTTCTACTTCTCCATCTGCAACTACCACGCGGTTTCTCCATATCTCTAGATCGCCCTTGTCTGGGTTGACTATAATATCAAAGTTATCGTCACTTCCATATTTCTTTTTCAGGGCATTTCTGAAAACCTCCTCAAGTATCGCCATTAGCGTTACTCTGTCAATTTGCTTATCATCTTTAAACTCTGAAAAAGAATCGATTAGTGCTAAATTTTCCATATCAATTCAATTAAAATGTTATCATCACTTTTGCTTCCATAATATCTTTGTAAGGCAATACAGACTCTTTTTGGACGGTCACTTTACCTTTGCCCACAGGTTTTGGCTCACGCTGGGACCAGGTTAAGGTACAGTTCTCGTCATTGGCGGCAATCAATTCACCTTCGAGTTTTTCGCCGGTTTTAGTTTTAATTTTTAGACTCCTCCCAATGTTCTTTTTGTATTGTCTGGGCATAGTTAGCGGCTCGGAAACCCCAGCCGACATAACTTCTAAGGAAAAATCAAATTCCTCTCTGTCCAGATTATGTTCTATTTCGCGACTTACCTCAACGCAGTCTTCCACTGTGACCCCTTTGTCACCGTCCAAGATCACACGAATTTGGTTTTCTGCTGAAATTTCCAAATCGATTAAAAACAGGGATTTGTTTTTTTCCAGTGCGTTCTTTAGGAGTTGTTCTACTTTTTCACGCATCAATTTATTCTATAAAAAGAGGGGACTTTAGTCCCCTCAGATAGTATTCGTATCAAAATCAGTGCAAATATACTACATTTTTTTAAAACTATAAAAATCATTGGGAAACGATTTATTTTTGTAATTTGAAGACTCGTTTTAAACCAATTTAAAACCATCACCTTATGAAACGAATATTAGTCCCTACAGATTTTTCCGAACAAGCGGAAAACGCATTAAAAATTGCAGCAAAAATTGCAAAAACATTTGGAAGTGAGCTATTTATCCTTCACTCAATGGAAATGCCACTTCATCTTGCAACTTCAAGTGATACGGGTAGCCTGCCAGACTCGCTTTTCTATATGAAATTAGCTGAAAAACGATTTAGTGAATTGCGAGAAAAAGAGTTTTTGGAAGGAATTACCGTAAACGAAACTATTGGGCGGAATGAAATATATGAGGATATTGAAGATGCCTGCAAAAAAAAATAAAATCAATCTTATTGTTATGGGCTCCAATGGCGCAAGCGGATTTAAGGAAATGTTTGTGGGAAGCAATACTGAAAAAGTAGTTCGCACCTCTATAACTCCTGTATTGGTGATCAAAAATAGCGATCCGGAGTTTGATATAAAGGATTTTGTTTTTGCTTCAGATTTCTCTAAGTCTGGACGTTCTGCCTTTAAAAAAGGTCAAAAGTTCGCAAAAAAAATAGGTGCCAAAACACATCTTTTGTTTGTAAATACCCCAGCTAATTTCAAAACTTCCACCCAAGCCTATAAGCTAATGAACGATTTTGTAAAAGGGATGGATATTGAAGACCACACTCTCAATATACATAATGACACTTCGGTGGAAAAGGGTATTCTAAATTTCACCACCCATATTAACGCCCAATTAATTGGTATGGGTACCCACGGAAGAAAGGGGATTTCACATTTCTTTAATGGCAGTATTAGTGAAGATCTTGTAAATCACGCAAATATGCCAATAATAACTTTTAAGATATAGGTAACAGATTGTTGAAAAAGAACTTTGCCAGATTAACGCATAAATCTGGATTGATAGTTGATTTTCTGAACTTATAGAATTGTCTTCGTTTGAGCATAATCCAGTTTTAGGGAATTGGATTACTGATTTTTTTATAAAAGCTCAACTGAGAAATGGGGACTTTGAAGCACTTTAAGCGACCAAATTGACAAATTTTCGTATTTTGTGGATAACTAAGTTAGAGCGGGTCATCCATAAATTGAATTCCTTTGAGGAGTGATCAATACAAAACAAGTTGGCTTTCAATAAAACGGTAACCCAATCTCTGCTTAATATTTAAAATTTAATTCAACGAAAAACGCCAAAAACAAAATTCAAACCAATGAGCTCTTCGAGATTTTAGCTTTCCTTTCCTTCCGTTTGAAATGGATTTACCAAAGAAATGTTTTATTTTGCATTAAACCATACTTGACTCTTTACATGAGCGTCTGTAACGGATAAAAGATGATTCCCCCTTTTCTTGGCAAAACCTTTTTCAACAAGTTTATCAAACTCTTTAGAAGTTTCTTGAAATTGCCTCACCCGCTTGCTATCTACAAATTTTCTTTTTAACATTTCTACTTGCTCAAGCAACTTATTTTCAATTGTTTCCATGTCATATAAATTTGCGTGTGTGTATAAAATTACGAAATCTTCTACTTAAGACATAATCTGCGACAAGTTCATAATAGTCACGTATTAGTATCCTTCTTTCATTATTATTGCTATAATCATCAATTTCCAAACCTAATTCCTTCAAAGCATGGATATCTATAGGTCGTCCATGTGATTTCCATTTGTTGTTATCACTGAGGTGACTTGCAATTTCCTTTGCTCGAGCTATTTTTTGATCCTCTGTAACCACCTGCCCCTTTAATTCTGGGGTCGTTCTATGTTTATCCCAATTTTTAAACTTGTACTTGACCAGCCATTTTTCTAAAAGAGCAATAGTTAGATCCTTAGCCTGTTCATACCCTCTCAACTCGGCTAAATCAAAATCTTTTAAAATGATGAACTCGGCTTCTGTAAGAGTATGGTTCTGTGCTTTGGCAAGCAGTTCATTAATCTTATCCAAATACCCCAATGCGGCAACTAATTTTCCTTCCCGATTCTGAACCTGAGGATCAATTGGTCCCAAAACAGAGAAATAATCCATATATATATTATCACCACTCATGCAGAAAATGGTGCCAGCACTATAAGCATAATCGGGTACAATGAAGTTGACTTCTTCATAATGATTCCTTAGGATGTTAACAAATCGCTCGACAACATTTGCACTCCCGCCTCCTGTTGTGAGCACAATAAATATTTTCTGCTTTTTATTTTCATCTTCTGCAAGTTCTTCAACAACCTTTAGAAAAAAGTTTTCTCCACCCTCAAATGGACCAAAATAGGTAAGAATGTCAGCTTCAAAATGCTTTTCTAAAGCCTTTAATCTTTCATTTAATAGTTTATGGATTTTGTCATCTAACGCGGGTTTCATAATCGGCGTAATTGTTTCTTACAACTGTCAGCAATAAATATAAATAACTTTTTAAACATTTAAGAACAATATAAGCAATTAACAAATCCAATAAAAAAACCGCCAAAAATTTTAAGACGGTTTGGATTTTATCCCTTCTCGTTTTAAAAGAATAGTCTGCTATTTTTGCATATTTTTCGCTTCGATGCTCAAGGTTGCGTGGGGCACCAATTTTAAGCGCTCTTTATTAATAAGCTTACCTGTAACCCTACAGATTCCATAGGTTTTGTTTTCTATGCGTACAAGGGCATTTTTAAGGTCGCGAATAAACTTTTCCTGACGGATAGCCAATTGTGAATTAGCCTCCTTGCTCATTACCTGACTTCCTTCGTCAAAAGCTTTAAAGGTTGGCGAAGTATCGTCGGTACCGTTATTACTGTCATTTTTATACGAACTTTTAATAAGCTCCAATTGTTCGGTAGCTTTTTTAATTTTATCGTTTATCAGTGCTCTAAACTCTTCCAGCTCGGCATCTGTATATCTGGATTTTTCTGTTTCTGTCATGATCTAATGTTTTTTAATGCTTATACGTGTTTCAATGTCGTCAAATGCAATTTCTATCCCTCCTTCAAGTTCATTTTCAAATTGCAAAATTTCAGTTAATGTTTCGTCTTTAATATATTTAAGATTTTGGCTTACTGCCTCTTTTAATCTTTTTTTCTTCCAGAAGGGTTATCTCCACCTTGTCCGTTACTTCAAAACCACTGTCTTTTCTAAGGTTTTGAATTCTATTTACCAACTCTCTGGCTATTCCTTCATTTTGTAAATCTGGCGTAATGGTTACATCCAGTGCCACTGTTACGCCATTCGCATTGGCAACTAACCATCCTTCAATATCTTGGGAAGATATGATCACATCCGCAAGCGCCAAAATAGTACTTTTTTCATTAATAAATACTGATATTTCCCCGTCTTTTTCCAAAGTGGCAATTTGGTGTTGATCAAAATCTGAAATAGCAGCCGCGACTGCTTTCATATCTTTCCCAAAACGAGGACCCAATACCTTAAAATCAGGTTTGATCTGCTTCACCAACATTCCACTACCTTCATCTATCAATTCTATTTCCTTAACGTTCACTTCACTTTTTATCAAGTCGGAAACGGCAAGGATTTCTTCTTTTTCTGATTCGTCCAAAATGGGAATCATTATCTTTTGAAGCGGCTGGCGTACTTTTATCTTTTCTCTCTGGCGTAAAGAAAGCACCAAAGAGGATATGGTTTGTGCCTTTTGCATTTTATGCTCCAACTTTTTATCAATGAACGAGATATCAGCTATCGGAAAATCGGTTAAGTGAACGGACTCCAAAGCTTCTTTCGAAATTCCAGCGGTCAAATCTTTATAAAGCCGATCCATAAAAAATGGAGCGACGGGAGCACCCAGTTTTGCAACGGTTATTAAGCAGGTGTACAATGTTTGATAGGCGGAAATCTTATCATCATTGGAATTTCTTCCGCCACTTTGGTTTTGTCGAGCAGGTTTCCAATATCTCCTCCTGCTCAATCTAACAAACCAGTTGCTCAGATTTTCCTGAACAAATTCTGAAATAGCACGCGTAGCCTTTGTTGGCTCATAATCGGCATAATAATCATCTACCTTTTGGATGAGTGTATTTAATTCTGAAAGTATCCAACGGTCAATTTCTGGTCGTCTCTCCAACGGAAGATTATCCTCAATATACTGAAAATTATCCAAATTGGCATAAAGACTGAAAAAGCTGTAGGTATTATAAAGAGTTCCGAAGAATTTATTGCGCACTTCGGAAATACCATCATGGTCAAATTTTAGGTTATCCCAGGGATTGGCATTGCTGATCATATACCAACGTGTGGCATCGGGACCATATACGTCCAAAGTCTCAAACGGATCGATGGCATTGCCCAATCGCTTACTCATCTTTTGTCCATTTTTATCCAACACGAGTCCGTTTGATACCACATTTTTATAAGCGATGTCATCATAAATCATGGTGGCAATAGCATGCAAGGTGTAGAACCAACCTCGGGTTTGATCGACGCCCTCTGCGATAAAGTCGGCCTTGCGCCAGGTTTTATCAACTTTTTCTTTATTCTCAAATGGATAATGCCATTGAGCATACGGCATACTACCACTGTCAAACCAAACATCTATCAGGTCGGCTTCGCGCTTCATTGGTTTTCCGCTGGGTGAAACAAGGATTATCTCATCTACAATGTTTTTGTGAAGATCGATTTGGTCGTAGTTCTTATCAGAAAAATCTCCAGCTTTAAAACCTTCAAAAATATTTTTTGGCATAAATCCACCGGCTACGGATTTATCCATTTCTGTCATTAACTCTTCTATAGAGCCTATGATAATTTCTTCCTTGCCATCTTCAGTTCTCCAGATGGGCAATGGAATTCCCCAAAAACGCGAACGCGAGAGGTTCCAATCATTGGCGTTGGCGAGCCAGTTACCGAACCGGCCTTCACCTGTTGCCTTTGGTTTCCAATTTATTTGCTTGTTAAGCTCAAACATGCGATCCCTAAAGTCGGTCACTTTTATAAACCACGAGTCCATTGGGTAATAAAGTATGGGTTTATCGGTACGCCAACAATTTGGATAACTGTGAACGTATTTTTCAACCTTAAAAGCCTTGTTTTCTATTTTTAATTTGATGGCAAGCTCCACATCTACCGATTTCTCGGGTACGTCCGCATCATCATAATATTCATTTTTCACATATTTCCCCGCCAATTCTTTCATTTCTGGTCGGAACTTTCCTTGTAGATCTACGAGAGGCACCAAGTTTCCATTTTCATCCCGGACGAGCATGGGTGGAACTTCAGGAACTGCTTCTTTGGCAACCTTGGCATCATCAGCACCAAAGGTGGGAGCGGTGTGTACAATTCCGGTTCCATCTTCAGTGGTAACAAAATCACCGGCAATAATTCTGAAGGCATTCTCTGGATTTTCAAAGGGACGTGCATAATCGAGCAACTGTTCGTATCGGATTCCAAGCAAATCAGATCCTTTGAACTCCTTCACAATATAGTATGGAATGGTTTTATCGCCCTGTACAAAAGCATCTACAGCATCAGGATTTGGTTTTTCCTCAAATTTTCCAGCAAACTGGCTAGCGACCAGATTTTTCGCCAAAACCACATTAATGGGCTGAAAAGTATATTGGTTATAAGTTTTCACCAAGACATAATCAATCTTTGGGCCCACGGTGAGAGCCGTGTTACTTGGCAAGGTCCAAGGAGTTGTGGTCCAAGCTAAAAACCAAATGTTGTTTGATTCCTCCGCCAAAAAATCGGGGAGGGTTTCCGCCATGGCAAGAAATTGAGCAACAACAGTGGTATCCGTAATATCTTGATAGGTTCCGGGTTGGTTCAATTCGTGAGAACTCAGACCTGTTCCAGCTTTTGGCGAATAGGGCTGTATGGTATAGCCCTTATAAATTAAACCTTTATTATA
The DNA here is from genome assembly GCA_034676445.1 of Aequorivita sp. Taxonomy (GTDB): domain Bacteria; phylum Bacteroidota; class Bacteroidia; order Flavobacteriales; family Flavobacteriaceae; genus Aequorivita. Next base: position 1,090,698 of record JAUCCE010000005.1, read on the forward strand.
TATTTCCTTGAGCAGCCACCAAACCGTTTCCATGTATTTGGGTTTGTAGGTAATATATGGATCTTCCATATCCACCCAATATCCGGCCTTCTCGGTAAGTGAGTTCCAAACATCGGTATAGCGCATTACCGCTTTTTTACATGCTGCGTTGTATTCTTCAACAGAAATTTTTTTTCCGATATCTTCTTTGGTAATACCCAATTCTTTTTCAACGCCAAGTTCAATAGGCAAACCATGTGTATCCCATCCGGCTTTTCTATCTACCTTAAAGCCTTTTTGGGTTTGGTAACGACAGAATATATCCTTGATCGCCCGTGCCATTACGTGATGAATACCGGGCAGACCATTGGCTGATGGCGGTCCTTCAAAAAAGACAAACGGCTCTGAACCCTCGCGAATGGAAATACTCTTTTCGAAAATATTTTCTTTTTTCCAAAAATCGAGTATTTCCTCCGCCACTTTGGGGAGGTCTAAGCCTTTGTATTCTCTAAATTTTTTGCTCATAACGCTTTCCATTCAATAAAGTTTGCAAAAGTAAGCAATTTTGAAGGAAATTCAGATGAAATATATCGGATGAAATATGGAATCGAGATGGGATGAGAAAGAACGGAGATTCATTATAAAACTCAGAAATAGTAGAGGTCGCTCTTATTCGTTACCAACTGCATCGATCTAGCTAAGGAAACCTTAAGGTTACGGCGTTTCTGGAAATTATTACCTGAAATGTGGCCCAGGTGAAGGAAAACAATTTAAACGAAGATTTTGAGACCATAACATCTAATAACTAAATTCCCTATTTTTACGCAAATAGGTTAACAGAGAAATTAATGCAACCGGAAGCGTATCTGAATGAATTATTGGGACCCTATATGCTGGGAGTTCTTATAAGTCTTGGCATCGGTCTTATCCTCGGTCTGGAACGGGAGTACGACAAACGAAAGGACGAAGTAGGCGCTGCCGGAATCCGGACTTTTCCAATTGTTACCCTCGTGGGATACGTAATGGGGCACCTTTCCGAAACGTTTAGTCCATGGTTTTTAATTGCCGGTATGAGCTCTATCATATTGTTTCTGGGAATTGGGCAAGTACTCAAAACCAGAGTGGAACCTACTTGGGGAATCACTACAAATCTTGCCCTGATCGCCACTTTATTGTTGGGAGTGATGGTTTCTCAGGAATTGTATCGTGATTCGGTAGCCACGGCGGTAATTGTTGTCACATTATTATCCCTAAAAACAACCTTCCGTTCCATTATCCAAAACATTACCCACCAAGAGCTTTTTGCCTTTATCAAGTTTGTGATAATCGCACTTTTGATTCTTCCATTTCTGCCCAATGTAGATTATGGGCCAAATGGATTATTGAACCCATTTGAAATTGGCACCATCGTGGTTATTGTTTCCTTCTTGAATTTCATCGGGTATTTTTTGGTGAAATTTGTGGGATCACGGAAAGGGATTTTACTCACAGCGATATTGGGAGGATTAATATCGAGTACAGCAGTGGCCTGGAACTATGCCGCAAGAAGTAAAGAAAATCCAGAATTATCAAGGGAATACAGCGCGGGAATTGTTGTTGCTTCTGCTATTATGTTTCCCCGACTGTTGTTGATCGCTGCCATCTTTAATACTTCAATGGTTATCACATTAGGTGTTCCGGTGATCATTCTCACCTTAATCTGTTTGATTCCCGGCATTCTATTTATTCGAAAAGAATCGGAAAATGCAGAGACCCAAATAGAATTGGGCAATCCGTTGAATATGATGAATGCCCTCACGTTCACCGCTATTTTTATAGGTATTCTATATGCAGTGCATTATGGCAATGAGTATTTTGGAGAGAGCGGGCTTTATTATTCTTCCCTTATTGCCGGACTTGCAGATACCACCGCGATTACTATTAGCATGGCGAAGTTTGCAATGGAGGGCGAAAACCTTAGGCTATCCGCCTCGGTCATTATTGCGGCTACGCTGAGCAATACTGTAGTGAAAATGGGCATTGCAATTTTTAGAGGCACCAAGGTCACTGCCCGTTTGGTCAGCTATGTTTTTGGTGCTGTAATTGTAGTGGGAACAATATATATTCTTATTGTGAGCTAAGTACCGAAAAAACACTAACCATTTAAAGATAATTTTTTCTTCGGTCTTGCCCATTTCCTTTTGCAAGATCAACTTCAATATAAAATCGGAAATTTAGAAAGGTCTAGGCGTTTCATTACCCTAATCCATTAGGGTTTTGATTCTATTGACTTATTTATGATTTAAGAATTAAGCATTCTTTAAATCAAAAAACGCCACTTTTTAAAAATGGCGCCTTTTCCAAGTTATAGTATTTACTTATTTTTCTATCGCGTAAATCCCAATTTTTGGGTGGTCACTACTGTACTATTTCCCGTAGTTACTTCAGTTTCCGAATACATTTTCATTGCCGTTGGGGAATAGTCCGTAATTTCAAAGACAGTTTGTAAATCGTCTTGATCTTTCAAAACCAAAACCTTACTGGTTGGATTCAGGGTGTAGGTGCCCGTTTTGTCCAGGCTAACGATTTTAGTGTCCTTTGTTTCCACACTACCGTCTGGGTTTATAATTGTTTCCACAGTATTATATAAACCACTGGCCGCAAAAGTGCCATCTGCCCTAAAGATATAATTGACACCTGTAAACACGCTTCCAACTGTAGTAGAGGTAGATGTAGATGTAGTCCCATTAGTAAAGGTTATTGTTTCAACCTCTTTGATCTCTAATGAATTCAAGGAATAGGTATCCACAAAATTTGTTCGGTCCAAGTTGTATGGCTCAGGTCCGTTGTCATCATCCTTACTGCAACTGACTGTCCCAACAATAATCACGAAGAGCATAATCAATTTTGTTATTTTCATAGTATTCATTTTTTTTAAAATTATTGACGAATATACTTAATTCGATATAGTAACGGATAGAGAGAACAATTTATTAGGATTAAATTATAATTTATGAAAGCTAGGCATTTCCAAAAGTTCCCTGTAGATGGGTTTTTAACTTAGAAGACACCCTTTTACATCCCTTTTTTCTGAACGATGTTGTTTATGATATGTATATTTGCGAATATTTTTTCAGTTTTTAACTGAAACCGGAGCGTAAATTTAAACACAATTTGACACGCCCTAAGTATCTATATAATATTTATCCCCCGATGAAAAAGTTTTTCCTTTTCCTTCTTCTTGCAACTGTTTCCATAACTGCTGTCCATTCGCAGATTCTCGATCCAGTAGAATGGTCAACAAGTATCAAAAAAATATCCGAAACCGAATACGATCTTATTTCTAAGGCAACCATTGATAATAAATGGCATTTATATTCGCAAGTAGTTCCAGAGGACGGCCCACTTCCCACGGTATTTACCTTTGAGAAAAATGATGATTACAAGTCTATCGGAAAGGTAAAGGAAGAAAAGGGGATAACCGAGCACGACCCAGTTTTCGATATGGTGATTACGTATTTTGAACATACGGCCACTTTCACAAAACGTATCAAATTAACCGGAGATAAGGGCACTACCATAAAAGGAGAAGTGGAATTTATGGTTTGCGATGATACCAATTGCCTACCACCTACCTATGTGGATTTGGTCTTCAAAATTCCCGCACCTGCTGCAGGTACGGCAAGTTCCATTTCGTCTGATAAAACAGAAACCCCTGAAAAATCGGAAACCGATAATGTAACCGAAGCGTCTCCTGAAAATAATGAAGGCATACAGTCTGGAGACAATGAAGAAGATAATGTTGCATCAACACCTGATGAAACTTCAAAGGAATCCTCCCGTTCTGCACTGGAACAGAACAAAAAACACGAAAAAAAGGGCTTATGGACCATTTTTATTGTGGCTTTCCTTTTTGGATTTACTGCCTTGTTAACACCTTGTATTTTTCCGATGATACCAATGACGGTCAGTTTTTTCACAAAACAGAGTAAAACTCGGGCTGTCGGAATAAAGAATGCCATTATATATAGTATTGCAATAATTGTAATTTATGTATTTCTGGGAGCGGTGGTAACCTGGTTTTTTGGGGCTGATGCACTGAATGCCCTATCCACAAATGTGTGGTTTAATCTAATTTTCTTCCTACTTATCCTGTTTTTTGCATTTTCATTTTTAGGGGCTTACGAAATTACACTACCTAGTTCTTGGGCAACCAAAGCTGATAAACAAGCCGATCGTGGCGGGATGATTGGTATCTTTTTTATGGCATTAGCCCTTGCTATTGTGTCATTCTCTTGTACGGGACCTATTATAGGATACCTTTTGGTTGAGGCCGCCTCAAAAGGAGGAATTGCCCCATTCGTTGGAATGTTCGGTTTTTCTTTGGCACTTGCATTGCCTTTTGGATTGTTCGCAGCGTTCCCAGGGTGGATGAATTCGTTGCCAAAATCAGGTGGTTGGTTGAACACCGTAAAAGTATTTCTAGGATTTTTGGAATTGGCACTTGCATTCAAATTCCTATCCAATGCCGATTTAGTACTTCAACTACACTGGTTGGAGCGTGAAGTTTTTCTCGCAATCTGGGTTGCCGTTTTTGGAGCTTTGGCTTTATATCTATTCGGAAAAATTCAATTGCCACACGATTCTCCTGTGACAAATCTTTCGGTAGGCCGCGCAAGTTTAGGAATGTTGGTCTTGGCATTCACAATTTATTTGATACCCGGACTTTGGGGCGCGCCATTGAAATTAATCAGCGGTTTCCCACCTCCAATGCAGTACAGTGAATCTCCTTATGGAGTGGGCTATACCAAAGAGAGCAGTGGTGGAGGAACTTCAAGGGTTCAAGAATTTCCTGAAGGAGCACATTTAGGTCCACAGGATATTATTGCCTTTAAGGATTATGATACCGGCGTGGCTTATGCGAAAAAAGTAAATAAACCCATTCTTCTTGATTTTACTGGCTTTGCTTGTGTTAACTGTAGAAAAATGGAAGAGCGTGTATGGAGTGAACCACAGATATTGAATCTTCTAAAGGATGAGGTGGTATTGGTATCTCTGTATGTTGACGACAAACGCCCACTTCCGAAGGGAGAAGAACTTACTTCTGAAATCTCCGGTAAGAAACTCCGTTATATCGGTCAAAAATGGAGCGAGTTCCAAATTCTTAAATATGAAGCAAACGCACAACCCTTCTATGTGCTGATGGATCACGACGAAAGCAATTTAATTGAACCAATTGGATATACTCCCAACGGTGATGATTACCTAGCTTGGTTGCGTAAAGGAGTTGATGTTTTTAAAGAAAGACATTGATAATCAACTGGATTTCAGTGAGTATTGATTAACTTTATATTTATGTTGGCAAGAATACCAAATGAGCATAAATTAGATATTAGAAATAAAAATTATAATTTTAAAGCATAAACCTTATTATGGGATTAGTATTGACAAATAAGACAATTGACAAATACTTCGGTTTTCTTCGACGTCTGGACAACAGTTCTAAGAAAAGACTAATTATAAGGCTGACAGAATCTATTGAAGATAAGAAAACAACAACAATCAGCCTGAGAGATTTGTCGGGTGCATGGGAGGACTCAAGGAACTCTGATGAAATAATTAAAGAGATTAGAAATTCACGAGTTGAAAAACAGAATAATATTGAATTTTAATGATCTATCTACTTGACACCAATATATGTATTCATTTTTTTCGTGGGAAATTTGGAGTAACAGAAAGAATTGAAGCTGCAAAGCAAAGAATTGTACTATTTCCGAAATAACATTAGCAGAACTTGTTTTTGGAGCTGAAAATAGCAACAACCCAACAAAGAATCATTTGCTTATTGAACAGTTTCTTGATTTAGTAACGGTAATCCCAATTTATGACTCGATAATGTTGTATGCAAAAGAAAAATCAAGATTAAGAAAAGCTGGTAAAATGATAAGTGATCTGGATTTGTTTATTGGATGTACCGCGGTTGAAAATGAACTGATTATGGTAACTGAGAACACGAATGAATTTGAAAGGATTTCTGATATTAAAATTGAAAATTGGGTAAATAGAGCAAAATAGTGCTCTTGCGAACTAGGTACAAACGCAATAGCAGGAAGATTCATCGATAGCGAAATGCTCAAAACCGCTCGAAAAGATAAAAAAAGATACAGGAGTAATTAGCTGAAAAGTTGGGACAAAAAAAGTTGCGCCTCCAAACTAGAAAACGGAAAGGCAATATTCAATTTTCTACCTTGATTCGAATTTTTGGACAAGGTCTAAATAGAAGAATCGGGTTGAAATTCCCGTAACGAAAAAAACGCATCCTAACAACACAGTATCTATAAGCTATGAAAGAAACAATGATTACGGAAGATAAAGTGGGACACCTGGAAAAGTATTTTGAACCTTTCCGAAAAAACATAGTGGGAATAGACCAAGAATTCACTTCCCCATTTGGAAGAAAGAAAATAATATATACAGACTGGACTGCCAGTGGACGATTATACGGCCCCATTGAAGAAAAGATATTAAGGGATTTTGGACCTTTTGTTGCGAATACGCATACCGAAACTTCGGTGACGGGAACCGCAATGACCAAAGCTTATCACGAGGCACGTAAAATCATAAAAGAGCACGTAAACGCAAATGAGCACGACGTGCTGATTACCGCTGGAAGTGGGATGACGGGAGCCGTCAATAAATTCCAACGTATTCTGGGATTAAAGATTCCAGAGAGCATAAGACCTTACGCAATTATTCCCGATGCAATGCGTCCCGTTATTTTTGTGACGCACATGGAGCATCACAGTAACCAAACCTCTTGGCTTGAAACCATTGCCAAAGTAGTAGTGGTGCCACCAAACGATGATGTTCTGGTTTGTATGGAGAACTTTGCCAAAACAGTGGAAGAATATAAGGATTATCCTATAAAAATAGCAGCCGTCACCGGATGTTCCAATGTTACTGGAATTCAAACTCCCTATCGTGAAATCGCAAAATTGATGCATCAATACGGTGGACTGTGCTTTGTTGATTTTGCCTGTTCCGCGCCTTATGTTTCCATTGACATGCATCCTGAAGAAGAGGGTGCACATTTGGATGCTATTTTCTTTTCTCCCCATAAATTTTTGGGGGGTCCGGGAACTAGTGGAGTTCTTATATTCAACAATAATCTCTACAAAAACACTATTCCAGACAATCCAGGAGGCGGAACTGTTTCGTGGACAAATCCTTGGGGAAACCATAAATATATTGATGATATAGAAACCCGAGAGGATGGTGGAACACCGGGTTTTCTGCAAACAATCCGCACGGCGCTTTCCATCCGTTTAAAAGAAAAGATTGGAGTTGACAACATGTTGAAACGCGAACACGAACTTCTAGAAATCGTTTTCAACGAGATTTCGGATATCCCAAATCTCAAAATTCTAGCACCCCAGACTACGGATAGACTGGCGGTTATCAGTTTTTATATAGATGATCTCCATTTTAATTTAGGGGTGAAATTACTTAATGACCGCTTCGGAATTCAAACCCGTGGTGGATGTTCCTGTGCGGGTACGTATGGTCACTTTTTGCTTCATATGGATCAGGAAACTTCGGATAGCATTACCTGCGAAATAGATGACGGTAACCTAACCCACAAACCAGGATGGATACGCATGTCCATGCATCCCACTACTACCAATGAAGAAGCTCATTATGTTTGTGATGCCATAAAGCAACTAGCTGAAAATTTTTCAGAATGGTCCAGCGATTATATCTATAATGTGCATAGCAATGAATTTTTTCATTTAAAAGAAGTAGATGAAAATATCATGGAGAATTGGTTCACTTTTGAATGATTTTATAAACTGGGGAATTATAAACGTGAGAAAACGCTTCCTTTTAATCTTGTTTTTACCATTTTTATCTCTTGGTCAAGATTACGTAGATCTTTTCAAAATTAGTTATGGGCAAACGTTTAAAAACAAATTTCAGGATACAGACAGCAGCACCGAAATAAAATCCTTCAACGCGGGAATCACACTTCCTATACCCATCAGCGAAAAACAGGCTTTGATAACAGGAGCAGATTTTGGTTATTCCAACCTTCAACTTTTTCCCGATGCAGAATTTAAAAATTTGTACAGCGCCTCCCTCACTCTTGGATTGGCTTCCTCTTGGTCGGAAAAATGGAGCACAACTTTGGTTTTACTACCCAAAATTGCATCGGACTATCGCCATATATCAAGCGATGATTTTTTTCTGGGTGGCATTGCCATCTTAAAGCTAAAGAAGAACGAGAATTTACTTTATCGCTTTGGAGCTTATGCTTCACAGGAAGCATTTGGAGTTTTCGCAACCCCTATTTTAGGTCTCTACTATCTTAGTCCAAACAAAAGATTTGAAATGGACCTGAGTCTTCCCATCAAGGGCGATATAAACTATAAGTTGGGAGCCACAACTTTAGGAATCGATTATTTCGGTATCAGCCGCAGCTTTAATCTGCATTATGATGATATGCCGCCAATGTATGCCGATCTCAATTCAACGGAATTCTCGACCTATCTTCAATTCAATGTTTTAAAAGAAAGTGTTTTGCTCAGGACCAAATTTGGGTATTCCAGCAATAATTATGAAGTCTATGCCAAGGACGATAAAATTGATTTAGGAATATCAGCCATAAAAATTGGCGATGACCGCACTCAACTAAATCCTCCATTAAAAGGAAGTATGTTTTTGAAACTTGAAATGATATATCGATACGATATCAGAAAATCACATTCCACTTCTGCCAATTCAAAAAACAAATAAACTACCTCGGGGCAGAGCCCACGCGGTATTCATCCCGATAGCTATCGGAACCAAAAAGAAGTCAAATTCCAAATTCCAAAAAAAAAATAAAACCAAACGAGACAGAGCCTTGAGGAATTAAACCCGAAAAAGAATTAAATCTTCAATTTAATTCAGGTTAAAACAAGCTAAAATCTGCAATTGACGGTTTAAGCCGAGGGCTTCCAGATTGGTTGATTTGACCTTTCTTCCTAATTTTAAAAAATATCCTATCTTTAGATTATGGAAAGAACCTGTCCAGAATGCGGAAATAAAGTACGAGGGCGCGCAGATAAAATTTTTTGCAGCGACTACTGTCGTAATGTCCGCAACAATTCCCTGAACAAGGATAGCAAAAATATTGTAAGAACCACCAATAATTGGCTTCGGAAAAACTATCGGATCCTAGAAAAGCTCAATACAGAAAACAAGACGAAAACCACTAAGGAAAAATTGCTGCGCCTTGGATTTAATTTTGATTACTTCACAAGCATTTATACTACAAAAGCGGGCTCCACTTACTTCTATTTATACGATCAAGGTTATTTACCCTTAGACCACGACTTCTATCTTTTAGTCAGAAGAGATATAGATTAGATTTCAAAAAGAATATTTCCAGATATCAATACAGCCCACTTTGTAAAAGCATACAGGGCGACAAATTCCAAGAAACAAACACCAAATTCCAAAAAAAGAAGAAAGCGCCCAGGAACGGTAGAATTGCTAAGCGGTTAAAGATTGGGATAACATTAGTCATCATGTAACACTCTTTTAACCACGACCACCCAACTATTGCATTACCTTTAATTTCAATTTAAAAACCGATACTATGAAAACGAGAGGATTTTTTACAATTATATTATTATTTGTTGGGGTTGCCATCTTTGCACAGAACTCCGAAGACAAAAAAGTGATACAAGATGCCCAAAATGCCAAAAAAGCTTTTCTTGAGGCCAACCCCAAGCTCCAATCTTATTTTGATGATGCCAAGGCGTATGTGATTTTCCCCAATGTGGGTAAAGGAGCCATTATTGTGGGAGCTGCATCGGGTAATGGCGCTGTTTATGAAGGAGGTACTTTAGTAGGAATGGCAGATTTGAAACAAGTGGACATCGGGGCTCAACTTGGTGGGAAGGCTTTCAGTGAAGTGATCTTCTTCAAAACCGACAAGGCTGTACAAGATTTTATGAGCGGTGACTTTAAGCTCGCCGGGAATATCTCTGCCATTGCTGCTGACAAAAGTTCGCCATCTTTAGATCTAAAATACGATGACGGAATTGCAGTTTTCACCATGGGAAAAGAAGGACTTATGGTGGATGTATCTGTGGGAGGTCAAAAGTTGGGCTACACGGCTTTCAAATAGAGAAGGAAGCTGACAGTACGCATCTTTAAAGAATAATTACAGAAACGACCCATTTGAAATAATTTCAGATGGGTTGTTTCTTTTTAATTTAAAGGATATCGACCCAAGAAAACAACATCTCATAATCAAATCCATCTACCGTATAAATTTGATACCTTTGAATAAACCGTTGATATCCCATGACAATTGAAAATGATTTAAAAGAGCGTATCAAGGAACTTACCTGTCTTTATGAGGTTTCTTCTATCATCGTAAACAATGATTATAAGGAATTGGACAAAACCTTATATTCCATTGCTCTGAGTGTTCGTAGAGCGTTGCAGTACGATGAAGATACTATTGTGGAAATCCATTCGGGTCCTTTCCATCTTATTTCCTCTGCTTTGCCTCAAAAGAGCGTTACAATTGAAAGTGATATCAAGATTTTTAACGAGCCAAAAGGATCTATCATAATCCATTATCCGGCCAGTGATTACAAGAAGGAAGATTTTTTAAAAGAAGAGAAAATCCTTCTCAAAACTGTTGCCGTAAACATTGGGGATTTGTTGGAACGGGCGGCCATCCGTGAAAATGAAGCGGTGGTAAAAAGAAAAATGGAACACGCCGACCGTTTGAGTATCTTGGGAGAGATAACTGCGGGAATTGCTCACGAGCTGAATACGCCATTAGCAAACATTTTGGGATTTGCTGAATTGTTGAAAAGCAAGGAAAATGGGGATTCCCAAAGCAGTAATGACCTTAAAAAAATAATAAATAGTGCTATCTATTCTAGGGAAGTGGTCAAAAAACTGATGTTCTTTGCATGCGAAATGCCCCAAACATGATGGAAGTGGATATTGTTCCAGTGGTAAACGATGCAATGAACCTGCTGGATGCGACTTTTAGCAAAAATAAAATAAGATATAAAGTACAGCTTCCAAAAGAAGAAGTTTTATTGAAAGTTGATACTATACAACTGACCCAAGTGATCTTCAATCTGGTGCTCAACGCCATTTACTTTTCGCCAAAGGATGGGTTGATTAAATTGCGCGTAACACAAACCCCGAAAAAAATAGTCCTTAAAATTTCAGATGAAGGTCCTGGAATAAAACCTGAAAACGTAAACAAGGTTTTCCAACCGTTTTTCACTACGAAAGAAGTAGGCAACGGCTCCGGATTAGGGCTAAGCGTAGTCCATGGGATTATAAAAGGACATCGTGGAAGTATTGAATACAAATCAAATCAACCGACAGGTTCTGTTTTTACCATAACTTTTCCAAAACAAAAATAAACATGCTTCAAAAGGAAAACATATTGATCGTAGATGATGATATCGGCATCTTGGAGCTACTCCAACGACATTTGCAATCTATGGATTATCATACTTTTAAAGCAATTTCCGTTAAAGAAGCCGTGGTTATTCTACGCGATACTGAGATAGATTTATTGATTACGGATTTAAAAATGCCTGAAGTTGATGGATTTGAATTGATCCAATTTGTATCAGAACATTACCCATCCATTCCCAAATTGGTTGTTACTGGTTATCCATCGGTACAGGATGCACTCTCGGCAATTAAATCTGGAGTTGTGGATTATTTGGTAAAACCTTTTACCAAAGCGGAATTGAAGCAGGCAGTTGAAAAATCACTATCATCCTCTTCCAAGAAAAAACCAACTATTTCAACTGTAAGTCCAAGAAAATACAATGAAATAATTGGGGATAGCGATCTCATTAAAAACGTAATCCAGATAATAGACAGAGTCAAGGACAACAAAGCTACCATATACATTAGTGGAGAGAGCGGCACAGGAAAGGAGTTGGTTGCACGGTCCATCCATTACAACGGCAAATTTTCGCGTGAGCCATTTATTGCCGTCAATTGCGGAGGAATTCCTGAAAATCTTCTGGAATCGGAACTCTTTGGATATGTAAAAGGAGCTTTCACCGGAGCCGATGACAACCGAGAAGGATTTTTTCAAGCGGCAGAAGGTGGCACTATATTTCTGGATGAAATTGGAAATGCTTCCGCAGGTGTTCAAGCAAGATTGCTACGAGTACTTCAAGAAAAAGAAGTAGTAAAGGTAGGAGCTCGGAAAAGTGAAAAAATCGATTTGCGTGTAATAGCCGCCACAAATAGCGATTTAAGAGAAATGGTTGCCAAGGAAACTTTTCGGGAAGATCTTTATTATCGCCTAACGGTGGTGGAAATACAAGTGCCGCCACTCCGGGACCGAAAAGAGGACATTCCGCTAATTGCTGATAAATTTCTCTACAAATACGGAAACGAATACAAGGGCCGCTATGTTACCATAGACACCGAAGCCAAAGCGCTGATAAACCGGTATGATTGGCCTGGCAATATCCGAGAACTGGAAAATGTTATTCAAAGAGCGGTAATTATGTGTGATAGAACTATCGGTATCAAAGACCTTCCCGAAACTTTAAAATTCCAAATAGACTTCCCAAAAGAAGGATTGCTTCCGTTAAAGGAAATGGAACGGAAATATATTCAGAAGGTGCTTGTTGCCACGAACAACAACCAAACCAAGGCTGCGGAAATCCTTCAAATAGATCGGAAAACGTTGAGGGCCAAGATTCGGGAAACGTAGTTGGATTACTACTCAAGAAATGTAAACCATTTAAGATTAACGAGCTCAAGCCATTTCTTTCTTCGTTCTAGTTTTTCATCATTTCCTCAATTTCAGCAAGCGTGGATAAGGATTTCTTCAATTCCGAAGACATTATATCTGCCAATTCTGAAGACTTGCCATTAAATTCTATCTTAAAATCATCGATTAGAAAATCTGTACCTTCACCTTTTGAATCATTATTATAAGCAATGGATAAAGTAATTTCCTGGTTCGGATTATTTTTTCTCAATATTTCTTCTAATGCATTCCAGTTTAAGTCCACAAAACCTTCAAGACTATTAGTTTCAAACTTTAGTTCGGTAACATTCAGTTCTGTCTTCGTATTATTTATTTCAGTTTCATTCTTTTCATCTGATTGAGAATAAGCTGAAAAAGTTAGTAGCGATAAGATTCCGATTAAAATGTTTCTTGTTTTCATGATCTTTTGTTTTTGTAGTTACGCTAAAGCCAATGTGGTTGAGAAAGAATTAATCACAGTGCTTAAACATCTAATTTATCAAATTTAAACCGGATAGAAAATTAAATCCCCCGGAAGTTTTTAAAATTGAGTGAGAAACAAGCAATGATTTCTTTAGCTGTTGGCAAAGCGATTTCACTTAAAATACTTCTCTGATTTTTTCCAAATATCTCTTTTACTGTGTTCGCCTAGATAGTAATAGTACTTTCCATCCTGTTTTATCAAAATGAAATTCCCGTATCGCACGCTGTAAGGGAAAAACATATTTTTAAATAGATCATCCTTATCTGCTATCCAATCAATTTTATTTTGATAATAGTACTCCAGATTGTCAACTTCTGGAGAATGGATCCAAAACTGATTTATCTCAGCTACTTTATGTAATTCTTTTAAATAATTTTTGTCGAAAATGTCCCACTTCGACCTTAAATCGGTGCCTGCTTCTTTTTCGGGAAAGGCAGTCAAATAATTCACCACAATATTCTGGGTCGAATCAATTTCGGTTTGACTTATTTCCGATAGATAGGTTTTCAGTTTTGAAAATGATTCTGGGTCCAGTTGACCGAAATGTTGTCTTTTGATCAATAACCCAAATTACAAGGAATCATTTTCAAAGTACAGATCCAAATTCTTGCTGTAATCCCTTGATTTAAGAAATTCTTCCTTGGTTATTTTTTCTTCATTTTCATTGTAAAACTCAGAGGGTTTTGTTTGACCGAAAGTCTTAACTGAAACCAATAAAATTATCGCATATTTAACCGTTCTCATTTTTTGAAATTTTTCGTCAGCTAATATATATAATTCCAAACACGATAAGAACCCGTTCCTGTTTTTCATTCTCTAGTAAAAGAAAGAGCCAATCGTGATTATGGTGCAGATTGCTAAAAATAGAATGCTAACAATTGTCAAGAGACCTGGTTTATTATTTACCAAATATTTTATTCCGATTATTAAAAAGACAATTTGGGCAATAAGAAAAGGGATTGTCAGTAATTCTCTAAGCACTCCGATTAAAACAAAATCTATTTTATAGAAATTAAGCACGAAAAGCAATCCGAAATAGGATACAATTGCAAAATTTACAATGATCAGATTTTTATTGGTTATTAGTTTGGTCATGATTTTCGGCTTTCCTCAGATATTCAAAGACCTGCTAGGAAGAGCCTTTATTCTTCCTATAGCGGCTTATCGCATTTTGAATCTTTCCTAATAATTTCAGTAAACCCAATGCCAAAAAATACAACGATATTAATAGGAGTACTCCGGCAATTACTTTAAAAAGTATTGAATTATTTTCATGAATTAAATCCCACGCATATTTTCCCCAAGAAATGCAAGCAAGGAAATAGAATAATAGAAATTTCAAAAAATCCTTTTTCATTTTAATTAATTGGATTGTGAATTACACAACAATTAGATTTAGTAGACTTAAGAACAACGTTGCTAAGCCCTAAATTAAGAAAAATATTTATCTTTTCCCCTTTCTCGAACTTGCCCCTGCTTTTATCTTTTCATCCAGAACCAAGATTACCGTCTTTTTTAAATCATTGTAATTGAAATCCTCATCGAATCCATAAGTGAAAGTTGAGTGGGGTATTTATCTTAGCGTCCAAATTCGTGGAATTCGCTCACAGTCAAGAAATATCCGTCTGGGTCACCGAGAGAAAATTCATTTTTCATCGGTCTTGGATTTATATGAATATCTTCTTCTATTTCACAACCTTCATTTACCGCTCTTTGATATATTTCGTCCATATTCTGTGTTCTAAAGTAAAGTATCAAACCATTCCCTGGCTTAATGCTACGATCGGCCATTGTGGGATGTTCATCCATTTTCCATTGGTGAAGACATAGCACAATTTCATTTGTTTCAGAAATTAGAACTGCAAAACCATGTCTTTCGGGTGATGAATTTTTGAATCCAAATATTTTTTCATACCATTTTGCACTGGCATCTACATCATTGACCGCAATTATTGGATCTACTTTTGTCATTTTGATAGGCACTATTAACGATAATCTTCATTTACAAGTCGTTCTGAAATCCACCAATAATTTCCGCTGGGGTCGATTATTCCAGATTGGCGATCTTGGTAATCCATATCTGCCGGTTCAAATTCAACTTTAGCTCCGTTTTCGATAGCTCTTTTGTGCATTTCGTCAACATTGTTGACATATAAATAAAATGAAGTTCGCATATTTAAAAATTGCCCTCTTGCCTGGCTAATCATAAAACAAGAGGTTCCAATTTTTAGAATAACATTCGCTATATCTCCATTTGGGGTAGTCGATCGATTGATTTCTTCGGCATAAAATGCATTCTTAAGAAAATCAATCAGTTCTTTTGGGTTTTCTACGAATAGATATCCGTTTACAGTTCCAAATCCGTCAGGTCGATAGGTATCAAATATTTTGTTCATTGCGGTGATTTTAGGTTGATATCAAAATCTTGTATTTGGGGAAAAAAAAGGTTTGTTGAGCATATCTGAGGAATGGTAAGTAAGCCTTCCCCCGACGTTGAACAAGTTTCCAAAGTCAATCATTTCCATTGAAAGGATATCCACCAACATATCAACGGTACTCGGCCACCTCTTGGATCAGAAATTTTTCCGATATGTTCGTCAATGTTAATTTCTTCAAGTTTAACACTTTAGCCGGAATTACGTTCATGTGTTTTTACATCTGGCATTCCTATCAGTTCATAATTTGTACTTCTTCCTCCTGCAGCTTCTTTTTGTAAGATTCCTTTGTCAATTAGGTCGTTTATGTAAAAATCGGGTCATTTCTTTTTCCACTAATTCAGACTCAGGTGCCTGAAAATGTACTTTCTCTTTTCCCAATGCTCCTGATTCAACTTGCATAGGCCCTGTGGTATCTTTTCTCCAATCTGCAACGGTAATCTTATACATCCCACTTCTTCCAGTTGGGAACAGAGCAGCATGCCAATCAAAAAGTCTATCAGCATTGTTGCCAATAGTGCTTACCACGCTATTTGTGTTCTTCCCAATATTCTTTTGGCGTTACTATTTTCGTTCCGTTATAAATTTCCATTGTAAAGTCGTTGGTATTACCTGTAATTATAAAATCCGCTTTTGAAATTTGTGCCAATTCCAAAAGTCGATTATCTGGTTCATCCGTGATAATTTTCAGGTTGGTAGTTGGCTCGTAGATTTCTGACATTTCGGTAATTCTTGCAATTAGAAAATCTGCATTGGTTTTAAAATCAGTAAATCTTGCGAATTTAAGTCGTCCGAGAACTTCAACGTATTCCTGCAAGATTGGGCTGGAGAGGCAAATAAGTGCATTTCCTTCAATGCAATGTTCAACAATTAGATAAGGATAATTTTTTTGGATTAAAGACGAAACAATTACATTCGTATCAAGAATTATTTTTTGCATTCCTGTGCGCTTTTATTTCGTCATCAATGTCTTCCATTGTCATTTTGGATAATCCATATTTGTCAGCTAATTGAATACTTTTTTCCAGCGCTTGTTTGGTTATCTTTTTTCCGATGATGTCAATCAGTTCAGAAAATGACAGCGTAGTTTTATTTAGACCTAGTTGGTTGAATTCAAATTCAGATATTTGGACATTTATAGATTTCATAATAATTTGTTTAAGTTCAAATTTACGAATATTTCGCAATCTTTTTTCGGATTATTGGCAACGTTTACTCATATGAGTCTCGGCACACATCTCTCCAAATAAAAACCGGCTTTGGAAAATCCTTCTTCCGAAGCCGAAGCTACAGGGTAGGTTTCAGGATTTTTCAAGTAAGGACTGGCCAAGCATAACTTATACTGCGTTAGCTACTGACCATTATTCAGTTTTCTTCATTTCAATTATTATAACACCATCATATTCGTCGGATGTATATTCCGCTATTTCTTTTTTGTTCTTTATTACCTTCACAGATTCAATTTTATCAGGATTTATTTTTTCGAGCTCCGCTTGAGTTATAGGTTTCTCATTTAATAGAAATAACACTTTACTTTCCGAAATACTATTTACGGCTCTTTCTGGAAGTGGTTTTTGTTTCAATTAATAAAACTCCGTTTAAACCTTGATCCCCATAAATGTCCCTCATTTCGGGACTATCCATTTCTATTACGTTAAATTCTAAAATATCGGATTTATAGAAATTCAAGTTGTCCAATTCGTTGTCTTTTAAAACTCTCTCATTGACCACAATAACTGGATTCTCTTTGATTTTTTTATCTGCGATTGATTTTTTAATAAAATCCGCTATCATACTTTTGTCCGAATTTTCGTCGGAAAGTAAATAATCTTGGGAAAACCCGTTGAAGGTCAGAAATCCGAATATGATTAAAAGTAAGTTTCTCATTTTATTTGGGTTACGGTTTTTTTGTCTTTTAGCTAACGTTTATGTGTATTAATCTTGGCATGTTTCGGTACGCCCCTCTCTAATTGTAAACAGATACTTGAAAGAGGAAAATCCATCTACGGAAGCCGAAGCTTCAGTGTAGATTTCAGGATCTATCCAAGTAGATTAGAAAGCAATTACTTTCATATTTCGCCAATAATGTTTTATTTTCTTTCGTTCCGGTCATCATATTTAAAATCCCTTTCCGAAAAATTTTGAAATGTCAAAATAATAGGAAACTTCTTCTCCGTTCGATTTTTTGAATCTGAGAATGTCATAAGGTTTCTTCTTTTCAAAAACTAAAGATTGTCCTAACAATTGACAATCGGAGCAAACTTTTCGGACATATTCATATTCATCTGAAACACTTTTTGCAATAATAGCTTTCTCAAAAGAACTTCCATCTCTTTGAACGTTTCCGATATTTTTGGTGGATGAACAAGAAGTAATAATGATTAAGCAAATTATAAATCCAATTTTATTTATTGCTTTCATGCTTTCTTTAATTATCTCCAATTTGATGCTGATTTTTTACATTGTCGCTACGTCTCGTATAAACGCAGTAACGGGATTGACACACTGAATTTTCGATTTACACCAGACTTTAAATATATAAAATTGCTTTTGGGTTAAGCACTCACTCTGCTATTGCATTTATATATTGTTGCCTTTTGTTATTTCTTTTCGAGTTGATAATTACTTACCAAAACTGAAGCTGAAATCTGAAGTATTCTTTCCAAATCTCGTATCATATCGACAGTCAACTTTTTCTTTCTATTGAGGATTTCTGATACTCGACTTTTCCCGCCGATTATTCCAACTAAATCCTTTTGGCGCATATTCAATTCTTCCATTCGTATTTTTATCGCCTCAATTGGGTCAGGTGCGTCAATCGAATAATGTTCATTTTCGTAATTTTCAATTAATAACGATAGTATTTCAGCTTCGTCGCCCTCTTTGGTATTGATAGGTGCATCGAAAATGATTTCCAAGCGTTCAAGTGCGTCTCGATAATCTTGGTCAGTTTTAATAGGCTTTAATTCCATAATAAATTTTTAAATCGTGTCAGCATTTATTTTATCATATTCCGTGTGAGTTCCAATGAACCGGATAAATGCCCATTGTTTTTCATAGTTGAATTTAACAACAAGACGGTAAGAATTTCTCTTTATATTGAAAACCACTCGACCATTCTTTAAGATACTTGCGTTGATGTAAGTTTGTTTGACGTCGTTGGGAGAAAACCATTCAGCACTTTTCGCGGTGTCATACCAAGTCTTTAAGTATTGTTCGGAATCAGCGTGCTTTTCCCAATATTCGCGAAGTGTACTTTTTGCAATTATTCGTTTCATCCGTTCATTTATTGTACAAAAATACAATTAGTTCTCTAATGGTGAACAATTGACGAATGTTATTTTTAATAAAGGGTAACATAAGTATAAACAAAACTCCTCCCACTTCCCACTGGAATCAAGTTTAAAACTATGTTAAATATACCACAAACCACCAAACAAACCAAAGCCTGATCGATTCTTTACCACCGTCAATCATATCTTAAATACCCAGATATTAGGGGAATTTTTCCCCAATCCAGAAATAATTCCTCAGACCTATTGTTCTGACTATTCATTCAGAAAAACTATATATCATTGATTATACGTAGCTTAAGCAATATTTTTAAAGAAGACCTATTCACGGCACATTGCTTGCTCATTGGGAGGGCGACCTTAAAGACTGATGGGGAAAAACCTGTTAATTGGAGACAATATGGCTTTCTTAATGTATTGAACCCCAATCCTGATTCAGTTTTTAGAGTCGTGATTAAATTGGTTAAAAATTTATTTATTTTCACCAAAAAAACGGAATACCTATACGGTAAATTCTAAAAACAAAAAAGAAATGACAAACGAACAAACAGTGGAGCAACCCAAACCTGTAAAAAGAGGAATGTTGGACAATGTGTTGGAGCAATTCAATCACGCCGCCGACCAAATCAACCTGAACCCAAACGTTCGGAAAATTTTAAGCATTACAAATACTGAGATCGTCATCAATTTTCCGGTGCGGATGGATAGTGGCGATGTGGAAATCTTCACGGGTTACCGAGTGCAGCACAACAACGCACTCGGGCCTTATAAAGGTGGACTTCGTTACCACCCAACCGTGGACATCAACGGAGCACGAGCTCTGGCGATGTGGATGACCTGGAAAACATCCTTGGCTGGACTTCCTTATGGAGGTGCCAAAGGAGGAATCCAAATAGATCCTTCAAAATATTCAGCAGGTGAACTAGAGCGCATTACGCGAAGATTCACTTATGCTCTTGGCGAAAACATCGGGCCTGAGCACGATATTCCCGCACCCGACGTAAATACCAATGCCCAGACAATGGCTTGGATTGCGGATACTTATATGAGTACAAAGAGCACTTCCGAGCGTTCGAAGAACATGCACGTGGTTACAGGGAAACCTGTAGGCAGCGGTGGACTGGAAGGTCGTGATCGTGCAACAGGATTCGGGGTATTCTTGACCATTAAATTTTGGGCAGAAAAAAACAAGGTAAAACTAAAGGGAAAGAAATTTATCGTTCAAGGCTTTGGTAACGTCGGTTACTGGTCGGCACATTTCCTTCAAAATGAAGGCGCCATTTTGGTGGGTGTACAGGACGCTTTTGGAAGCCTCCAAAACAAAGATGGAATTAAAGTTGAGGATTTGTTCAACTACTCTAAATCCAACAATGGAAGTATCGTGGGCTTCCCAGAAGCTTCTGCTATGGAAGGAAAGGATTTCTTCGGTCTGGATTGCGATATCTGTATTCCCGCAGCTTTGGGTAACCAAATTACCAAGCAGAATGCTGGCTCCATTAAGGCAATCTTAGTTGCCGAGGGAGCAAATGGTCCAACCGATGTTGAAGGCGAAAAAATATTATTGGATCGAGGTATTACCATCATTCCAGACATTATGTGCAATTCTGGAGGAGTGATAGGAAGCTATTTTGAGTGGCTGCAAAATCGTAATGGCGAATTGTGGCAATTGGATGAAATTCTTGAAAAAATAGAGAAAAAGCTTCGAACCACTTTCATTAAAGTTACTGAATACGCTGAGGAGAAAAAGTTAGACTTAAGAACTGCGGCCTTTTGCATTGCAATAGAACGTATTGAAAAAGCCTACATCCTTAGAGGTATCTTCCCATAATAATTTGGAAATTCAAATAAAGCTAGGGCATCTGCATCTATTCCCAATTCCCCAAGGATGCCCTTCTATTTACGATAATCCCTCACAATGATGAAATATGGAAATTTGATATTGGAAAAAAAGGAATACGTCTTTTTAAAACGCTTGTTGAATGTTTCCAACTTCTATAAAGACCAAAACACCAAAGATTCCTTGAAAAAGTTGAGTGCGGAACTCAACAATGCCGTTATTTATGACAATGAAGAAATGCCCGATGACGTAATTCGTTTCAATACTATAATTACCGTCAAGTCTGGCACATGGGAAACGGAGTTCCAATTGGTAATTCCTACAGAACGGAATATATCCGCGAATAAAATTTCTATTTTAGCACCTATGGGATCGGCTGTGATGGGATATGCCCTCGGAGATTCCGTAACCTGGAATTTTCCCAATGGCACTAAGGAATTAGAGATTACCAAAGTTAAACAAGCGGAAAAGCCTATTGATATTGACGTGCTATTGTAAAAATAGATCACAAACAAGTATTTAAAAACTTGGAGTGGAAAATTAGACTAGAAATAGATTAGTCTATAAATTGAAAAACTACAAAAAAATGGAGATTTACGATCACGATTCCCCTGAAGCAATCACTTTTAAGAACAACTCTATAGAACTGGAAAATTGGCTTGAACACTTTTCGTATATTGATAAGGAAATTTCTAGCCTTTTGGATATCGGAAAAACAGAACGTTTCGATGCTATTGAAGTTAAGTCTATTCTTTTGAGCTTACAAAATAAGAGGGAAGAAAACACAAGTACCATTGACGATTTCAATAATTACAGAAACAACCTGCCCAAGGCGGCTGAATGTGAAGATGTATCATGCGATATGTTTTATGTGAACGAGCACGAAAGATATCGGAAATCCTATCGGGCCCATTTGGAGAGCTACCGAAAGATAAAAGAGGAATATTTTAAAATTCTCAGCAAATAACCCTTTCAATAAATAATTAAAAAGAGGGCACTTGAACTTTATGGCCCACATCACTGACCAAAACCTATGAGCGAAAATCATCATCCAAAAACAATTGGAATCCTCAAAACCCCCAATGATCCTCGGGTGTGTTTATTGCCCAAAGAAGTAAAACGATTAACCAACGAATTAAAATACAATGTTCAGTTTGAGCCCGGACTGGGCAGTTCGCTTCAAATTGACGACAGCCAATACACCGATGCAGGTGCGACTTGTGTTTCCCGGGAACAAGTATTTAAAACTTCCGATATCCTCGTATCTGTTAACCATACTTTCAACGGAGAAGAATTAAAAAAAGATTCTCTGTTTATCGGTATTTACAATCCGCTTTTCCATTCTTCCAAAATGGATATTTACAAGGAGCATTCCGCTTCGGTTTTCAGTTTGGACTTACTGCCGCGCACAACTTTGGCGCAATCAATGGACGTGCTGTCATCAATGGCCTCTTTGGCAGGATATAGGGCTGTTATTAAGGCGGCCGATCTTTTCAACGGAATTTTTCCGATGTTTACAACTGCTGCCGGAACGCTTACTCCGGCTAAAGTTCTAATTTTAGGAGCTGGTGTTGCAGGTTTACAGGCCATTGCCACCGCTCGACGTTTAGGGGCCGTTGTTGAAGCTTTTGATGTGAGAACTTCGGCCGGCGAAGAAGTAAGAAGTCTTGGAGCAACCTTTGTGGAGGTGGAAGGCCATACCGAATCTGCCGATGCCGGTGGATATGCGGTAGAACAAACAGAAGAATACAAACAAAAACAGAAAGAACTCATACATCAACATATTCTTTCGGCCAATGTTGTGATAAGCACGGCGAATATTCCGGGAAGAAAAGCACCTTTACTAATTGAAACCCGATCCGTAGATGCAATGCAGCCCGGTAGTGTAATCATCGACATGGCAGCCGAACAAGGTGGAAACTGCGAACTTTCCAAAAACAACGAAAAAATAAATTATAAGGGCGTAACCATACTCGGAAACTCAAATCTCGCAGCCGAAATCTCAAATTCTGCTTCCCGCCTACTTTCCAATAACTATTTCTCCTTTTTAAAATATATGGACAAAGTTGAAAAAGCGGACGATCCACTTCTTTCAGCAAGTCAGATATTGGATAAGGGCCAATGGACACATCCTCATTTTAAACCAACCCAAACTACATAATTTATGGATTTCATCAATCAAAATATCCAAGAAATTTACTTTGTAATCTTCTGTATTTTCATCGGGATAGAAGTTATTTCAAATGTTCCCGCAATTTTGCACACACCACTGATGTCTGGCGCGAATGCGATTAGTGGAGTTATTCTGGTAGGGGCCGTCTATATGATGCTAAACATTCCTGCAGACGATTACCTGAATCTTACTTTAGGAGGCATTGCAATCTTTTTGGGCACCTTGAATATTTCTGGCGGCTTTTTTGTCACCGGACGGATGCTTAAAATGTTCAATCCAAAGAAATGACGCAATTGAAGGGGCTGATTAAAAACCAAATCGCCAATGTCTTCTTTATCCATAAATACCAGAATACCCAACCAAATAAACCAACCTTCCTGCCAAGCAGGTTCTGAAAAAAGAAAAACTCGATGCACGTAATTATTGAAGTCGGTTATCTACTAGCCACTATTTCTTTTATACTGGGGCTCAAATATATGAGCTCTCCTAAAAAAGCCAAAACCGGAAACCTCATCGCGGCAATAGGGATGATTCTCGCAGTAGTATTGACATTTTTTGCCGGATATACGGGAACAGTTCCTTACATTAATCTGATTATAATGCTTGTGGCAATCGTCGTGGGCACTATTGTTGGAAAAATATTTTCGGATAGAGTCCAGATGACGGGGATGCCACAACTGGTTTCACTCTTCAACGCAACTGGAGGTGGATGCGCCATGCTCCTCGGAATGATTGAAGCTAATCCCATGTATCCAGAACAGGGCATTCTAAGCCTGCAGATTTTGCTAATTGCGGGTTTGATAACTGGTGCCATTGCATTTACGGGAAGTATTATCGCCGAACGTAAACTAGCGGGAAAAGTAAAAGACTACCGAACCATTGGCGTAGTACTTTCAGCACGGATTCTTTTATTGCTTATGATCGTATTGCCAGTACTTTATTTTATCGGATTCATCCCAATTGGCTTCGCACCTTTCGTATACTTATTGGCAGTCCTCGCGATGGTTTATGGAGTTCTTTTTGTACTTCCTATTGGAGGGGCAGATATGCCCGTAGTTATTTCACTTTTAAACAGTATCACAGGTATCGCCACAGCCCTTACGGGTCTTGTTTACGGAAACAAAGTGATGATTGCCGGTGGAATCTTCGTGGGAGCTGCAGGTATATTCCTTACGCTACTTATGTGCAAGGCAATGAATCGCTCGTTGATGAAAGTATTGGCAGGAAAATTCAAAAAGAGTACGGGGCCTGTTTCTGATCAGGAACAGGAAATTAAGGAAATCAGTGTTTCCGAAACTGCTCTTTCTCTCTCTTTTGCCCAAAAGGTTGCTGTAATTCCTGGCTATGGTCTTGCTGTGGCCCAGGCACAACATATGTGTGCACAGTTGCAACAGTTGTTGGAAAAACGAAATTGCGAAGTGGACTATATTATCCACCCCGTTGCAGGGCGTATGCCCGGACATATGAACGTGCTTCTGGCTGAAGCAAACGTTGACTATTCCCGATTAAAGGAAATGGACGAAGGCAACGAAGTGATGTCGCAATATGATGTAGTTTTGGTAATTGGTGCCAACGACGTTGTAAACCCAGCCGCCGAAAATAATCCGGACAGTCCTGTTTATGGAATGCCTATTATCCGTGCCCACGAAGCCAAGAAGGTAATTGTGATGAAGCGTGGAAGAAGTAAAGGTTATGCAGGAGTGGAGAACGATCTTTTTGAAATGGACAACTGTAGCCTTCTTTTTGGGGATGCTAAGGTTTCCTTACAGGAGATTGTGAATCAATTGAAGTTGATTTAAAGAATTATTTTTTTATAAAAAGCTCTCTGTGTCTCTGTGGTATTCTTTTCACCACGGAGGCACAGAGAACACGGAGATTTACGATTTAAAGTGAAACAATCACCAAGATAGAACTGATAGAAATAAAAACCCACAACAAAATTCCAAGAATCATCGGCTTCCAACCTGCAGATTTTATTTTATCTACGGAAAGTCCAGCTCCAATCAAGAATAAGGTCAACACCAATAACGATTTGGAAATACTTGTAATTCCTTCAGTAATGATATCCGGAATTGGCAGATAACTGTTCATTATAATTGCCACAATAAAAAGAAAGATGAAATAGGGAATTTTCACACTTTTTCCTTTTCCTTTAAAAAGAAATACGGACAAAAGGGAAAGTGGAATAATCCAAAGCGCCCTTGCCAATTTTACCGTAGTCGCAACCTTTAGGGCCTCTTCTCCAAAAGTATAGGCAGCCCCCACTACCGAACTGGTATCGTGAATAGCAATGGCGCACCAAAGACCGAATTCGTGCTGGTTCAGGCCGAACAAGTGGCCGAGGGGTGGAAAAACAATAAGAGCTATAGAATTTAAAAGAAAAATCACCCCCAAGGAAATAGAAATATCCTTTTCGGAAGCATTTATAACCGGCGCCACAGCTGCAATGGCACTTCCTCCACAAATTGCAGTTCCCGAACTGATAAGGTGGCTTCCTTTACGATCCATCTTCAATAACCTTCCTAGAAAATATCCCAAGATCAAGGTAACCGAAATGGAAAAGACTGTGAGTATAAATCCGTCTTTCCCCGCATTGACGGTTTCAATTAAATTCATTCCAAAACCCAATCCCACAACGGCGATTTTCAGGAGCCAATTGACTGCTTTTGCATTAAGGGTAAGGAAAGGATGTCCCAAAAAATAGGTAAAAAGAAACCCACCTACCAAAGCTACCGGACTGCTTATGTATCCAGAGATACACAATACCATGACTACAATAAAAAGTACTTTTGTCCAAGTTTCCCTGTCATTGTGGAGTTTATCCATTTAGCGATGGTTTTTTAATTTACAATGCAAACTTCGGAAGCTTTTGGGGATATTTTTTATCACAAATTGTTATGAGCTATTCCATAAGGTTATAGTGATTGATCAAATAGTTTTTCATCCACTCCGAAGTAGGATTATAATTACCGTGAAGTCCTACAAACTGAAAGGTCCGGTGAATTTCAAGATTAGCGACATCAACAATAGTCAATGTCTTGGCCTTCAGTTCACGAGCGATGGAATGTATGGAGAGAAATGCAAAACTATCGGAGCTCAACAGGTAGTTCTTGATGCTCTCGGTGCTGCCCAATTCCATTTGGATATTGAAATTCCTCAGATCCAATCCCTTCTTTGCCAATGTTTTCTCAAGAACCACCCGAGTTCCCGAGCCTTGTTCCCGAAGTATTAAGGGCAGTGCAAAAAGATCGTCCAAAACCAACTCTGCCGATTTCAATTTCTTATTCATAGTTCTACAGGCCAACACGATTTCATCCTTCAAAAATGGTTGATAGTGCAGAAGCGGGTTGTTGGTATTCCCTTCAACCAAACCCAAATCGGTTTTTTTCTCAAGCACCAAGGTTTCGATCCTTTCTGAATTCTGATTGATAAGTGTAATAGAGGTTTCAGGATGGATCGAATTGAATTTTGAAAGAAGTGACGGTAAAATATACTGGGCAATGGTAGTACTAGCGGCCAAGTTGATCCTTTCGGGAAGACTATTGTCCAAATCGGTAAATTCTCTTTCGAGAGCTTCATAAAGAGCCAGAATTTTATTGGCATAATCCAAACAGATTCTTCCTTCCTTTGTTAGGGAAATTGAATTTCCATGCCGATTGAAAAGTGCCTTTCCAAATTGCTTTTCCAATTCGTTTATGTGTTTGGTAACGGCGGGCTGGGAGACAAAAAGTATTTTGGAAGCCTTGGTAAAGCTCAGCTGTTCGGCTACGGTTTTAAATACTTTCAGTCTAAAATCCATCGATTTTTATTAAGAGGTTGGTTTTTCTTTTTGGTCTTTAAACACCACCGTCCTATATGGAAATGGAATTTCAATTCCTTCGGCATCAAAGCGTTTTTTTATACTCTCCAACAAATCACATTTCATATCGAAGGAATTGGAATAATTTCGAGCCCACACCCATGCACGAATGGTAACTGAGGACTCGTTCAGAGAAATGAGTGCCACCCTTACAATAGGTTTTCCGTCAAGGATATCGGTAGTAGAACGATTATCGAAAATCAAGGGATGCTTTTCGGCTTCTTCCCGCATTATCCTTTTTGCCAAATCAATATCGCTGTCGTAGGAAATTCCAATTTCAATACGCTCACAAATCTTTAAGTCCCTTAAATTATAATTTATAAGTTTTTCCTTATTGATAATAGCATTTGGAATTACGATCATTTTATTTCCGAAGTTTCGCAACACAGTATGCCTTAACGTGATATCCACTACCGTTCCGGTCATATCATCTGACAATCTTATAACATCGCCGATTCTAAATGGCTTAAATGAAATTATAAACACGCCGCCCACAAGGTTCGCCAGGGCTTCCTGGGAAGCAACACCCACAATCAACGCCAAAACACCTGCACCTCCTAAAGCGGTTTGGGCAATTCCTTTAAAGGCAGGAAATGCCATAAGAACAAACATAATCCCAATGATATACAATAGAACAACCACGATATATCGCAGAAATCTAAAAACAGTAGAATCCTCTCCTGCTGAGATTTTATTTTCAACTTTTTTTCGAAACCAGATGTTTGCTGATGATGCCAGAATAATGGTCAATATTGCCACAATTCCCATATATAGGATCAAGCGGAAATTATCCTGAAGTCTTTCATAAACTTCCTGAAAAAACAAAGAGCTTATTGCCATTATTCCCAACACAATCCAGATGGTGTTCAAAATTCGTTTTACCAATAAAATTGAAACGGGCTTAACTCCGCTATTTTGGTACTTTTTTCGGGTTATCAACCATTTATAAAATAGGTTTGTGATAAACCGCAATAGTAAAACACCTATTAGGACCAAAAAAGCATAAAGAAATTCCATTTGATATGTTTCAAAAAATGCAATCATAAAATTTCATTGTTTAAAAAAGGCACTATTACCGTGCAACAGGTTTTATATCTTTCTTTTTTTCCCGTATCAAATATATTCCCCACAAGATAAGCAATCCTCCAATTACGTACCATATACTAAAGCTTTCACCATCCAATAAACCCCAAATAACCGCTATCAAAGGAAGCAGATAGGTAACTGTGCTCGCAAAAACAGGAGTAGTGTTTTGGATGAGTTTATAGTATAGCATAATGGCAATCGCAGTTCCCATCACCGTTAAAATACTTAGATATCCCAGCGATTCCCATACTTGTGGTGTGATTTCAATATCAGTGAAAAATCCGCTAAAAATCAGAATGAGAAATGAGGGAAACATCCATATTGCGAATACTCCTCCAGACAAATCCATAGAGCAAACGTGAAATAATCTTTCCTTTATAATAAGGGCGGCAATGGCATAACAAGCAGTTGCCAAAACCACTAAACTCGCATAGAGCAAATTGGATTCCTCCGACTTCGCTTCGGAAAAATGCATCAACATCGCAGCGCCAACAAAGCCCAGGATAGCTCCTAAAACTTGAAGTCCCTTGCTCTTAATTCCGAAGAAAAGAAATCCACAGACCAGAACAAAAACCGGCACCAAGGAATCCAGAATTCCCGCCAAGGAACTGCTGACTCTAGTTTGGGCTATGGGAAATAGAAACATCGGCAGAAAATTCCCGAAAAATCCAGTAAGAGCTACCCAGCCAAAGGTTTGTCTGTCCATTTTTAGAAGAGCGGGAATTCCTATATAGGCGAGGATAACTCCAGAAATGGCAACTCTAAAAGCACCAATTTGGAAAGGTGTAAAAGCAAGTAGGGATTTTTTGATAAGAATGAAGGAACTGCCCCAAGTAAGTGCAATAACAATCAATAAAAACCAGCGGTTTTCAAAAAGTTTTCCCATACAGCAATGTTATATTTAAAGCATCTGCCACGGGCAGTTCAATTTTACAAATTTATGGTTTTTATTCGGCGCATTCAGCTTAGGAGTAAGCATTCGCTTCAAACATTCATCTATCATCTAACTACTTTCGTAACAATTTGATAATATGCAAGTTACATATAACGATAAAGATATGACTAAACTTGGCTGTACTAATGATATAAGGCATTCAAAACAGACTGAAAGTCTGTTCCATTCGTGAAATCAAAGGCGCCCTATTGGGGTCATCATTTTCAGAAAAGAAGGAATTCGTGTATATTAGTGCAATTCGTGGCGGTACTTTGAATCCAAGTTAGATAAAGTTCGCGATCTCGGGCAGGCCCGAGTAAAGGACTTATGTCTCTGAGACTCTTTTGAAAATTACAATTCTGAAATCCATCTCTAAATACAATAATTAACATCATCGCCAATTCCACAATTTCACTACTTTTAAACCTATTTTTCTGAAGAGATAATTATTATATGAAGCAATTATTGAAACTAACCACTATCGGTTTTATCGGAGGCATAGTATTAATTTTAGTGTTGCGCATTGTTCTTTCCTTAACTGGCAATCCGGCGTATTATCTTCTTTTCAATTTTGATTATATTCCCGTCTTAAATAAGTTGCGGCCCATTTGGCTGTTCGGAAACATTTTTCATTTCCTCACCTGCATTATAAGCGTTATTGCTCTTTACTATATTCTTAAACCAAGAGGATGGCATAAACTTATCTTTCCCTATATCGTGGTTTATACGGTTGGTGGTGGTGGCTTGTTTTTTCTGACGGCTTTATCGGAACAACCTCCCGCGGCAAATGATGTAATGGCGTGGATATATTGGACATTAGATCATGCTATTTTTGGATATGTGGTGGGAGTCTTGATAAGAAGATGGCTATAAAAAGGTTAATGGTCCTACAATAATCCAGTTTCATATTTATAATATCCAACGTATATTCGCAGCCATGGATCTACTTATAAAAGGAAGAATAATTTCGAATTTTTAGCTAGTATCTTTTTCTCTATATCCTCTTGCATCACTTATGGATACCATTCTCAATCAGCTTTTAGAAGAATTTCAACTGCCCCTTCAAAATCCAGTTTTGATTTTTTCGTTGATACTGTTGATAATTCTGTTGGCGCCCATATTGCTTCAGAGAATCCGGGTTCCTGGAATTATCGGATTGATAGTATCTGGGATTATCATAGGGCCTGCAGGTTTAAATATTCTTGAAAAAAGTCTTTTTGTTGATGTTTTTTCCACCATCGGCCTTCTCTATATTATGTTTATTGCCGGTCTGGAACTGGATCTGAATCGATTTAAGGCAACCAAGTATAAGAGTTTGCTTTTTGGCTTCCTCACCTTCGCAATACCGCTGGGAATGGGATTTCCGATTTGCTACTATTTACTGGGCTTCGATTTTAATGCGAGCCTACTCACCGCCAGTATGTTTGCCACCCACACCTTGGTTACATATCCAATTGTGAGCAAGCTGGGAGTGTCAAAAAACATTGCGGTGGCAATCACCGTTGGAGGAACCATACTCACCGATACTGCGGTATTGATTTTATTGGCAGTGATCTTGGGTTCACATTCAGGCGGACTAACCCAAGAATTTTGGATCCGACTGGGAATCTCAATAACCATTTTCTCTGCTTTTATGTTCTTGGTAATCCCTAGGATTGCAAGATGGTTTTTTGAAAAGCTGGAAAGCGAAAAACATTCTCATTACATATTTGTTTTATCCGTAGTGTTTTTTGCGGCATTCTTGGCCGAAATAGCTGGTTTGGAGTCCATTATCGGAGCCTTCGTTGCTGGATTGGCGCTCAATAAACTTATTCCCAATTCTTCTGCGCTAATGAATCGTATTGAATTCATGGGAAATTCACTGTTCATTCCTTTCTTCTTGATAAGCGTGGGGATGATAGTAGATATCGGTGTAATTCTAAGTGGGCCTATGGCATTGGTAATTGCAGGAACATTAACTGTGGTAGCTATTTCAGGAAAGTGGTTGGCAGCATTTCTGACCCAATTATTTCTAAGGTATTCGAAGAACCAAAGAAATTTGATTTTTGGACTGAGCAGTGCGCATGCCGCAGCAACCCTGGCGGTGATTTTGGTTGGATATAAAGCAGGAATCCTCGATGACAATATTCTGAACGGCACCGTAATCCTAATTCTAGTTACCTGTATCGTTGCTTCCTTTGTTACTGAAAGAGCTGCCAAGAACATTATTAAAAGTTCCGACGGGGATGAGGATTTGGAACTGGATTCCGCAATAAACCAGGAGCACATTCTAATTCCTATAGTCAATTTGGTCAATATCGATAAGATGTTGGATTTTGCGGTTTTGATCAAAGAGAAGAAATCCATAAATCCACTTGCCATTCTAACTGTGGTTCCCAATACAAAGGAAGCGGGAATTACCATTGTAAAAGCAAAACAGAAATTTGAAAATTTCTTAAAAGAAACCACTGCTTCCGATACCCACGCTACCGTAATGGCTACTATAGACCACAACGCCGCTAGCGGAATCTCGCGGACTGCTCGTGAAATAGTAGCCGATATAATCCTCTTGGGCTGGCCACAAAGAACAGGGTTTTTGGATAAATTGATTGGTGACAAAATGGAAAGCATTCTTCAGAATACCGATAGAACTCTTTTTATCTGCGATTTCCAAATTCCATTGGTAAACCATAAAAAATTATTTTTAATCGTGCCACCAAATGCGGAGTTTGAGGAAGGTTTTGCGCTCTGGATGAATAAAATCGCGCAATTGTCAATTGAACTTTCCATTCCTATAAATCTCAATTGTACCGAGGCAACGCACGAAGCCATATTGAAATTTGCCAAAACCAACAAAATAGATCTATCCCTAAGTTACCATCATTTCAATGATTGGGAGGAATTCTTTATCCTTTCCCGAAAAATATCTGATACTGATTTCATTATTTTGGTTGCAGCGCGAAGAGGTTATATTTCCCATTTCGGGTATTTGGACCGACTGCCTGCAAAATTGGAAAAGCATTTTAGCGGTACGAGCAAAATAGTTATTTATCCGCAGTAAGGGTTTTAATTTTTTTGAAGGCTATCTGAGAAAAGAAAAAAACATTACCGAAAATACGATTATTTTCCCCCTAACCTTAAAGGAAATAATCGTATTTTCTACGTTAAAGCCAGATTCCAATTCTTGAATACCCAAATCATTCCGTTATATCGACAATGAATTTAACTACATTGTTATCCGATAAAATTATTGATTAACCATGAAACCCCATAACACATCTGGTCCCCCCTGGCGGGCTTGGACGTCATTGGGGTTCTATTTTCTACCCATATTTAATGCCTAACGGCATATTGTCCGCCACGGCGGACATCATATGATGCTTAACCGGACAACAATGATTTTCATAAGTAAAATGTTACCTCAAATTCCAACAGATGAAAGGATTCTGTTGAATGATATTAATCATTTCGTAGGGTCTTGTTTATCTATATATTTGAGGGTTATTTAATTCATTCAAAATATAATATCATGGCTACTTCAAAGAAAAAAACAATAGTAATTACCGGCGGTGCGGGAGGAATAGGTTCAGCTTGTGCCGAGGTTTTAAAAGAATACAAACTTGTAATAACAGATTATGCTGCCCAAGATGTTACAAGGGTGGTTCAGGAATTTGTAGAGAATGGATTTGATGCCGTGGGGATTGCCTGTGATATTACAAAAAAGGATGATGTTCAAAAACTAATGAAATTTTCTGTTGCCCAAGGAGATTTTGGGGGTCTAATACATACTGCTGGGGTTAGCGGAAGCGGACAAAACATTAAGAAAGTTTTCGACATTGATTTAGTGGGCACCGATATTATTATCGATGCTTTTTATGAAGTGGCTACCAAGGATTCTGTTTTGGTCCTGTTTTCTTCTATGATGGGTCATACCGTTCCCCCAAATCCTGAATATGATGAAGCTTTATTAAATCCACAAAAAGAAAATTCCTTTTCCACTGTTGCCAAATTCGTAAATGACGACGCAGATATGATGTACAACTTTGCGAAACGGGGCGTGCTGTTATTACTCAAGGAAAATGCATTCCGAATGGGACAAAAAGGAGCACGGATTGTTTCCGTTTCCCCCGGAATAATTATGACACCAATGGGACTAAAAGCCGCGGAAGAACATCCTGAAAGAATGAATAAACTTAAAGAGATGACGCCTATAGGAAGAAATGGCACTCCTGCTGATATTTCCGAAGTGGTAAAATTCTTGATCAGCGAAAAAGCAGGTTTTATTACGGGAAGTGATATTTTGATTGACGGTGGAATTGTTACCCAATTGTTGAAAGAGAAGTAATGCTTAGAGTAGATTATTATTATTTACTTTGGTATAAGGAAGG
The DNA here is from genome assembly GCA_034676445.1 of Aequorivita sp. GTDB lineage: Bacteria > Bacteroidota > Bacteroidia > Flavobacteriales > Flavobacteriaceae > Aequorivita. The sequence goes on from JAUCCE010000005.1 coordinate 1,123,929, forward strand.
ATGGATCTATCAATAAGGTAATAAGGTTTAATAGTAGGTCGTATTGTAGAATACTAAGGTAATAAGGTTAAAGCTGTAGATTCTAATCTTGATTTATTAAGGTAATAAGGTTAAAGCAGTATTTTCGGAGTGATTTCTAGGTCAATGAGGCTTTGTGTAAACTATTTAAAAAACCTTATTTCCTTAGTAAAAATTGACGTGTTCGTGAACTTAATTTACCTTATTATCTTAGTAAAAAGTTTAGTGTTGAGGAATTCAGTTTCAACTTATTATCTAAGTAAAAATTGAAGTTTTCGTCGGCTTATTGCACCTTATTGCCTTAGTGAAATATTCGTTATTGGTGAGCCCCGTTTTACCTAATTACGTTATTAAAAAATTTGTTGTTTGACGCGTCACTCTTTATTTAATAGAGATTTGCGCATATTTCAATCCTTCTATCTAGGCCTACCGTCCAGCCATTTATAGAAATCCTCCCGAGTGAAATTCTCTACGCTGGCATCTATTGTGGGTGACATTTTATATAAATCCAAATCGACCCAATCTGTTAGTTTTATTAAGCCTTTATAATCCCGCAAGGTCAGCTGCTCCTCGTTATAAAATAATCCCATCCTCTGACCCGTGTACATTACCCTGGTTTTAACCAGAATTTTGTTTAAGCTGAATTTTATTTCTTCTATACTTTGAAGCATAATAAAATACTTATCGTGATTTCTGTCATCAGATAGATTTCTAACCCTTCCCTCGCTGTACCTGGCATTTTTACTGACCATAGAATGAAAATTCTCAAGATCGAATTTTACATCGCCATATTCATATTGTCTGAGATTTTCTTCATCGGATAATTCCAAAGAACTATAAAATGCTTTTACAAATTGAATGATTCGGTAATAGGAATGAATGGAATCCAATTTCACATTCATTTTTACGATGGAATCGTTAAGCCGCGCGATTGAGTCGGATAGACTGGCATTCTTCTCGTGGACTAGGCCAAGCTCTTCTATCCGATTTTTAAGCTGTTGGTTTGAAATCTTAATCTCGTAAATCTCTGTATTTAAGCTGGAAACCAATGCGATATTTTCCTTTAGCTTATTATCTAAAGAGGTTGAGTCCGATTGCAGTTGTAAAACAGTTAATTTAAGTTCTTTCTTGCTTTGTCCAACAACAACATTCCCCATAAAAATCAATATCCCTATTATTATCAATCTAGCATTCATAGTTTCGGATTTAATAATTCAACTTACTACCTGATCAGAGGATATAGATATTACTAAATGATTGATATTCACAATTATATGAGAATAATTATGAAAATTTAAAACCAACAATCAAAATATTTTATCCGAAGCGATCAATTAGTTTAACATTGGGGAGAGATAATGGTTTAGCTTCAGTTCAAAATTATCAAAAAACTTTATTCCTTCAACTAATTTATGTTAAAATTCTTAACATCCTCCAGTGATTCAGAAAAACGGGAACGAATAGGACTAATATTCTATTTAAAAAATTCGGAGTACGGAAAACATAAAAAGACTGTTTCGAAATTTTCACTTATATCCTTGTAACCAGAAGGAAAGGATAAGAATATTTATAGCCAAAATATCTATATTTGTTAAACCTTAAAAAAATAAATTGCTTTTCCACGTTAAATCGTTTGATATGAAAAAATTATACTTCGTTTTTATTATGATTTTAGTAATGGCTAATGTTGCCGCCCAGCAACCTTTTATTACAAAATGGGAAGTAACATCCCAAGACTTGAGTATTACTATTCCAACTATTGGATCCGGATATAACTATTCAGTGAATTTTGGAGATGGGACCATATTAAATAATGTTAATGGTGACGCTACCCATTCTTACAATTACCCCGGTATTTATACGGTGAGTATTTCGGGAGATTTCCCCAGAATTCATTTTGAGGGAAGCGCTTCTTTATATAAAATTATAGGAATAGAACAATGGGGAGATATTCAGTGGCAGTCTATGGAAGAGGCATTTTCAGGTTGTTCAAATTTACTCATCGAGGCCGTGGATGCGCCCGATTTATCACAAGTTACGAGTTTAAGAAGGATGCTTGAGAGAACAATGATCTATACCAATCTCAATAGTTGGGATGTATCCAATATTACTGATATGAGTTCTATGTTTAAACGAGCAAGTTTCAATCTACCTTTAGACAGCTGGAACGTATCCAATGTTACAAACATGAATTCCATGTTTTATAAGACCGACTTTAATTATCCTATAAATAATTGGGATGTATCGAATGTTACCGATATGGGTTATATGTTTTATCAAGCAAGATGGTTCAACCAAACTGTGGAAAACTGGGACGTATCAAATGTTACCGATATGAGTTATATGTTTGGAAATCCCGAGAACTATAATTACTTCGATCAACCCTTAAATGGTTGGAATGTTTCAAGTGTGACGAATATGGCTGGAATGTTTATGAATACGTTCTTTCATCAACCTCTAGATAATTGGAACGTTTCCAATGTAATAAACATGCAAAATATGTTTGGCGGAGGCCTATTAAATCCTTACAATCAACCTGTTGGGAATTGGAACGTGTCCAGTGTTACAAATATGGCTTCTATGTTCGCTTTTTCGGCATATAATCAACCATTGAACGATTGGGATGTTTCAAATGTAACGGATATGTCACGAATGTTTGCTTATGCAAGAGAATACAACCAACCCTTAAATAGTTGGGATGTTTCAAACGTGACAACCATGAATGAAATGTTTAGGACAGCGAGAGATTTTAACCAACCCCTGAACGATTGGGACGTTTCTAGTGTTATAGATATGAAAGACATGTTTAACAATAGTTCCGTTTTTAATCATCCACTTAACAATTGGAATATTTCAAATGCAATAGATTTATCTGGAATGTTTAAAAGCGCCTCCTCTTTCAATCAACCTTTAAACAACTGGAATGTTTCCAATGTTACGAATGTAAAAAACATGTTTTACAAGGCTACGACATTTAATCAGGATTTTAGAGGGTGGAATTTTAACGGATTTAGTCTTGTAGGTTTTGTTTCATTTAGTGGTTTGGATATTCATAATTATGATCTTTTATTAGCACAATTAGCTTCATCCAATATATACTCGAGAACTTTGGGAGCCGATGGACTGGAATATTGCAATCATACTGCTCGGGATTATATGAGAAACACTTTAGGATGGTTTATTAACGGAGATGTACAATCGGAAAATTGTAATTCAATTACGGGAATGGTTATTTACGATGAGGATAATTCGGGTTGCGATTCAAACGATATTGGAATAAGTGGATTTATGATCAATGCCACCAATGACGACTATAGCATTTCAACTTTTTCGAGAAATGGCCTCTATGAGTTAGGAACTATTGGAACTTCCTTTACAATTTCATTAGTAAATATCCCAGAATATTTCACTGCGGATCCAGTTTCAGCAGAGATTAACTTTACCAATTCAAACATCGAACAAGTAGATTTCTGCGTTACTGCCACCCAAACCATTGCGGATCTTTCCATTACCATCCTTCCTATTACAAGTGCCCGCCCTGGATTTGAAGCTGAATATCAATTGATAATAGAAAATAGGGGTACGGAGACCGTGCCAAACTTTTTCGCAAGTCTGGTCTTTGACGATACTGCTCAAACTTTTCTTCATTCCAGCCCCACGCCTGTTTCTAATACTTCAAATGAACTTCTTTTTGAATTCCAAAACTTAGCGCCTTTTAACCAACAGATTGTTGACCTAACCATGGAAACGTTTGCCCCTCCTTTAGTAAACGGTGGAGATATTTTGACGTTTACGGCGAATGTTACGCCCAATGAAAATGATTACACTCCAGAGGATAATACTTTTGTGTATGATCAAATAGTAGTAAATTCTTTTGACCCCAATGACAAACAAGTGCTTCAAGGAGAAGAGATTTATTTGGATGAAACGGATAAATATTTGGAATATCTCATTCGTTTTCAAAACACGGGAACCGCAAGCGCTGTCAATGTTCGAATCCTGGATTCACTTCATCCAAAATTAGATTGGACAACTTTGCAGCCCGTAAATGCCAGTCATGATTATCACATAGAGATAACGGATGGAAATCAAGTGGAGTTTGTTTTTGATAATATCAATTTGCCTCACGAAGGAGCCAATGAAGAGGAGAGCCAGGGATTCGTAGCCTATAAAATAAAACCAAAAAACAATGTGCAAGTCGGAAATGTTATTTCCGGGAATGCCCGTATCTATTTCGATTTTAATGCACCGATCATTACCAATACAGTTTTTACAGAAATTGTGGATCGTGTGGTTTCTACAGAGGATAACAATGCTATTCTCAATCGTCTATTTCTATATCCCAATCCCTCCTACAATAACTTGAATTTAAGGACTACCACAGACGGTATTAAGATCATTAAAACAACAATTTATAGTCTTCAGGGTCAAAAAATGGGAGGTTTCCAATTAATAGACAATAGCATTAATATTGAAAACCTCGCATCAGGAATGTATCTGCTAAAAATTGAAACCAACTTGGGAATTGTCAACAGAAATTTTATTAGAAAGTAATTAGAAATAGCCGAATACCATAGAAATCTTCCTCTAAAACTCGTAACAGGATGGCTGGTTATTGCTTTTAATACTTGACTATTATATTTTCTTTGGAATTAACTAGTTCTCCTCAAACCAATATAAATAGAGGTTATTATCTTTACATATCCAATGTCTGTTCTCCACCGCCATTAATGAAAATTACTTGACCGCTAGTCCAGCTTGAGATTGGAGCTGCGAAATACAATACTGCTCCTGCAATATCTTCAGCCTCACCCAATCTTTTTATTGGAGTATGTTTAAGCATTGCCTTTTCCAAATCTGGAGTCAAAACTGTACTTAAGGCATGTGTACGTGTTGCGCCAGGTCCAATGGCATTAAGACGAATATTATCGGGACCATAATCAAATGCCAAGTTCCGCGTCATATGATTGATGGCAGCTTTTGAAGAAGCGTACGCACTGATTGCAGGACTTTTATTGATAGAAGCCATGGAAGACATGTTTATGATACTTCCGTAGCCGGCTTTTTTCATATGTGGGGCTACTAATTGACAAAGATGCCACATACTGAAAACATTCATATCGAAGACTTTTTTGAATTGAGCAACATCAATATCATAAGGACTTTCTTTTCCTGCTCCACCACCGCCAACGTTATTGACCAATATCTCGATACTACCAAATTCTTCTATAGTTTTATCGACTAAGTTTACTAGAGCATCATCTTCAAGCACGTTACAATCTATTGCCATCGATGTTCCACCATTATCGTTTATTTCTTGGGAAGTTTTTTGTGCAGCTTCTAGGTTGTAATCCGAAACCACAACTTTAGCTCCATAGGCGGCAAGTATTTCGCAACAGGCTTTTCCTATTCCATTTGCACCCCCTGTAACTATTGCGGTTTTTCCTTTTAAGTCAAAAAATTTCGAAGTGTCCATATCTATTTACTTTAAGTTGTTATCTCTATTTTGATTATGCGAGATCTGCAACCTTTACCATTTGTTTTCCGATGTTTTCACCTTTAAACAAGCCAATAAATGCTGAAGGTATATTCTCAAATCCCTCTATCAGACTTTCTTTGTATTTTAATTTGCCCTCGTTCTACCATTGAGCCATTTCTTCTTTTGCCGAATTGAATTCGTCCTTAAAATCGAAAACGACAAAACCTTCAATTTTTGCGCTATTTTTAATCAGCGCGTGTATGGGTCGAGAGCCTTTTGGAGGATTGGATTCGTTGTAATCCTCTATTTGGCCACAAATTGCAATACGAGCGTGTTTATTGATATTGGCAAAAACAGCATCAAATGTTTCGCCGCCTACATTGTCAAAAAACACATCAACACCATTGGGACAGGCTTTTGCAATATCCTTCTGAAGATTTTTTGTTGTTTTGTAATTTACACCAGATTCAAGTCCTAACTCGTTTTCCAAATAAGAAATTTTCTTTTCTGAACCAGCGATTTCTATCACCTTGCACCCTTTAATCTTGGCAATTTGTGAAGCAATACTCCCTACAGATCCTGCGGCCCCGGAAACCACAACGGTTTCTCCTTTTTTTGGATTCCCAATTTTAAGCATTCCGAAATATGCTGGTAGTCCAGGAACACCAAGCATACTTACGGATGTTGATATTGGGGCTATTTCAGGATCGACTATTTCGATATCCTCCGTTTTGCAATTTTGATATTTTTGCCAGGCCAAACGTCCGTGAACAATTGTTCCATTTTTGAAATCTAAAGAATTGCTTTCCACAACTTGTGCAACACTTCTGCTGGTAATCGGCTTGTCAATTTCAAACTTTCTTCCTGCTGCATCAGCATCACCTTTATCCATAAAGCCACGCATTCCTGGATCTACCGAAACATAAAGAGTTTTCAGCAAAACTTCATTTTCTTTGAGTATTGGCATTTCAATATCATTAATCTTAAAGGTTTGCTCGGTGGTAATTCCCTTTGGATGTTCTGCCAGGACGATTTCCTTATTTTGCTCCTTCTTCATTATTCGTTCTTTATGTGTTGAATTCATTTTTTGATCTCGTATAATTGAGGGTGTATATCATTTAGCAGAAAGTTGATAATTAATGTGAAATAAAGATCATATATTATCAGAGACAGTGGATTGTCTTTAGTTTAATCTTGGGAAAAATTTATTACTCTCTTAGTTCTATTGGGAAGTTATGTGGATAGATTCACCATTTCATTTTTACAAAAAATACGATTAGCCATTCTCCACTAATAAACGCAGGTTATTGACTACTTTGTTCTTTTCTAATTTCTTCCATAAGTTCCTCGTAACGCGACTTCAATTTAGCTGAAATAACTTTGGAATTTTTATGTAATTTCCTTAGCTGAAAAGATAAAAGGATACTAAAAAGTCCGGTAAAAAGAAAACTTAAGGCAACTAATATAACTACGCTCATTCCTGCAAATAGCGGATTCCAGATTAGGATAAAGGATACTATAGCGCCCAAAATTCCAAAGATCAATAAGCCACCCCAGCTTTTGCTACCGTGTTTTTTAATATCCAGGGCAAAGCTGATAGACGAAATGGAACGAAACAACAGTAGGAATCCGATATAGAAGGCCAATACCGTCAGGGAAAGTGCGGGATGCATAACTAGCGAAGTACCTATTAGGAATGTTATAATTCCAAAAGCCAATGACCAGCCCCAGTTATCCAGTCGGTTTCTGTTAGCTATGGAGAAAACTATTTCCGACAGTCCACCAAATAGAAAAGAGAGGGCGAAGATAAGGGATAAGGCAAGCAAAGAACTTGCGGGAGAAGTAAATGCTACGATGCTGATGATGACAAATAAAATTCCCACTAATAATGGGATGTACCAGTGTTTAATTGATTGTTTCAGGGAACCTAGAAATGATGTGTTCATGATTTTGGTTGTTTGATTTATTAATGGGTTATTCTAACATCTAAGTTGCAAAGATACGATTAGTTCGGTTGAAACCGAACCAAAACGATTAAAAAATTGTTAAGATTTTATGTCTTAAGACATTCAACGCTCAACCACCGGCATTAGTGATAAATCTTTCCCAATATAGAAGCAAAAATTTGTGAAAAAAAATTTCAGAATAAAATCACGAATTAATTTTACCAATTACAAAATAACGGGCTTTCGTCCATATATTAAGCCATAAAAACAGACAAGATGAAAAAAGTGATTTTACTCAGTGCCCTTTTAATTCTAGGTTTTACTGGTATTTCCAATGCACAAACTGAAAAGGGCAACTTAATGCTAGGTACAGATCTTGGCAGTGGATTAACCAGTAACACAAGTAGTAGCCTTTTTGGATTTAATTTTGGGCTAAACGAAGGGGCCGGTTTTAATTTAGGGTTGAGCCCTAAAGTAGGTTATTTTTTAAAAGATGACTTTATGCTAGGGGCAGTTGTAAATTTTGGATTTACAAAATCTCCCGAATACAATGGTTTTTCTACACGGACAACTACGTATGGTATCCAGGCTCTTTCACGCTATTATTTAAGTCCTGGCGAAAAGGGGATTGATAACTTCTTAAAACACGGTCGTTTTTTTGCTGAGGGAAATGCGGGAATTGCTGGTGTCAATGTTAAGGATGGGCCAACAACAAATGGGTTTACCTTTGGTGTAGGACCAGGATATTCCTATTTTCTTACCAAAAATGTTGCCCTGGAAACATCCCTCAAATATAACGGACTGGTAGGTGGCGGAAATACCACATATCAACATTCGCTCGGTTTGAATTTTGGGGTTCAGGTGTTCCTCCCTTCTTCAGATGTCAAAAGGAGATTGGACAATCCAGATCAGATGTAAATAGAATAGATAAAGGAACTGTCCCAGAAGTGATTTTTCAGTTCAGCTCTGGGATAGTTACAATTTAATTAGGGAATTGGTAAATCTTATATTTTCTCCGGAATCAACTCTTCCTCTTCCGGTTCATATAAATATCGCTCCTTACTGTCGTCCAATTCATCCATCCATTCCGTATGGTGCTCAGCAGCCATGGTACCGGTTACCACGCTTCTGAAGGTTTTGTCCCTATAGGTAAGGATTGACTCTTCTTTGTCTTTAAGCCACCCCTTGAACATTTCGGCTACTTTATCAACGTTGAAGTCTGGATAATCTGATAACGACAGGAGATCTTTAATATAAGCCGACTGAAAATCTACGTCGTCAAATCCAGTTTCTAAATTATCATTCCTTTTAAGCCACTTATCTATGTCGATTCTTCGTTTGGCTTCAGATGGCAATTTAAATCGTCCCATCATAAAATCACGAGCTACCCAAGCTTGAGCATCAAACATATTAAAGGTGTAATATTGATCCTGCATTCCCAAATAAATCAACTCCGGAAGCTTGTTAAAGAAAATCCCTTTGTACAAATGGTCAGGATACAAATTGTTTTTGGTTTTTAAGCGTAATTCATCTGGAAGAAACGGGAATTTATGCTTGTATCCCGTACACATAACCACGGCATCAAACTTTTCGGAAGTGCCGTTTTTGAAAAAAGCGGTGTCATCCTCAAAATGGGTTACCAAAGGAAGTTCCTTTATACCCTCGGGCCAATCCACTCCAATAGGATTGCTCCTATAACTAAGCGTTACTGATTTAGCTCCGTGTTTATAGCATTGTACACCGATGTCCTCGGCAGAGTAACTGCTTCCTATTAGCAATAAGTTTCGGTCCTTAAATTGGTCTGCACCCTTAAAATCGTGGGCGTGGATTACCGTTCCGGGGAAATTCTCAATTCCCTTAAAATATGGCATATTCGGAGTTGAAAAATGCCCTGAAGCCACTATCAAATAATCAAATTCCTCGGAATAAGTTCTGTCGATTTTAAGATCGTCGAGAATTAAGGTGAATTTCTTGGTATCCTTGTCATAACTTACCCAACGGGCAGTGGTGTCAAAACGGATATAATCCCGAGCCTTACTCTTGTTTATTCTTCCTTGTATATAATCAAATAGAACGGGCCTGGGCGGATAAGAAGAAATGGGTTTTTTAAAATGCTCGTCAAAGGAATAATCCGAAAATTCTAAGCATTCCTTCGGGCCGTTGGACCATAGATATTTGTACATACTCCCGTGAGTGGGTTCACCATATTTTCCTACTCCCGTTCTCCAGGAATAGTTCCACATCCCGCCCCAATTGCTTTGTTTCTCAAAGCACATAATTTCGGGCATTGCGTGACCTTGGTCCTCCAAGGCTTCAAACGCCCGTATTTGTGCCAATCCACTTGGCCCAGCACCAATTATACCTATGCGCTTGTTTTTCATAATACGTTTGTTCTTCATGTAAAATATATTTAAAGTTTGAATGAGAGTCAGCATTAAGAAAAGTGGCTCTCTTTTAATTACTAATCGCTTGTAAATAATCTGCGGAATGCAGAAGGAAGAGTTAATAAATACTCTGAAGCTGGTTCTAAATGGAAAAATACAAATGGATCACTAACCAGCCGAATTCACTTATAATAGCAATAGTTGCAATATACGCATTTATTTGCGATTTTACCACTCTTGCCCGTGTATCAGGCACACTATCTATTTGTTTCTTATGAAAATGGATTGTTTAATGCTTTTCTTCTAATTAATTAGATTAATAGTAAGAGATTCATTGGAAGATAAATTGAAGGCACAATCCTCAAAAGTGGGAGCGGAGAATTTAGGTTTAAAGTTATTGGAAAAGCCATAAGGCTCTTTGGGAATACCGAAGAAGTTACGATCGCATTTACCATTGGAGTTTTTATCGTGATACATTGAAACGGCATAAGTACCCGGGGGTAAATTCTTAAAAACCACAATTTCAGAATCACCTGTAACTTTTTTGGAAATGCTTAAATAGGCCTGGCCCTCTTCCAGAAATCGCTCGCCATTGTTAAAGAGACCAATTATCAGTTCTCCCTCCATGTGCTTGATGTTATTGATGGTTAACGTTAGTTCCTTTGTTTCCGTTGGGGGATGAAAGAAAAGGAATGCAAAAAATAAGAAGATATAATTCATTTCTCAAATTAAGGGTTTTAAAAACTTCAGAATTAAAACGTCATCTCAAATCCTTGGATTTTGATATATTTAAATATCCATTGATGCGGAAAGACCAAAATTCCTATACTAAGATTCCGTTCTTTTTTCTTTCAGGTAAAAGTAGAAGCAGCTATTCTTTCCGCTAAACTTGTGCGCAATTTGTAGTGCGGATAATCGGAAATATTATAATTTCCTTCATCCCCCTAACCCCTAATCTACTTCTTCAAAAACTGCCAAAGGAGCTTTATTGTTTCCAAACAATTCGAGCTTATGCCCGCGGATGCGATAAGTAACGGCATTCTCAAAAACCTTTAGGTATTCCCATTCGTTGAATTCAAGGTCGGGACAGGCCATCATAGTTGAAATCATTTGCGAAAAATATATCTTGTTGTCGTCTTCCAATTTATAATTTCCCGAAATAGTATTACATCCCGCAAAACCGCTTACGTTATTATCCTTTGTATTTAAGGTAAAGAATATATCCTTTTCCTGGTTCTTCTCCTTTTTCACCTTTTTCCCGTTAAGACTTTTAAGTTTCCAATGCTTCTCGACTATCGGATTTAATGGGATTGCAGAACTGGTAAAAACTGCCAATGGCTCTCCGCCTCCAACCTTCAATTCTAGTCTGTTCCCTCGAATGGTATAATTGTCCGCTAGTCCAAGGATTTTAAGAAAATCATTCTCATTGAAATCCGAATCGGGGCACATCATTTTTGTGGCACCAATTTCAGAAAAATGGATACGGTTTCCAGGTTCCACTTTATAGGTTCCGAAAAAATTGTTGCAACCGGCATATCCGGTAATTCGCTTATTGTCTGCGAACATTGTGAACCCAACTTCGTTGCCATCTCTTTTAAAAGAAGAATAATCCTTACCTTCCAAACTTTCCAGCTTCCAGAAAGTTTCGGTAGGAATCTTTACAAAGGGAGCATTTTGGTCAATCATGGAGTCGGTTGGTTCTGTTGAAACAGCGTTTTTTGTGGTCGAACAGCTAGCAAGGGCGAAAGCTGCTAAAACAAATGTGATAAAATGGAATTTCATATATGGCTATTTTTATTATTTATTAGGGAATATTCACCAAAGAATATTGAACTCGAAAACTAAGGGTTTGAAATCATAAACAATCCTATGAAAATGCTAAAATAAACCCAAGATTTTTCTTTATGACAGAAGTAGAACACAAAACGAGCCAAAGATAGTCTTGGACTAAAATATTTTCTGGATAAAAAATCAGATTCGCCGGAAAAGAAGTTGGACCAAAAGTATGAGAGCCGAAAGTGAGAGTCCCAGAATGGAGACTCCTATCCAATGAAAGTTTTCCCAAGCATAAGCCCCAAGCGTGGTCCCGATGGCGCCTCCGATAAAAAATGAGACCATATAAACCGTGTTTATTCGGTTGCGGCCTTCGGGATTTTTTGAGAAAATAATATTCTGGTTTGTTATGTGAAGACCCTGCAATCCGAGATCTACTAAAATTACACCTACAATTAATCCAAATAGAGAATAACTGGAAAACAGAAATATCAACCAAGAAACGATCATCAGGATGGTGGATAGAACAATTATTCTGTTTTTATTTATTTTATCATTAAGTCTTCCCACAACGGTGGCGCCCAGAGCACCTGCGATTCCGAATAGTCCAAACAGACCGGCAACGGTACTTCCATATCCAAAATTGTCTTCCATTAAGAACACCAAAGTGGTCCAAAACGCACTAAGACCCGCAAAACCAAGCGCTCCCCGCAGAGAGGCCACTCTAAGCGCAGGTTCGCTTTTAAAGTAATGCCAAATGGATTTCAGCAAACTGCCGTAACTTCCAGGAAAATGTGGTTTCAACTTGGGCAGCTTATAATGAAGAATAAAGAACAACAATGCCATAACCACAGCAGCACCGTAATACATAGTTCTCCATCCAAATTGTTCTCCGATGAATCCGCTGATCACCCTACTTCCTAAGATTCCGATCAATAGGCCACTCATCACAATTCCAATGGCTCGACCTCTCCCTTTGTCATCGCTCAATTGGGCAGCCATCGGCACAAATAATTGGGGAAGTGAAGAACTAAACCCGATAAAAAAGCTAATGATAATCAAAAGAAACAAAGAGTTTGAAAGTCCCGCCGCCAAGAGTGAGGCAACGATCAACAAGAAATCCCATTTCAGTATTTTATGATTTGAAACTTTATCACCCAGCGGAATTATCAATAGTAATCCGAAAGCATATCCCAGCTGAGTGCTAAGAGCAACATTACTCACCGCAGATTCCGAAACTCCATAGGTTTCAGCAATTTGATTTAGCAAAGGTTGGTTGTAGTATAGGTTTGCTACAACCAGCCCAGCCGAAATGCTCATTAAATAAAGTACGGGATTGGTAAGTTTGGGTGCCATTCAATTAATTTGGGAATTCAATTTTCAAAATCAAATTACGCGATAAAAGGAATTATAGCTAAACAGTTTCGAAGCGCGTTCTCTCATTGAGGAATAATGGTTATTGAATGCTATTCTTTTTGTTGTTCTTTATCCTCTATTTGGTCTTTCAATCTTTTGTCTTCTCTTTCCACAAACTCTTCATGGGAAACAGCAGCTTGAAAATCATTTTTACGGGCAAAGATGTTTTTGATAACCTCGGCCTTTCCATAAATGGTTACCACATCATTGGGAAGAATATCGAAACTCCCTGTGGGAGAGCCGATGTGATCCCTGTCTGGCCTATCAATGCCCAAGATAGTTATTCCTTCATGGCGCAAATTCAATTCTTTCAAAGTTTTGTTTGCCATCCAATCGTCGGATTTTATCTTTTTCTCACTAATCTTAAAATCATCTTTCAAATGAAGTACGGCCTCATAGTCGAGCACATCCAAATTAGCGTATTTTTTGAGCATTCTCGCAATCAATTTTGAAAGTCCGCGATCTACCCATTTGCTTTTTATAGCCCACCAAAGGAAAGCCATTCCCACAACAACAATAAGAAGTCCATAAAGTTTGGATGATACCGTATTTGGAAGGACAAAAGTCAGGATCAAGGAAGACATCACGGTGACAATCCCTGCATTTCCAACCAACATAAGATTGAAAATTATTTTCCGACGAACGGGGTGGTTCATTATTTTCTCGGATTCTGTGGTGGTAAAGCCAGCACCGGTATATGCAGAACGCGCCTGAAATTTTGCGCTTTGGGTAGAAAGCCCCGTATGGATAAGAGCAATAGTAGCCACTTTTGTAATCAATGCCGAAAGGGCTACCACTAAAAACAATGTTATTGCTGCTATCATATATTCTCAAATTTACGGAGAAATGATTTTTTAGGTAGGTTCTTTATAAAAAAATTATGTGTTTCGATTAGGGAAAAGGGCTTAAGACGGTAAGATCCGCCCACGGCGAACAGGGGTAGGATCTAAGTACTTCACGATTGCGCCGGTGATGACAAACCTTATCGGAGACGCATTGAAATCGAAATCGAAACTTCTCCGCCGTTGGAGGATAGAAATCGAAATTTAAAACGGAGAATCTGAAAAGAAAAGGATCATAAGCCATTCTTTCCCTCGGCTACGCCTGCCTTTAAAAAGCATGTAGACATCCTCGGACAAGCGTTTGAAATGAAAAGGAGGCGATGCTCTCTACCGTTTATCGACTAAAGACTACCGACAATTCCAAGGTTGAGTGGGGGAGAGCTTTTTTGTTTTTGCTCTAAGATTTAAAATAGCTCCAAAATCCTACTACCAACTACCGTCTTATTCGTAGCCTCACCAATCCCGGTGCGGGAGAACTTGGATCTAAAGTTGAAGCTGAGAAATTTTTGGTTGTATCCCCACTACCGTCTAAAGACTACCGTCTACCGACTAATTCGTAGCCCCACCAATCCCGATGTTTCGGAAGAACCTGGATCTAAAGTTTGTTTAAAATAGTTGCCAAAACCCACTACCGTCTAAAGACTACCGTCTACCGACTAATTTGTAGCCCCACCAAGAATCGAACTTGGATCTAAAGTTTAGGAAACTCTTATTCTATCCGTTGAACTATGAGGCCATTTAGAAGGTGTAAATTTAGGATTTTTCAAGTAGTATGAAAATATTCCGATAACGAGTTTTGAAAATACCTTACCTCCTCTGTGCCCTCCGTTTCTTTGTGGTAAAAACGCACAAGCATTCTCCAAAGTGATTTCGATAAAATAATCCCAACCCTCTGTGCCCTCCGCGACTCCGCGGTAAAACCTCTAACTCCTTTCAAAAAAAAACAGGCCCGATCAAAATCGAACCTGTCCTTTTCCATTTAAAATATCCTCTAAACCCTACGCCTCACAACTCGCACAATCCTTCTTCTGCGCAAACTTCTGCGCTGCGTTCATACTATGCTGATAGTAAAGAGATTTCAACCCTAACTTCCACGCCGTAACGTGAATTTTATTTATCTCCTTCACCGGCATTTCGGGATGTACAATAATATTTACCGACTGCCCTTGGTCAATATGGTTTTGACGGTTGGCTGCTTGATAGATCAAATCCATCTGATCTATTTCGGAATAAGTTTTAAATACATCTTTTTCTTCCTCTGTCAAGAAATCCAAATGCTGGACGGAGCCATCGTAGTCGCGAATATTTCGCCAGACTTCCAAGGTATTCATTCCTTTTTCCTCTAATAATCTCTCCAAAAATGGATTTCGGATAGTAGTTTTTATCTTGGCGATATCCTTCACATACACATTCGACCAGATAGGTTCGATTCCTTGGGAAACCTGCCCCAAAATAAAGGCCGATGAAGTAGTCGGCGCAATGGCGTTCAACGTGGCATTTCTTCTTCCATAACCTTTAAGCACCTCAGGCTCGCCAAATTTTTCAGCAAGTTCTTCCGAAGCCTTATAGGATTTCTCCTTGATAACTCTAAAAATCTCACTATTTAAATCATAGGCTTCCTGACTGTTCAACGGAAGCATTTTCGATTGCAATAACGAATGCCAACCAAGAACTCCAAGTCCAAGCGCACGGTTGTCTTTTGCGAAGTTATAGGCGCGTTCCATAAATAGGAAAGTCTGTTTGTCTTCGCGGCTTTCGGAATCGCGATACTCTTCAAGTTTATCGATAAATTCGGTAATTACCGCATCCAGGAAATACACCATCGTTTCAACGGCATCGGTATCTTTCCATTTGTCATAATGTAATAGGTTTACTGAGGAAAGAACGCACACAAAAGACCAATCGTCATTTGAAGGCAGCATGATTTCGGTACAAAGGTTACTGGCATAAATTGGAAGATTCTTATCCTTATAAACATCCGCCGCAAAATTATTGGCATTGTCTTTAAAGAAGATATACGGATAGCCCATTTCCCCTCTTCGCTGAAGCACTTTTGCCCAGATGGAACGTTTTGCTTCATCCCCAGCAATCATGTCCTCCATCCATTGGTTGGTTACGGTTACCCCGTGAGTCAGTTCCTGAATAGGATTTCCTTCGGTACCAATTTCCAAAAACTCCATAATATCCGGATGTTCCACAGGAAGATAAGGCGAAAAACGGCCACGTCTTACAGAACCTTGGCTCACCACATCCACCATAGATTCAAACAACTGCATAATGTGGACCGCTCCAGAAGCTTGTCCGTTATTTTTTACCTCCGCCCCACGATGGCGGATTTTTCCAAAATATCCCGAGGTTCCCCCCCCAAGTTTAGACATCATTCCCACTTCAGATTGGGTGTACAGAATATTCCCCATATCATCTCCAATATGCGACCCAAAACAACTGATGGGAAGGCCTCTTTTCTTTCCGAAATTGGACCACACCGGTGAGGCCAAGGAGAAAAATCCTTCAGACATATAACCGAAAAACTTGTCAGAATATCCAGGGATACCTAATATCTGTTCAGCTCTGTCGGCTATTTCGCGAATGCGTTCTTCTGCGGTTACGCCGGGCGTTAAATAGCCCGAAGATAAAAAGTTTCGGCTATGTTCTGTAAGCCATTCAAAACCTTGAGTTTGCTTTTCTTCCTTAAAATGAAGCGTTTCCTTTCTAGCGTTTACAAGGTTGTCGGTTTCTGAAATTGTTTTTGAAGTCTGGGTGTCGATGTTTAGAGTTTGGTCGTTCATTTTAAAAAAGGTCATCACTGGTTATACTTTGGGTTCTTTTACTGTAATTGATAGAGCGTTTTACGAAGAAATCGCCGTGTTTGGTGCCGATAATTTCGTCGTCAAACCATTCGGTCTGGGACAATAGGTTTTGGTCTATCTCGAATATTTTATCAATCCCAATACTTTCAAGGGAATTGTTGAAACGGTTTTTAATAAATTCATTTACCACGGCTTTTGGAAGAAAATCGAGTTCGCCTTCCTCAAAAATCCAATCGATAATTCTACTTTCGGCAGTGAAGGCTTCTTTGCACATTTCCTGTATCATCAGGTTGTAACCCTCATCAAACCATTCCGGATTTTCTGATTTGATGATTTTTATAAGATCTATTCCAAAATCGCCGTGAATCTGTTCTTCTTTTGAAGTTGCTTCCACCACATTTGAAATTCCCTTCAACATATTTTTATGCTTGTTGAAAGCCATAATAATTAAGAATTGTGAAAACAGGGAAACGTGTTCAATAAACAGCGAAAACAATAAAATGGATTCTGCATATTCCTTATTGTCGTCACTTTTTGCATTTTTGAGCGCGGTTTCCAAATAGTGGACCCGCATCATAATTGCCGGTTTTTTCTTAAGGTCTTTAAATTCTTCATTTAGGCCCAAAATTTCCAACAAATGGGAATATGCATCGTGATGACGAACCTCGCTTTCGGCAAACGTAGCACCTACCGAACCGATTTCGGGTTTAGGCATTCTATGGAAAATATCGCCCCAAAAAGATTTTACGGCTACTTCAATTTGTGAAATGGCCAACATGGTATTTTTGATGGCACTGCGCTCCACATCGGAAAGTCGCGTTTTAAAATCCTGTATGTCACTGGTAAAGTTGAATTCGGTATGGATCCAATAGGAATGGCGGATGGCAGGAACATATTCATAAAGTGCTGGATATTCGTAAGGTTTTAAATTTATCCGCTTCTCAAAGATGTTCAGTTTTCGTTTTTGGCTCTGTTGGTTTCGGTAAATGATGTAGGCCTTGGCCACATCAAAAAAACCACTTTCCATCAGTTTGGTTTCCACGAAGTCCTGAACCTCTTCTACCGTAGGAATATATTTCCCATCCTGCTGCTTTCTTTCCAAAAGTGCGGCATAGACCTTCTCCGAAATGTGTTTTGCATCTTCTGGCCCACCGTGCTTAACGGCTGTCATCGCTTTTAAAATAGCATCACTGATTTTTTGAAGATGAAAGAGTTTGGTTGTGGAATCTCTTTTTATTACGTGGGTAATTTCCATAATAATGAAGTAAGGAATTATTGAAAAAATGTGGGGGATAAATATCAATATTATATCCACTGCTTTTTGAGGGAGGGCGATTTTGTTGTCAAATGTTTATCAACAATTGGGGGAAAATGCGAAACAAATGGAGGCTCACATGGTAACGACTTTAAATAAAATCCATTTCGAAATTTAGTTTGTGGTGGAGATTCAGATACCCCAATTCCGGAATGTGATTTTACTGATGGAAGGGATGAAATTTTCGGTTATTGGGGTTTGCCAAAAAGATGGGTTTGGGGAAATGGTACATATTTACGAGATGGACGACATAAGGTATAAATCGGGTTTAAGACAGGTTGAGCATAAACAACAAAGTCTCGTCAGTAAATTACCATTTTGGGAATTTTGTTTGTATCTTCGCATAAAGAATCTATTTTGAGAGTTATCGCTAAACGAACATTACGGGAATATTGGAAACAAAATCCAGATTGCGAACAACAACTTTCCGCATGGTATCGCGAGGCCCTAAAGGCAAATTGGGAGAATCCCAACGAAATCAAACATCAGTACGCATCAGCAAGTGTTCTCAAAAATAGCCGAGTAGTATTCAATATTTGTGGAAATAAATACCGATTGATAGTTGAGATAAATTATCCTCGAAAATGGGTTTTTATACTTTTTATTGGTACGCACCAAGAATACGATAACATTGATGCAAATAATATATGATATGGGAATTAAAGCAATTAAATCGGAAAACGATTATGAAAACGCATTGGAAAGGTTAAAATCCATTTTCCAAGCTGATGCGGATACACCTAATGGTGATGAGGCAGAGGTGCTATCAATACTTATCGAAAAGTACGAAGATGAACATTATCCAATAGGAATGCCTGACCCAATCGAGGCCATAAAATTCCGAATGGAACAAATGGGAATGAATCAAAAAGACCTCGCAGAAGTTATAGGCTTTACAAGTCGAGTAAGCGAAATTCTTAACCGAAAACGCAAACTGACATTAAATATGATTAGGAAGTTGAGTGCCACTTTGCAAATCCCGACCGAAGTGTTGGTTCAGGAATATTAGCGGAATGCCTATGCCTGCCAAGTTAAAACGAAATAGAGGCTAAATGCAACACCCGAAAGTAATTTTATAAATTTAAAGTCTGGTATAAACTGTAAATTCAGTACGTCAATTCCGCTAATGCGTTTACACCGTTCGCAATACCCCGATGTAACACTCTCCCAGCCATTGCATCTATTAAGCACTACTTAAAAATGAAACCCATGAAATTCGCAAAACTAAGTTTCTTGATGATTCTAAGTCTATTTTTATTTATAAACTGCAGCAGTGATGATGGCTCAAATCCAACCGAAACCCTAAATGGGATTTGGCACCTCAAAAATGTAAGTGGCGGGTTACTGGGATAGATATTGCCTATGACAAGGGTGATGTTCAATGGAATTTCAACTCGGGAAACCATACTTTAATTGTGGAGAACAATTTGGCCAATACCGGACCAGAAGCCATTCATGCGGGACTTGAGAACGGCATCTATAATTTTCAAATTGAACGGGAAGGTGATAAAAAAACCCTAATTATAAACACGGAGTAAGAGGAGTAATAGTTTTATTGAATGTTACTCGGTTAAATATTGACAAGTATGGCTGTGGACGGATTTAATACGGAATTTGGACGATAAAACTTGTCTCATTTACTTTTCAGCCTATTTCTGAGCATACACAAAACCCCTATTTCTGCCTTCGATAGATTTTCTGCTTTTTTTAGCAATCGGTTGATTTCCTTTTCAAAATATTTCAAGGTTCGTCCTTCCGTATAATCTTCAATAATCCGGGGATCGATGTAGGAACTACGGGCAACAGCAGGAGTATTTCCCAATCTTTCAGAAACCTTGTTTACGGCTTCCTTTATGTTTTTGTCCAATGCCTTTTGATCATTTTTGTCAACCACGCCAAGTTCATCCAATGCGATGGCAGCGATCATGGTTCCGGCCCAGGTCCGGAAATCTTTGGCAGAGAATTCCTCGCCCATTATTTCACGGATGTATGCATTCAGGTCGTCGCTTTTTACCTTTACAATTTCGCCATCCTCATCCAAATATTTAAAAATTTCGTATCCCGGCATATCGTCAATTTCCTGAATGACTTTTGCTAATTTCTTATCGGCTATATGTTTTTCCTGCTCCTGTCCTGATTTGCCCGTATAGTTGAAAATAATTTCATCGCCGTCAATGGTAAGATGCTTATGGCGCATAGTGGTAAGGCCGTACGATGCATTTTCCTTGGCATACGTATCATTTCCAGGTCTAAAGAATGCAGATTCCATAAGCCGAAGCATAACGGCAAGTACTTTTTCACGAGTCAACTTCCGCTTGCGCAGATGTTGGCCGGTTACCCGGCGCATATGCTCCAATTGATCTGCAAAATCTATGATACGATCGAATTTTTTGGAATTCTGTTTCTCCCTGAACTTGGGATTGTAGATGTATTGTTTCCGTTCCTTATCGTCCCGCCCGGTTACCAATAGATCCGCTTTTCTATTTTCACTTATTTCCACATCCTTCCAAGCGGGAGGGATTACAAGGGATTTTATCCAATTGCGTATTTCATCATCTGTGATGGTTTTACCTTTTTCATCTTGATAGGTAAAGCCCTTGCCTCGCTTTTTTCGGTAATACATAGACAGTTTTTATTTTAAAATTAAAACAAAAATCTGTTTTGGTTTGAAAATTATGTTCTTGTTAAGAGTTTTGACTGTGTTGCTCGGCATCTTTCCAATTTTCACGAATAGCCAGATGAGGAATGGAACAAATTAAAGATCCAAAGGCAAAAAACCATTTTAGGAAAGAAAGAATTTTTTCTATTTTTTATTTTGCACAAATCAAAAATAAAGTATATTTGCACCCGCCTACGTAATCTAATGGTTACTTCAGCGGACGAAGTCTGCAGAATGGTAAAGACATAAATTCCTCTTTAGCTCAGTTGGTTAGAGCATCTGACTGTTAATCAGAGGGTCCTTGGTTCGAGCCCAAGAAGAGGAGCTTAGTCAAAACAAGCCTTTACAGAAATGTAGAGGCTTTTTTCATGGAATATCCGTTTTTTGGGCGAGAAGTTTATCCTGAGTAAGCGACGTAAGGAGCACATCGAAGGAAGCCCAAAGCCTGTCCCGATTTCCATCGGGAAAGAGGAGCTTAGTCAAAACAAGCCTTTACAGAAATGTGGAGGCTTTTGTTTTTAATGGCATTACCTATTGACGAGAAGTTTATCCTGAGTAAACGAACATAGAAGCGCTTCGAAGGGAGCCCAAAGCCTGTCCCGATTTCCATCGGGAAAGAGGAGCTTAGTCAAAACAAGCCTTTACAGAAATGTAGAGGCTTTTTTCATGGAATATCAGTTCTTTGGGCGAAAGGTTTATCCCGAGTAGGCGGAGGGCATCGAAGGGCGAGACTTAGTCAAGTCTTTACAGAAATGTAGAATAATTATGAATTATTTTAATCTACGCTCAACTTTGGAGAATGATAAAAATCATATTTCATTACAATATATGTAATTAAATAACCAAATATGTAATTCCTGATTTATCTTTGTAAACTGAAATACTTATCACTGCACATCGTTTCATTCAAAAAACTAAGAGATTATTTTGAGAGCGAACCAAACGCCACTACGGCATTGCGGGACTGGTATAAAATCACAAAAAAAGGTGAATGGACAAATTTTGCAGATCTAAAAAATACCTTTAATTCCGCCGACAGTGGTGGAAACGATAGGTTTGTATTTAATATTAAAGGAAACCATTATAGAATTGTAGCTATCGTCTTATTTAAGATCAAAAGAGTTTATATACGTTGGGTAGGGAGCCATAAAGAATACAACAGAATTAAGAATATCGACAAATTATAGATACCATGAAAACCGTTACGCACAAAGAATACATTGAAGCTAATCTTCGCTTGGAAACACTTCTTAAAGAGGTTAGCAATGATACGCTTGAAGACGCGTCGCAAATGAAAGAGCTTATAGAAGTGAGTGATGTCATCGAACAATATGAGGCAATCAATTTTGCTATTGGTCTTCCAAGTTTACAAGAAATGATTGAGTTACGGATGTTTGAAATGGGTTTAAAAAGAAAAGATTTGGCGGTTCTTTTAAATACAAGTGCTTCAAGAATCAGTGATTATTTGAATGGCAATAGGGAAATCACCTTAAATATTGCAAAGGGTTTGCATCAAAAATTGAACATTGATAGTGATATCATTTTGCAATGATACTGAGATAGACACCTGAAAAAATAAAAGGATTTCTTATGTAGTATCTGCGTAAAATTTGGCCAACCAATTTTATAAAGTATATAAAAAATTCCACATTAAATTGACCTTAAAGCAACTGGATTGAGCCAAAACAAATAAAATCCCTTTCCAAATTTTTGAAAAGGGATTTATAAAATTTAAAGAAAGTAAGATTAATGTATTCCTATTGTTTCACCACTTTAAAAGTTTCCAAAGTATCATTGCTTGAAACTTTCACAAAGTAAACGCCACTTGACAAAGCGGAAAAATCCAGTTGAGTGTTGTTGTTACTTGAAGTTACATTAGAAACTCTCTGCCCAGCGATGGTATAGACCTCAACTGAATCAATGGTTTCTTTGGCGTGGATGTTCATAACATCTGTTACAGGGTTTGGATAGAAGGAGATGGTATTTTGCGAAACGGTATTGGTTCCCAAGATAAGATCGTCAAGATAAACCATCCAACCTTCAGCAAATGGTGGTGGTCCGTTTAGCCATCCTGCAACATATTTTCCATTCGGAGAAATTGCAATAGCTGTACCCAAAAGCCCATCGTCTGTGTTTACGCTTACGCCATTATCGGCCAAAACATCTTTTAAATAGAGTGGTTGGTCACCAAGGGATGGATGATAGATAATTGCATCTCTAACTTGAAAATCAACGTCCGCGTAACCAACTGCTACTCCATTTTCAGAAATACTTGTAAATGCGGCAGCATCTGCTCCATCAGGGATATCAAAACTTGTAAAGGTGTTGGTGGCAAGCTCGTAGATGAAGGGCTGTAGATCGAAATCACCTACCATTACATCGGAGCTATTTATATCTCCGATGGTATTTACGGCATAAATTGGTAATTGTCCTTCTGGAATAAAATGATACTCTCCATCCAAAGTTCTGTAAGCTGGAATGCGTCGTGTTCCCCCACTGTCAGGGCGATCAACCCATCCTACCGTAATTCCATTGTCATTTACTGCGTACGATGCACTGGCTTCTCCTTCAGGATCGAAAGTAAGTATCAGTTCTTCGGTTTCGGTGTCAAATAGAAAACCTCCATAATCAAGACCTATGTTCGATTGTCCTGTAATATACTTACTGTTTGGGGAAATTCCGTAAGTAGTATTTTCATCATAATCAAAGGGATCTTGTTCCGGTGTAAACCCGATTGGATTCCAAACGCCGTCCATTCTATATCCAGCCTGTAGGATAAATTCATCCTCATCATACATCATAAATCCAGCGACATTTTCATCGTTGTTGACCGACTGTACCATAAACGCATCCGTCTCTATCGGCGTAAGCGTATTGGTTTCAAAGTCGTAATAATCATAAACAGTAACTCCAAATCCCGAATCGTTTACATCATTGAAACGGCTACCCATTTCAGTAAGTACTTTCAATTCGATTTGAGCCTGAATGTTTGAGGTTCCTAGAAGAACCGCGGCAAAGAATATGCTCTTCGCCAAAAAGGTAATTTTCTTCATTTTTAAGGTTTTAAATTAGGTTTTATAAAAATTCAAGTTAATGGATTTCTGCAATAATACAGTAATTGTACAGGAATAACTGTGTTAAAACAACAAAACTTATGAGGTTAATAGATTATTAGCTTCAAATTATACCTAATACCGGACGAACTCCAAGGCAGGGTTTTGAATGTTTTTTTACCATCACCCAGAAATAAAATAGGAAATAGAGTTATGAAACTCATGGATGGCATCCAAAAGCCAATCCGGAAAAACCCCTAACCAAATAATTAATATTCCCAAAACTGCCAGAACCAGAATTCCTGTAAAGGAAGCTCCCCTGGAAAGGCTCGTTGTGTTGGGTACGTTTTCTCCAGGTTTCATCGTGGTAATAATTACGCGCAAGTAATAAAACAATCCAATCACACTACTTATCACCAGAACAAAGACGAGCAACCATTTTGCAGACCCCACACCAACCACGAGTAAAAAATACTTGGCCATAAATCCAGCGGTGAGGGGAATCCCGGCCAAAGACAGCAAAACTATCGTGAATATGGTGGCCAAAAGCGGTTGTTTCCAAAACAATCCTTGATATTCTTTGATATCGGTGACTTCGGCTTCTGCTCGCGAAATGAGGGTAATAAGTCCGAAGGCCGCCAATAGGACTATGACGTAAATGGTAATATAGAAAGTGGCTATTTCGACCCCCATTTCGTTTGCTACAACTAAGGCGATCAACAAATATCCAAAATGGCCGATGGAGGAATATGCGAGAATACGTTTGATGTTATTTTGCCATAAAGCCAATAGATTCCCAACCAACATGGACAGAATGGAGATCCCTGTTAGTATCCATACGATTTTTTCAAAACGATAGAGCTCTGCCATCATAAAAAACCGAAGCAATAATGCAACCATTGCACCTTTTGAAACTGTGGCAACAAACATACTTGCTGGGGAAGAAGCCCCTTCGTACACATCGGGTGTCCACATATGGAAAGGCACCACTCCCAACTTGAATCCGATACCCACCAACATCAGGCCAACGCCCGCACTTACCATCAACATGGAAAAAGTTGTTAATGGCGGGGAGATTGCTGCGAATTCGGGAAAATACATAGTGCCCGAAACGGTATAGATCAAGGCCATTCCAAATAATAAAAATGCTGCGGAAATTGCCGCAAGAATAAGATATTTAAGTGCTGCTTCTATAGAGCTGGATCGCTCCCTGAAATAACCGATCAGGGAATACAATGAAACAGATAGCAGTTCCAAGCTTACGAAAAACGAAATAAAATGGGTGCTGATAACCATCATCGAAGCACCCAATGTGGCGAGCATCAACAATAGGTAATACTCTTCCCTGCGCTTTTCGGAAAAGAAGTTTTGAAGGCCGATATTGCTAAAAATACAGACCACAATCGCAGCCAAAAGAATCAAACCTTGATAGTATAGGGTAAAACGATCGATAAGGGCCAATTCGGAAATGACCTGTGGTTGCCCATTTTCCGTAAAGAAAAGAGCGATAAAGGAAATCAACAATACGATTAAGGTCAAAGAAAACGTTAAGGCATGGCTGCGTTTTAATGCAATCAATAGCATAGTGATGATTATCCCGCCGGCCAGTATAATCATAGGAAGTAAACTTAAAATATTGATTGCCGACATCTTTAATCTCTTTTAGGAACTTGATTATTGGATTTAAATTCTTTGCGATTTACGATTTTTACCTCCATTACATCCAAATTGTCCTTTTCAGCTTTTGCCACTTCGGAATTGGGTAGGACAGAGTTTATACTTTCTTCTTTTTCAAAACTTGGAAGAATAAAATTATCAGGTAATTCCTTTATACTCATTTTCACGGTTTCGCCTTCGGAATTATTTGGACTGGATACCCTTTCAATTATTTTTTGGACTGAATCTTTCGAAACGTGTAAGACCGACATCGGATAGATTCCCAAAAGAATAATAAGTACTGCCATAGGAAACATCATGAGCATTTCCCGGATTTTCACGTCTGGGATTTTTCGAGGTTCGTACTCTTTCCCATAAAAAACTTTTTGCATGACGCGAAGCGAATACACAACCGACATTATCAATCCGACTGCTGCGATAATGGTAAGAGCCTTGCTTGCAGGGAAGGATCCCATCAAGATTAAAATTTCGCCAACAAAATTTCCAAGACCGGGCAGACCCAAAGACGCCATTACAAATAACAATCCCAATACGCCCATTTTGGGCATCGTAGCCCATAAACCACCCATTTGACCAAGCTCCCGTGTTTGGATGCGGTTTTGAAGACCGCCCGCAATTATAAATAATGCACCAATACATATTGCATGGGCGATTATTTGCATAACCACTCCCTGCAATGCGATTTCGCTAAAAGCAAATACTCCCAACAAAATGAAACCAACATGGCTCACACTTATGTATGCAATCAACCGCTTAAGGTCGGTCTGTGCAAAAGCAAGCTTAGCACCATACAAAATACTGAAAACCCCAAGTATCATAGCCACAATTGCAAATTGATGTGATGCCTGAGGAAATAGGGGCAAGACAAAACGTATTAAACCATAAGCTCCCGCATTCAACAAGGAACCTGCAAGAATCACACTTCCCGCGGTCGGTGCTTGGGTATATGCATCGGGAAGCCAACTGTGCAATGGGACTATGGCCATTTTTACGATAAAAGCGATCACGAAACCGAGCATTAGGAGAAAACCGGTTCGAGGGTTAAAGGCGGTACCCAACAATTGATCATAATCAAAGGTGTAAACACCCGTATTTTGGGCATGTACAAAGTATAATCCCATTATGGCAAGGAACATCAACATTCCGCTGGCCTGTGTAAATAGGAAAAACTTAATCGCCGCATAACGCTTGTTTTCATGTCCCCAAATACTAATGAGAAAGAACATGGGAATAAGCATCAGTTCCCAAGAAAAGTAAAACAGAAAGAGATCGAAGGAAAGGAATACTCCCGTGACCCCTGCCAGTACGAGCATCAGGTTAAAGTGATAAAACCCCACTCGTTTATCGATTTCCTTCCAGGATGCCAAGACTGCAATCAGGCCTAAAAAAGCATTGAGCAATATCATCAACAGACCCAGCCCATCGACGGCAAGTTTAATTTGAATCCCGAATGAGGGAATCCAAGCGTGGGAATAACTTGCCATCCATTCTTGTCCATTCGTACTGGGTTCCAACCAAAGTGCGATTATAATCCCCAACTGCGCAAGCATAGCCAAAAGACAGATAATCCGTGGCCAGAGACTACTCCATCTACCAAGAAGCCAAGCCAGCAATCCGCTTCCCAATAATATTAATATGAGCCACACGAGTATCATAAATATAGTATTATTGTTAAGGTTATAATCACTCCAATAGCCATAACCATGGCGTATCGACGCACTTTTCCATTTTGGAAAAAGCTTAAAGCCCGATGTAATGCTGTTGCACCCAACGCTATATCGTCATAAATTCCATTTATAAAATCCTCCTTATCGATGCGCGACTGAAAGACAAGTGGGTTTACAATTATTTTGTTGTATAACAGATCAAAATCCCATCCTTTAAAGAGAAATTGTTGCCATGCATTTCGCTTGGGTTCGGTATTTAAGGAAGCTTTGTTATAATAAAGCTTGTACGCAAGTATAATACCTCCAATAGCAACTATCGCTGCTATCAACTGCAATATCCATTCTGTGGA
Organism: Aequorivita sp.; assembly: GCA_034676445.1. GTDB lineage: Bacteria > Bacteroidota > Bacteroidia > Flavobacteriales > Flavobacteriaceae > Aequorivita. The sequence continues at coordinate 1,151,318 of JAUCCE010000005.1, forward strand.
ATCTCCCAATAATTTAAACTGAGGTAAGGGCAGGGTCTTTTCGATAAAGTTGGAAAATGGCGTAAAATTTCCAAATGTTTCGGGTAAGTCGATGAAGCCACCAACTAAAGAGAGAAATGCCAAAATAATCAAAGGGATGGACATTCCTATTCCCAAACGTCGTGTGGGTTCCACTTTTGCTTTTCCATAAAAGGTCAAAAAAACCATCCGAAATGTATAAAGTGCCGTAATCAATGCGCCGACTAAACCGGCTATCCAGAGCCAAGTAGAGCCGGTCTCACTTGAATATGCCATCCATAATATTTTATCCTTGCTATAAAATCCCGCGGTTATCAAGGGCAGCGCGGCCAAGGATGCCGACCCGATCAAAAATGTCCAGAATACAATGGGCATTTTTTTCCGCAAGCCGCCCATTTTAAACATATTATGCTCATCCTGTAAGCTCCATATCACAACTCCGGCACCAAGGAACAGCAATGCTTTAAAAAAAGCTTGGATCATAAAATGAAAAATAGCGGCGGACCAAGCTCCGACGCCAAGGGCCAAAAACATATAACCAATCTGCGAAATAGTGGAATAGGCCAGAACACGTTTTATATTGTGTTGGTACAAAGCGGATAATCCGGCCACCAATAAAGTAACTGCACCGATTATGGCTATCCAGTTAAGGACTACGGGAGCCAATTCGAACAGGACATGCGTACGGGCAATAATGTAAACCCCAGCGGTTACCATTGTTGCAGCGTGGAGCAATGCCGAAACGGGAGAGGGAGCAGCCATGGCATCTACTAACCAGGTTTGCAGCGGTAATTGGGCCGATTTTGCCAAAGCCCCACCCAAAATAAGAAATGCAGTAGTAATGGCGATTCCTGAACCAACCGACCAAGTATCGGGAGCTATTTGAAGAATATTATTTATATTCAAGGTGTGAAAGGTCATAAATAAAATAAGTAGGGCGATTATCAAGGACACGTCCCCAATACGGGTTATTAAAAATGCCTTCCTTGCAGCATTATCGTTGGATGGGTCCTTGTACCAATAGCCTATGAGAAGATAGCTGCAAAGGGTAACCCCTTCCCAGCCTAAATACAAAAACAGAAGATTGTCGGCCAAAACAAGGATGAGCATACAGCCGATAAAAAGATTCATAAAGCTAAAAAACCGTACAAATCCTTCATCTTTCCACATAAATTGAGCGGAATATAAATGAATGAGGGCACCGACAAAGGTGACCACAAAAATGAAAGTCATCGAAACAGTATCCAGGTGAAATGCCATGTCGGGTGAAAACCCTGCGATGTCTATCCATTTCCAAAGGACCTGGTTATAAACCGAAACTGTTTCAAGATGCTGAATAAAGTCGATTCCTATAAGAATCGTGACAATAGCGGATAGCACAATGGATCCAATCCCGACAAAGGCAGAGCCAAGACGGGAAAGTTTTCCACCGGCCAAGGTGAGGATCAATGATCCCACAAAAGGCAACGCCACGATTATCCAAAGAAGATTTGTCATTTACACAACTATTTTGTTTTCAATTATTCAGGATAAGAAACGGGTTTCAAGTTTCAATTTTCAAGTTTCAAGTTTCAGGTTTCAAGTTCCAAGTTTGATAGTTGATTGCGTTACTGAGGTGCTAAGTTGTTGACAACTATTTGCTAATCACTGATTACTGATCACTGTTCCCCGTCTCATGTCTCTATTTTCTCTCTATTCTCACCCCTTCAACGTCTTCGCAACATCAATATCCAACGACTTGAATTTTTTATACAACTGTATAATCAATGCCAATCCTACCGATACCTCGGCGGCGGACATGACCAAAATAAAAATGAACATTACCTGTCCGTCGGCTTTTCCTTGGGCGGCTCCAGCAACAACAAAGGCCAAGCCGGCGGCATTGAGCATTATTTCAACTGACATAAGCAGGAACAAAACGTTTCTGCGCATTAACACTCCGGCCAAACCCAGACAGAAAAGGATAGCCGCCAATAACATTCCGTGTTCTATAGGTATATTCATGAATCGATATTTTCATTTTCCAAATAGCGGTGATGTACCACTTTTTCCTTTCTGCCAAGATGATACGCTCCAATAATGCCGGCCATAAGAAGAAATGCTGCCAGATCAACGACCAAAATATATTTTGAAAACAACAGCTCCCCAACTTCCCGCGGCGTTATATCCCGAAAATCCGTAGCATTGAACCCGTTGTTCAACAGCAAGTAAACCATTGCGAAAAAAAGGATCAATGAAATTATGGATGGCCCAATCCAGGTTTTTGGTTTTAAGAGCTCGTTTTCTTGTTTTTGTTTAGATTTTCCAACATTCAACATCATTACTACAAAAACAAATAGGACCATTATCGCTCCAGCGTAAATGATAACTTCCAAAGCCGCGACAAACGGTGCCCCCAAAACAAAAAATATAACTGCCACCGAGAGTAGCGAAGAGATCAAATACAGCAGCGCATGAACGGCATTCTTGCCACTGATTACCTTGACAGTGCTAATGATTGCCAGAATGGCCGCTATGTAAAAAACTGTGTTCATATCAATTTTTGATAATAATGACGTAAAACAGTAGGATCCACCATGGCGCACAGGCTTAGGATTTATGACATTATGGTCTGTCTAATAAACTGGCGGATGGACTTTTACACATTCCGGGTCCCGTCCTACGTCTTATGTCTTTTAGTCTTAAGTCCATTTTTACACTTAACTCATAACTCTTATTTTCTCACCTCTCACCTCTAAAAATTATGGCATTAACCCCCGAACATCCACCGGTTTCTGTTCACATTCTCCTCCACCTTTTGGTTTTACCCCCACAGCAACCCCGGCTTCTTTGTAAAAATTATAGCCGTGATATTTTCCCTGACCATCAATCAGCAAATCTTCTTTTTCATAAACCAAGTTCTGTCGGTCATATTCGCCCATTTCAAAATCTGGAATAAGCTGAATTGCGTAGGTAGGGCAGGCATCTTCACAAAACCCGCAAAATATGCAGCGCGAGAAATTGATTCGGAAGAACTCTGGTAATCTCCTACCGTTTTCATCCTCTGTAGCTTGAAGCGAAATACAGTCCACCGGGCAGGCAGCGGCACATAAATAACACCCTACACAACGCTCTTGATGGTCGGGATCTCTGGTAAGTACGATCCTACCTCGCCATCTCGGAGGCAAGTAGGCTTTTTCCTCTGGATATTCAATGGTTATTTTTTTGTGGAAAAGATGCAAAAAAACGGTCCATATAGATCTTAAAACGCTAAACATGATTTCTTCAATTAAACTTTTTATTTATGCTATATACAATACTATTGCTCCCGTGACCAACAAGTTTAAAAGTGATAGGGGCAAAAGAAGTTTCCATCCCAAAGCCATCAACTGATCGTACCTGGGCCGTGGCAAAGAGGCCCGAAGCAGAATAAAGATCGAGATAAAAGCAAACATCTTGATAAGGAACCATACTACGGGCGGAAGGAAATCGAACCCCAGCCATCCACCGAAGAATAGGGCAGTGATCAGGGCAGATATGAGAGTTATTCCCAAGTACTCCCCAACAAAGAACATCCCGAACTTCATACCTGAATATTCAGAATGGTAGCCGGCGACCAGTTCACTTTCCGCTTCGGGTATATCGAAAGGAAGTCGATGTGTTTCCGCTACTCCAGCAATAAAGAATATTAGAAAACCCACGATCTGTGGTATAAAAAACCAGGTATTCCTTTGGGCATTTACGATGTCGGTCAGATTAAAAGATCCTGAAAGAATGACAACTCCCATCAAGGATAGGCCCATAAAAACCTCATAGGAAATCATTTGTGCCGCCCCTCTGACCGCACCTAAAAGGGAATATTTATTGTTGGAAGACCAGCCGCCCAGTACTACGCTGTAGGCACCCATGGACGACATCGCCAGAAAAAATAGCAGACCTATATTATTGAGGTTTACCACTTTTAAAACCGGAGTGAACGGAATAATGGCAAAACTCATCAAAATGGTAATCATAGCGATGGTTGGAGCAAGGACAAATATCTTTTTATCTGCAAATTTTGGTATCCAATCTTCCTTAAAGAAAAGTTTGATCATATCCGCCACCAGTTGTAAAGTCCCCAAATAACCAACTCTATTGGGGCCTAACCGGTCTTGCCAAAAGGCCAACAACCTTCTTTCTATCCAAATAAGACTGCTGGCAAGACTCACGAGTACTATCAAGATTCCAAGTGCAATTAGGATATGTGACCAGGTTTCACTCATCGTTTGCTTTTTTAAATGTTGTCCAAAAAGGGAATTCAATTCCCTCGGTCATTTCCAGGCCACAAGGCAAACCAGCGACTCCCTGTGGAATTCCTTTATTTAAAAATACAGGAACTCTTTGGGGTTTTTTATTCAATTCGATTTGGATAAAAGTTCCTTCGGTTATACCGGCATTTTGGGCATCTTGGTCATTCAATGCGATATAGGGTTCTGGTATTCTCTCTTTGACCGCCGGACTCTGAGCGCTCAATTCGTCGGAACCGTAAATATGATATAGGGGAACTACAAACCACTTTCCTTCCTTTGGGGAAAAATGATCCGGAACAGTTTCGAAATAAGAAGATGCTGCATCCTCTTTCGTTTTGAACAAACGTATTCCTGGATTTCCTCCGTGCAACTCTCCACCAACCTCAATCTGATATTTGTTTATTGCCTGTACCGAGTTCCATCCGGGCGAACGGTAAAACGGCGTAATGGGAGCGGGAGGAATGCCTTCATATCCTTCCATACTAAAAGAAAGAGCAGAATCCTTGTCCTGTGGAGTCTGGGGTTCGTTTACATCAATATTGGCGTGCATTGCCGTCCTACCACTATAGCGGCTGGGTTCCCGGGGAATTTTTTGCGTGCCTTTCCTGAAATCCCTGTCGGGCGCAACGTCTTGTATTCCTTCCAAAATGGGAAATTGGGCCATCATGTTTTTTACGACATCCTCAATTGATGAGGTAGATTCATTTTCATTTTGGGAAATTATGTTTTGCAGCCATCGCCAACTGCTTTGTACCTCGTTATCGGTTTTATGGACTTTGTAAAACCGCTGTGCCCTTCCTTCGTTATTGATTACGGTACCATCAGCTTCGGCAAATGTTGCGGAAGGAAGAATGAAGGTAGCACGTTCTGTAGTTTTATTGGGTAAATAATCCAAGGCTATGCTGTTTTTATACGAATCAAAAAAGGCATCTACTTCTTCGATATTTTTTCTTCGATACAGATCATTTTCCAACATTATCACGGTATCGCCACCCTCTTGTTTTGTTTTTTGAAAGACTTCATCCAAAAATTTATCCGATATCAGGGATAGGCCTATCGAATTTACTTCTGGAACGATATAAACAAGTCCCACATCTTTTCCTTGGTCTTTCAAGGCATAGGCCACGTTGGCCGCAGATTCAATAATGGACGGATTGTTTAAACTTGTACCCGACACGATCAAAGGTTTTTTTGCTGCCATCATAGCCTTGGCAATAGACTGGGAAAACTCTTTTTTATCCTCATCGATTTCCACATCCTGTTGTTGGTTGTTTATATTATGGGCAACCGAATATCCCAAACGGGCAATATTATCGGGATGGTCGCGATAAGTAGAGCCGATCTCGTCCAGTTTGGTGTTATGTGCTGAGGTGATAAAAAACGGACCTTCACTATTCTGGTCTATTTCCTTTATCGCTCCGCTTTCCCAAAGTGGGATTTTCAGTTTTTTGGCAACTTCATCAGGCTTGTTCTTTGCAGCTTGCCGTAAGTTAAGCGCAAACATCGGTGCGGTGTTGGTAACATCCTCACCGAGAATAAAAATGGCATCATAGTCTTTTGTTTCATCCAACGAAGGGGTTTTTACTTTACCGTTGCTTAGTATTTCGACTATCCGTTGAACCAATTTTCCTTGGGCACTTGGGATTCCCGCATAAAAATTTTCGGCTCCTACCAATTGTCGCAATAGAAAATTCGATTCCAACGAAGCTTTGGGAGAACCGATTCCAAGAATCTTTTTTCCTTGGGAAACAAGGGGTTTTATCTCCTGGAGAATTTCTTGCTTAGCGATTTCAGTATAGCCTGGATCTATTCTTTTTAAGGGAGATAAAATCCTTTCTGGACTGTTTACGTATTCATAGCCGAAACGACCGCGGTCACAAAGAAAATATCCGTTTACATCTCCGTTGTACCGGGTTAGAATCCTTCGAATGGTGCCGTATCGCTCTGATGCAATGATATTGCAACCTACCGAACAGTTATGGCATATAGAGGGCGCATTGGTGAGATCCCATTTTCGGGTAAAATGTTTTCTTAGGGTTTCATCGGTAAAAACTCCCGTGGGGCATACCTCTACCAGATTACCGCTGAATTCATCTTCCAAGACCCCGGATTCCTTTCGTCCAAAATAAAGATGGTCATGTGCGCCAAAGACGTCAAGGTCTTTCCCGCCAGCGTAATCTTTATAAAAACGGACACAACGGTAACATTGAATGCAACGGTTCATTTCATGATGGACAAAAGGTCCTAGGTACTGATCGACATGGGTCCTTTTTTTGAACCGGAACCGTCGGTAGGTATGTCCGGTCATAATGGTCATATCCTGCAAATGGCATTCGCCACCCTCATCACAGACCGGGCAATCGTGGGGATGGTTCACCATGAGAGCTTCAATATTGGCCGCTCTGAACTTTTTTGCTTCTTCTGCTTCCAAGGAAATGCGCAACCCGTCCTTTATCGGTTCCATGTAGGCCATGACCAATTTTCCCTTGTCGTCATCTTCATCCTTGTACTTGAGAATACCACATTGCCGGCAGGCTCCAACAGATTCCATGGCAGGGTGCCAACAGAAGTATGGGAGGTTCAATCCTAACGACAGACAGGTCTCCAAAACATTTTTGCCGTCCTCAACTTCGAACTCTTTATCGTCTATGGTTAGCTTGACCGTCATGATTTATATGGACATTTATGTTCATGAATATGTCTTTCAAAATCTTCTCTGAAGAACTTTAACGCACTTTGCAAGGGTTCCATTGCACCTGGGGCCAGGGCACAAAACGTATTTCCCGGAGACATATAATCGGTATGAAAGGACAACACGTCAAGGTCTTCCATTTTACCATTCCCGTTTTCGATGGCCTGAAGCAATTTTACGGTCCACGGAAGCCCCTCCCGACACGGAGTGCACCATCCGCAGGACTCCTGGGCAAAGAATCGCTCAAGGCTCAGCACCATGCCAACCGGGCAGGTTTTGTCGTCCAGCACGATGATGGTGCCGGTACCTAACCTGCTTCCGTTCTTGCTTACACTTTTAAAATCCATAGGTTCATCCAGGTGTTCATTCAATTGGAAATCCGTGGAACCTCCACCGGGCAAGGCTCCTTTAAACTTATAACCGTCCATCATTCCTCCGGCATGTACCTCCAATATCTCGCGCAGTGTAGTGCCCAATGGGAGTTCCCACAGCCCCGGGTTTTTCACCTTTCCGCTGGCACCGTATAATTTAGTGCCTCCTTCGTCGGTTTTGCTCAATTTTTTAAACCAATCGGCACCATTCACCAAGATGTGGGGAACATTGCACAGGGTTTCCACATTGTTGACCGCAGTGGGTTTGGCAAAAAATCCGCTTACCACAGGATGGGGCGGTTTTGCTCTGGGATTCGCTCTTTTGCCCTCCAGGGCATTCAAGAGCGCGGTTTCTTCGCCGCACATATAGCGGCCTACACTTATATGTAGAGACATTTCCAGATTGAACCCACTGTCCAGGATATCGTTTCCCAAATATCCCGCACCATAGGCTTCCTTTATTGCCGTTTCAATGGCCTTGGCGGCTTTGTGATAGGCCCATCTTAGAAAGACAAAACTGAATTTTGCCTGGATAGCGTAGGCGCCGATGATAACTCCCTCAAGCATTTGATGTGGACTTTCTTCCAGCAGATATCTGTCCTTAAAGCTTCCGGGCTCCATTTCATCTGCATTTGCAACAAAATATTTCGGAGTGGGCGCATCTTCGCCCATGGGGACAAGACTCCACTTTTTACCTGTGGAAAAACCAGCGCCACCACGACCTTTAAGCCCTGAGTCCTCAACCATCTTTGAGACTTCCTCGGGCTTTAGCTTCAAGGCTTTGCGCAATCCCTGATAGCCACCTACTTTTTCGTATTCTTTCAGTGAAAGCCAGGTATTGTCGTTTTTAAAATGCTGTGTCAGTGGTTTTTCCATGATTCATCATTTATGATGTTTTGAGTGGTCTATTCATATTTATTCAAAATGTCATCAAGTTTATCTACTGTCAAATCCCGATGCAGGTCGTCGTCGATCATAAGTACGGGAGCGTGGTCGCAGGTACCCAGACAGGTAATAGGCAATAGTGTAAATCGGTTATCGGGAGTTGTTTGGCCAAAATCTATCTCCAGCTTGTTTTTTATATATTTTGCAATTTTTTCATATCCCATGATATAGCAACTCACATTATCGCAAATCAGGATTACGTGCCGACCTATGGGTTTTCGAAATATTAGATTGTAATAGGTGGCCACACTGTCAATCGCTGCCGGCGACATTTCCAAGATTTTCGCCAGTTCCTCCAGGGCTTCATCTGAAACCCATCGCTGTCTTTTTTGGATGATCTTCAATCCTTCGATACAAGCGGCGCTTTTCGCTGGGAAATGGGCAAAAGTGTCCTGTATTTCCTTTACTTCTTCCGCTGATAATACTTTGAATTCGGTCATTTTATATAGCCTTAAAAGGTTAGCTACTGTAATTTGATTCTGTTCCTTTACTGTTTAATTTAAACCTCTTCAGTTAGTTAGTCTTAATTTTTTCTTGTTGAGCTATCGGTCAATATCGGATAGCACGTAATCCACACTTCCCAAAATGGACATTAGATCAGCTATGGTATATCCTTGACTGATCTCCGGCACAAACTGCATATGAGCAAATGAGGGTGTACGGATCCGGGTTCGATATGAGGAGGTATTTCCATCTGAAAACAGATAATATCCATTGTTTCCCTTTGACGCCTCAACCGAGCAAAAGGCTTCTCCCGGGGGAATGACGGGCCCCCAAGAGGTATGCACAAAGTGGTGGATCAAGGTTTCTATATCTTTCATAGTGCGGTCTTTCCTAGGTGGCGTAGCAAGGGAGCTGTCCGATTTATAAGGTCCTGCCGGCATATTTTTTACGCATTGCTGGATAATTCGCAGACTTTGCCTCATTTCCTCAATGCGCACTTTTGCCCTATCATAGCAGTCCCCATTTTGCCCGGTGGGAATGTCAAATTCAAAATCCTCAAAACCGGAGTAGGGTTGTTTTTTTCTGAAATCCCAATCAAAACCGGTTGCTCTTAAACCCGGTCCGGTTATGCCCCATTCGATAGCTTCTTCCGTGGAATAGATTCCGATGCCGACTGTTCTTGCTTTAAAGATTCTATTTTTCATTATAAGCCTATCGTACTCCTTTAATTTTGGAGGGAAGTAGTCGATAAATTGGTGGATAAGCTTATCCCATCCTTCTGGAAGATCTTGGGCAACACCGCCAATCCGAAACCAATTGGGATGCATTCTCGCACCACAGATGGCTTCCACAATTCCCAGTACTTTTTCCCTGTCGTTGAACATCAGGAATACGGGAGTCATCATCCCCAGGTCCTGGGCAAAGGTGCCGTACCAGACCAAATGGCTTGATATTCTGAACAGTTCGCTCATCAATATCCGGATCATTTTTGCCCGTTCCGGTATTTCTATGGCAGCCAGTTTTTCCACGGCCATTACATAGGGAAAATTGTTCATCACTCCGCTTAGGTATTCCACCCGGTCGGTATAGGGAATGTAGGTATGCCAAGATTGGCGTTCTCCCATTTTTTCCGCTCCCCGATGGTGGAAACCGATATCGGGGACAATTTTTACGATATCCTCTCCATCCATCTGCAGTACGAGCCTTAAAATACCGTGTGTGCCCGGATGTTGGGGGCCCACATTTAAAAACATGAGTTCATCCTCTCCAAGGGTTTTGTCCAAGCCCCAATTTTCAGGTTTGAACCGTAAAACATCTTCTTTTTTTTGCTGTTGGCTATCTGGTAGGGTAAAAGGAGGCATTTCGGTAGCCCTCGCCGGATGGCATTTTTGTAAGGGGTGGCCTTTCCAAGTTTGTGGCATCAATATCCTGCGCAGATCGGGATGGCCGCTAAAGTGAATTCCAAAAAGATCATAAACTTCCCTTTCGTACCAATTTGCCATCGGCCATATATCGACAATAGATCGAATACTCGGCTTATTTGAAGTCAAGGGCACTTTAAACCGAACAAAGTCATTTCGATCAAAAGACAGCAAGTGGTAAATAACCGTAAACCTACTTTCGGGTTGTCCTTCGCGATGGATCCTGGCCTGCTCGTCTATGGCGGTAAGATCGTAAAGCATTTTAAAAGGTTTCTCGATTTCGTTCTTTAGAAAGCTGAGGACTTCAACATTCTTATCTGGCTGAATCCAAAGTGTGGGAAACTCATCTTTCGTTTCCTGAACGGAGAGGATAACCTCCGGGAATTTCTTTTTTAATATGGAAGCAATATCTGTCATTTGATGCTGTTGGCCAATTGATATTTTACTGAATCACTTCTGATGAATATTATATCTGAATCCTGGCTTTCCTTTTCCCTTTTATTAGGAGAGGAGGAACTCCCTTATATTGGGAGTATTTCTCTTAAATCAGACAATAAAAAGTTTTTAAATCCCATCGGGACTTCTTATTTCCGTCATTTTCAATCGTTCAGGTCCTTGGAGGTCTTTCATGGAAATATCTTCCGGTTTAATGATTCCCTGATCCCCAATTTTCCAATTTAAGGGCCTTCGTTCCCTTCCCACTTGTTCGCGCAACAGTAATATGGCTTCCAAAAAGGCATCGGGCCTTGGAGGACACCCGGGAACATATACGTCTACGGGCATAAACTTATCTACTCCCTGCACTACGCTGTAGATATCGTACATTCCGCCAGAATTGGAACAGGAGCCCATGGAAATCACCCAGCGGGGCGCCATCATTTGTTCGTATAACTGCCGAATGACAGGAGCCATTTTTATAAATACGGTGCCTGCGATAACCATCATATCCGCTTCCCGTGGGGTGCCTCTAATTACTTCCGCACCAAACCTTGAAATATCGTATTTACTGGTAATGCTGGTCGCCATTTCAACATAACAGCAAGATAAGCCGAAATTAAATGGCCAAATAGAATTCTTTCTGCCCCAGGCAACCATGCTTTCCATGTTGGTCAAAATGACATTTTTTTGAAAGGCTTCCTCAAAGGAACTGCTTCCAATTATTGGTTGGGTTGGTTTATTTACTTTGCTTGTCCACCATTTCATAGGGGGCTAATTTTAGTGTTCAGTGTTCAGTAATCAGGTATCGGTTATCGGTTATCAGTACTTAGTATTTCTAAATGAATTGGCTCTAACTGCGATTTTGTTACTCCGTTCTTTTATCGTTCTATCTGTTCCCTCCTTCGGTGGGCGCTGTTCTCCAAATCTTCCTCCAAATTCCTCAAAATCCTTTACGTCGGCGCATTTCTATTAATTCTCTTATGATAGGCTTTTAAGATTTTTTTACTGTCAGGACCCACTTTTAGAGCCCCAGTTTTCCAGATATAGAATAGTGCCGACATCATGATTCCGATAAAAACCGCAATTGCGGTATATCCTGTCCATCCCACTTGATGGATTGAAATTGCCCAAGCGATAATGAATACTGAGGCCACATCAAAAATGACAAAGAACATTGCAACTAAATAAAAATGAACGGCAAAACGAAGCCTTGCCGTTCCGGTAATCTTGATCCCGGATTCATATACGTCATCTGTTGCGGGTTCTTTATGGCGTTCACCAATAAAATATGCAATTGTAAGCATCCCGGCTACCAGAAGAATAACCGCTAATCCATAGAGAACCAATGGCCATAGTACTTCAGGTTGATTTGCTTGTTCGGTCATGAGAAGGAATTGTAATTAAAATTAAAAATTATCAATTCTTAAAGTTTGTCTTATACATTAAAAAATTAACCCTAAACCTTTTTAAAATAGGACGGGTTATGAAGCAATTGTGGATAGATAAATGTGAAAAGAAAGTGCACGAATAAACATTAATCCATTATGGAAACTGGAAATTTTAAGATTACTTCTGAAGTATTACGATTTGTCCAACATTCTATCTACCATATTCCGGAAAGGATGTTAGATTTCAGATATACTCAGCAAGATTGTTCGGTGTATCTTTCAATTCATACTTGTGCCCATTAAGAAAAAACTCCGTAACTTTGTGAAAAATTTAACAAAACCTATATCCCCTTAATTATGAATAAAACTCTCCTCATTTGCCTCACTGGTATATTCTCCGTTGCAGGCTTTTCCCAGAACATTGACAAAGAATACTCACTCGCGGAAGTCCGATCTTCGGATCAATTTGAATACGAGTTATACACCTACAATTCGGACCTGCTATTAAAGGCCACCGACATCCTTTTAGATAATGAAACACAGGTGAGAGATACTCTCTCCTATGATAATTCCAACAACATTATCAAACTTGACACCCATCAACTTTTAAATGACGTCTGGACTCATGTTTCTTATGTTGAGTATACGTATGACGCAAATGGAAATCGTTTGTCCCGATCAAACTATAACAGTTTTGGTGGATCCACTTTTGAGTTGGGAGGGGTTTATAACTATTTTTATGAAAACAATAAACTCACCAGTCGAGAACTGCTTATGGGCGGGACCAACTTGGTAGAAACCTGCACCTATACCTACAATGATAGTGACCAAATTGTCCAGGAGCTCGCCTTAGAGAATTGGAACTCCACTTCTTGGGAAAATTCTTGGAAAATCGATTATGAATATAATAATGATGGCACGCTACAATCTTCCATTTCTGCCTATTGGAACGACATATCTTGGGCTCCAGTTGGTACCAATTCATTCTATTATGATGATAATAAAAATTGTATTAAATGGGAATATGTAACAGGAAATAGGGTAGTGAACAAAAATGAATATGAATATAATCTAGACTACACGGTTGATCAGCTTGTTTTGCCCATAAATCCTGAGGTTCAATCAGATCCCAAAAGTTTGGTGGAAATGAACAACATGGTAACCCTGCGTCATTGGTACACCCAAAATGATCTGGGTGAGTTGGGGTATGTTTGTGATTTTATATATACCTACGATTATATTGGAACTACGGGAACTCCGGATGCTGCTTTTATTGGAGACAACATTGGTATTTATCCAAATCCCTCTGCAGAATCAATTACTGTTTTCAGTAGAACAAATGATATTCAAGGTATTGAAATAATTAACACTACAGGCCAATCAGTTTTAAAAGTATCCAACGAAAACAAGAAGGAAATGAATCTGGATGTATCGAGCTTATCATCAGGAATTTATTATGTCAGGATGCTAACCTCAAAAGGAATGATTACCCAAAAATTGGTGAAGGAATAATTCAATTTCCGATTGCTGTTAATAGCATCGTCATTCGACGAAGATTAAATATTAAGTCGGGTTATACGTTATGTATTTCCCGACTTTTTTGATGAATGAAATAGCGTGAAAATTTCGAAGATAACAAAGAAATATTATACCTAAAAAACACCCCGCACTTTCGAACGAGGTGAATATCATTTTTTAATCAAGTTTTCCTATTCAAACAGCCATCTATAGATGTCGTTCCCGTTTGCAAATAGCAGAAGAGCTATCAGAATAAAGAATCCGACCATTTGGGCATATTCCATAAACTTATCTCCAGGTTTACGTCCCGTTACTATTTCATATAAGAGGAATGCCACGTGGCCCCCATCAAGTGCGGGGATTGGAAGAATGTTCATAAAGGCAAGGATTATCGATATCAATGCCGTTGTTGCCCAGAAACTTTGCCAGCTCCATTTGGCGGGAAATAAATTTCCGATCGCTCCAAAACCACCCACTTGGGTTGCACCTTTCTTGGTAAATACATATTTGAATTGGCTGACGTAATCCTTCAGCGTATTGAAACCATAGCCCACACCACCGGCGATACTTTCTCCCAATGTATAGTCAATCTTTGTTTTTCCAATTTGGTCCAAAATATCATTTCCAAAAACACTTATACCTATCAATCCTTCCTCATTCGTTGCAACTCTTAGGGTATCCAATGATCCTTCTCTATCAACCACAATTACGTTTTCAATACCTGATTCTTTATTGATATAGTTTTCATACTGATCGTAATATTTTACTGGATTTCCATTTATTGAAACAATTCTATCCTTAACTTCAAAACCTGCTTTTTGTGCTGGATATCCTGGAATTATAGTGTCAATCACCGGTTCCATTCGAGGTTTAAAAGGAAAAAAGTCATCTGATTGAAACATCTTCTTTCCTGCATCCTCTGGGACTTTAACCGTTTCAATGGAACCATCTTCGTGTTTAACCTCAACTGTTGAAACATCACGCAGAAAAAGATATCGGTTTATTTCCATGACATCCTCAAAAGGTTCTCCATTTACTTTTAAAACCTGATCGCCATCCTTAAACCCATATTCCTTCAGCTGTTCGGTAACTGCAAAGCCTTGGGGAATATCATCGTTGGTCGTAATATTCCTTCCGTAGACATATAAAAGAGCCATATAGATTACAAACCCAACAATAATATTCACGGTAACTCCACCCAACATAATAATAAGCCTCTGCCAAGCCGGCTTACTCCTAAATTCCCAAGGTTGTGGTGGCTGGGCCATCTGTTCCTTGTCCATGCTCTCATCGATCATCCCTGCGATTTTCACATAACCGCCAAGAGGGAGCCAGCCGATTCCGTAAACGGTTTCGCCGATTTTCTTCTTGAAAAGTGAAAATTTTACATCGAAAAACAGATAGAATTTCTCAACCCTTGTTTTAAATATTTTAGCGGGAATAAAATGTCCCAATTCGTGGAGCACGATTAATAGGGATAAGCTTAGAAGAAGCTGGATAGCCTTAACAGCAAATGGACTCATGTATTTTTTTCTAGAAATTAGCGCACAAAAGTACTCTTTTAGAGCGGGCAAAAAAAATAAGCAAGAGCTCGACTTCTTATTTATGATTAATTTATGGCTAAGGATGATTGTTGACCACGGATCCAGGAAGTATGGGCCATATAATCACTGGGATGTCATCGGTTTTCAGATTTTTCAGCAAATCCTTAAATGAAAAGAAATGATCCTTTAAAGTCCCCTTTAGGGGATTTAGGCGTCTACGGCCGTTTCAAAACTGATTTATCTTGTCTGTTTAAGTGTAGTTAGAATTAAATCAATGACTTTTTTAAGTCCCCTTTAGGGGATTTAGGGGTAAAGTTGTCCCATAATTTGGATTTTGTCGATTTATCCGACCGAGGGCCTAACTGATTGTCATTGACCAATAGTTCTCGACTGCGCTCGAACAGACATAATAATTCAATTTTCTGCCGAAGGAAGTCAGGCTGGTTCGTGGCAAAAAGGATTACTCCTTAACAACGGTTTTATTAATTAGCCCTTCGGAAGATTCCATTTGGATAAAAAGAATTCCAGTTGCGAATTTGGAGAGATCCAACGTTTCAGAAAATAACCGAGAACCTATCAATTCCCCAAGAGCATTGTAAATCCTAATTTTATCTATGTGCAAAGAATTCGGTTTTTGAATGTTTATCATTCCCGATGTTGGGTTTGGATACAATACAATTTCACTGGCAAAATCAAGGTTTGAA
This sequence comes from Aequorivita sp., assembly GCA_034676445.1. Lineage (GTDB taxonomy): Bacteria > Bacteroidota > Bacteroidia > Flavobacteriales > Flavobacteriaceae > Aequorivita. The sequence goes on from JAUCCE010000005.1 coordinate 1,167,069, forward strand.
ATTCCCAAAACCACATTGTTATATTGTGAAATAAGATCGTATTCCGGATCAAATAGAACACTCTGAACTTCAAAATTTACCGTAGGTTGGAAGTATTGACCGTTTGAAGTGTTGTCCAATACCAAGTCAAGCATTTCACCTTGGGTTCCTCTCAATCTTATTGGAACAGGGGCTTCAAAAAAGGAAACCGAAGGATGGCTCTGGGTTTGTGAGATCTTTATGTTTATACTGCTGCTGTCTTGCTGATTCCACCGAACGGTATAGCTGGGATAACCTTCACCATAAATCCAATCATTAAAAAATTCGGTCAGATTTTTACCGCTTGTAGTTTCCATATTTCTTATTAAATCTTGTGTCTTGGCATATCCAAAGGCCAAAGCAGGGTCGTTAAGATAATTGGTCGCTCCCTGGAAGAAATCGGCATCGCCGAGTTTTTTTCGGAGCATATGCAAAACCATTGAAGCTTTGTCATAAGAAAGCCTACTGTTAAAAATCCGATTTACAGAGGTAGTGTCCTGAGCCGGAACATATACCGAGCCGCCGGGATAATAGGTGATGTTATATATTTTATCCTCCCTCCAAGACTTGAAAGATGCCTCACCATCTAGATTCTCTACTGTCAATCCGTCCATATAGGTTGCGAAACCCTCATTAAGCCACACATCTTGCCAACCGCCGCAAGTTACTTTATCGCCAAACCATTGGTGACCCAGTTCGTGTGCAATCAAACTTCTGCCCAAGCTTCCCATAAAAGATACGGTAGTATGTTCCATTCCACCGCCCCAGCCCATTTGGGCGTGGCCATATTTTTCATCTGCATACGGATAAGGTTCGAATAGATTGGCAAAAAGGTTCATGATGTCCACGGTCACTGGCGTTCGCTGTTGGGCATAAACTAAATCTTCGGGATAAATGTAATTTATGATCTCAAACGGATTTCCATTATTTTCCACCGTATGTGAATACACGGTATAATTGGTAACGGCAATGGCAATAAGATAGGCGGGGATGGGATGGCCGTGATGATAATGGGTGATTTTGTTGTTCCCTTGAATTGTCTGACTGATTTCCAATCCATTGGCCACCGCGACATATTCCTCGTTGGAAGGATTGAAGCGAGGTGTGGTAATGTAAAAATCCACAGAATCCACTTTGTCGATCAAATCCTGTTTGCAGGGCCACCAGGCTTTGGCTCCGAATGGTTCCGAAAGCGTCCATAAAAGAGGATCGCCATTATGGGTATTTACTTCGAAGGAGCCAAATCCTGAACTAACGGGATTCCCGGAATAACTCACGCTTAAGGAATCCAAAACCCCTTGCTGCTGAACTTGGGGCAAGGTTATAACCACTTCGTCATTACTGTTTTGGGTGAAGGAAAGTGAAACACCTCTTTGCTTGACTTCGGAAACGGTCATATTGTCCACCAATTCGAATACCATGGTATTCATATCTTCCTTGGCTTCGAAATACGAAGTTACTTTTCCCGAAATATGTGCTTGGGTAGGATCAACGTTAAATTCCAGTCGATGGTACTTTAGGTCGTAATTGTTGGTGTTCATATTTTGTACTCCTCTAAAATGGCCCAGAGCAGCTTTGGCTTCGGCCTCGCTAATATCTTTGGAACTGTTATTCTGGGAAATGATGAAAAGAGGAAATTGTAAAAAGAATGTCAGTAATAATATTTTCATCGTATGGGTTTTGTTGTTAAAAGTATCGATTTTGAAAATATTAGGGGTTATTTTTGCCGGCGAATATGTCGATCTGATTTAAATTTTAACACCATGCTTTCGTTCTTTAAAAAATATAAGTTCTTCGCCATTGTGATGTTTGTTCTTTCTGTTATCATCATCACCGTCATTTATCAGGTTATGGAACCAAAACGCAGTCTGAAAGTTTTCCAACCTGCCGAAGTTTCGGCCGATTTAGTTGATACCACCCTTCAATACGTAAAAAAATATCACACTATTGCTGATTTTTCTTTGACCAACCAAAATGGAGAAACGGTCACACAAGATGATTATGACGGAAAAATATATGTAGCGGATTTTTTCTTTACCACCTGTCAAACCATTTGTCCGATAATGACAGACCATATGGTTAAAATCCAAAAAGAGCTTCAGGACGATGCCAACGTTCTCCTTCTTTCACACACAGTAACTCCTGAAATTGACAGCGTTCCCCAACTTAAAAAATACGCTATTGAAAAAGGAGTAAACGACAATAAATGGAACTTGGTTACTGGCGATAGAAAGGAAATTTATGACCTAGCCCGGAAATCGTATTTGGTGGCAAAAGACAATCCTTATGAAGAATTTGATCTGATCCATACGGAGAATTTCGTTTTGGTGGACAAAAGAAAACGGATCCGCGGTTTTTATGACGGAACGGATTCTGAATCCATTGACCAATTACTCGAGGATATACAGATTCTGGAAAAGGAGAAATAGTTTTTATCCCACCAAATTTTTTTCTTAAGCAGAATTTAAAGGTTTCCCGCGGATTTCGGGGATTTACGCGGATTTTCTCTGCGGGAATCGGCGTTATCTGCGGGAGAAAGTGGGGATTTATTTTAAAAAAGAAAGTTTTACAAAACCTCTTGAAAATTGAACTTTCCCCATATCCCCAAAAGCTAAATCGGGAATCTCCAACTACCCGATGAATCATTCGAGGCTAAAAAATATGGAGATTGTCACGATTATATAAAATTAATTTAAGACGGAATCTTCTGGAAGAATTAAAGATTCCGCAATCCTTATTTTTAAATAAAATCCCTTACTTTTGCCTTGTTTAAATTCAATCTAAATAAAAACCGGTGATAACCATTGCTTCCTTAAAAAAAGGCCAGAGAGGCATAATCAAAGAATTTTCTTTGGAACACGTACCGTTAAAGTTATTGGAAATGGGCTGTTTGCCTGGCAATGAAGTAAAGCTGGTGCAAATTGCGCCATTTAGGGATCCTTTATATCTAGATATCAACGGCAGTCATCTTGCCATACGTTTGGAAACCGCCCTGAAGATTGAAATTGACTTGATTTAAAATTATACATTCCCGTGCCGAGTGGAATCTAATAAGGTTTATCCAAAGAATTCCCGTCGGTGCCGAAAATGAATAGAGATTCCCGCCTTCGCGGGAAATATATATGGCCAAACACATTAACGTTGCGCTTTTAGGAAACCCGAACACCGGAAAAACTTCTGTTTTTAACCGATTGACGGGCTTAAACCAGAAAGTTGGGAATTATCCTGGGATTACCGTAGAAAAAAAGCAAGGCACGGCAAAGTTTGGTAGAGCAAGTACCGTTCATATTCTTGATCTGCCCGGTACCTATAGCTTAAATGCGTCATCGCTGGATGAAAATGTGGTCATTGAATTGCTTCTCAACAAGAACGACAAAGATTTTCCCGATGTTGCCGTCGTAGTGGCCGACGTCGAAAACCTAAAGAGAAATCTACTGCTGTTTACCCAGATCAAGGATTTGGGAATTCCTACGATCCTTGCCATAAACATGGCGGACCGGATGAAAAGGAAAGCGATTACCTTGGATGTTCCTCTTTTGGAGAAAAAACTGAATACCAAAATTGCCTTAATAAGCTCTAGGAAGAATACTGGTTTTGATTATTTAAAGAAATTGATTGAGAATTACAATCAGCTTTCCACAAAACCATGCTTAAACGCTTCCAACATTGCTCCTGAATATTTTGATAGATTACAAAAAGCGTTTCCGAATCAAGATCTTTATAAATTATGGTTGGTTATTACCCAGGATGTAAATTTTGGAAAACTTGATCGGAACGAATTAAAAGGTATCGCCACCTTCCAAACTGAATCAGTAGGGAATCTGAAACGGATGCAACAACGGGAAACCATTGTCCGCTATCAATTTATTAATGATGTTTTAAAGGGAACCCTAACTATTGACGCGGCAAATGCGAAAGATTTGCGAAGTCGGTTAGATCGGATTTTGACCCATAAGGTGTGGGGATATGTTATTTTCTTCGCAATATTGATGTTGATTTTCCAGGCGATATTCGATTGGAGTGAATACCCCATGGACTTTATAGATCGATCCTTTGCTGCCTTTGGCGAATGGACTAAAACCAACCTTCCTCCAGGTCAATTTACCAATTTAATTTCTGAAGGAATTATTCCGGGAATTGGTGGAATCGTGATTTTCATTCCACAGATAGCATTTCTCTTTCTGTTTATCTCCATTTTGGAAGAAACTGGATATATGAGCCGAGTGGTTTTCCTGATGGATAAACTAATGCGAAAATTTGGACTGAGTGGAAAAAGCGTAGTTCCCTTAGTTGCCGGAACTGCTTGTGCTATTCCCGCCATCATGGCCACAAGGAATATTGAAAATTGGAAAGAACGGCTCATAACTATTTTAGTAACTCCCTTTACCACCTGTTCCGCAAGATTACCAGTTTATCTGATAATCATTGCTTTGGTAATTCCCGATATCAGGATTTTTGGGATTTTCAGTCTTCAGGCTCTAACCTTAATGTTTATGTACATTCTTGGTTTTGGAGCGGCCATTTTTGCCGCTTGGGTATTGGACAAAATTTTGAGAATAAAAACGAAGAGTTTCTTTATGGTGGAGATGCCAAATTATAAGCTTCCGCTTCCAAAAAATGTTTTGATAACCATGGTTGAAAAAACTAAGGCGTTTGTCATTGGTGCTGGAAAGATTATTCTTGCTATTTCCATTATTCTTTGGGTCTTGGCATCCTACGGCCCTGGAGATTTTAATCAAGCTGAAACCATAGTTGCCCAAGAATATGCATCTCAAAATTTAACTCCAGAAGAATTGGACCATCACGTAGACTCGTTTAAATTGGAACATTCCTATATCGGGAAAATCGGCCATGCCATTGAACCGATTGTACGTCCTTTGGGTTACGATTGGAAGATCGGGATTGCATTGGTGACTTCCTTTGCGGCGCGTGAAGTATTCGTGGGAACTCTGGCTACCATCTACAGCGTAGGAAGCGATGACGAACAAACGATAAAAAGCAGAATGGCGGCAGAGGTAAACCCTATTTTGGGAGGGCCGTTGTTCAATTTCGCAAGTGGAATTTCCTTATTGTTGTTTTATGCTTTTGCGATGCAATGTATGAGTACCTTGGCTATTGTAAAAAGAGAGACCAACAGTTGGAAATGGCCAATGTGGCAATTGGTGGTAATGACCGCTATTGCCTATGTTGTCTCGCTCGCGGCTTATCAGATTTTGAAGTAAATATCCATTGAGGTCTTAATAATCTTGGATTAGAACTTCAGTTGGAATATTTAAATCCGCACTCAGTTTCCTGATCATTTCTAAAGTCAGTTTTCGTTTCTTATTCATTATTTCGCTCACACGACTTTTGAAACCAATCATATCGACCAGATCTTTTTGTTTCAAGCCCATTTGCTCCATTCTGAAATTTATTGCGGAAATTGGATCGGGCATATCAATTGGAAAATTCCCACTTTCATAATTGTCGATTAGAATTGATAAGATCTCCAATTCATCACCTTCGTCAGTTTCTCTTTTGGCATCAAAAATAACTTCCAAGCGCTCAAGTGCTTTTTTGTAATCCGCTTCGCTTCTTATAGGCTTTATTTTCATCTTAAATTTTGTTTGCGTTAATTTTGAAGTCTTATTATTAGGGTTAATTTGGAAGAAATTCTGAGAGATCAGAACATTTTAAATTCACACCAAAATCCATGAACCGCAAATTGGTGCTTTCCAAGCATTTAATTACCTTTGCACTATGCAAACAATATTGGTTATAATAACGTTTTCACTCGCCATTGGCTACCTGCTGAAAAAGTTCGTTTGGAATCCTATTTATGAAGTTCGGAAACCGGGCGGCAAAAAGGGAGATCATTCAGACTGTGACAGTTGTAGCTTTCACTAAGTTATTGGTTCTTTTCTTCGCAAACCAATAGCACATAATCTGTATCCTCTCCTGCATTCTCCACAGATGGATAGGGATCCAATGTCAGTCCATTGATCGCAAAATCACTGGAGCTATATAGGTTGGTGTTTTTATTTTCCCCAGGTCTTGTTTCCCCCAATATTAACGTTTTTTCGTTTGTTTGTCCATTTGCTGTGACTTCTACTTTTACAATAGCCCGTCCCGCCCAGATACAATTTACACCCTTCGGACAGCGTGAATCTTCAACAACTTCCAAAAATTTAATAGTAACATCCTTCAGAACAACAGATTTATCTAGCGGAACTTTCACTGCAATAACAGGTGGTTTCGCTTCATCGTTTTGACCGAAGGCAAAGCTTGAAAAGAGAATCAGCAGGGAAAGAAGTGGATATTTCATATAAATATTTTTTTTGGATTTTAAAGATACATCAAAAATTAAACCCATTGAATTCCAAAATTGAGAATAGTATTGAATAGAAAAGGAACAACGTTAGTTCGGCTATTTAAGTAACAGCAATTAATTTGCTTTCCCATAAGGTAATAAGGTTACAGCATTTCCGAGGCCTGATTACTAAGATAATAAGGTTTCTTTTTGACTATGGATTTTATGGCAAAGATAAATCTTTTCTTTTGCCTATTAGCTTTTCTTGGAAATCCACTTCCAAAGAATTTATTACCTCTTTGAAATACCTTGGAACGTTCTCCTTTTTAATGATCTGATTAAGGAATTATAATTTAATAAGACCTTATTACCTAAGTAAGAAAAAAACCTTGTGGCTCGTCAACCTTATTACCTTCATAAGAAAAGTTCGCCGCCTCAAAAGATCTCTTTCCATTGTTGGGAAAAAATCCGTATTTCAGAAGAAGAAAGGAGAAATTATAAAGGCCATTGGTTAAGTAGCTTTAGGTTACTCTCAAACAATAAAAACAGGAATTTTAACCCGATGTCTTACACTGTCCACTGTCGTTCCAAATATAAGATCCTTGAACATCTTATGCCCGTGGCTCCCGAGGACCAGCAAATCAAAATCTCCATCGTTTACTATTCTCGGAATTACTTTTTTTGGAGAACCAAAGCCGAGTTCTATTTCAATAGTATATCCTTGTTGCTCCAGTTCTGTTTTATACGAATTTAGGAATTCTTCGTCGTTGGTTGTTTCATGATCATCAATACTGCTTCCGTACAATAAAGCACCCGGAGTTTCCACTACGTGGATCAATTTGTAAACCGCATTTATCCCTCCCAGCTGTAAAGCTGACGAAATGCTTTTTTGATCCGCAGTGGAAAAGTCAACCGCAATGGCGATATATTTATAAGGTTTCATTTTTGAAATTTTTCCAATCTCTGATTTTGAAATGTGCGGCACAAGTATTTTCCGATCTGCCATTCTTTTCATCAGTAAGGGTAGAAGGGTAATATAAACCAGCAGTATTGCGCTGCCCAAAACAATTGGAACGACAATTGTCCATATATAAATAGGATCATCGGAGTTTACTATCCAATTTTTTACTTCCTCATATACCAACTTTCCGTTGAGTGCAACAATTATTATGGTTATGATCCAAGAGGCAATTTTCATAGGAACTTTAATATGGAAACCTTTCATCATCTTCTTGTCGCTGACAAAATGAATCAACGGAATTATGGCAAATCCCAACTGCAAACTCAAAACCACCTGACTGAGTACTAACAATCTTCCGGTAGCACCTTCTCCAAAATAAACAATAGTGAAGAGTGCCGGAATAATCGCCACCAATCGGGTTAAAAGTCGACGGACCCATGGTTGGATTCTAAGGTTCAAATATCCCTCCATCACGATTTGTCCAGCCAAAGTGCCCGTTAATGTTGAGCTCTGTCCCGCAGCAATCAACGCCACGGCAAAGAATATGGGTGCCAGATTGGATCCGAGCAGCGGTTCTAAAAGAGCGTAGGCATCCTGGATTTCGGCCACTTCGTACAGTTCATTTTTAAAAAACACTGAAGCCGCCAATATGAGAATAGCGGCATTCACGAAGAAAGCGAGGTTCAAAGCTATTGCCGAATCTATAAAATTGAGTTTCAGGGCGTGCTTGATTCCTTTTCTGGTCTGATCTATTTTTCGGGTTTGCACCAAAGAGGAATGCAGATAGAGATTGTGCGGCATTACCGTAGCCCCGATGATCCCGATTGCAATATACAGAGCGGTGTCATTGGGAAGGGTGGGAATAAATCCGCTCATCAATTCTCCCATGTCCGGTTTTGCGAAGAACATTTCGATCAGGAACGAGCCCCCGATAATGGCGATAAGACCAATAATAAACGCTTCCATCTTCCGCATTCCTTTGTTGATTAGAAACAAAAGAAGAAAGCTGTCCAAAACGGTAATGGAGACTCCCCAGATCATCGGCAGTCCGAAGAGGAGATTGAGTCCGATTGCCATACCGATCACTTCGGCCAAATCGGTTGCGGCGATGGCAATTTCAGCTAAAATATATAATATGAAATTTACAAAAGTGGGATAGGATTGGCGGGAAGCTTGTGCCAAATCCAGACCGCGGACCCACTCCAAGTCGGGTACAAAGGCTTTGGAGCAGCAATGCCATGATATTGCTCATCAGCAAAACCCACAACAGAGCGTACCCAAACTGGCTTCCACCGGCAATATCGGTTGCCCAGTTTCCCGGGTCCATATAACCCACGCTCACCAAATATGCCGGGCCCAGAAAAGCGAGCAAACGCCTCCAAGGAGATTTCTTTCCCGATGTTTCTATCGTTCCGTGAACATTCTCCAAGGATTTATGGCCCTCGCTTTTCATCTGTTTGAATTTTTACTTTATTATATAGCAGTTGGGTTCAGGTAGTTTTAAACCCAAATAAGGAAGTTTCATTTTGTAACAATTGTTGTGTGTTCTCATTGAGATCGAGTTGGTTTTGAAATTGAGTCTTTTTTACCCTCTGAACAAGAAAAAATCTTCTTTCATCGAATCTATTTTTTCGTGTTTGTTTTCGATTATATATTCCAGTGATTTTTCGGTAAACGCCAATCCCTTCTTCGTAAGAAAAACGATGTCGTTTCTTACTTCTACCAGATTGTTTTTTAATGCAAGATCCATTACTTTTTTTGCCCGAACTTCCTTCCAGTCTATATGTTCTCTAAGGTGATTGATATGCCGCTCCCGTTTTTCTTCATGACGGTTTAAATGTAAGAGAAAGGTAATTAGTGAAACTTCCAATCGCTGTTGTTTATGTCTATATAGAACTGATATAAGTCCTTTTTTTGAGGCGAACAAATAGACGATCAAGAAGACGATTCCCAAAGTTGTGGCGATGGAACCAGAAATGGAAGCATCCAACCAATTTGCAAACCAATATCCTGAAATTGCCGCAACCACTCCAAAAAACAACGATAGCCCAATCATTTTCTTAAGGTCTTCGGTAAGCAAATAGGCCGTGGCTGCGGGCGCAATCATCAGTGCCACCACTAATATAGCGCCCACGGCATCAAAGGCACCGACAATAGTGATGGATGAAACGGACATCAATCCATAATGTATGATTATTGGTGATATTCCCATTGCCGAGGAAAGTCCGGCATCGAAAGTGCTTACTTTTAATTCCTTAAAGAAAAGGATCAAAAGACTTAGAATTACTATCAAAATGCTTCCCATTACCCAGAGCGATTTTGGTCCCCAATCTGCACCAGCAACCATAAATCTGTCAAAAGGTGCAAAGGCCAGTTCACCTAACAAAACAGCATCCACATCCAAGTGTACATCGCCAGCATTTTTCGATATCAGAATAACTCCAATACTAAATAGTGCCGGAAAGACCAGGCCAATTGCCGTGTCGTCTTTTACCATTCCCGTTTTTTGGATATACTCCACCAATACTACCGTCAGAACACCGACTAAAGCCGCAAAAAAAATAAGCAAGGGCGAATTCAAATCTTGGGTAATAAAAAACCCAATTACAATCCCTGGCAGAATGGAATGACTGATGGCATCGCTGATGAGAGCCATTTTCCGAAGCACCAAAAACACGCCAGGAATAGCACAAGCCATTGCCACGACCGCAGCTATAATCTGTATTTCTATATGTGGGTTACTCATTGTTCATCTGTTGGTTATACATTTGGGCAGCTTTATTGAATCCCTTTTGAGTCATAGCCCAATCTTGTCCTTCAAGTAATATTAAACCTTCATTTTCTAATTTTTTAAGCGATCCTTTTGTGTAGCCCTGAAAATTATTTAGAATCCGAATTGCGTGCGGATGCGAAATATTTTCATGGTCTATCGCGATATCATACATGAACTGAAGGGTTTTCATTAGTTGAAGATCCTTCCTGTTTCTTCTAAAACGAATTTCCCTGAACAGCAATCCTCTTCCAGGAGAAAAAATTAGGGAGAACAAAACAAAGACACTTGCCACTAATACAATCACCGGTCCTGTGGGAAGATTATCCTGACTCGCACTGATTGCGGTTCCAAAAATCCCCGAAAGTGCTCCAATAAGACCTGCCAATAAAACCATGGTACTCAAACTGTTTGTCCATTGTCTGGCCGCCGCCGCAGGAGCAAGTAAAATGGCGCTCATGAGGACCACGCCAACTGTTTGTAATCCAAGTACGATGGCGAGAACAATGAAAAACGTTACCAATACATCAATAAATTTTGTGTTGAAACCAAGGGTTTGAGTGTAATCCGGATCAAAAAGAAGAAGTTTGAATTCCTTCCAAAATAGTAGAAGAACTACCAGAGAAACCGCCGTAACTATAACCATCAATTTTACATCACTCTCCACCAATGTAGCCGCTTGGCCAAAAAGATATTTATCCAATCCCGCTTGATTTGCGTTGGGTTGTTTTTGGATAAAGGTCAACAGCAACATCCCAAAACCAAAAAAGGTGGATAGGATAAGTCCTAAGGCTGTATCACTTTTTAAATGGGTTTTGGAGGTAATTCCACGAATCCAATAGGTTCCCACTAATCCACTTACCAAAGCTCCCAAAAGCAAAGTTCCAGAGTCCTTGGCACCGGTAATTATAAACGCCAGCGCAATTCCCGGAAGAGCGGCATGTGAAATGGCATCTCCCAACAAACTTTCTTTTCGCAATACCGCAAAACTTCCCAGCATTCCTGAAATACCTCCAAGTACCGCGGTTCCCAGAGTTATGGTGCGGAGAGTGTAGTCGTGCCAGAGAAGGTTGAAGTATTCAGTCATAATTAGTCGGTAGTCGGTAGACGGTAGACGGTAGTGGGTTTCGTTATTATTTTTATCCTTTAGTAATTTTCATTGGTCGGTGGTCTTTAGACGGTAGACGGTATTAAAGTCGGTAGTCTTTGGACGGTAGACGGTAGTGGTTTCGTTATTATTTTTTCCTTTAGTAATTTTCATTGGTCGGTAGTCGCTAGTTGGTAATCGGTAGTGGGTTTCGTTGATATTTTATCCTTTAGTAATTTTCATCGTTCGGTCAATGGTATTGTAGTTGGTAGTCTTTAGACGGTAGAAGTTTCGGATGCCTTTGAATTGACTCGTTAATTTTGTGAATTTCAGTCTCATATTTTCTTCCAATTGTCTATTAATTATAACCGTATTCACTACCGACTAGCCTCTACCGTCTACCAACTGTTTATATATTCCAATTGTCCATTAATTAAATCCAAGTTCACTACCGACTAAAGACTACCGTCTATCGACTCTTTTTAAGATATTTCTGAAGCGAGACGGTCATTTTTGATAATTCTGATAGTTTTATTCTTGCATCTTTGTCCTCATCCATTGTAATAAATCCTTGTCTTCTTGCTATTGTGGAGCAGACCACACATTCCTTTGATGAATCCCAAGCCAATTGTAAATAGCGATTGAATTGCGCATCGGTATCTCCGGCACCTTCTGCTATATTTAGAGGAATTGAAATTGCCGCTCTTTTATATTGTGAAGCTAATCCATAAATCTCTTCCTTTGGAAATTTCTTCGCAACAGCATAAACATCATCCACAAAGTCCAACGCCTTCTGATATACAGTCAAGTCTTCAAATTTAAATTTCGGATTTTCCATTATCGATCTATTTTAAATTTAATTTTTCTTCTTTTATATTTTAACTACACTCCGACTAGTTCTCCGCAAAAGTCGGTAGTCTTTAGACGGCAGACGGTATTAAAGTCGCTAGTCTGTAGACGGTAGACGGTAGTGGTTTTGTTGTTATTTTTTCCTTTTTTTATTTTCATTGGTCGGTAGTCTGTAGTCGGTGGACGTATTAAAGCCGGTGGTCTTTAGACGGTAGATGTTTCGGACACCCTTAAGCTGATTCATTAATTTCGAATTCAGTTTTATATTTTCTTCCAATTGTCTATTAATTATAACCATATTCACTACCGACTAGCGTCTACCGTCTACCGTCTACCAACTGTTTATATAATCCCATTGTTCTTTAATTATAGCCAATTTCACTACCGACTAAAGACTAACGACTACCGTCTATTTACATTCCAATTGTACATTAATTATAGCCGAATCCACTACCGACTACCGTCTACCGTCTCATTTATTGACGGCTACCTTATAATTAATCCCATACGTCTTCGTAAGATTATCATCATTAAAAATTTCCTTCACCGGTCCAGTGGCGATTTTCTTTACGTTTAAAAAGGTTACCCAATCAAAATATTCGGGAACGGTCTGGAGGTCATGATGGACGACAACTACGGTCTTTCCGGCTTTTCTCAATTCCTTTAAAATATTTATGATGGCAATTTCGGTTGTTGCATCTACCCCTTGAAAAGGCTCATCCATAAAATAAATTGAGGCATCCTGGGCCAAAGCACGTGCAAGAAATACACGTTGTTGCTGACCGCCACTTAATTGGCTGATCTGTCTGTTTCTATACGAAAGCATTCCTACTTTTTCCATCGATTCCAAAGCTATCTTCTTTTCTTTGGCGCCCGGTCGTTTTATCCAACCGAGGCTTCCATAGGTTCCCATAAGCACCACATCAAATGCGGTAGTGGGGAAATCCCAGTCCACACTTCCTTTTTGGGGAACATAGGCCACCATTTTCCGCTGTTTAGTGTAGGGTTCTCCAAAAATGGTAACACTTCCAGCAATTGGTTTGATGATTCCCAATATGGTTTTTATCAAAGTGGATTTTCCAGCGCCGTTCGGACCGACGATGGCCATTAATACTCCTTCGGGAACGGAAAGGTCAATATCCCACAGAACGGGTTTATAATTATATGCCACCGTGAGGTCATCTACTTTAACAGCTATCCTTTCTTCCATTATTTCAATGCGTTTACAATAGTGTTCACATTATACCGAAACATTCCGATATAAGTTCCTTCTTCAGTTCCGGGATTTCCGAGCGCATCACTATAGAGTGACCCCCCAATCTCAACTCCGTGCTTTTTTGAAAGTACCGCAGCTTGGAGAGCTTCAATAGTGCGTCGGGGAACAGAGCTTTCAACAAAAATGGCTTTTACACCATTTTCAATAATAAAATCGGAAAGTTTTTGGACATCGCGAACGCCAGCTTCGGTAGCGGTAGAGATTCCCTGCAGGCCCACAACTTCAAAATCATAGGCTTTTCCGAAGTAATTAAAAGCATCGTGTGCAGTGACCAAGATTCGTTTTTCTTCTGGTAATGTGTTGATGATGGATTTTACTTCAGTCTCCAGATTATCCAATTTGGACTGGTATTTTTTATTGTTTTCATCATAAATTTCGGCATTTTCAGTGTCGGCTTTTGAAAGCTCATCGGTGACAATCTGGGCAAATTGTTTAAAGAATTGAATATTGAACCAGACGTGAGGATCGTAGTTAGACCCAAAGTTTGCCGAAGCAATTAATTGGTCTTTCGGCAGTCTATCTCCTAACGAAACCGTGTTTTTACTTCTTTGCATTTTTTCGAAAATATCCACCAATTTTCCTTCTAAATGAAGTCCGCTGTAAAAAATAATATCGGCATTGTGGAGTTTGCTCACGTCACCTTCACTGGCTTTGTACAAATGCGGATCCACGCCGGCTCCCATAAGGGATTGAAGGGAAATTTTGTCGCCACCAATTTCGGAAACCAGATCGGCCAAGATATTCGTAGTAGTTACGACCTTGATTTTCCCGTCGCTTTCCGTGGGATTTTTACAGCCTAAAAAGCTGATTATTGTAAGAAGCAGTAATATTTTTTTCAACATGAATGTTTGTTTTATACTATGAATCAGGATGTTAATGGTTCTAAATGAAGTTTGAGATCATTTCAACCTTAAACGGTCTGCACAAAAAGGTTTTCGGCAATTTTTTGGGAGATGAAAAACTGATTGTTTCCTACCCGAATTACCATGGAACCATCAAAAAACTCCTTTCCTAAAACAGTGATTTTGGTTCCTATGCTTATCTTCTTTTTGTCCAGATATTGAAGAAACTCCGGACTCGATTCCTTTACGCCCACGCATACACCTTGGTGATTTTTTTCTATTTCTGAAAGTAATTTCTTTTCAGTGCGCTTTAAAACCCCATGTTCATCGGGAATGGGATCTCCATGCGGATCAAAATCGGGGCTTCCCAAAAACTGATCGAGTCGGGTTACGAGTTCATCAGATTGTATGTGCTCCAACTGTTCGGCTATTTCGTGAACTTCATCCCAATGAAAATTTAGCTTTTCCACGAGGAAAACTTCCCATAAACGATGTTTTCTAATAACATAAGCGGCCAATTTCCTTCCTTCCTCCGTAAGTTGAACTCCCTTATATCTTTTGTAAATAAGCATGTTTTTCTCTGCCAATTTCTGAACCATATCCGTTACCGATGAAGGTTTGGTCTCCATGCTTTCCGCAATGGCATTGGTGCTTATCTCTCCACCATTTTCGAATTCCAAATGAAAAATAGCTTTTAAATAGTTCTCTTCAGCAAGGGTCATCATGGTGTTTTAAGTTTATACAAAGATATATTTTTTTATTGTAAAACATCTTTTTAGCTTTGCCTAAAAATATAATTCAGACAAATGAACAATAAATTTACCTGGAAGAAAGTCATGATGTTTTTAATTGGCTCGTCCTCAATTGCACAAAATACCATAACCGGTAAAGTTGAAAGCGAGGGAGAGCCTCTTGCATTTGCTAATGTTTATATCCCACAATTGGGCAAGGGAGCGGTAACCGACGATTTTGGGAATTATACCCTTCCTAACCTTCCGAACGGCACATATACCTTGTCCGCATCATTTACCGGGTTTTCCAAAGAATCGAAAACAGTAAATCTCAGTGGTGGTGCCCAAACGGTGACATTTAATTTAAAAGAAGACAACAGTTTGAACGAGGTTGTTATCAGTGGCACCCTAAAACCGGTATTGCGTATTGAAAGTCCAGTTCCGGTGGAAGTTTATACGCCTACATTTTTAAAGAAAAATCCCACTCCCAGCATTTTCGATGCATTGCAGAACGTAAATGGAGTTAGACCACAACTTAACTGTAATGTTTGTAATACCGGCGATATCCATTTCAATGGTCTGGAAGGACCTTATACTTTAGTGTTGATCGATGGAATGCCAATTGTGAGCGGCCTTTCAACCGTTTATGGCCTTTCGGGAATTCCAAATTCACTGATCGAGCAGGTGGAAATCGTCAAAGGACCTGCCTCTTCTCTATACGGAAGTGAGGCGGTTGGTGGATTAATAAATGTGATTACGAAATTGCCTGAATACGCACCTCGACTTGCGGTGGATGTTTTTGGAACTACGTGGGGCGAAGTAAATGTTGACTTAGGATTAAAACAAAATTTCGGAAAAGCCACTGCGCTTCTGGGAGCCAACTATTTTAACTATTCCAATCCGAAAGATGAAAATGGTGATAATTTTACCGATGTCACGCTTCAGGATCGTATTTCAGTATTTAATAAATGGAGTTTTCAGCGTAAAGAAAATCGTATCGCTTCTTTGGCAGGACGTTTTTTCTACGAAGACCGCTGGGGTGGTGAAATGGATTGGAATCCTTCTTATAGAGGAGGCGACGAGGTTTATGGCGAAAGTATCTACACGGCGCGTTATGAACTGTTGGGAAGTTATCAATTGCCCATCAGCGAAAAGATACTCTTCAATTTTTCCTATACCGATCACGACCAAAACTCAGTTTATGGCGATGTGGAATACATGGCACAACAGCGAATTGCTTTCGGCCAATTCACTTGGGACAAAAAGTTTGGAAAACACGATATGCTTTTCGGTGCTGCGGGACGATATAATTATTATGACGATAATACAACTGCCACGGCAATTGGGGATGAAAATGATCCAGAGGAGATTTTGATTCCTTCGTTGTTCGTCCAGGATGAATATAAATTCAATGAGAAAAACACCCTTCTTGCCGGTGCGCGATATGATTACGACGAAAGACACGGGAACATTTTTACACCCCGGCTGGCCTATCGGTTAAAATTGACTGAAAATGATATCATCCGGCTAAATACAGGAACTGGCTTTCGAGTGGTGAATTTATTTACGGAGGATCACGCTGCACTTACGGGGGCACGGGAGGTTGTGATTGAAGGGGAACTGGATCCAGAACGCAGTTATAATGTGAATCTGAATTATCTGAAAAAATTATATTTCAAAAATGGAACTATGCTGAATTTTGAAGGTTCTGCCTGGTACACGTATTTCACCAACGCCATTCTCCCCGACTATGACACCAATCCAAACCAGATCATTTATTCGAATCTGGATGGGCATGCCACTTCAAAGGGAATTGGATTAAATATGGATGCGCATTTTTCGAATCGATTTAAGGCTATTCTCGGGTTTACTTATCAAGATGTTACCTCAACTGAGGACGGAATAACCACCCAACAAATGCTCACGGAAAAGTTTAGTGGTACGTGGGCTTTAACATATAATATTTTCAAGTATAATCTCTCCATAGATTACACAGGAAATGTTTTTGGACCCATGCGACTTCCACTTTTAAGCGACTTGGATCCCCGCCCAGAATACAGTCCAACTTGGAGTATCCAAAACATTCAATTGACCTATGATGGTATGAAAAACTTTGAATTTTATGGTGGCGTAAAAAACCTCTTGAATTGGACTCCGGCGAAAAGTGCTCCCTTTTTAATTTCAAGGGCAAATGACCCTTTTGACAAGGAAGTGGTATTTGATAATTCGGGAAATGCCGTTGCCACTCCCAATAATCCCTATGCGCTCACTTTTGACCCCAATTATGTTTATGCCCCAAATCAAGGGATTCGTGGATTCTTTGGAATTCGCTATACTTTGCTTTAATGATGTTGAATTAGTCTATAGATGAATGGGTTTCTCGGTTTAAGAAACCCATTTTTTATTCCGAAGTATTATTTTTATTCATTCTTGAAAAGACAAAATTACCGCCTTCGAAAACTTACAAAATTATCATAACATTGCATTTCTGACGAACCAAAAAAGTGTATATTGATTTTCTAATTTTAATTATATCAATTTGAAAAATTCTTATTTAAATCTTGAATTGACATCCTACAATTCAACGAATGAAATTCCTGAAAACTCGAGTAAAATCATTTTTCTATCTGAAGAAAACCAATTGAAAAAGCCTCAGTTGAATGCATCTTTATCCAAAAAGATAAGTGCGGCTTTCGAAAATAAAAAAAACGAGGTAATTACTTCTTATAACGATTCGGAAAGCTATTGGGTAGTTTCAACTTCCCAGGATCTGGAGAAAAATAGAAAACTGGGTATCTCTCTGTATAAAACCTTGGATAAAGAAAATTGCAAAACTTCTTATCTAGAAAGTTTAAACGACCTACCTGAAAATCAAATAAATTCCTTTTTGGAAGGTTTGCTTTTGGGAAGTTATCAATTCAATTCCTATAAAAAGAAAAATGAAAAGAAGGAGCTGAAGATTTATATTTCCAAGGACACTGCTTCTGAAAAAACCTTAAAAGCAGTTACCAATCTTATAAGCGGAGTTGCCCTTACGCGGACTTTGGTGAACGAACCTCCCAATAAATTGGATGCTGTCAAGTTTTCCGAAAGAATAGTTGAGGCGGGAAAAAAATATGGTTTCAAAACCGAAGTTTTACAAAAGGATAAAATTGAAGAATTAAAAATGGGCGGTCTTTTAGGCGTAAATCAAGGTTCCGAAGTTCCTCCTACCTTCAATATTATGACTTATCATCCAAAAAATGCCATCAATAAGCAACCACTTGTCTTGGTAGGAAAAGGAGTGACTTTTGATACAGGAGGTTATTCTTTAAAAATCAGCGGCTCTATGTCCACCATGAAATCTGATATGGGTGGTGGGGCGACAGTAGTTGGAATCATGGCAGCAGTTGCGATGAACGAACTTCCATATTATGTGGTTGGCCTTGTTCCGGCTACCGATAATAAAATTAACGGAAAAGCCCTTTTGGTCGATGACGTGATAACAATGATGGACGGTACCACCGTAGAAATTCAAAACACGGATGCAGAAGGAAGGTTGATCTTGGCCGATGCTTTAACGTACGCCAAACAATACAACCCCGAACTGGTTATCGATATGGCTACGTTAACCGGTGCTGCTGCTGCAATTACGGGACCCTTCGGAATTGCGATGGCCGGGAATCAGCAAGAAAGAATGGACGAATTAAAGGAAAGTGGAGAAAATACCTATGAACGTCTTTTCCAACTTCCATTTTGGAAAGAATTTGAAGAACTTTTGAAAAGTGATGTAGCCGACCTCAAAAACATTGGTGGCCCGGTTGGAGGTGCAAGTACTGCTGCAAAATTCCTAGAACATTTTACCGATTATGATTGGATTCACCTAGATATCGCCGGCCCGGCGTTTTTAAAAGATGCCAAAGGTTCTAATCCTTCTGGTGGAACGGGTGTGGGAGTTAGGCTTTTGTATGATTTTATAAAATTAAGAGCTGAAGTAGGCTAATAATGAAAAACCCCAAAGAGGTTTAAACTTGTCCGCCGAAGCTTTTTCAGCGTAGGAGGAAGACCTTTGGGGTTTAAGTATAGAAAACTCAATTAAAGATGGAAAATGACGACGATAAATTAGAAGCTTTATTGTGGGGCTACGAAATAGTTACTTCAGATAAACATATTTATGGTAAAGCCCAATCGTATGATGATCTGAAAAAAGAATTGGCGAATTATCTGAATGATTTATTAGTAACCGATTTCAACAAAGTCGTCTCCATTTTATATCGAATAGACATCTCTCAAGAAAAAGCAATGACCGCGCTTGCAGAAAACTCCCAGAAAGAAACAGCAGGAGAAACTTTGGCGCAATTGATAATTGAAAGACAATTGGAAAAGGTAATAAGCAGACGAAAATACAGGAAGGAATAAATCCAAACCTGACAGATCTCAAAGATGTTCGATTTTTAATTTGCGTTTGTTATATCGAAGTTAGATTTTCCGATCTTTCCATTTGTGTTCTTAATGCTTCATCCAGCACTTAGAAGGTTTTAAAGCCTCATAAAGTTTTTTAAAAGTTATGATCAGTAAAACGAATCTAAGGTAGCTGAGTACCCCGATTTTTCATCGGGGTGTATCGAAGCTAAGCTAAATCCCCCGTTCCTTCCGAATCTGGTCATAAGCTTCCTGAACCTTCTTGAATTTCTCTTCCCCACCTTTTCGATGGGCTTCATCCAAATGTTGAAGTTTGTCTGGATGGTATTTTTTTGCCATTGTACGATAGGCATTTTTAACTTCGGCATCGGTGGCAGTTCGGTCGATTTCCAAAATGCGATAGGCGCTATCCGGATTTTTAAAGAACATCGCTTTGATGCTCTCAAAATCATTCGAATACACTCCCAAAAATCCTGCGATACGATTTATTTCAGCGACTTCTGGTTCCGAAACCCGACCATCGGCGTTGGCAATGCTGAACAGAAAGTGAAGAATCTGTAAACGACTCTCATACTTGGTTCGCTGCCTTAGTAGATTACAGATATTCTGGGCGGATATTTCCCGCTTTTTGATTACCTCATTAAAAAGTCTAAAAGTAGCGTTGGCACGATCCTTTCCGTATGCTTGAACAAAGTATTGACGCACATAATCCAGCTCTGTTTGGCTTACATTTCCATCAGCTTTAATAACCAAAGAGGCTAAGGAAAGTAAGTGTAATTCAAAATCGGCAGGAGATACTGTTTGTGAAGGACCGAACGAAGTTTTGAAAGTCCGGGACTTTCCCATCATATTGTCCAACAGACTACCAATCACAAAACCAGCAATAGCTCCCGGAAAACGAAAAAACAGATATCCAATAACAGCAAGGAACCAACGAAGCATAAATATGTAATTTTTCTGATTTTGAACCGACAAAGGTAAGGTTTTTAAAAACCAAATATTAAAATCAAAATTCCAAATTCCAGAATAAGATTATGAACCCTTTTTGGAATTTGGTACTTTTAATTTGGAATTTACTCGAAACTTGTTATTTGGAATCGATTTGAATAACAATTCGTTTTCAAATTTTGTACCTTTGCAATCATATTTTAATACACTTTAAATAAGAATATTATGTATCCAGCAGAATTAGTAAGACCAATGCGCGAAGACCTTACGAAAGTAGGTTTTTCAGAATTACATACAGCCAACGAAGTTGAAGACGCACTTAAAAAAGAAGGAACCACTCTTGTAGTAGTAAATTCTGTGTGCGGTTGTGCAGCGGCGAATGCACGTCCAGGAGCAAGCATGTCTCTTGCGAACAATAAAAAACCAGATAATTTAGTAACCGTTTTTGCCGGTGTTGACCGCGAGGCAGTTGAAGCAGCACGTCACCATATGGTGCCCTTCCCTCCCAGCTCTCCGTCTATGGCATTATTTAAAAATGGCGAATTGGTCCATATGTTGGAACGCCACCACATTGAAGGTCGTCCTGCCCAAATGATTGCCGAAAACCTTAAAAACGCATACAACGAATACTGTTAAGTTTGAATAGCTAGTGATACAGCTGAACAAACCATTAACGATTGTAATAGGAATCTTGGCCCTTGCTGCCATTTTCTTTAATTTGTATGAGGATCCAGATGTTTCCTATTTATTGGGAAAAGAAGTAAATAACTGGTTGTATCGAGGCTTTTGGTTATTGGTTGTGGGAATTTGTGTCTACAACTATATTGTCATCGACAGGAATACCCTGAAGAACAGATCGAAATCGAAACTGAAATCGAAATCGCCCCTCGACTCCGCTCGGGAACCTAAGATTCGGAGAAATGATGAAGAGCAGAAATAAATTATCATTAGGTTTCTTAATAATATAAAATTACACACGCACTAGGAAAAACCGTCTTTTTTAAAGGCGGTTTTCCTATTTTTGAAATCGATGAAGGCAATGTCAAAAATTATTAGTTATCCCTTTTCGATTCTGTTTTACCTTGTTTTTGGTTTAACGATTCTTGTGTTCCATGTTATTCAATGGACCTGTTTCAATCTCTTTGGATACCAAGCTCACAAAAAAAGTGTGGACTATTTCAACTGGTCGTTGATGCGGTGCTTAAATTTATTGGGAACAACCTTTCACGCAAAAGTAGATACACAGATTCCCAATAACGTACCGATTATTATAGTTTCCAACCACCAAAGTATGTGGGATATTCCGCCTATTAGTTGGTATTTAAGAAGATATCATCCAAAATTTATTTCAAAAGTTGAATTGGGAAAGGGGATTCCTTCTATTTCCTATAACCTTACACACGGAGGATCCATTTTGATCGATAGAAAAAACCCACGACAGGCGATTGTTGAAATGGTGAAGTTTTCGAAATATCTTCAAAAGTTCAAAAGAAGTGGGGTTATTTTCCCCGAAGGAACTCGAAGTAAAACTGGAGTGCCAAAACCATTTAAAAGAACGGGCCTACAAACGCTTTTCAAGAAAGTACCAGATGGATATGTTATTCCTGTCAGCATCAATAACAGTTGGAAACTTCAGCGATGGGGAATGTTTCCTGTACAACTGGGTGTTCGTTTTGAGTTTATCGCTCATCCTGCCATCAAAATCGCTGATTATGAAGTGGAAGCTTTGATCGATAAGGTTGAGGAAATAGTGGTTTCAGGGATCCATAGGTAAAATTGATTGAATCTACGTTCATCCACGGCATCCGCAGGTTTTCTATTTTATGGAACGCTGATGACACGGATCGGGCGGATTTCCACGGATTCTTATCAGCGATCATCCGCCGCATTCGCCTTATCCGTGTTCTATATTCTGAAACGCTGATGACACGGATTGAACGGATTTACACGGATTTTCATCCGCGATCATCCGTAGCATCTGGGTTATCCCTTATTCGGTTGATGGAACGCCGATGACACCGATCGGGCGGATTTCCACGGATTCTTATCAGCGATCATCCGCCGCATTCGCCTTATCCGTGTTCTATATTCTGAAACGCTGATGACACGGATTGAACGGATTTACACGGATTTTCTTCTGCGATCATCCGTAGTATCTGGGTTATCCCTTATTCGGTTGATGGAACGCCGATGACACCGATCGGGCGGATTTCCACGGATTCTTATCAGCGATCATCCGCCGCATCCGCGTTATCCGTGTTCTATATTCTGGAACGCTGATGACACGGATTGAACGGATTTACACGGATTTTCTTCTGCGATCATCCGTAGCATCTGGGTTATCACTTGTTCGGTTGATGGAACGCTGATGACACGGATCGGGCGGATTTCCACGGATTCTTATCAGCGATCATCCGCCGCATCCGCGTTATCCGTGTTCTATATTCTGGAACGCTGATGACGCGGATTGAACGGATTTACACGGATTTTCTTCTGCGATCATCCGTAGCTAGCATCTGGGTTATTCCTTGTTCGGTTGATGGAACGCTGATGACACGGATCGGGCGGATTTCCACGGATTCTTATCAGCGATCATCCGACGCATCCGCGTTTTCCGTGTTCTATATTCTGGAACGTTGATGACGCGGATTGAACGGATTTACACGGATTTTCTTCTGCGATTATCCGTAGCATCCGCATTATCCGTGTTCTGTTATAGGTGCGATGGTAATTCGGATCAAATAAGGTCATCATAGTTTGTTGTATCTTTCAAATAAAATACAATTCGGCTTTTTTATGATAGACGATACGCTAATCCAAAATACCATTCAATTTGTAAAAAAGAAATTGTCAAATGCCGAAGGTGGTCACGACTGGTTTCATATTGAACGGGTATATAAAAATGCGCTCTTGATTTCCAAAGATGAAGAAGTGGACAAGACCATCGTTGCCTTGGGCGCCTTGCTTCACGACATAGCTGATTACAAATTCAATGACGGCGATGAAACACTTGCCCCTAAAATGTCGAGGCAATTTTTGGAATCCCAAAATCTTCCCCAAGAAAAGATTGAACACGTGGTTAAAATAATTGAAAATGTTTCCTTTAAGGGCGGAAATACCGAACAAAGTTTTCAATCAAGAGAGTTGGAAGTAGTCCAGGATGCGGATAGACTGGATGCCATTGGGGCAATAGGCATTGCACGCACCTTCAATTATGGCGGATTTAAAAACAGGAAAATGTATGATCCCAAAATAAAGCCTAATCTCAATATGACGCCTGAGGAATACAAAAATTCCGATGCTCCTACTATCAATCATTTTTATGAAAAATTGCTTCTTCTAAAAAATAATATGAACACCAAAACAGGGGGAGAAATTGCAGAAGAACGGCATCGGTTTATGGAAAAATTCCTTGAGCAATTTTATGCTGAATGGGAAGGAAGGAAATAAACTCTGTGCTCTCTGTGCCTCCGTGGTTATTTTTTCACCACAGAGCCACCAAGGACACAAAGAAAAAAACCTATCGAAGTAAATCCTCGATAGGTTTTTTTAGTTGATGTGCTTTTTTTCTATCATCTAACTACTTTTATAATAATCTGATAATAAATGGGTTATGCTTTCCATAGGTTTATAAATATATAACTAAACCCCTTTGAACTAAAGTACTTAAAACAGATTGAAAGCCTGCCTGCCAAGGCCTGCCTGCCAAAGGCACGACAGGCAGGCACGACAGGCAGGTCTGTTAGATTCGTGAAAATCAAAGCCAGATTGATTACACATTCGTTTTCCACGAATCAGTGAATTTGTGAAAATTCGTGCAATTCGTGGCAGTACTTGAACCCTCAAGTTAGATAAAGTTCGCGATCTCGGGCGGGCCCGAGTGAAGGACTTACGTCCTATAGCAAAGCGGTCTTAAATCTATTTCAAATGCTCCGCAAAAAAGCCCATCATAGCCTTATAAAAGTCCAGTCGGTTTTCTTCCTTTCCAAAGCCGTGGCCTTCGTCATACTTCACCATATAAGGAACATCAACTCCTCTTTTTCTTAGGCTTTCTACAATTTGATCCGCTTCATCAATGTTTACACGTGGATCATTGGCACCTTGAACCACAAACAAAGGTTTTTTGATTTTATCTACATGCAATGCCGGAGAGATTTCATCCATAATGGCTTTTTCTTCAGGGATATTTGGGTTGTACCAAATTTTGTAAAGAAGCTCTTTGTATTTTTCCCAGTATGGAGGAATGGTTTCCATAAATGTGTGCAAGTTGCTCACACCAACATAATCCACACCACAAGCATAAAGATCCGGAGTTTTTGTCATTCCACGTAAAACTGCATAACCACCGTGACTTCCGCCGTAAATGGCAACTTTATCCTTATCTACCCAACCTTGTTTGATTACATAGGCAATTCCGTCTTCCACATCGTCCATTGCTTTTCTACCGATCTGTCCGTATCCTGAATTTTGGAATTCCTTTCCATAACCACCAGAAATCCTAAAGTTTACTTGCAGGGTTGCATAACCGCGACTGGCAAATAACTGAACTTCAGGATTAAAGCCCCAACTATCTCGAATTCCTTGTGGCCCTCCATGAGGGTTTACAATCAACGGAAGTTTTTGTCCCTTTTTATAGCCTTGGGGTAAAGTAATATATCCGTGAAGCGTTAAACCATCTCTACTTTTAAAGGTGATTGGCTTCATTGTAGCCATATCTTCCGCCTTTAAATGTGGCAGTAACTTGTAGAGCAGGGTTACGGTATTTTTTTCAACATCATATAGGTAATATTCAGCCACAATTTTATCACTGGTAATAACAACTAAATACTTTGATTCGTCATCAGTTTTACCTTGAGTGAAAAATTGTTTATCGCCAAATTCCTTTTTAAGACGGGCATAAATCTTCTTATAGGTATCGCTTACTGGCACCACCTCAGTTTTTTCACCTTCATAGTAATAGAAATCTATTTCGTAGTTGCGCTTTCTGGAAAGTGAAAGTCCTGAAACATCGAAATTATCATTCTTGAATAAGGTCTTAATCTTTTCGTTCTTTTTAAGATCATAAAGTTGAATCTCGGCTTTGTCAGTTCCCAAGTTTGATAATACATAAGCGTCATCAGGGTTTTCTGATCGAGGATTAAAGTCAAGAATTCCAAAGTCATCGCCGAATTCAACTACCATCATGGGTTTGAACTCCCCATCAATTTTATAAAGCATTTCAATATTTACTCCGTCCACCATTCTACCGAGGCCCCGAAGATTTCCCTTTTGGTCAAAAGCGTAGCCGGCTACTGCTGGACTTCCTTCTTCCACATTATATAACTTGGTGACTTCTCCGGTATTTATATTGAGACGATAGGGTTCTTCCTGCTGAGGATTCTCTTTGTTCATCTGTACGATAATATGATCGTCATCGTCCTTTAACATTTCCAGAACATCTACTTTCACACCTTCATAAGGGGTAAGTTCGTTTTTATTTGAGCCGTCCACATCTATGCCGAACAAATGATAGTTTTCGTTCCCACCTTTATCCTGCAAGTAAAGGATGCGGTTTTCATTGGCCCAGAAAAAGCCCCGGATCAAATCTTCTTCTTGTTTAATGAGCAAAGATTCCTTTTGAGTTTCAGTGTTTTTTAAATAAACATCACGTTCTCCTGTTTCTCTTCTTTTCATATAAGAAAGGTATTTTCCGTCAGGCGAGAGTTTAAAGGAAAAAACTTCTGGAGTTTTAAAATAATCTGCTACGGTATATTTAAAATTACCCTCAGCTTTCGCAGCCAATTTTGCCAGCTCTTCGTCAGAAGATGGCAGGGCAGTATTTCCAGGTTTTGTTTTAATGGTTTTCTTCAAGGTCAATGGATATTTTTGTCCCATTTGTTCATAGGTTCCTTCAATGGTTTCACCCGAAACTGTCCCTGTATAGGTCAGTTGCATTTTTGCCGAAGTAATGGTGACTTGATTATCCTGCAAAACTACAGAATCGAGCGCTATATCACTTGCTCCCTGAGCAGGAACATCCAAGGTAGCAGAATAACCATCGTTTGTTGGCGTAATGTTTACAATTAGTTCCAGTTGCATTCCCTGTACCTCCAGGTGGCCACTGTAGGAGCCGTTTAATTCTTGGGCCTTCATTGGTCCCGCAAGGAAAAACAAGGTTATGGCGATTGATATTTTTAAAAGTGTTGTCATAGGTCAGTTTAAAATATTAGTCTGAATTTACTAAGTTATTTTGATATTTTTTAAAATGGTTGAACGTTTTTAGTTAAGCACAGGAGTCACGATATATCCTGCTTTTTTTAGTAAATTGATTACACCTTGTTTCCCTCCCAAATGAGCTGCACCGACGGCATAGAAAACCTCTTGGCCTTTTGAAAACTCTTCTATCTTAGGAATCCAGTTTTGATTGCGCTCGTCCAGTAATTTATTACGCATGGCTTCATCATAATCCAATAATTCCACTGTAAGCTTATATATTTTATCAATATTTTCAGTTTTATAAACCTGGACCATTTGATCAAAATAACCACCTATTCCATCCTCGGTTGTTAGCATAGTAATCATCGTAGCAATCTGATCTTTATAGGATTGTCCGTCAAAAATTCCCATTTGAAAATCAACCGTTTCCAGTCCCTTAACTTCTTTGGCATTTTCTTTGGCCATAGATACAAACGAGCCTTCGTAGCTGGCCCTATCATTTCCCAGATACGCCATTAGTAGCATAGAGGAAACTACAAAAGGTTTCATTTTATTGAGTTGGGCCATTCCGATTCCCATTTTTTTGGTGAAATATTCATCCAGCATTTTATACTCTTCATCGGTCATGTGGTTTTGCAGTACATCGTCGCCTGGTATCATAGAAACCTTCATCATTTCAGTTTGCAGATTTGGGTCGGCCATATTCAGTTCCATTACTACCAAATCACTGCATTTAAATGCTTTTTTCACTTTTTCCTTCATCTCAAAATCCTTTTTTGGCAGAATGTGGAAACTTCCGAATACATAGGAAGTTTTAATATCCTTGCCCTCTATTTTATATAAAAGTGAATTGTCTTGTGCAATTGCGCTTGCCGTCGTTATTAAGCAGATTACTGCTAGAGCCAAAAATGTTTTTAAAGTTTTCATACATTTTGTGTTTTTATGGTTTTTGTGTTTTTATTTTTTGATTTCGTAATTCCCATTAAGGAATAGCAATTCGATACTATTAATTATTCGGCTAAAGTATCAGTTTAAGAAAGAAGTAAATTGTTACACCTGATAAAATATCAATAGCAAATTTTATTACTTGAATTCTTCCTGGTGATTTTGCTTTTCATATTAATGATGTAAGTTGTGAATATATTCGGCCATACAGAAGTATATGACCAATGCCCAGCCTTGAGCGGAAAGCATTCTACGTTTTAGATTTCTATAATGTTATAATATTATTATGCTCTTTATTCTTTTTAATTCACTCGGAATATTCCCGCAATAACTGCCGATAGTTATTCAAAATCGTCGACCGGCTCACAAAACCCTTGAACTTTCGCTCCTCATCAAGCATCGGCAATTGCCATACATCCGCTTCGTCGAACATTTTGATTACCTGCATCACCGAATCGGTTTCGGAAACGACAAAGGAGGGATTTGTTGCCAATTGGCTTACGCTAGATTCCGAAGTAGGTTTTTTTCCGAGGAAAAAAGGTCGCAGGCGTTCTCGGTTTATGATTCCCCAGAATTTATGTTCAGCATCTACCACTGCCATGGTATTTTGATTGCTGTTCCGGAATTTGCTCAGCACATCCTCCATACTATCTGTGGTATTTATTATCCCCGTGGCGGGATTAATACATTCCTGTAAGTTAATATGTGAAAGGATATTTTGATCTTGGCGGGTGGTAAATATTTCGCCTTTATCCGCCAATGCTTTATAGGAAGGATTGATAGTCGAAAAGAAACGATTAATGGCATAGGCCATTACGGAAACAATCATCAGCGGAATAAATAGGTCGTAACCACTGCTGGTCTCGGCAATAAGGAAGATCCCAGTCAGTGGAGCGTACAGTGCACCCGACATTACCCCTGCCATTCCCACTAGCATTAAATTGGTGATTGGCACATTGGGCATTCCCATCATTTCTAGAATAAATCCGAAGAAATAGCCCAACAATCCCCCCGCGACCAAGGACGGGGCGAAATTCCCACCATTTCCACCAGAACTCAGGGTGATGCTAGTGGCAAAAGCTTTCATCATGATTGTCAAGCCCAAAAAGACGATTATTATCCATTGTGAAGTGTCGAAATAACGGAACAGGCTTTCGTGGATCAAGTGCTCCACGTTGCCTTGGTGCAAGATTCGGATGTTGAGATATCCTTCACCAAATAGTGGAGGAAAAGCAACGCACAATGCCGAGAGCAATACTCCGCCAATGATGGCACGCGTCAGGATTTTGTATTTAAATCGTTCAAAAAAGTGATGTACTCTTTGTCCCACCACCAAAAAATAGCGGGCATATAATCCGGTAAGCAGACCGAGGGCTAAATAATAGAACGTATTTCCATAATAAAACACTTCCCGCGCATGAAGGTTAAAAAGCACATCTTCCTTGAGGATTATGGTTGACAAGAGACTGCCGCAGATGGCGGCGATTACCAAGGGAATAAAATCGGTAAAGACTAGGCCGGTTAATAGAATCTCAAAGGCGAACATTACACCGGCGATAGGCGCATCAAATGCCGCTGCAATACCTGCTGCTGCGCCCGAAGCCAACAACAGCGTGCGTTCCTTAAATCCCAAACTATAACGCTGGGCATAGTTGGATCCAATGGCGGAACCCGTGACGGCAATCGGTGTTTCCAAACCTACGGAACCACCAAATCCAACAGTAACCGCACTTTGGATAATCTGCGAATACATTTTGCTGGATTTTACCTTGCTCCCATTTTTGGAGATATCTTTTAATATAAAGGACAGTTCCTTGTCTTCGTCGCCCTTAAAAAGATATTTTACGATCAGGGAAGTCAGCACAATCCCCAAAAGTGGAAAGATGGCAAAAACATACATCCGTTCCTCAAAAGGCACATCATTATTGATAAAGAACTGAATTTTATGGACTAGGACTTTTAGAAGCACTCCCGCCAAACCCGCGCTGAGCCCTACTAAGATTCCGGAAAGGATCAAAAACTGAATCCGCGTCATCCGCTCGCGAATGTAAACAAGCAGGATCTCGACAAAATTGAACTTTCTAAAAGGGTAGTTTACAAAAGCCCGTTTAAATTGTAAAAAGTGAACTATCAGTTTTTTAATCTTGTAAACCATTGGCTTGCGGTGGCGGTTTTAATTTAGAATTTCAATTCCTCAACTGGGAGATTGTCTTATAAAGATACGGGAATTCAAAATTATACCAATTTGATTAAATAATGTCTTGTTTATTTCCATAAGGTATAATGCCGATATAGATCCTCCACAGCGGACAAGTTTTAAGGAGCATCTATACGACATTTAAAACCTGTCCGCCCGGTATAGGAGGATCATAATTGGTATTAAAGTATTTGAGTGGGGTTTTTTGTGGGAAGGGGTTAAAGGTTTTGGAATGATTGGGGATTTTCAATTCATAGAGAATTCAATTGAAAATTAGCAAGAGGGAAGAACGCGATGCAATCGCGCACTAGCGGGGGGTTTAGCACTTACTTGCCCTATTTTTTTTATACAGTGTTACCTGCTGGCTTTTTATTCAGTCAAATATTCAGTCAAATCAATTTCTATATATTTTGCTTTGTTAAAATTGTAATCGGCAAGATTTAATTCAGTCGTATAATACAGTTTTTTATCCCCAATACAAAAGGGTTGCCTTGATTTGCTCCAAGCTTAAATTCCTTTCCATTAATAACAAAATGATGATTAAATCCTTTTGTCAATAGTTGGTTATTCATTCCTGTCCAATAATGTTTCAATTCATAGTTTTCGTCCAGAGAATATACATAGTAATAAGTCGAATCGTTGTGCATAGGAAATTTCGTTCCGTAAATTTCCTTTAAATCCATAGGAAGTTGGTCAAAAGTCAATTCCGCTCTTTTCTTTTTATCCAAGTTAATTTCTCCTCCACAAGAAGTGATTGTCAAAATTAAGGTTAAAATCAGAATTGCGTTTTTCATTTTTCAGCTTGCAGGTAACGGTCTCGTATAACCGTCAGTTACGGGTTAAAGTACGCAAATTTTTCGGTTTAGCACAGACGTTAGCAATTCCGAGTGGATTCGGACGTAGTCGAATCCGCCGTAATTGCGGTTATACATTATTGCCCATAGTTATTTTTTATTCTGCATTTCACGAATGGCTTTTTTCCGTTCACGCATTATTTTTCTACGTTCTTTTTTCGTTTTGTCAGTCAATAGTGGTGTCCAATCAATTCTGTCGTCACTTGCAAGCCACTCCTTATATTTTGTTCCAAATTTTTCAATTCCATCTCGCTTAATAAATGGCAAGTAATATTCTATCAGATTTGCGTTTTTTTCACAAAAAGTCAACGTGCAATTTTGAATTCCAGTAACTCTTGCATAAGGCATTCCCTCAATTCGGTCAGCCATTATTATTGCAATTTCTCCTTTATTCAAAATCCGATTGTTACATTCTGATTTAATTTCTGTCAAAGTTTGGTCGCTAAAAAATTCCGCAAGAATTGGTAAAATCCGCCAACCATATAAAATCAGTTTTTCGGCTTGTTTCGTTTTGGTTATTTCTTTCGAGTTGTCAATTGTTGAAATTCCGTCCAATAGATTTTCAATTTCAGATTTTGATTGAGAGAAACCAAAACTTGAAATTAAAACTGCAATTATTAATATAAGACGGATTTTTTTCATAATTATGGGCAACATAGTTATATACGCACTAACCAATCCAATGTCGTATATCCCTCAAATGTCCGCAATCCTTTTATAAATCAAAAATACCTAAAAGAAATATTAATCCTTTACGGAAAACCTCATAGTGGTAATTAAATTTCAATCTATCCGTTTTACCTCAATACTGCTAAGCCAGTAAACATGGTGAGGGCCTGTTTTGATATCGTTTTTGGAAATCAAAATCATTTCGCCTTGGTTTTTTATGGGCTTGCCGTTTTCCTCGAATATTACATATACATTTTCTCCGGTGGGATGATTGAATATTTCTGCCCACGAGAAAGTGGCCTTATAGTTATCGGTGGCGCGGGCAACGATATAAAGATTTCTGTCGTTGTGATTGAGTTGTGTTATACCGATTATGATCCTCCTCTACCGGGCTGACAGGTTTTAAATGTCGCATAAATGCTCCTTAAAACTCGTCCGTCGTGGAGGATCTAAATCGGCATTATACTTCATTAAAATAATCACGGCATTGGAAATTTAAATTGGTATTATTTCGGCCTTTTCCAGAATATCTTTTAAAAGCACTTCTTTGCAGGATTATCTATCATCGAAAAATCACCTTATTCCCATGTTGAAAAGTTGCAATGGCCACTCGGGCCATTGCAACTTCTGCTTGCATTTTTCATTGCGATGAAAAATAAGGCTATGAGATTCCGAAGATTTTAGACGGAAAAAGACTTCAGTCGTCCTGTTTACAACTACCTTAATCGTTTTACTCAAATTCTTCTCCCTTTCACATTTAGAAAATGGGAATCTCCAACTTTAGCGATTAAGACTTCCGGTCGATATGAGTAGAAATATTTGAATTCATATTCGTCCTGTTTCCACCATTCTCCATTTTCAAGCTCGAATATGGTATCGCCAGACCAACCTCTAAAATCGTTAATGACTTTACATTTAATAGCATCGGTCTCACATACTTCGGCATAATCGTTAAGACCATCCGGGACGAGGATCTGTGTCTCGCCGTTTTTGTAGATTTTTAATGTGGGTTGCGGTAATTCGTGATAACGGAATTTATCTGCTGTCTGGTAATAAACAGTTCCATCCGTAAGTTCAAAAATTTTTGATTCGTTAAAACCTTCAAAGTCGCCTACTAGCTGACCTTTCTTGATAAGTTTCCAATCCTTTAACTCCATTTCCATGATAGTGTGTTTTTAAATTAAAAAATAAGTTCTATCTGGGGAGTATTTTGAAAAAGTCCCTCCTTGATGGAGGACAATATTGAGGAGAGGGAATTATTTATGCTCCAAATATATCCAAACTATTTAATTTTCCCATATTTTTTCGTTAAATTTTTAACTCTTTTTATCATAGTAAGGGAGAAAACGAAAAAGACAAGGGTGTTTCCCGTGTTTCCTCGTTGATTAATCAGTCTTTTCTGCAAAGATATTATGAATTCAAAATCAAAACATCTTAAGCTGCGGATCCTTAAGCTGCAAAAAATGCGACGCATCCAAAACGGGCATTTTCTGATCGGGGAGATATTTATTTTTCGCAATGCCCATAGTTGTTTTTACCTGTTCGGCGATGGTGCCCTCGCCTCTCATCCTTCGGCCCCAAGTACTGTCGTTAAGATTGCCACCGTGGCATTCCGCGATTTGGTTTAGGATTCGCTCGGCACGGTCGGGGATGGTTTTGTGTGCCCAATCCTTAAATATTTCAGCAATTTGTCCGTTTAAGCGAACCATTGTATAAGCCACATCGCGCGCGCCAAGTTCGGCAACGGTTTTTACCAAAGGAAGAATTTCATGACTGTTTAAAGAAGGAATGATCGGTGCCATCATTACCCGGACGGGAATGTCGTTTTTAGAAAGTTCTTCCACTACTTTTAAACGTTGTTTAATACTTGCAGTGCGTGGTTCCAACAATCTTCGGGTATCTTCGGAAAGCGAAGTGATGGAAATATTGACAGTAATAGTATTCATCTTT
Organism: Aequorivita sp.; assembly: GCA_034676445.1. Lineage (GTDB taxonomy): Bacteria > Bacteroidota > Bacteroidia > Flavobacteriales > Flavobacteriaceae > Aequorivita. The sequence goes on from JAUCCE010000005.1 coordinate 1,200,051, forward strand.
GCCATCTCCTTCAAAATATCCATATCGCGAAGTATCAAGGAATTTTTGGTGATGATACCGGAGGGATGTTTCCACTTCAGCATAACTTCCAAGCATTTTCTTGTGATCTCAAGTTTGCGTTCCAGAGGCTGGTAGCAATCTGTATTTCCAGAAAAGACGATCGTATTTCCCTGCCAATTTTTGGATGTTATTTTTTCTTCTAGAAGTTGGGGGGCATTTTTTTTAAAGAGAATATTTCGTTCAAAATCCAGACCCGCACCATAACCCCAATATTCGTGGGTATTTCGGGCGTAGCAATATACGCATCCGTGTTCGCAACCTTGATAGGGATTGGCGGAATACATCATTCCCACATCCGGGCTGTCCACTTTGTTGACAAAGGTTTTTGGGAAAACCTCCAGATATTTTGTTTTGTTATTGTCCGCTTCCTCACCATCGGCTTCACAGAAATTCAGATAATCGTCCAACACTTCATGTTCATTTTCGAAAAAACGATTATGAACATTTTTCTGGGCGCCACGGCCTTTTAGTATGTTATCGGACATAAAAAAACTTTGAAGATTGAGTTCTTCAAAGTTAAACAAAAATGGAATATTTCCAAGTTATGGTCGGATTTATTCCGAATAAAGTTTTTAAAAAATGATAAATCTCTGCTAAAAAGGATGTCTCCAGAGAGAACATCTCAAACTCTATAATCTATTATGCAACTGTTTTATAGTTGCTACTCCGGGCAAGCTTTTTCCAATTCTTGACTTGACCAACCGACTTTGATGGAAGGTCTTTTCAAGTCGAGTTCCATTGCGGTAAAACACACATCTTACCAAGTTGCTTCCCAGACCAAACTTATTTTGTGGAGCGGCATCGTTATAGTTAATAACCTGCATCAAGGGAGAATTCCAATCTCCTCTTACGGCCACCCAATCACCAGGCTTAAATTTTCGTGCTTCCATAATTCAAAAATTTTTAATAAAGTTCTTTACTTAAATTTTCAAATCAGAATCCCAAAAAGGGACCTTGATGGGTCCCCTTTGGAATTTTTGGATAAAACAGTTAGCCTATTTTAATACTTCTTGGAGGTTTTTGTTTTGCTTCTTCCCGTTTTGGAAGATGTAAGCTCAAAATCCCATCCCTATATTCAGCCTTGATTTTTTCCTCATTTACGGTTTCGGGCAAACTGAAACTCCTTTTGAAGGAAGAATATCCAAATTCGCGACGTGTGTAATTCTCCTCTTTTGTTTCCTGTTCCTCTTTCTTTTCATTTGAAATAATCAGGGCCTTATTGTCAAGTTCAATATTGAAATCGGATTTTTTCATTCCTGGAACGGCCATTTCAACAAAGTATTCATCTGCGGTTTCGCGAATGTTAACTTTCGGAAGGGTAATCCCGGAATTGAAATTCTGCGCAAAGGTGGGCCAATCGCGGTTAAAGAATTCATCTACCCAGGAAGAAAAAGTGGGTACATTGGACTGACGATCGGAGGATGTTCTTGTCAAACCTCCATTTTTCGGAACATTCATTAGTGTGTTCATAATAAATCAAGATTTAAGTTAAACATATTTTTCATCTCTACTTCTGCAAAATAAATGCCATTTCAAAATAAAGTGTTTTTCACCCTATTTAACCGATAATCAAGTCATTGCAAAGACAAAATGTCATTTTGATATGTCAAAAATTCAGAAAATCATTCCCGAATTTTAATCTAAAAATCTTTAAGAAAGTTGGATTTTCAAAATAGAATTATTTTCCTGGAAAATCTGCTTTTCTTTTCTGAAGAAATGCCTGGGTTCCCCTCTTCAAAATCCTCGGTGCCAAAGCAGTTTCCGAAATTCTTCTATTTCAACTTCAAAGCCGTTTTTTCCATCTTCATAGTTGGCGTTTATGGCGCGGATAGCCGAAGCAATGGCCACGGAAGAATTTTTCATGATCTTGGATGCCATTTTTTCAGTGAACTCCAATAATTCCTCGTGGGCGGTTACATGATTTACCAAACCGTATTGCAGTGCTTGATTGGCATCTATCATTCCCGCGGTCATTATCATTTCCATCGCCCGGCCTTTTCCTACCAATTGTGGCAGACGTTGTGTTCCCCCGTATCCGGGAATCACGCCCAGGGAAACTTCGGGCAAGCCCATTTTTGCATTATCGGAGGCGATGCGAAAATGTGCCGCCATTGCCAATTCCAGTCCGCCACCAAGGGCAAAACCGTTTATTGCGGCAATTACCGGCGTGGAAAGATTAGCTATAAAATTAAAGAGTAACGCCTGACCTTTTGCGGCAAGATTTGCGCCTTCTTCTTCTGAAAAATCGGCAAATTCACTGATGTCCGCACCGGCCACAAATGCTTTTTCACCGGATCCGGTAACGATTATCACTTTGGTTTTGGAAGAAGAATCGGCCTCTTTAAAAGCATCGTGAAGCTCTTGGATAGTCTCGCGGTTCAAGGCGTTCAATTTCGAGGGACGGTTTACGGTTATTGTGGTAATGCCGTTTTCTGTTTGGGAAAGTATGTTTTTGTATTTCATGTTTTTGGAATAATCTGGTTAAAGATATTTTCAGTTACTAATATTTTTTAAAACCCCACCGCTAAAGGGGGCCATCGTGGCTGCTCCCCTTTAGCGGTGGGGGTGTATTTTCTACAAATCACGAATCCTCCTACGGCGGACAGGTTCACGAATAATTACGTAAACAATTTGTGTTTGCGGCCACTTTCACAAAGCTACTAAAATCCCCAAATTATTGGGTTACTATACTTTTAAAAGTGGATTCCAATTTAGCCAAACATGAGATTCTTGCTCTTGATTGATTATCTAAGGAATCAGAAAAATCAAAACCTCGATGGGGATATAATTTTCTATGGTATATAGAGCAGTATTGTAATCTCCTTTCCCTTGACGGATATATTTCCCGTCGAAAGTATATAAAACGGTGTTGTAATCGCCCTTCCCTTGGCGAATGTACTTTCCGTCCCAAGTGTACAAAACCGTATTGTAATCGCCTTTGCCCTGTCTGAGGTATTTTCCATCCCAAGTTGATAAAACCATATTATAATCACCTTTGCCTTGACGGATATATTTGTTGTCTATGGTGAACAGCACTGTATTATAATCACCTTTTCCCTGTCTGAGGTATTTTCCATCCCAAGTATATAGCACTTGGTTATAATCTCCTTTTCCTTCACGGATATAGGATTGTGCGTTAATAGAGAGGGAAACGAAAAAGACAAGGGATAATATAACGTATTTCATTATTTAAAGCATAAATGATTGGTTCAAAAACGAATAGTAATTTAATCTGACATAGGACCATAGGACTTAAGACGTAGGACATAATTACATCATAAGTTCACAAAAACATTTCTATAATTATTTGTACACTTGTCCGCCGTAGGAGGATTCGTGGCCCACCTATAAAATTCTAAAATATCGCAGGAAAGGAAACGGTAAAAGTGGTTTTCTCTTCCGAAGAATCCAGTGTTACGGTTCCTCCATAAGTTTCAACAATATTTTTCACCATTCCCAGACCGAGACCCATACCACTGGTTTTGGTGGTAAATTGGGGCTCAAAAATACATTCCTTGTTTTCTTCGGAAACACCAATCCCATTATCGGTTACAATTATATCCACAAACGTTCCGACCGATTTTACCACTACGTCCACCCGGGGTTCGGAGGGATTTTTTTGCTCTATGGATTGAATACTGTTTTTCACCAGATTGGTGACCACCCGAATGAGTTGGGTACGATCAAAACGGGCACGGATTTCTTCCTCTTCGGAAAAGAAATAGATATAATCCTCATTAAAAATATCCAATGCCAACTTGCTAATCTTTACCACATTCAAGGTTTCATCCTGTTGCGCCGGCATTTTCGCATAAGTTGAAAAAGCTGATGCAATGGAGCTAAGTGTATCAATCTGCTGAAGCAGCGTCTGGGTATATTCGGCCATTTTTTGATCTATCTCGGGATCATTGCAATCAAATTTTCGCTGGAAACTCTGGACCGTGAGCCGCATAGGTGTCAACGGATTCTTAATTTCGTGCGCCACTTGCTTTGCCATTTCGCGCCAAGCCGTTTCACGTTCATTGGCGGCGAGTTGGGCAGCACTTTTTTCCAATTCGTCAATCATTCCATTATAGGAATTTACAAGTACGGCAATTTCTCCTGGGGTATCACGGATGTGGATTTTCTTGTTACGGGTATGGAAACGGGTTTTTGACAATTTATCGCTTATCTCCTTTAAAGAACGGGTAATGTATTTTGAAAGGAAATACGCCAATGCTATAGCGACCAATAACATAAAAAAGTAGGCTACGCCAAGCCGATAGAGATAATCGGTGAGTTCCTTGGTGATAAATCCATCGTCCTCAATATAGGGTAAATTGAGAATAGCCAGTGGTTTAAAGTAACTATCGGTTATGTAAGTATAGGAAGACTGATACTTCTGTCCATCTTCCATAAATTCCTTGATATAGCTTTTTGTGGGGGAATTCTGAAGCGATTCCAGAACAAATTCAGGTATTTTATGCGAAACCGAATCCTTAAAAAAAGAGGGTTTTGATGATTTTAGAAGATTCCCTTTTAAATCATAAAGAAATATTTCCAGACCATGGATATCTTTAATTTCGTAAATCTTATCCTTAAAAATTAAAGGAATCTGCTTTGTTTCAACGGGATAAGTCGTCGTTTTTAATACATAATTGATGCTCTCGCGTATGGCCACCTCTTTCCGCAACAATCGATCCCGGTGATAATCCTCAGCCTCCTTTCGGTACTGATAGATGGTAACAATAGCAATAAGGACCGAAGCTCCGATTACTAGGAGAAGCATGGAAAGAAAGATTCGCGTACGAAGGGATCTTTTGTAAAAGTACATTTACACTTTTTTGAGTTGGAAAGATAGCAATAATTGAACCAGTCTTTTTTAGTTATGAGTTCAGAGTTATGAGTTATGAGCTATGAGAATCCGGAAATAAATTTAAACCTTAGTACTTTAGTAACAAAACAAGAACCAGGACATCTTAAAACCTTATTGCCTTATTATTCGGAACATCTGATCTTTGTTTGAATCTTATTAAATAATTCTAAAAGAATGCTGTTTTGATGTCCATCCGAATTTTCAATTCTAAAGTACATCTGCAGAATCCGGTAATATCAATGCCACTTATGATTTTTTTTAAATCCCGCATTTCATTGGTAAAATATTTTCTTAATGAAAAAAAACGCAAGATAAAGAGCAACATTCTTTAAATAAGGTAATAAGGTAAAATTTTCCTTCCTTAAAACGGGAGTTTACTAAGGTAATAAGGTTAAGGTCCTCTTGCTTATACGGGAGTTTACTAAGATAATAAGGTTTCATTGGAGGGCAAATTTACAATTGACCTTATAACGGAATGGGTTATAATATACCCACCACAATCATTTCGGATCCGCTCAATGACCGGTGGCCGAGCGGAGCCGAGGACAAATCATCTCCCCCGAATTCGCTTATGGATTTTAAACCCACCACAATCATTTCGCCTCCACTCAATGACCGGTGGCCGAGCGGAGTCGAGGACAAATCAATTCTCCCAAATCCACTTATAAATTTTAAAGTTCACCACAATCATTTCGGCTCCGCCCAATGACCGGTGTCCGAGCGGAGTCGAGGACAAATCAATTCTCCCGGATCCATTTATAAATTTTAAAGTCGCCACAATCATTTCGGCTCCGCTCAATGACCGGTGGCCGAGCGGAGCCGAGGACAAATCATCTCCCCCGAATTCGTTTATGGATTTTAAACCCGCCACAATCATTTCAGCTCCGCTCAATGACCGCTGTCCGAGCGGAGCCGAGGACAAATCAATTCTCCCAAATCCACTTATAAATTTTAAAGTTCACCACAATCATTTCGGCTCCGCTCAATGACCTGTGGCCGAGCGGAGCCGAGGACAAATCATCTCCCCCGAATTCGTTTATGGATTTTAAACCCGCCACAATCATTTCAGCTCCGCTCAAGGACCGGTGGCCGAGCGGAGTCGAGGACAAATCAATTCTCCCAAATCCACTTATAAATTTTAAAGTTCACCACAATCATTTCGGCTCCGCCCAATGACCGGTGTCCGAGCGGAGTCGAGGACAAATCAATTCTCCCAAATCCACTTATAAATTTTAAAGTTCACCACAATCATTTCGGCTCCGCCCAATGACCGGTGTCCGAGCGGAGTCGAGGACAAATCAATTCTCCCGGATCCATTTATAAATTTTAAAGTCGCCACAATCATTTCGGCTCCGCTCAATGACCTGTGGCCGAGCGGAGCCGAGGACAAATCATCTCCCCCGAATTCGTTTATGGATTTTAAACTCACAATCATTTCGGCTCCGCTCAATGACCGCTGTCCGAGCGGAGCCGAGGACAAATCAATTCTCCCAAATCCACTTATAAATTTTAAAGTTCACCACAATCATTTCGGCTCCGCTCAATGACCTGTGGCCGAGCGGAGCCGAGGACAAATCATCTCCCCCGAATTCGTTTATGGATTTTAAACCCATCACAATCATTTCGGCTCCGCTCAATGACCGGTGGCCGAGCGGAGCCGAGGACAAATCAATTCTCCCAAATCCACTTATAAATTTTAAAGTTCACCACAATCATTTCGCCTCCGCTCAATGACCGCTGTCCGAGCGGAGCCGAGGACAAATCAATTCTCCCAAATCCACTTATAAATTTTAAAGTTCACCACAATCATTTCGGCTCCGCTCAATGACCGCTGTCCGAGCGGAGCCGAGGACAAATCAATTCTCCCGGATCCGTTTATAAATTTTAAAGCCCATCATCAAGATAATGGCAAACACGAAAATTCCGACTGTTCCGTAAATCCAATTGACAGCGTTTTTTAGGATTACAAGAAAAACTACCGCAAACAGAATGAGTGTGGGCACTTCATTAAAAAGGCGCATATAGTTTGAAGAATATTTTACAACTCCGTTTTGAAGTTGCTTAAAGATTTGATGGCATTTGAATTGGTAGATAATCAATAAAACCACAAACACCAATTTCACCTGCATCCAAGGAAGATACAATAAAGCACTGTTTATAAAGAGCAACCAGATTCCGAAGAAAACAGCTAAAATCATTGATGGCCAAGTAATGATATTCCAAAGACGGGAGGCCATTATTTTAAGCTGGTTTCCTAAGATTTCCCTTTCTGGCGAAGGTTTTTGTGAGGCTTCAATTTGGTAAACAAACAATCGGACAATATAAAAAAGTCCTGCGAACCAAGTGATGATGAAGATAAGGTGAAGGGATTTTATATAGAGGTAGGATTCCATTTCGATTTTCAAAAAGACTTGGCAAAATTAGTCTTTTCGTGCCAAACCTTCTCGATTTGAAAAATATTGATTCAGAAGACCATAATTTTCTGAATCGCCGGTTTCTTCAAAAAAAACCATTCGAATAGTACAATTAATTCTTGATGAATTTCTTCACAGTATTTCCCGAAGACGATTCAACTCGGATAAAATACATTCCGGCTTTTAAGCCTGAAACGTCCACTTCATCTAAAACCTGTCTTTTGTTCGACATTACCATTCTTCCGTTGATGTCGGTAATTGAAAACGAGAAATTCCTTTCAGAAGATTTAATAGACAGTTTGTCCGTAACAGGATTGGGAAAAATCAAAAAATGATCTTTTTCATTATCGGGAATGGACAACACAGGATAATTTTGGAAATGGAAGTAAAATCCCGGCATTGTTTCAAATGAAAAAGAGGCATTACCCGTATCGGGATTTTCTGAAACATAGAAGTATAAGGGAGCGTCAGGATATCGAAATTGGGAAAAATAATATTCCTCAAAATCATTATGGAATTGACAAATTTCCTCAGTAGCCTGAAAATCTTGGGATATAAGAACGGGGCCATTCATAATAAGTTCGGAGTACCCGAAATTGCCGGTGAATTGGTTGCACGACCCAAATCCCGAATAAGAGAGATCCGGATTGATTGTAAGTGTTGGAGCAATCGGCGGATCAAAATTGGCTATAAAATCCATTCCACCAAGATCATATTCCATAGCATGCAAATACCAGGTCTGGAACAATGCTTCGTCAAGTTCTTCCAAGGGTTGGTCGGTAAATTCAGCTCGATTTCCCGCCGCATCTGTTAAGCGAAATGATTTTCTTCCACTGGAAAAAACCATATAGAAGTATGTGAATGTCCTGTCCTCCAATGCCTGATTGCTCAAAAATCCATAGAAGTATAAATTTTCGAAATCGCAATTGGAAGAATTGCAAGGTGATGAAGAAACTTGAATATCACTTAAGGTTAGATTGCTACCAATAAAGTTGGCATTGGCCATAAAGGTATTTACTACTCCATTGGTGTTCACTCCATAATTGGGTTCAGTTCCACTAAAATTTAGCTGGATTTCTTCACCTTGGGGCACATAATTGGTCGAATTATCGACCTTAACATTCCGCAAGTACCACGTTTGCTGTACAATATCGGAAACCTGGGCTATGCCAAAATTACCAAGGAGCAAGCCGATCAAAAGGAGTAGTGGTTTTTTCATAACTGAAGAAATTGGTAATTAAAGATACAAAAATAACAGATAGTTCAATCTTTTAATGTCTTCCTAATCTCCCGATTCAGAAAATATCCTGTTACAATAGTTGAAAGAAGATCGGAGATTGGAAAGGAAATCCACACTCCAATTTCTCCGAAATAATGTGGCAATATAAAAATGAGAGGAATAAAGAAAAATCCCTGGCGCGTTAATGTAAGCAAAAGTGCTGGCACGGCTTTTCCTATGGCTTGAAAATAGGCAGCTCCGATCAATTGGATGGCAACAATGGGCGTGGCCGCAAAAACCCATCGCATATATCCGGGCGTTTGGGCAAGAATCTGCGCATCATCCGTAAAAACGGAAACTATGGCCTCGGGAAAGGACATAATTACAATAAAAATCAACAGTCCCAAACCGGCGGCATACATTATGGCCTTGTTTATACTCTCACGGACCCTTTCAAATTTATGTGCGCCATAATTATATCCTGCAATAGGCAAGAATCCCTGGGTTACGCCCAGAACCGGAAAAAGCGCAAACATCAGCATCCGAGCAATAATCCCATAGGACGCAATGGAAGATTCCCCGCCCATATCGAACAGGATATTGTTCATAAAGAGATAGGTAACACTTACCACCGACTGTCTGGCCAAGGTAACAAATCCGAGAGCGGACATTTCCTTTAGCACAGACCAATTAAATCCTAAGTGCGCCAATCGAATTCTGATTTCCGATTTTCCGCTTAAAAAGAAATAAAGAATATACAGGAAACTAAACCCATAGGAAAGCGTTGTGGCCCAGGCCGCTCCGGCCATTCCCATATCCATTTGATAAATAAAGACGTAGTCGAGGATTAAGTTTCCCAGCGATGGAATAATCATCGCTATCATGGCAAATTTTGGTTTTCCTTCGGCGCGGATCACATTGTTTCCCATCATGCTGAGGGCCAAAAGAGGAACACCATAAAGCACAATGCGATAGTAAATTTTTGCCGGTTCAAAGATTTCACCTTTGCCTCCAAAAGCGGGAATAAGATCATTTATAAAAAA
>JAUCCE010000006.1:0-47663 GCA_034676445.1 Aequorivita sp.
AACCAACGTGGAATCAGCACTGAAAAGGCTATTGCACTTATTGTAAACGGTTTCAGTAAGGACGTACTTAACAAACTGCCGATGGAGTTTGCTGTCGAAGCCCAAAAACTTCTGGAAATCAGTTTGGAAGGAAGTGTAGGTTAATTAAAATCAAATAATTTTTATATCCAGATGAAAAGAACACTGTTGCTGTTGCTATTTTCCACATTACTGTTTTCGTGCAATAATAAAAAGACGGAAAAGGAAGATTCTGAAATCGAAAATACTGTTATCGACAGTACTTTGGTTCAAACTTATCAAGGCGAGTTTATCTTCACGCCCGAAGCATCTGTTTTTAAAGGAAATTCATTTGTTTATGGAGTTAAAATGAACGATTTGGCCAAGGAACTGGGTACAAAAGTAGGAGCAATAAAAAAAGGAGATTACGATATGGTTCCTGTTGTTGTGCGGGGTGAGGTAACACCTAAGCCCGAAGGAACCGAAGGTTGGGATGAAATCTTGACCATAACTGAAATAATAAATGTCAGCGACACACCAACAAAAGCTGATGTAGAATTGAAAGCAAACAAAAGTTAATTATGTTAGAAATTAAAAATTTATACGCCGGTCTGGATGGCAAGGACATTCTGCAAGGCATCGATCTTAAAGTAAATGCTGGCGAAGTTCATGCTATAATGGGACCTAACGGTTCTGGAAAAAGTACTTTGGCAGCGGTAATTGCTGGGAAGGACGAATATGAAATAACCCAAGGCGATGTTCTGTTCGAAGACAATTCAATTACAGAGTTGGATCCGGAAGAAAGAGCCCATAAGGGCATTTTCCTATCTTTCCAGTATCCTGTAGAAATCCCTGGAGTTTCAGTGACCAACTTTATAAAAACAGCCATAAACGAAACTCAGAAAGGCCAAAGGTCTGGGTGATATGCCAGCTGCCGAGATGCTGAAAATGATCAAGGAAAAGTCGGATATGCTTGAGATTGACCGGAAATTCCTTTCTCGATCCCTGAACGAAGGTTTTTCCGGTGGTGAAAAGAAACGGAATGAGATTTTCCAACTCGCTATGTTGGAGCCAAAGCTTGCCATTCTGGACGAAACAGATTCAGGATTGGATATTGATGCCCTTAAAGTTGTAGCCAATGGTGTCAATAAAATAAAAAGCGAGGACAATGCCGTTATTTTGATTACCCACTATCAGCGGTTATTGGATTATATCGTTCCTGATTTCGTCCACGTATTGATGAACGGCCGAATCGTAAAATCCGGCACCAAAGAGCTTGCATACGAACTTGAGGAAAAAGGCTACGATTGGATTAAAGAAGAATTGGTTTAAGAAAGTGGTTCCAGGTTTCAAGTTTCAAGTTTCTGGTTTAACTGAAAATATAAAAAACTATGGCTACAATTGAAAGATTTGAAGACCTGGAAATCTGGAAAGAAGCTAGACTCCTTTCAAAGGAAATAATTCTTCTTTCAAGGAACACTGACTTAAAAACCGATTACAAACTGAAAGAACAGATAAAAGGTTCATCCGGTTCTGTAATGGATAATATCGCCGAAGGGTTCGAACGAGATGAGAATTTAGAATTCAGACAATTTTTGTCAATAGCCAAAGGTTCGGCAGGAGATCCCGCTCGCAATTATATAGAGTTTTCGACTCGGAATACATTTCTGAAGAGGAACTATCTTCTTTAGTTGAAAGGTATATGAGCTTAAGTAAGCGTATCGCAAACTTTATTATTTATTTAAATAAAAATGATTTTAAAGGCCACAAGTTCAAATAACTTGAAACCTGAAACTTTAAACTAGAAACTCATCATGAGCTTTAAAGATAAATTACTTACATCATACATTGCCCTTGAGGATTATTTGGAATTTGATTCGCCCATACACGATGTGCGCAACAAGGCCATAAAAATTTTCGAGGATAAAGGATTTCCCAGTAAAAAGGAGGAAGCCTGGAAATACACCTCACTCAACCAAGTGTTGAAACCCGATTACAGCATTATTTCGCATAAGGAAAAAAATGTAGAATGGAAAAAGGTACGTCCTTATTTCCTTCATGAAATAGACACTTACAAAATTGTTTTTGTAGATGGCGTTTACAGTTCCTTCCTTTCGGAAACTACGCACGACGATGTGGACGTGTGTTTAATGTCTGCTGCTTTGAGAAAGAGTCAATATCAGCCAGTGATCGAAGCATATTTTGATAAGATTGCTGCAAAAGACGGTATTACTTCTCTGAATACAGCCTTTACCCGTGACGGTGCTTATATCAATATTCCCGCCCATAAGGAAGTGAAAAAACCGATTGAGATAATCAATTTTTCAACAGGAAATGAAGCTGCTATGTTCCTTCAGCCACGAAACCTTATTGTTGTTGGAGAAAATGCACATGTTCAGATTATTGAACGCCATCAAAGTCTTTCGGAGAATAAAGTGCTGACAAATTCAGTAACTGAAGTATTCGCCGAAAAACGTGCTTACGTAGATTACTACAAAATCCAAAATGACACTATTACTTCATCTTTGATTGACAATACTTATATTTCGCAAGAGACCCAAAGTATTTGTCACGTTCACACTTTCTGTTTTGGAGGAGAACTGGTGCGAAATAACCTCAATTTCTATCAAAAAGGAGAACGTTGCGATTCTACATTAAAGGGAGTAACCATTATTGAAGGAAAGCAACACGTGGATCACAATACCTTGGTACATCACAAAGCACCAAACTGTGAAAGTCATCAGGATTACAAGGGAATATTTGCTGAAAGTTCTACTGGAGTCTTTAATGGAAAAATCCTTGTTGATAAGATTGCCCAAAAGATTGATGCCTTTCAGCAGAACAACAATATTCTTATCGACGATAAAGCAACTATCAATTCAAAACCACAATTGGAGATTTTCGCAGACGATGTTAAATGTTCGCATGGTTGCACCGTTGGACAGTTTGATGAAGACGCTCTGTTTTATCTTCGCAGCCGTGGCATCGGAATAAAAGAAGGTCAAGCCCTTTTAATGTACGCTTTTGCAAACACCGTTTTGGAAAGTGTAAAAATTCCAGAACTCAAAATGCGTATCAACAAATTGATTGCCAATAAGATTGGGGTCAGTTTAGGGTTTGAGTTGTAAAGATTAGCCACTAATTCACGAATATTAAGGAAATGGATTCGTGGTAAAATATCATGTCTTTTTGAATTTATAAGCTCGAAAAGTTGAGTTTGCACAAAAATTCTTAGAGGTCAAAATTAATAAAACATATCACTTAAATAATTCGTGCACCTGCCTGCCGGCAGGCAGGTTCTTGGCAAGAATATTAGCTGGAATTCAAATTCATAAAAACTTCAAATGTCCTTCAACATCCAAAAAATACGCAACGATTTTCCAATTCTTTCACGAAAGGTAAATGGGTATCCATTGGTGTATTTGGACAATGCGGCAACTTCCCAAAAACCACAACAGGTAATTGATAGTATTATAGATTACTATAGCAATTACAATGCAAACATCCACCGTGGAGTCCATACTCTTTCTCAGGAAGCTACGGATGCTTATGAGGCTGCAAGACAAAAAATCCAAAAACATTTCAATGCAAAGGAGCCTTATGAAATTCTTTTTACCCCGGGAACAACCCATGGTATAAATTTGGTGGCACAAGTGTTTTCAACGGTATTAAAAAAGGGGGATGAGATTATTGTTTCGGCACTGGAACATCATTCAAACATCGTTCCTTGGCAAATGCTCTGTGAGCGAACGGGAGCAATTCTGAAAGTGATTCCCATGAGTGAGGAAGGGGTTTTGAAAATGTCTGAATATGAAAAATTGCTTTCAGAAAAGACAAAAATGGTTTTCGTAAACCACGTATCCAACGCTTTGGGAACGATAAATCCGATTGCTAAAATTATTGAATCCGCCCACAAAGTGGGAGCAGCGGTTCTTATTGATGGCGCGCAGTCCTGTTCGCATATAAAACCTGATTTTCAGGAATTGGATGTCGATTTCTACGTTACTTCCGCACATAAAATGTGTGGTCCTACGGGAATTGGAATTCTTTATATGAAAGAAGAATGGGGCAATAAACTCCCACCATATCAAGGTGGTGGCGATATGATCGATCAGGTAACTTTCGAAAAAACAACTTACGCTGGTCTTCCTTTCAAATTTGAAGCGGGAACACCCAATATCAGTGGGGGAATCGCCTTTGGTGCCGCTATCGATTACCTTAATGATATAGGTTTTGAAGCCATTAAGGAATATGAGGATGGACTACTTCATTATGCAACCAAGAAATTATTGGAAATTGAAGGATTAAAAATTTACGGCACAGGACCGGACAAAACTTCGGTGGTTTCCTTCAATATTGAAGGAATCCATCCCTATGATATTGGAAGCATTGTTGATAAAATGGGAATCGCTGTTAGAACCGGCCATCACTGTACACAACCCATTATGGATTTCTATAAAATCCCCGGAACAGTACGGGCTTCCTTTGCCTTTTACAATACCATGGATGAAGTGGATGCATTGGTTAAAGCAGTAAAAAAAGCTAAAATGATGTTGAGTTGAGAATAGTTGCTTTAAGATAAAGGGAACGAATTCTAAAAACGATAAAGAACTAAATTAAATTATGACAATAGAGGAAATACAAGAGGAATTGGTAGATGAATTTTCAATGTTCGACGACTGGATGCAGCGATACGAATATATGATCGAACTGGGGAAATCTCTTGAACTTATTGATCCTAAATATAAAACGAAAGATAGACTAATAAATGGTTGCCAGAGCCAAGTGTGGCTGCATACCGAGCTAAAGGACGGAAAAGTGATTTATACCGCCGATAGTGATGCAATCATAACCAAAGGAATCGTGGCAATTTTGGTTCGGGTTTTTTCAGGCCAGACCCCACAGGATATCCTGAATGCTGATACCAAATTTATCGATGAAATCGGACTAAAGGAACATCTTTCGCCCACAAGGGCCAATGGTTTGGTCTCGATGATAAAACAAATGAAACTGGATGCCATGGCATTCCAAGCTAAACTTAATTCTTAATACAAATGGAACCAGAAATTAATATGGCCGAGCTCGGCGAGAAAATAGTTGAAATCCTAAAAACCATCTATGACCCCGAAATCCCAGTAGATATCTACGAACTGGGATTGATCTACGATGTTTTTATCAATGAAGATCGTGAGGTAAAAATACTGATGACCCTTACCTCACCGAACTGTCCCGTGGCCGAAAGCCTGCCTTTGGAAGTAGAGGAAAAAGTGAAAACTTTTTCTATGATCAAGGATGCGGAAGTGGAAATTACCTTCGATCCGCCTTGGACTCAAGAATTGATGAGCGACGTTGCGAAATTGGAACTCGGGATGTTATAACCGTTTAAAATTGAACTTCTAAGATATAAAATCCCTTATCATCCCAGTGTGTCAGTTTTTTAGTTGATGGACTGGGAGGTAACGGTAAAAAAGGGAATTTAATAACTTTCATCGTGTCTGAAGAAATAATTAATCGCGTAGCGAACAGTAAATTGGTCACATTCGATCTGGAAGATTTTTATCCAAAGGGCGAACGCATTCTTTTTGATATTTCGCAATGGTTAATGGAAGGAATCGTGTTGCGGGAAAAAGATTTTAGGGAGAACGCCAAATCCCACGATTGGTCGCGCTATGCAGGTTGTTATGTCGCACTTCATTGCAGTACCGATGCTATTGTTCCAGGTTGGGCTTATATATTGCTTTCACTTCATTTAGCACCTTTTGCAAATAAGGTTACGGTTGGCAGCCTTGAAGATTTGGAAAGCATCCTTTATGCAGAGATTCTTCAAAATATGGACTTTTCTGAGTACGCAGACAAACCTGTAATTATAAAGGGTTGCGCTCATAAACCCATTCCAGGGAATGCCTACGTTCTTTTGGCGCAAAAGCTTCAGCCATTAGCAAAAAGTATAATGTACGGGGAAGCTTGTTCCTCAGTTCCACTGTTTAAAAGAAAATAGGCAAGTCTTTCTATTTCCTCTATTTAGCTTTTTTTACCTTCAGAGGTAGGCTAGAAATTTATTGGAACTTCAAATGAAAAATACCCTCAAAAAGCTAACCGAAGCCGATTTCCGCACATCCATTTGGTCTGGTGGAAAAACTACACAGTTATTCATTTATCCTGAAAATTCCAATTACAATACAAGAGATTTCAAGGTTCGAGTAAGTTCGGCTACAGTGGAATTGGCGGAGAGCAATTTCACTAAATTGGAAGGAGTTCACAGGTTTATAGCTCCGTTAGATGGAAATTTAAGTCTTACTCACGATGGAAAAGCCTTTGTAGATTTAAAACCCTTTGAAATTTATGAATTTGAAGGAGATCTAGAAACTAAAAGTTTTGGAAAAGTAACCGATTTTAATCTAATGCTTGCGAATGGGGCAAAAGGTGAATTGGAAAGTTTTCCTATTCCAGAAGGGAAGGAAATAAGGATACTACTTAATAATGGCATAACTATCTTATATTCCTATAGCTCCACATTAAGAATTTGGATAGACGAAGAAGAGGTAACGCTCAATCCAAATGAATTATTAAGTATTAAATCCGCTATTGCGAATCATATTAAGGTTCAGTCTGACAAGGATGCCAATATTCTGGTCTCTAGAATGTTGGAATAGTTTAGTCTTCTTCCAATATAGGCTTGCCAATTTTTTCCTTTCAATTTAATCGGATAATGGCAAAATTAAACTTCATACATGAAAGTGAATTTTTCATTTCTAATATCAAAAAAGGGTACTTACCTTTGCAAAAAATTAAATTCTCATATAATGACTAAAAAATTTCTGCTTCTTGTAATACTTGCCATTGCGCCTTTAATGCTAACTGCGCAGGAAGAAAAAGCAAAAGACTCTATTCAAAATGGATGGAAAAGAGCGGGAAATATCGCATTGTTATTTAACCAGGCTGCATTTAACCACGAATGGACAGGCGGAGGAACTTCCAATTATGCGGGAAATCTAACCCTTACCTATGATTTTAATTACCGCCACGATAAATTAAGTTGGGACAGTAGATTATTAGTGGATTATGGGATATCCCGAAATAAGGATGATAAATATGCCCGTAAAACAAATGACCGTCTAGAGTTTAATTCCATATTAGGCAAGCAGATTAAAGAGTCTGAATGGTATTATTCCTTGTTTTATAATTTTAAGACCCAATTGGCCAAAGGATATGATTTCAATAAAGACCTTGATCAATCGGATCCTGGTTATCGCACCGAGAAAAACCATTTTATGTCTCCTGGATACATGCAGTTTGGCCCTGGTTTATTATGGAAGAAGAATGATAACTTTTATGTAAATATAGCACCTGCAACAGCCAAATTAATTTTTGTGGATAAAGAGTTTACGGCGGTTGACGAAAGTATTCCCGGTGCTTTGGATGCCTATAATGAAAATAAATACTACGGAGTTGATGCCAACAAAACAAGTCGTTTTGAATTTGGAGCCTCTCTTTCAGGGTATGCGAAATTTGCTATTATGAGCAATGTTACTACTGAAAATATTTTGAATCTTTATGCAAATTATTTAGAAGATACAAAGAACGTGGATATAGATTATACTATGAATCTAGTGATGAAAGTAAATGAATTCATCACCACCAATGTCACTTTCCAAGCTATCTACGACGACAACGCAGCAAAAGGTTTTCAGATTCGTGAAGCTCTGGGCGTCGGGGTTACTTATGGATTCTAAATCCGCGATTGCAGGCTTACCAATTCAGAATAAACACCTTTAGCCTCCATTAAATCTTGGTGATTGCCACGTTCCACAATGGATCCGTTGTCGATTACCAAGATTTGATCTGCTTTTTGAATCGTGCTCAATCTGTGGGCGATAATAAAAGTTGTTCTTCCCGAAATTAATGTGGCCAATGATTTTTGGATCATCTGTTCGCTTTTGATGTCCAGATTTGAAGTAGCCTCGTCCAAAATCAATATTTTGGGATTCGCCAAAATTGCCCTCGCAATCGAGATCCGTTGTTTTTGTCCGCCCGATAATTTTACGCCGCGTTCACCGACTATCGTTTCCAGTCCTTTTTCAAATCGATCGGTAAATTCGTTGACATAAGCAGATTTTACTGCCTCCTCAAGTGCCAATGGGCTGGCATTTGGTCTTGAAAAAAGTATGTTTTCCCTAATAGTTCCTTCGAAAAGAAAATCGTCCTGGAGAACCATTCCCAAATGGCTTCTATAACTATCCAGATTTACCGTTGACAAGTCAACACCATCTATCGTTATCAAACCTTTTTGAGGTGATATAAGTGTGGCAATAAGTGCTGCTATGGTACTTTTTCCTGCTCCAGAACTACCCACCAAAGCTGTTATGCTTCCAGGTTTTGCTTCAAAATCAATATCAAAAAGAACCTGTCCTCCTTCGGGATAACTGAAGGAAACGTTTTCAAATTTTATTTTTCCCAGAATATCTTTTAATTTCTGATCCCGGCGAGGATCAATTTCCGTCTCGGTTCCCAGAAGCTCTTCTGTTCTGTCCAATCCCGCAAATGCTTCGGTAAGAAGACTTCCAACATTTCCAATCTGGACAATGGGTGCAATCATAAATGCGAGATAAAGCGCAAAGCTCAAGAATTCGCCAATGGTCAATTCATTATTTGCAATCATCGTATTGCCGATCCACAAAACTGTAAGTGCCGATATCCCAAATACGAGAGTGGCACCACTCAATACCAACGCTTTTGCCGTCAAAGATTTATTGTAATATTGATAAATCTTATTCACACCGATTTCAAAAATATCCAGCTCATACTTTTCAGCGTTATAAGCTTTTATAATATGGATTCCACTTAGAGATTCATTTAATCTGCCATGCACTTCGGCTTCAATCTGTCTACGCTTCCTGAAAATAGGCCGAATGTATTTGTAGGCCTTTAAGGTTACAAAACCCAGTACAAAGAGAGGAATAACGACATAAATTGTAAGTTTCACATTTATATAAAGAAGGATGACAAAGGCAAAAAGAAAAGTAATAATTCCGCCAATAAAGAGAACCATTCCATTACCGACGATCACGCTCAATCCATCAACATCGTCCATAATTCGTTTGGCTATTTCTCCCGATTTTCGCTTTTCGAAATAACCAATTGGGAATTGAAATACTTTTCTCTGAACTTGAACCCTTAATTCCGCAATAGCTTTATAGGCTTGGACACTGAGGATTTTGGTAAGTAAATAGGCCGTTATAGCCTGAACAATTACTGCCGCTGCTGCAATTAGCAGTATTTTATTTAAAATCCCTGGATCCTTTTGGATTACCACATCATCGACAAAATATTTGAAGACTCCAGGCAATACCAGAGTTGCTGCCTTGTTCAGGATTATTAGCAAAACCCCCAGAAGCAGGATTTTTCTTTGGGGCCAGATAATCGATTTTATGACTTTTGAAAGTGATACCAATATTTACCAGCTTTGCACAATTGTTTTTATTTGATGGATCACGAAATCCTGATCTTCTGTGCTTAGTCCATAATACAGTGGAATTCGCACCAATCCATCCGCCCAATCCTCGGCTTCTTTGAGTTTTACAGGATTTTCCGTTTTTGCATACGGACTTAAATGTAGCGGTAAATAATGGAAAGTAGCCATAACACCGTTATTTTTAAGTTCTTTTAATAAGATATTCCGTTTTTCCTTATTTGGCGTTTTTAGACAAAACAGATGTGCATTGTGTTTAGAATAGTGTTCAACCTCAACCAGTTTTATTTGGGGTAAATCGTTTAAAGCTTCATAATAGTAATTCCAGGATTTTACCCTTTCGGAATTAATTTTCGAAAGATTTTGAAGTTGTGCCCATAGAAAGGCAGCGGTAATTTCGGAAGGATAGAAGGAAAGTCCCACATCATACCATTCATATTTATTCACTTCTCCTTCCAGAAACATTTTTCGATTTGTCCCTTTTTCCCAAATAATATCTGCTCTTTCCAAAAATTGCTCGTCGTTGATTACTAAAAGTCCGCCGTGACCAGAAGTTACATTCTTTGTGGCGTGAAAGGAAAATGCCCCAAAATGTCCAATGCTTCCCAAGTATTTATTTTTGTAAGTTGCTCCCAGACTGTGTGCCGCATCTTCAACTACCCATATATTGTGCGAGTTGGCAATGTGCATAATTTCGTCCATTTCGCAAGCGATTCCACCATAATGCATCACGACAATAGCTTTGGTTTTTTTGGTAATCAACTTCGGAAGTTGTGCCGGATCTATATTTGGATTATCTGCTAAGGAATCTGCATAGACAATCTTGGCTCCTTTTAAAACGAACGGATTCGCCGAGGTAATATAGGTATAGGAAGGAACAATTACCTCATCCCCAGGAGATATATTCAGAAGGATGGAAACCATGTCCAAGGCTGCTGTGCAACTATCCGTAAGCTTTGCCTGACCGAATCCAAATTCTCTTTTAAAAAATTGATGGCATAGATCGGTAAATTTTCCATTGCCTGAAAGCTTGCCACTTTGAATGACTTCTTCAATATATTTAATTTCATTTCCTGAAATAAAAGATTTGTGCAGCGGAATCATAATTACGGGTAGGTGGCGCAGGTTATACTTCCAAATGTAAGCTTATTTATAAAACTCGCAATAAAGGAAATTATAGAAAAATGAGGGAAAAGAGTATATTTGAATCTCATTTTAGGAGTAATCTTTCCCAAAAAGAGCCAAAAAACCGAATGACATCACCGACAGAATTTACTCCAACGCACGTTCCTATTGCTTTTTTAGTCGCAAAGGACAGATCTGGAACTACCTTACTTCAAACTATGTTGGATTCCCATCCCAATATTTGTGCCCCGCTAGAATCCAGGTTTGTACTTCATTTAAAGAATAAATATCAAAACAAAGTAATTTGGAATGATAAATTGAAAGCTCAATTTATAGAGGATTTATTCAAGGAACAAAAGATAGAACTGCTTTGGGAACTGGATAAAGAAGGACTTAATCAGCGGATTGCCAATTTACCGGAAAATACCTCTTATGGTGAAATATGCAAACAGGTATATGTTTCTGCAAAATATTTTTTCACCAGAAAAAAACTGCGGAACTGATTGTGGATAAAAACCCAATTTATGCTATTATGATTCCTTTGCTTCAAGAAGTTTATCCCGATGCAAAGTTTATACATTTAGTGAGGGATTATCGGGGAAATGTAAGTTCCATTCGCAGTTTACATAAAGGAGTGGGTGTTAGAAAACTCGGCATGAGTTGGGTAATGACAAATTGGGAAATTGAAAACTCCAAAAAGGAATTGCCCCAAAACTTTATAACCCTTCGCTATGAGGATTTGCTGGATAATCCAAAAGAAGAATTAGAGCGATTGCTTGCTTTTTTCAATCTGCAATTCCATCCAGATATGCTTACCTACTACGAACGGATTGAAAAAGCTATCTCAGCCTATATAGATCGATCTCCTAATGAAAGGGTAAGAAAAGTTAGAGAAATCGGTATTGCAACCGTGCATAAAAACCTTTCAAAGCCTATAAACAACAGCTTTAAGAACAAATGGGAAAAATCCCTATCGCCGGAGGAAATAAGGACTCTGGAAAAACATAGTGGTGGACTGGCAGAAAAATATGGATACTACTTTACTACAGGTATATTTCATAAAAATGAAGTCATTCCTCTAAGTCTGCGTTTTGAAAGGTTCAAGTTGCGACTTTATTATCGACTTCCTATATGGTTGCGCGAACTGAAAAGCAAGCCGACAATGCCATTTATTCCAAAACCATGAACAAGAATTTTTATGTGATGGCTATTGGTCGATCGGGCACCACTCTTCTCGCCAATATTCTGGATGCACATCCAAATATTGTTGTTCCCCCTGAATCTTTTTTTGTCCTTCATTTGGAACGGAAATACAAGAATGTAACTGATTGGAATGAAAAAACAATCAAAAATTTTATCGATGATGTCTATGTAGATCGCCCTTTTCGACTTATGTGGAAGGTGCCAAGAGAGATTGTAGAAGAATCCTTCTTACAACAACCGAAAATCGAAAGTTTTAATGAAGCTTGTAATCGGGTAAGAGCGAGTTATAATGCTTCTTTTAAAAAGAAGGCCATTCAATTGTTCGGGGATAAACATCCTATTTACTCCAATTTCTGTGAACGAATGATGCGAATAAATCCTGAGGCGAAATTGATTCACATGGTTCGGGATCCCCGTGGGACGGGTAGTGGACAGATTAATACCTTTAAAAGAAAGGATGCCTTGGGTGTGGGTTATCTTTGGTCTCGATACAACAAAAGTCTTTTAAAATTGAAGGCCATTTATCCCAAGAATTACTATTTACTCAAGTATGAAGATTTGGTTTTAAATCCCGAAGAAACTGTACAATCCCTATGTCGTTTCTTGGGAATTGAATTTGATGAAAAGATGATGGAATACAGAAAGGGAATGGTGGAACGATTTGAAAATTATACCGAGGCTATCACCAAAAAACACGAAAGCTTGATGAAACCCATCGATGCTAAAATGATGGAGGGATGGAAAAAGAAACTTACCAAAAGGCAAATTAAGGAACTTGAATATGCAACTCACGATGTCGCTTCACAGCTGGGATATACTTTTGAGAAACCAAATGTCGATTTCTTTACCAAGCTGAAACTCCCTTTTTCAAAATTGAAAGTAAAATCTATTTTAGGAATAATCACGCTGTTTTTCAACTTTCCATTCGCAATTAGAAAAGCGGTTTTAAGTGTTAAGAGTATGGCATTGGATCATAATTATAAGAATTGAGAAAAAGGGAATTTTGGAATTTTCTTGCTATCGACTCTTGATCGTTTCCTTTCCAAACCCCAAAGGTCTCGGAGACCTTTGGGGTTTTTGAGTTCTCACCAATCTTTTAATTTTGGTTAAGTGAAACGTAAATCAGTGTTCTTCTATAATCCGATGCCCTGAACCATCAATGAGATATGTTTCTCCCTTCAAAGTAACTTCTGCCGAGAAGCCGTTAAAAGGTTCAATCTTATCATAGATTGTTGGTACGATTTCTCTCCCCTTGGGGTTTGCAAAGCCATATTTATCGTTTTTCCTAACTATGGCCAGACCATAAGAAAACTCCCCAATTTCATCGTATTCCGCTGGAATAATAAGGTTTCCATGTCCATTTATCAACCCGGTCTTTCCTGCTATTCCAACTAGCGCCAAGCCATTCTTATATCCGTCCTGAAATGGGGCTATCCAGTCGAATATAAAAGATGAAATTACTTTTCCTTCCAGGTCTATAATACCAGTTTTGTTGTTTTTGCTGGCGGCAATTCTATCGGGAAAAATAATTTCAAGGGATTCATATTCAATCGGAATTTTAACCCGAAAATTCGAGTCTAAGGTTCCGCACTTTCCATTAGTTGAGACAAGAAATGATTTGTCATTTGCATCAAACTCTCCAACTCTCTCATAATTTAAAGAAGCAATCTCCTTTCCCGAATAATCGAAAACGTGGTAAATGGAATCTCTTAGTCCAATAATATATTTATTGTGATATCTTCTGAGATTAGCCTGATCCATCGCTTCGAAATCGGGAGAGATAATCTCTTCACCCTTACGGTTAATGTAACCTACGTAACGCCATCCAACCCAAACTTTCGCAATCCCGTTTATGAAGGATTCAACCCTGTCATACTTAAATGGAACAACAACTTTTCCTGTTGTATCGACAAACCCATACTTGCGATTTTGAGCCATTGCAGCCATTCCTTCACTAAAGTTATACACACGCTCAAGCCATTGGTAAATGGCAGGTACCACCTCATGTCCGTTCTTGTCTATTATTCCAACTTTTATTTCGTCATTTTCCAGTTTCGTATAAACTATTGCGTAATCATTATAAAATCTGTCGATACGGCCATAATTGGTATAGAAAAGTTCTTTTCCCGTTTCATCAATTACACCATACTTCCCGTTTTTCTTCACAATGGCCCGGCCACTGTAAAAACCATCAACATATTCAAAAACATGAGGAAGAATCTGATTTCCATCAAGATCGTACAGGCCATATAAACTATTATATCCTGTTTGGTCTGCCAAGGAAGCAGCACAGAATCCTTCTGGAAATAAATATGCATGTTTGAATTTAAAAGGTAAGATGGTATCCCTATTAAAATTGAGCATTCCATATTTGTAATGTCCATAAGTAACACGCTCTTCACACGGTAGAAAACCTGTCATCCCGTAAACCATGGGCATAAGGGATTTTCCGGTAGAATCGAAAACGAGTATTGGGCCATAACCTATCTCAAATGCAATAAACCCGCATTTCATTTCTATTTTGGGATAGCTGTAAGTAGGTTCAATAATTTCTTTTCCTGTTTTGTCAATCAGTCCAAATTTGCCGTTTAGTTGTACGATTGCGAAACCGTCTCTAAATTCCCAAATATTTTGGTAGGTATAGTCTAGTATTAATTTGCTGGACTGAGTATCTCTTAATCCCCAAAAAACACCATCGGGATCCTGTTCAGCAATAACAACAGGATTATTGAGAGCTTCTCCTTCTTGAGATTCAATAATTTTTTCAGGGGTTGGTTGGGTTGATAAGTTAGAAGCAGAATTTGATTCATTTTGCCCAGAAATATTAGTGCAGGCCGTAAATAAACTTGACAAGACATACAATAAGAGTAAGCTTCTAGTAAATTTTGACTGTATGTTGATTTGAAGGATCATCTACTAATAGCAGTGTTTCCACATTACATATTGTTGGTTTTTGCTCGTGCTTGAATCTTCGTTTAGGTATCTTGTATTGATTGGATTAAACGTCCACTGAAAGCTTTAAACTACCTCCAAGTCCTTTGCGAATAATCCGCATTAAGGTAGATAACCGGATGTCGCTTGCATCGTTTTCCACTCGGGAAATGTAATTTTTAGTTGTGCCTACTTTGTCGGCCAATTGTTGTTGGGTCAGTTTTTGTCTTTTCCTTGCCTCTTGGATAAGTACTCCGATTCGGAAGGAATCGAACTCCTCCTCAAATTTTTCCCTACTCTCGGTTCCCTTTTCACCATATTTCTTATCGATATGTTCTTTCCAGTTTTTTGGGTTTTCACTTGTTTTCATAATATTTCTTTTTTAGCATTTCCGCTTTTTTGATTTCCATTCTTGGTGTTTTCTGAGTCTTTTTCTGAAAACCATGTAGAAGGATTATAATGTTACCTCGGTCGAAGAAACAGAATACCCGAAAAATATTCCCACCTGAACTAACTCGAATCTCCCAAATCCCATCCGTTCCGGCTAAATATTTGAAATATTTTTTCGGAACTATCTTTGTACGCTCGATAAGTGAAATTGTCCAATCGAACTTTACTTGTACCCTGTGATCGAGTTTATTGTAAAAATCCCAAAAGTGATTTTCGAATGGGATTATATCTCTTTCAAATTCCTCCAATTGAAATCTTATTAAGCTTACAACAAAGTTACCTAAAAAGACAACATTCTCAAAATAATGAAAAATATATTATTACTGACTTCTCAAATAGAATGGAGAAGGCTTATGATTCAAACGAAACACGCTCGGATAAATAAGCTGGTAAATTCTCATAAAGTCCCACCGGTTTCTTCTTTGGAAATTCGATATCCTTCCAAGAAAGTTCTGTAAAATCTCCACTCAGTTTTTTTACCATATCCCGAATGGGTTTGGCGGTCTCCAAATAATTTTCCGGCGTGAGTTCCAATACATATTTTTCTGTATCCGAAAGATCTTCGGAAATTTTATAACCGAATTTTTGGTTGTATTCCAAAGCAATTATATTGTCTGTTCGTACTTCGGCGATACTTTTTTTGATTTTCATCAAGAAGAAAATAAGATCTGTGGCGCAAACTGAAGCAACAATAGGAAGGTGGGATTGCATTGCTGTTGGTTCCCAAATAAAAATTCCTCCACGGGAAATTCCCTTTTCAAAAGAATCTACCGTGCCGTGGATCAAACCGATTTTCTTCTCTTTGTGATGAATTATAAAGTAATAATTGAGATCGTTATTGATAGATTGGAACCACTTTTTTTGTTCTTCTTCAGTTATTTGCTTCTGATAAAACATCCGCTTCCGTATAATTTCGCTATTGCGGTGTTGACGGACCAATTCTATATCTTCCTCCCTTAATCTTTCAAGAGTGATTCCGTATTTTCTGATAATCATAATTCTTCTTTTATGAAATACGCTGGCTGATTGTTAAGTCGTGAAAGGATATTTTTCAGATAGTAGCCCAAAATTCCAAAACACAGCAACATCAAACTTGCCGAAAAACTTACGGATACGATCAGCGCAGTAAAACCGGGAACCGAAACCCCAAAGACAATCTTTTTAGCAATAAAATATATACCTATAACTATAAAAATAAAGGAAAAGACTCCTCCAAAATACATCATTAACTTAAGGGGCAAATTGCTATAATTTAAGGTATTGTTATTGGCAAGCATCCAAAGTTTATGGGCCGAATAAGTGGATTTCCCATATTTTCTGGACGCATGGGAAACACGGACACATTCAATAAAATTGGTATGCCAATGCAATATTTCATCAATAAAATTGAATTGTTGTTTGTGACCTTTTAGTTTGTTTATCAGCGATGCATCAATAAGCCGGAACGAAGAGCCATTTCCAAAAGATCCGTGAAGATGTTTGGTAGATTTTTTATAGACGTTGCTTCCCACTTTTCGAAGGAGTGGGTGCTTTTGATTTGCAATTCCATAAACCACGTTTGCCCCGGTTTCCTTTTGTCTTTGAATAAGGAGTGGAATATCTTCTGGAGCCTGTTGCAGATCGTCATCCATTGTCACCATCCATTTCCCTCTCGCTTGATGAAAGCCGCAGATGGTGGCGTTGTGTTGCCCAAAGTTTTTTCCCAAACGGAAAAGTCGGACGAGATTCGGACTTTCGTTTTTCAAATCGACCAATACGTTCCAACTGTTATCCTGGGAAAAATCATCGACAAAAATGATTTCAAATTCTTCTGAAATATCCTTGAAAACGGTCATAATCCGTTCCTTCAATTCCGGGAGGGATTGTTCACTGTTGAAAACCGGGATTATTATAGAATATTCCATGTTATTACATACCTGCTGTAAGTCCGCCGTCCATTACTATCTGCGTTCCGGTTATCCATTTGGAGGCTGGAGATAATAGAAAGGCAATCGTATTGGCAACATCCTCCGTTTCCCCAAATCCCAATGGATATTGCGCTCCGTGTTTGTCCATCAATTCCTTGGTTACGGTTTTTTCCGCTTCATCAAAAAGCGGTGTTTTTACCATGGCCGCAAGAATTACGTTACTTCGTATTTTCTGGGGTGCGTGTTCCAAAGCAAGAGTTTTGCTGAAACTGTTGATTGCCGCTTTAGCTCCTGAATATAAAGCACCACCTTTATTGGGAAAATTACAAGCGACCGACGACATAAAAACAATTGAAGAACCTTTGTTTACTTTTTTGGATTTTAAAAGAGAACTTGTCAGGATAACGGGAGCTTCATAATTGATAGCAAACATTTCACTGATTTGTTTTTTCCCTATGAATTTGGTGGGAAAGTGGGTTACAATTCCACTGCTGTGCACGATTCCGTCAATATTTGGAATCTGGGTTACAATTTTCTTGATCGCTTCTTCATCGGTTAAATCTGCCAGAATAATTTGATGATTTCCTGTTGGAAGTTTTTTCAGAACTTCATTCAATCTTTCCTCGTTTCTCGCTGTTAAAATTACGGTCGCTCCTTGGTTGGCCACAGCCTCTGCTGTTTTCGCCCCAATTCCGGAGGAAGCTCCGGTAATCAGTATCGTTTTATTTTCAAGCGAAAATGGATTCATAACTCTAATATTTCAGGGCAAACCACATTTTTCAAATTTAAAGATACTGCGCCCCAGGACAATCCTACACCAAAACCAGCGAGGAGTAATCTCTTTTCTGAATTTCTCAAATCGTTCGATAATTCGCTGACAATGGTCAACGGAATAGAAGCTGAGCTTGTGTTTCCATATTTTGAAATGGAGTAAGGCACTTTTTCAGGTGGAAATCCCATTTTTTTTCGAATGGTTTCGTTCATCAGTTTATTGGCTTGGTGCATCACAAAATAATCATAGGATTCAGGAGTTTGTCCGGTCTTTTCAAGAAATTCTTTTAAAGAGTTTGGTACCTCCTTAATTGAAAAATTAAACACATCCAATCCGTTTAATGCCAGTTCCATTTTTGAACGAACGATTCCCGGTGCAATTTCTTCCTTTACAAAAGATTCAGGGGAAGCCAAGTTCCGAATTCCTCCGTGGGGAATGATAATGGCATCTTTTCCAGAGCCATCACTGTTGAGATCAAAACTGATGGGATGGGCATTTTCTTCAAATTGTAAAGCGGTGACCGTACCGGCATCTCCAAACAGCGGATAGGTGCTTTTATCTTCTTTGGAACAAGTTACGGTGGAAATATCGCCCACCATCAACAAGCCTTTTTTGAGCCCCGTAGCCTTCAGCATTCCTGCGATAACAGAAAGTCCGTAAACATAGCCAGAACAGCCTAAGCCGATGTCAAACGCCATACAGGACTTGGATAAGCCGAGTCGATCCTGTAAAATAATAGAAGTGGCCGGCAAATAATAATCTGCGGACTGGGAAACGAAAATGAGAATATCAATTTCCTCCTTTTTCCAGTCGAGTTCTTTCAATAGTTTTTCGGATGCTTCATAACATAAATCGGAAGTGGTCATTCCTGGAAACGCCATTCTGCGTTGTTCGACACCTGTGGTTTTGACCAATAACTTTTTTTCACTTTCAGTCAATAGATCGTAATCCCAATTGGAGACCATATTGGATGGCACTGCTGCAGCAATACCTTTTACGGCTATATCTTGAATTGAAAAAAAGGCCATTTATTGTGTTTGTCTTGATTTTACAATGTTGTAAAGTCCTTCCACATTGCTGATGCTCATTAAGTCTTCACCGGTTATGGTTACTCCATATTCCGTATCGATAAGGGCGATGATGATCAAGGAGTGCATAGAACTCCATTCATCCAGATCGGTGAACTTTGTGTCCGGTCTTAGCGTTCCTGGCTCCAATTCGTCAAATTCGGTTTCCAGAGTGCTTATAAATGCTTCAATATTTGTCATTAGTTGGGTTGTTTGGTTAAAATGGTCCCGCCCCAGGAAAATCCAATTCCAAATCCGAGTACCATTATTTTATTTCCAGGTTTTATTTTTTCTTCATCTACTATTTGTCGCATAGCTATAGGAAGTGTAGAACCTATTGTATTTCCAATGTTTTCAACGGTATTGATGAATTTTTCCTCAGGTATTTTTAGTCTTTTTCGAAGGAATTCCAACATTGCACCATTGGCTTGGTGAAATATAAAGAAATCTATCTCCTCCATTTCTAGCTGATTCTTTTCAAGTACTTGCTTAATCAACTTTGGTACGAGCCTGAACGCGAAAAGGAAAATTTTTGCGCTGTCCATTCGCACTCGACCGCCCTCCAATCTTGACGGTAAGTGTTCGTATTGTTTTAAATAAGCTATATCTGCAGGATGTTTTACAGATGATCTTTCCGTATATAAAACTTTTTCGCCTTCTCCATCTGTTCCAAAGGTGAAATCCTCGATAGTGGTGTTTATTCCATTTTCAAGGAGTTCGTCACTTATTAAGGTTGCTGCCGCGCCATCGGAAAATATTGCGCGGATGTCTATATCCTCCGGATGGATAATTCGTGTGGGTACATCGGCCGTGACCATCAATACTTTTTTCGCCATCCCGGCGATTATTACTGCTTTTGCAACGCTAAGTCCATAAATCCAACCCGTGCATCCATGTTGAATATCCAAGGCTGCGACGGATTGTTCCAGTCCCAAATTGTGTTGCATAATGCAGGAGGTATTTGGACCTTTATAATCGGAAGCATCCCTCACGAATATTAAATAATCTATGGTTGATTTGTCGACGTTCCATTCTTCAAACAACTTAACCGCGGCTCGGTTTCCAAGATCCTTATTGGTGTCCTCCAAATCTGCGATAAATCTATTTTTTATGCCACATTTGTCTGAAATGGAATTTGGAGTGATCTCAGTTTCACTCGTGCCGCCATATTGAAAAAACTCTTTAATAATTGTTTCATTATCAAGAGATTTTTCTGGAAGATAATATGATATGGCGTTAATGTAAATCACGATGTGCTTCACCTATTTGTTAAGTAAATCCAAATATAAGAAACCAAACCTATTTAAAGTAGATTTTTCAAAAGGGAAAAATTAAGTGTCACAGTTCTATTTTTAATTTCTGTGTATATTTACCTCGATCAACTATTACCTACGCATGTCAAAAAAGTATTTTAAGATAAATCTATTCATAATAGTTGGTTTATGTGTTCTCATTTATGGAAATACGCTTTTCAACGATTATGGTTTTGATGATGAGTATGTTATAGTAAATAACAAAAAAGTTTCCGAAGGAATTTCGGGAATTCCTGCCTTGTTTAAATCCCGTTATATAGAATCGAGTACCCAAAATTATGGCTACAGGCCTATAACGCTTTCTTCGTTTGCAATTGAATATGAGCTATTCGGAGCCACTCCTTGGGTAAGTCATTTTATCAATCTCTTTCTTTATATTCTTACCTGTTTGCTTATTTTCAAAATCTTGCGCACGCTCTTTAAGAATTACCATTGGTTTCTTCCGCTTTTCATTACGGTTCTTTTTATTGTGCATCCTATTCATTCAGAAGTTGTTGACAATGTGAAATCCAGAGATGAGATTCTGGGATTTCTGTTTGCGTTACTTGCTTTGGGTAGTGCTATAAAATATGTGAGAAACCAGCGCACAGTTTGGCTGGTGGGTGTTTTTGGCTTTATGGTGCTCTCGTTTCTGTCAAAATTATCGGCGCTAACGTTTTTGGCCGTTATTCCGTTGACCGTTTACTTTTTTGAAAATGCCACCAAAAAGGTTATGCTTAAACTGATAGGAGCCTTGTTTCTGCCACTTATTATTTTTAGGCTTATCAATACCCAACTTATCGAGACTTCGGGGAGCAGGAATCTTCTTTTTATTGAAAATCCCCTGTTTGTGAACGGAGCCAGTTTTTTTGATAAAATCCCGATGGCGTTTTATTCGGTATTTTATTATATCAAATTGCTTTTTGTGCCAAATCCCTTGATTAGTTATTATGGTTATGAGCACGTAACTATTGTGGGATGGGAAAATCTTTATGTTTGGTTGGGAGTTATTGTTTTAATTCCGTTAGCGGTTTTTACAATTTGGAAATTAAGGACCAAATCGGTTTTGGCTTATGGACTTGTTTTCTTTTTTGTTACCATTTCAATGTATGCCAATCTGGTAAAACCTGCCGTGGGAATTATTGCCGAAAGGTTTGCCTATATTCCATCCTTGGGTTTCTGCATTGTTGTGGGCTGGCTGTTGTTGAAATTGAGCAAAATAGATATCACTTCTAAAGAGGAAAATCGATTTCCAAGATTAAAACCTGGTTTTGTGGGAATTGCTGGTCTTTTGGTTATTGCGAGTTCGGTAAAAGTATTTAGTAGAAATCAGGACTGGCATGATTTGATTACTCTTTTGGAAAGGGATCTTGAAATTGCGCCTAAGTCCGTAAAATTGAATATGCTTTTGGCCAATGATCTGTTTAAATCGGTAACAACAAAAGAGTTGGAAGAAAAGGAAAAGGATTCTTTAATGGAAAGGAGTATTTATCTCTACAATCAGGCTCTTTCTATCTATCCAAAACACACTCCTGCCCATAATAATCTTGGGGTGCTTTACAATCTAAAGGGAGATATTGAAAGTTCCCACGAACATTTTCTAAAAGCGAGTCAAGATGAAAACCCTGAGGCTAAGACCTATTTTAATCTGGGATTATCCTATCGCGGAATGGGAGACCGAAAGAAGGCGATTGAGAATCTCAAAAAATCCATGGAAATGGATAAGGGGAATTATGAAGTGTATTATAACCTAATGAATATTCAGTTTGAAGATGATAATTTTGAGGATGCGATGAAAACGAACCTTGAGATGTTCCGATCGTTTCCGAAGAACCGAAATACGATTTTTTCCCTCGGACAGAAAATGGCCGAATTGAAATACGGTTCAAAAACAACCTACTATATTGATCTGCTTCTTGAGAAAAAGCTTATTGCTCCAAAGATGTACGAGAATTTTAAACGGCAGTTGAATCCTTCTTTTATGGGGAAGTAGATTGATTGATAAAAACAACCCTTCCAGCGTTCGAAAAGCTGGAAGGGTTGCCGAGGATGGTTTTTCTCTAATTAAATTGAGAATTTCCCTGGGTTATAACATTGTAAACCTGGATTCCTTGAATTGCCTTGAATGTGATCCCTTCTCTTGCAATTCCATTAGATAAGGTTCTGTACATAGAATTGGCAAGACCTTGAGCTTTTTGATGGCCCATAGCTCTAACCATTTGTTCTGTTTTTTTAAGATCTTCTGCAGAATTGTAATTTTGGGAAATTTTCCAGTCGTCCCAATCTTTTTGGTTTATTTCATAAGTTTCGCCATCAAACTCAACAAGGAATACTCCTTTCTCTTTCAATTCCTCCATATAAGCTATTCTATCAGCTTCTTCTTCCAGCCTAATCATTTCGGCAACTTCTTCTTTTGCTTTTAATGCTTCTTCATGGGCTGTTTTGGCTTTTTGAATTGAATCTAGCCTACTCTTTTCTTGTAGTCTTATGCTCTCCCGTTCTATTTCAAGCTTGATTTCTTCCTCTTTCATATATTTATTTGAAACTTCAGGATCAAAGGAATCTAATTTCAATTTTAATTCAGTTATTTGAGTTACTCCAACATCTTTAGACTTGATACCGGAAGAAATTTCATCATAAATTGTTGCTATTTCTTCACTAATTCCTCTGTATTCTTTTACTTTTTCATCCAAGGATGTACAGCTAATGAGTGTTACAACAGTTAAAAATAATACTAAGGCTTTTATTTTTTTCATAATGTCTTTTAATAAATAGGTTTGCGGTTTGGAATTTTTTGAAGGTGAGCATTTCTCAAAAAAATTGGTACTCATAGAATTTCCTTTTAGAATTGTAAAATCTAAAGCCGTCTTGCCGACGGCTTTTCCTGTTTAAATTGGATATTTATGCGCACTGGTTAAAAAAGAACATGCGGCATAGGTGAGATTGATTTTTAAACTATGAGTTTCCTTTAACGGCAGCGAGCATAGCCAATTGTCTGGCTTGATCGTCATTACGTTCTCTCTTTTCAATCTCTTCTATTTGATGGTATATTAGGGCATTATGGGCGTTAACTTTGCTAGACATAGTAAAAAGGTCTATTAAAGCCCATATACCAAAGCCACCTAAAGTGATCCAGAAGAGGAATTGTAGCCCCCATTTGCCCAGATAGGCGTAGTGGGTTGCAAATAAAAGGAAAAACAGTAAGTACGCGGTTCCCGTTGATTTTAGCTGGGATTGAAGTTGATGTTTGTTCATGATTTTTGTCGTTTAGGTTAATAATTGTTCAAATGATTTTATATCATTATGATTTTTCGGTTTAAAAGTATTTCATTCAAATTGACTTTCCTTACGGTTTTCCATATTGACCGACAATTATTTAAATTTTTGTGAGTTTTTCTATTCTAGAATGATTTTTATCGAAGAATTGTCCAGAGGAGTATTCCAATTTTTTCGGAGGGAGGTTAAAATGGATGAGCTAAATTTTGAAAATCAAACAGAAGGGAAAGAGGAGCTTTTCCGTTTTAAGAAATTTGAAGGAAGTTTTAGAATAAATTCCTTGTAGAGAATTATTATTTGTTGGTTTCCTAGAAGTATAAAATCACAGCCCTTCCGGAGTTTTAGAGCCTCACTGAATTAATGAACCAGGGATGGGTTGAAAAATTAAACCCTTCCAGCGTTCGAAACGCTGGAAGGGTTTATTAATTCTACTAACAAGCAAAGGTAGCTCAGTGGCCGCCTTCGGCGGTTGTACCGAAGCTATCCTGCCAATGCTTCCGCACCACCAACAATCTCCAGGATTTCGTTGGTAATGGCCGCCTGACGCGCTTTGTTATATTGAAGTTTTAGGGCATCTCTAAGCTCCGTTGCGTTGTCAGTCGCCTTGTGCATCGCGGTCATTCGTGCACCGTGCTCACTGGCCACGCTATCGCGAATGGCTTTGAACAATTGTGTTTTTAAGCTCTTCGGTATCAATGTTTCTACAATTTCCTCTTTGGATGGTTCGAAAATATAGAAAGTTTCTGTGGCTTTGCTTCCTTCTTCTACTTGTGCTGGTACAATTGGTAAAAACTGCTCGGTCATCACAATTTGGGTTGCTGCATTTCTAAAGCTGTTATATACCAGAACTATTTTGTCATAATTTCCTTCAGCATATAGCAACATCAGTTTTTCTGCAATCTCGGAAGTTGTTTCAAAAGAAAGTTCTTCGAAAATGTCATTATTGTTTTCAAAAATCTCATTATTCTTCTTTAGGATATCATTTCCTTTCTTTCCCAAGGTCATAAAATCCACTTTTTTGCCGGCATAGGTATCGGAAACCAAGTGGCGGGCTTCTTTGATAACATTACTGTTAAAAGCTCCTGCCAAACCTCGGTTGCTGGTTATTGTCACCACCAAAACCTTACTTACTTCCCGTTGTTCAGAATATTTTCCGCCCATATCGGCATCAAGCGTGGTGCTTAGATTCTGAAGTAGTTCGGTGAGTTTTTCCGAATAGGGCCGCATTGCTGTAATAGCATCCTGCGCCCTCTTCAACTTTGCCGCAGAAACCATTTTCATGGCACTGGTAATCTGCATCGTTGAACTGACGGAGGATATTCTATTACGTATTTCTTTAAGATTAGCCATTCTTCAAGTTATGAGTTATGAGTTATGAGTTATGAGTTTTTGATTATGGAAACCAAAATTTTGATTAACTCTTCACACTTATTCATCATTTCATTTGGCACTTCTCTACCAGTTGCTTCTAATATTTCCAACCAATATTTGGTTTCATCTGCTTCTTTTAAAGCTATGCCAAATTTATTTTTAAAATCTTTTGTACTTACTCCTCGTTGGGCCTCACGAGTATTTGCCCCTATACTTGTCCCGCTTCGGAGTAACTGGGATGCCAATTGAAAATCCTTATTAGCTTTTAATGTGTCACAATAATTTACTATGTCACAAGCAAATTGGAAGCTTTTTATTCTAATCGGACTTTCATTTAAACCCATTTTTTCTCAGTTGTGAGTTTAGAGTTATGAGCTCAGAGTGCTTTGATAACTCTGAACTCATAACTCATAACTCTGAACTATTTTTTGTATTTCGCCGAAAAATCCTTCGCCACCTTGGTCATTACATCAATGGCTTCATCGGTAAGTCTTCCTGCTTTTAGGGCATCAAGAGTGTCTCTGTGCTTAACATTTAACAATTCTAGATAGTCTCTTTCAAATTCTTTTACCTTTTCGATTGGAACGTTTCGCATTAGGTTTTTGGAGCCTGCATAAATAATCGCGATCTGATCTTCAACGGTGTAAGGGTCGTTTTGTGCTTGCTTCAAGATTTCAACGTTTCGTTGTCCTTTTGAAATTACGTTCATGGTTGCAGCATCCAAATCGGAACCAAACTTGGCGAAGGCTTCCAATTCACGGAACTGGGCCTGGTCAAGTTTCAAGGTA
Source organism: Aequorivita sp. (assembly GCA_034676445.1). Classification (GTDB taxonomy): domain Bacteria; phylum Bacteroidota; class Bacteroidia; order Flavobacteriales; family Flavobacteriaceae; genus Aequorivita. Next base: position 25,649 of record JAUCCE010000006.1, read on the forward strand.
CCGGCAACTTTCTTCATCGATTTAATCTGAGCGTTACCACCCACACGAGATACCGAAATACCTACGTTGATCGCTGGACGAACCCCGGCGTTGAACAAGTCGGATTCCAGGAAAATCTGTCCGTCAGTAATCGAAATTACGTTCGTTGGAATATATGCGGAAACGTCTCCAGCTTGTGTTTCAATAATAGGAAGTGCCGTAAGCGATCCTCCTCCTTTTACCATAGGTTTTAAAACTTCAGGAAGGTCGTTCATTTCACTAGCGATTTGGTCATCGTTAATGATTTTTGCAGAACGCTCCAGCAAACGGGAGTGAAGGTAGAAAACGTCTCCAGGATAAGCCTCACGTCCCGGTGGACGACGAAGCAAAAGAGAAACCTCACGATAAGCTACCGCTTGTTTCGATAGGTCATCATAAACAATCAGTGCTGGACGACCGGTATCGCGGAAATACTCACCGATTGCCGCACCGGCAAAAGGAGCATAAACTTGCATTGGAGCTGGGTCAGATGCGTTTGCTGCTACAATAGTGGTATAAGCCAAAGCACCTTTTTCTTCCAATACACTGGCGATATTCGCAACAGTAGAAGCTTTTTGTCCGATGGCCACATATATACAATATACAGGCTGGCCTGCATCATAAAATTCTTTTTGGTTGATGATGGTATCTATACAAACAGTTGATTTTCCTGTTTCACGGTCACCAATTACAAGCTCACGCTGACCACGGCCAACGGGAATCATTGCATCAATAGACTTAATTCCTGTTTGAAGAGGCTCAGTTACAGGCTGACGGTAGATAACCCCTGGAGCTTTACGTTCCAATGGCATTTCATAAGTTTCACCAGTAATAGGTCCTTTTCCATCTATTGGCTCACCGAGTGTATTGACCACACGGCCTACGATACCTTCTCCAACTTTTAGGGAGGCGATCCGTTGTGTACGTTTTACGGTGGAACCTTCTTTAATTTCTTTTGAATGCCCTAGAAGTACAATCCCAACGTTGTCTTCTTCCAAGTTCAATACAATTCCTTCTAGGCCACTTTCAAATGCTACCAATTCACCATACTGTGCATTAGAAAGTCCGTATGCACGAACAATCCCGTCACCCACGGTCAAAACCGTTCCTACTTCATCCAGGGAAGCAGTTGCCTCAAAGCCTGAAAGCTGTTGTTTCAATATTGCTGATACTTCAGCTGGTTTTACTTCTGCCATTTTTTTAGATGTTAGATTTTAGATGTGAGACGATAGATCAAATCTAATTTACTTATTTACTTGTAATCCTTCTCGGCAGTGGCGGAGAAGGATCAGATTAATTTTTAAATTCTCTTTTTAAATTTCGGAATTGGTTGACAATACTAGCGTCATACTGTATATCGCCCACCCGAAGAATAAAACCTCCGATAATTGCGGGATCAATTTCGCTTTTCAGACTTACTTTTTCACTGCCTGTCAATTCCTTTACTTTCGCCATTACCTTTGCCTCCAATTCCGAAGAAAGTGGAACAGCGGTAATAACATTTGCTACTTTCACACCTTGCTCATCGTTATATAAGTCGATAAAACTTTTGGCTACTTTTCCTAATAAGGGAGTACGCTTGTTTTCGACCAAAACCTTGATCAAGGAATGTGTGGTATCTGATTGACCACTAAATATTTTCAATAAGGCCTCTTTTTTGTCATTAGCCTTAATAACCGGACTTTGAAGAACGGTTTGCAATTCTCTACTGCCTTCAATAGTTCCGTAAACGGATTGCATGTCTCCGAATAAAACAGCCGCTGTGTTATTATCGTTTGCTCCTTGCAAAATCGCTTTCGCGTATCTTATTGCTGCCCTGTTGCTCATTGATTATTAATTTAGTTTGACTCTGCCGTTCTTAGTTAAGTTTGGCTTCGCCCAACATTTGATCTACAAGTTCCAATTGCTTTTGTTTATCTGAAAGTTCGTGTTTAACAACCTTTTCGGCAATTTCCATTGACAATTCGGCTACTTGTTGTTTCAATTCTGCAATAGCAGATTTCTTTTCACTTTCGATTGCAGCCTGAGCCTGAGCCACCATTTTGTTGGCTTCCGATTTGGCTTCCTCTTTAGCATCGGAAATCATTTTTGCTTTTATTTCACGAGCATCCTTCATCATTGCTTCCCTTTCCGCTCTAGCTTCCTGAAGCAATTTTTCGTTGTCGGCATGCATATTCTGCATTTCAAGCTTCGCTTTTTCAGCGGCAGCTAGGGCATCGTTAATAGAGGCTTCACGACCTCTAACCGCTCCCAAAATTGGCTTCCAAGCAAACTTTCTAAGGACAAACAATAGCAATATAAATATGATGGTTGTCCACAATATTAAACTCTCTGGTGCTACTATATTCATTTGATGATTTATTAAAAATTTATTTTTTGTTTAAAAACAACATCCCGCAGCCAACCGCTACGGAATGTTGGATTTCTAAAAATTAGGCAATCAATGCCACAACCACTGCGAAAAGCGCAACACCCTCTACAAGAGCTGCTGCAATAATCATTGCGGTCTGAATTTTTGCGGTGGCTTCTGGTTGTCTTGCGATCGCGTCCATTGCTGAACCACCAATTCTACCAATACCAATACCGGCACCTATTACGGCCAATCCGGCTCCTACTGCTGCTAATGTTCCTGTCATAACTGAAACTTTTTAAAAAAATTAATTAAACAAAAATTAAACTCAAATTAATGATGCTCCTCAACCGCTTGACCGATAAACAATGCCGCAAGTAACGTAAATACATACGCTTGCAACGCCGCAACCAATAATTCCAAAACACTCATAAATAATACAAACGCGATGGACACTGGCGAAACGTAAGCGGTTTCAAAAATAAAAATCAAACCAACAAGGCTCAATACAATAATGTGCCCCGCAGTAATATTCGCAAACAAACGAACCATTAGCGCAAAAGGCTTGGTAAACATCCCAATAATTTCAATTGGGATCATAAGAGGGTATAGTGCTTTTGGAACATCCGGGGTAAGGATGTGTTTCCAGTAATATTTGTTTCCACTGAATATTGTTACAATGAATACGATAACAGACATGATCATTGTAAAGATAATGTTACCTGTTACGTTTCCACTAAATGGGAAAAATGGGATTAGTCCTACAAGATTGTTTACCCAGATAAAGAAAAAGATGGTCAACAAAAGAGGCATGTATTTTTGATACTTATTGCCCACGTTTGGAATAGCGATTTCATCCCTTACAAACAAAATGATAGGTTCCAACCAACCAGAGATTCCTCTTGGAGCCATTTTATTCTTTTTATAATGACGTGCGGAGAATCCGAAGATCAAAATGAGTAGAAGGGAAACAAAAATCATGGAGAAGACTGTTTTGGTTATGGAAAAATCCAAAGGTCTGTCTTCGTATAGAAAGGGACGGCCCATAGTGCTCGTCTCCTCAAATTTTTGTTTGTCAAATCGATCGGCATAAAAAATATGCTCTTTATATCTTATAAATTTTTCTCCATTTTTCTCAACGACGGTTGTGCCAGAATTATCGTGATGGAATTCAGCAGAAGAAAAAGTGACTAGACCATTATCGGTCCAAAGGATCACAGGTAATTGTAATGTAATGGGATGTCCGTTCCAATCTGCAATATGAAATTCGTGAGAGTCCCAAACGTGGGAATTAATCAACTCCTTTGGGTCAAATTTCCCATCGGTGTTCTCCTCGTCCTGGGTAGTTGCAAAGCCTGATAAGGGCAATAAAAGAACGGCAATAACTGCCAAAGTACCGATTAGTGTTTGAGTAAACCTCATAATGCTAAATACTATAAAATATTATGGTCTTAAAAAGTGGTGCAAAAGTACAACTTTTACCCAAACTAAAAAGCGGTTATTGATATTTGTTATTTTAATTGAATTTCATGCTAACCACTTAGGTCTCGGAACGTTTCAGAAGTTCTAACGTGATCAATATTTCAAAGAGGAGGTATATGAAATACGGTGCAAAAAATGAAATGAAATCGGGAATCTTTGAAACGTCCTTCATTTTTATAAGAGGAATTAAAAAGATAACGGAGGCTGCCATCTTAAAAAGAATAAATCCCATAAAGACATATCCTATGTGATTTGGAGATTTCTTGCTCACCAAATAAAGAACCGATAAAATTATGAGGGTTACCAGAAAGTGAAAAACATATATCTGCCAAACGGGATAGAAAAAAATAAATGTTTCCGCCAAGCTTCCAATAATTATATTTTGGATCGAGAAAAGAACTACGGTGAGTAGCAATAGATACGTCGGAATGTAAAAGAATTTCGGCACTTTCATATTCCTAGTCTTTCTTATTTAAATGTTGCAATTGTTTTATTAAGGCGTAAAGTGAAATAAAAACTCCCAATAGTGAGAAGATAATGGTAAAGGCAGAATATTTATTAGGATAACTCTCGTCCAATTTGACCCCAACAAAAGCACCAAGACCAATGGTAACGCCCATTTGAATTGCTATTCCCGAAAAGATAGCCCAATTCTTTAGGCCCTTTTTTCCTTCATCTGCCATTTTGTGAATTTCTACCGATTTGCTTCCTGGGATTCAGGAGTAAGCTTTTTAACCCGTTGTTGGCGATCAAAAGGGTGGCTTCCTGAAGATTCAGTATCTTTTGAAGAAGTTGCGTTAGGAGTTTTTATATTTCCGTTTCCACTTTGCATTATACACGAGGCATTCAAGGTTGCTCCGGGTTCTACGGCCAGTTTGCCCACTATCACATCTCCTTCGACTATTGCAGTGGAACGCAAAGTAAGAGTTCCTGAAACCTGGAGATTTCCCTCAAACTTTCCTTCAATATCGGCACTTTCACAAACAAGAGTTCCAACAATAACGCCCAATTTCCCAAGAACTACTTTGGATGGAGTTTTCACATTGCCTTCCACAGAGCCGTCTATTCTAAAAAATCCGGTTGAGGAAATATCTCCTTTTAATTTAGTGCCCTCGTTGATTCTATTTTGGGCAGCGCTTGGCTCCAAATTCTGTTTCTTCTCTTTCTTCTTTTCTTTCTTCTTGTCTGAAAACATAACTTTATTGGTTTAAAGGTTATTCTTTGGGCCTTTGCCTTTCTGAGGATTTTAAGGGGTCTCTTCTTTGTTCAAATAGCTATCCAAGTTTTTATGGATTTGGATTATCTTATAATTCGGTCTGGAAATCTCAAAGAACGGTTTTTTAATTTTATAACCCTTTCGCTCCTTTAGAATCTCTCCAAAACCTTTGGCTCCCAATTTTGAATTCAATCCGTGAATAATAACAAATCGAGTCTCCGGTGTGTAATAATCAATTGAGGTTGTCATATTTGTATAATGCAGCTCTTCTATGGCTTTATCCAATAAGTCTTTCAGCTTTTGCGCTTCCTCAGTTTGGTCGCTGTTGAATTTGTAGACCAGCTTCCAGTTATCGCTGTCTTCATCCGCAACGAAATCGGTAAACTCCAATGTTGGTAAAACATTGGTATATATATCTTGGGCCTGCTTGCCCTCCTCACTGGTTGGATAGTTTAGGGCAACAAAATTCAAGGCTTTTTTATAGGCATCAAAACCTTGTTCTCTTGCCAAAGCGGTAGCTTTCAAAAGCTCAAGTTTCGGGACGATGGGAGTTCCATTATAAATGGTAATATACTCGTCAGATTTCTTGATAACTTCAGCATATTTAGAAGCTTCAAATTCGAGGTAGAGTTGTTTGTACTTAAATTCAGGACTGGATTCATCAGTTGGCAACTGTGAATTTGGATTCCGAAGAATTTCAGCATACCGTGTTTCTGCGTGGTTATTTAGAATATCATTTCTATATTTTGCGGCATCTGCCGGACGGTCCAGAATTTCATAGATCTTGTATAGATTGTACTCCGCCGGAACGACCAATCTATCTTCTGGATTGTAGGTAAGCAATTTTTCCAACCTATTTGCGGCCAGTTCATATTCCTTGAATTTTTCTTTATAGATCAACCCTAATTGGTAATAAGCCAAATCCCTATCCTTGCTCAGACTATCGATTACCTTTTCGTCAGTAGGGATTCTTGCGATATAGGTTTCCGGATCGAAAAGTTCATTTTCAGCAATCGGCACTTCTTCCTTAACCTCTGCATCCATGGATTCTATGGATGACGACTGTTTGCTTGAAAGTCGCCAATTATCCTCAAGTCTTCTATCGCCCCAAATTTTACGGAATTCTCCTTTTCCATAGGCCACTGTAGTGGGATTATAGAAATAGAAAGTACTGCCCTTTTCAGCGCCGGGGGATTTTTTATCCTTTTTGAAAAACTCATTGTCAGCAATCTTTTGCTGGTTCTTTACCGCTTCCAAAGAATCTTTCACGGCTCTTTCACGTAATTTTGAAGTGTAATCCGTAAAATACGCAAGTTGTTCCGCTTCGCTCATCTTGGTCAATTTCAGGATGCTGTCGTTGGTGGTGGCGATATCTTCATATTTGATTACATCATCAAGGTTTTCTCGTTTCTTTTTTATACGGCGCCACTCTCTAGTGTTTTCCTGAAGATAGGTCAGAGTGCTATCGTAGTAAGCGCCAGCATTTTTATACTCAGCATCATCAAAATTGATTTCTGCCAAGGTTTTATAGTTAATAGATTGTAAAACACGGTCTTGTTTGAATGCCTTTATGGATTTGTTATAATACTTCACCGCAGCGGAAAGACTGTCGGTTTTCTGGAAGTATTCACCCATTTGATTGTAGATCCTATCCAAATACGGACGGTTTTCTCTGTCCTTTTCCAGATCTTGCAATAATTCCAAAAATGCAATCCGATCTTCCTTATCATAATCGAAATTCTTCGCCTTTTCTATATAGGCATTGATTAGATAGGAACGCGACGTTTTCCTGTTCATTTCTATTACCCTGTCGAAAGCGAGGTTTGCGCTGTCTATTTTTTCCAAGCGATCGTATAGTTGACCTTCTATGAAAGTGTATCGTCCTTTTAACTCCTTATCCTTGGTGTTTTCAAGAGCTAGTTTTACATAGTCAAGTGCTTGTGGCAAAGAATCAAGGTTTATATAAGCTTGGGCCATCATTGCTGCGCCATCGGAAATCTCTTCTTCTTTTAGTTCCGCTTGTTCAAACATTTTCTTGAGGTTTTCAATAGCGTATTCCTCATTGTTCAAGCGGATATTGGTTTTTGCCTTCCAGACTTTCGCATTATTGATATTGTTACTTGTAGGATATCGGTCCAAAATAAAGTTGAAGGCATCCAAAGCCGGAATAAAACGACCGTCATAATACCGGGCTTTTCCCAAAAGCATAAAAGCCTCATCTATCTGAGGATTGTATTCCTTGCCATCAATATACATGGAATGTTTTTGGATGGCCTTTGCCGCTTTCTCTTCAGCACGGTTAAAGTCGCCACTTTTGTTTGCTCCCGGAGCCTTTGCCTCTGTGTCCTCAACATAGATTCTCTCCAATGGGAGAATTTCCCAGAAATTATCGTAGAAACTCTCTGCCAATTGTTTCTTTCCATTGATGTAGGCCACGTCACCATTATACAGCGTATTGTATTCCGTGGTAACTGCCTGATAATTTCGGCTCAAGAAAGTATTCTTTTTGCGCGAACAAGCTGCCAAAAAAACAACAGCCAAAAGAAAGAGGGTAATTTTATATATGCTCTTCATCTATTTATTTTAATTCGATACTTGAAATCACTTGGAGTTTGCGAATCTTCTTTTTTGCGTCAAATGCCATATCCGATGCAATATCACGCGTTGGTAATGCTTCCTTTCCAAATACACCAGTTTGTATGATATTCTAACTTAAAAGCTTCTCTTTTAGTATATAGAACAGCTAAGGAGCGGTAAAAATACATTTCTTTTTAATATTGGCTTACCGAAACTCCGAAAAAATGGTCTGTTAATAAGCTCTCAATTTCTTTAAATACCTGAATTCCTTATGTACTTTTGCAAAAAATTTACTAGTTATGGGCGAATTTCAAGCGCTTGTTATTTCTGAAGTAAAAAAAGAAACTCCAAATTCGGTTTCCATTACCTTTGAGGTTCCAGAAAATCTAAAGGAAACTTTCGCCTTTAAAGCGGGGCAATATATTACTATAAAATATTTTGATGGCGACCGAGAAATTCGCCGGGCCTATTCTATTTCTTCTTCTCCAAAAAGTGGGCAACTCAGAGTGGGCGTGAAAAAAGTGGAGAAAGGAGCATTTTCAAGATATGCAAATGAGAAACTAAAACCTGGCGATAAACTGGAGGTCATGCCTCCCACAGGTAAATTCCTGTTGGAGCCTAATTTAAAACATTACGCCGCCTTTGTTGCGGGCAGTGGAATAACTCCCGTACTTTCATTGATTAAAAGTGCTTTGGAAGAAATGCCTCAAAGTGCTTTTCTTTTGGTCTATGGAAATAGATCTTTGGAGGAAACCATGTTTTACGATGAAATCGTTGAATTGCAAAAACAATATCCCAATCGATTTATTGTGGAATTCGTGTTCAGCCGCAAATTGGAAGAAAATGCGAAGTTTGGAAGGATTGACCGTTCTGTGGTCAACTTTTTTCTTAAAAATAAATATGCGAAAACCTCTTATGAATCCTATTACTTATGTGGGCCCGAGGAAATGATAGACGAGGTTTCCGCAACCTTAAAACACCACGGCATTAATTCCAAACAAGTTCATCACGAACTATTTTCTACAGCTGAAAAGGGATTGTTGGTCAAAAAACACGATGGCAATACCAATATTACCGTAATTCTGGACGATGAGGAGGAAACCTTTGAAATGCCACAAACCAAGTCCATTCTTGAAGCTGCTTTAGATGAAGGGTTGGATGCGCCCTATTCATGCCAAGGTGGAATCTGTAGTACTTGTATTGCGCGCTTAAAAGAAGGTAAGGCCGAAATGAGAAAAAACCAGATTTTGACCGAAGATGAAATTGCCGACGGATTGATACTTACATGTCAGGCACACCCAACAACTCCAAAAGTGGTTGTGGATTATGATGATGTTTAGAGCCGATTGACTATTGAACGAATCCAAGGGTTTTCTTCTCCTCACATGAAGGTAATAAGGTTGACAAAAGCTTCTTCGCTTGATTACTGAGGTAATAAGGTTTTCCGTTCATTATAAATTTTCGTTTTTAAACGAGCAATTTCTTTCTGCTATTCGGAAGAGGATCATATTATTTTCCCGAAAATAAATCATTTGGCACAATTCTGAAGCAAAGACTTCAGGCTGCTTACCTTATTATCTTATTAAAAATGGCTTATTTTTTATGCAATTTTATTTGAGATATTTGCATTAAGGCGAAAATCTCAAGTCGCAAATTCAGGAAATAAATTTCCGGATTTTTTCAAACCGTCATTGCTTTAGAATCAGGGGCTAAATATTTTTCGGATTCCAAAATCTTTAATGTTTCCGTGCTGGCTGCCGTCACCGATAGTGGCAGCACAAGGATTATTCCCAAAACCGGAATTAAGAGCATCAGCATAAAGACTATTCCGTTACCAATTGCCAGTCCTTTATTTTTTCGGACCAATTGGATACTTTCTGAATATTTGAAATGTCTTTCAAGTGTATAATCCATATTTCCAAATCCTGCATAATAGCTCTGCACCAAAAACAACAAAACGGTAGAAATAATGCCGATTACGGGAATAAAACCAATCAGGATAATCGGAATTGTAAGGAAAAGCTCCCTGATCAGATTCCGAACATTGATCCTCAATCCACGCCATAACTGCGCTGCGTTTGATGTTTTTCGATGGTTCTGGTTTATGCCGTAAAAATGTTTTTCTATCTTTTCTGAAACAGGACTCATAAAAGGAGCGCTCAAAGCCATTACAATGTGGCGATACAGTATTAACCCCAAAACGATAATAATCAAGGCTCCTATAAAATTGCTGATGATCCGAAAAGTTTCCGCACCCCATTCCCAAAACCAGATTTTTGAAATGAAAGTGCCAAGATCATCACTCAATCCCCAAGCCGAGAATCCGATGGAAACAGCGGTCAAGAAGCTAATTGCCATAGGTACCGCAAAATACTTCCAAAGACTCAAAGTACTGATGAGCTGGAAAGTTCCTGCGTAAGCTTTTATGGCTTTAAGGATGTTTTTGATCATTGGTTATTGGGACCCAAAAGGTTTTGCAAACCAGTCAGGTCTTTTTAATCCTTGATATAAACAAGATTATTGCGTAGGTTTTCGGTTTCCACCACAGATTCTATTTTCACGGCTTCCTTGGCTTTCCTTTCCAGAAAATCTATAATATCTTCTTCGGAAGAATCTTTAAGTTCGGCATAAAACCTTCTCCCCACTTCGTTGTTATGCAAGTCCATTTCGCGTTCCAATGGCGGATTGGGCATAAGGGTTTCGTGCAGGGTGGTTATCTTTTCGGCCCATTCAAGGGCTTTCTTTTCCGTTTTCACAAATCTCAGAACGCGTCTAACAATCAGGATATTCCATAAAGCATGACGAAAGGCATTCGGTTTATTGTCACCGTGATGGGCATCTCCATACAATCTATCGCAGATTTGCATAGTGCGGATAGTGGCCCGGTTGGAAGGCAAAACCAAAAATGGATTTTTAATGCCGATCCAAGCCAGTCGCCACAATTTGGAGAATTTTAACTCCCATATCCGCGACAGAATCTTCATTTAACCCACCTTGTATTCTTTTACAGCTTCAATAAAAGCCCCAGCATTTTCCAGCGGAATGTTGGGCAATATTCCATGGCCCAGGTTTACAATATATCGGTCCTTTCCAAATTCATCGATCATCTGCTTCACCATTTTTTTAATTTCCGAAGGCGGACTGAACAGTCGGGTCGGGTCGAAGTTTCCTTGTAAGGTAATATTCCCTCCGGTTAAATATCTCGCGTTTTTAGGAGAGCAGGTCCAATCAATACCAAGGGCAGAGGCACCACTCCTTGCCATTACATCCAGAGCAAACCAACAGCCTTTACCAAAGGCAATGACGTGGGTTTCATCTTTTAAAGCATCGATGATTTGCTGAATGTATTTCCAGCTAAACTCCTGATAATCGGTTGGAGAAAGCATGCCGCCCCAGCTATCAAAAACCTGTACCGCATTTACTCCGTGTTTTACTTTTTCCTTTAGATATAAAATGGTGGTATCGGTTATTTTCTGAAGCAACTCGTGTGCGGCATCAGGTTGCGTAAAGCAGAACTGTTTCGCTTTGTCGAAGTTTTTGGAACCTTGCCCTTGAACGCAATAGCAAAGAATAGTCCACGGACTTCCCGCAAATCCGATTAACGGCACTTCATTGTTCAGTTTTTCCTTGGTCATATCGATGGCGTCCATCACATAACCCAGTGTTTCATTGATATCTGGAACAATAACCCGTTCCAGATCTTTTGCCGAACGGATAGGATCTGGCACCCATGGGCCGAAATCAGGTTTCATTTCCACGTGAATGTTCATTGCCTGCGGAATTACCAAAATATCGCTAAAAAGAATGGCGGCATCCATTCCATATCTTCTAATTGGCTGCACGGTAATCTCACTGGCCAGTTCGGGAGTTTGACAACGGGTAAAGAAGTCGTATTTAGCTTTTATTTCCTGAAATTCCGGTAAATATCTTCCTGCCTGGCGCATCATCCAAACCGGCGGTCGCTCCACGGTCTCTCCGCGAAGTGCTTTTAGGAATAAATCATTTTTAATTCCCGCGGAGGCGGAAAACCCATTGGGGTTAATTTGTTTCTGTATTGCCATAATTATCATTCCCACCAAGCCGGGAATCCGTTTTATTTGTTAACTATTTGGTTTTTAATATTTTCACTGCTTTCGCAATCACACTTTCTACGGTTGTGGAATTGGAAATCGCCACATTTTCGGTATATTTTCTTGCTTCCGAAGCCGTTGTGGTTCCAATACAAACGGCGACAGTTTTAACTTTTCCAGAGTTTTGGGCTCTGGAAGGGTTATTTTTTCCGTAATAACTTCTCACGCCACTGGGACTGAAAAAAAGAATGGCATCAAATTCCCTTTCAAATTTCTTTGGATTTAAGGTCGTGTTATAAACTACTATTTCCTTAAAGCCAATATTATTTTCTTTTAATTTTGAAGGAATTTCGTCGCTGCGAATATTTCCACAGAAAAAATGAAAGAAATCACCTTTATGATGTTTAACCAAGTATTCTGACAGCTCTGAAGCATATTCAGTCATTTTAACGACCTTTTGGCCATAAATCTCCAAAAGTAATTGTGTTTTCTCCCCAACACAGAAACAACTCATAACTCCCAACTCATAACTCATAACTGCATTTACTCCATTCTGACTTGTAAAAATAGCATTTTTTACCGCCTCCGGAATTTCAAAGGGGATGAACTCGATTTTTATGGCATCAAATTCCACCAATGACATTCCGGCGTGAAGCAGGAGGGATCGCTGATTTTCGGTCAATTTTTTAGTCGAGAGAATCGTCACTGTTCAATTTCAAATATTTTTTAACATCGGTATCTTTTCCAAAAACTGCCAGCACATCTCCTGTTTGAAGCACCATATCGGGTTTGGGCAATCCAACGACTTCCCGTTTTTCGATGTTTCTGCCCAATAAATTGGTGTGGTATTTTTTGCGTATGATGGTAATAATATTCAGCTTATAGGTCTCTCGAAACTCAGATTCCAAAATCGTTTTTCCGATCAGGGATTTAATTACTTCTACTTCTGAAACCAGATATTCATCATCGATTTCGAAGTTGTCTATACTTCCTTTCAGATTTATTTTTTTGGTAAACCGTTCTGCATATTCCTGCTCCGGGTGGATGATTTGGTCCACACCCATAGCCTGCAGGATAGTATCTTCCAAATCGGAAGCAGAGCGAGAGATGATTCGTGCTTTGGTAAGTTTTTTAACTATTGCCGTGCCCATTATTCCCGCACCATTTCGCTGCCCGATAGCGATAACGGCCAAATCGGTATTTTTCAAGGGCAACGCCGAGTATGCATTTTCATTGGTAGCATCCATAATTACAGCATGAGCCACCTTGTCCTTGATTATTTCCACTTTTTCAGGATCGTGATCTGCGGCGATTACCTCGTTGCCACTGTTTGATAGATTGATGGCCAGAGACATTCCAAAGTTTCCAAGACCTATAATTATTATTTTCATATCAATGTCCGCTATTGTGGGAATCGTTCAAGGTTTTATCTTCAAAATGACCTTCGGTATTAGCGATTCTCAGTTTATCAAAATATTTTCCTCCGGATAGGCGTACTCCGTTTTATTCATATTCTTCAAGATTCCTATCATTAGGTTTAAAAGTCCGATTCTTCCGAAAAACATTAAAAATATAATTACATATTTACTGGGTTCCGAAAGGTTTGGCGTAATTCCCATACTAAGTCCAACGGTTCCAAAGGCAGAAAATGCTTCAAACGCAATCTGGATCAAGGTAAATTCCGGTTCAAAAATCAACAGCAACAAAATCCCCAGACCAATGCTTGCCAAGGATATGGTGATAATGGCAAAAGCTCTGTTCACAGCCTCTGTGGCTACACGCCGGGTTCCTATTTCAATATACTTTTTATTTCGGGCAATTGCAAAAACATTCAATGTGGCCAAAGCAAAGGTAGAGGTTTTTATTCCTCCTCCCGTTGATGCCGGCGAGGCGCCAACCCACATCAGGAAAATCATAAACAGAATACCTGGAATTGTGAAGCTGGACATGTCTACCGTATTGAAACCGGCAGTCCGCGAAGTTACGGAAGCGAACATTGCTGTGGTGAACTTTCCAAAGGCGGTGTCGTGTGCCAAAAGATTGGTCTGCTGTTCGGAAAGCATAAAAAATATAGCGCCACCAGCAATCAATATAATGGTGGTATATAAAACAATTTTAGTGTTCAGATTAATGACCCGCGAGATAAATACCCGTTTTTTCTTGCTGAAGATGTTTATTACCAGTTTTTTGAAATATTGGATAATATTGTACGCGATGTGATAACCAAGTCCGCCGAATACGATCAGAGCCATTACCACCCATTGCATGGAATAATTGTACCTCATACTTGGGTCGTGCATATTGTCTGAAGCCAAGGAAAATCCCGCATTGCAATAGGCCGAAATGGCATGGAAAATTGCGAAAAAGCCACTGCTTTTAATGGAATTGTCGGGAGGAAATGAGTGGTAAATCAAAAGCGCGCCAATTCCTTCCAGAATAAAGGAGAATACAACAATCTGCATGACCATGCGCATCACGCTATTCAACTTGTCGTGGCCCAGGATATCCTTCATATATAGACTTTCCTTAAAAGAAGCCCCACTTTTGAAGAAATATGCGAAAAATGAAGTGAAGGTCAACATTCCCAGACCACCAATCTGAAAAAGAACCATAATTACCGTTTGGCCCATTGGGGTGAAATCCTTGGCGGTGTCCAAAACTATCAATCCCGTAACCGCTGTTGCGCTGGTAGCCGTAAACAGTGCGTCCGTGAAACTTATTCCGTTTATGGTGGAGCTGGGCAATTGCAGCAAAAGGGTCCCTGCCAGCGCAATAATTGCAAAACTGCCCACAAAGAGAATGGCCGGATTAAAATAAATGGTGTAAATTTTCCTAAGAAGAAATGAAAGTCGGAAAAAGAAGTAAAAGAGAAGTCCATATTCGATAACATACCTTGTACTGAGAAATGTTTCCGTAAAGGAGGTTTCGTAGTTGATGAATATTATAATGCCTTCCAGAAGAATAAGGAGAAGCAGAATAGAAAGACTTATTTTGCTATTGCGTTTATTTTCGGGTTCTTGATCGGTTAAGAGCAGTTTGTACAAATTGAACCCAATCAATGCCAAAAATAATGCGGGAAAAATAATGAGCTTATAATGAAAGGTACTTGTGAACTCCTTGAATCCGAAGTCGAAAATCAGGAAAGCCAGAAGACCGATGTCTAAAAATCCAACGACGATGTCTGTGGGTTTCGTCTTTTCCCAGAGTGTCATTTCATTTCATTTTTAATGGAAAGCATCAAAGCATCACCTCCATTTTGGAGAATAAAAGTAGCACATTGTTCCCCAAATCCCTCGTATTCCGAAATGGGAACAGTCCTTTCTATATCGATGCTTGTTTTTCCATCCAGGGAAAAGAGACAGCCCTTAAAATTGATTTGTTCTTCCATGATTTCTGCATAGGCACCGATAGGGGCAGTACAGCCACCCTCTAAAGTACGTAAAAATTGTCGTTCTACGTGCGTGCAGATTTCAGAAGTTTTATGGTTTAGTTTTGAGGCGGCATTTTTTGAGTATTCATCATTTTCCATTGCCACTACCACCATAGCTCCTTGTGCGGGAGCGGGAAGCATCCAGTCTAAGTCCTCCCAAACCCCCGTAAAGGAGGTGCTTTTTATCTGCATGGTGTTTATAAAACCCAAACGTTCCAGTCCAGCTTTTGCGAAAATGGCGCCTTGCCAGTTATTGTCCTTTAGTTTTTGAAGGCGTGTATTCACATTTCCGCGCAGATCCACCACATTATGGTTCGGATATCGATGTAGCCATTGGGCTTTTCGCCTGAGGCTTCCCGAGGCGATGGTGCAAGGCTTTTCGAAATCTATTTCGCCTTTGGTCACAAGTATATCCTCCGAAGTAGCCCGTTCCAAAACCGCAACTTGAACGATTCCTTTGGGTAAAAGCGTGGGCACATCCTTCATACTGTGGACTACAATATCCACCTGTCCGTTAATCATTGCGATGTCCAAGGTTTTGGTAAAAATACCCACAATTCCCATTTCGTAAAGAGGTTTGTCCAAGACCAAATCTCCTTCGGATTTTACAGGGACCAACTCTGTAGAATAGCCTAATTCTTCAAGTTTTGATTTAACGGTATTTGCCTGCCAAAGTGCAAGTTCACTATCGCGGGTTCCAATTCGGATTGTTTTTTTCAAGGTTAAGCAGTTTCAAGTTGGAAAACCCGCTTTATAAGCTCAATGCTTTCCGCAGAACCTTCCTCGCCTTTGAGGTGGTTGGCAAAGTGGGTCGTGATTTTTTGGATAAGTCGGTCGCTGATTATCTCGGCCTGCTCGTGATTGAAATCCTGGATTTTCCTGCGTTGAAAATCGATTTCGCCAGCTTTTATCTCGGCCAATTTGATTTTTAAAGCTTTTATCACGGGTGCAAACTTTCTGTTCTCGGCCCATTGATTGAATTCCGTTTCTATTTCGGATATGATTTCTTGGGCGAGAGGAAGTTCTTTGGCCCGCTGTTCCAAGGTTTGATCGGTAAGGGCAGAAAGTTCGTCCAAATGTATCAAGGTCACCCAAGGATTTTCCACAACATCTTCCGAAACATTTTTAGGAACGGAAAGATCCAAAATCAAAAGAGGTTTTTGGATGTCAAGAATTGCGCTGTAAACCGTGGGTTGCTGGGCACCGGTTGCTACAATCAAAACATCGGTTTGCGATATTTCCATTTGAATATCGGCATAATCTTTCACCACAAGATTAAACTTTCCGGCAACTTCCTGGGCTTTCTCTTTGGTTCGGTTTATAAGGGTAATCTGTTTGTTTTCTGTGTGCTTTATCAGATTTTCGCAAGTGTTTCTTCCTATTTTGCCAGTTCCAAAAAGAAGAATATCCTTTTTCGATCCTTGAGGGAAATGAGTCATAATATACTGCACAGCCGCAAAACTTACTGAAGTTGCACCCGAAGAAATTCCCGTTTCATTTTTGATTCGCTTGCTCGCTTGGATAACGGCATTGGCAAGACGTTCTGAAAATGGATTCATCAACCCGATCTTTTTCGAAAGGCGGAAACTATTTCTCAACTGACTTATGATTTCAAAATCTCCCAATATCTGACTGTCAAGGCCGGTGCCTACTTTAAATAAATGCGAAACGGCGTCACGATTTTTGTACACATAAGCCACCTTTTCAAACTCGTCTATGCTTCCTTTTGTATAGTCGCAAAGCAATTTTATCAGTTGGAAAGGATGTTGGGCAAAACCATAAAGTTCCGTGCGGTTGCAGGTAGAAATAACACTTAAGGAAGATAGTCCCATGCTCTTGGCCTCAATCATTATTTGTTCCCGGGCTTTATCATCAATGCTGAAATGGCCACGAATATCGGCATCGGCTTTTTTATAGTTTAAGCCAATAGCGTAAAAGTTGCCATTGGAGGAATTTAAATATGAGAGGGAATTATTTTGCATATCCATATTACGAAACAAAAGTAGGAGCATTGTTTTTCAAAAAGTAACGCTTGCGGTATCTTTTATGTCGCTCGGTGTTAAAATCGGTTAAAATATAGGTTAAAACCCGTTGTAATGCACTAAATTCGCGCTCTTCCATTAATTGGAGAAAAAAGTAATTTAGAATTATTCTAAATAGAAAACACAATTAATTACTATGGATTTTCAAAAAAACATCGCTCAAGGATTATATGAGGAGACTTTAATCGAACCTGGTTTTTTTATTTTGAAATTCAGTAATGATACTGATGAAAACCAATCATTTAGACGGGAAGTCAGTTCAAACTTTATTCAATTCCATTTTTGCATAAAAGGAACCGCGGTTCTTAATTTTAACGAAGGCAATTATGTGCTTCCATTAAGAGAGGAAAACACTTTGTTGCTGTACAATCCCCAAAGGGATCTACCGATCAATTTTTCACTTCAGAAAAACTCTTGGGTGCTTTCTATGTTGATACCCATAAATAAATTTCACGGTCTATTTTCCACTGAAGCGAGTTATATCACCTTTTTAAGTGAAGAAAACAAGGATCGGAAGTATTATAAAGATGGAAAGATTACCCCATCGATGGCCATTGTGCTGAACCAATTGATGAATTACAGCCTTCATCCCAGTATAAAACCTTTGTATTTTAAAGGCAAGGCTTATGAACTGTTGAGCCTTTATTTCAACCGACCTGCCGATGCCGATATAGAACAGTGTCCATTTTTGGCAGATGAAGATAATGTTTCGAAAATCAAGAAAGCGAAACAAATTATTATTTCTAGAATGGCTGAACCTCCCACTTTACAAGAATTGGCAGATGAAATAAACTTGCCCATCAATCGATTGAAAGAAGGATTTAAACAAATTTATGGTGATTCGGTTTTTAGTTTCTTATTTGATTATAAGATGGAAGTCGCCCGGCAACTTTTGGCCACAGGTGCTCACAATGTAAATGAAGTGGGTCTAAAAGTAGGATATAGCGGTTCCAGTCATTTTATTTCGGCATTTAAAAAGAAATTTGGGACCACCCCGAAGAAGTTTTTGATGAGTTTGAATGTATAGACCTTGATTTATGAAAAATGTCTGCACCATGATTTTCAGGATTAAAGGATTACTTGATTTTAAAGGTGTTTGTGTGATAGGGTAATCAGGTTATTTTTTTTAATTTATGGTCAAAACTCATGTCATCAAGAAAATCAAGGGAATAATCATGTAATTAAGAAAATCAAGCGAATCATGGTTTAGACGGAATAAACTGTCTGCACCGTGATTTTCAGGATTAAAGGATTACTTGATTTTAAAGGTGTTTGTGTGATAGGGTAATCAGGTTATTTTTTTTAATTTATGGTCAAAAATCAGGTCATCAAGAAAATCAAAGAAATAATCATGTAATCAAGAAAATCAAGCGAATCAAGCAAATCATGGTTTAGACGGAATAAACTGTCTGCACCATGATTTTCAGGATTAAAGGATTACTTGATTTTAAAGGTGTTGTGTGATAGGGTAATCAGGTTATTTTTTTTTAATTTATGGTCAAAAATCAGGTCATCAAGAAAATCAAGGGAATAATCATGTAATCAAGCAAATCAAGCAAATCATGGTTTAGACGGAATAAACTGTCTGCACCGTGATTTTCAGGATTAAAGGATTACTTGATTTTAAAGGTGTTTGTGTGATAGGGTAATCAGGTTATTTTTTTTAATTTATGGTCAAAAATCAGGTCATCAAGAAAATCAAAGAAATAATCATGTAATCAAGAAAATCAAGCAAATCATGGTTTAGACTATTTTGGAGAAGATGGAATACAAAGAACTAACACATAGTATTATTGGTGCCGCAATGGAAGTGCACAAAACCCTTGGGAACGGCTTTCAGGAAGTAATATACCAGCGGGCTTTAGCCATTGAAATGGCGAATAGAAATATAAATTACAGCCGTGAGCACAATATGCTTATTGAGTACAAAGGACACGATATTGGAACAAGGCGGGTGGATTTTTTTGTTGAAAACATCATTATGGTAGAAATAAAAGCCGTTATAAATTTAGAAGATGTCCATTTGGCCCAGGCAATGAATTATGTAGAGGCATATAATCTAAATATTGGCTTATTGATAAACTTTGGGGCAAGATCTTTACAGTTTAAAAGGGTACATAATAATAAACTGTCTGCACCATGATTATAAGGATTAAAGGATTACTTGATTTTAAAATTATCGCTATTACCTTAAATTTTTGAGCAATCAGGTATATTTTGAAAATCAAGTCATCAAGAAAATCAGGCAAATCATGGTCTGAATCATGTCATCAAGAAAATCATGCAAATCAAGGTTAAGACAAAGGAGAAGAAAATTGCACAGAAAACGGCAATGAAGAAATTATAGCACGAGACAAAACGACTCTCGGTATATTTCGGTCCAAGAAATAAAAGCTTGACAGATTTTGACAATCTCGCAGACCCTGACGAAATGGCTTCTGAAATAATTGACAATTTGGAAGCGTGCTTAAAGTAGGCTTGTGGAGTTTTAAGAAAAATAATGGAAATCTTTGAACACTGAAAAAATGAAAAAATTCCGCCTTCCAAGAAAAACCAAGAAGCGGCTAAAAAGAGGGCTTTGGTTATATCCGCCAGATGAAAAAGGAGGTTCCTTGATGGCCAGCCCCTACCGATCCCAAAAAGATTATGATGCCTATAAAAAGGGAGAATTGCGAAACTTGGGGAGTCGCCACAATTCCAGAAAACGTCAACTTGAATTCAGAAGCAAAATGGACAAGGAGATTATAATTTCCGATACTATTTTGAGAAATTATGTAGACAATTTAATGGCAGAGGAATTTAGGAATTGGTCATATAATATTTTAATAAAGGCCAAAAACAATCCAAAAGCAAAAATCGCATATTACAATTTTGTAAACGCTTATCAATTACATGAGAAAGAAAGATTTTTTGGAAATGTTGCTTGTATGGCGGTAGATCGGGCAGAGGAACTATTGAAAAGACGGTATAATCCATCGAAGAAAAAGCAAATTACTTTAAGCTGAAATAGATATCTCTATAAATAGTAAATCGGGATTTATGGAATCCTGTGGATTCGTGGCGAAATCCACTTGGAATCCTATGACTTGCAACCCTCTATAATTTCACAAATATTTAAAGCTCCGGTGTGCTTCACTTGTTACCTTTGCAATTTATAATACCGATAAGGTTTTGATTATATTTGAACCATGAAAGATATTGAGAAACATGTTGAAATCAAAAAAAAATATACAATCGATTCATACTGATCGGTTTCTAATGAAAGCATCTGTTCGATTTTAATTACTTATTTACCCAAACTAAAGTCCCTGGTGGAAACATTATTAAACCACCTAAAATAAAAATCCAAAATTTTAATGAAAAAAGGAGTTCTCCTCGTCAATCTCGGCTCTCCCGATAGTACCGATCCGAAAGACGTTAAAAAATATCTCGATGAGTTTTTGATGGATCCCCGTGTAATCGATGTCCCTTTTTGGCTTAGGGCATTTATTGTTAGAGGGATTATTTTAAATACCCGTCCCAAAAAATCCGCGGAAGCCTATGAGAAAATCTGGTGGCCCGAGGGTTCCCCCTTGATCGTGCTTTCGGAAAAGCTTCAGGAAAAAATCAAAGAGAAAACAACTATTCCCGTCGCTCTTGCCATGCGATATGGCAGCTTAACTTTACAGAAAGGCCTTCAGGAACTGGCAGATCAAGGTGTAGATGAGGTTTTGACCATACCGCTGTATCCGCAGTTTGCAATGGCGACCACCGAAACCATCGATGTTAAAGTGGAAGAATTGAGAAAAAAGTTTTTTCCACAGATGGAGATTACCTCTCTTCCGGCATTTTATAACAAACCGGAATACATTGAAGTACTTTCAAAAAGCATAGCCGAAGGATTGGAAAATGTGGATTATGAACATATTATTTTCAGTTATCACGGCGTTCCCGAACGACATATTTATAAGAGGGATATTACAAAAAGCCATTGTAAAATAGATGGTAGTTGCTGCGTCACTCCTTCACCCGCGCACGAGTTTTGCTATAGGCACCAATGTTTAAGGACCACCGAGTTGGTTGCGGAGAAGCTTAATTTAAAGCCTGGAACATTTACAAATACATTTCAGTCCCGTTTGGGTTTTGATCCGTGGCTAAAACCGCCAACAGATAGAACTATTGAAAGAATGGGACTTGAGGGTATAAAAAAATTGGCCATTGTTACGCCTGCATTTGTTAGTGACTGCTTAGAAACCTTGGAAGAAATAGCGATGGAAGGGAAAGATATTTTTCTGGAAGCAGGAGGCGAGGAGTTTACCGTAATTCCCTGTTTGAATGTTCGTGATGACTGGGCGGAAGTCTTAACAGGATGGATCGATCATTGGCGAATTGTGGACACTAAAACCGCAATTGCCTAAATATTTTATTCTCTATTGTTATTTTTTATTGGATACCGATTTGGATTCATTTAGATAGCTAAGGGAAACCAAAACTGAATAAATAGAATTATAGCAATAAAACATGAGCAATAGATTTGCAGCTCTGGGCACCGACTCCATCGGTAGTTTATTGATAAAACAGGCAGTCCCTGCATCCATCGGGATTTTGGTGATGTCGCTTAATATTTTGGTGGATACCATTTTCGTTGGAAACTGGATTGGTCCCATCGCCATTGCTGCAATCAATGTGGTTCTGCCCATTTCCTTTTTTATAGCTGCCCTTGGAATGGCCATTGGAATTGGAGGTTCCTCCATTATTTCACGTGCTCTGGGTTCAGGGAACAATGAACGGGCGCTTAGAACTTTCGGAAACCAAATAAGCCTTACTGTACTGCTTACCAGCACCATGGTT
>JAUCCE010000007.1:0-192460 GCA_034676445.1 Aequorivita sp.
ATCGCTCCATTCCCCATCATAAACCGCTGGTGAAATATACCAGTATCGCAATTTGTAATCATTTTCCTTGTTTACGCCAAAGCGGGTGAATCGATCATCTGGAACTTTTACCGTGTATTCAAGATTGAAAGTATAATTGGAGCCAGGAAATAAAGGGGAATCTGGAATTTATCCTTAAAATATCAACATTTTCACCGCGTTGCCATTGTAGGGGAGTGGTAGATCCGGAATAAATCTTTTGATATATCGGTTCTTCCGCGATTGCTGTCTCTTTCAAAATGGAAAGAGCTATCATAATTTTCGGCAAAACGCTTGGCAAGCGGTGTAGTTTTGGAAGAAAAACTGTTGGCCCAATCAAAGAGATAGATTTCGCTTAAGGTGTCTTTTGAATTGTTGTGATAGGTTATTTGTTGTTTGATGGAAATGGTCTTCTTTACCGGATCCAAGGTAGCATCAATAGAAATTGTGTGTTGGGCCGTTCCTTGGAATGCCCAACAAAAAAGAGATATGAAAATTAAATATCTAATTACCAAGTAGTCTTGAGAAATTTGATTGAAGGTGAATTTGGAAGATTTGATTTTAGGTAATAAATACCACTGGCCAGTTGGCTATATCGATGGAAACATATTGTTGATTTTCTGAATTGAGTTCCATTAGCTTTTGACCAATTGCATTATAAATAACAAACGATATTTTTTCCAAAACATTTGAACCCAATCGAATATTTAGTTTTTTGTTGACCGAGGTAGCCTCCAAAGTGATAGGTGTTTCCATAACGAAATCCTGCCCACCCAAGACTATTTCCTTGTTTGTCTCCAAATCCATTACAATTGGCAAATGGTCACTCATATTGTATAGATTATCTCGAAGAACCTGATTGAAAAAGCCATCACAATCGGGACTGTTGATGCTGTTGTCAAAACAGTTGCCATTGTTTCCAAATGATTTGTAAGTATCGGGAATGTACCTAAGTTTTGGATCGGAAATCATATTTTCTGAAATCAAGATAAAATCGAATCTGTCATCCAGACCACCACCAGCTCCTGCACCGAAAGGGCCTGAACTGATCCGGGTACTTTGTGAATGGATATCCTGAAATTCAGGTTTGTCATGCCAAGCTCCGGGACGTGTCCAATGGATCGGCCATTACAATATTGTTTGATGTATTTAAAAGTTCTTGATAAGCAGGCTCGGTATGCGTGTACAGGTTAAGATCGCCAGCAAAAAGCACGAACGAATTGGGATCCATTGTCTCGAGCTTGCTCGTAAATTCCTGGGCCATTTCCAATCGCATCTGCTTGTTGGCATTCCCTGAACTTGATTTGAGATGGGTAACAAAAATTTCAAAAAGCACGGGATCAGTTTCCTGATCTGCCGTGCTCAGTTTTAGTTGATAGTAATTTATGTCTCTTACCAAAGTTGGAATTACTTCCCAATTTTCTAATGTAAATATTCCTTTTCGGTAGAAAATCAATTGTTGGTGGTCTGGATCACCGGACTGGCTTGGCTCGAAAGGAGCCGTTCTGTAATTTTCTCCAGCGCTATTTAACGAAATATCCAGAATTAGATTCGCTCCGTACTCGCTTTGAAGTTCGCATACCATAAAAATATCCGGTTCATACTCGTTGAGAATATCCCTCAGAATTTGTGCTCTGTTATAGGGATAAGCAGAGGGAAAATCCAAGATGTTATAAACCATAGTTTTTATGGTTCCTTGGGCATTGACGCCTAAGGCAACAAGTATAAATAGCAGCAGTAATGCTTTTTTGAAAATTTTCATGGTCCCAAAATTAAAAATTCGGACTTAAATTGTATTCATTATAGAAGTCGTTCAGAATTTCCAAAACCTCGTCTTCCGTATCCACCAAATGCACCAAATCCAAATCTTCTGCATTTATATTTGTCGCTTTTAAGACAACATCTTTTATCCATTCAAAAAGACCTTTCCAAAATTCAGTACCGACAAGGATGAGCGGGAATTTTTCAATTTTATGCGTTTGTATCAAGGTCAAAGCCTCAAAAAATTCATCCAAAGTTCCAAATCCACCCGGCATAACCACGAAGCCTTGGGAATATTTTACGAACATAACTTTTCGCACAAAGAAATAATCGAAATCTATGCTTTTGTCACTATCGATATAAGGATTGTCGTGCTGTTCAAACGGTAGTGCGATGTTCAAACCTACCGAAGTTCCCCCCGCCAAGTGTGCTCCTTTATTTCCCGCCTCCATAATTCCGGGTCCGCCACCAGTAATAACCCCATAACCGTTTTCGGTAATCTTTTTGGCGATGCTTTCTGCCAATTTGTAATATTCGTGATCCGGCTTGGTGCGGGCGGAACCAAAAATCGATACGCAGGGCCCAATCCGGCTCATCTTCTCGTATCCATTAACAAATTCCCCCATTATTTTAAATATGGCCCAGGAATCATTGTTTTTTACTGCGTTCCAATTTTTTGGTATTAGTTCGTTTCTCATGCTTTATTTTGTCTGTTTTCTTTTGCTTGTTGTAGTAGTTGGTAGACGGGAGACAGTAGTCGGTAGAGGGTAGACGTTAGAGGGAAGACGGTAGACGGTAGACGGTAGTCGGTAGTTGGTAGACGTTGCTCATTAATTACTTCCCTTTACTCCTAACTTTTCCTGCTTTTTCCTTTCCTATTTCTTATTTCCTGTCACCTGTTTCTTTTTTTCTGGGTCCTTTTTTCTCTCTTCTCTATTCTCTGTTCTCATTAACTCATAATCCTTCTTCGGTGGGCAAGCTGTTGACTCCTAACTCCTAACTCCTAACTCCTAACTTGTAACCATATCAATTTTGTCGTGATTCCAAAAGTCCTGTTTCCAAACGTCCTGTTTCTTGTTTCTTATTTCCTGTTTTCTCTGTTCTCTTCTCTCTGATTAAGCCTAAAATAGGTTGCCTTTTTTCATCATTCAATTTAACATTAAAAAAGAGAATTTAAAACGTACTTTCGATTTATCCTTGAAGCTCGATCTCGTAAAGCAGATTGAACGCGGAGAAATACGAGTATCCGAGGTAAGCAAAATTTATGGATTGAGTCCTACTGCCGTCTACAAGTGGCTTCACAAGTACTCAGAGATGTATAAAAAACAGACACGTGTGATAGTGGAACAGAAAAGTTTATCAAAGAAAAATTCCGATCTCCAAAGTCGGATTGAACTTTTGGAGAGGTCCTTGGGCCAGAAACAGCTTCGGATCGATTATCTGGAAAAGGTCGTTGAAGTAGCTTCAGAAGAGTTTGGGGTGGATATTGAAAAAAAGTCCAAACGGCTGTCATAGAGGATTTCCGAATGAACAAGTCGTCACATTGCCATAAGATGAACGATATCTATGCAATGGCAGGAATTACAAAACAAGGTTTTTATGGCCGTTTGGCCCGAGCCAGGAACCTATTTGAAAAGGAAGGTACGATCATTGAAATGGCCAGGGAAATTAGAGTGAACCACAAAAAGATGGGCTGCCGGAAGATTTTTGATGAGATCAAGCCCTGTGGACTTGGTCGTGACCGTACCGAAAAGGTTCTGTTGGACAACGGTTTTAGGATACCCCGCAAACGCAACTACCAAAGGACCACCTATGCTGGAGAGCGGTTTTATAACAACCTGATCAGTGGAACTGTCATAACGGATAAGAATCGGCTATTTGTGAGCGATATCACCTATATCCCCATTGGATACCGGAATCATTACTATCTCACGCTAGTATTAGATGTTTATACGAGGTATATAAAAGGATGGTCGCTCTCAACAACTATGAGGGTTGAAGACACTGTAGAACCCTCCTTTCTGATGTCAATCCGAGGTATGAGCGATGAAATCTCAAGAAGCTGGTTTTCCATTCTGACAAAGGATCCCAGTATGGAAGCGATATAATGAAGTCGCACTATAAGCGTACCGAGGTAAATCCAAGTATGGGAGGAAAGGCCTGGGAAAACGCACACGCTGAATCCTTGAACGGAATATTAAAGAATGAATATATTAACTTTGAAAATATAGACATACCCTTTAAAACGGCCAATAAGATGCTGTCCAAATGGATATATCTTTATAATAATGAAAGACCACATGGTTCATTAAATAAAATGAAACCAACAGAATTTGAAACTTATGTTGATAGCTTAACCAATCAGCATAAACCGAGATATAAGATAAATTATTAACCAGAAAAAAGGCAACCTTATTCAGGCATGCTCACTCATTAAACTCATAACTCATAACTCATAACTCTTAACTCGAATCGACTAAAGTAATTCTTTTTTAAGAAATCGGGCGGTATAGCTTTTTTTGTTGGCCGCGATTTCCTCGGGAAAAAGTTCCCTTGGCCACGATTTTTCCGCCCTTACTTCCGCCCTCGGACCAATATCTATGATATAATCCATTGTTTTTATAACGTCCATATTGTGTTCTGTAATCAGCACCGTATTTCCCTTATCAGCCAATTTGTTCAATACTATCAGCAGTACCCGAATATCTTTCAAAATGAAGGCCAGTGGTGGGTTCGTCAAGAATATAAAAGGTTTTTCCCGTATCGCGTTTGGATAATTCCGTGGCCAGTTTAATTCGTTGCGCTTCTCCACCGGAAAGAGTAGTTGACTGTTGTCCAAGGGTGATGTAGCCCAGTCCCACATCTTTTATGGTTTTTATTTTTCGGTAAATCTTGGGAATATTCTCAAAAAATTCCGAAGCTTCATTGATGGTCATTCTAAGCACATCGTAAATGGATTTTCCCTTGTATCTTATTTCCAAGGTTTCCCGATTGAAACGCTTTCCTTGACAGGTTTCGCACTCTACATATACATCGGGCAAAAAATTCATTTCGATTACCCTCAGACCAGCGCCTTTACAGGTTTCACACCTTCCGCCGGGGACATTAAAACTGAAACGACCTGGTTTATAGCCGCGAATCAATGCCTCGGGAGTCATCGCAAAAAGATTCCTGATTTCGGAGAAAACACCAGTGTACGTTGCCGGATTACTGCGGGGAGTTCGTCCAATGGGAGACTGGTCAATGTTTATCACTTTGTCAATATGTTCCAGTCCTTCAATCTTTTTGTAGGGCATGGGTTTTTTAACACCGTTGAAATAATAGGCATTCAGAATAGGATACAAAGTTTCGTTGATGAGGGTGGATTTTCCACTGCCCGAAACTCCCGTAATACCTATCATTTTCCCTAATGGGAAATCAACGGAAACATTTTTTAGATTATTCCCTGTGGCTCCTTTTAATGTTAGAAATTTTCCATTTCCTTCTCTATGTTCTTCAGGAACCGCAATTTTTTTATTACCGTTCAGGTAATCTGCCGTTAGGGTATCGTGTTTTTTAATTTCATCGGGAGTGCCCACGGAAACAATTTCGCCTCCGTGTCGTCCTGCTGCAGGGCCGATGTCTATTACGTAGTCTGCACTCTCAATCATATCCTTATCGTGTTCCACTACAAGAACGGAGTTTCCAATATCCCTAAGATTTTTTAACGAATGAATCAATCGTTCATTGTCACGTTGATGCAGACCGATACTGGGTTCATCCAAAATATAGAGCACACCAACCAGTTGAGAGCCTATTTGCGTTGCCAGCCGAATTCGCTGCGCTTCCCCTCCGGATAAAGATTTGGATCCTCTGTCCAAAGCCAAATAGGTAAGCCCAACATCAATCAGAAATTGTAGTCTGGTCCGTACTTCCTTTATGATTTCGGAAGCAATTTTTACTTGGGTCTCGGAGAGATTTTTTTCCAGATTTTTAAACCATTCCGCCAATTCCACAACATCCATTTGGGCGAGCTCGGCAATGTTTTTACCGTTTACCTTAAAATAAAGTGATTCCTTCCTCAACCGAGTACCATCGCATTCCGGACAGGGAATCTTATCCATATATTCCTTGGCCCAACGTTTCAAGGACTTGCTTTCATTGGCTTCAAAAGTGTTTTGAATAAATGTAGCCACGCCTTCAAAATCGATTTTATAGGCTCGGGTGATTCCCAAAGTTTTGGAGGTGACCTCAAACTTTTCATTTCCTCCAAAAAAGATGACCTCCTTTGCCTCCTTGGGAATGATATCAAACGAGTCAGTTAGTTTGAAGTTATAGCGGTCTGCAATAAGTTCCATTTGCTTAAAGATCCAGTTGCTTTTTTGTGACCGTGAGGAGCCAAAGCTCCCTGTTTTATGGAAAGTTTTGGATTCGGAACCAATTTAAGAAGATTGACTTCATAAAGTTTTCCGAGTCCTTTGCACCTTGGGCACATCCCTTTTGGCGAATTAAAGGAAAAGTTGTTCGGTTCCGGATTTGGATAGGAAATCCCGGAACTTGGACACATCAGGGAACGACTGAAATACCGAGTTTCCCCACTATCGTTGTCTAGCACTTGTAAAACATCATCGCCGTGGTACATTGCGGTGTGGATGGTTTCGGAAATACGTTTGTCCAGATTTTTATCGGCATCACTGTCTGAAGTGGTAGCGGGAATTTTGAGACGGTCAATTACAATTTCGATATCGTGATTTTTGTATCGGTCCACCTTCATTCCCCTTACAATCTCCCGTACTTCGCCATCTACTCTTACTTTTACAAATCCCTGTTTGGCAATTTGTTCAAAAAGTTCACGATAATGTCCTTTCCGCGAACGCACTACAGGAGCGAGCACACTTATCTTTTTGTCGGCAAAATCCTGTAGAATAAGCTCTTTAATTTGCTCATCGCTATAACTGACCATTTTCTCGCCGGTGTTATAGCTATACGCATCACTGGCGCGGGCGTATAAAAGACGAAGAAAATCGTAAATTTCGGTAATTGTTCCCACGGTAGAACGTGGACTTTTACTGGTGGTTTTTTGTTCAATGGCGATTACAGGTGAAAGACCTTCGATTTTGTCCACATCCGGGCGTTCCAAGCTCCCTAAAAATTGACGGGCATAAGCCGAAAAAGTTTCAATATAGCGGCGTTGTCCTTCAGCGTAGATTGTGTCGAACGCCAAGGAGGATTTCCCACTGCCTGAAAGTCCCGTAATAACAACCAATTTATCCCTGGGAATGCGGACGTCGATGTCCTTTAGATTGTGCACTCTGGCACCCAATACTTCAATAAAATCCTCGTTTTTTGACATAGTTTGCAAAGGTACTTAATTGATCCGAAATTAAGGAACCCAAGTAGTTTAGGTGTTGTTAATATTTGGGTGGTTTCAACATTGAAATAATTGGAGAACAGGCTTTCAAAGCGATTGTGGAATTGGAGGAAAATCTTACACCTTGCTCCTGACTTCTTCACGGGGACAACCAATTTATAGGAATGTAAATAGTTGAACCCCCTTCGGGGTTCTCATCGAGAAGAGGTTTTGCGCCCCACACTGCACTGCGTTTGTGTGGGGTTATCAATATTAAACTCCTTCGGAGTTTTCCCTTAGAAATTAAAATAGATGCCAATGGCAATTTCGGAGGAGGTTAGGATTTTATAGTTTCCACTGACTTCCGCACCGACACTGCGTTTATTAAAAATTTGATTGTTGAACCCGCTTCGGGGTTCTATTCGAGAAGAGGTATTGTACCCCCACACTGCACTGCGTTTGTGTGGGGTTATCAATATTAAACTCCTTCGGAGTTTTCCCTTAGAAATTAAAATAGATGCCAATGGCAATTTCGGAGGAGCTTAAGATTTTATAGTTTCCACTGACTTCCGCACCCACACTGCGTTTATTAAAAATTTGATTGTTGAACCCGCTTCCGGGTTCTATTCGAGAAGAGGTTTTGCGCCCCACACTGCACTGCGTTTGTGGGGGGTTATGAATATTAAACTCCTTCGGAGTTTTCCCTTAGAAATTAAAATAGATGCCAATGGCAATTTCGGAGGAGGTTAGGATTTTATAGTTTCCACTGACTTCCGCACCGACACTGCGTTTATTAAAAATTTGATTGTTGAACCCGCTTCGGGGTTCTATTCGAGAAGAGGTATTGTACCCCCACACTGCACTGCGCTTGTGTGGGGTTATCAATATTAAACTCCTTCGGAGTTTTCCCTTAGAAATTAAAATAGATGCCAATGGCAATTTCGGAGGAGCTTAAGATTTTATAGTTTCCACTGACTTCCGCACCCACACTGCGTTTATTAAAAATTTGATTGTTGAACCCGCTTCGGGGTTCTCATCGAGAAGAGGTATTGCGCCCCACACTGCACGGCGTTTGTGTG
Source organism: Aequorivita sp. (assembly GCA_034676445.1). Classification (GTDB taxonomy): domain Bacteria; phylum Bacteroidota; class Bacteroidia; order Flavobacteriales; family Flavobacteriaceae; genus Aequorivita. Next base: position 8,188 of record JAUCCE010000007.1, read on the forward strand.
GGGTTATCAATATTAAACTCCTTCGGAGTTTTCCCTTAGAAATTAAAATAGATGCCAATGGCAATTTCGGAGGAGGTTAGGATTTTATAGTTTCCACTGACTTCCGCACCGACACTGCGTTTATTAAAAATTTGATTGTTGAACCCGCTTCGGGGTTCTATTCGAGAAGAGGTATTGTACCCCCACACTGCACTGCGCTTGTGGGGGGTTATCAATATTAAACTCCTTCGGAGTTTTCCCTTAGAAATTAAAATAGATGCCAATGGCAATTTCGGATGAGGTTAAGATTTTATAGTTTCCACTGACTTCCGCATCGACACTGCGTTTATTAAAAATTTGATTGTTGAACCCGCTTCGGGGTTCTCATCGAGAAGAGGTTTTGCGCCCCACACTGCACTGCGTTTGTGTGGGGTTATCAATATTAAACTCCTTCGGAGTTTTCCCTTAGAAATTAAAATAGATGCCAATGGCAATTTCGGAGGAGGCTAGGATTTTATAGTTTCCACTGACTTCCGCACCGACACTGCGTTTATTAAAAATTTGATTGTTGAACCCGCTTCGGGGTTCTATTCGAGAAGAGGTATTGTACCCCCACACTGCACTGCGCTTGTGGGGGGTTATCAATATTAAACTCCTTCGGAGTTTTCCCTTAGAAATTAAAATAGATGCCAATGGCAATTTCGGAGGAGGTTAGGATTTTATAGTTTCCACTGACTTCCGCACCGACACTGCGTTTATTAAAAATTTGATTGTTGAACCCGCTTCGGGGTTCTATTCGAGAAGAGGTATTGTACCCCCACACTGCACTGCGCTTGTGGGGGGTTATCAATATTAAACTCCTTCGGAGTTTTCCCTTAGAAATTAAAATAGATGCCAATGGCAATTTCGGAGGAGGTTAGGATTTTATAGTTTCCACTGACTTCCGCACCGACACTGCGTTTATTAAAAATTTGATTGTTGAACCCGCTTCGGGGTTCTATTCGAGAAGAGGTATTGTACCCCCACACTGCACTGCGCTTGTGGGGGGTTATCAATATTAAACTCCTTCGGAGTTTTCCCTTAGAAATTAAAATAGATGCCAATGGCAATTTCGGAGGAGGTTAGGATTTTATAGTTTCCACTGACTTCCGCACCGACACTGCGTTTATTAAAAATTTGATTGTTGAACCCGCTTCGGGGTTCTATTCGAGAAGAGGTATTGTACCCCCACACTGCACTGCGTTTGTGTGGGGTTATCAATATTAAACTCCTTCGGAGTTTTCCCTTAGAAATTAAAATAGATGCCAATGGCAATTTCGGAGGAGGTTAGGATTTTATAGTTTCCACTGACTTCCGCACCGACACTGCGTTTATTAAAAATTTGATTGTTGAACCCGCTTCGGGGTTCTATTCGAGAAGAGGTATTGTACCCCCCACACTGCACTGCGTTTGTGTGGGGTTATCAATATTAAACTCCTTCGGAGTTTTCCCTTAAAAATCAAAAATAGATGCCAATGGCAATTTCGGAGGAGGTTAGGATTTTATAGTTTCCACTGACTTCCGCACCGACACTGCGTTTATTAAAAATTTGATTGTTGAACCCGCTTCGGGGTTCTATTCGAGAAGAGGTATTGTACCCCCACACTGCACTGCGTTTGTGTGGGGTTATCAATATTAAACTCCTTCGGAGTTTTCCCTTAGAAATTAAAATAGATGCCAATGGCAATTTCGGAGGAGCTTAGGATTTTATAGTTTCCACTGACTTCCGCACCCACACTGCGTTTATTAAAAATTTGATTGTTGAACCCGCTTCCGGGTTCTATTCGAGAAGAGGTTTTGCGCCCCACACTGCACTGCGTTTGTGGGGGGTTATCAATATTAAACTCCTTCGGAGTTTTCCCTTAGAAATTAAAATAGATGCCAATGGCAATTTCGGAGGAGGTTAGGATTTTATAGTTTCCACTGACTTCCGCACCGACACTGCGTTTATTAAAAATTTGATTGTTGAACCCGCTTCGGGGTTCTATTCGAGAAGAGGTATTGTACCCCCACACTGCACTGCGCTTGTGGGGGGTTATCAATATTAAACTCCTTCGGAGTTTTCCCTTAGAAATTAAAATAGATGCCAATGGCAATTTCGGAGGAGGTTAGGATTTTATAGTTTCCACTGACTTCCGCACCGACACTGCGTTTATTAAAAATTTGATTGTTGAACCCGCTTCGGGGTTCTATTCGAGAAGAGGTATTGTACCCCCCACACTGCACTGCGTTTGTGTAGGGTTATAAATATTAAACTCCTTCGGAGTTTTCCATTAGAAATCAAAAATAGAGGCCAATGGCAACCCTGGAGTGGTTTAAACCTCAAATAAAACTGAAATGAAATGGAGGTTTTATTCGAGAAAAATATAGCTACCTATATTCAAAACTCCAAAGAAGTTCAACTTTTTTAAATACGAAGAAAAAAGTACATTACATCTTCTCAATTTAGAATAACCTCCAACTTTAGCTGGGGGGGGTGAGAATGGTATGTTAGGAAGGGCTTTAGCCAAATCCTTCCGTCAGAACAATTTGGGCTAAAGCCCTTTATCTTACACGTTTTCTGGTGCCCAGAGCTAAAGCTACGGGGTTATTCGATAGAACCAGAGGAGTAAAGCCGATTTATCCAAAATCGCGTCGATATCCAAAGTTTCCCGATGAAAAATCGGGACAGGCTGTGATTCAAAACGTTCCCGATAAAAAAATCGGGACAGGCTGTGGCTCAGATCGTCCTGTTTCTTGATTCCCGTTTCAGCATACAATCAATACCCCACCGTCGCATCATCCCCTCTAGAATCAGCCCCACCTTCCAATTTTCCGTTTGATAAAATGTGAATAGCATCCACTTTGCCAATAATCGGGTCTGTTTCGGTATTTTCGGGATATCCTTTTTCTTGTAATTCTGAAATCAATTCCCTGGGAAATCTTTCAAACTCATATCGTATTGCATCGGGCAACCATTGGTGATGAAATCGTGGCGCATCAACGGCCTGTTGCATATTCATATTGAATTCATACACATTCAAAATGGTCTGGGCCACCGAGGTTATAATGGTCGAACCGCCCGGCGTACCCACGACCATCCATAATTTTCCATCTTTTTCGATTATAGTTGGGGTCATAGAGCTGAGCATTCGTTTTTGGGGAGCAATGGCGTTGGCCTTGCCACCAACCATACCATAAATATTTGGAACTCCTGGCTTCGAACTAAAGTCGTCCATTTCATTGTTTAAAAAAGAAACCTAGTTCGTTTACATACAATTTTGAACCATAAGCAGAATTGAGGGTGGTGGTAGCAGATACAGCATTTCCGAAAGGGTCCACGATGGAATAATGTGTGGTCTGCGGACTCTCATATCCAACAATAACTCCTGGTTTTACAGTTGATGAAGGAGTGGCAGCATCAAAGGAAAAATTGCTCATTCGTTGTGACAAATACGCATTGGATAATAATGAATCCACTGGGACTTCAACAAAGTCGGGATCGCCCAGATACAGACTCCTATCGGCGTAGGCACGGCGTTCTGCCTCTGCGAGCACTTGGATATATTTTTCGCTGTTATGACCGTATTCGGAAAGAGGATAGGGTTCAACCATTTTTAAAATCTGTGCTAGGCAAATACCACCACTGGAAGGCGGTGGCATCGAAATAATCTTCAGGTCTTTATAAGTGAACACAATAGGATCCCGCCATTTGGCATCATAAGCTTCCAAGTCGTCCATAGTGATTATTCCACCTTTCGCTTTCAGAAATTGGACCAATTTTTCACCGGTTTCACCACCATAAAACTCGAAACGTCCGTGCTCCACAAGCCGCTCCAATGTTTTTGCCAAGGCCAAATTTTTCAAAGTATCTCCAACTTTATAGATTTCAGTATAAATGGAATTTTCTTTATTTACTTCTTCAAATTGAGGTCTGTACTCCTCCAATCTTTCCGCCTGTTGCTGGGTAATGACATAGCCCCTTTTTGCGAGCTCGATTACCGGTTTTAAAATTATTTCAATCGGCAGACTTCCAAACTTTTCGTGAACTGCAAATATGCCCGCCACTGTTCCGGGAACGCCCACAGCCAATCCTCCCAAAGTGCTTTTTTCGGGAATGAAATTTCCTTTGTCGTCCAAAAACATATTTTCCGTCGCTGCAAGAGGAGCCTTTTCACGATAATCCAAGGTTCCTATTTCACCGTATTGGGTTCGGTAAACCATGAATCCGCCACCTCCAAGATTTCCAGCATAGGGAAAACAAACAGCGAGCGCCATTTCGGTGGCGATCATAGCATCAAAAGCATTGCCACCCAACTTTAAAATTTCTGTACCTATGCGTGATGCCTCGGCTCTGGCGGAAACCACCATGGCACTATCGGCAATTACTGGAGCAACCTCAACTTTAGGTGGCTCTGGAATTATCTCTGGAAGGTTTGGATTTTCTTTACAGGAAAGTAAGATCAGAAATAGAATCAGAATATGGCTCAAGTTCATAGTTCGTTTAGTTTTTGTTTGCAAAAGGCTCTCAATTCTTCAAAAAAAGAAGTGAATTCGGTTTCAAATTCGTCATAATACTCAACGAGTTCCGTTACCGCTTCATTCATACTCGCGACACCATTTGTACGTACGTTCATTTGCGCCAGGATTTTGCCGATTCCTTCAACCGTTCTGTAATTGTATAACCAATTGTCAGCAATCATATACGGCATCATCCGTTGAATCCTTGCGGGCAGTGATGTGAAATTTTTACGTAGTAATTCATAAAAATCCTGAACATATTCATCAAGGGGTTGTGTGGAATATTTATTCCAGTTCTTGGCCAAAAAATGATCATAAAGAATATCGACAATCACGCCACTGTAATGTCCGTAATTTTCGTGAAGTTTCGCAGTACTTTGGTGAACGATGGGATGGGCATCGGTGAATGTATCAATGGCACGGTGCAAAATAATTCCCTTGGAAATACCTTCGGGATAATTGAGATATCGTTTTCCTTTGATTCCGTCCGCAATAAAATTACCAATGATAACTTCATCGTCATCGCCGGAAAGATAGATATGGGCCAAGAAATTCATTCAATAAATATATGTATTTTTGCGCGGTAAAACTCGAGAGTGATATACGATTTTCGATGTATTATTTTTTGCATATCCGCTTTTAGTCATAACAATTAAAAATCGATAACGCAATGCCGATTTTTTGTTTGCCCCGCCCTAAAGGGAGCAAAAAATCTCAATTAATTAATCTATTTGAAAATAAGCCACTCTTTAGGGTTGGGGCAAGGCTTATTCGGAATTTAATTATCTGTTTTTAATTTTATAGGATTAATTACGGATATGCAAATTATTTTTCAATCAGCGGATTACCGCATCACAAATTAACAAATTAACAAATCAAAAATGACTTTAATAAAATCAATATCCGGAATCCGAGGGACCATTGGTGGAACCCAAGGAGAAAATCTAACCCCAATAGATGCTGTAAAATATGCGGCCGCTTATGGAAGTTGGGTGAAACAACAGCGAAACAAGGAAACCCATAGAGTAGTGGTGGGGCGGGATGCGCGGATTTCTGGAGAAATGATTCAGCAGCTGGTAATGAACACCCTCGTGGGAATGGGAATTACCGTTATCGACCTAAACCTTTCCACAACTCCAACCGTTGAAATGGCCGTTATGTTGGAACATGCCGATGGCGGAATTATTTTGACCGCAAGCCACAACCCAAAACAGTGGAACGCGTTAAAGTTATTGAACAATAAAGGCGAATTTTTAAACGCAGCCGAAGGTCAAAAAATCCTTGATATTGCAGAATCAGGAGATATCGAATTCGCTGAGGTTGACGACTTGGGAGAGATCCACCGAAATGATGCCTACATCGATATCCATATCGACGAGATTTTGGAGTTGCCTTTGGTAAACGCGGAAGCGATTAAAAAACGTAATTTTAGAGTGGTGGTTGATGCCGTAAATTCAACAGGAGGTATTGCTATTCCCGCTTTATTGGAAGCCTTGGGTGTGGAACCCATAAAATTGCATTGCACACCCAACGGGGAGTTTCCGCATAATCCCGAACCCTTAAAAGAACATTTGGGCGATTTGATGAAAATGGTGGTCGACGAAAATGCAGACTTCGGAATCGTTGTGGATCCCGATGTGGACCGACTTGCTTTCGTCGATGAAAACGGCGAAATGTTTGGTGAGGAATATACTCTTGTTGCCGTTGCAGATTACGTGTTACAAAACACTCCAGGAAACACCGTTTCAAATATGTCGTCATCCCGTGCCTTGCGCGATGTTACCGAAAAACACGGCGGCATTTATACCGCCAGCGCCGTAGGAGAAGTGAACGTTGTTGAGAAAATGAAGGAAACACAAGCCGTGATAGGAGGAGAGGGCAATGGAGGAATTATTTATCCAGAGCTGCACTACGGAAGGGACAGTCTGGTGGGAGTTGCATTATTCCTGAGTTTTTTGGCTGAAGAGAAAATTGCCGTAAGCGAACTTCGGAAGAAATACACTGCTTATTTTATGAGCAAAAAGAAAATTGAACTCACTCCCCACCTGGATGTAGATGTTATTCTAAAAGCAATGGAAGCCAAATATGCATCGGAAGATATCAATACAATAGACGGCGTTAAAATCGACTTCCCTGAAAATTGGGTACATCTCAGAAAATCCAACACCGAACCCATTATCCGAATCTATACCGAAGCGAAATCACAAGAGGAAGCAGATGAATTGGCGGATAGGATTATTGGAGAGATTGGGGAGATTGCGGGGATTTAAAGCGAAATTTGTTATTTGTTAATGGCTGGGTGCTGGGTGATGGGTGCTGGGTGATGGGTGCTGGGATGATTTCCTATTTTGCTGAAAAAGTTTGTGTCTCCGCTTTGATCGTCATAGCTTTTGTTTTCGATTTCGTTTTCAAAGGTTAGTCCCCCTGGACCCCCCGAGGGGGAAAACTAAAATATTGAATTGGATTACAAGCGTTTGTACCCCTGGACCCCCCGAGGGGGAAAATGATAATATTGCGTTGGATTACAAACGTCTGACCCCTGGCCTCCCGAAGCTAGTTCGGGATAAACCTAAAGGGGGAAATGAGGATGTTGCGTTGGGTTACGAGCGTCTGTACCCCTGGCCTCCCGAAGCTAGTTCGGGATAAACCTAAAGGGGAAAATGTGAATATTGCATTGGATTAATGGAGGTTGAACCTTAATTTTCCTGTGGCAAAAGTTGTCGATCTCTCAAGATAGCTTTCGTTTTCGATTTCGTTTTCGATTTCATCTTCATCTTCATCTTCAAAGGTCAGTCCCCCTAGCCCCCCGAGGGGGAAGAGAATAAATATGCAAAAGATTGTTCATCGTGGTCCAAATTCTCGATACTTCAGTTTCGTTTTCATCTTCATCTTCATCTTCATCTTCATCTTCATCTTCATCTTCATCTTCATCTTCCTCTTCCGGGACAAACCTAAAAGGGGAAAATGAGAATATTGCATGGGATTATTGGAGACTGAACCTTAATTTTCCTGTGGCAAAAGTTGTCGATTTCTTAGGATAGCTATCGGGATCGTTTTCGATTTCGATTTCGATTTCGATTTCAAAGGTTAGTCCCCCTGGACCCCCCGAGGGGGAAATGAAAATATTGCGTTGTATTACAAACGTCGGCACCCCTGGGCCCTCCGAGGGGGAAATGAGGATGTTACGTTGGTTTACGAGCGTCTGTACCCTTAACCTCCCGAAGCAAGTTCGGGACAAGCTCTAAAGGGGAAAATGATAATATTGCATGGGATTATTGGAAGCTGAACCTCAATCTTCCTATGGCAAAAGTTGTCGATTTCTTAGGGTTGTTTTCGTTTTCGTTTTCGTTTTCGATTTCGTTTTCATCTTCATCTTCATCTTCATCTTCATCTTCATCTTCATCTTCCTCTTCCGGGACAAACCTAAAGGGGAAAATGAGAATATTGCATGGGATTATTGGAGGTTGGACCTAAATTTTCCTGTGGCAAAAGTTGTCGATTTCTTAGGATAGCTATCGGGATCGTTTTCGATTTCGTTTTCGATTTCGATTTCATCTTCATCTTCATCTTCCTCTTCATCTTCAAAGGTCAGTCCCCCTAGCCCCCCGAGGGGGAAGAGAATAAATATGCAAAAAATTGTTCATCGTGGTCCAAATTCTCGATACTTCAGTTTCAGTTTCGTTTTCATCTTCATCTTCATCTTCAAGCTCAGTCCCCCTGGCCTCCCGAAGCTAGTTCGGGACAAACCCAGAGGGGGGAAATAAAAATATTGCGTTGGATTACAAACGTCGGCACCCTTAGCCTCCCGAAGCTAGTTCGGGACAAACCTAAAAGGGGAAAATGAGAATATTGCATGGGATTATTGGAGACTGAACCTAAATTTTCCTGTGGCAAAAGTTGTCGATTTCTTAGGGTTGTTTTCGTTTTCGTTTTCGATTTCGATTTCGTTTTCATCTTCATCTTCATCTTCATCTAAAGGTCAGTCCCCCTCCTCCGGCGGGACAAACCTAAAGGGGAAAATGAGAATATTGCATGGGATTATTGGAGGTTGAACCTTAATCTTCTTATGGCAAAAGTTGTCGATTTCTCAGGATAGCTATCGGGATCGTTTTCGTTTTCGTTTTCGTTTTCATCTTCATCTTCATTTTCATCTTCATCTTCATCTTCATCTTCATCTTCAAAGGTCAGTCCCCCTGACCTCCCGAAGCTAATTCGGGATAAACCTAAAGGGGGAAATGAGGATGTTACGTTGGTTTACGAGCGTCTGTACCCTTAACCTCCCGAAGCAAGTTCGGGACAAGCTCTAAAGGGGAAAATGAGAATATTGCATTGGATTATTGGAGGTTGAACCTCAAGCTTCCTGTGGCAAAAGTTGTCGATCTCTCAAGATAGCTTTCGTTTTCGATTTCGTTTTCGATTTCATCTTCATCTTCCTCTTCATCTTCAAAGGTCAGTCCCCCTAGCCCCCCGAGGGGGAAGAGAATAAATATGCAAAAGATTGTTCATCGTGGTCCAAATTCTCGATACTTCAGTTTCAGTTTCGTTTTCATCTTCATCTTCATCTTCATCTTCCTCTTCATCTTCAAAGGTCAGTCCCCCTAGCCCCCCGAGGGGGAAGAGAATAAATATGCAAAAGATTGTTCATCGTGGTCCAAATTCTCGATACTTCAGTTTCAGTTTCGTTTTCATCTTCCTCTTCATCTTCATCTTCATCTTCCGGGACAAACCTAAAGGGGAAAATGAAAAATATTGCATTGGATTATTGGAGGTTGGACCTAAATTTTCCTGTGGCAAAAGTTGTCGATTTCTTAGGGTTGTTTTCGTTTTCGTTAGTCCCCTTGGCCCCCCGAGGGGGAAGAGAATAAATATGCAAAAAATTGTTCATCTTAATCCAAATTCTCGATACTTCAGTTTCAGTTTCGTTTTCATCTTCATCTTCATCTTCCTCTTCATCTTCCTCTTCCGGACAAACCTAAAGGGGGAAATGAAAATGTTGCATTTGATTATTGGAGACTGAACCTTAATTTTCCTGTGGCAAAAGTTGTCGATTTCTCAGATAGCTTTCGTTTTCGATTTCGATTTCGATTTCGTTTTCATCTTCATCTTCAGCTTCAGCTTCATCTTTAAAGGTCAGTCCCCCTGGCCTCCCGAAGCAAGTTCGGGACAAGCTCTAAAAGGGGAAAATGAGAATATTGCATGGGATTATTGGAGGTTGGACCTAAATTTTCCTGTGGCAAAAGTTGTCGATTTCTTAGGATAGCTATCGGGATCGTTTTCGTTTTCGATTTCATCTTCATCTTCATCTTCCTCTTCATCTTCAAAGGTCAGTCCCCCTGGCCTCCCGAAGCTAGTTCGGGATAAACCTAAAGGGGAAAATGAGGATGTTGCGTTGGTTTACGAGCGTCTGTACCCTTAACCTCCCGAAGCAAGTTCGGGACAAGCTCTAAAGGGGAAAATGAGAATATTGCATTGGATTATTGGAAGCTGAACCTCAATCTTCCTATGGCAAAAGTTGTCGATTTCTTAGGGTTGTTTTCGTTTTCGTTTTCGTTTTCGATTTCGTTTTCATCTTCATCTTCATCTTCATCTTCATCTTCATCTTCCTCTTCATCTTCCTCTTCATCTTCATCTTCCGGGACAAACCTAAAGGGGAAAATGAGAATATTGCATGGGATTATTGGAGGTTGGACCCATAGCTATTCTTTTTTGGGTTTAGGCTCTAAAACCCTCTTCATGGCCTCCAAAAAACGCAATTTGTCCGCTTCATTTTCATACCCCTCATAATCTGCTAAATCCCAGAAGAATAAAACTCCTGTTGGCTTTTTATTGGCATCTTCTAACAAGGATTTTTTACGTTTTTGTGCAGTGCGCGTCCCCACACGATAATACGCCTCAAGATGATGAATCTCAAGACGGTCAAATATGTGTATGTCGCACTGTTTGTTCATTATTCGTTATTCTTTGTTCTTCGATTTCTTGAACTCTTGGAGCATCTTTAATGAAATCCCAGTATAGCAAGCAAACTCCTCCAGGCTAATAAGAGTTCTTGGTTTCTTTTTTAAGGAGCACCGCAATTTCTTTAGTAATATTTGCGCCGTCTTATAATGACAACCATGCAGATCTTGCACGTCTCTGGTATCCATAAAATGGAGTCTATTAAAAGAGACTGCAACACTCTCTTCTCTTCCGTTTTCTATATTTTCCGTTTTTTCTTCCATCTCTTAAACTATTTAATATTAGGTGTTTGGGCATTTGTTTACAATCAATAACAAACATAATACAAGGGCATTTAAATAGTTGTGACAAGTCTTTTTACCCCCTTAATTACAAAATTCAGAAAAGAAAATTTGAAGACCCTCCCATCCAGGTAATGGACAAACTTTCTATAGTGTAAAATTGAAATCAGCGGGATAAATAGGATCAACTACGAAGCAAACCCGTTCCAAAGGCGTGGCAACCCCGAGTCAAAGGCGAGGATAGTGCATTGTGAGTGCGTTGTAGCTTGAAAAGACGAGACAAAAGGGGGTGAAATGGAGTGATATGGAGTCAAATGGAGTAAAATGGAGTCAAATGGAGTCAAAAGGAGCAAAAGGGAACAATTTACGCACATTTGGTCATTTTGCGCACCAAACGTCGCCATGCGAATTTCGCTAAATATCCTTGCCGTACGTTTGTCCTGTAGTGTTTGAAAAAGAGATGATTACCGGTAATAATTTTTAAAAGTCATTGCTTTTTATTAGCCCCAAACTACTACCTCGCTTAGGGCCTGCGCTTGGTTCTAAGTTTAAACTGAAGTTTAACCTGTAAAAACCCTAGAAATCATGGGAACACAGAAATCATTTTTGAAGATTGAAGGAACGGTGGAAGGCCTTTCCTTCTACAAGGGCGCAGACGGCGTCCATTATGTACGCTCCAAAGGCGGCGGGTCCAAAGACCGCATCAAAACCGATGCAGCCTTTCGGCGAACCCGCGAAAATGGAGCAGAATTCGGAGAAGTAGCCCGAAGCGGCAAACTTTTCCGAAAATCGATCCAAGATCTACTTTTTGATGTGAGAGACCGCACCCGATCCAACCGGATGATGAGCGTGCTCACACAGGTAAAAAACGACGATCTTACCTCAGACCGAGGTGCCAGAAAAGTATATGTGGGAATGCAGACCCCAGCGGGCAAAGGTCATTTTAATTTATTCGAGTTTAACCAAAATGCCCCTCTCGACAGAGTGCTCAAAGCCAATTATACCTTGGACACTACCGCGGGGAGCGTAACCATCCCAAATTTCGTCCCTTTGATGAATTTGGAACTGCCACAAGGTGCCACCCACGTGTCGCTACAGGCAGCATGGCTCAGGTTTGATTTCGAAACCGGTGTCGCCGATCTGGTGCCGAGCAATGTGGAACAACTAGTAGCGGATGAAAATCCCAACAGCATATCCCTTGCTTTTGCAACCACCCCAAGTGGCCCCGGCCTGGATTACTATTTTTTGAAGATTTCCTTCTATCAGCAAATAAATGCAAAGTTGTATGCCCTGCAAAACGGCGCATTCAACGCCCTGCAATTGATTGCCATAGAATAAATTCTCAGAAATGTCCCCTAAAAGCTCCGCCCCCAGCGGGGCTTTTTTGGTCACACCCTTCCGAACTCCTGTGTCTATTGCTCCTCCCAACTGTGACAAAACGGTACAAAATATTTTTTTACAATTTAGATTAATATTTAGTAGCTCTCACTGTAACTCATAACTCATAACTCATAACTCTTAACTCTTTGCCCAACTCCTCAACTTCAAGTGAGCTTTCTCGATCTTGAATTGATGTACAATCTAATGACTTCTAATGAACCATCCGTGGACTATCCGTGGAGTATCTATGGGCTATCTATGGAGTATATACGCTATACCTAAAATTTCTTTTGTTGCTCGCTCATAGACTCATTAACTAATCGACTAATTGGCTAATCCAATCCCCCCGCCCAAAAGGAAGCCAGATTCCTCTTCTCAACTCCTCAACTCCTCAACAAATCCACTCCCCCCGCCCTAAAGGGAGCCTTGATACGTCTGACTTTAAAAATCCCTCAACCCATAAACTCATCGACTAATAAACTAATCCGCTCCCCCCGCCCTATAGGGAGCCAGATTTCTCTTCTCAACTCCTCAACAAATCCACTCCCCCCGCCCTAAAGGGAGCCTTGATCCGTCTGACTTTAAAAATCCCTCAACCCATAAACTCATCGACTCATCGACTAATAAACTAATCCGCTCCCCCCGCCCTAAAGGGAGCCTTAATCCGTCTGACTTTGAAAATCTCTCAACCCTCCTTCAGTTTACCAGCCGAAGGATGGCGGGCAGGCTCATCGACTCATCGACTAATAAACTAATCCACTCCCCCCGCCCTAAAGGGAGCCTTGATTCGTCTGACTTTAAAAATCCCTCAACCCATAAACTCATCGACTCATCGACTAATAAACTAATCCGCTCCCCCCGCCCTCGTAAAAGGGAGCCTTGATTCGTCTAACTTTAAAACCCCTCAACCCCCCTTCGGTTTACCAGCCGAAGGGTGGTGGGCAGGCTCATCGACTTATCGACTAATAAACTAATCCACTCCCCCCGCCCTAAAGGGAGCCTTGATTCGTCTGACTTTAAAAATCCCTCAACCCATAAACTCATCGACTCATCGACTAATAAACTAATCCGCTCCCCCCGCCCTCGTAAAGGGAGCCTTGATTCGTCTAACTTTAAAACCCCTCAACCCTCCTTCGGTTTACCAGCCGAAGGGTGGTGGGCAGGCTCATCGACTTATCGACTAATAAACTAATCCACTCCCCCCGCCCTAAAGGGAGCCTTGATTCGTCTGACTTTAAAAATCCCTCAACCCATAAACTCATCGACTCATCGACTAATAAACTAATCCGCTCCCCCCCGCCCTAAAGGGAGCCTTGATACGTCTGACTTTAAAAATCTCTCAACCCTCCTTCAGTTTACCAGCCGAAGGATGGCGGGCAGGCTCATCGACTCATCGACTAATAAACTAATCCGCTCCCCCCGCCCTAAAGGGAGCCTTGATTCGTCTGACTTTAAAAATCTCTCAACTCCTAAACTAATCGTCTCATCAACTAATAAACTCCTTTTAAAATAAACTTGTTAAGAAAAACAAAAAACTCTACATTGGTCAATCCATTTTAAAAACCTATCAATAATTTTATCCAGAATCTAAGGACGACTTTAATTCATAACCCTCCTTCGGCGGGCAAACTCATAATTCATAATTCATAATTCTGAATTTATAATTTAACCTGTAATTGAACCTGTAATTGAACCTGCAACCTATAACCTGATAACCTATAACCTATAACCTATAACCTGTAACCTATAACCCATAACCCATAACCCATAACCCATAACCCATAACCTTTAACCTTTAACCTTTAACCTTTAACCTGTAACCCATAACCAGCCCACCCTGCCCGCCCAATAAAAAATCTTTATGAAAAAACGAATAAAGAAACTTATGCGCTCCTCCTCGATAGGATCTGGCATATATAAGCTTTACTCAAAGCTAATTTTCATTCCTTATAAAAATCGAAAGACATGGAAATTAAATTTTTCTGGAACAAACCTCATTTTTGATACAAGCGATAGTTATTCCCGAAGTTGGTTTTATCCAAGATATAGAGGAAATAATATCCACGAACCAATTACGACCAAAATATTTGTCGATCTCATAAAACCCAAAGACATTGTTTTTGATATTGGAGCCCATTTGGGATATTTTTCCTGTTTGGCGGGTAAACTGGCTTCCGAAGGAAAAGTTTATGCTTTTGATACGGATTTGAAATCTTGTCAGCTGTTGGAAAGAAACGCAAAACTCAATTCATTAAATAACATTATAGTTTATCACGCGGCAGTTTCTGATAAAGCGGGGGTAGTCAAAATCAGGAATATGGATAATCCAGATCCCGGGTTGATGATAAGTTCAAGCTCAGGTGGAAATACCATTGATGTAAAAAGCATCAGTATTGATGACTTTGTAGCCGAAAACAAGATAAAACCCAATTTTATTAAAATAGATGTTGAGGGAGCAGAAGGATTGGCTCTTTTGGGAATGCTTCAGATTCTAAAATTACCAGACTTAACATTGCTCGTTGAAATTCACGTTGACCAACTAAAAAGATATTTTGATACTGATTATAAGGATATCATAAAGCTTCTAATGGATAATGGATTCAAAATTGAAAACATAGATCATCGAACAAATAAAGGTGATTTCCGAAAGGTAGATTTAAACACCACTTTAATTGGAAATACTATGTTATTATGCTCCAAACGCTGATGGGGATTTGACTAAGGGGACTTGTTGGAAATAAAATACCAGCGAACATTATCTTTCCTGAAATTTATTCGGAAGTTACTGTGCCTCTTTTAATCCATAAGGGTTTAATTCCCCCGATGTTTGCATCGTTTTCTTATTTTTTTTGGAACCTGCCTGCCAGTCCAGGCAGGTTTAGGATTTCTTTTTTTTTGGTCCCCATAGCTATCGGGATGAATACCTCGAATGCTTGCATCGAGGTAGTTCATTGAAGCTTGTCAAATTTCCATTCCCGTTTTTTCAACCTTATCTCCTCTTGCAAACAAATTTACTCAATAGGGAGACCTTGGATTCGGTTATTCCAAAGTATCATTCTCTATCACTATTGTCCGAGGAAAGAAACAAGACCGCTACGCTACATGAACCAAGAGTCACGACTAGAAACGTAAAGAAATGAATATGAGGATTTAAAGATTTTAAATCCGAATGCATTTCAATATTTTAGTTTTGTTTCTAATTAAGAAGAAAGGAAGGTCTCCAGAAAGCTAAATTTCCGAAAGTCTTTATTGACCTGACCTTTAATAGGATGGTCTAAATTTTAATCGGACAACAGTAATTCTCTATATATGTTGATTGCCTTTTGTAGATAATTACTTTAAATTAAGCAGCTAAATAAATAGGAACGAAGAACAACAAAGTTTGTTAAGAAAAACAAAAAAGTTTACATTAGCCCGATAAAACAGCAGGAATTACCCCTAACCTCCCGATACAAGTTCGGGACAGGCTCTAAAGGGGAAAAGGAAACCCGTTTTTAAACAAGATACCAGAAATACCGATAACCCTTGTCCGCCAAAGCTTTTTCCGCGAAGGTGGTGATAACTGATAACCGATAACCAATAACCGTCTACCGTCTACCGTCTACCAACTAAAGACTACCGACTAAAGATAACCGATAACCGATAACCCAATAACAAAACCAACTCATAACTCATAACTCATTTAACTACCGTCTACCAACTAAAGACTACCGACTAAAGAAAACCTTTAACCATTAACAACCGTCTACCAACTACCGTCTAATGACCATCCTAAAAGCCGAAAACATCTCCAAACAATACCGCCTTGGCAACGTAGGCACTGGCACACTTTCCCATGATCTTAATAGGTTCTGGCATCGGGTTAGGGGTAAGGAAGATCCGTATTTAAAAGTTGGTGCGGTCAACGACAGGGCCAGCAAGACCAAGTCCGATTACGTTTGGGCCTTGCGAGATATCAATTTTGAAGTGCAGCAAGGAGAAGTGTTGGGCATTATAGGCAAAAATGGCGCAGGGAAATCTACATTATTAAAAATACTTTCTCGAGTAACCAGCCCAACAACTGGAGTTATAAAAACCAAGGGAAGAATTGCCTCTCTTTTAGAAGTAGGCACAGGTTTTCACCCTGAACTCACGGGTAGGGAGAATGTGTTCCTCAATGGGGCTATTTTGGGAATGACCCGGGCCGAGATCATTGCAAAGTTGGATGAGATTATAGAGTTTTCCGGTTGTGAACTCTATATTGACACTCCTGTAAAACGGTATAGTAGCGGGATGAAAGTGCGACTTGCCTTTGCCGTGGCAGCACATTTGGAACCGGATATTTTGGTGGTAGATGAGGTGCTGGCGGTGGGAGATGCGGAGTTTCAGAAAAAGGCAGTTGGAAAGATGCAGGATATCTCAAGAGGGCAGGGGCGGACGGTTTTGTTTGTGAGCCATAATATGGCTGCGGTGAAGAGCTTGTGTTCGAGGGCTATTGTTCTCGACAATGGGACTAGCGTTTTTGGGGGAGAAACGGAGGATGCTATTGACTATTATTTAAATGCCAAAACAGATAAACAATTAAATTTTGAAGATTCCAATAAAGATGTGGGAATTATCAAAATCGAATTCTTCAATAGTAATAATTTACCCATACAGTCTATAATGGTTGGTCAGGAGGTGTATATTCAGGTAACCTATAGAAATCCTTACAGAAGATCTTTGTCTATTTCTTTGGCCTTTTACGATATTTACGATAGATTTTTATTTGCTTGCCGAAGTGATGTTATCGATAAAAAATTTAGCGAGCCAGAGGGATCAGCAACCTTGGTTATAGAAAAATGGCCTGCAAGCTCAGGGGTTTACACATATAATACTTCTGTTCATGACCAGACAAGTGTTGTCGAAAATTTAAAAAACGTGGGTCAACTTACTGTTGATGTGGGGGATTTTTATGGCTTTGGGAAGTTGCCAGCCTCGGGTAAACAAGGATTTTATACCAATTATAAATGGGTTTAAATATTAAGGAACTTAAGAAATATGTAAAGCTAGAGCTTTATAAATTGTTGGGTAAAACTTATTATGGACAACGAAAGAAACAAATTGTCTTTGTTCTAAGTACCGGTCGTTGTGGTTCCACAAGCATTGTTAAGATGTTCAATCAACATCCAAAGTTCTCTGCATTTCATGAGGATATTCCTGAGTTGATCAAACTGAGTACTAAATTAACTGAAGAGCCGGATTCCAAAGAAGAAATTTATAAACAGCTTGATTTTATATTCAAAAATAAACTGTGGTTCGGTTCGTCAGATAAGATCCATGTACATTCGGATCATCGGCTTTGGAATCTCGTAGAATTTTTAAGTGGGTATTTTCCAAATTCAATCTTCATTCATCTCATTCGAAACCCTTATGATTCCTTAAAATCTTTTGTACCTCGAAATTGGTACCCGAATGATTTTGATTTTTACGAGACTAATAATTTATATGAAAAATATCGTATAAGAGGAAATCGATTGGGAGTTTTTTCAGACAAGGAGTGGCAAGGAATGACCAATCCGGAAAAATGTGCGTGGTATTGGAATTTCGTAAATAAGAATATAGCAGCCCAAATAGAGAAATTGAATTCCAAAAAACATCCATCGTTTATTATTCAGTTGGAATTTTTAACTCTATTAATGAATACTTATATCAGGGAATTGTTTGGATTAGAAGATAATTTCTTTTTTAAAAATGTGGTCAGCAATGCCACCAAAAGTGAAAAGAGGATTTCAGAGCTAAGCCCTGATTTCGAAAGAGCAATTCAAGAATTTGCAATAGATAGGAATAGTTTTTATCCAGAAGATAAAACTCTAAATAAAAAACAAAGATGAATGGTTTTTTTATAAACAGGATTAAAAACTTCGTTGATAAAAGAGTTAAAGAAGTTAAGAAACATCAGAATCTAACACAGCAGACAGCCTTGGATTATGCCCAGATTTCAAAGTTGTTTCCAGAATCCAGTTTTATTCCTTTTACCTCTTGGTCAATATCTCCGAGTGTCATTCTTCATATTTTAAATGATATCGTTATAAATAAACGTAGCAATATAATTGAATTTGGTTCAGGTGCTTCAACTCTGTATATAGCAAGATTGATTCAAACATTAAAATTAGATGTCAAATTTTATTCAGTAGAATCCAGTGAGGAATGGATTCAAGCGATTAAAGATGAATTAAAACGATACGGATTAGAGAACGTTGTTACTCTCATATATGCTCCATTAAAGGAAGTACCGCAAAAACTATCTCTCAATGGACAAAATATTTGGTATAATACTGAAGAAATTAAAAAAATATTAAAAGATAATAAGGAAATTGATCTTGTTATTGTCGATGGTCCATATGGAGGCAGCACTCCCTTCGCCCGTTACTCTGCGATCCCTTTTCTTGTGGACAGACTATCTGCTCGTTTCAGTGTATTTTTGGATGATGCGGGGAGAGATAATGAAAAGGAAATTGTTCATAAGTGGTCTGGATTATTAAATTTAATTCCATACCAATCAAAAAGATATGCTTATTTTACTAAACAGGATGATTTTACCACGACTCCTTATAAGATTGGCTGATCTTGAGGCGGGATTTATTTTTGTTTTTCTCCATTGATTATTATTATGTAGTATTGGAATTTATCGTCCTGTATTCGATCCTTCTTCGAACTTTGTTTGAAGAAAAAGGCATTTCTTCGAAGATGGTTCGAACAACACTCGAACAAAATTGAAGAACAACACCAAATGTCGTACTGATTTTTATGATAGATATTGAGAGATATTTTAGTTGCCCAGAAAGAAAACTCCTTCTAAATTATTCGTAATCTTAAACGTTGAACTTTTTCCCTATTTTCGGTTTTTTTAACTTCTAAATCAATGTCGAATCATACCTCCCTCGTTTCCATAATAACCCCAACCTACAACCGTGCCCACCTCATCGGGGAAACATTAGATTCGGTTTTGGCGCAGACTTACCAGAATTGGGAATGTATTGTGGTGGACGATGGGAGTACCGACAACACCGAGGAAGTGATCGCGGAATATATCGCAAAAGACACCCGTTTTCAATACCACCACCGTCCCAAAGACCGATTGCAAGGTGGGAATTCGGCTCGGAATTTTGGATTTGCCGTGAGTACAGGCGACTACATTATTTTTTTAGATTCGGACGATATATTACACAACCAGTGTTTAGGCAATCGGGTGACGCGGTTTCAAGAACACCCCAAATATAGTTTTCTGATTTTCAATATGGGGATTTATGAAGACGGTAGGTATGTGGAGCACGCAGCAACCCCAACAACCGACAAGCGCGATGCTTTAAAAGCATTTTTAAGCCAAAACTATCCTTGGACGATTACAGGACCGATATGGAAAAGAACCTTTCTGGACAACGGTCTTAATTTCGATGAGCGATTACTGCGCTATCAAGATGTTGACTTTCATATCAAAGCGCTTTTGAGCCCTGGGGTGAATTACAAAACCATGCCCATAACCGATTGTTACTACAGGAAAAACGAGGAATCCCAGAAGAAATATGCACACGCCGACTTTAAAAAAGATGTTGTCCAAAGCTATTATTACTTGCTCTGTAATCTGATGGACGCCGCGCCACCTTCAGAAGTGCTGGCAGTAGCAAGAGAACTGAAATATGGTTTCTATAAAGTAATTTCAAAATTTGCCGATTTGGGGAACCAAAATACCATTGCGGAGACCCACTCGCTTCTCGATCGGGCATTGCACTTCAGTGGGCAAGAAAAACTATACTACGGCATGTTGCGCATGTTGGCGGTTTACTATAAAAACAAAAAGGGCTATTACGTATTGCGCAAACCCATAGCAAACTATTTTGAGAACCCATTACAATCCAGCAGCCAATGAACCGGAAGATCAACCTAATACAATTATTCGATGCCTATCCGGTGTTTTACCAACCCTATATCCCGCCGGTAGTGGATGCTCTTCGCGCGCAAAGCGAAATCGATCTTCAGGTGGTTGCCATTCAGGAAGGCGATGAAAAATCGCATGGTGTTGACGTGTTGCCGTGGGTCATCAAACGAAAACTCATAGCCAAGATGCTGCAACGGCTGGTGAAGCGATACCATCGTTTAGATTATTTTGAGATCAAGGTCGTTCGAGAAAAAACGGACATCATTCACTTGCAGCATTCCTATTTGCATTCCGAAGTCGTTCAACTTCTGCAACGCCCCCGCGATAGCCGGCCAAAGGTAATCATCACCCTAAGAGGAGCTGATACCTATGTGCGCCCGTGGGAGCGAGATAGTTGGAAAGATTTTTATCGTAATCACGGGAATCAAGTCGACGCCTTTATCACCATGAGCGAACACCAACGGCAGTATTTGCATACGAAATGGGGAGTTGAAAAAGAGCGCATCCACGTCATCCCGATTTCCTTTGGTGCGCCATTCGAAGTGATTCCCAAAACACCGGCTCCTGACGCCCTGAACCTTGTCTCTGTTTTTAGAATGTGTTGGGAAAAGAACATCGCGGGCAATTTGCAATTTGTAAAAGCCTTAAAGGATCGCAACATTCCAGTTACGTATTCCATTTACGGCGATGGCCCTGATTTGGGACAACTTTATTACCTCCGCGATCAATACGGTTTGACCGAAGAAGTCCGTGTTTTCGGGAAAGTGCCGAATTCCACCTTGAAGGAAAAACTAAGATCCTACGACTTCATCCTGCAATTAAGCCACTCCGAAGCTTTTCCGACAAGTGTGTTGGAAGCCCAGTCTTTTGGGCTTCCCGCTATTGTTTCCAACAACGGTGGCTTGCCCGAAATGATCAAAGACCAATGGAATGGCGTCGTCGTTCCGCCCGACAATATGGCGACTGGTGTGCAGAAAGTTATTTCAATTTGGAAGGATCCTAATGTCTTTAAAACCATGTCCGAAAATGCCATTGCACAGTCCCATCAAAAGTATACCATAGCCAGAGAAATGGAGCAATTGATGGCATTATATAAATCGGTCCTATAGCTTTGTGCCACTCCAGTTGAGGGAATGGCAGCGCTTTTTCAGTCTTTGCATTCAATTCCTGGATTCCCTTTTAAACCTCAGATTTTTCCCTATTTTTGATTTGATTAACTGATAATTTCCATGTCTCGCGAAAACCCGTTGGTTTCCATCATCATCCCCACCTATAACCGGGCCCATCTCATTGGTGAAACGCTGGATTCCGTATTGGCGCAAACTTATCAAAATTGGGAGTGTATTGTGGTAGATGATGGAAGTACGGATAATACCGACGAAGTGATGGGGAAATATATAGCGGAAGACGCTCGTTTTCAATATCACCATAGACCGAAAGATAGATTGCCTGGGGGAAATGCGGCACGGAATTATGGGTTTGAGTTGAGTAGGGGGGAGTATATCCAGTGGTTTGATAGTGATGATATTATGTTGCCAAAAAAGCTACAAACCGATATTAGCTATATTCTATCAGGAAATTATGATTTCACTATTAGTCAATCTGGTTTTATTAATGAATTAGGAAATATCATAGAGGGATATTGGAATACCAACTTATGGGCAGAGAATGCCTTAAATAATTTCATAAAAAAACATATAGGCTGGAGCATAAATTCATCATTGTGGAAAAAAATAAGCTTGATAAAAAAAAATCTGCAATTTGATGAACAATTGGAAAGTGGTCAAGATTTTCTTTTTCATATTCAGGCTATTTCCCAAAAGTTAAGACCGCGTGTGATAAATGAAGTTTTGGTTTATCAAAGAAGTCATAGAAACAAAATCGAACACACTATTAATAAGGCTAAATCAAAGATGATTATTTTCTCATATTTATTAAAAAATATACAGAAAATAGGAGTTGATCGCGAAACTGAGAATTACTTGATTAGGCGCTCAATTAAAGTGGTTGGCAATCTCTACAAAACAAAAAACTGGAAAACCGCTGTTTATTTTTCGACAGAGCTGATGAAATCACGCTTAAAATCAAAAGAAAATATAAAGTTATTAAAGCTTTTTATTTTTGGTTCTATCTTTCTATTGTTTTCAAAAGGTTATGATTATATAAGATAAGAATCTTCTGTGAATTCTCTTTTAAAAATAAATTGATAAATGGTAAAAGCTTTCACAGCTGCTATTCTTATCCGAAAAGCGACGGCCATATCTACTAATTATAGCCATTGGAACCAGTCTGCAGGGATGCATAACTGCTTTTGCTTACAACAAACCATTTGTACCTTTAAATAAAAAAGTAAAAAAATTGAATAATTATACTAAAACTTGGTGGCCTACATACATTAAAGAATCAGTGGATTATAAAGATTTAGAAATGTATTTAAAAGAATATTCTAAATTGTAGAATAAGAGTAAAGCAATAAAAGCATTAGAAGTGCAACAAGACCTTGTGTTGAATAATTATAATCGTCTAATATCTATATTAAACGAAAGAAATGAACAAAACAGCTAATGGTATCAATCATTCTCCCGAACTTTAATCACCATTCCTATCTTCAAAAGCGTTTAGATAGTATTTTCAATCAAACTTATCAAAATTTCGAAGTGATTATCTTGGATGATGCATCCACAGATGATAGTCTGTCAATTTTAAATAATTACAAGAATCACTCTAAAGTTTCCCATTTTATAGTAAATACAGAAAACACAGGTTCGCCCTTTAAGCAATGGAAAAAAGGATTAAGCTTTGCAACGGGGGACTATGTATGGATTGCGGAAAGTGATGATTTTTGTGAGTCCAATTTTTTAGAAACCCAATTATATTATTTGCAAACGCACGAAATGAGTGTGGCAAAGACCATTGTTTTTAGCAAGGAAAAAAATAATAAGGAACTGGAACATCCAGCTTTTAAGGAAGGTAGGGATACGATTTTAGGAAGCAACCAAATTTTATATTGTCCTGTTTTGAATGTTAGTGCTACCTTGTTTCGAAACATTGATAAAGAACAGCTAGCTGAAGCTGCCTTTTCCGACTTCCGCATTATTGGGGATCGAGTTTTTTATCATGAGTTTTTTCACAATAAAAAGTTGATTTACAATACCGAAACACAAAGTTACTTTAGGCAGGAAGGCGAAAACCTCTCAAATTTAAATTCAAAAGACTTAAACTATCTTGTACCTTACTTTAGAGAGCACGTTCGGTTTATAAACCTAGCATCAAAATATGATAAGGGCATAGTCCCTTATAGAAATAACTACATCACACGTTTTTTTAATCGTGTTCGTCATCGGGTAACGCGAAAAAATAAGTTTTCCTTTCAGTTTTTGAAACTTTATATTTACTATCGTTTTCAATTATTATATAAACCATTTTGAAAATAGCGATAGTACTTACCGTTAAAAACGAAGCCCGCCTTTTGCGGAACAATTTGTTATATCATAAAGCAATCGGGGTAGATCAAGGTTTTGTCTATTTTGATAATACAACCGATGAAGGACAGGACAGTATTGCTGATTTGAATTTTGTAAAAACAGTTAATTCTGTTCAGGCTGATAAATACATTCATTTAGATTACCTTCAAAAGTTTACGTCCCAGGCAACAGAACACCACACGGCACGTCAGTGTTTAAATACTTATGATGCTCTGCAACAATCCAAATTATTGGGAATAGATTGGTTGATTTCAATAGATGCAGACGAGTTGATATGTACCGATCATAAGCGACCTTCCAACTTGAAATCCTTTTTTAAAAGTATAGAAGAAGTAGTGGAAGTAGTAAATTTTAAAACATTGGAAGCACTTCAGCAAAAAGAGTATTATCAGAATGTTTTTGCAGAAGAAATTTTGTTTAAGGCAAATAAACAAGCATTCTATAAATCAATAAGCAATCCATTTTCAAAATTGAATCAGCAGTTTACATGGTGGTATGGACACACAATGGGAAAGGCAGCAATTAGGGTTGATAAGAATGTAATACCCCACAACGTACATCGTTATAAAAGAATTGATGGTAACCAACCTGTGGGTGTTGATAAAGGGAACCTTCTTCATTACCATGCGTACGATGCCGAAGATTTCATAAAAAAATTTACAAATTTTGAGGATCGTCCGAATACCTTTTTATCGGGCAACAAAGTGGAGGATTTGAAATTATTATTTAGAGATGTCGTGAACTCTTCGGATTATAATCAATACGAACTTGAAAATTATTTTAGAGAGAACTTGATGTTCCATGAAAAAGAGATTAACAAGTTTAAGAAAGGAAAGAAGTATGTGTTTTTTAAAATAAACCCCACACCTCTAAAAGAAATTACCTCTGTACAGCTGGTTTTTAAATCCATAGATTCATAATTTTGAAGACCCCTTTAAAAATCACCCTCTTCGACGGTAAGCTAAATGCAACGCCCTTTATCAATCGATTGGCAGCGGGATTGGCAACAAGGCATAAGGTTTTTATTTTAGGGTTTAATGAAAAACTGTCGGATAAAATCCAGGGAGTGCATTACATCCCACTTGGAAGCAACCAAAACAAATTCCGGTTTGCGATGACCTCATTAGAATATGCGTTGAAATCGGGATCAAAAAAAAAGGATTGTTTCAACATTCAAAAATCTTTTTAAAGGCGAAAAACGAAAGCTCCAAGAAGAGAACCTACGTTTTGTTTTGAATAAAATATCACCTGATATTATTCATTTACAATGGCCTTCCGTAATCCCTTGGTTTGAAGAAGTGCTGGAAAGACAAAAAATCCCTGTCGTGCTCTCCCAGCGAGGTTTTCACATTAATGTTCGTCCCTTTGTAAATTCAGAGAACTTTGACTACCTCCAAAAATGGTATCCTAAAATAGCGGGCTTCCATTCCGTTTCCAACGCCATAGCTGCTACTGGGGATAAAATCTATAAATCGCCAGATAAAATAGACCATGTGGTTTATACTGGGCTTCACTTAGAAGAGTTTCCTTTTTCACGGGAATATAAACGTTCCACACCCTTACAAATCCTTTCGGTGGGAAGATCGCATTGGATAAAAGGCTATGACTATGCGCTTCGGGCGTGTTGGCTACTGAGAGAACGAGGAGCGGCTTTTCAGTATCGCATTATTGGCGGTGCAGGCGAGGAGGAATTACAGTTTTTAATCGCCGATTTTGGGTTGGAAGATTGTGTTTTTTTAGAAGATCGGCTTCCGCAGGAAAAAATATATCAGCGCATGCAGGAAGCCTCGCTGCTCTTGATGCCGAGTATTGAAGAAGGTTTGCCTAATGTGGTGGTGGAGGCTATGGCATTGGGGTTGCCGGTGCTGTCATCAGACTGCGGGGGTGTGCCGGAATTGATAACGCATGGGGTTGAAGGATGGATGTTTCCGAGTCGTGATGTGGGGGGGATGGCGGAGGGGGTAGAAGTCTTTTCAAAATTAGCATTAGAGCAGATTGAAGCAGTAAGAGCGGCGGCACGTGAGAAAGTGGCGAAGCAGCATGCGATGGAAAAGATGGTGGCGGGGATGGAGAAATTGTATTGGGAGGTTTTAGAACCACAAAGAACACGGAGTAGGCGCAAAGGACACTAAGATTTTTTCATATAGTATTGTTCAAAATTTATTGTAGCTTTATTTTCAAAACTGCCCTCAAAGGATTATTGAGACTATGAGATATGAAAATAAAATATCATATGCTATTATATCTAGTGCTTTAGACGTCCATAAACAATTAGGCCCAGGATTATTAGAAAACGCATATAAAGAATGTCTTCATTATTCATTGGTGAAAAACGGCTTATTTGTAGAAAGAGAAAAGCCGATGCCTGTAATTTTTGAAGAGGTCAAAATGAATTGTGGATATAGAATCGATTTATTAGTTGAGAAAAGTGTCGTCGTAGAACTTAAAAGTGTGGAAGCTTTGAACGACGTTCATCTTGCTCAGATTTTAACCTATTTGCGATTGGGAGAATTTAAATTGGGTTTATTGATTAACTTCAATGTAACTTTATTAAAACACGGAATCAGACGAGTTATAAATCATATAGAAGATTTAAAAAACTCTCTGTGACCTCTGTGCCACCTTAGTGTTCTCTGTGGTTAAAATACCCTAAACCTCTATTTAATTTGAAAACTATCAAAACCCCCATCCTACCCACCCACCAACATTTCGTCAAAGTCCATGCCCCGCACGAAATCGATCAAAAAGCCCTCTGCATCTTCGCAGCCATCGGTTATTTCCTCGGCTCAGACACCTATTGGAAGGATATAAAAGTACTCCCTCCAGGAACCATCAACACCATAGACGACGATGGGTTTTGTATAGATAGCAAACCTTGGTTTACATGGCATCACACCCCTCGCAACATCACTTTCGATCAATCGGTAACGGAGTTCACGGAATTATTTCACAGGATATGCAAAGAACAAGCGGGCGATAGAACCGTACTCTTGCCACTTTCGGGTGGACTTGATAGTAGAACACAAGCAGTGGCATATTCCAAAGTGGACAACCCTATAATTTCCTACAGCTACTCTTTTCACAACGGCTATAAAGAAGGCGCAATCGCAAAAAAGATAGCCGAAGTTTTCAATTATGAATATCGAGATATGGTCATTCCACCGGGCTATCTATGGGATAAAATTGATGAATTGGCTGCTATTACCGATTGCTATTCCGAGTTCACACACCCAAGGCAAATGGCTGTTATTGATGAATTCAGAAAAATGGATGGCGTGTTTACACTGGGGCATTGGGGCGATGTGCTATTCGATATCCCAGCGCCCGAGGATTTGCCAATGGAAGATGCATTGGATTGGCTGTGCAACCGTCTTGTTGTGAAAGGAGGGCAAGAGCTCGCAGAAGCCTTATGGGAATCGTGGGAGCTTGAAGGCGATTTCAGGACCTATTTTAGAGAACGGGTAGAGTCTATTTGGAATACGATTCCGATAGATAACGTTACTGCCAAGGTACGTGCTTACCTCAGTAGTACTCGTGCCGTGCGATGGACCAATATCGGATTTGCTATTTTTGAAGCTACCAATCCCATCGAAGCGCCTTATTACGACGATCGGATGGCGGAATTTATCTGTGGTATTCCAGAAGAATATTTGGCAGATCGACAGATTCAAATAGCCTATCTGAAAACGCAAAGTCCGGAAGTATCTAAAATAACCTGGCAGGCAGAAAAACCGTATAATTTGTATAATTTTCACAACAACAAATCACCGAACAACTTGCCGTATCGGATTGCGAATAAATTAGAACGCATACTTAAGGAAAAAATGGGGAAACCTTTCATACAACGCAATTGGGAACTTCAGTTCTTAGGAATGGAAAACGACGAAAAGCTCCAGGAACATCTTTTTGGCAAAAACCTGCATCCATTTCTTTCCAAGGAAATTCTGGTTCGATTTTATAATAAGTTTAAAACTGGAGACATAGTTAAGTATTCCCATCCTTTAAGTATGTTGTTGACATTTGCGGTGTGGTATAAGAACAATGATAAATGATTGTTTAAAAACAGGTTCCTGAGCCTGCCCGTAGGAGGGTGTTTTCTTAGGCTCGAAATAGCATAAGAAAATGTATCGAAGGGAGTATGTTGTTGACGTTGGCCGTATGGTATAGAGTGAGAATTTAAACTGAAAAAATTATAGGTAGTAATGAAAAAAATTAAACAAAGGTTAAAGACTTATAAATATCAATTTGATTTTGCAAGAACAATTTTCAAGGATAAGTCATTTTATCAAATCCATCAAGTTTCTAAAATGGAAGGGAGAAAGAAAAGTTCAAGAACTGAAATAATTTCCTTTCTATTAGAGTTAATTGAAGGGGAAACTTATTTAGAAATCGGTGTGCGAAATCCCAATGATAATTTCAATAAAATAAAATGTAAAAATAAATACTCAGTTGATCCCGGCATTGAGTTTAAAGAGAATCCTGTGGATTATAAGATTACATCTGATGCGTTTTTTAAAGAAATGCATGCTAAAAATCCAGATTTTCCTTTCAACAAAAAGTTTGATGTAATATTTATTGATGGGCTTCATTTAGCGGATCAAGTAGAAAAAGATATTTTGAATTCTTTGGCGTTTATTAAGGATTACGGATTTGTCGTATTACATGATTGCAATCCCCCTACAGAATTTCATGCACGGGAATCATTTAATTTTAGAAATTCACCTGCTAGAGGATTTTGGAATGGCACTACTTGGAAGGCATTTTATAAGTTTCGTCATCATAATGAACTATATTCGATTTGCTTCGATACGGATTGGGGCGTTGGAGTAATTTCTAAAACAAAGTATCCTGGTTTGAATAATTTAACGTTACCCATAGAAAACGCCTACTTTGAATTTAATTCACTTCATAATAATAGAAAGAGATATTTAAATTTAAAGAACCTAGAAAGTTGGAGAAAAACCATAAAATAAAAATCTTATACACTATTCCTAATTTCAAAACAGCAGGAAGTCAATATGTTTTGCTCGCCTTATATCGACGGATTGATAGAACTGTTTTTGATCCTTTTATCTGTGTAGAGAGATTTCCCGAAACGATACCAGATGATATACCCCTACATCGTCAACTTACCTTTGCGTGGACAGGGAACAATTTTCAAGACGTAAAGAAGTTTAAAAACCTATTAAAACAACATCAAATAGATGTGCTTCATTCGTGGGACTATAAATCCAATTATCTAGAAGCCTTTGCGACTCGAAGTGCCAATGTGAAATATGTATATACTAAAAAGAACAATGCGTGGTCAAAAAGATGGAAGTTAAAGAGTTTGTTGGCCAGTCACATAGCCTATGATAATCCGGATATGAATGAACGATTTTTCGCTTCCCGGTTATTTAGAAACAAGATTGCTTTTATCCCCCATGGAGTAGATACAGAACTCTTTGAGCCTGTGGATGCTGAAGAACGGGAAGGTTTTAATCTAATTTGTATCGGAAATATTAATGCCAACAAAAATCAATTGCTCCTTTTAAAAGCTTTAAGGCAATTGCCCGAGCGTGTAGTTTTATACTTATATGGTAAAGAAGAAACACATTATAGAAAACAATTGGATGATTATATAATTGATAATAATTTGACTTCCCGCGTGTTTTTTAATGGTTTTGTGACAAACAATAATATTCCCAAAATATTAGCGTCAATGGATTTATTTGTACTTCCTTCGCTTCAGGAAGGGCTCCCTGTTTCAATTTTGGAAGCTTTGTCGTGCGGTGTTCCCGTTTTGTCCTCAAATTCTGGAGGAGGTGCGAAGTATATCGTAAATAGAGGAGGCGGGCGTATATTTGAAGTGGATAAACCCGAAAGTTTGGTGAGTCACGTTATGAGATTACTTCAAAATCCAGAAGAAATGAAATTTCTTTCCCAAAAAGGAAGAGCAAATGTTGTCAATAATTTTTCTTTGAAATTTGAAATAGAGGCTTATGAAAAATTGTATAAAAAGCTGGTAAAGTAAATATGTCTAAATATAACAAACACCTCATCATTGTAGGTTCTGCAAGAAGTGGTACGAGTTGGCTGTGTGAACTTTTTGCGCGCCCTCATAGATATCGATTGCTTTATGAGCCGGAGCATGAAATCAATACCGAGCAGGGCCATCTGTTATGCGATCGTTGGATTACTGATAGGGATGAAGCAGGCAAAGGTCATGATTATTTAAAAAAGGTTTTTCGCAATAACGTTGATAACGATTGGATTGCACAACACAGTAATCGCAAATGGAAGCGTCACTTATGGCCAATAATTCCTAAAAGATTTGTTATAAAATTTGTGCGCTGTAATCTTGCGGCCAGTTATATGAACGAGGTGTTTGATATTCCTGTTATCCACATCATTAGAAATCCCTACGATGTGATTGAGTCACAGAGCCGAGTAAAGTTTCCTTGGTTATATGATTTGAGTAGGTTTCAAAAGCAAGAAAAACTAATTGCTTTAGTAAAAGAGGAATATGATTTCGACCTTACCCAAACCGAGCAATTGTCGCAAGTGGAGAAGTTAACCTTGCGTTGGTGTTTAGAAAATGTTGTTGCATTGAATATCCAAGAAAATAGAAGTGCCAATTATAAAGTCATAAGATTCGAAGAATTGCGGAATGACAAGAATATATATGTAAGTTTATGCCATGAATTTAATTTTCAAGTAACACCTAATTTAGAAAAAGTGATTCAACAACCTTCAAGCAAGGCGCATCCGAGAGGTCTTAAAGGCAATAAACCAAAGAAGACTTCAATAAACCAAAATGAGCTTGAAAGTATTGACCTAATGTTGAAGTCCTTTAAGTTGGATATTTATCCAATAGGGAAGCAATAATTTTCAAAATCCACCATACTTCAAAATGAAAATCGCTCTCGTCCTTGCCCAGCCTCCAGGTTATTCCGAGACTTTTCTGCGTTCCAAAATAAAGGGACTCCAGAAAAATGGAATGGACGTGGTTCTTTATTGTTTTAGTGAGGATAAAAGTTTTGATTTATGTGCTGTGGAAGTAATACCCAAAATAAGCAAAAATCCATTGTTACAATTGCTGTATTCTTTAAAAACAGCGATGTCATTAGTGCCACACCTTGATGTTGTTAGGCGATATATTATTTTAGAGCGTAAGGAAGGAATTAAAGGTGGAACATTATGGAAGCGGTTATATTTGAATTCCCATCTCCTAAAAGCTAAACCCGATTGGCTGCATTTTGGTTTTGCTACCATGGCAATTGGGAGCGAAACCGTTGCCCGAGCGATAGGTGCCAAAATGGGAGTGAGTTTTCGTGGTTTCGATATGGGGACCTATCCCATAAAGAATCCAGGATGTTACGATGTACTGTGGAAATATGTGGATCAGGTGCACACCAATTCCAACGATTTATGGGAATCTGCAAAACGATTTGGAATGCCCGATAATATCTTGGTAAAAAAAATCACACCCGCTATAGACGTGGAGTTGTTTCGTTCAGAACTACCCGATTTTGAACAAAAGGCACCTATAGTCTTTATGACCACCGGACGGCTTCATTGGAAAAAGGGATATGTGGAAATGTTGGAGGCTTTGGCATTGTTGAAAGCAGAAGGGCTACAGTTTGAATATAAAATTATAGGCGATGGGGAAGACTATGAACGCATTGCCTTTGCGGCATACGAGTTGGGCTTGCAGGAGGAGGTCCGTTTTTTGGGACGGGTTCCACACGCCGAAGTTAGAAAACTCTTGAAGAAGGCACTAATTTATTTACAATACAGTACACAAGAAGGTTTTTGCAACGCCGTACTGGAAGCTCAGGCCATTGGCAAGCTTTGTGTAGTGAGCAATGCCGAGGGATTGGCCGAAAATGTTTTGCACGGCCATTCGGGCTGGGTGGTGCCCAAACATTCTCCTAAATTATTAGCGGCACAAATCAAAGAAGTCTTGGAACTTCCCGCATCGGAAAAAAGAAGATTTGCCCAAAATGCCGTGAATCGGGTGCGGGATGAATTTACGATTGGTCAGCAGGAACGGAAGTTTGTGGAGTTTTATGGGGAAACCACAAAGTACACGAAGAAGGCGCAAAGAGCACAATGAATTTTTTATGCTCTCTTTGTAAACTTTAATTACTTTAATGGTTAAAAGAACAAGGAGAAGACACAAAGAATTTCTCTGTGACCTCTGTGCAAGCTTAGTGAACTTTGCGGTTAAAAAGTTCATCATATTATTTTAAAATTAAAAATGAAACTCTACTACCCTAATTCCCATTACGACAAAACCCATCGAGCGGCTGTGTTCCCGCTATTAAAACCCTTTATCAAAGGCGAAGGATTTACGGACGAGGAGCGGATTGCGATGTATCACGTGTCGGAAAAGGATTTTCAGTTTTCGGAAACCTTGGAAGACACAGATATGGCCGTGCTTACCATGTCGTGGAATTATTATGTTAAAACAAATCAGATTGATTTAGCCAATGATTTTGTTACAGCTTGTAAGATCAAGAACAAAAAAGTGTTGGTTTGGAATTCTGGTGATTTTGGTGTGAAAATTCCCGTTAATGATAATATGATCATTCTAAGAGAAAGTGGCTATCGTTCTAAATTCGCCAAGAATGAATTTGCACTTCCGAGTTTTATTAAAGATCCGCTAAAGGAATACTACCAAACGCAAACGATATTTCAGCTCCCTTATTCATCGAAACCGCTCGTCGGGTTTTGTGGCCATGCGAGCCTGTCTAAAACCAAAGCGATTAAAGAACTGTTGTTGACT
This sequence comes from Aequorivita sp., assembly GCA_034676445.1. Classification (GTDB taxonomy): domain Bacteria; phylum Bacteroidota; class Bacteroidia; order Flavobacteriales; family Flavobacteriaceae; genus Aequorivita. The sequence continues at coordinate 40,474 of JAUCCE010000007.1, forward strand.
TCTTCCCGAAACATAACCTATTATTTGGGAAAGAATAAAAACGAACCCCAAGAACTGCTTCCTACCACTCATTTGCGTGCTTCTGTTTTAGATTATTTGCAACAGACGGAATTAGTGGATACGCTATTTATTCTCCGCAATAAATATCGGGCAGGAGTGACCACCAAAAAAGATAGTCATGCCACTACATTAGAGTTTTATGACAATTTAAAAAATGCGCCCTATGTGGTTTGTGTTCGGGGTGCCGGCAATTTCTCTATCCGTTTTTATGAAGCGTTGGCTATGGGCCGCATTCCCGTTTTTATAAATACCGACTGCGCGCTTCCTTTTGACGATGAATTAAATAGGAAAAAACATGTGGTCTGGGTGGATTATAAGGAACGTTCAAAGATTGCTGAAAAAGTAGCAGAATTTCATCAAGCGCTATCTGAAAAGGATTTTATAGATTTACAGCATGCCAATAGGAAATTGTGGGAAGAACGATTGACGTTGAAAGGGTTTTTTAAAAGTTTTATCCAGAAGGATGATTTTATTCAATAAATAGGGGCTATTCGTGGAATCTTCTTATATAAAAAATATTCGAAAGCAGTTGTCTTCACTGGTAGTTGACTTATTCTTTCAGCCGCACCTAGATGAATTGGATTAATTCTATTTAAATTAAAAAGGTTCCTAGAACGTGTCGATGTGAAACCAAAAAACTAACACTAGACGGAGGGGTTTTATAGGTAAGTTTTCCAAATAGATTATTATGAAAGATGAAAAGGTATTTGTTATTGGGTTTCAGAAAACAGGAACTACTTCTTTGGAAACAGCACTGGAAGTATTGGGATATAGGGTTTATGGTGGAGATAAGAATCTGATGAAGTTCTCCAAAAAAGAAGATTTAAAAAAATACATCCATGATACTATGCAGCATTGGGATGCCGCGCAAGATATGCCGTGGCCATTGGTTTATAGGGAACTATCTGAACTTTATCCCAACGCAAAATTCATTCTGACCTATAGAGACCCCGAAAGGTGGATCAGAAGTGTGGTACAATATTTTGCCAGCATTCGCATTCCTTTACATCAAAAAATATATAAAGTTCCTTGTGCCGAAGGGTACGAGGAAACTTATTTGAAGGTATATAACAATTTTAATCAGGAAGTGCAGGCGTTTTTTGCAGGGAAAAGTAATTTTTTATTGATGAAGATGGGAGAAAACTTTGATTATCAAACTTTATGTAGTTTTCTTCAAATAGAAAGTCCATCCGGTGAATTTCCAAGAAGTAGAAAAAATTCCCAGAAGTTGTCAAAATATAAGTTATATCGAAAAATCAGGTCTTTCTATTGGAACCATAAAAAAAACTATTAGTGGACAATGAAAGTTATTCTGTTTTATAAATATAACCAGAGTTTTTTGTCAGCCTTTTATAAAGAGTTGGCTATTCAACTTATCGGAAAGGGATATGACATTAAAATAGTATCACTTAAAGAAAAACCGAATTTATTAGAAGTCGCACCGGGACTTAAAATTCAAATTTTAAAGAAAAAGGGAAAATGGCATAATTCTATATCGATATATAAACTTATTAGGTCAGAAAGACCCGATGTAATCATTTCAAATTTCAGTTATGTAAACCCTGCTATTCTGAGTGGTAGATTATTAGGCGTTAAAAAAAATATAGTTTGGTTCCATACCTTGTCTCAGCAGTTAAACCCCAATAAAAGTCAAGTTCTTATAAAATCACTTTTCCTTAAACAAGCTTCACAAATAATTGTAAACTCCGAATATTTGATGAAGGATTTAGTGGAAATCTACTCAATATCGAAAGATAAAATATTCTCTGTGCCATTTTGGTCTTCTCTTGAGGCCTCACATACGAAAAGTGAGGTGATTAAAAAGAAGTCATTAATAAAAATTGGGTGCCCTGGAAGAATTGAGGAAGTGAAAAATCAACAATTAATAATCGACAGTTTGGTCAATGTAGAAGAAAGAATTTCCTGGAGATTGTATATTGCAGGAAGTGGAAGCAATGAAGAATCCTTAAGGTTGAAAGTCCGACAGCTCAATTTGGAGGATAAAGTGGATTTCTTGGGTGTTTTAAGTATTGATAAAATGAAAGAGTATTACGAAGAAATGGACTTGATTATTCTTCCTAGTAAATTTGAGGCCTTTGGTCTGGTTTTAATTGAAGCGCTTTCAATGGGATGTCCCGTTCTTGTTTCTGAAAGTTTTGGTGCTTTGGGTTATATTAAGGATGAGGATTTCTTAGGTAAATATTCTTTCAACCCTCATAGTTCGGTAGATTTAAGAGATAAGCTACATAATATTATTTCCAATAAAGAGCATTCTTCAGACTACTTTAGAAATATTTATGCAACCTATTTTCAGAAGGAAAAGATTATTGCAAAAGTTGAAGAGGTAATTAATTTATGATTTTCAATTTCCTCAAATATCTCCAGCCCACTCATTACTTCCAACTTTACAGAAAGGATGGTAGCTCCGTCTTTCCCATTATCGAAAAACTGCCCGGAGAAATACAGGATCAATTGGATTCGGATTCCACTTTTAAAAGTGAACTGGCAAGACAATACGATCTATCGTGGCAGGCAATCCACAAAGGTTATGTCGGCAACGCTGAAACCTATAGAATCTTCGAAAAAGTTCCTGTGGAGGATGAATACCGCTTCCTCCGGAAATACTTTCTTTCAGTCTGGGTGTTTTATGTGTTGATGCTGCGAGTTCTTTCTTTTAAAAATCCTTTCAAGGAAATCGCAGCTTGGAGGAAAAGTAGAAACACGAAAAAAAGTGATTATCTACACAGTCCCATAAAACATGAAGGTTGGGAGAATTTCCATTCTCCGCTAATTGTAGAAAATCCTTTGATAAGCATTGTGATTCCCACCCTTAACCGTTATGAATATCTAAAGGATGTGTTACTTGACCTCGAGCAACAGGATTATAAAAATTTTGAGGTCATTATCGTCGATCAGTCCATGCCTTTCCAAAAGGACTTTTACGCAGATTTCAAGCTGGACATCCAACATATACACCAAGAAGAGCGTGCATTATGGCTCGCTCGGAATCGGGCAATTAAGATTTCTAAAGGAGAATATCTCCTCCTTTTTGACGACGACAGCCGTGTGGATCCCGACTGGATATCCAATCATTTAAAAGGTCTCGATTTTTTTAAGGCAGATATTTCCGCAGGGGTTTCAATTTCTACGGTGGGAGCTGAGGTTCCTGCAAATTACTCCTTCTTCAATATTTCAAGTCAGTTGGATACGGGCAATGTACTTTTAAAAAAACAGATCTTCCGGGAAATAGGTCTCTTCGACCGACAGTTCGAAAAACAACGGATGGGAGATGGAGAATTTGGACTTCGGGCCTATCTCCACGGATTTTTAAATATTTCAAATCCGTATGCCAAAAGATTGCATCTCAAAGTCGGCTCCGGCGGACTTCGTGAAATGGGCAGCTGGGATGCCTTCCGGCCAAAGAATCTTTTTGCCCCGCGACCTATCCCAAGCGTACTTTATCTTTTCCGGAAATACTTTGGTCGCAAGCGCAGCATCTTGGCCATCCTAAAAACCGTCCCTCAATCCATTATTCCCTATCGCTATAAGAAAAACAAGAAAATGTTGCTCTTAGGTATTTTGATTTCCGTGATTTTGTTTCCGTTTGTGTTGTTGCAGGTAATTATTTCCTGGCGGTTGGCAAGTAGAAAGTTAAAGGAAGGGGAGAAGATTGAGGGTTTTGGGGGGTAGAGGGGAGTGGTGAGAGGTACGATGAAGTTGGAAGTTGGAAGTTGGAAGCTGGAAGCTGGAAGTTGGAAGTTGGAAGCTGGAAGTTGGAAGTTGGAAGCTGGAAGTTGGAAGTTGGAAGTTTGAGGTTGGAAGTTGGAAGCTGGAAGCTGGAAGTTGGAGGTTGGAAGTTGGAGGTTGGAAGTTGGAGGTTGGAAGTTGGAGGTTGGAGGTTGGAAGTTGGAGGTTGGAAGTTGGAAGTTGGAAGTTGGAAGTTGGAAGTTGGAGGTTGGAGGTTGGAAGTTGGAGGTTGGAAGTTGTCGTACTGCATTACCCGTCACCTGTCATACACACCACTCATCACTAATTTCTCTCTTATCAGTGATGGCGTACTCAATTTCCAATTCATAATTCATAATTCCTAATTCATAATTCTGAATTCATAATTAAAAAACTCCTAATCCTCCTTCGGCGGCCAGGTTTCATTTTCGATCCTCCTTCGGCGGACAGGTTTCGTTTTCGTTTTCGATTTCATTCCCTCTCCTCCTCCCTTTCCTTTTTCCGTTCATAGTAACTACTCCGAAAACTCCTATTCCGTCTTTCCCGCTGTTTCCCAGCATTGCGTTTATTCCAAAAGTAAATAACAGCCAGAAATAGAATGCCGCCGATTATTAGGGTTATGGGGTTTGTGAGGTCCATTTTGTTCAGTGTTTCAGTTTTTCAGTGGTGAGCCGTGAGTGGTGAGAGGTGAGTGGGTTTGGTTATTGGTGGAAAAAGCTTGCATCTCCGTTAGAATTTTTTGAGACTCTCAGGTTTAATTATTAATTCTTATTTTTCACTCAAACTCATAACTCATAACTCATAACTCATAATTCTGAATTCATAATTAAAAAACTCATAACTCAACTGTAGACGGTAGTCTGTAGTTGGAACTTGGAAGTTGGAAGCTGGAAGCTGGAAGCTGGAAGCTGGAAGCTGGAAGCTGTAGTACTCCATTACCCGTCACCTGTCATTCACACCACTCATCACTAATTTCTCTCATATCGGTGATGGCGTACTCAATTTCCAATTACATAATTCATAATTCCTAATTCATAATTCTGAATTCATAATTCATAATTAAAAAACTCATAACCCTCCTTCGGTGGGCAGGCTCATAACTCTGAACTCATAACCTCCCTCAAAGAATCACTCTCAATCACCCCATCCCTAAGTCGGATAATACGATGTGCATTTTTCGCGATTTCCTCTTCGTGGGTTACTAAGATAACCGTATTTCCCGCTTGATGGATTTTATTGAACAGATTCATGATTTCCACGGAAGTTTTTGAATCGAGATTTCCTGTAGGCTCATCGGCGAGGATGATGGAAGGACTGTTGACCAAAGCACGTCCCACGGCTACCCGTTGGCGTTGTCCTCCCGAAAGTTGATTGGGTTTATGGTCCATTCTGTCGGCCAGGCCTACTTGCGTCAATACCTCTTCTGCGCGTGCTGTACGATCTTTTTTTGAAACTCCGGCATAAATCATCGGCAAGGCTACGTTTTCGAGGGCAGTTGTTCGGGGCAAAAGATTAAAGGTCTGGAATACAAAGCCAATTTCCTTGTTTCGGATTTCGGCCAATTCGTCGTCGGTCATATTGCTCACATCCTTGCCGTTGAGCTTATAACTGCCCGATGTAGGAGTGTCCAAACATCCCAAAAGATTCATCAACGTAGATTTCCCTGATCCCGAAGGACCCATCAACGCCACATATTCCCCTCGTTCTATATCCAGGTCAATACCCTTTAAAACCTTCACCACATCGTTCCCCATCGGAAAATCCCGCGTAATATTCCTGATCTTTATTATTAAACTCATATAACTCAAATATACTTTAGGGGTTGACCTTAAATAAATAGTAAGACGCAAAGATACTGTTCCTGTTACAATTCTATAAATTCCAAATTCCAAGAACCAAATACCAAGTACCAAATTCCAAAAAGGAAATACCAAATTCCAAAAACCAAATTCCAACCACCCGATTCTAAACACCAAATACCAAATTACTTGTAAATGGAAGCGATTTCAAAACATCTGTCTGCATGACAGGCAGGCACGATAGGCAGGCACGACAGGCAGGCTCACCCTGACATTCCAAATTTTAAATTCCGCTCATCGCTCACCACTCACCGTTCGCTCTTCACCAAACACCTCTCATTCAACATTCGTGAATTCGTGGCTCATTTTTTTTTCACACTCGAATCACAAAATGCTGCTTCGGCTGTTCCTTCCGAAAAAAAACAATGCCCCACTGAAATGTATCGATGCTCACGGTAACGTTTTCATTGGCAATTATCTTTTCCCAAGCCACCGTCATTCCTTTGCTCCAATAGATATCGTCAAGAATAATAACGGAATTGTTGTGTATGTTATCTAATAGGGATTGGAAATAAGAAAGCGTTCGCTCGCCATTGTGGTCGCCATCGATAAAAATAAGATCGTATTTTTCTTTAGGGTTTTTGGCCAGGAATTCGCTAAAAGTTTCCAAGTGAAGGTCAATATTCGACAATCCAAATTTCTTGAAATAATCTTTAGCTGTTTTGGCAGTATTAGGGCAAGCCTCCACGGTATGGACATAAGCGAATTCATTTGAAAGTGACAACGCCACCGTTCCCAATCCGAGCGAAGTGCCTAATTCCAATATATTTTCACATTTGAGATAGGAGGCAATTCTAAAAAGGAGCTTTTGCCGGTCTTTCTTAATTCCCGCTTTTTTATACACTGTTGAAATTTTACGATTCGGTCCTTTGAAAACTCGGGATCCTTGACCGTGATCCGCCATTTCAATTACAGAGGCATCTCTTTTCAACGCTTTCCGATGCGACCTTAGAATAGCGTAGGCCGGGTATTTGGTTTTGTCATTAAAGCATAATGTCACCAATCCATACACAAACGGCGAATGCACTCCATGTTTGTTTTTAGAAAGCCGAAGAAACTTGATAAGACTTTTTTGCCTGATGGATAATGGGGTGTAAAAATAGATATAAATGGGATAGGTTTTAAAGGGAGGGGAATTTTAGACGGTAGTTTTATTAGTTGGTAGTCGGTAGTTGGTAGTCGGTAGTCTGTAGTTGGTAGACGGTAGTTGGTAGTGTGTAGAGTCGGATGACGGATGTGCGATGTCGGTTGTAGTCGGTAGTTGGAGCCTACCCCCCGCCCTAAAGGGAGCCAGAGACGTTTAGTCATTGAAAAGTTTTGATTTCGATTTCGATTTCGATTTTGATTTCGATTTCGATTTCCCCTTACCCCCCGCCCTAAAGGGAGCCAGAGACGTTTAGTCATTGAAAAGTGTTCGGATTTTTATTCTCCCCTTTTGAGCTTGTCCCGAACTTGCTTCGGGAGGTTGGGGGTCAGACGGATAGAGATTGAAGTGGGTAATCGGTGGTCGGTGAACGGTAGTCGGTAGTCGGTGGTTGGTAGAGGTGAGCGGTGAGGGGTGAGGGGTGAGAGGTGAGAAGTAGCAGTATCCAGTTGCAGTTGGCAGTAGTGCTCAGTGCTCAGTGGTCAGTAATCAGGGGTCAGTAATCAGTGATCGTTGATTTGATTAAAAGAATTATTGACTATAACTTGAAAATGTAAAATAATTAAAAACCGGTCAACGCTAATCAGGGATATTCAAAGGTGAAAAGGTGAAAGGTAAGTAGGGTAAGCGGGATTTGGGATTCGGGATTTGGGATTCGGGAAATCGGGAATTGGGAAATCGGGATTCGGGAATCGGATGACGGATGTGCGATGTCGGTTGTAGTCGGTAGTTGGAGCCTACCCCCCGCCCTCAAGGGAGCCAGAGATGTTTTGCCATTGAAAAGTTTTGATTTCGATTTCGATTTTGATTTCGATTTCGATTTCCCCTTACCCCCCCCGCCCTAAAGGGAGCCAGAGACGTTTAGTCATTGAAAAGTGTTCGGATTTTTATTCTCCCCTTTTGAGCTTGTCCCGAACTTGCTTCGGGAGGTTGGGGGTCAGACGGATAGAGATTGAAGGGGGTAGTCGGTAGTCGGTAGTCGGTAGTCGGTAGTCGGTAGTCGGTAGTCGGTAGTCGGTAGTTGGTAGTTGGTAGAGGTGAGAGGTGAGAAGTGAGCGGTGAGGGGTGAGAGGTGAGAGGTGAGAGGTGAGAGGTGAGAGGTGAGAGGTGATCGGTATTCGGTAGTCAGTAGTCGGTAGTTGGTAGTGGGTAGAGGTGAGAGGTGAGAGGTGAGCGGTGAGAGGTGAGCGGTGAGAGGTGAGCGGTGAGAAGTAGCGGTATCCAGTTGCAGTTGGCAGTAGTGCTCAGTGGTCAGTAATCAGTGGTCAGTAATCAGTGATCGTTGATTTGATTAAAAGAATTATTGACTATAACTTGAAAATGTAAAATAATTAAAAACCGGTCAACGCTAATCAGGGATATTCAAAGGTGAAAAGGTGAAAGGTAAGTAGGGTAAGCGGATTTGGGATTCGGGATTCGGGATTCGGGAAATCGGGAATCGGATGACGGATGTGCGATGTCGGTTGTAGTCGGTAGTTGGGAGACGGTAGACGGTAGTTGGTAGTTGGTAGGTGAGCAAATAATCGGTGGACATGGGACAAATCTTCATTTCTCTTAAGTTCCCGATGAGAAAAAGGGACAGGCTGTGGTTCAAAAAGTCGGTAGTCTGTAGTCGGTAGACGGTAGTTTTATTATGAGTTATGAGTGTAAAAGTCGTGATTCCAATCATTCCCGAAGCTAGTTCGGGACAGGCTGTGGTTCAAAAGAGGTAGAGGAGACGGTAGTCTGTAGTTGGTAGTCGGTTGTCTCGTCCTTGGCTGAAAAAGCCTTGTGCCTCCGCTAAACCTGCCCGTCCGGCAGGCGGGGCTTCGGCGACACGCGGGTGGAGGACAAAGGGTAGTCAGGAGTTGGGAACAATGTAAAAGTCTTGTTTCCAAAAGTCTTGTTTCCAAAAGTCTTGTTTCCGGAAGTTTCATAATTCATAATTTATTTCTCTTGTTTTCCTTAAGTCCTGATTCCCTTAAGTTCCCGATGAAAAATCGGGACAGGCTGTGGTTCAAAAAGTCGGTAGTCTGTAGTCGGTAGACGGTAGTTTCATTATGAGTTATGAGTGTAAAAGTCGTGATTCCAATCATTCCCGAAGCTAGTTCGGGACAGGCTGTGGTTCAAAAGAGGTAGAGGAGACGGTAGTCTGTAGTTGGTAGTCGGTTGTCTCGTCCTTGGCTGAAAAAGCTTGTGCCTCCGCTAAACCTGCTCGTCCGGCAGGCGGGGCTTCGGCGACACGCGGGTGGATGACAAAGGGTAGTCAGGAGTTGGGAACAATGTAAAAGTCGTGATTCCAAAAGTCTTGTTTCCAAAAGTCTTGTTTCCGGAAGTTTCATAATTCATAATTCATAATTCTGAATTCATTTACTCTCCCAACAAAAACATCTTATAAGTCTGCCGCACCTTCTTAATAACCTCTTCCGTCCGTTCCGCGTGCGTATCACTGATGAAAAGCTGGCCGAAATTCTCCTTGTCCACCAGCGAAATGAGATGCGCCACTCGGGTTTCGTCCAATTTGTCGAAAATATCATCCAATAGTAAAATAGGATTGGTCTTGGAATGGGTCTTTATAAAATCGAATTGGGCCAATTTCAGTGCAATCAAATACGATTTTTGTTGCCCTTGCGATCCGAATTTCTTGATGGGATGGCCGTCTATCTCCAAGATTAAATCGTCCTTGTGGATTCCAAAATTGGTGTATTGTGCCATCCTGTCCTTCGGAAGGTTTTTCTGAAGCAAAGTCAATAAATCGTTTTCCTGAAGTTGACTTTCATAAGTCAAATTAATCTGCTCCTCACCACTGCTGATGGACTTGTAACGGTTTAGGAAAATAGGAAGAAATTCCTTCAAAAAGGCAGTTCTCTTTCCATAAATAGAAGTGCCGAATGTGTGGAGTTGCTCGTCGTATATGTCGATGGTATCCTGGCTGAAGGTGTTATTTGCCACGAAATACTTTAAAAGTGAATTCCGTTGTGCGAGCACTTTATTGTATTTGATCAGACTCTGAAGATAATCCGGATCGCGTTGTGAGATAACACCATCGATAAACTTTCTTCGGGTATCACTGCCTTCAATAATTAAATCGCGATCGGCGGGCGAAATGATCACCAAGGGCAAAAATCCAATATGATCACTAAATCTTTCGTAAACCTTTCCGTTCCGCTTAATGACTTTCTTCTGTCCTTTTTTTGCGCTGACAACAATTTTTTCGGAAGTTTCATTTTTTTCATAGATGCCTTCAATCACAAAAAAGTCCTCTCCGTGCTTAATATTTTGGGTCGTTATAGGGTTGAAATAGCTTTTTCCAAAGGAAAGATGGTAGATTGCATCCAGCACATTCGTCTTCCCAACACCGTTATTTCCTACAAAACAATTTATTTTAGGATCAAAGTCAAATGTTTCGGCTTGAAAGTTTTTATAATTAAGAAGGGAGAGTTTTTTTAGAATCATAGTTTAAATTGACGTAAGACGTTAGGGCGTAGGACGTAAGACTAAAAGAAACAATAGGAGGGCACAAATTATTGTAATTTTAATTCTTGTCTTATATCCCAAGTCTTATAGTCCTAAGTCCAATTCGTTACGGCTTTGCAAATTATCAAAAAATAAGAAATATTTATCCTTTCAAATTCCATTTATAATTTTAATTTTGCGCCACATTAACCAAGAACTATGGCAACGTATAAAAAACGCGCGGGCAAACCGAGAACCAAGGCTGATAAAGATGCCGAAATTGAGGATAACAGTACCACGGCTGAAGTATTTAGAAGTCTCGATGAAGGAGCTTCAAGAACTGAGGCTTGGGTAGAAAAAAACCAAAAAGGGATCATTGGAGTGATTGCAGTGGTTGCAATTTGTGTTTTGGGTTACTTCGCTTACCATCAATACATTCAAAAACCAAAAGAAGCTGAGGCCATGAACGAAATGTTCCAGGCCCAGAATTATTGGGAACAAGCTTTGACCGCTCCGGCAAAGGATTCGCTTTTCAACCTTTCGCTCCAAGGAGGAAATGGAAAATTCGGTTTTCTTGATATCATCGAAAATTACGGAGGTACGGATGCCGCAAACCTTGCGCATTATTATGCAGGTATGGCGTACTTGAACCTTAACAAATACCAAGAGGCAATTGAGCAATTGGATAAATTTAAAAGCAAGGACGAAATTTTGGCTCCCTTGGCAAAAGGTGCCATTGGCGATGCTTTTGCGCAATTGAACCAAAATGAGGATGCCTTAAAATATTATGAGGAGGCTGCCAAAATGCGTACTAACGATTTTACGACTCCACGTTTTCTTCTAAAAGCTGGAATTGCCGCTATGGCCGTAAATAAGAGTGACAAGGCCCTAAAGCATTTCAAGGCCATTAAGGAAGATTATCCAAAATCACCCGAGGTAACTAAAGCTGAAATCTATACCGGCCGTGCCGAAGCAATGAATAAATAAATGGCTACCGAAAATAAAAATTTATCGGTTTACGATAAAACCACGATCCCAAATGCGAAAGATTTTCGGTTTGGGATTGTTGTTTCAGAATGGAACCACGATATCACCGAAGGCATGTTCCAAGGGGCCTACGACGCACTAAAGGATTGTGGTGCTCTTAATGATAACATCGTTCGCTGGAACGTACCTGGAAGCTTTGAGCTTATCTACGGAAGCAAACGCATGGCAGAAAGCTATGATATGCTGGATGCTATCATCGTTATAGGGAGTGTGATACAAGGCGAAACCAAGCATTTTGATTATGTATGCGAAGCAGTTTCACAAGGGATAAAAGATTTGAATGTTCAGGGAAATATTCCCGTAATCTTCTGCGTCCTGACCGACAACAATCTCCAGCAAGCCATCGACCGCAGTGGTGGCAAACACGGGAATAAAGGCACAGAAGCGGCGATAGCTGCTATTAAAATGGCGCAACTGAGGAAGGATTCCAAATTCTGAATTAGTTATGAGTTCATCAGTTATGAGCCTGCCCACCGAAGGAGGGTTATGAGTTCATCAGTTATGAGTTATGAGTTCATCAGTTATGAGTTATGAGTTATGAGTTATGAGTTATGAGTTTAAAGGGTTTAATTTCCTGTAACCTGTAACCTTTAACCGTCCACCGATTACTAATCACCCTCTACCGGCTACCGTCTACCGTCTACCGTCTACCGATCGCCGATCACCGATCACCGATCACCGATCACCGATTACCCCCTACTACCGTCTACCGTCTACCGTCTACCGTCTACCAACTACCGTCTACCGTCTACCGTCTACCGTCTACCGTCTACCGTCTACCGTCTACCAACTACCGTCTACCGTCTACCAACTACCGTCTACCAACTACCGTCTACCGTCTACCGACTTCCCCAAAACGGTACGGTAATTGTTCAAATCCCTTCCCAAAGACTTTAAAAAACACAGTATTTTAAGTACCTTTGGGGCAAGACAATTATGGGATTAATAAGCAAGAGAAAGAATAAGAAATTTAGCTATAAACCGCGTCACTACGAGTTTGATGGTGATGGCAGTCCATTTTCCATTGAACATAAATTTGACAAATACCGTTCTACCGTTGGGGATAATAAAAGCCTAAAAGGCAAGTTCAAGACTGCGTGGGGAGAATTGAGAGCTACTTCCGATAAAAATACCCGTTTACGGCTTTTTGTCATAATAGCAGTTTTAGTGTTGGTGTTCCTCTTAATTATTGAGTTTGACCTATCCATATTCTACCAATAAATTTACATGACAGACATCATCCAGTTATTGCCAGACCATGTCGCCAACCAGATTGCGGCCGGTGAGGTTGTGCAGAGACCGGCTTCGTTAGTGAAGGAATTACTGGAAAATGCCATTGATGCCAAGGCCACTTCCATTATTCTTATCGTTAAGGATGCAGGCAAAACTCTGGTTCAGGTAACCGATGATGGAATGGGAATGAGCCTTACCGATGCACGGCTCAGCTTTGAGCGCCACGCCACTTCAAAAATCAAATCGGCCGATGATCTGTTCAATCTGCACACCAAGGGATTTAGGGGCGAAGCCCTGGCTTCCATTGCCGCTATTGCCCACGTGGAGCTGAAAACCAAAACCGATCCCGAGGGCAATCGGGATGATGTTGGCACCCATCTTACCATTGAAGGGAGCAAAGTGATTTCCCAAGAACCTGCCGTAGTTCCAAAGGGCACGACGATTTCAGTGAAAAACTTGTTTTATAATATTCCAGCAAGACGGAATTTTTTAAAGAGCAATCCTGTGGAAATGCGTCATATTATTGATGAATTTCATCGGGTGGCCTTGGCGCATCACAGCGTTTCTTTCCAAATGATCCACAATGGAAGTGATCTTTTCAACTTACCTGCATCTAATTTGCGGCAACGGATTGTAAATATCTTTGGAAGCAAAACGAATGAAAAACTGGTTCCGGTCAATGAGGAAACCGAAATATTAAAGATAAATGGTTTCATCCTAAAACCTGAATATGGGAAAAAGAGTAGGGGAGAACAGTTCTTTTTTGTGAACGACCGTTTTATAAGAAGTCCATATTTACATCACGCAGTGGCTTCGGCCTATGAAGGATTGATGAAGAATGATGTCCACCCGGGTTATTTTCTTTTCCTGGAAGTAGATCCACATTCCATCGATATCAACATCCATCCCACCAAAACCGAAATCAAGTTTGACGACGAACATTCCATTTACGCCATGCTCCGGGCAACGGTGAAACACAGCTTAGGACAGTTCAACATAGCTCCGGTGCTTGATTTTGAAAGGGATAAAGGTTTTGACACGCCCTATGAATATGGAAAAAAGAACCCTACTGCTCCTTCCATAGAAGTGGATAGGGATTTTAATCCTTTTAAAGAAAAACCAAAACAAGGAAATATAAATTTCCCTTTTGAACGAAACCGATCCGCTGGCCAATCTTGGGAATCGCTATACGTAGGTTTGAAGAATGACATGGGCTCTGCTGGCTTCGGCTCCGCTGGCTTCGGCTCCGCTCAGCCACCACAAGGCCGGTCATCGAGCCCCTCGGCTTCGCTCGGGATGGACTCCGTCGAGATGGAATTCGAAAGTGAAGAAGTTACTGGAAGTTTATTTGAAAATGATAAAGCCGAAACCGGACAGCTCACTTTTCAGCTTCAAAATAAATATATTGTAAGTCCGTTAAAAAATGGATTGATGGTCATCCATCAAAACTTGGCACACCAGCGCATTCTTTATGAAGAATTGTTGAAAAATATTACCGTAAAGGAAGCTGTTAGCCAGCAGTTATTGTTTCCGCTCCAATTGCACTTTTCAAGGCCCGATGTTGAAATAATCGAAAAAATTAGGGAGCAATTGGAAAATACGGGCTTTGTCTTTTCTGAATTGAAAGATGAGAATATTGAGATTAGCGGTATCCCGGTAATGATTATGGAAAGTCATGTCGTAAATTTGCTGCAAGAGTTGGTTCACCATATAAAAGAAGATGTGCCCGATCACGGGTTCAGTCAGAATGATATGTTGGCCAAATCCATGGCTGCTAGTATGGCAATTAAAACGGGAGTTTCGCTCAATAGGGAAGAACAGGAACACTTGATCAATCAATTATTTGCTTGTAAGGAACCAACAGTAAGCCCCGATAATAGACCGGTTTTTGTTATTATTGGCTCGGGGGATATTGATAAGAAATTTATGTAGAACACACCTTGTGAATTTTGACCAGGTTTTGACGATATGATTCAAATCCGTCCGCGTGCCGCCAAAGCTTTAGCGGAGGAGCAAATGGATTATCATCAAAATCTTTATTTCATCCTTTAGTCCCGATAGCTATCGGGAGAGGAAAAAAATGAAGATTTTGGCCATTATTGTTTAATTAGGGTCAAAATGCACAACGAGGTAAAACAGATTCCCGCCTTCGCGGGAAAAATTATGGGAAGAATAACCGAAACCATTAAGGTTTTAATAATTATAAATGTACTGTTTTTTATCGGTACGTTAGTCATTGGCGACGTTGCCTATCGTTTGTTCGCCTTGTACTTTTTTGAAAACCCCAATTTTCAATATTGGCAGCCAATCACCCATATGTTCATGCATGGCGGGTTTATGCATATCCTGTTTAATATGTACGCTTTGTGGGCTTTTGGATCACCTTTGGAAATTAGATGGGGGCGGAACAAGTTCCTATTTTTCTACTTTTCTGCGGGGCTTGGAGCTGCCCTGATTCATACCTTGGTAAATTATTACCACGTCAATTCTGGTATGGAGGCTTTGATGGCGGCGGGAATGGATAAGACCCAGATTTTTGATATGCTCACTACCGGAAAATACAACACGCGCATACTGAATTCCGTATCTCCGGAAGTGATACAGCAAACCTATGATTCGTTTAATACCCCGGCAGTAGGTGCTTCTGGAGCTATCTACGGGGTTTTGGTGGCTTTTGGAATGATGTTCCCAAATATAGAATTGATGCTTATCTTTTTGCCAATTCCTATTAAGGCGAAATATTTTATACCTGCAATAATTGTGGGCGACTTAATTTTTGGTCTTAGCGGAACTCCTTCAGGAGTGGCACATTGGGCACATATTGGTGGCGCACTGTTTGGTTTTATTATGGCGTGGTACTGGAAGAAAAATAGTTTTGATAATCATCGTTGGAATTAAAAATGGCAGCAACAAGTTTATCATATAAATATAAAATGTCCAATGTAGTGGTCAAGCTGATTGTTATCAATGCGATAGCCTTCTTGATTGTGAGTTTGGGTTCATTTATTTTTAGAATGAGTCCTGGGTATTTTGCGCGATGGTTTGTCTTAAGTGACAATTTGGATACCCTTCTGTTCCAGCCTTGGACATTGATAACTTATGGATTTCTTCATTTTGGTTTCTTCCACATCCTTATCAATATGCTGTGGCTTTATTGGTTTGGGCAATTTGTGTTGAATCTTTTTACTGGAAAACGACTTTTGACGGTTTACATGCTAGGTGCCCTTTTCGGAGGTTTGCTGTTTGTACTTGCGTACAATCTTTTTCCCGCTTTTGATCAAACCCAACAAGCGTATTTAATCGGAGCCTCGGGTGCTGTCACGGCCATTATGATTTTTATTGCCACTTATACGCCCAATACTGAGTTCCGGATTTTCACCTTTACCATTAAACTCTGGCAAATTGCTTTGTTTCTGTTTCTTTTCGACTTGGTGCGCATTCCCACATCGGGTAATGCCGGTGGATTGATGGCCCACGTGGGTGGTGGAATTTTCGGTTATATATATGCAGTTCAATTGGCAAAAGGAAACGATATTGGGAAGTGGTTCGAGAATTTTATGGATTGGGTTGCCAATCTCTTTAAACCCAGAGCAAAAAAGCCGTTTAGAAAGGTTCACCGAACCCCACATGCAACACCGAAACCTTCCAAATCAAAGGAGAATAAATCGGAATACCAGAAAAAGGTTGATGCCATCTTGGATAAAATCAGTCAGAGTGGCTATGAAAGTCTGACGAAAGCGGAAAAGGATTTTCTTTTTAAAGCTGGAAAGGAGGACTAAGGTTTATGGGCAAGTTTTTCAATACAATCGTGTATTGGGCCAATTTGGTAATGGCCTTTTTGCTTTTATTATCTTTCGTGATACCGTATCTGCCACCCAGTAGGTTTCCCACGATTTCCATGCTCAGTTTGCTGGTTCCCTTGCTCATCCTACTCAATATTATTTTTGCCTTATACTGGGCTCTTCAACTCCGTCGGAGGTTTTTCCTTTCTGCGGTTGTAATCGTTCTAGCTTATTTTTATTTTAATGCTTTTTATAAAATTTCTTCCGAAGGGAATCCGTCGGATTATAAAAATACCTTGACGGTTATGTCCTATAACGTCAGACTTTTTAATAGCTACGAAAAGAAAGCATCAAGTGACGGATCCAAAACGTTGAAGATGTATTTCGAGTTAGAAAATCCTGATGTAATTTGTTTTCAGGAGTATTATATTCCCAATAAAGTAGATTTTTCATCATATCCCTATCGCTACGAGCATTTTAAAACCCGACATACGAAGTTGGGTAATGCCATATTTTCAAAATATCCCTTAATAAATAAAGGAGCTTTTGATTTTAAGGATACTGGCAATAATACTATCTATGCCGATGTGGTAAAAGGGAAGGATACGCTTCGTGTTTACAGTGCGCACCTACAATCCATTGGAATTTTGCCCGAAGTTCAGTTTTTGCAGGATACCGATAATACAAGGCTGCGGAGTAAGTTTACCAATGCTTTTGAAAAACAGCAATATCAAATAAATGCCATTCAGAGCCATAAACAAAAATCCAAATATCCGGTGATTATAGGTGGTGATTTCAACAACACTCCTTTTTCATATAGCTACCGAATGATGAAAGGAACGATGAAAGATGCTTTCAAGGAACGGGGAAATGGATTGGGCACCACATTCTTATTCGATAAATTTCCGTTGAGGATAGACTATATTCTGGTTTCGGAAGGACTAGATGTAGTCTCTTTTAAAACCTTGAAGAATACTTTTTCCGATCACTACGCCATTCGCGCTACCTTAGGTTGGTGATAATTTTTCGGTATAGAATGGAAATGGTAATTCCAAAGCAGTTTTGTCCGAGAAAAGAAACAAGACCCGCCCGTACTGAAAAGGGATCTGCCCGAATATGTTCAGGCGAGCGTTCGGGCGGGCCGCTGCGATACAAGAATCGAGAATCACGACTATTACGTAAAAAACTAGAGATGTTGCTCTTAAAATTAAATCGGAAATAAAAAAATCCCGAAGGGATTATATATTTATAGTAAATAAAATAAGCGAATATTATACGACCCCGGTGGGGTCGCACCTCTCCCTAACCAATGCTTCCTTATGATCCGACATCATTTATTTAAGTTGGTATAATCGCCGACTATCCGCAGCATCCGTGCCATCCGTGTTCTGGAAAGTTATGGAACGCTGATAAGGCGGATTGGACGGATTTTCACGGATTTTATCTGCGAGTATCCGCAGTATCCGTGTCATCCGTGTTCAAAAAGAATATGGAACGCTGATAACGCGGATTGAGCGGATTTACACGGATTCTTATTGATATGGAAATTGGTGAAACTGCGACATCATTTTTTTAAACTTGTATAATCTGCGACCATCCGCAGCATCCGTGTCATCCGGGTTCAATAAATTATGGAACGCTGATAATGCGGATTGGACGGATTTTCACGGATTTTAGCTGCGACCATCCGCAGTATCCGTGCCGTCCGTGTTCAAAAAGAATATGGAACGCTGATAACGCGGATTGAGCGGATTTCCACGGATCTGTCAGCGAGTATCCGCAGCATCCGTGTCATCCGTGTTCAAAAAGAATATGGAACGCTGATAACGCGGATTGAGCGGATTTACACGGATTCTTATTGATATGGGAATAGGTGAAACTGCGACACCTGACTTCCGCACTGGGACACCCAGATTAAAGAAAGTCTTAATTGTTGAACCCACTGCGGGGTTCTGTCGGATGGATGCATTATAACCCCGTACTGCACTACGTTTGTGCGGGGTTATCCATATTAGACCCATTCTGGGTCATACCACAAAAAATAAAAATACCCGTAACCCATAACCTCGAAGAGGTTTAATATCGATAACCTCGAATACAACCGAAATGAAATGAAGGTTTTATTCGGGGAAAAACGAATCCATCTGTATTTAGAACTCCAGAGGAGTTCAACTTTTTTCAATTCAAATAATCAAAAAACATTCAAGGACACCCAAAATAGAAACACTATTGGAATAAACAGGCTGATAGACAATATGTTATAGATTACATCTTCTAAGTGCTCAAAAATCTGCGGAAGTCAGGAAAAAGAATATGGAACGCTGGTAACGCGGATTAGACGGATTTTCACGGATCTGTCAGCGAGCATCCGCAGCATCTGCGTCATCCGTGTTCTGAAAAGTTATGGAACGCTGATAACGCGGATTGGACGGATTTTCACGGATTTATCAGCGAGCATCCGCAGTATCCGTGTCATCCGTGTTCACAAAATTATGGAACGCTGATAACGCGGATTGAGCGGATTTACACGGTTTTATCAGTGAGTATCTACTGCATTGTTTTCTGTGTTCTGAAAAGTTATGGAGCGCTGATAACGCGGATTGAACGGGTTTTCACGGCTTTTATCAGCGAGCATCCGCAGTATCCGTGTCATCCGTGTTCACAAAATTATGGAACGCTGATAACGCGGATTGAGCGGATTTACACGGTTTTATCAGTGAGTATCTACTGCATTGTTTTCTGTGTTCTGAAAAGTTATGGAGCGCTGATAACGCGGATTGAACGGGTTTTCACGGCTTTTATCAGCGAGCATCCGCAGCATCCGTGTCATCCGTGTTCAAGAAATTATGGAACGCTGATAACGCGGATTGAGCGGATTCACACGGATTTATCAGCGGGTATCTGCAGTATCCGTGTCATCCGTGTTCAAAAAGAATATGGAACGCTGATAACGCGGATTGAACGGATTCTCACGGATCCGTCAGCGAGCATCCGCAGCATCCGTGTCATCCATGTTCAAGATTTTGTCTTTCTAAATAACCCAAGGCATTCGGCCCTTCATTAAATAAAAGATCCAACACGGAAAGATTTGGCAAGAATCCGTGATTTTCTTGGAAGACCTGGGTGTAGGGCTCCGCTTGAAAATCTGATTTTCTTTTTGAGTTAATGAGATATCTTAAATCCTTGATTTCCGGATTTGTCTCATAAGCCAACGACTTTGAGGTTTCAACTTCAATTCCAATAAGTTCTGACAGGGTATCATAGATTCTTAGATTGTGGGCCATCAAATTCTCAACAGGCTCAGTAAAAAGAGGCTCGAGATCATCTTCGTAAAACTCAAAAAAGGGTGAGGTGCGATAGGCGCTTTGCAAACTTTTCCAATGTTGCTCCTGCCATGGAAAATCATTTTCCACCATCACTTCCTTTGTCTTTTGACGTTTACCATCTTTATTGTGTTTTATAGGCACGTTCAATAATAATAGGCCGTTACTGTGAGCTATATATGTCCTGTTTCGGTAAGTCTGTTTCTGATAGTTATCTTCAATTTCCCACACTATACTGGCAGCTTGGACCAACGCCACCATCTGCTCAATGGACGGGAAATAGGAGGGATGGAGAAGATTGCTTTTCATTTTTGGATTTTAGGACTTCAAAAGTAATAAAGAAATTGAAATTGGAATAGAAGGGAATGGCTGGAATAATAAGTTGCAGTATCCAGAGGCAGTTAGCAGTATTGCTCAGTGTTCGGTATTCAGCAAACAGTAAAACAGTAAAACAGTGAATAGTAAACGGTAAACAGTAAATAGTAAACAGTAGTAGTAAACAGTAAACAGTAAACGGTAAACAGTGATCAGTAAACAGTAAACAGTCAACGGTAAACAGTAAGCAGTAAACAGTGATCAGTAATTAGTAATCAGAATCTCATTAACCATTAACTCAATAACTATTAACTCAATAACTATTAACTCAATAACTATTAACTCAATAACTATTAACTCAATAACTATTAACTCAATAACTAACTAAACAGTAACCAGTAACCAGTAACCAGTAAACAGTAAACAGTGAATAGTGATTAAAGGATTAATGACTATTTTTGACAATATAAATGAATTAAAATTGTCAACTGTTCAGGAAAGTTTTATCACCACAAGCAGGCACTGATAACCGATCACTGATAACCGATCACTGATAACCGATAACCGATAACCGATAACCAATCCCCTAATCCCTAATCCCTAATCCCCTATTCTCTAATCCCAATAAAAGATAACCGACCCTCTTGAACCTCTCCAAACGCCTTTTCGATTTCTTTTTTTCGCTTCTCTTGCTATTTCTTTTCGGATGGTTAATCCTACTTCTCATTTTTATTTCCTATTTGGATACAGGGAAGGGGCTCTTTCTTCAATTGCGAATTGGACAATATGGAGAACCCTTCAAAATCTTTAAAATCCGTTCCATGCACATTCACACTGGCAAGATTTCGAGGTATGGAAAATTTCTGCGCCGTTCCAAAATGGACGAACTCCCACAGTTGTTTAATATTCTGCTGGGTCAAATGAGTTTTGTCGGTCCCCGTCCAGACATTTTGGGCTATTATGACCAATTGAAAGGTGAGGATCGAAAAATACTAGAATTAAAACCAGGACTGTGCAGTTGGACTGCCCTCAAGTACATAAATGAAGATGCGCTTCTTCAACAAAAAAGTGATCCATTGCAATATAATGACGAAGTTATTTTTCCAGATAAAGTAAAGATGAATCTGGAGTACTATTACAATCGCTCGTTTTGGGAAGACCTGAAAATATTATGGGCTACAGCGATGCGAATGATCCGCTAAAGGAAGATATTTAGGCGTTTCCTATAAATGACGACGGTTTTAATCAAAATACTTTCTCCTTAATATTAGAATTGATGCCACTTAGCGTGTTCAAAGATTGCCGAATGAAATTGAATTGGAGGACGGCTATTTCAAGTTTGTACCGAGGGACTTTGAATAAAATTCATTCTTTTTGCAAGAATTGATTTATTTTCTGCATTAATTCTTTTATAGACTAAATATTTTTAACTTTGCACTTTCCCTGCACACCATCTGTATTCTGGAATTTGGACAATTAATAGTGATATTTTAAAGAATTAATTATTAAAAAATAATTCCTGATGAATTTTAAATGCTGTTGCATTGCATGGAATTCCCCGGGATAACTTATATAATGAACGAAAAGATTTATCTCTCATCGCCCCATATGGGCGGAACAGAACAAGACTATGTCCGGGAAGCATTTGCATCAAACTGGATTGCGCCGTTAGGACCTAACGTTAATGGATTTGAGCATGCCCTCGAAACTTACTTGGGGGAGGGGAGTCATGTTGCTGCTCTTAGCTCAGGTACGGCTGCCATCCATTTAGCTTTGATATTGCTTGGAGTGGAGCGAGGAGATGAGGTAATCTGTCAAAGCTTAACATTTTCGGCCTCCGCGAATCCCATTGTCTATCTTGGTGCCACTCCTGTATTTGTAGACAGCGAGCCCGATACTTGGAATCTCTGTCCCAATTTTCTCGAAGAAGCGATAAAGTCCCGAATGGCAAAGGGTAAAAAACCAAAAGCCATTGTGGCCGTTCATCTTTATGGAATGCCATACAAGGCGGAAAGTATTCGTGAAATAGCCAATAAGTACGAAATCCCCATAGTCGAGGATAGCGCCGAAGCCCTCGGAAGCAGTTTTAAAGGAAAGAAGTGCGGTACTTTTGGTGATATTTCCATACTCTCGTTCAATGGGAACAAAATTATTACCACTTCCGGAGGAGGAGCCTTGGTTTCCAGAAACCCGCAACACAAAACAAAAGCAGTATTCTTAGCTACCCAAGCCCGGGATGATGCGCCACACTACCAACATAGCCATATTGGATATAATTATCGACTAAGCAACGTGAGTGCTGGTATAGGGAGAGGCCAAATGGAGGTGTTGGATGATCATGTGGCATTGCGTAGAAAAATGAACAAATTCTATAGGGATGTTTTCAGCAATAGTTCGGATATAGCGGTTTTAATGGAGCCTAATGAAGACTTCTATAGCAACCATTGGCTTAGCTGTATTCTTTTTAAAAACCCTAATAAAAAATTAAATCCGAATGGACTCAGGGAGCATTTAATGACCGAAAACATAGAGTCAAGACCGATTTGGAAACCTATGCACCTGCAACCTATTTTTGAAAATGCCCCCTATTACGGTGAAAAAGTAAGTGAATCACTTTTTAATAATGGGCTTTGTCTTCCTTCGGGGAGTAATTTAACTGAACAAGAGCGGGAACACATAAAAATAAGTATTTTGACTTATATTAATTCCTAGGACTATGGAGAGAGTGGACTCAATACCCCGATATTTGAACAAGAGGTATGGCCTATTGAGGAGTTTCGTGTTAGATCAGCGTTTTCTTCCACGATGGGTGGTTCTTAGCATTGACGTGGGGATATGTGTTTTTTCTTACTCTGTTTCTGTGCTGCTCTTGAGTGATACCTCACTTCAGTCCAACGACATATTAAACTTTTTCCAAAGAGCCATAGTCTTGGTCTCTATACATCTAATTTGCTTCGCTTTATTTAGATCTTATTCGGGTATAATCAGACACAGTACTTTTACGGATGTATATCGACTGGCTATGGCGACCGCTGCCATGTTTTTGCTTACCATGGTTGGGAATAGTGCTTATGAGTCCTTTGGTGGACACCAGATCTTTTCATGGATGGATTTGTTGTTGTATGCAATCTTATCCTTTATCTTTTTGGTGACATTCCGTGTTATAGTAAAGGAATCTTATCGTTATTTGAAGTTAACCGCCGCACAAAATTCCTCTAGGAAACGAATTATCATCTTCGGAGTAAGTGACAAAAGTATCGGGCTGGCACAATCGATAATTAGCGATTCTACTTCTCCGTACTATCCGGTGGCATTTTTTTCAATGAGCGAAAAAAGGAGCAATTTTAAGATAATGAATTTACCCGTGCTCAATTGCTGCGATAATATTGAGAAGGATTTAAAGGATATACGGGAAAGATTCAATGTTGATGGAGTGCTCTTGGTGGGAGATATGTTGACCGTGGTTGAGAAGAATGAGATAATGGAGCATGCATTCGCTGTTGGAATGGAAGTGTATAGCACGACGGTTCCAGAAAAATGGGAAAAACAATCCGATATGCGGGTCAAGATTGCTCCCCTTCAAATAGAAGATCTGTTGGAGCGCCATGTAATTGAAACCGATATTAAATTGATTTCAGAAGATTTGTATGGCAAAACCATCTTGGTAACCGGTGGAGCTGGCAGCATTGGTAGTGAGCTGGTACGACAAATAGCCGAACTGAGCCCTCGTAAACTAATTGCGCTGGATAATGCGGAAAGCGCCCTGCATGAAGTGGATATGTACTTGAAAAAGAACATTCCCGAATTGGATTACCAAGTATACTTGGCCGATGTTACCAATAAAGATCGGATGGCGGGGATTTTTGAAAAATACCGGTTTGATATGGTCTATCACGCAGCCGCCTACAAGCACGTGCCGATGATAGAAAGACATCCTCGTGAGGGAATCCGGGCCAATATAATGGGAACCCGTATTTTGGCAGATCTTGCCACCAAATATGGATGTGAACGTTTTGTAATGATCTCCACGGATAAAGCGGTAAACCCCAGTAATGTTATGGGAGCGTCCAAACGTGCTGCCGAAATGTATGTGCAGGCACTTCAAAGAAAACCAGGAGTAACTACCAGATTTATTACAACTCGATTTGGAAATGTATTGGGTAGTAATGGCTCCGTGATTCCATTCTTTAAAGAGCAAATTAGAAGAGGCGGCCCCGTTACGGTAACACATAGAGACATCACTCGATATTTTATGACCATAAAAGAAGCTTGCCAATTAGTATTGCAGGCAGGAACTATGGGGCATGGAGGAGAGATTTTTGTTTTCGATATGGGCAAACCCGTTAAGATATTGGATATGGCCGAACGGATGATAAAATTGTCCGGTCTAAGACCCTATGTCGATATTCCCATTGAAATAGTTGGTCTTAGAGAAGGCGAAAAATTATATGAAGAGTTGTTAATTGATGGAGAAACAACACTTCCTACCTTCCATCCAAAAATTATGGTGGGAAAGGTAATGGATCACGATTATACTGAAATCTGCAAGTCATTAGACGAATTGGAGATTTTGGCAAATAGCATTGGAAAAAAGAAATTTATAATACAAAAACTGAAATGTCTTATCCCAGAATACGTTAGCCAGAATTCAGTTTATTCAAAACTTGATGAGCATTCTTAGGCCAATGTAAGATTATATCAAGGTATTTTATTTGGGTGATTCATAAATATCATTTTGTAGGCGGTTTTGCCTGGGCGGTTTAGGAGATTCCAAAGCCTTATTCCACAACTTATACATCTTTGATCAATATTGAAGATAATTCTGTCGGAAAACTTATTTTAAAGAATGGTTTTGTTTTTTATATTTGTTTATCAGATTTCTCCAGTGGAACCATTGAATTTCTTGGGGTTTTGAAATTGAGAATAATTTTTGGAAGTTTTCTTGATACACCTATTTGGATCTTTTTGAAGTCTGTGCTATTGCCATTTATAAGAAATGCTCAACATTACCTATAAATCCTGATAGACTCGGTTTCTGAATAAATATTGGAGTTATAATAAACAAACAAAAGCTCCTAGAGCTTGTGGAGATATTCTGTTCCCGCTCACGGAGAAAACGGTTGGAATAATGTTTAATTAAATAAAGAATAGATTATGGGTTCAATATTACGTAAATGTTTGAAAACTGGCGGATTGTCAGCTTTATTTTTTCTATTTGCTTCCATGGGATGGGCTCAGGGTTCTGAGGATTTTACCAACTCTAATGCCGGTACTGGTTATGGCGATGGTTCTTTCGTTGGAAATAATGGCATCACCTGGACGTATGTCGCCTCTCGCGACGGTAACGGTGATGCCAATGGATCGGGAATCAACCTTCCTGCCTTGATGCTGCGACGGACTGCTGATGACAGCAAGATTACTTCTAGCGAGATTCCCAATGGAATCGGGAACTTTAATGTGAAACTTTACAAAGGTTTTACCGGTGCTGGAGATCGTCAGGTTGAATTGTTTATCAATGGCATTTCGCAAGGTACTTCAACCGGATTTGACGATTTTAACGAGCATATTTTTGAAGTCAACAATATTGATATTTCTGGAAATATCGTTATCGAGATTAAAAATATCACCAGCAGACAAGTAATAATCGATGACATCACTTGGACAGGATTTGGTGGAGGTGGAAATACAGACCCACTAATAACCAATATCATCCAGGTTCCTAGCAGTGATAACGTGACTTCGGCAGATCCTGTTTCGGTTTTTGCCGATATAATTGACGTTGACGGCATTGCTTCCGCAGAACTACGCTGGGGAACCGTTAGTGGAAACTTGGGAAATACTATACTAATGAACTTGACTACCGGAGACACCTATGCCAGCGATACTCCCATACCTGCGCAGGCCGATGGCACAACGGTTTATTACGAAATTCACGCGACAGACGCCAATGTAGAACCTGCCACCACAATCAGTCCGGAACAAAGTTATACGGTTGCAGATCCAATACCGCTGGTTTTACCTTATTTCAATGGTCTTCGGAACCAAGATGACTATGATGAGGCCCTTGATTATGGTTTTGGATTTAACGATGCTACCTTGGTCACCACTGCCGGGGGATATATCAAGATAGTAAATGGAAGTATTATTTCGCCTTCTATTGATTTCTCTTTATACGATAATCTTACCGTTATTTTTGATATGCGGACTTTCGGTGGTAATACCGGTCAGGAACTTGGCATTTCAGTTTCAAATGACAATGGTGCCAATTATGTATTATTGTCAACCATTGCTACTCCTGGAGATTATGAAACGTTTTCACAGCTTATAGACCTTTCCACATTAAATGGAAACAATGGCCGTATAAAATTTGAAATGACCGGAGGTACAAATTCTATTAGGTTCCGCGACCTTAGCATTCTTCCTGAATTTCAGGGTTTCTTTTACTCAAATGGCAATTGGACTCCCAGTGATCCCAACGGTATTTCTACCCCAGATGACGACCTATACATTATAAACGGAACCGCAAGCTTAATCGAAAATGCTGATGTTCGTAACATAACAATCAATGCAGGGGCAACCTTGAAAATTGAAAATGTACTTACCATAGCTGGAAATATTATAAACAATGGTAATCTTCTGTTTGTTAGTACTGCCACCGGAAATGGCGAGCTTGGGCCCGTGCCATCTAGTTCTTCCATTACTGGGAATGCGACGGTGCAACGTTATATAAGCAATAAAAATTCGTATCGAATGGTGAGTAGTGCAGTAACTACGGCAACTTCTATTCACGCCAATTGGCAGGAGGGTGCATTAAGTAATATCGACAATCCAGCTCCTGGCTTTGGAACACACATTACCGGATCCACCATTGATCAAGAAAATGGATTTGATGGTACCGCGACAGGAAATCCCTCTATGTTCCACATAAATTATAGCAACCAAGAGTTGGAATCTATTGATAATACAAATATAAACACGCTTGTGGCAGGAGAACCTTATTTAATGCAGGTTCGAGGTGACAGAAGTATAGATTTGACAGATGCCTCTGCATCGAGCGAAACAATCCTCCGCGCTACCGGGGCGTTACAAGCAGGTACAATTACCCAAAACTGGTCAACTGTTAATACCAGGGACTTTGCCATGTTTGGAAATCCATATCAAAGTACGGTCGATGTAAACAGTTTATTGGAGAATGCTGTCAATCTGAATCCACTATATTATTATGTATACGATCCAAATCTTGGCGAGCATGGTGCTTTTGTCACCGTTAATCTTACAGATGGTGATGGCACCAATACCTCTGGTTCGGTTGCTAACAAATTTCTGCAACCGGGACAAGCTGCCCAAGTTGCTACTGCGGCTCCGGGGCCTTCGTCTGTAATATTTAACGAGAGCGATAAGGCTCCTGGAAATTTCACCGCGACCAATCTACAAGGGAACCTCATGGCAGCTGACGATATGCTTACTGTCCAGCTTTATACTGCCGATAATTATAATGCTGATGGACCTGTGCACGACAGCTTCGGAATTGTATTTGCCGATGGCAATGATGACGGACTTACAATTGAGGATGCGGTAAAGCCGATGAACTTTTATGAAAACCTCGGTATTGATCATGAGGGCACTCTCCTGAGTCTTGAGCACAGGAAAATTCCACAACCGCAACCATCTGATGTATATTGGTTATATAGTAGCGGCTACCAAAATAGTGAATATGTTTTGAAACTGACCCTGATAGGTCTTGATGAAGTCGAAGTTACTTTGACCGACACCTTCACCGATCAAACTATTGGATTGAGTGGTCAAGAGGAGACGACTTACAGTTTCTCCGTAGATGCAAACGATCCTTTAAGTATTGCTACCAACCGGTTTTATATCAGCGTTGATGAAATTCTTGGAGTTAATAACAATAACTTCCTTTCAGATATTAGTCTTTTTCCAAACCCAATGAATGGGAATACCTTCCAGATCAAGGCACCAAAATTGGATGGAGAAAAACTTTCGGTCAATATCAGCGATATGACTGGACGGAAAATTTTCAATCAGACCTTAGAATGCCGCGACCATGTGATATCTGTCCAGATGAGGGATGATCTTGCTTCAGGTGTTTATCTGGTCACTTTGAACCACGGAGATAAAGCTTATACGATGAGATTAATAAAGGAATAATATATAGATTCCAACCTGCTATTTTTAAGAGCGGCACCTATAATGCCGCTCTTAATTTTTACTTTTGTCAATCGGATTTCTAAGAAATTCATATTCTTGCTGTCGATTGGTCCTTTGTTTCTTTCTGTAATCCAAGACATCTTAGTCCTATTGGTGAATGAAGTTTTACATGACATTCATTTATTTGCTTAATCCTCAAAAATCAGCCCGGATAGTTGTAAGTTCAATTATTTTAAAAATTAATATCAACCAATTGTGATATTAATGAAATTGTTTTTATCTTTGCCTTTATATCATATTGTCCTATATTAGCTTTTTGATTCAGTTTCAACCGTGAGCCAAGACTTAATAGGATTTCGCAAAGTGTCTAAATTTGCTGGATAGAGAAACAGGGTAGTTTGATTTCGGTTGGAATTTTTGAAAATAAGAGTTTTTAAATTTTTAATTTTACGAAGTCAATAATTTTTTGGATTAGTTTTTTGTAATGATCCGAGAAAAGAGTATATTTATAATTAAGATTTAAAGGATCATTTCTAACCATACCATATTAAATATTAAAACTAACATTATGAAGAAAGACAATAAGACCGTTAGCAAAAGAATAAAGTTGATGTTTATCGGCCTATTGCTAGTGGGAAGTTTTACCGCCAGTGCTCAAATCGGTCTTCCAGGAGATGGTGACGGAACTGTGCAAGATGCTCCAGATACACCGATTGATGGTTTCTTGAGCATCGGATTGATTGCTGGGGCCTGTATTGGTCTTCGTAACCGTCTTAAAGCTAAGAATCTTAAGGAAGAGTAATACCTAACCTCCAAATTACTGGATTATTACTTTATAAAAAATATGGATCGTTTAAAAATGATCCTTATATGTTTACTGGAACAATAATAAATTTTCAGTAATCCATAATCAAGCCCAATTTTTGTATCAAAGCAAAGGTTGGGCTTGATCTTTTGATATTGAATATACTTCTATTTTTCTCGACCTACCCAACACAACAGGTTTTCTAGTTCCTATTGGTTAAAAGTTCTTCCCAAATTAAATGGGAAGTAAAAAGGTTCCCCCGGAGGCTTTCCGCCGGCAGGGATTACATATTTATAGAAAAAAATAAGCGAATATTATACGATCTCGATGGATCGCACCGCTCACTACCCGATGCTTTTCTATAAATAGTTGGATCCTTCAGGTTCGAACTATTTTTATTTTGAACGCTATATTATATTGCCTTCGTCACAGCAGAGCTAAACCCAAAAAGGGGTTTAGTGAATGTCCAATTTTAATCCGGACAATACTGATATTAAATATACTTTGATTTTCCCCTTTCCTGCTTTTAAAATGGGCTAGAAGTCAGATTTTATTATGTGCTCAACAATGATATTGTGTTCTGCATTTCACGTGATTTTGACTAATAAGATATTTCTTATTTCAATTTTAAAACATTTTCAATATATTTAAGGATTAGACCAACTCCCCCTAAAATTTGCGATAATTATGGATAATCCAGAATTAAATTTGGCCTGGGAATTTGTCAATTATACAGACAGGAATATTTTCTTGACGGGGAAAGCTGGAACTGGTAAAACCACCTTTCTGCATAAATTGAAGAATGAGTCATTGAAGAGATTGGCAGTTGTGGCACCCACGGGAGTAGCTGCCATTAATGCCGGCGGGGTCACGATCCATTCTTTTTTTCAGTTACCTTTTGGTCCCATCTTACCTGAATCTTCAACTGCCAACAACCATTCCTTTTCTAAAAAATTCAGTAGAAATAAGATTAATATTATCCAATCTCTGGATCTCCTGGTTATTGATGAAGTGAGTATGGTTCGCGCCGATTTACTGGATGGTATTGACCAAGTGCTACGCAGGTTTAGAGATGGGAACAAGCCTTTTGGTGGCGCACAGCTTTTGATGATTGGCGATTTGCAACAACTTTCACCCGTCATTAAGGATGACGAATGGCAACTTTTAAAGGACTATTACACGACGGGTTTTTTCTTTGGTAGCAACGCCTATCAAAGCTCAAATTCTCTTACAATTGAACTGAAACACATTTACAGACAAGAAAGTGAGGAGTTTATAAAAATCTTAAACGAAATTAGAAACGACTGCTTGAGTCCCGAATCTTCTGAAACTCTCAACAAACGTTATATTCCAAATTTTTCGGTGGCAGATGGCGAAGGTTACATAACCCTAACTACACACAATAATAGGGCAGATAGAATCAATTCATCTGAACTGAAAAAACTAAAAAAGAAAAGTTTTACCTATAAGGCAGATATTGAAGGGAAATTCCCCGATTATACATTTCCCACACACTTGGAACTAGAACTTAAAGTAAGGTCCCAAGTTATGTTTGTAAAAAACGATAGCTCTCTTGAGAAGAGATATTTTAATGGAAAAATCGGAACTATTGTTGGTCTGGATAAAGATGAGGTTTTAGTGCGGTGCCCAGGAGAAGATTTTCCTATAGTTACCACTCCTGAAATATGGAAGAACATACAATATTCTATTAATCCAGATAATAAGGAAATTACGGAAGACCAGATAGGTTCATTTTCCCAAATCCCCTTACGGTTGGCCTGGGCAATCACAATTCACAAAAGTCAAGGGCTCACATTCGAAAAGGTAATTATCGATGCACAAGAGGCTTTTGCTCACGGTCAAACATACGTAGCTTTAAGTAGGTGCAAAACTTTAGAAGGAATTGTGTTGACGGGTCCACTTAGTAGTAAAAGTATTATCAACAATAGTGAAGTGGCTTCCTTTAGCAAAAATGCAGCAGAAAATCAGCCGGATTCCTCCGTTTTGGAAACTTCACAAAAGGTTTATCAACTTAACTTGATAGATGAAATCTTTAATTTTTATTCCTTTCTGCATCCTGTCAGCAGAATCATTGATATTTATTATCGAAATAAAGGAAGTATAGAAGGCAATCTGCTTGAAAAACTAATTCTTTTGAAGGAAAAGGGAATAACCGAACTTTTGAAAGTCAACACTAGCTTTAAGTTACAACTTGAAAAACTAAGCAAGGAAAAATCTCCCGAAAGCCATCCGGCAATTCAGGAACGCTTTAAAAAGGGGATAGTCTATTTTGAAAAGCACGCTCAAGAATACATTAGAAAAACTTTGGATGCATTGAGTTTTACCACCGACAATAAGGCCGTTAAAGAGGAAATTTCAAATCACCTGGATACTTTGGAAAATTTATTGGCGATTAAAATGTACTGTTTCAAAGGATTGAAAAAAGGTTTCAAAACTCTAGAGTACTTTGATTTACGGGCTAAGGCTTCACTTCAGAAGGAAGAAATGCCACGGCGCAGAAAAGATGACTTGATTGCCTCAACTGAACATAAGAAATTGTTTGAATCACTCAGAGAATTGCGCGTTGTTCTTTCTGATAAGGAGGGGATTCCACCTTATCAAGTGTTTACCCAAAAAGCCTTATTTGAAATGTGTGAGGTTTTGCCAATAACCCCGGGTCAATTGCGTGCAATAAGTGATATAGGAAAAATTCGACTCGAAAAGTACGGTGCCGCAATTCTGGGGGTTATCGAGAAATACTGTAAAGAGAACGATATAGAGCCAAAGACTAAGGTAGTTCCAAAGAAAAGTGCTACCCAGCAAATTTCCTATGAGTTCTTTAAAAGCGGAATGAGTATTCCTGAGATTGCAAAGGAAAGAAACCTAACTGCTGGTACAATTGAAGGGCATCTCAGTGCTTTCTTGGCTTTGGGAAAGATTAAAATAACCGAGTTAATGCCAGAAGATAAATACCTTGAACTAAAGAATATTTTTCAAACGATACCCCACGAAGGCTTCAGCGACCTAAAGAGCAAGATTGATGAAAAGTATACCTATGGCGATTTGCGGATGGTGAGGAATGCGTTGGAGTTTGAAAAATAATTCAGGGGTTACTATTTTATATATTGGGATTTGGAATTAGGGATTTGGAATTAGGGATTAGTGATTTGGTATTCGGGATTTGGAACCTGCCTGCCGGAGTCACGACACGCAGGCCTGCCTGCCAGAGGCACGACAGGCAGGTACGACAGGCAGGCACGACAGGCAGATACGACAGGCAGGCAGAGCAAAAGCGATGGTTGCCTAACGCACCTAATTACCTTAGTAAATTAGGTCATCGTTAAAATCCCTCGCACCTTATTACCTGATTATGGAATTGCACTTGTCTACCTGCTGGCAACACCTGAAATAATTTTGAAATTGAATGAGATTTGGGATATCGGCTTAGAGGTTATTGTAATCAATCTGTACTATGGATAAGGTAATAAGGTTAAATGTCAGCTCTTGAGTATAATTACTGAGGTAATAAGGTTTTCTGTTAAGCTTAGAATCGTGCAGTGAACGATGGTTGCTGAGCCTGCCTGCCAGAGGCACGACAGGCAGGCCTGCCTGCCGGAGTCACGACATGCAGGCGGAGCAAAAGGGATGGTTGCCTAACGCACCTTATTACCTTAGTAAATTAGGTCATCGTTAAAATCCCTCGCACCTTATTACCTTATTACGGAATTGCACTTGTCTACTTGCTGGCAACACCTGAAATAATTTTGAAATTGAATGAGATTTGGGATATCGGCGTAGAGGTTATTGTAATCAATCTGTACTATGGATAAGGTAATAAGGTTAAATGTCAGCTCTTGAGTATAATTACTGAGGTAATAAGGTTTTCTGTTAAGCTTAGAATCGTGCAGTGAACGATGGTTGCTGAGCCTGCCAGAGGCCTGCCTGCCCGAGGCACGACAGGCAGGTACGACAGGCAGGCACGACATGCAGGCGGAGCAAAAGCGATGGTTGCCTAACGCACCTTATTACCCTGTTAAAAAGTCGGTCATTCTTAAACCCATCTTACCTTATTACCTTTAAAAGGAGGGATTAGGGATTAGTGATTAGTGATTTAGGATTAGTGATTAGGGATTAGGGATTTGGGATTCGTGATTTGGAACCTGCCTGCCGGAGACACGACAGGCAGGCCTGCCTGCCAGAGCCACGACAGGCAGGCGGAGCAAAAGCGAGGGTTGCCTTACGCACCTTATTACCTTAGTAAATTTGGTCATCGTTAAAATCCCTCGCACCTTATTACCTTATTACGGAATTGCACTTGTCTACTTGCTGGCAACACCTGAAATAATTTTGAAATTGAATGAGATTTGGGATATCGGCGTAGAGGTTATTGTAATCAATCTGTACTATGGATAAGGTAATAAGGTTAAATGTCAGCTCTTGAGTATAATTACTGAGGTAATAAGGTTTTCTGTTAAGCTTAGAATCGTGCAGTGAACGATGGTTGCTGCGCCTGCCTGCCAGAGGCACGACAGGCAGGTACGACAGGCAGGCACGACTGGCAGGCGGAGCAAAAGCGATGGTTGCCTAACGCACCTAATTACCCTGGTAAAAAGTCGGTCATTCTTAAACCCATCTTACCTTATTACCTTTAAAAGGAGGGATTAGGGATTAGGGATTTGGGATTAGGGATTTGGAATTAGGGATTAGTGATTTGGTATTCGGGATTTGGAACCTGCCTGCCGGAGTCACGACAGGCAGGCACGACAGGCAGGCACGACAGGCAGGCGGAGCAAAAGCGATGGTTGCCTAACGCACCTTATTACCTTAGTAAATTAGGTCATCGTTAAAATCCCTCGCGCCTTATTACCTTATTATGGAATTGCACTTGTCTACCTGCTGGCAACACCTGAAATAATTTTGAAATTGAATGAGATTTGGGATATCGGCTTAGAGGTTATTGTAATCAATCTGTACTATGGATAAGGTAATAAGGTTAAATGTCAGCTCTTGAGTATAATTACTGAGGTAATAAGGTTTTCTGTTAAGCTTAGAATCGTGCAGTGAAGCGATGGTTGCTGCGCCTGCCTGCCGGAGGCACGACAGGCAGGCCTGCCTGCCAGATGCCTGCCTGCCAGAGGCACGACAGGTAGGCACGACAGACAGACACGACAGGCAGGTTTGGAATTAGGGATTCGGGATTTGGAACCTGGCAACAAAGCGACAGAAGCTTAGCGGAACAAAATGATAGTTTCTAACTCACCTTATTACCTTGGTAAAAAGTCGGTCATTCTTAAACCCATCTTACCTTATTACCTTTAAAAGGAGGGATTAGGGATTAGTGATTAGTGATTTAGGATTAGTGATTAGGGATTAGGGATTTGGGATTCGTGATTTGGAACCTGCCTGCCGGAGCCACGACAGGCAGGAGGAGCCGAAGCACCATGTTTCAAACCTTCCAAAAAAACTAAAACTAAAGTCCTTCCCGATAAAAAATCGGGACAAGCTGTGAGTCGTGGTTCGTGCAGCAAAGCGGTCGTGTTTCCAACCGTCCAAAAAACCTAAATAAAATACGCCAAAACCACCGCCACAATAACGGCTGCCATTTTTGTGGGATGGAACTTGTGATTTTTCGAACTTTCAAAAAGAATGGTGGTAGAAACGTGTAGGAATATCCCAATTACCACTGCGGTGATTTGAGTCTCATATTGATGGACAAACTCGTAATGGATTGAAACAAAATTTCCCAATGGGGTCATCAAGGCAAAGAAGAATAGAAAAAATAGCGTGGTTGACTGTTTATAGCCAGCGGTAATAAAAAAGAAAGATAATATGATCGCCACTGGGATTTTATGGATAATGATTGCGACCAACAGATTGTTCTCTTCCGAAATGGGAAAACCTTCCATAAATGCGTGGATGCTCAAACTGAGAAATAAAATCCAGGGAAAATGCTTGTTTTCGGAATGTAGATGCACATGTCCGTGTTCTGCTCCTTTGGAAAAAAATTCAAGGAAAATCTGCAAAAGAATCCCCAACATAATATAGACGCCGGTGCTTTTTGAATGAGATTCAAACACATTGGGCAGGAGTTCAAACACAGTAATGGAGAGTAGAAAAGCCCCGCTAAAGGCCATAAAGACCTCCATGTTTTTTAAATCCTTTTTTCGAAGAATGAGTGCCACAATATAACCCGTGACCACCGCCAAAAACAGTAAAAGATAGTTCATCAGTGGAATATTAATATCAACCTTTCCGAGGTCTCTTCATCAAAATCAGCTAAGTGGTAATCGCCAAAAACAGCCTTCAATTCTACATCCGCTTCCGCAAAATAATCTTGGAAATCCTTCAGAGTAAGAGCTTTCACCCGTTCGGTGAAGAAATGGTCCTCTCCTTGGTCGTTAAAGCGAATATCTTTAAAGATAAATCCATCTTTCACATATTTTTCAATTTCAAAGACAACGTCTTCAACTTTCTTTGTTTCGTGAGGGATCAAATTTTTGATAGCCAGCTTTACATTCAAAAAATCAATAACGCCATAGCCACGGGGTTTTAATTCGGCTTTTATGGCCTGGATAGTTCTAAAGTTATCTATGTCATTTTTGAAATACCCATAACTGGTAAATAAATTGAAGACCGCATCGAATTTTTGAGGATAAGGCAGGCACATATTGTGTACTGCGAAGTGTAGGTTGGGGTTTTCAAATTGTTTGGCATAGGCAATGCTTTCCTCCGAAAGATCTACGCCGGTTACATCAAATCCTTTTCTTGATAAATATTTGGAATGACGACCCCTTCCACAGGCGAGGTCGAGAATGGTGCTGTTTTCTTCTAAATTTAAATAGCTTGTCAGCGTATTCATGAATAGAGCAGCCTCTCGATGGTCTCTATCCTTGTAGAGCAGATGGTAATAGGGTGTGTTAAACCACGACGCGTACCAAGCTTCGGTTTCTTTTTGCATAGTTATCGTTTCGCCCTGCAAAAATACTGTATTTTTGTGTCTAAATCTCGAAATATCACATGGCAATGAATTTTAAAATGGTTGCAAAAACCCTTTTTGGACTGGAAGAACTTTTGGCCCAGGAACTTCGTCAACTCGGAGCCTCGTCCATAGAAATAGGAATCCGAAATGTCTCCTTTGAGGGGGATATGGGGTTTATGTACAAGGCAAACCTGTGTTGCCGAACTGCCATTAAAATCCTTAAACCAATAACGGCATTTAATATTTTTACCGAGGACGATTTATATAAAAAGATTTACGACATCCCTTGGGAAAAATATATGGACGTAAAAGGTACGCTGGCGGTAAATGCAACTGTTTTTTCGGATGTATTTACACATTCCCAATATATAGCACTAAAAACCAAAGATGCTATTGTTGATCGTTTCCGAGATAGGGAAGGAGTTCGGCCCAATGTAGATTTAGATCATCCCACTCTGCGGATCAATATTCATATAGACCGGAATATCTGTACCGTTTCTTTGGATAGTTCAGGGGAATCTCTGCACAAAAGAGGGTATAAAACCGAAAGTGTTCTGGCTCCAATAAATGAGGTTTTGGCCGCCGGAATCATTATGCTATCGGGATGGAACGGCCAATGTGATCTGCTGGATCCTATGTGCGGTGGTGGAACGATTCTGACCGAGGCGGCAATGATCGCTTGCAATATCCCGCCCAATTTGAACCGGGAGGAATTTGGTTTTGAAACCTGGCCCGATTTTGATGTAGATCTTTACGAAATGATTGAAGACGCCGCTCTGAAAAAAGTTCGGGATTTCCCCCATAAAGTATATGGTTATGATCTTGATCCCATCGCTATAAAAAAGTCTAAGGAAAATATTAAAAATGCCAATCTCCAGGATTTCATCGAAGTGAAAGAACAGGATTTCTTTACTAGCCAAAAGGAAAAAACCAGTCCCTTATACATCATTTTCAATCCACCTTACGACGAACGTATTTCCGTAAATGACGTTGAAACTTTTTACAGTTCCATCGGAAATACGTTGAAACGAGGCTATCCCGGCACACAAGCTTGGATGATCACCTCAAATATGGAAGCTCTGAAATTTGTAGGATTACGACCTTCAAAGAAAATAAAGCTTTTTAATGGGAAATTGGAAGCGAAACTGGTGCGTTATGAAATGTATGAGGGCAGTAGGAAGGCGTCGAAACAGTGATTATGAGTTATGAGTTAGGAGTTATGAGTTCAGAGTTATGAGTTCAGAGTTAGGAGTTATGAGTTCAGAGTTATGAGTTATGAGTTATGAGTTCAGGGTTATTTTGTAAGTCAGTAGTTTAGTGCACAATTAGTCGGTACGTAGTAAAATCAATGTTATGTAAATCATTAATAATTACAGTCGAATTGTGTTTCCAAATTTTGTTTCTCCCCTTTAGGGGTTGGGGGTCTCAACGTATCAGTATAGTAATCAGTGATCAGTGAGACAGTCGGTAGTTGGTAGAAACAGTATTCAGTTGCGGTTTATCAAGAAAATAGGTCTGACCCTAGACATAAGGGAGCCGATAAAGTATGCGAAAATTTGTTTCTCCCCTTTAGGGGTTGGGGGTCTCAACGTATCAGTATTCAGTAATCAGTGATCAGTGAGACAGTCGGTAGTTGGTAGAAACAGTACTCAGTATTCAGTTGCGGTATATCAAGAAAATAGGTCTGACCCTAGACATAAGTCCTTCACTCGGGCCCGCCCGAGATCGCGAACTTTATCTAACTTGAGGGTTCAAGTCTGCCACGAATTGCACGAATTTTCACAAATTCACTGATTCGTGGAAAACGAATGTGTAATCAATCTGGCTTTGATTTTCACGAATCTAACAGACCTGCCTGTCGTGCCTTGGCAGGCAGGCTTTCAGTCTGTTTTAAGTACTTTAGTTCAAAGGGGTTTAGTTATATATTTATAAACCCATGGAAAGCATAACCCATTTATTATCAGATTATTATAAAAGTAGTTAGATGATAGGGAGCCGATAAAGTATGCGAAAATTTGTTTCTCCCCTTTAGAGGTTGGGGGTCTCAACGTATCAGTACGCAGTAAGTCAGTACGCAGTAAATCATTAATCTCCGCATTCACTAAAAAAGCTCGAGACCTCACAAGTCTCAAAGACCTGTGAGGTCTTATCAAGAAAAATTGTTCAGACCCCCGCCTACCGAGGCTAGTTCGGTACAAGCTCTAAAGGGGAGGATAAAATCTGGGATTAACCTTAAGCATATTTTTGGATTGAGGAAAAAATGCCAATCCCAATAACAGCTGACAGTATAATCTCCCTTTAGGGTTGGGGCAAGTCCCAATACCAAGCCAAGCCAACAGTATATTCACCCTTTAGGGCTGGGGCAACTCCTAAACCCGATTCCGGACAACAGTATATTCACCCTTTAGGGCTGGGGCAACTCCTGACCCCAATACCAGCCAACAGTATATTCACCCTTTAGGGCTGGGGCAACTCCTGCTTTAGGGCTGGGGCAACTCCTGACCCGAAGAAAGCCAACAGTATATTCACCCTTTAGGTCAGGGCAAGTTCTAAGTAGTCTTATTATTTTGTTTCTCCTCTTTTAGGGGCGGGGGGTTACACCGAATCAGTGTGCAGTAAATCAATATTCTCCTCCTTCGCAAAAAAAAGCTCTCATCCAACATCCTTCCACATCCGTCATCTCAAATCCCTAATCTCGCATCCCAAATCCTTGAAAACTCACCTCTCACCACTCACCACTCACCACTCACCACTCACCTCTCACCTCTCATCACTCAACAACCGGCAGCGTCCGCTTCTTAAAAATCGGAATCAAATACGAAATGGAATATCCATATCCCACCCCAAATTCACTATAATCATACGTTCTATTAAAGCCGGGAATATACAGATTCGCAAAGTTGTCGGGAGAAGTTTCGGCAAGTTTCCGTTTTAGTTGCAGGTTTATAGATAGGTAAAGGTTGTTTACGATTTCAGTCTTAACGCTGAAAATGAATTCTGCCCAATGTGCCGATAGATTGGTATATTCAATGGGAGTGGTAACTACTTCGGCAGGGAAGGCTGGGTTGTTTGTATAAACCCGATAGCTCAAAAGTGTCTCATTAAAAGTAGAAAACCCATAACGCAGGCCGAGGTTGATAGAGTTTCTCATTCCCAACCAATTTTCATAAGCGTTGTAATCAAAACCTATTTTGGCATAACTACCGCTGGTCTGCGAAGAAACATAAGGCTCTATCCAGTCTTTTTTCTCATTCCCCAATTCCAAAGCGGCATAGAATTTTTTGGTTACACGAAAGTCGCCCATTATCTCAAAACCGGAATATCCATTTTCAATGAGGGTCCGAAGCGGTTTTGCCAAATCCACACCAACCCGTAGCCCATATTTTTCAATCCGAGGAACGGTATCTGTGGCTTTTTCATCCTTTTTCTGCGCCGTAATAACGACGGTAAAAAGAAGACTAATGAAAAAAGATAAAATGTGCTTTTTTCTCATCGCTTACGGTATCTCTATATTTTGTAACATTCTTGATCCAATTTCCACTTCCTTCATCTTCCAGATTATAATCCAAGTTGTCGAATTCGGTTTTAAATCCGCAAGCTCTGGTAACGTATAGATCTTTTCTGCTGTAGATAAACATTACTTTATCCACATTTATCTCGGTTAAATCGCCCGTACCTCTTGTACGGATAAAACGGTATTTCGTGGTATCTGAAGTTGTGCTCAATGGAATTGCGATGGAATCTGTGGTAGTAGTAGCCAAAACAAGAACCGAATCTTCATAATCCGTCTGAATGCTGAGACCTTCCACGTCCTTGCGATTATTCGGGTTTAGATTGTTGTTAAAGACAATTATCAAATTTGGAGTGGTCGCGGTTCCCTCGGGACATATATCATCTCGTGTACAACCCTTGAAAAGGAAAACCAGAAATAGAAGAAAGACAATTCTTTTTACCATCGGTGCAATTAGGAGTTTTCTGTAAAAATCAACGTTTTTCCAAAAGTACAACATTTTCAACGTGATGGGTTTGTGGAAACATATCAACCGGTTGTACTCTTGTCACTTTATATTTCGAATCCAAAAGAGCAAGATCGCGGGCTTGGGTGGCACTGTTGCAACTTACATAAACAATCTTTTGGGCGTCGAGGGTCAATAATTGGGAAACCACATCGCCGTGCATCCCATCTCTGGGCGGATCCGTGATTACCACATCGGGTTTTCCGTGGGTGCTGATGAATTCCTTATTGAAAACCTTCTTCATGTCGCCTACATAAAACTCAACATTGTCAATTTTATTCAAGCTAGCATTTTCCTTTGCGGCGGAAATAGCATCGGGTACCACTTCAACCCCGATCACCTTTTTTGCTTTTCCAGCAACAAATTGAGCAATGGTTCCCGTTCCGGTATAAAGATCATAAACCAATTCATTGCCTGTAAGACCTGCAAAATCCCTCGTTATCTTATACAATTCATAGGCTTGCTCGCTATTGGTCTGATAAAAGGATTTTGCATTTATCTTAAACTTCAACCCTTCCATTTCTTCAAAAATGTGGTCTCTTCCGTAGAAAAGAACAATCTCCTGATCATAGAGTGTATCGTTTCCTTTGGAATTGATTACATATAAAAGTGAAGTGATATCTGGAAATTTTTCAGCAATTGCTTCCAACAATAATTTTCTGTTCGTTTCGTCTTCGTGAAAAAACTGAAGCAATACCATTACTTCACCTGTGGAAGAAGTACGCAGCATCAAGGTGCGTAAAAACCCTTCCTGTTTTCTAGTGTTAAAAAATGAAAGTCCCAGTTCCTCCGCTTTCAATTTCACGAAATCGCGAATGGCATTGCTGGGTTCGGCCTGAAGGTAGCACACATCCAAATCCAAAATCTTGTCCCACATTCCTGGAATATGAAATCCAAGTGCATTTCTATCCTCAATTATTTCCCCACTTCTTATTTGTGCTAGCGTAAGCCATTTGCTGTCGCTAAAAGAAAATTCCATTTTGTTGCGATAGAAATATTGCTTGGCGGAACCGAGAATGGGCTGAAAGGGAGGCAATTCGATTTTTCCAATCCGTTTTAGGTTTTGCTCCACTTCCTTTTGCTTGTAAAAAAGCTGGTGCTCATATCCCAGATTCTGCCATTTGCAACCGCCACATACTCCAAAATGAGGACAGACGGGTTCTACACGTTTCTCGGAATATTTAGAAAACGAAATAGCCGTGCCTTCATAAAAACCTTTTTTCTTTTTATAGGTCTGTACCGTGACCACATCGCCGGGAATCGCATTGTCTATAAATACTACGCGACCGTCAGGAGCTTTGGCCACAGCCTTGCCCTTGGCGCCTGCATCGATTACCTCGATATTTTCCAAAACTATCTGCTTGTTTTTCCTTGCCATAGGCGCAAAAATAGCATAATTGTTAGGTTTAAATCCTGTTAAAGCCCCAAAAGATGTGCGATAAATTTAGTAATTTGCAGGCCTTAACGGATTCCGCTATCTTCAGTCGATATGTTCGATTTTCCCAAGCCTAAATGCTGGGCTTTTGAAGGTGAAAAAGAATCAGATTTATTTACTTCAAAATTTTACAATCTTATGTCAGTTATGGAACAAACGGCCTCACAGAAGGCTATCGAATTGGAAAACAAGTACGGAGCGCACAACTATCATCCCCTGCCAGTGGTCTTGAACAGAGGGGAAGGAGTATATGTTTGGGATGTGGACGGCAAAAAGTACTACGATTTCCTTTCGGCATATTCCGCAGTGAACCAAGGGCACTGCCATCCAAAAATCGTAGCGGCCATTACGGAACAATCTAAAACATTAGCCTTGACATCACGGGCATTTCACAACGATATGCTTGGGAAATATGAAAAATTTGCGTGCGAGTTTTTTGGATACGAAAAATTGCTTCCTATGAACACGGGAGCCGAAGCTGTGGAAACCGCGTTGAAAATTTGTAGAAAATGGGCCTATGAAAAGAAGGGTCTGGATGAAAATGAAGCCGAAATTATAGTTTGTGCCAATAACTTCCACGGCCGAACAACTACTATTATCTCTTTTAGCAACGATCCTGTGGCGCGGAAACATTTTGGCCCTTATACCAAAGGATTTATAAAAATTGAATACGACAATCTGGATGCACTTGAGCAAGAATTGGAAAACAATAAAAATATTGCTGGTTTCCTAGTAGAGCCTATCCAAGGTGAAGCTGGCGTTTATGTGCCTTCGGAAGGATATTTGAGCAAAGCAAAAGCCTTGTGCGATAAACACAACGTTCTTTTTATTGCAGACGAAGTGCAAACAGGAATTGCCCGTACCGGAAAACTTTTGGCATGTGATCACGAAAATGTGAAACCAGATCTTTTGATCTTAGGAAAAGCTTTGAGTGGTGGTGCCTATCCCGTTTCGGCTGTTTTGGCAGATAATGAAATTATGGAAGTAATCCAACCGGGAAATCACGGTTCTACTTTTGGTGGAAATCCTGTGGCCGCCGCTGTAGCAATGGCTGCCTTAATTGTGGTTCGTGATGAGAAGTTGGCAGAAAATGCCGAAAAACTCGGAAAATTGTTCCGAAAAGAAATGAATAAATTTATCGAGAACAGCAATATAACAAAGCTCGTTCGCGGAAAAGGATTGTTGAACGCCATTGTAATAAATGACAGTGACGACAGCGATACCGCTTGGAATATCTGTTTAAAACTACGCGACAATGGTTTGCTCGCAAAGCCAACCCACGGCAATATAATCCGTTTCGCTCCGCCTTTGGTGATGAATGAGGAAGAGTTGCTGGACTGTGTTTCTATTATTGTTAAGACTCTGAGGGAGTTTGAGAAATAGTCCCTCGGCTCCGCTCGGGAACCGGGTTTTGGTTGTATAAAGCACTTTGACTGCCCTTCGACTGCCCTTCGACTGCGCTCAGGGCAGGCTACTCAGTGGGACAACGGAAGTGTCATTAAAATAGCCGTTTCCAGACCTCACAGGTCTTGGAGACCTGTGAGGTCTTTCGAAGGACGCCTTCCATTGGTTAATGGCAAGCCTTCCGTTGGTTTCTGTCACGCCTTCCATCAGGTCGAGGGACGCCTTCCGTCAGGTCGAGGGACGCCTTCCGTTGGTTTCTGTCACGCCTTCCGTCAGGTCGAAGGATGCCTTCCGTCAGGTCGAAGGACGCCTTCCGTTGGTTGGTGGCAGTTGGTTTTCTTATTTTAAAACGATTGGATTGATGAGACCTAACAGGTCTCGAAGACCTGTTAGGTCTTTAAAAATAACGGAATGTCAGTCTAAGCATAGTCTAAAAAAGAATCCCGAAATATTGCTATTTCGGGATTCTTTGGGCTTCGGTACGATCCCGATGTTATCGGGATCACTCATCCCCCTTTAATCCTTTTTTTTATTGAAAAAATTTTATCGAAGGCTATTTATTCACAACCATTGCCTTATAATTAATGGTAATATCGTCTGAGGTTATCAGCCTTACTATATACATGCCATCGCTAAGGTTACCGGTATAGAAAGAATAACTGCTGCTATCGCCTAGTTTGTTTTCGGTGATAACCAGTTTCCCGTTCATGTCGTACACATAGGCGGCTTTAAGAGTGTATCCGTCTGGGTTGCTTATTTCCAGTTGTCGTGCTGGGTTGTTTTGGAACATATTAACAGCGCCAGCGGCCCGGTCTTGAGCATCGGCAAGATCTTCTTGGTTGGCCAACCTCGGACCATCTCTGAACACGAGAAAGAAGCGATCATCATAAGTGCCGGCGGGTAAGCTAAAGGTAGAAGCGGCACTATGCGGCTTGATTAATTCCCTATAAATATTTTCTTGTCGGTCAAAAAGATATACTTTTTGGTATGGCTTCCTGATTTCCTCAACGGCCCGGACTTCAATCTGACTGGTTTTATGGAGTTTAAAAGTTATGGGGACCATCTTTCGCGGCTCGTAATT
Organism: Aequorivita sp.; assembly: GCA_034676445.1. GTDB lineage: Bacteria > Bacteroidota > Bacteroidia > Flavobacteriales > Flavobacteriaceae > Aequorivita. Next base: position 84,287 of record JAUCCE010000007.1, read on the forward strand.
GGTGCCTTGGATAACGTACGGTAATCTGTTACTATCTGGGCCGATTGGGAAGTAGGCTTCTGATTTCATTCCCATGGGACTCAATGCATCAAAACCACGGTCGTAGCCATCTGAAGCTTGAGGGGAAAAAGCCAATAACATCTCTCTATGGAGTTTATCGTCGAAAACCACTGAAATACGCAATTGAGGGATACGATTATCCTCCGCAGGTTCAACAGAAATATTGGTGTCGGAACGATAGCCGTCGCCATTTTCTGTGGATAGACCATTTTCGTTTGATTCACCTTCAGGTCTGAAAAATTTGGAATATGGACCTTCCTTTTTAAAAACTCGATGGGAGTTCTTAATTTTAACGAAAGCTTGGTTGACGGGATCCCCATTACCTACAAACATAAACCCTTGGCCGATGGGTGCATAACGTTGGTGGATATTTGCTGCGCCATTTCCTACTCCAGTTTCTGTCTGAGTCCCTGCAGCATTCCAAATGGAAAATGATGCTCCAACATAAAGACCAGGAAACGAACCTGGATTATCTCCTGTATCTATACCCCCTGGCACCCAAACTCCATATCCAAAAGGTTTTAGATTGTAAAAGTGTGACAAAATCGAACGATCCTCATCATAATAATAAATACAATTCAGGGCTGTATTATCCGAATCATAAAAAAGTTTATTCAAATCCAAGGCAGAAGGGTAAGGATTGCCCGTCAAGGTCATTTTCGCGCTTTCTATTGCAGGGCCTGGGGTATTAGGATCCACAACGGCCGGTCCTAATACAGGAATTTCAAAATCCCCATTATTGGGCCTTCCTCTAAATTCATAGATTTGGTCGTGACCATAATTGGGTCCTGGAGGGTTAGGAGCTCCAAGTGGTCCGTCGTTCACTCCTTTCATGGTAAATCCAAAACCCGCAGGAACGCCGTCGGTGGCGTTTATACGGATGTAAGTGTCTTCTGCTTCAGTATTAGGAGTGGGGTGGATGTACATCCAGCGTCGGGAAATTGTGAGCTTTGGATCTGTGAAACCTTCTTTTGAACCAATAGTTTCAACCTGTCTGGCGCTTATTGGAGCAGAGGGGCCATATATTTCATACATGGAGGCAAGTCCAAAATTTTTATTACCTATTTCACTTGGACCCAATCCAGCTAAGGGATTTCCCACCGGAGAACACCAATAATAGTAAGCATAAGCATTGGTAGGATTAGTATGTTGCCATACGGAAAGGTATCCGGTGCCTGTATTTGTTGATTCGTCTCCTCCTTGGATCAGTTGCCCACCCTCTCTTAAATAAATGCTGGCTTCACTATTGTACGAAAGTAAGGTAGGGTTTTTTTGTAGGTTTATCTCACCCTCAACATAAAGGATTTCGCCCTTCACGAAAATATAGCCCTCCTTAAAGTCCTGAGGAGCAGGTCTTCCAGTTGGAACAGGTGCCACGTATAATTGCGCAAATACCGTTGCAGAAGTTATAAGCAATACGAAAGAAAGTAGCAGGTTTTTCATAATATTGTGGTTTTAAAACGCCGTTAGTTGAAATGGGGAGTTCTAATAAACGCAGTAAATTTATAAAGAATATTCAATATTAGGTGAATTATGCTACTAAAATACTCAAATATTTTGTTATAAAAATTTTTAAAAGGAATGATTTACAGTTAAATGGAGTTGTTTTTGAAAAATTAAATGAAAAGGATGAATATAGGCGATAAAGTTTCAGTTTTGGACGATGCTATTTCTGGCGTGGTATCAGAAATCAACGGTAAGAATATCACAATTGTTACCTCTGATGGTTTTGAGTTGGACTTTTTGGAAAAGGAATTGATCGTGATAGATGGTTCCCTGTCCAAAAGAGCATTGGCGCAGATGGATCTTCCTGCCATCCTTTCAGAAAAACAACAGCAAAAACCGGGCAAAACCAAGCGAATAAAACCCAAAGAGCGCACGCAACCCGCAATGGAAGTTGATCTACACATCCATCAGTTGGTGCCAAAATCCAAATACCTCTCCAATTATGATATCCTAACCATCCAAATGGATACCGCAAAACGACAACTCGAGTTTGCCATCTCAAAACGAATTCAACGTGTAGTCTTTATCCATGGAGTGGGCGAAGGCGTATTGCGCACGGAACTGGAATACCTTTTTGGCCGCTATGACAATTTAAAGTTTTATGATGCCGATTATCAGAAATATGGACGCGGAGCGACGGAGGTATATATTTTTCAGGCAGTTGGTGGTCGGTAGACTTTAGTCGGTAGTCGGTAGACGGTAGACGGTAGTCGGTGGTCGGTAGTCGGTAGACGGTAGATGGTAGACGGTAGATGGTAGACGGTAGACGGTAGTCGGTAGTCGGTGGTCGGTTGACGGTAGACGGTGGTCGGTAGACGGTAGTTGGTAGACGGTAGAGAGTGCAGGAAGAAAATAACCACTCGCGGTTTTCATTTACGATTAGCGATTTACGATTGTACGATTAACCATTAACAATTAACGATTTACGATTAACAATTAACCATTATTTAGACGGTAGTCGGTAGTCGTTAGACGGTAGAGAGTGCAGGAAGAAAATAACCACTCGGGGTTTTCATTTACGATTAAAGATTGACGATTTACGGTTTACTGATTAACAATTAACCAATAACAATTAACCATTAACAATTTACGATTCACGATTCACGATTAACCATTAACCATTAACCATTAACCATTCCCCATTAGACTTCCAGGTTCCAGGTGATGGGTGACAAATCTAGCCCTGAAAGGGCGATATCTCCCAACACGAGGCGATAGCCTTGTGTTGCGCTTAAACTGTGGCCGTTAGCCCTGAAAGGGCGTAATATCTATTTCACACCAATATTCAATCTGAAACGACTTTTTTAAAATTAGACAAGGATCAATGATAACTTCGAGGATGAACGGTGCTAATCCTCAAAATCAGTAATTCAGTAAATCAGTGGCGTGAACATTGATCACTGACCACTGACCACTGAGCACTGATCACCGAATACTGACCACTGACCACTACTGCCAACCGCAACTGTATACTGCCACTCAAACAATTCTATTTTTTCAAAACTTTTTTCGTTTCAAATTGCCCATTTGCATCTTTGATTTTCAGGAAATAAATTCCTTCACTTAAGGCTGAAATATCTATTTGTTTTTTTTTCTTCGGAAGTAAAAAGGGATTGACCGAGGTTGTTGTAGATGGTTATTTCGTCAATGGGTAAGATGCCAGAAATATTTAGGATGTTGTGGGTTGGGTTTGGGAAGACGTTAAAAAGAGGTGTTGTGTTTTCCTCTGTTCCTAAAATAAATAGGTTTTCGTGCCAAAATAAGTTGAACTCATTATGGCCTGCGGAACCTGTAACAACATCAATATCGCCATCGTTTTCTATATCGGCTGTATTTATGATATTTGGGGATCCTGACGATGTTGAAATTATATTCCCCGAGCTAAAATCTCCCAGTCCATTGATATTTTCATACCAGACTATTTTATCATTTGAGGATCCTAATATATCAATATCTCCGTCATTGTCTAAATCATCATAAAATATGGAGATAATATAATCTTGCTCGGTTATGAGTATATTTGGATTGCCAAATTGGCCTTGGCCGTTTAAGTTTTGAAAACACAAAACATCACCTCCACGGAGTAAAACTATATCGTTATAACCGTCAAGATTCATATCAATGGAGAAAACTGAGCTTGCACCAACTACATTCGAAATTAACTGAAAGGCACTAAAATTTCCTTGGCCATCTAGGTTTTTATACCATCCCAGTTTACCATAAGCATAAGGACTACCAGTTACAATTACATCGGGATCTCCATCGTTATCGAGATCCGCAAAACATATACCTTTATAGAACTCGACATGAGTGGAATCGTCAATAATGTGTTTTGTCGTAAAATTACCTTGACCGTCACTGTTTTCGAACCAAGCTATGGTAGGCGGTTGATGGCTGATGGGATCACCTAATGAAGATCCGAGAATGTCCTTGTCGCCGTCGCCATCCATATCGAGGAACAAAATGGAAGTGGGTTCCAAAAATGAGGTAGCAATAATTTGCATTGGGCCAAAATTTCCTTGATTGTCGATGTTTTCGAACCAAAATATTCTACTGGCGTCCGCACCGATTATATCTTCATCTTGATCATTATCTATATCGCCCATAATAACCGCCCTTCCTCCGTAAAGATCTGAAAGAAAGTGTTCGGTGTCGAAAGTCTTCAATTCGTTATTAAATTCGAGCCATACGATTTTTCGCTCTGAGCCATAGGAGACCACCAAATCCTTGTAGCCGTCATTATTCAAATCGGCGGCACAAATTGCTTTTACATCACTAAAGGGGGCGATTGGGATGCTGTGAGTGTCAAAGGCAACTTGGGAATATAGGTTAAAGAACAATATAAATGCGAATAGGGAAAGTAGTTTTGTTTTCATGAGAGCCGATTTTGATTGCTCTAATTTAACAAAAAAAGAAACAGTTTTATCTTTTTATCACCTTTTTGGTTTCTATCTGTCCCTTTTCATCTCTGATTTTCAGGAAATAAATTCCTTCAGTTAAAGCTGAAATATCTATTTGGTTTTTTCCTTCGGAAGTAAAAAGCAATTGGCCGAGGTTGTTGTAGATGGTTATTTCGTCAATGGGTAAGATGCCAGAAATATTTAGGATGTTGTGGGTTGGATTTGGGTAGATGTTGAAAAGGGGTGTTGTGTTTTCATTTATTGCCAACGGATCTTTGTTTTCGAACCAGATTATTTGGTCTTGGTAAAAGGCACATGCCAGAATATCAATTTTTCCATCGCCATTAAAGTCATCAGCGAAGACTGAAGTTATTGCCTGAGTGTTGGAAGAAATGGTTTGTTGAAAATTAAAATTTCCATTGCCATCGTTTTTGAACCAAGTTATTTCCCCTGTATCCACACTACCGCAAATTACATCTATATTGCCGTCGTTATCAAGGTCCTTTGCATAAATACTGAATGGAGACATAACGGTATTTGAAATTATTTGTGCACTTCCAAAAGTTCCATTTCCATCAGTATTTTCGTACCACATCACTTCATTGGTTCCGTAATCTAGGGTAACAACATCTATGTCGCCGTCGTTATCCAAATCTGCGGCAAATACGGAATCAGGGGAAATAAGGGTATCAATTAGATGGCTTGTACCGAAATTGCCCAGCCCATCCAAGTTTTCAAACCACACTACCACACCATCTCCCCAATAGGAAACTACAATATCCTTGTCCCCATCATTATCGATATCGACCGCTATTATAGAATCGCTTGCGGAATATTCATTGGAAATGATTTGGATAGGGCCAAAATTACCGAGCCCATCAAGATTTTCCTGCCAATAGATAACGGAGTTTAGATCTGCCGCTATTATATCCAGATCCCCGTCATTATCGAGGTCGATAGCGTGCACCGTGCCGTTATAGCTTTGAGTATTTATGATTCTTTCAGGTCCAAAATTTCCCTGTCCGTCCTGGTTTTTGTACCAAACAAGAGCTGAACTGCCGGCGGCGAGAACATCCAAATAACCATCTCCATCCACGTCGCCAACGTAAACTGCAGTACACTGATCTAAGTTTCCAATGGTTTTGATTGTAGAAAAATTTCCTTGTCCATCAAGGTTTTCTTGCCAAACCACTCTGTTGTCATTGGAAAGAGCGGCAATGATGTCCTTGTCGCCATCGTTGTCAAGATCTGCAGATATTATTTGATATGCTCCATTGGCACCATTGATAGCGGCCAACTCATTTGAAGGGCCAAAACTTCCTTGTCCATTTAAGTTTTCGTGCCAAGCGACTCGGTCTGTCCGACCCGCAGCGAGCAATAAATCCTGATTGCCATTTCCATTAATATCAGTGGCGAAAAGCGATACCACTCCATAAACGTCGTTGTCAATAAATTGCGGTGCTCCGAAATTCCCCGAACCATTATTTTTAAACCACGATACGCCTTCGTTATCAGTGCCAAGTGCAATGTCGATTTTGCCGTCGTTATTAAAATCTGCAGCGTACAAAATCTCCGGTCGTGCAGTAGGGCTTAACAAGGCAATTAAGTGCGGGGTAGGGTTGAAATTTCCCAGTCCGTCCATATTTTCAAACCAAATAACCCGATGGCCTTCTGTTTTAATGGATACAGCTACAATATCCAGGTCGCCATCACCATCAACATCTGCAAGTATTGCCGAACGACAATAAGAAATATCTGTGTTTAAAGTTCCTTGCAGAACAAAGTTTCCTTGTCCGTTGGTGTTTTTAAACCAAGCAATACGACTGTTGTTATAACTGCTTCCTGAAAGGATATCCTTATCACCATCGCCGTCAATATCGCCCATAGAAATACGTATGGGATAATCAAAAGCGGTGGAAATAGTATGTTGGGGTCCAAAATTCCCCTGGCCGTCGGTGTTTTCGTACCAGGCAATTTTATCGTCTAAAGCTGAGGTTGAGAATACATCCATATCGCCATCACCATCAGCATCTGCGGCATACACGGAACTTGGTTTGTTTACCAAGGTCGAGATTATTTGTTTTGGACCAAAATTTCCCTGTCCGTTATTTTTATACCATCCGATGGTGTTGTCGCCAGAGGAAGCAAAAACAATATCCATAACGCTATCGCCATTAATATCTGCTGCAAAAACTGAAATAGCCCCCATTGCATCTTCTGAAATAATCTGTTGGGGGCCGAATGTGCCTTGGCCATCCAGATTTTCATACCAGGCAATTTTATTGTCATAAGCAGAAGCCGATATCATATCCATATCCCCATCTCCGTCCAGATCGGCGGCGAAAACTGACTGAGGATTGTTAGTTCCTCCAGTGTCATCGACAGTAACGTGGGCTTCAAAATCTATTTGGGCATTAATTGAAAGGGAAAAAAGTATAGCGGAAAGAAATAGTAGTCTTGTTTTCATTTGAAATGATTAGGAGTTTGCAAATTAATGTTTAACGCTCTAATATTTGAAATAATTGACTTTTATTTCTTCGAATTTTACCATTTTTTTTTAGACCTTAATGAGTCGTTAGTCGTTTGTCGGTAGTCGGTAGACGGTAGTTGGTAGTTGGAAGTTGGAAGTTGGAAGTTTGGAAGATTGAAGATGGAAGATGGAAGTTGGAAGTTGGAAGATGGAAGATGGGAGATGGAAGATGGAAGATGGAAGATGGAAGATGGAAGTTGGAAGATGAAAGATGGAAGTTGGAAGTTGGAAGTTGGAGGTGGGAAGTTGGAAGTTGGAAGATGGAAGATGGAAGATGGAAGCTGGAAGTTGGAAGTTGGAAGATGGAAGTTGGAGGTTGGAAGAAAATAAACACTCGGGGTTTAATTTACGATTTACGATCATTTCTCCAAATTCCGAAACCGCTGCAACAAGGTAGGATGCGAATAATGGGCAAAAACATAGAGCGGGTGAGGGGTTAGGTTGCTCAGGCTGTTTTTAGATAGTTTTTTTAGGCCAGAGATTAATGGTTTTCCTGCGAAGGTGTTCTTGGCGTAATCGTCTGCTTGGTATTCAAATTTCCTGCTTAAATAGTTCATTATTAAACCTGTGATTCCCGAAATCGGACTGTAAAGTACACCGAAAGCCACCAAACCAATGTGGAAAGAGGGTTGTGAAACGTGCAATGCTTGCGATAACAATGGATTCCCGATGAATAGCGATAACAACCAAAGCGTAAATCCTGTAGTAATGATGGCGGCAAAAAGGTTGATGATGATGTGTTTCCTCTTATAATGTCCCACTTCGTGGGCAAGGACGGCGACTATTTCGTCTTCGTTTAAATCGTTTATCAAAGTATCATAAAGGGTTACGCGCTTTTCACTTCCGAAACCTGAGAAGTAGGCATTTGCTTTTGTACTACGCTTGCTGCCGTCGATGACAAATATTTTGTCTAGGGTAAAACCAACTTTAGAAGCGTATTTTTCAATTTTGGAGCGAAGTTCCCCTTCTTCCAAAGAAGTTTGTTTGTTGAATAACGGCACTATAAATCGGGCATAGAAAAGATTCATCAAAATGGTAAACACGGTTACGAGTCCCCAGGCATAGAGCCAGAAGTTTTTTCCTGTGGCCTGATAAAACCAGATAATAGCTCCTAAGATAATTCCACCTATTACAGCGCCCATCAGCCATCCTTTCAGTTTGTCGAGAAAGAAAGTCTTTCGTGTAGTTTTATTAAACCCGTATTTTTCCTCGATGACGAAAGTGCTGTAATAACTAAATGGCGTACTTAAAATATCACTTGCAATCATTATTATTCCGAAGAAAACAAGAGCAATTACAATCTCATTGTCCGAAACCGAACGGGCCAGTCCATCCACATAGGCGAAACCGTCCAGAAAGAAAAACAGGAGGGTAGCAACTAGCGAAACTGAACTGGAAAGGATACTGAACCGATACCGTTCCTTTTTATAAGCTTGCGATTTCTTGTATTCTGCTTCATCAAAGACATCCTGTAATTCGGAAGGAATCGGGTCATTGAAATGTTTTGCGTTGAGATAATCCAAAGCCTGATCAATGATAAAACTGATCAACAGGATTGCTATTATTATGTAAAAGATTGTTTCTGGTCTCATACTTCGACTTCGCCTGTCTGCCAAAGGCACGGAGGCAGGCTCAGTAACCTTAAGTTTGGTTATTTTTATTTTTTACTGTACTTGTTTCTGTCCACTGCCTAGGGTTTAACCACCAAATTACAAGTACCAAATTCCAAAGGGGCTTAGCTTTGGAATTCGGGATTCGATTTTTATTTTTTACTGTACTTGCTCCTGTCTACTGCCTAGGGTTTAAACACTAAATTACAAGTACCAAATTCCAAAGGGCTTAGTTTTGGAATTCGGGATTCGATTTTTATTTTTTACTGTACTTGCTTCTGCTGCTGCTCACTGCTACTGACCGCTGACCACTCAAAACCCCCGCTGTCTTTTCGCTTCAAAGATAAGAATCCCTGCGGCTACGGAAACATTCATGCTATCAATTTCGCCTTGCATTGGGATAATGATGTTCTGGGTACTATTTTTCAACCATTCTTCGGAAAGACCTGTGGCTTCGGTGCCTACAACTATTGCTGAGGGCTCTTTAAAATCTATAGTATGATATGGAAGGGAAGCCTGCAGGGCAGCGCAGTAAATGTTGATGTTGTTTTCCTTTAGAAATGTGATGATTTCCGAAGTTGTTCCTGTAAATATCCGATTGGTAAACAAACAGCCTACGCTACTGCGGATGATGTTTGGATTGTACATATCGGTTTTTGGATTGGCGATTATTACGGCATCTACGTTGGCGGCATCAGCGGTTCGAAGTATTGCCCCGATGTTGCCGGGCTTTTCGGGAGCTTCGGCGATTAGGATTAAGGGGTTTGTTGTTTGTGGCTTATAGTTTAAGAGACTTAAGTCTTTCACTTTTGCTATTCCCAAAACGCCCTCAGTGGAGCCTCGGTAAGCGAGTTTTTCATAGATTTCGGATGGGATTTCGATAAACTCAGTTTCATTATTGGTGGATTTTCTTAATTCAGATAATTCAACTTCGGAAATGATTTTGGAGCAAATAAGTATGGTTTTGAATGTGTAATTTCCTTTTAATGCCAAGGAAATTTCACGCATGCCTTCGATAACAAAAAGTCCAGTTTTCCTCCGCTCACGCGATTTCTCCTGAAGTAAAACAATCTGTTTTATCAGTGGATTCTGAAAACTGGTAATGGATTTATGCATTTGTCAAAGGTAGGGTTTCAATGTTCAATGTTCAATGTTCAATGTTAAGGGTTAATTGTTAAGAGTTAATCGTTAATTGTTCAAGATTTTAGTTTTTTGTTTCTCTAACTTTCTTTGGTGGGTAATTTCGTAAACATTTAAACTCATAAACCCATCAACTCATAAACTTCTCAACTCCTCAACTTTTCAATGTTCAATGTTCGGCGTTTGTTGTTTATTGTTCGATGTTGAAGGTTAATTGTTAATGGTTAATTGGCACAGGAACATTTAAACTTCTAAACTTCTGAACTTCTAAACTCTCAACTTCTCAACTTCTGTTCAATTTTCAATGTCCAATGTCCAGCGTTTGTTGTTTATTGTTCGATGTTGAAAGTTAATTGTTAATGGTTAATCGTGGGGCCCATGAACATTTAAACTCCTAAACTTCTAAACTTCTAAACTTCTAAACTCTCAACTTCTCAACTTTTCAATGTTCAATGTCCAATGTCCAGCGTTTGTTGTTTATTGTTCGATGTTGAAAGTTAATTGTTAGTGGTTAATTGTTAGTGGTTAATTGTAAGATCCATGAACATTTAAACTCTTAAACTCCTAAACTCCTAAACTCCTAAACTCTCAACTTCTCAACTTTTCAATGTTCAATGTTCAATGTTCAATGTTCAATGTTCGATGTTGAAAGTTAATAGTTAGTGGTTAATTGTTAGATCCATTAACATTTAAACTCTTAAACTCTTAAACTCTTAAACTCTTAAACTCTTAAACTCCTAAACTCCTAAACTTCTAAACTTCTATACTCCTAGACTTCTCAACTTCTCAACTCCTCAACTCCTCAACTCCTCAACTCATAAACTCTCACCTCTCAACACCCCCAACCGCTTTCCTTACCATCGGCAATACTTTCGTTCCATATAATTCAATTGCTTTCATCATATCTTTATGTGGTGGTCCTCCTACGTCGAGGTGGGCGATAAATCTTGTAAGTCCGAAAAATGAAATGGCCTCTATCATTTTATCAGCAACTTGATTGGCATCTCCCATAAAGAGGGCACCTTCTGGGCCCATTCCGCCTTCAAACTGCATTTTGGAATAGGGTTGCCAACCTCTGTCTTTTCCAATCCGATCCATTTGAGCTGAATAATATGGGAAATAATTTGCGGAAATATCCTGTTGGGAATCTCCTATAAAGGTGTGGGAATGAATTCCTACCTGCATTTTATGGAGATCATGCCCAAAATGCAAATATTGCTCTTTATAAAAATCAATAAGCGGTTTGAATTGTTTTGTCCTGCCACCGATGATTGCAAAAATTATGGGCACACCCAAGCGTGCAGCGCGGAGAATTGATTCCTGGGTCCCGCCCACAGCAATCCAAATGGGAATTTCTCTTTCAGGTCTGGGATAGATAGTTTGATTTATTATCGGGGCACGATGTTTCCCTTTCCAGTTGATTACTTCATTTTGATTTAGATGTAGGAGCAGCTCCAATTTTTCTTCAAATAAGGTATTGTAATCTTTTAGGTCATATCCAAACAATGGAAAAGATTCGATAAAGCTTCCTCGGCCTGCAATTATTTCAGCCCGTTGATTGGAGAGCAGATCGAGGGTGGCATAATCTTGATAAACTTTTACCGGATCAGCAGAACTCAGAACGGTTACGCCACTTCCTAGCACAATATTTTTGGTAATTCCTGCGAGCGCCGACAAAACTATTTCGGTAGAAGAAATTACATAATCGGGTCGATGGTGCTCCCCGAGCGAAACCACATCGATTCCCAAGTCGTCGGCAAGTTTTATCTGTTCGATAATTTCATTTAACTTCTGACTTGGTTTTTCATATTGTTGCGTTTTTTGATCAAAAGTTAAGTCTCCAAACAATCCAATTCCTAATTCCATTTTTTTTTGAATAAAGATAATAAGTATCGGAGGATAAAATAATTGAGAGCGTGGAAAAATAGCCTCGCTTAATTAATTTCCCGCAAAGGCGCAGAGTCGCAAAGATGAAGATTTAAGGAAATTCTGACGGTATTATTTTGAAGGTTTTGAAAGAGTTAACCCAGAAGGCGCAAAGTTTTTCGCAAAGGTCGCGAAGAGAATGACTGAACCCTTTGCGTTCTCTGCCATTGGCAGTCTGAGTGAAACTATTGTGCTAATTAATTTCATGCCTGCAGCTTATTCATTAAATTGTACTCACAATAAAATTCAATCTTTTTTAAATAATTATAAAATAAATCCCTATGTTTATTCCTTAAAACGACCGAAAATGAAACAACTTTTACTTTTAATAGGAATACTGTTTTTTAATATTTCTTTGCACGCTCAACCAAATGTTAATGAAAACCCATATCCATTGCTCGAATGTGATGTAAATGGGGATGGTTTTGCATACTTTGATTTACATCTGGCGGATTCAGATATCAATTCGGAAAACCTTCCTTTATATTTTACGTATCATATCAATCTGTCAGATGCTGAAAATGGTACAAATGCCATAATCAGCCCTTATCTTAATGAGGTGCCTTATAACCAAGTTGTTTTTGCACGTGCATATAGTCCTGAAAATGGTTTGTTTGCAATAGTAGAATTGGAATTGCATGTGGTTCCAATCCTTCCCGTAACCCAACCTATTGATCTTACTCAAATTGATGATGATGGAGATGGTTTAGCAATCTTTAATCTTACGGAAAACGATGCGATAATGTTGGATGGATTATTTTTCCCTGCCTACATGGTTTCCTATTATGAGTCAGAGGAGAATGCAGCGATGGATGAGTATGCTATTGCTGACCCAACTGCTTACCAGAACCTGCAAAACCCTCAAACTATTTATGTTAGAGTAGAAAATATGAGCGGAAGCTGTGTTGCATTACGTTCTTTTATAATAAGTACGGAATATCTTTCTGTAGGATCTTTCGGATTTGAAAATTTAAGTGTTTTTCCAAATCCGACTTCTGGAAATGTTTCCATCCAATCTTCACAACTGCTTTCTGAAACGACCCTTTCAATTTATGATACCTTAGGAAAGATGGTTTTATCGGAAAAGATACTTCCACAGAATGGAGCGGTTGTATTGGATATTTCTTCTTTTGAAAAAGGAGTTTACTTTGTGAAAATTTCTTCAGCCGGGAATACTGTGGTGCGAAAAATAATTAAAGGATAATTAATAAAGGAGTAAGGCTAAAACGAGTTATTATATAATTCAACTTGCGTGAAAGATTCTCTGTATCCCACGCAAACCTGCCTACCGGCGAGGCAGGGATCGCAAAGTTTTTCGCAGGGGCGCAGAGAGAATAGTCTTGACTTTGCGTCCTTTTCGCATTCTCCGTGTTCTTTGCGTGGAAAATTCCGCCGCCAGAATCCCCCGAAAAATCACAAAAGGTTCTTCGTCGTGGTTCAAATCGTCGTGTTTCCTTTTAGTCCTAGTTCATTAACTACATCAATTTCAAAGCGCCCTCTCCCCATAATAATTCACCACCAACGCCACCATATAGTTATAGCTCTTTATCCCACCACTCTGATTATTGGCCTTTAGGAAATTATCCCAAAAAATTGTGGAAAAGGATTGAAATGGATTTTCATATTTATTCCAGAAGTCCCGCATTTCCTTATAACTGGCCATAATTCCCGGGTTTATGGTTTCTACGAGCTTATAGTATTGGTCTTCATCCTGTCGGGCAACTTCGTTAATTAGATATCGCAAAGTGAAAATATATCCCGCATATTGGATGTATGGATCATCATTGTGAAGGGTGGCCAAAGTGGCGATAAAATTAGCTTCGTTCTCGGCCGCATAGCCTATTTGATGTGCTTCTTCGTGACAGGTTACCACCGGAAATTTATATGTTTTTACCAGATTATTTACTTGCGCTTCGCCCGAAAATGGATTTAAATATCCACTGTATCCCATATAGGAAAGTCCCAAACTCCATCCACTCTTTTTAATGCTTCGGGGCCAATAAGCCAATTGCGGATATTCCTTTTCCAAGTTTTCATAGCCGTTCAATGATTTTTTGAACATTTCTTTTTGTGAATAGGGAAGGTCAATTTTCAAAGTATCGCCATGACTCAGCTCGTTGTGCATTTGGTTGCTTTTCTCGATAAACCGTTTTGTGGTGATGAGCAGTTCGTCATAAGTATAATCACTTTCCAATTGAAGGGATTGGTGTAGTGGCAATCTGTAATAGTTAAATCCCCACAACACGTGGAACATAAAATACACTATGGAAACCGTGGCCAGAATATCCAGAAAAAACCAATGTGGCTCAATCCGTAGCCTTCGGAAGTTTTTATAAATCCAACGAATAGCGACTAGACTTATTAAGATGTAAAAGACATCTCCAACAGAAAACGGAACCCATCCAAAAAGATATCGGGAGACTTTTGAGAGAATGGGGTAGAAGCCCAGACTGTAATATTTTTCCACAAACCCTGGAAAGTTCTTTAGGATCTGCAGAAGAATTATCTGAATAGGAAACAGTAGGGCAAGGATAAGGACGGTTCGTCTTTGCATAATCCAAACTTACGAAGGAAATCTTTCCCTACATAATTTTTATAGCGGTCTAAAAAAAGTAATTTTGTGGGGAGGATGTGCCACGAATACACGAATATTTTGTAGCTCCGGATTCTGGGATGGCATTTCGAAGAAATGCTGCATTAATAAAAGGTAATTTTGGAGAATTCTGACCACGAATACAGGAATATTTTGTAGCTCCGGATTCTGGGATGGCATTTCGAAGAAATGCTGCATTAATAAGACACATTTATTCGTGGATTCATGGTAATCCTTTATTCAGAACATAATTAAAAAAAAATAATTTTGGAGAATTCTGACCACGAATACACGAATGTTTTCTAGTAACGAATTCTGAAATAGTATTTCGAAGAAATGCTAAAATAGTATACCATAATTATTCGTGTATTCGTGGTGACCTTTTCTCACTAAAAACATTGATAAACTATGAACGAAAAAATAAGAAACTTAGAACCCAAAGCCCTTTGGAACAATTTTGCCGATTTGAACGCCGTGCCGCGACCTTCTAAAAAGGAAGAGCGTGTGATTGCGTTTATGAAAGATTTTGGAAAGAATCTTGGCTTGGAAACGATCGAGGATGAAGTGGGCAATGTTATCATCCGCAAACCCGCCACAAAAAGTATGGAAGACCGAAAAATGGTGGTCCTTCAAAGTCATTTGGATATGGTACACCAAAAGAACAACGACACCGATTTCGATTTTGACAAACAAGGAATTCAAATGTATGTGGATGGCGATTGGGTTCGGGCCAAAGGCACAACTTTAGGTGCGGATAATGGAATTGGAGTTGCCACTATTATGGCTATTTTGGAAAGTGATACCATTGAACACCCTGCTCTGGAAGCCTTGTTTACAATAGATGAGGAAACTGGAATGACAGGTGCAAAGGGATTGAAAGGAGGTTTGCTGAAAGGAGATATTCTTTTGAATTTGGATACTGAAGAAGATGATGAAATCGGCGTAGGTTGTGCCGGTGGAGTAGATGTTACGGCTTTAGGATGTTATTCCGAAACCGATGCTCCAAAAAACGATAAAAATTATACCATTCAAGTTACCGGTTTAAATGGAGGCCACAGCGGCATGGATATCATCAAAGGTCTGGGAAATGCCAACAAATTGATGAATCGTGTATTGTTCGCTACAAATGATTCTATGCGAATTTCAAAACTGGAAGGTGGAAGCCTACGCAATGCGATTCCAAGAGAAAGTGTGGCGAAGGTTTCTGTGATTTCCGAAGAAAGGTTTCTTTCTGAATTGGAAAAAATAAAAAAGGATATTCTTTCAGAGTACAAATCCTTGGAGCCAAACCTATCTATTACTGCAGAAAAATCTGATGAAAATTTTGGCAAAGTGATGTCCGAAGAAGGCCAGACGGAATTTCTAAATGTTATGAACGCTGCCCATAATGGGGTTTACCGAATGAGTCCCGATATTGAGGATTTGGTGGAGACTTCCAACAATATTGCAAAAGTTTCAGTTGCGAACGGAAACATCAAAATTGAATGTTTAACAAGAAGTTCGGTGGAATCCTCAAAAGCAGATTTGGCAAATGCCTTGACGTCTGTATTTGAACTGGCAGGTTATAAAGTAAGTTTGGATGGCGATTATCCCGGTTGGGCACCAAATATGGATAGTGCAATCCTGAAAGTTTTGGATAGTTTATATCAGAAATTACACGGAGAAAAGGCCAATGTGGCTGCTTGTCACGCTGGTTTGGAATGTGGTATTTTGGGTCAGAATTACCCAGAAATGGATATGATATCCTTTGGACCGACTATTAAAGGGGCTCATTCTCCTGATGAACGGGCGAGTATTTCTTCTGCCCAGAAATATTGGGAATTTGTGTTGGAGATATTGAAGAATATACCGGTGAAGGGGTGAAGGGGTGAAGAATAGAGAATAGAGATAAGAGAATAGAGATAAGAAACAGGAGACAAGAGACAGGAGACAGGAGACAGGATCGCTTTGTACGAACCACAGCTTGTCCCGATTTTTTATCGGGAACGGATTCGGATAGAGCCAAATTATTTTGGATTTATTGAATTCCTTGGGAAGTTAATTTGAGTATAGTCAAAGGTTTGAACCACGACTGCTTGCTCCTTCGCTAAACCTGCCCGTCCGGCAGGCGGGGCTTTGGCGGCACGCGAACGCTGCACGACTTAAGCCTCACAGAAAACCTTATTACCTTAGTAATCGAATACAAGGGCTAACATTTTACCTTATTGCCTTATCGATAATTCGAATTGATAACAATAATCCCTATGCGAATTTCTCAAATTTAATTCTCTTTTAAAATTTTTCAAGTTGTTTCAAAGAGGAAGACAGGTGCAATATTTTAATAAGGTAATAAGGTGGGAGTACTTTGGCTTTTTGCAATTTCTTTCTAAGACAGACACAGAGGGTTGGAACCACGACCGCTTGCCCCTCGGCCGATGCCATAGGCTTTAGCCGACGGCTGTCCGCTAAGGTTTGTGACACCGCTAAAGCTTCTGCGAAACGCGGATGGCGGCACGCGAACGCTGCACGACTCAAGCCTAACAGAAAACCTTATTACCTGAGTAATCAAATACAAGGGCTAACATTTTACCTTATTACCTTATTGATAATTCCAATTGATAACAATAATCCCTACCCGCATTTCTCAAATTTCATTCACTTTCAAATTCTTTTCAAGTTGTTTCAAAGAGGAAGACAGGTGCAATACTTTAATAAGGTAATAAGGTGGGAGTAGTTTTACGATGACAGACGTTTTACTAAGGTAATATTGTTGGAGTAGTTTGGCTTTGTGCAATTTCTTTCTCGGGACAGGCTCTGTTTCTTGGTTCCCTTCCAGTTCCCGATGAAAAATCGGGACAAGCTCTGTTTCTTTGTTCCCTTTTTAGTTCCCGATGAAAAATCGGGACAGACAGTGATTCGTGGTTCTTTTGAGTAACGTGATTCGTGATTCCCTTCAGTCCTGTTTCAATAAAAAAAAAGAGGAACCAATCTAAAAACTGGTTCCTCTTTTCAATTTATGTGTCCTAAGATTATTTATTGATCCCGACGATTTCAAGTTCAAATACCAATTCTGAATCTGGAGGAATAACTCCTGGAATTCCTCTATTGCCATACGCCAAATGAGCTGGAATAAAGAGTGTGGTTTTGTCTCCTACTTTCATATTCAACAAACCTTCCCTAAATCCTGGGATAAGTTGTGCGTTCTTGCTGTAGTCTGTTGGTACAGGAATATATTGTCCAGCGGCCTTGCGCATTTCGTCAACCATTTCATATTTTTCTGCATTCTCAAAAATATTGGAATCAAAAAGATGGCCATTGGTTAAGTAACCGGCGTAGTTCATCAAGATTTTATCACCTTCTTTGGGTTGTTCACCATCACCTTTTTTGTTGAAATAGATTTTAAGTCCTGAGGGAAGCGAATCTGCTTTTGCGCGAAGTTGTTCAAATTCCTTAGCTTTCTTTTCAGCTATTTTGTCAATACGGGCTTCTTTTTCTTTCTTTTCCTTTTCGATTTTGCTCATCTCTTCAGTGAAATAAGGGACCTTTACTTTTCCTTTATTGATAATATTCACTTTTTCGATTACAACTGGATGAACAGGTTTGTCTCCAGGTTTTTCGGTTTCTAGATTTCCAATTGCATCCACCACATCTTGACCTTCAACAACTTCACCAAAAATTGTATGGCGGCCGTTGAGCCAAGGAGTTTCTTTTAAAGTTACAAAAAACTGACTGCCATTAGTTTCTGGACCTGAATTGGCCATAGCCAAAAGACCTTTTCTGTCAAATTGGATGGTATCGACAACTTCATCAGGGAACTTATAGCCTGGATTTCCAGAACCGTCACCCTTAGGATCGCCACCTTGGATCATAAAATCCTTAATAACCCTGTGGAAGGTAAGTCCGTCATAAAAACGTTTTCCTTTATAAAGAGAATCAACCATTCCATTGGTTCCTTGAGCGAGGGCGACAAAATTTGAAACGGTTAACGGAGCGGCTTCGTTGTAAAGTTTTGCCACAAACGTACCTTTATTAGTTACGAATTCTGCATAAACACCGTCGCCGAGATCAGGATATTTTTCTTGACAAGACGCAAAGGCGAGGGTGAGAAATAAGATAAAAAATGTCAGTTTTTTCATTTGTTTTTAGTTTTAAAGAAAGAATGGTACAAGGACCAGAGATGTGCGATGCCCGGTGCACTTCTTCAGTTTATTTGAGATTAGGTTAATGGGCATTTAAGGTTGAATTATTTATTTTCTATATGTTCAATTGAATGTAGGGTAATAGTGCTCTGCACGGGAATGTTAGTGCCGAGTTTATCTTGAATTCCGTAATAACCATAGGCTTTATAGGAAGGTAAAAGAAGGGTCACTGTTTCGCCCTCTTTCATAAGTTTTATACCTTCTCGAACACCCGATATAAGGTCTTGATTGCTTTGGTCAATTTTATATCGCTGAAGTCCGTTCTCTTTTTCCGTCAGAATCTCGTTGCCATTAAAATCTTTGATGTTATAGGTGAATTCCACAAAATCGCCTATCTCCGGTTTTTGGGTTTGTGAAGTATCGCGTTTATTATAGTAATACCAAAATCCGTGTTCTGAGGAAAAATAGGTTTTCGAAGAATCCTTGGCCATTGTTTGTTCGATAAAACTCTTTTCGTGATCGTAAAGTTCCTTGTTCCGTTTTGCGGATTCCTTTATAAAGGTCCCGCTATGGCTTTGTACCGGCCGTCTGGCATCAGGTCCTTTACAGGAGACAAAAAGCAATGAAAATAACGCAATATAAAACAGCCTATAAAGCATGTGTAAGTTCGTTTTTATAACGTGGCAAGATACTAATAAATTCAGTTATGGTTTTGTTAAGGGATTGCGAACTTTTTCCGCCGGCTGCATTGATATGCCCTCCGCCGCTGTAGTGGTTGCGCGCAAAATCATTCACTGAAAAATCTCCCTTGCTTCGGAAGGACATTTTAACGATTTTTTCCTGTTTATTTTCTATAAAGATAGCAGCGAAAACAATACCATCGACAGAAAGTGCATAATTGACAAAACCTTCGGTATCTCCTTTTTTGAAGTCGTGGTCGTCCAGTTCTTTTTGGGTCAAAGTAATATAAGCGGTGTTGTAGTCGGTTAAGATATTTAAATTATTGAGAGCCACTCCCAGTAGTTTCATCCGGTCTGGGCTGTTAGTGTCATAAATATTTTGATAGATGGTATCACCTTCTGCTCCAGCTTCAATAAGCTCCGCAATGATTCGGTGGGTTGTTGGAGTAGTGGAGGGGAAGCGGAAAGAACCTGTATCGGTCATAATTCCCGTGTATAAATTGGTGGCGATTTCCTTTGAGAGTTTTTTTGTTTCTCCAAGCGCATCCATAAAATGAAAAACCATTTCGGCAGTGGAACTCATAGCGACGTCGCTATAAGTAGCAACGGCATAATCTGCCGGTTGTTGATGATGGTCTATCATAACGAATTTGGCATCACTTTTTTCTAAAGGAGCTTGCAAATCGCCCACTCTATCCAGACTATTAAAATCGAGCGTGAAAATAAGGTCTGCCTGTTCAAGTAATTCCGTACTTTTCTTAGTTTCCTTTTCATAAATGACGATGCCGTCCACTCCGGGCATCCATTTCAGAAAATTTGGAAAATCATTCGGCATAAGGACAGTGGAGGAATGTCCGAGGCTTTTCAGAAAAAATGAAAGTCCCAAGCATGAACCAATGGCATCGCCATCGGGATTCTTATGGCCAATAACCACTATTTTTTGAGGTTTGGCAAGCAGATCTTTTACAATTTCCGTGGTTTTTTTATCCATAAGGTGGCGAAGATACAATAAAGGGGATTAAGCATTAAAAAAATATTGTTGGAAGGGAGATTTGAGACGTTAGATTTGAGACTTTAGACCTTAAAACGAAATCGAAACCTATGCATCGACAGGACAATTGGATTAATATGAACCATTTTTATAAAATTAATCTCTTTCTCCCACTCGGGGGCTGGGGGACTTACCATTGAAATCGAAATCGAAAACGAAATCGAAATCCAAGCCTCGACAAGACGATTGTATTAATATGAACCATTTTTTATAAAATTAATATCTTTCTCCCCTCGGGGGGACTGACCGTTGAAATCGAAATCGAAAACGAAATCGAAATCCAAGCCTCGACAAGACGATTGTATTAATATGAACCATTTTTTATAAAATTAATATCTTTCTCCCCTCGGGAGGACTTACCATTGAAATCGAAATCGAAAACGAAATCGAAATCCAAGCATCGACAAGGCGATTGTATTAATATGAACCATTTTTTACAAAATTAATATCTTTCTCCCCTCGGGGGGCTGGTGGACTTACCGTTGAAATCGAAATCGAAAACGAAATCGAAATCCAAGCATCGACAAGACGATTGTATTAATATAAACCATTTTTTATAAAATTAATATCTTTCTCCCCCTCGGGGGGACTGACCGTTGAAATCGAAATCGAAAACGAAATCGAAATCCAAGCATCGACAAGGCGATTGTATAAATATGAACCATTTTTATAAAATTAATCTCTTTCTCCCCTCGGGGGGCTGGGGGACTGCCCAGTGAAAACAAACCTGAAACCTGCAACCTGAAACTTGAAATTTGAAACCTGAAACCCGAAACCCGAAATCCGAAACCTGAAACCTGTTTAATTCCCTAAAATGTTGCTTTTCATTTTCAAATGGCTATTTTTGCCGAAATTTTAAAAATACAATGAGAACAGACAGAACGTTTACAATGTTGAAACCCGATGCAGTCGAAAAAGGACACATTGGCGCAATACTTGAAAAAATCAATGCCTCAGGATTTAGAATCGTGGCCCTGAAACTTACCCAAATGACTACTGCTGACGCGAAGGAATTCTACGCCGTTCATAGCGAACGCCCTTTTTATGGTGAATTGGTAGAATATATGACGCGTGGGCCTATTGTTGCGGCAATTCTTGAGAAAGAAAACGCAGTGGAAGATTTCCGCACCCTTATTGGAGCAACAAATCCTGCCGATGCAGCTGATGGTACCATCCGTAAATTATATGCAGCTTCCATTGGCGAAAATGCAGTTCACGGAAGTGACAGTGATGAAAATGCAGCTATTGAAGGTGCTTTCCATTTCGCTGGTCGTGAGATGTTTTAATCATTTACGAAATATTATAATTGAAAACGCCTTCCTATCTGGAGGGCGTTTTTAATCGATAAGTGTGGTATTTGTCGTTATCGCAATACCAATTTAGTAATCAAATCCTTCCCCAGCTCTTCATTGAGGAGTTTGATGATTTTTTCCTTCCCATAACCCAGCTCTTCCCGCAAAACGGAAGAAGAGAGTTGCACAAGAAGTGTTTCACGATCCAGTTTTATATCGGTGGTGTATTTTGCAATGGCAACACCCATCACTTTGTCCCAAGCTTCTTTGGCGTTTACCTTGTCCAAGCCTTTCTCCAGACGATTGCTCTCGATAAATTCCTTGAGAGCATCACCTATGGATATGTTTTCTGCGTGTCGTTTGGCCATTTTGAAAAAGTTTAGAAGTTTATGAGTTTAGGGGTTTATGAGTTTAGGAGTTTAGGAGTTTAGGAGTTTAGGAGTTTAGGGGTTTATGAGTTTATGAGTTTATGGGTTTATGAGTTTATGAGTTTATGAGTTTAGAAGTTTATGAGTTTAGGGGTTGAGGAGTTTATGAGTTTAAAAGGTTATTCGGTAGTATTATGGTCATCTTTATTTTTTCATCCGGCATCCAACATCCCTCATCCCTCATTTAACATCCCTCATCTAGCATCCAACATCCAACATTATCTAAAATTCCAACTTACGAAATTTCTTATATTCATAAACCTTATTGTCCCTATTTTTTACAACAAGCGTGCTGTCTTTTGCTTTGATTACGGTTTCTTTCCATTCGTCGAAAGGTGTTTTGTAATACATTCTCAAACTATCGTCTTCAATTTTTAAAGTGAAGTTTTCGGAAACCCCGTTGTTTATAAAAGTTCCATCAAGATTGGGGGAAACCTTGGTGCGCATTCCGCCGTCACCTTTCACTTCGATATAGTCAACGATTGTGTTTAAATCAAAATTCTTTTTATTTCCGCTGGGCATCTCTACCGCTTTGATTTCCCAATAACCTTCTAGATTTTGCTTTTGGGTATTGGGATCTGGCTTTGCGCAGGAAAACATAAAAAGTAAGATCACTGTTGAAATTATTCTGTAATCCATTATTGTTGTGGAATTTTTGGTTATTACAATTGGCTGGAATGAAAGCTTATCCAAGTTGAGTTTGTTTCTACTCCAAATTTAGCAAACTAATCAATAAATTATAGTGCGGATTAATTTCTTTATTCTTCTATCTTGGCTGAAAGTTCAAACCAACGCTCTGTTTTTTCGTCAATAGCATCCATGATTTCCTGAAGTTTTATGGACTGTTTGTCAATTTCGGCTCCATCCCAATTTTCTGTGGCAAATTTATTTTGAAGCTTTTCCCGTCTGTCTTCCAGATTGGCAATTTCTTTTTCCAGCTTACCGTATTCCTTTTGTTCGTTATAGCTCAGCTTCGCCTTGGGTTTTTCCTCCTTCCATTCGGTTTTTGTTTTGGCTCCGCTTTCTATTTCTTTCTTTTCCGTCGGTTGGCTATCCTCATAAATTCTGAAGTCACTGTAATTTCCTGGGAAATCCTCAATTTCTGCATTTCCTCTAAAAACGAATAAGTGATCGACAATCTTATCCATAAAATAACGATCGTGGGATACAACAAGCAAGCAACCGGGAAAATCCAAAAGGAAACTTTCCAAAACGTTCAGCGTCATAATATCGAGATCGTTAGTGGGCTCATCCAATATCAAAAAGTTCGGATTTTTTATTAGGATGGTGCATAAATACAAACGTTTCCGTTCGCCGCCACTTAGTTTTTCAACAAAATCATGTTGTTTTTTTCGATCAAATAGAAAACGTTCCAACAGTTGTCCCGCGGAAATCTGTCTTCCTTTTTTCAATGGAATATAATCTCCGTATTCGCGGATCACGTCTATCACTTTCTGGCCTTCTTTGATGTTTATTCCAGATTGGGTGTAGTATCCAAATTGAACGGTTTCACCGATTATCACTTTACCCGAATCTGGTTTTACGGAGCCTGTTATAATATTAAGAAAAGTGGATTTTCCGGTGCCGTTCTTCCCGATGATCCCAATCCGTTCTCCACGATTAAAGTGGTAATCAAACTTATTCAATAGCTTTTTATCGCCATAAGACTTTGAAACATTGTGCAGTTCCACCACTTTGGTGCCCATGCGCTCCATATTCAATTCCAGTTGAACTTCGTGATCATTGCGTCGTTTGCTGGCGCGGTCTTTTATTTCGTGGAAATCATCTATCCGGCTTTTGCTCTTGGTGGTCCTCGCTTTGGGTTGTCGGCGCATCCAATCCAGTTCTTTTTTGAAAAGATGCTTTGCTTTGGCAGTTTCGGTTACTTCGTTTTCAATTCGGGCGTCCCGTTTTTCCAGGTAATAGCTGTAATTTCCTTTGTAGGTGTACAATTGACCTTCGTCCAATTCGACAATTTCATTACAGACGCGTTCCAAAAAGTAACGGTCGTGCGTAACCATAAATAGGGTGAACTTTTCTTTTGCGAACAAATCTTCCAGCCATTCGATCATTTCCAGATCCAAATGGTTGGTAGGCTCATCCATTATCAACAAATCGGGAGTTGTAAGCAATGCATTGGCAAGAGCCAACCGCTTTTTCTGACCGCCACTGAGACTGGAAATCTTGGCGTGAAGGTCTTCCATTTTTAATTTGAAAAGAATCTGCTTGTATCGAGTTTCAAAATCCCAAGCATGGTTTGCTTCCATGGCATCCAATGCTTTTTGATAAGCCTCGCTGTCATCTGGATTTTCGAGGGCCTTTTCGTAAGCTTCGATTACTTTAAGAATGGGATTTTCAGCGGAAAAAATAGCTTGTTCCACCGTAAGTTCGGGATCCAGATTTGGATCTTGGGGAAGATAGGCAACTTTCAATCCCTTCCGATAGGTCACATTTCCAGAATCGGGAACATCGTTTCCTGCTATTATATTGAGCAAGGAAGTTTTGCCTGTTCCATTTTTTGCGACAAAGCCTATTTTTTGTCCTTCGTTGATTCCAAAGGAAATACCTTCGAACAGCACTCGCATTCCAAAGGATTTTGATATATTTTCTACTGAAAGGTAGTTCACGATTTAAGTTTTGCGCAAAAGTAAGGGAATATAGTTAACCAATACCATGGAGCTAGCATCTAAAACGTAAAAGAAAGGACAACATTTGATTAAGCAGTTTTTGGCGATTTTAAGAATCCATTATTTTTTAAAGGCTTTGCCTCCTATGAAGTGACAAGCTATTTGAAAATTAACATATATAAGGTGAAAAATTACTGAATTTCCCAAATAATAAAATATCACGGCAGTCTTTTGGTAAGTTTCTTTTCTATCATTTAATGGAAATTTCAATATATATTTCGTTATTAAATAGGTTGGTTTATATTTGTCCTCAGACAATCCTATCTTCCATGAAGCTTATTTATGCGCTCCTATTTCTTTTTCTGGTGCTTTGTGCGAGTTCTTGCGTTACTACTGAGCAACTTACGTATTTACAACAAGATAGTTCTGGGGCAGATACCTTGGCGCTGTTAAAGAAAAGACAGGAGCCCTATCGTTTACAGATCAACGATCTTTTGAGTATTCGTGTAAAAGCAGCCTTGGATCAGGAAACGGTCGGCATTTTTAACCCAATTGACGATTCAAATCCTAATGCCACCGGCGAAGAGCGACTGTACTATGATGGTTTCGTGGTGAACGATCATGGCAATATCCGCATTCCGAGTTTGGGGGAAGTGAATGTACTTGGTTATACAGTTGATGAGGTCCGGGAAATGATAGAATCCCGATTGTTGAAGGACTATTTTAAGGAAGAGGCAAATATTTTTATTACTGTAAAGTTGGCCGGTATCCGGTATACCATTAATGGGGAGATTAGCAGTCCAGGTTCAAACATTATCTATAGAGATCAAGTGAGTATTATGGAGGCTATTGCCAATAGCGGTGATATAACGCTTACCGGAGATAGAAAGAATGTTGTGATTATACGCCAATATCCGGCTGGCCAAAAAGTCCATCATATTGATCTCACAAAATTAGAAGCCATGAACTCTCCTTATTATTATATTAAGCCCAACGACCTAATTTTGATCAATCCTTTGCCTCAAAAGTCTTGGGGTACAGGAACCACAGGCCTACAATCAATAACCACCGTTATGTCTATTATTGCCGCTATTTCAACCACTCTTTTGCTCATTAATAGGCTGTAAATTGCAATGAATCAAGAATTCGACATAAAACAAGCTGACGCATCCTTCGATTTTAAGGGGTTTTTCGATAGGTTATTACGTAGTGGACCGCTTTTTTTGATATCCTTTGTAATTACTTTTTCAATAGCATACTATTTCAATGTACGGAAGCTCCCGATTTACCAGATGGAAAACTTGGTGGCCATTAAGGACGATCAAAATCCATTTTTTACTACTACAACCAGTCTTACCTTTAATTGGGGTGGAACCACGGATAAAGTGAATACCTCGGTAATCACGTTACAATCGCGTTCGCACAACGAGAAAGTGGTGGAGCGGCTTCAATTTTATTTAACGTATTTGCGCGACGGTAAGTTTCAGCAAATAGATGCCTATAAACAAACCCCATTTTTAATACACGTTGATACCTCTAAAGCCCAGATGCTAAATCAACAGTTTAAGGTGATTTTCAAGGATTCTGTAAATTTCAACCTCTCTGTATCGTTTGAGGAAGGCAAAAACATAGCTTTGCAAAATTATTCGACAAAGGAAAAAAGCAATCTTTTTATTGATTCGGGTACATTTTCAAAGGATTTTAAGATAGGGGAAACTATCTCCACTCCTTTTTTTAGCGGTACCTTCCTTCCCAATCCAGAGGCTTTATCCAATCCAGGTATTCCATATTATTTTGTTTTCCAAGAATATGATTCAACTGTTAAGAATTATCTGAATACCAAGGTAACTCCAGAAAGCAAAGGTTCCTCGGTTTTGAGATTGACGGTTATAGGCAGTAACAAGGCGAAGTTGGTAGATTACCTGAACACCTCCATTCAAATACTCAGTGAGGATATGTTGGAGCGAAAAAATCTTTACGCTACCAAAACCATTCAGTTTATCGATAGTAGTCTAGCAAAAAAATCGGCCGAACTGAATACGGTGCAAGATGAGCTTAACAAATTCAGGAATAAAAATGCCATTTATGACCTGGCCAGTGAGGGTTCGGAAATTAATATGAAATTGAACGCACTAGATCTTCGGAAGGAGGCTGTTAATCGAGAGTTAAACTATTTTATCACACTCCAGGAATATCTAACCACGCGCACTGATTACCGGGATGTACCAGCTCCTTCGGTGGCGGGAATTTCGGAAGGAAGTATTATCGCTGGGGTTGGAAAAATTGTAGCCCTAGCTCAAGAACGGAACAAATTTCAATATTCTTATAAGGAGGGAGCGCCGATATTCAATGATATTGATAGACAGATTACCGCGGTTAAAACAGTTCTTCTTGAGAATATCCGTTCTTCTAGAAACTTGAAAGCTGAAGAAGTAGCTTCCATAAATCAGGACATTGCCCGTTATGAAGGCGAAATTAGAAAACTTCCAAAGGAGCAACAGGAATTATTGAATATTGAACGGAGGTACAACTTGAGCGAGGGCACCTACAATTTGTTTTTAGCTAAAAGAAGCGAGGCCGGTTTGGTAAAGGCCGCCAATGTGAGTGATGTGGTCATTATCGATACTGCAAAGGATACTGGTGGCGGAAAAATAGGCCCCAACACCCAACTCAATTATATGATGGCGGGACTGCTCGGATTGTTTATTCCACTATTTATAGTTTTTGGAATGGCGTTTTTCGATACCAAAGTGGAATATGTGAAGGATTTGGCCAAAATCACTCCCATACCGCTTTTTGGAGTGATCGGTAAGAATCATTCAGGTAATACGCTTGCTGTGTTAAGCCATCCCAAATCGGCCATGGCTGAGGCATTCCGCAGTCTTCGATCCAGTCTTCAATTTCTCTACAAACAACACGGTGTAACAGGGGCAAAAACCGTATTGTTTACTTCTTCTGTTAGTGGTGAAGGGAAGACCTTCTGCTCCATAAACATTGCCTCAATCTTCGCCTTGAGTGAGAAAAAGACCGTTATCGTTGATTTAGACCTTCGGAAACCAAAAATATCTGGAGCTTTTAATTTGGATAACTCCGTGGGCGTGGTTAATTTCCTGATAAATGAAGTGGATTTGGATACTATCATTCAAAAAACGGAAGTTGAGTACTTGGATGTCATCCCATCTGGTCCTACGCCGCCCAATCCTTCCGAATTGCTTATAGGCGAAAGAATGGAACATTTCATGAATCTCTTGAAGGATCGATATGACTATATAATCCTCGATTCTCCACCCATAGGTTTGGTCTCGGATGCCATGGAAGTCATTAAATATGCCGATGCTACCTTATATATGGTACGCCATAATAGGACCCGTAAGAACATGCTCACTTTTGTAAATGAGAAATACAGAAGGGGAGAGGTAAAGCATATCAGTATTGTTCTGAACGAGTATGTGGAGAAATCGGGAACTGGATTTGGATACGGATACGGATATGGTTACGGATACGGTGATAATTCCTATAAATCCTACGGCGATGGCTATCACGGCCCTCTGGCGAAGCGGTCACTTTGGTATAGGATAAAGGATGTTTTTAAGAAAAAATGATCATTGTTATCATGGTTTCATTCCTCGTAATAGGGATTGGGACCGAAACCTTCCTTATTCATTTAAACCTTTTGGGCTATATTAAGGAGGTTAGGATTGAAATCCTTTGAACTAAATTGTAATCTTGATAAGTTTTCTTCCAGTATTGTCCGGTTAACAATCATATTATGTCCCCACGGGACATTCGCTTAAACCTTCTTTCATGGCTACCGATATTTTGTCCGCCTCTGCGGAGCATTATGCTGTTAGGCATTAAATATAGGTAGAAAAAAAAGAACCCCTTGAGGAATAAACCGCCGCGGCGGACTGAAAATAATAAAGGTTCTATGTATAATCATTATTTTTGTCGGACAACAATGATTTTTTTCTAAAATAGTTTCTTCCAATCAGATGTTTTTCTTATTTTCGCCGTCCAAAAGAGAGGAGGTTATGACACTATGTTAATTATACCAGTAAAAGACGGAGAAAATATCGATAGAGCGCTAAAGCGTTTTAAGCGTAAGTTCGATAGAACCGGCACCATGCGCCAGCTTCGAGCCAGACAAGCTTTTATGAAGCCATCTGTAAGAAAGAGAGCGCAAATGCAAAAAGCACAATACATCCAGAATCTTAGAGATCAAGAGGATATTTAGTAATTCTCTGCGACCGCATGCGCTAAAGCTTTAGCGGTGGCGCAAGGTGGGAATCTCATAAACACAAATCCGTTGGAATTTTCTTCTAGCGGATTTTTTTTATGGGTAAAAGTTATTGGGTTACAAGGTAATTGGGTTATTTTGTTGTAGAGACTAGAGACTAGAGACTTGAGTGGCAGTATCCAGTAGCAGTTGGCAGTGGCATTCAGTGATCAGTGAACAGTGAACAGTAAACAGTGAACAGTAAACAGTGGACAGTAAACAGTGGACAGTAAACAGTGGACAGTAAACAGTAAACAGTAAACAGTGAACAGTGATCAGTGATCAGTGATCAGTAAACAGTAAAAAGTAAAAAGCAAACAGTAAAACAAGTTCAACACTAAACACCAAACACCAAGCACCAAACACCAAGCACCAAGCACCAAACACCAAGCACCAAACACCAAGCACCAAGCACCAAACACCAAACAGCAAACAACCAAACAACCAAACACCCATGTCCTTTTCCGCCTTTTCAGATTACCTTCAACTTGAAAAAAAGTATTCTCCACATACAGTCACGGCCTATTTAAAGGATTTGCAGGATTTCGAACATTTTGCTTCAAACGAATATCAGTACCCAGATATAGTAGATGTCAACTATGCTGTAATACGAAGTTGGATCGTTTCCATGGTCGATTCAGGGATTTCAAACAGAACCGTTAACCGGAAGTTGTCATCTCTAAAGACCTACTACAAATTTCTTATGAAAACCCGTCAGATTGAGGCTAGTCCCTTGGCGAAACATAAGGCGCTAAAGACATCGAAGAAAATCCAGGTACCTTTTTCAGAAAGTGAAATTGAAAATGTAATGGAGTTGTTGGAAGGTGACGCCTCCTTCGAGGGGCTGCGGGACCGATTGATTATCGAGCTTTTTTATTCAAGTGGTATCCGGAGGGCCGAGTTGATCAACATAAAGATAAATGATGTTTCTTTTGCGCAAAAAAGTCTCAAGGTTCTGGGAAAGAGAAATAAAGAGCGGATTATCCCAATGTTGCCCACCGTTCTCACCACTATGGAGGAATATTTATCCTATCGAGATGCATTATCAGAGATCAAGGACAGAGAACAGCTTTTCCTTACCTCGAAGGGCGTTAAAATATATGAAACTCTTGTCTATAGGGTAATAAATTCATATTTTAGTCGAGTGTCCGAAAAAGTAAAAAAGAGTCCGCATATTTTGCGGCATTCTTTTGCAACGCATCTTTTAAACGAAGGCGCGGATATCAATTCGGTAAAGGAATTGTTGGGGCACTCAAGTTTGGCTTCAACTCAGGTATATACGCAAAATAGTATAGCAAAATTGAAAGAGGTTTATAAGAAATCCCATCCTAGGAACTAAAAAGAGAACATTTGCTTATGATTTAAAATTACCTAACCCTAAAAATAATTCAATATGAAGGTAAACGTTCAAACCCCTAATTTTACGGCCAAAGATGAGCTTTTGATTTTTATGGAAAAACGATTGTCAAAGCTAGAGCAGTTTTATGATAGAATAATCTGCGCAGATGTATTTTTGAAGGTATTGCAAACCAGTGAAAAAGAGAATAAAAGTGTTGAAATACTTTTGAGCATTCCGGGCGATGATATTATGGTGAAGAAGGAAGGTAAAACATTTGAAGAAGCCCTAGATGGAAATATAAAAACCCTAGAACGTCAACTTAAAAAGAGGAAACAGAAACAAAAGGTATATTTATGAGATAATTTCTTGAAAAAAGTTTTGTGGAAAAAATAATTTTTCTACATTTGCAGTCCGTTAGAAATAGCGGACTTTTTTATGCCTGCCGATCGATCGTAGAAAGGGTTAATTTTAGGGGTAAAAAGGATTGAAAATGCCGATGTAGCTCAGTTGGCTAGAGCAGCTGATTTGTAATCAGCAGGTCGTGGGTTCGAGTCCCTCTATCGGCTCCAGTATTGAAAAGTGTATCAGGAATTAAATTAGGCTTCAAAAAGGAATTTAATTGGGACGAGAAGTTTATCCTGAGCGCAGTCGAAGGGAGTCCCTCTATCGGCTCCAGTATTGAAAAGTGTATCAGGAATTAAATTAGGCTTCAAAAAGGAACTTAATTTAATTGGGACGAGAAGTTTATCCTGAGCGCAGTCGAAGGGAGTCCCTCTATCGGCTCCAGTATTGAAAAGTGTATCAGGAATTAAATTAGGCTTCAAAAAGGAACTTAATTTAATTGGGACGAGAAGTTTATCCTGAGCGCAGTCGAAGGGAGTCCCTCTATCGGCTCCAGTATTGAAAAGTGTATCAGGAATTAAATTAGGCTTCAAAAAGGAACTTAATTTAATTGGGACGAGAAGTTTTTTATCCTGAGCGCAGTCGAAGGGAGTCCCTCTATCGGCTCCAGTATTGAAAAGTGTATCAGGAATTAAATTAGGCTTCAAAAAGGAACTTAATTTAATTGGGACGAGAAGTTTATCCTGAGCGCAGTCGAAGGGAGTCCGTCTATCGGCTCCAAATTCCTGCGAAGGCAGGAATCTCAAAGCGAAGTTGTTTTGAAAATTAGTTCTTAGTAAAGATTGGAATTTGGATTTTCTGCTTGTATGGAATTTCCTAAAATTGGGGAGATACTCAAGCGGCCAACGAGGACAGACTGTAAATCTGTTGGTTTCACCTTCGCAGGTTCGAATCCTGCTCTCCCCACAGACAATTTTTGTGAAAAACAAAAATTGAAAATTTCAAATTGTAAAAACCAAATTCCAAAAGAATTGGTTTCAAATTTGAAATAGTTCATTAAAATATTGAAAATCCAAAATTCTGAAATTCATCATTCTGAATTCATAATTAAAAAATGCGGGAGTAGCTCTCCCGATAGTTATCGGGATGGTAGTCCGCCGCGGCGGATCCAAGTTGAATATCGCCGTTATAGTTCATTAAAATATTGAAAATCCAAAATTCTGAATTCATCATTCTGAATTCATAATTAAAAAAATGCGGGAGTAGCTCAGTTGGTAGAGCGTCAGCCTTCCAAGCTGAATGTCGCCGGTTCGAACCCGGTCTCCCGCTCTAAATGAGTTACAAGTTGTAAAGTTACATGTTACAGGTTGGAGCCTGAAACTCGAAACCTGAGACTTTTAACCGTCACCCTGAGCGCAGTCGAAGGGCTGAAACTAAGCGCCGATGTAGCTCAGGGGTAGAGCGCTTCCTTGGTAAGGAAGAGGTCATGGGTTCAATTCCCATCATTGGCTCAGGAAAATAAAAGAGCCTAATATGTTGTGTTGTATTAAAACATTTACAATATTAGGTTACGAGGCATCTCAAAAAGACTGAGTGTCTCGTAAGTTGAGTTTGAATACAATAGAACACTAATATAAACTAAGATTAAAATTAATACAAAATGGCAAAAGAAAAATTCGATCGGTCAAAACCACACTTAAATATTGGTACAATTGGACACGTAGATCACGGAAAAACAACCACGACTGCAGCTATTACTAAGGTTATGGCTGATGCAGGATATTCAGCAGCGACATCATTTGATCAAATTGATAATGCGCCAGAAGAAAAGGAAAGAGGTATTACCATTAACTCTTCTCACGTAGAATATCAAACCGCTAACCGTCACTACGCACACGTTGACTGTCCGGGTCACGCGGATTACGTAAAGAACATGGTTACTGGTGCTGCACAGATGGATGGTGCTATTCTTGTGGTTGCTGCTACAGATGGTCCAATGCCACAAACACGTGAGCACATTCTATTGGGTCGCCAAGTAGGTATTCCAAGAATTGTTGTTTTCATGAATAAAGTTGACTTAGTTGATGACGAAGAATTGTTAGAGCTAGTTGAAATGGAAATCCGTGACCTTCTTAACTTTTACGAGTATGATGGTGATAACGGACCCGTAGTTCAAGGTTCTGCTCTAGGTGCTCTTAACGGTGAGCAAAAATGGGTAGATGCGCTTCTTAAATTAATGGAAGAAGTGGATACTTGGATTGAAGAGCCAGTTCGTGATATCGAGAAGCCTTTCTTGATGCCTATTGAAGATGTTTTCTCTATTACTGGTCGTGGAACTGTTGCTACAGGTCGTATCGAAACTGGTATTGCTAAAACTGGAGATCCAGTTGAAATCATTGGGATGGGAGCTGAGAAATTGACTTCTACTATTACTGGTATTGAAATGTTCCGTCAAATCCTTGACAGAGGTGAAGCTGGTGATAACGCCGGTATCCTTTTAAGAGGTATTGAAAAGACTCAAATTTCTAGAGGTATGGTAATTGTTAAGCCAGGATCTGTAACTCCACATAAGAAATTTAAAGCTGAGGTTTATATCCTTAAAAAAGAAGAAGGTGGACGTCACACTCCATTCCATAACAACTACCGCCCACAGTTCTACGTTCGTACAACTGACGTGACCGGAACAATTATGCTTCCGGAAGGTGTTGAAATGGTTATGCCTGGAGATAACTTGACTATCCATGTTGAGTTGCTACAACCTATCGCTATGAACGTAGGTCTTCGTTTCGCTATCCGTGAAGGTGGACGTACAGTAGGTGCAGGTCAGGTAACTGAAATTATTGAATAATTAATTTGATATAAAAAAGCTCTACGTGTTTACCTTCGGGTGAATACCTAGAGCTTTTATAACAGATTTGGTTGCTTGTTAAAAACTAAATCCATTTGGATTTTGTTTGTTTAAGTAGCTTTTTGAAATCGAAGTGTTTTATTCACGGTCCTGAATTTTTATTTTGGACCTGAAAAACGGGCGTAGCTCTCCCGATAGCTTTCGGGATGGTAGAGCAGGAAAAGGGATTAAATAGAAATATTTTATCTACGGGTGTAGCTCAGTTGGTAGAGCACTGGTCTCCAAAACCAGGTGTCGTGAGTTCGAGTCTCGCCTCCCGTGCAAATAGGAAGCTGTTCCCGAAGGTGGATGAAAAACTTTCCAAACAGTAAAAAGGATTTGTTTTAATCCAAATTTAAATAGAACAGAGTTTCTAACAATAAGCCGAGCATTCAGATAGATGTGGTACAAAATCCAAGCGAGTCTTTTTCTCGAGCTTAATTTGAAATTGGAAATATATATTCTTCATAGGAAATTCCACAGTGGAATTCTTCCAAAATTATTATACGGCGACAAATGGTAAACTATATTACAGAATCTTACAAGGAGCTTAAAAACCACGTTACCTGGCCTACTTGGGCAGAAGCACAGAAATTGACCGTTATTGTAGCGGTGTTTTCCATTGTGCTCGCTTTAGCAGTTTGGGGTGTTGACACAGTTTTCAGCGAAGTGGTAGGTTTATATTTTAAATGGATCAAGTCGTAAAAAATGACTGAAACAGCAGAAATAAAAAAATGGTATGTTGTCCGGTCAGTTAGTGGTCAGGAGAACAAGATCAAATCCTATATCGAAACCGAAATAAAACGGTTGGAGCTTGAGGATTACATTGATCAAGTACTTGTACCCACGGAAAAAGTAATTCAAATCCGCAACGGAAAGAAAGTAAACAAGGAGCGTGTTTATTTCCCTGGTTACATTATGATACAGGCGAACCTAAGTGGTGAAATCCCGCATATTATCAAATCGATTAATGGGGTTATTGGCTTTTTGGGTGAAACCAAAGGCGGTGAACCTGTGCCGCTTAGACAATCTGAAGTTAATAGATTGTTAGGGAAGGTAGATGAGCTTTCTGTTAAAGATGATAGCGTTAACATCCCTTTCACCATTGGCGAAACTGTAAAGGTAATCGACGGCCCGTTCAACGGATTTAACGGAACTGTAGAAAAAAATAAATGAAGAAAAACGCAAGCTAGAGGTAATGGTGAAAATCTTCGGAAGAAAGACACCATTGGAACTAAGCTATATGCAAGTCGAAAAAGTTTAATTGTTACGCTTAATAGGTTTTTTTTAGGCTTCCACTTATAAAGAACCACATTAAAAATTGAAAAATGGCAAAAGAAGTCAGTAAAGTAGTTAAGTTGCAAGTCCGCGGAGGTGCTGCTAACCCTTCACCACCAGTGGGACCTGCTCTTGGTGCTGCCGGTGTTAATATTATGGAGTTCTGTAAGCAATTTAATGCCAGAACCCAGGATAAACAAGGAAAAGTATTGCCAGTAGCTATCACAGTTTTTAAGGACAAATCTTTCGATTTCGTTATTAAAACCCCACCTGCTGCTGTTCAAATACTTGAGTTTGCGAAAGCTAAAAAGGGCTCCGGTGAACCACACGCAAAAAAGATAGCCACTATCTCTTGGGAACAAGTCAAAGCAATAGCTGAAGACAAGATGGCCGATCTTAATGCCTTTACCATAGAATCAGCAATGAAGATGGTGGCGGGTACAGCACGTTCCATGGGAGTTAAAATAAAAGGTGACGCACCTTTTTAATCTGAAAAAAGAATCTAGAAAATGGCACGATTAACAAAAAAGCAAAAGGAAGCCCGCCTAAAAATAGAGCCTAACAAGACCTATTCGGTAGCCGAAGCTTCTGCTTTAATAAAAGAGATCAGTAGCGTAAATTTTGACCCTTCTGTAGACATTGCAGTTCGTCTTAACGTGGATCCACGTAAAGCCAACCAAATGGTAAGAGGTGTTGTTACCCTTCCACACGGAACTGGTAAGGATGTAAAAGTGTTGGCATTGGTAACTCCAGATAAGGAGGCCGAAGCTAAAGAAGCTGGAGCAGATTACGTTGGACTTGATGAGTACCTCGATAAAATAAAAGGAGGATGGACAGACGTTGATGTAATTGTAACTATGCCAAGTGTAATGGGTAAATTGGGTCCTTTGGGACGTATATTAGGGCCTCGTGGTCTTATGCCAAACCCAAAGACCGGAACCGTTACAATGGACGTTGCTAAGGCAGTTTCAGATGTAAAAGCTGGTAAAATCGACTTTAAGGTTGACAAAACTGGTATTGTACACGCAGCAATTGGAAAGGCATCTTTTGACGCCGAAAAAATTGCAGGAAATGCAAGAGAATTATTAACAACCCTCGTTAAACTTAAGCCACAGGCAGCAAAAGGTGTTTACATAAAGAGTATCTATATGTCTAGCACAATGAGCCCGGGAGTTGAAGTGGATACCAAAAGGTTTACTGAGCAGTAAAAACTGGAAATTATGACTAGAGAAGAAAAATCACAAGTAATTGAAACGTTGACTGCCCAGTTGTCTGATAATGCCAATATCTATTTGGCAGATATTTCAGGCCTTAACGCAGGAAACACGACCAACTTACGCCGTGCTTGTTTTAAAGCTGGTGTTCAGTTAGAAGTAGTTAAGAACACATTGCTTAAAAAAGCGATGGAGAGTTCAGAGAAGGACTTTGGTGAATTGAAGGACATACTTAAGGGAAATACTTCCTTGATGTTTTCTGAAACAGGTAATGCACCTGCCAAAGTAATTAAAGAATTCAGAAAAAAATCTGATAAGCCTCTTTTAAAAGGAGCCTACATTCAAGAGTCCATTTACGTTGGAGACAACCAATTGGATAGCTTGGTAGAGCTTAAATCTAAAGATGAACTAGTTGGAGAAATCATCGGGTTGCTACAATCACCTGCCAAAAACGTTATTTCTGCTCTTAAGAGTGGTGGAAACACAATTGCGGGACTTGTTAAGACCTTATCCGAAAGAGAAGGATAAAAATTATCCTCTTGACAGCCCCTTTTCCTGCCTCGAATGAGGCACGAATGAGAGGAAGGCACAGGGGGACAAAACATTGCACTAATTAATTTATATAAACACAATTATTTTTAAAAACGATAGAAATGGCAGATTTGAAAGATTTCGCAGAAAAATTGGTTAACCTAACAGTAAAAGAAGTTAATGAGTTAGCTACTATATTAAAAGACGAGTATGGCATCGAGCCTGCTGCTGCAGCTGTAGCTGTTGCTGCTGGTGGTGGTGGTGCTGTTGAAGAAGTTGAAGAGCAATCAGAATTCGACGTAATTCTTAAGGCTGCTGGAGCTTCAAAACTTGCAGTTGTAAAACTAGTAAAAGAACTTACTGGTGCTGGTCTTAAAGAAGCAAAAGAACTTGTAGACAATGCTCCTTCTCCTATTAAAGAAGGCGTATCCAAAGATGAGGCTCAGTCTCTAAAAGCACAATTGGAAGAAGCGGGTGCTGAAGTTGAGCTTAAGTAAGCTCCATAGGTTCCCAAACCCTTAGGTTTAGGTCTTCCGAATTTACTTCGGAAAGACCTAAACCATTTTGCGTATATAATGGTCAATACCTTTTTATACGATTTTCATTTTCATTTTAATTAAAATTCCGTCCATAGATGTCAGCAACGCAAACTGAAAGATTGAATTTTTCCTCTGTAAAAAATAAGCCGGCTTATCCCGACTTTTTGGACATTCAGATAAAATCCTTCCAGGATTTTTTCCAATTGGAAACCAAATCAGAAGAAAGAGGCCAAGAGGGCTTGTACAAAACCTTTTTGGAAAATTTCCCAATTACCGATACCCGGAATCAATTTGTTTTAGAGTTTTTAGACTATTTCGTGGACCCACCAAGATATTCCATCCAGGAATGTATTGAACGTGGGCTTACTTATAGCGTGCCTTTAAAAGCAAGATTGAAACTGTACTGTACCGATGCCGAACACGAAGATTTTGAAACCATAGTACAGGATGTTTATCTAGGCACTATTCCTTATATGACTCCAAGTGGAACTTTCTGCATTAACGGAGCCGAGCGAGTGGTTGTTTCACAGCTTCACCGTTCTCCAGGGGTTTTCTTTGGTCAGTCATTCCACGCAAATGGAACTAAGCTTTACTCTGCCCGTGTAATTCCTTTTAAAGGCTCTTGGATTGAGTTCGCTACGGATATTAATAGCGTTATGTACGCTTATATCGACCGTAAGAAAAAATTACCTGTAACCACACTTTTCCGTGCCATCGGATTTGAAAGAGATAAGGATATCCTTGAAATATTTGACCTAGCGGAAGAAGTGAAGGCCTCAAAAACTGGTCTTAAAAAATATATAGGCCGTAAATTGGCCGCTCGTGTGCTGAAAACTTGGCATGAGGATTTCGTGGATGAAGATACTGGCGAAGTAGTTTCCATTGAACGTAACGAAATCATTCTGGACCGTGATACTGTTCTAGAAAAAGAACATATCGACGAAATCCTGGACTCAGGAACCAAAGCGATTCTGTTGCACAAAGAGGATAATCAAGTAGGCGATTATGCCATTATCCACAATACCTTACAAAAAGACCCTACCAACTCCGAAAAGGAAGCGGTAGAACATATATATAGACAACTTCGTAACGCTGAGCCGCCAGATGAGGAGACTGCACGTGGCATTATCCACAAGCTTTTCTTCAGCGACCAAAGGTATAACCTTGGTGAGGTAGGGCGCTATAGAATGAATAAAAAACTGAACCTTGATATCCCTATGGAAAAGCAGGTGCTTACCAAGGAAGATATCATTACTATCGTTAAATATCTGATTGAGCTTATCAATTCCAAAGCTGAAATTGATGATATCGATCACCTTAGTAACCGACGGGTTAGAACTGTTGGGGAGCAATTGTCACAACAATTCGGCGTGGGACTTGCCCGTATGGCACGTACTATCCGTGAACGGATGAACGTTCGTGATAATGAGGTGTTTACTCCTATAGATTTGATTAATGCGAAGACACTATCTTCCGTTATTAATTCATTCTTTGGGACCAATCAGCTTTCACAGTTTATGGACCAGACGAATCCACTTGCAGAAATTACGCACAAGCGCCGTCTCTCTGCACTTGGGCCAGGAGGTCTTTCCCGTGAAAGAGCAGGGTTTGAGGTACGTGACGTTCACTATACGCACTACGGAAGA
The DNA here is from genome assembly GCA_034676445.1 of Aequorivita sp. Classification (GTDB taxonomy): domain Bacteria; phylum Bacteroidota; class Bacteroidia; order Flavobacteriales; family Flavobacteriaceae; genus Aequorivita. The sequence goes on from JAUCCE010000007.1 coordinate 122,800, forward strand.
CTTTGTCCTATTGAAACTCCGGAAGGACCAAACATTGGTTTGATTTCCTCGCTTTCTGTTTATGCAAAAGTGAATAATCTTGGGTTTATTGAAACTCCCTACCGAAAGGTTAACGATGGAAAAATTGACTTTAAAAATGAACCTATCTATCTTTCTGCAGAAGAGGAAGAGGATATGCACATTGCACAGGCCAACATTGAACTTTCTGACAAGGGTGTAATCGAGGCTGAAAAAGTAATCGCCAGAATGGAAGGTGACTTCCCATTGGTGGAGCCTACAGTTCTTGATTATGCGGACGTTGCCCCAAACCAGATTGCATCTATTTCGGCTTCTTTGATTCCTTTCTTGGAACATGATGATGCTAACCGTGCACTGATGGGATCGAACATGATGCGTCAGGCTGTACCTTTGTTGATTGCAGATTCACCAATTGTTGGAACGGGTCTTGAGAGACAAGTGGCTTCAGATAGCCGTGTTTTGATCAATGCCGAAGGTGATGGTGTGGTGGAATATGTAGATGCAAATGAAATTACAATCAAATACGACCGTACCGATGAGGAAAGAATGGTCAGTTTTGATAGTGATTCAAAAACATATCAATTAGTAAAATTCAGAAAAACAAACCAAGGAACTTCTATCAACTTGAAGCCTATCGTCAGTAAAGGTGATAGAGTGAAAAAGGGACAGGTTCTTTGTCAAGGGTATGCTACCGAAAAAGGTGAACTTGCTTTAGGAAGAAACATGAAGGTTGCCTTCATGCCCTGGAAAGGTTACAACTTTGAGGATGCAATCGTTATTTCTGAAAAAGTAGTTCGTGAAGATATTTTCACTTCTATCCACGTTGATGAATATTCGTTGGAAGTTCGTGATACCAAATTGGGTAATGAGGAATTGACCAATGATATTCCAAACGTATCGGAAGAGGCTACCAAAGATTTGGATGAACACGGAATGATCCGCATTGGTGCCGAGGTAAAACCTGGCGACATCCTTATCGGGAAAATCACTCCTAAAGGAGAAAGCGATCCTACACCTGAAGAAAAGCTGTTGCGCGCTATATTTGGAGATAAGGCAGGAGACGTTAAAGATGCTTCCCTAAAAGCTTCACCTTCACTGAACGGTGTGGTAATAGACAAGAAGCTGTTTGCTCGTGCCGTTAAGGACAAGCGCAAACGTGCTAAAGATAAAGAAGACATCGCAGAACTTGAGGCAAAATACGAAGCGAAATTCGTAGCCTTACAAGATGTATTGGTTGAAAAACTATTTGCCATTGTTGGAGGAAAAACAGCTCAGGGCGTAAGTAACGACCTTGGAGAAGTTATTTTCCCAAAGGGTAAAAAATACACCTTGAAAATGTTGAATGCGGTGGACGACTATACCCACTTAACAGCAGGTACTTGGGCAACTGATGATGAAACCAATACGTTGGTGGCAGATTTGATGCACAACTACAAGATCAAGGAGAACGACCTTCAAGGAAACTTGCGTCGTGAGAAGTTTACAATCTCCGTTGGGGATGAACTTCCTTCCGGAATTTTGAAACTTGCAAAGGTTTACATTGCTAAAAAACGTAAACTGAAAGTAGGGGATAAGATGGCGGGCCGTCACGGAAACAAGGGTATTGTAGCTCGTATTGTGCGTGATGAGGATATGCCATTCCTAGAGGATGGAACTCCCGTGGATATTGTATTGAACCCCCTGGGTGTACCATCGCGTATGAATATTGGACAGATATATGAAACCGTGCTTGGATGGGCCGGACAAAAACTGGGTCGCAAATTTGCAACGCCAATTTTTGATGGAGCTTCCATAGATCATATAAACCAATTTACTGATGAAGCTGGTATCCCAAGATACGGACACACTTATCTATATGATGGTGGAACTGGAAAACGCTTTGACCAACCTGCAACCGTAGGGGTAATCTATATGCTGAAACTAGGCCACATGGTTGATGATAAGATGCACGCCCGTTCCATTGGGCCATACTCACTTATTACGCAACAACCTCTTGGTGGTAAAGCCCAGTTTGGAGGTCAGCGTTTTGGAGAGATGGAGGTTTGGGCCTTGGAAGCTTATGGAGCTTCCAGCACTCTTAGAGAAATATTGACTGTGAAATCTGATGATGTTATTGGAAGGGCAAAAACCTACGAAGCAATCGTAAAAGGTGAAAACATGCCCGAACCAGGACTGCCTGAATCTTTCAACGTGTTAATGCACGAATTGAAAGGCCTAGGTCTAGATATTAGATTAGAAGAATAAGAATTCCCGCAAACCTGCCTGCTGGCAGGCAGGGCCGGGAATCTCATTATTCTTAAAGAAATCAAATTTTGATTTCATTCAAAACAACAAAGTTTATTTTATATCATGATGAATAGAAATAAAGAAAACACAGTACCGAGATTCAACCAGATTTCTATTGGCTTGGCTTCCCCCGAGTCTATTTTGGCCGAGTCCCGAGGTGAGGTACTTAAGCCTGAAACAATCAATTACCGTACGCACAAGCCTGAGCGGGACGGCCTATTCTGTGAGCGAATTTTTGGTCCGGTTAAGGACTATGAATGTGCTTGTGGTAAATATAAGAGAATCCGTTACAAGGGTATCGTTTGTGATCGTTGTGGAGTTGAAGTAACCGAGAAGAAAGTACGTCGGGACAGAGTAGGGCATATCAATTTGGTTGTTCCTGTTGCACATATTTGGTATTTTAGAAGCCTTCCAAACAAGATTGGATATCTTTTAGGATTGCCATCCAAGAAATTGGATATGATCATTTACTACGAACGGTATGTGGTCATCCAGCCAGGTATTGCAAAATATGAAGGAGGAGAAGCTGTAAAGAAATTGGATTTCCTTACTGAAGAAGAATACTTAGCTATTTTGGATACGCTGCCACAGGATAATCAATATCTTGAGGAAACTGACCCAAACAGATTTATAGCCAAAATGGGAGCAGAGTGCTTGATCGATCTTCTACAGAGAATCGATTTGGACACTTTGTCTTACAACTTGCGCCATAAAGCAAACAATGAAACTTCAAAACAACGTAAAACGGAGGCCTTAAAAAGACTTCAGGTGGTAGAAGCTCTTCGTGATGCAAATAAAACCCGTGAGAACAGGGCAGAATGGATGATTATGAAAGTGATCCCTGTAATTCCACCAGAATTGCGCCCATTGGTGCCCTTGGATGGTGGTCGTTTTGCTACTTCCGATTTGAACGATTTATACCGTCGTGTAATTATCCGGAACAACCGTTTGAAGCGATTGATGGAGATTAAAGCTCCAGAAGTTATTCTTCGTAACGAAAAACGTATGCTTCAGGAATCGGTGGATTCGTTGTTTGACAACACCCGTAAATCTTCCGCAGTAAAAACTGACAGCAACCGTCCTTTGAAATCCCTTTCAGATTCCTTGAAAGGTAAACAAGGTCGTTTCCGTCAAAACTTACTTGGAAAACGTGTGGATTATTCCGCTCGTTCGGTAATCGTCGTTGGACCAGAATTAAAATTGTTCGAATGTGGTATTCCAAAAGATATGGCTGCCGAACTTTACAAACCTTTTGTAATCCGAAAATTGATTGAAAGAGGAATTGTAAAAACAGTAAAATCTGCAAAGAAAATAATAGATAAAAAAGAGCCGGTAGTTTGGGACATCCTTGAAAATGTATTGAAAGGACATCCAGTACTGCTCAACCGTGCTCCTACACTTCACCGTTTGGGGATCCAGGCCTTCCAGCCTAAATTGATTGAAGGAAAAGCTATCCAACTGCACCCATTGGTATGTACCGCATTTAACGCGGATTTCGATGGTGACCAGATGGCAGTTCACCTTCCACTTGGGCCAGAGGCTATTTTGGAAGCCCAATTGTTGATGCTTGCATCGCACAACATTTTGAACCCTGCAAACGGTTCACCAGTTGCGGTGCCTTCCCAGGATATGGTTTTGGGTCTGTATTATATGACTAAACATAGACAATCTACCCCTGAACATAAGGTCAAGGGAGAGGGTCTCACTTTCTATTCTGCTGAAGAGGCTATTATTGCCTATAATGAGGGAATGGTTGAATTGAATGCGGAGATCAAAATCCGTACAGAGGATTTCAACGATAAAAAGGAATTGGTAAAACAAATTATTACCACAACCTTAGGAAGGGTGATTTTCAACGAGAAAGTACCCGTTGAAGCTGGATTCGTAAATGAGGTATTGACCAAGAAGTCGCTTCGTGATATTATCGGAAAGATTTTGAAAGTTACGAATACCCCAACTACTGCAGCCTTCCTTGATGAAATCAAGACCCTCGGATATAAATTCGCTTTTGAAGGGGGATTATCCTTCAGCTTGGGTGATATTATTATCCCTAAAGAAAAGAAAACCCTGATTGAAGATGCCAATTCACAAGTGGATAGCATTATCAACAGTTATAACATGGGTCTTATTACCAATAACGAACGTTATAACCAAGTTATTGATATTTGGACAGCTACCAACGCTGAATTGACCGAGCTATCTATGAAGCGTATTCGTGAGGATAAGCAAGGATTCAACTCCGTGTATATGATGCTTGACTCGGGGGCGAGGGGTTCTAAAGAACAAATTCGCCAACTTACCGGGATGCGTGGATTGATGGCAAAACCAAAAAAATCGAGTGCCGGTGGAGGTGAGATTATTGAAAACCCGATTCTTTCCAACTTTAAGGAGGGACTTTCAATTCTTGAATACTTTATTTCCACTCACGGTGCGCGTAAAGGTCTTGCGGATACCGCTCTAAAAACAGCCGATGCTGGTTACCTGACACGTCGTTTGGTGGATGTTTCACAGGATGTCATCATAAATATTGAAGATTGTGGTACGCTTAGAGGAATTGAAGTTCAATCCTTAAAGAAAAACGAAGAAGTAGTAGAAACTTTAGGAGCTAGAATTGTGGGGCGTACAGCGCTTAACGATGTTATAAACCCACTTACCAAAGAATTGTTGGTGGCTGCGGGAGATCATATAACTGAGGAAATAGCGGATGAAATTGAAGCCTCTCCATTGGATAGTGTTGAAGTTCGCTCCGCTCTTACTTGTGAAGCTCTACAAGGAATCTGTGCCCAATGTTATGGCCGTAACCTCGCTACCAATAAAATGGTACAGCGCGGAGAAGCAGTTGGTGTTGTTGCAGCCCAATCCATTGGTGAACCGGGTACGCAGCTTACCCTTCGTACATTCCACGTTGGAGGTATTGCCGGTAACATTTCTGAACAGAATAAACTGACCGTCAAATTTGACGGAATTGCTGATATTGACGATTTGAAAACCGTAAAAGGAGAGGATAGTCAAGGAAAAGCAGTGGACATCGTTATTTCTCGTACTGCAGAATTGAAACTTGTAGATAAGAAAACGAAAATTACTTTAAGTACCAATAACATTCCTTATGGCTCTACTCTCTATGTGAAAAATGGAGATACATTGAAAGCTGGAGACGTAGTTTGTTCTTGGGATCCATATAACGGTGTAATTATTTCGGAATTTGCTGGAAAAATCAAATACGAAAACATCGTTCAAGGGGTCACTTATCAAGTGGAAATCGACGAGCAAACTGGTTTCCAAGAGAAAGTAATTTCAGAATCCAGAGATAAAAAGCGAATTCCAACTTTACAGATTCTTGGTAAAAAAGATGAAGTAATCCGTTCTTACAACTTGCCAGTTGGTGCACACATTATGGTGGACGACAATGAGAAGATAAAAATTGGTAAGGTACTTGTAAAAATTCCAAGAAAATCTGCTAAATCAGGAGATATTACGGGAGGTCTTCCAAGGGTTACCGAACTTTTTGAAGCTCGAAACCCATCGAACCCAGCTGTGGTAAGTGAGATTGATGGAGTTGTCTCCTTCGGAAAAATAAAAAGAGGTAACCGTGAAATCATAATTGAATCCAAATTGGGCGACTTGAAAAAGTATTTGGTTAAACTATCAAATCAAATTCTAGTTCAGGAAAACGATTATGTGCGTGCGGGAATGCCACTTTCCGATGGGTCGATAACTCCAGAGGATATCCTTAGAATCAAGGGGCCTTCGGCAGTACAGCAATATCTTGTGAACGAAGTTCAAGAGGTTTACCGTCTGCAGGGAGTGAAGATCAACGACAAGCACTTTGAGGTTGTTGTTAGACAGATGATGCGTAAAGTAAGAATTGAGGATTCAGGTGATACTACCTTCCTTGAAGATCAATTGGCTCATAAAGATGATTTTATCGAAGAAAACGATAAGATTTTCGGAATGAAAGTTGTTACTGATGCTGGTGATTCTGAAAACCTAATTGAGGGACAGATTCTTTCCGCTAGAGCTCTTAGAGATGAAAACTCATTATTGAGAAGAAACGACAAACAATTGGCCGAGGCGCGCGATGCTGTTCCAGCAACTGCCACTCCCGTACTACAGGGTATTACGAGAGCTTCGCTACAGACCAAGTCGTTTATATCTGCGGCTTCGTTCCAGGAAACCACTAAAGTATTGAATGAAGCGGCAGTTGCCGGTAAAGTTGATACCTTGGAAGGTTTGAAGGAAAACGTTATTGTGGGTCATAAAATTCCAGCCGGAACCGGTATGCGTACCTATGATTCTATTATCGTTGGTTCTAAACAAGAACTCGAGGAAATGAACCGTATGAAGCAAGAAGTAAATTATAATTAAAAGGATTTTAGACCTACCTGTCGGCAGGCAGGTTTATGGTGTACGATTTAAAATCATAAATCGTACATCGTAAATCATAAATCGTAAATCGTAAATCAATTATGGCAGATCAAAAAAATCAACAACCTAAACAAGGACAAATTAATATTGAACTCGATGAAGCTGTTGCTCAAGGAATTTACAGCAATTTGGCTATTATAAACCATTCTGTTTCTGAATTCGTGGTAGATTTTGTTACCATAATGCCAGGAATTCCAAAGAGTAAGGTGAAGTCAAGGATTATCCTTACCCCTCAACATGCAAAGCGTTTTTTGAAAGCCTTAAGCGATAACGTTAAGCGATTTGAAAATGCCCATGGCGAGATAAAGGACTATGAGCAGCCGCCCATACCCTTGAATTTTGGTCCTACTGGGGAAGCATAATAATCCGAAATAATTAAGAATACAAAAGCCTTTTGAAATTTTTCAAAGGGCTTTTTTCATTATGAAATGCCAGAATTTCCCAGCTTCGAGCCAAAGTAGGATTTTTCAGTTCCGATACGTTTCTTGTGGGAATTTGGAAGAGTATAGAAATTATTTTCTTCGGATGGTTTCATTTTTTAACAGAAAATAAAGTCCGTCAAAAGGTTTATTGCTAAATTTAGCAGCAGCTTCATAAAATGGAATTTTATTTCCTAAAATATCAATATAAATGAACCAGGATGTTTCAAAAGTCTTAGAGACCAATAAAAGACAAAAGGAATTTTATAATTCGACCGATCCCAAAAGGAAAAACATTCCAACCCAGATTTGGTCGTTTTTCCGAAATGGTCTGTTAAGTAATTATCGAAAGAACTATAATATTAAGGAACGTGTTTATGAAGAACATAAAGTTTGGTTTGGAAATCTGGAAGATAAGAAGGTTCTTGACTTGGGGTGTTTACGCGGTAATGCGTTGTCATTATATTTAGCTGAAAATGCCAAGCAGTATGTTGGCATCGACCTCAGCAACAATGCAATTGACGATTTACAGAGGAAGATAGAGAAAGCGGAATGTAACAACGCGAAAGCAATTGCAGTAGATTTTCTTTCTCCTGAATTTACCGAAACTGATTTTGATATTATTTATGCTTATGGAGTATTGCATCATTTTGAAAATTTTGACATTTTGTTGAACAAACTAAATGAAAAATTGACTGATGGTGGAATTATCATCTCTTACGATCCGCTTCAGACTAGTTTACCAATTAAGGTTTTTAGATCGCTTTACAGACCTTTTCAAAGCGATAAGGATTGGGAATGGCCTTTTACAAAGCAAACCCTCAAAAAATTGGATTCATCCTTCAAGGTTTTAGAGAAAAGAGGAATTTTAGGAAAGAGTAAGTACGGTATTCCGTTGAACTTTTTACCCCTTAATAAAAACTATAAAGAAAGAAAAGTTAATGAGATGATAGAAAAGGATTGGAATGTCAGTTCCTGGAACGACGTTCATAGTTGTATGCATCTTACCTTGAAACTTCAAAAAAGATCAAATTGATGAAGATATCGACAATATCCAAAATTAAACCGATAACCGAAACCAATAACCAATAACCAATAACCAATAACCGCTCACTCGTCACCCATCACCGATCACCGGTAACTGATCACCAATAACCGAGAACCCTCTACTTCTTCTTCGGACTTATAATCTTCACATCCTGAAAAGCAATGGCCCCTCGGATTACCCCCGATATTACGTCATAGAGTGCATTTGTGATTTGCATTTTTAACTCGCTGCTACTGTAGATAAGACTTATTTCCCTAGCCGGAGAAGGGTTTTTAAAATATCTCAGATTCTTGGTTTTGGTAGGCGGAATATCCAAAGTATGCAAGTAGGGTAGTAGCGTCATTCCCAGACCTTCGTCAGATAGTTTTACCAAAGTCTCGAAACTGCCGCTCTCAAGTTGGAATTTTTCTTGCGTACTGTTTTTTGACGCTTTACAAAGATTGATTATTCCATCTCTAAAGCAGTGGCCATCTTCGAGCAAAAGAATATCGTGAATATCCAAATCCTGAGTTTCCAATTCTTGTTTTGAAAATAGTCGGTGACTTTCAGGAATGTAGCCTACAAAAGGTTCGTAATACAGAGGACGTTCCTTTATTTTTTCCTGCTCCAAAGGAGTAGCCGCAATGGCGGCATCCAAATATCCTTCGTTAAGTTGGGTAATTATCTCATCCGTATTCAGCTCCTCAATCTTTAAATGTACCTTGGGATATCTGTTTGAGAAGTTTTTAAGGAACATGGGTAACAAAGTTGGCATTACCGTGGGGATAATTCCTAGTTTGAAGATTCCTCCAATATAACCTTTCTCTTGATCCACAACATCCTGCATTCGTTCGGATTCGATGACAATACTTCGGGCCTGTTCCACAATCTTTTTTCCAACCGAGGTAAGTTCAATTGGTTTTTTCCCTCTGTCAAAAATCAGGATGTCGAGTTCCTGTTCTAATTTCTGAATCTGCATGCTCAGTGTGGGCTGGGTCACGAAGGTTTTTTCAGCTGCCTTGGTGAAATTTTGGTGCTCTGCAACAGCTAAAACGTACTTGAGTTGGGTAATTGTCATGGTAGATGTTATTTATACAAATATAAAGGTTCTATCGGTATTCTCTATCCGTAATAGTAGTACACTGAGTTTCACAGAGAGCCACGGAGGTTCACAGAGAAATAGTCGCTTGGAAACAAATTTATGGCAAAGAGGTATGAAATCTTTTGTTTAACCTTTCGATCCGATAGCTATCGGATAGGCTAAGATGACAATTTTCGTCAATACTAAATCATTAAGAGTCATACGGAAATAGATTTAAAATAATTTGCATTGGAAGTTTGACTCTCTTAAACCGCTGTGAACCTCTGCGCTATTCTCTGTGTAACTCGGTGAAATAGAAAATTATTATTAGTAGACCCAGAAATTTAAAGCAATCCCCGCGCTTTTATCTCCAGATATTTGTTGATGGTATTTACGGTGAGATCTTGTGGAGAAGTTAGTACCGTTTGAATCCCTCGTTGTTGGAGTTCGCGCACCATTAGTTTTTTATCTAGCGTGAATTGTTGTGCAATGGTTTGATCCATTATCTCCGGAATGGTTTTCGCTTCGGAATCAATCAAGGTTTTTAATTCCGTATTTTCAAAGAAGATAACCACCAACATATGTTTTTTTGCAATCGCTTGTAAATAGGGAAGTTGTCGATACAAAGCGGAAATATGTTCAAAATTAGTGTAGAGCATAAGTAAACTTCGCTGTGGAATTCTTCTTTTTACTATGGCTTGTAATACCCCATAATCCGCATCCAAAAATTTGGTGTCTATATTGTAAAGCGTTTCTAGTATAGTGTTGAGGTAGGTCTTTTTTGCCTTCGCCGGAAGAAATTTTCCAGGTTTGTTGGAGAAATCCAATAAACCCACTTTATCATTTTTCTTTAAAGCAATATTCGAAAAGGCAAGAGAACTATTAATTGCGTAATCCAATAAACTCAAACCGTTGAAGGGCATTTTCATTACCCTGCTCGTATCGATAATCGAATAGACAGGCTGCATCTTTTCATCCTGATACTGATTAACCATCAAACGGGCATTTTTGCCAGTGGCTTTCCAATTTACCGTACGCACATCATCGCCAATAACGTATTCCTTGATTTGTTCAAACTCCATGGTGTGTCCAATCCTGCGGATTTTACGGAAACCTATATGCGAAAGACGATTGTCAATTGATAAGAAATCGTATTTTTTCATTTGTACGAAGGATGGATAAACCTTGACCAACTGTTCCTTATTAAAGGTATACCGTCTTCGGATTAGACCGATTTCCGAAGAAACATAACAGTTAAGGTTTCCGAATATATACTCTCCTCTAGCAACAGGTCGTACTTCATAGGTGAAAGTACTTTTGTTCTTTCCGGAAATGGAAAGATTTCTTAAAAAATCCCTCTTTTGGAACTGAACTGGCAATTCGTCAATTATGGAAAGTAGTATTTTAAAAGGATATTTGTTTTGTAGTAATATGGAAACCGAATTAAGGTCGCTATTGGAAAATTTTTCAGGTAAGATTCGTTCTCCTTCCAAACCATTTTTGCGATACAGCATACTCAATTCAAATAGGATAAGAACCCCTAAGGCCAAAACCAAAATCCAAATAATCCCATATAGCCACTGCCACCAGTACGAAAACAAAAAGAGTACCGACAGCCCTGCCATTGCATAAAAAAAACGCGGGGTTAAGTAGAAGGATTTTAAAATCATATTAAGAATTAATGAGTTATTGAGTCATTGGGTTAATGAGTTAATAGGTTAATGAGTTATTGAGTTATTGGGTTAATGAGTTATTGGGTTAATGAGTTAATAGGTTAATGAGTTATTGAGTTATTGGTTATTGGTTAATGAGTTAATGGGTTTTTGAGTTAATGAGTTAATGGGTTATTGAGTTACTGGGTTATTTATAAATGGCTCTAGTTTAATTTGGCGTTGATATTTAATTTCAAATCCATATTTCGGAGGTTTCAAGTTCGATTGAGCCTAGAAAATTCAATTATTCCCTTTGGTTAGGGTAAAAATAATTGAATTTTCGGTCCTTTGCTCTTTCCCCATCCCTAAAGCCCGCCTGAACCGGAACGGGCAGGGGCGACAAAGAGCCGAAAATCAGATATTTCAATAATAATAAACTAGAGCTTTCATCAATCAAAATCGTAATTCATAATTCATCAATCGCATATCGTCAATCGTCAATCGTACATCGTAAATCATCATCTCGGTATTTCAATGGTTTGTGATATAATATCGATTACCGTTTCGGGGGTCATACCTTCCATTTCGCGTTCTGGAGAAAGTATGAGACGGTGACCTAGCACAGGGACCAACGTTTTTTTAACATCTTCCGGGGTAACGAAATCCCTGCCATGGATGGCGGCAAAAGCTTTGCTTGCGTTCATTATCGCCAAAGATGCCCGCGGAGATCCACCCAAAAACAAATGCGGATGGTTTCTTGTCTTGCTTACCAGTTGGGCGATATAATCAAAAATTTTATCGTCAATCAAAATATCTTGCACTTGGGAACGAAAAATTTTTAGATCCTCCGGACTCATAACGGGTTCAATAATATTTTCTGGAATTACTTGCTTCCGTGAATGATGGGTTTTTAGAATCAGAATTTCTTCCTCCAGGTTTGGGTACCCCACCTTTATCTTAAAAAGAAATCGGTCTAACTGTGCTTCGGGTAGGGCATAGGTTCCTTCTTGTTCCACTGGGTTTTGGGTTGCCAATACAAAGAATGGGTATTCCATTTTATGACAGATTCCATCCATGGTTATCTGACGCTCCTCCATAACCTCAAATAGAGCAGCCTGCGTTTTGGCGGGAGCTCTATTGATTTCATCAATAAGAACCACATTCGAGAAAATTGGTCCTTTTCTAAATTCAAATTCCGAAGTTTTCATGTTCAGAACCGAAGTACCAAGTACATCACTCGGCATCATATCTGGGGTAAACTGGATACGACTGAAATCAGTTTTTAGGGTCTTGGCGAAGAGCTTTGCTGTAATGGTTTTGGCAATTCCTGGGACTCCTTCTATTAAAACATGTCCGTTGGCCAAAAGTCCCACAATGAGCAACTCGATAAAGTCTTCCTGACCAATGATAATTTTAGATAATTGTGTTTTTATACTTTCCACCGCCATTTTTAATTCCTCCAAAGGAATGCGGTTGTTGAAGTGTAAGTCGTTATTGTAGTCTTCTGGGTTTTCCATTACTTTCTATATTAGTTTCAGCTATAAATATTGTTATAATTAAATTATGTTTATTTTACCAAATTCCAAACCTGCCTGTCGTGCCTCTGGCAGGCAGGTTCCAAATCCCAAACCTGCCTGTCGTGCCTCTGGCAGGCAGGTCCCAAATCCCAAATCCCGAATTCCCAATTCCACACATCTCGTCTCACCTTGAACCGCTCATCTCTCACCTCTCATCTCTCACCTCTTTTTCCGCATTTTTAAACGCGTTGATCGTCTGATATAACTTCAGCAATTCTTCTTTTCGGGTATTACTTTGTGTATTTATTTTTTTGATCAACCTAAATAGCTCTGTTGTATCTGCCAAGGTGTTTCCACTGCGTTCAGATACCGATTTATAAAAACGTTCGTTCATATTTTCCGTTGGCAAGCGGAGGTGCGTTCGTATATATTCAAGGAAAAGTACAATTTGCTTTTGGGCAATTGCGTGATATTCCTTTTTATCCAAATACATTCCCGCAATAGTTCTGGTGTATTCGTAGCTCTTATTGGCCAGTGGTGGCACTATGGGAACGGCTCGTTGTTTGCGCTTTCCTTCAAAGATTATAAAAAGGAGTATTCCAATCAGCACGAAATAATAGGCCCATTTAAAATATTTATTGTTCAGCAGCACGCGTAAAGGCGAAATGTTCACATGTTTTCCCGATTTGTAATAATTATCCCAATAAAGAGTTTCACCGTCATTTAAATAGGATAATAAGGATTCGGTATAAGTAGAATTCTCCCCTTCCAGAAGAAAAATGTTTGAAAATACTTCTGGTTGTGAATGCAAAAAAATACTTCCCTTTTTCATCGGAACCCGAATGAAATTGATTTGGGGATCCACTATTTTCAAGGAATTTTGGAACGTGCCTACAACGCCTAAAACTGTTTGGGAAACGGTATCTATCTTAGAAAAATAGCGAACCCCCAGATTTTTTTTAATATGAAATGTTTTTCCGGAAGCAAGATTATTGTTGGATAATTTCACCAGCGGTTCCGTCTCCATACTTGAAATACTCACTTCGGTCTTCATTTTCAGTTTCAGGGTGTCGAGCAATTTTTCCCCAAAATAATTTGCTGAAATAAAAACGTTATTCCCTTTTGAAGCCCAATCAAACAATGAATCCATCTCGGTTTTACCGAATTCTATGTTATCATTTATAAAAAGATAATTTCCGGAAGGATTTTTCTGTTGCAAGAACTCAAAAGGAGGAATGTCAGTTTCCTCAAAATTGGGCTTAAAGGAATCTTCCATCAATTTGTGCAGCACAAAAGTTCCCAAAGGTATTTTATCTGCTTTGTCATAACTGGGAAACCAATTGATGGGTTGCGGCCTGGTCGCTTCCAAATATACCAGTCCCGCGAGCATCACCAGAAATCCGAAGAACAATATTTTTTGAGACTTAAGCAATTGTTGTTGGGATTAGATTTTTGAGGGAAGAAAACGTAGGTTGTGCTTTGGAAAAATCCGTTTCGGTGACATCAAAATTTCCGTACCAAACGTGGTCATAAAGATTCGTGGCCTTTCGGAAACCGGTTTTGATTGCTTCTGAATTTATTTCAGAAATATATTCACTGTTTGTCTTATCAGATTCATACGAAATAATTTCCGCTTCGGTTAATTTCTGCAAAATGAGTAAATAGTAATAGCGTATAGCCAATCTATAATCCCTGTTGCTGAGTGCTTTTTCCATTAATTCCGAAATGTCTTTGTTTCTGATTATTTCCTCTTCCTCAGAAAAGAACAGCTCCGGTTTTTCTTTGGTTCCGAAGAAAGTTGCTCCGGGATTGAGTTTATAAAAAAGCCAGCCCACGAATACTACAATTCCAATAATGATGATATATGGCAAAGTACGAACCAGGAAAGCAACAAAACCATTTGCTTGGTAATCCCCGACCAACCAATACCAAAACTTCAGCCACAGTTCCCAAAGCCAACTTTTGAACCGTTGCCACCAATTCTTTTCTTGATGCCTTTCAGAATAATCAAATGCGCTATCCTCTTTGAAGTTTTGAAGTGATTCATCGTTGAAAACAGGAGTTTTTAAATTTTCCGTACGGTCATATTTAATTTCCCTTGTCGATGAAGAAATACTGTCCTGAACGCCTGCAATACCATCATACGGCAGAAATCCTAACAACATATAAAGAAAAAAAAATCAGGATATTCCGCATAAATTTATTGGTCTTCAGTACAATTTTCCATTTGTGCAGTAAATAGAAATCCTTTTAAAGCTTTTATTGGAACTTTTTTTAATTTTCTCATAAACTCATAAACTCATAAACTCATAACTCACCTCCCAAGCTCATCTCTTTCACCAAGAGACTCTATGGTTTCCAAAGTGCCAGTGAAATTTTTCTTTTCGTTTAAATTGAAATATATAAAAGCGGCACAGAGAACAATTATGGAATATAATAAATATTGAAATATCAATGCTATGGAAGTAATGAGGATATATACCCAATCGAACATCATCGAAGGATCGGCAGAAATTTCTTGTACCATTGAAAATCCCTTTATAAAAAGATAGATAATCTGTGGTACTTGAAATATAAGATTGATAAAATAATACAATAGAAAAACCACAAGCAGGTTTGCGAAGGTAATCCACCATTCGTTTTTGATAAGTTTGAAACAGTAACTGATGGCATCCGTGACCTCTCTTCTTTCAAAAACTACCACTGCAAATGCCGTGGAAAGCACCACTCCCAGATAAATCCCTGGAATAACACAGAACATCATTCCAAAAACAGTGATTATACCCACGAGAAAGCTGGTGCCTATCAATTTCCAGAAATCGTCTTTAACGCCTGCGGTCACTTCTTTCTTGGAAATTATTCCATTATTTTTTATATATGATTTTATACAGTGCAAAATCACTCCGTTCAACAGTGAATAATAAACCAAGATAGAAACAAAAAGAAAGAGGACCGCTACAAAGCTATTTGCGCCCAAATTTTCAAAAGCTTCCAAATTTTGCATTAAACCCATACTGCCAAAAACGGATTGCATATAATAAATATAGGCAGCAATTAAAACAAGCAATGCCGGGCCGGAGATTTTGAGGATTAAGCTGAAGAGTGATTTCCAATTAAGTCGGATAAATTTGAAAATATCCGTCAAAATCGTTCCCAGTTCGCGTTGTTGCTTAAAGCGTATTATTTCATTCATATTTTCCTCTATTTTTTAATTTTCAGAACCTCGATATTATTGAAATTCTCTTTCATTTTTAAGTCCAAAATAAGAACTTGTCTTAACGTGGATAAAACTAAGCAAAATAGGGAAATTTAGTATGCTTATGAAATCGAAATCGAAATCGAAATCGAAATTGAAATTGGATTATGAAGAAGTCGGAATTAATGATTTTGAAGGACCAATGGATTTTGGAATTCAAAATGATCGCAGAAAGACAGCGGTGGTAGAGCCTGGCAAGGAGGAAATAGCTATTGGAAGTTGTGTTTGTTATTTCCGGATTTTATTCAGTTCTTTGTCTTTGGTAATTTCTAGAGGTTTGTGAGCATTGCTTTCAATGTATTTGGATCTTTTTGATTGTTCCAGAATAAAAGAAGCTCAATAGTATCTTCGTTAATTATTTGATAGTAAAGTGTGGTTTGTTTGGAAATAACATGAAAATATGTTGAAGGCAATAAGTAGTTCTACTTTGAACTATTCCGGTTTTCAGTATTTCTATAAAATCAAAAACTAAAATTGAAAATTTTTCGACTTCATCGAGATTCCATTTCATTAAAATAAAAAAGGTCTCATCTTCGAATGATTCAAAGGCTAAATCTGTCCAAATCACTCTCATTTTATTAGAAAGCCATATTTATTTTTAATTAATTCTTTAACTTCCTCATTAGAGAGCGTATGACCATTGGTAGCTTGTTTTTGGGCAATTTCCAGTAATTCTTTTATTTCTTGAGGTGGATTTGCATAATCTATATTCTTCTTTGATCCATATTTAGCTCTCGTCTCTCTCATAACCTCTTCATTAGAAAAGGTTTTACCTTCGTCGGCTTGTTTCATCGATTCCTTTATAAGCTCTTGAATAGATGTTGGCAAATCCATAAAACCAATCTTCCTCCTTTTCAGAAGAATTTAAAAAATTCTCTAATTGCAACAACAGTGCTTTATCTGCACCCTCAATTTTTTTTATCAAACGTTCCTTTAATTCCTGTGTTTCCATAACGACATATTTTTATTTATGAAGGTTAAACAAAATATCTTTAAAATAAAGATAGAAATTTAAAAAGAAAACAATGCAATTGGTTCGATCTCATTCTATCCAAAGGCCATATTTAACGTTAATTGTTTTCTTAATTTACTTATCGGTTTTGGTATGACCATTGAATACTTTTTTGGAAATTTTCAATAATTCTTTTATTTCTTGAGGAGGATTTGCTTGTTCTGAAATATCTATTTTCCAAAAGGATTTACACAAATATAAGAATTAAAGTACGAAATATTTGAAGTTATATGATTCTGTAAATGAGAGATATCACTTTCATAAGTTAAGAGTGTAAAATAAAAATCCATACTTTAATTTTGTGATCCGATAATCTTATAAGAAAAATCTGCCAAATTCCGATGCTAATCCACTTAAAAACACTACTTTTGCACCCTCCAAAAAAATTGGAGGAACTTTATGGATATCAAGAACATTGCGATTATAGCCCACGTTGACCACGGGAAAACTACCCTGGTAGATAAGATCATGCATTATTGCACCATTTTCAGAGAGCACGACCACACGGGCGATTTGATTTTGGATAATAACGATTTGGAACGGGAACGAGGAATTACCATTACTTCCAAAAACGTTTCAGTGGTTTATAAGGGAACGAAAATAAACATTATCGATACTCCTGGTCACGCCGATTTTGGCGGGGAAGTGGAGCGAGTATTAAACATGGCCGATGGGGTTTTGCTTTTGGTCGATGCTTTTGAAGGTCCAATGCCGCAAACGAGGTTCGTACTTCAAAAAGCACTGGACCTTGGTTTGAAACCGTGTGTGGTGGTCAATAAGGTGGATAAGGAAAACTGTACCCCGGAAGAAGTATATGAAGCGGTTTTTGACTTGATGTTTGAATTGGGCGCCGAAGAATGGCAGCTCGATTTTCCGGTTGTTTATGGTTCTGCAAAACAGAACTGGATGAGCAATGACTGGAAAAAGCCTACCGATACTCTGGAGCCTTTACTCGATATGGTTTTGGAGCACATTCCTTCACCCAAGATTGAAGAGGGTTCTGTGCAAATGCTGATTACCTCTTTGGATTATTCTTCATTTACTGGAAGAATCGCAATTGGTCGTTTGCAACGTGGAGTGCTTAAGGAGGGAATGCAGATCGCTTTGGTTAAGGCTGATGGAACCATAACAAAATCAAAAATAAAGGAACTTCATATTTTTGAAGGTATGGGCCGTAGAAAAGTTACCGAGGTAGAGGCAGGTGATATCTGCGCGCTGGTTGGTTTGGAAGGTTTTGAAATTGGTGATACCGTTTCCGATGTCAATAATCCGGAAGCTCTAAAAACTATCGCTATTGATGAACCTACGATGAGCATGTTTTTTACCATCAATGACTCTCCTTTCTTCGGAAAAGATGGGAAATTCGTCACTTCGAGACACATCAAGGAACGCCTTGAAAAGGAATTGGAGAAAAACCTTGCCCTACGTATGCTCCCAACTAACAGCGCTGATAAATTTATGGTTTTCGGCCGTGGAGTTCTTCACTTGTCCGTATTGATTGAAACCATGCGCCGTGAAGGTTATGAATTGCAGATAGGTCAGCCACAAGTAATCATCAAGGAAATTGATGGTGTTAAATGTGAGCCTTTTGAAGAAATGACCATCGATTTGCCCGAAACGGTAAGTGGAACTGCCATAAATATGATTACCATCCGTAAAGGGGAAATGATAAGTATGGAAGGTAAAGGAGACAGAATGGTTTGTAAATTCATAATTCCATCACGTGGTATTATCGGTTTGCGAAACCAAATTCTCACTGCCACTGCAGGAGAAGCAGTTATGACACACCGTTTCTTGGAATATCAACCCATGAAAGGAGGAATTCCGGAAAGACAGAATGGAAGTTTGGTTTCTATGGAAACTGGTTCCGCAATTCCATATTCCATCGATAAATTACAAGATAGAGGACGCTTTTTTGTTGACCCAGGCGAGGATATTTATGAAGGTCAGGTTATCGGAGAAAACAGCCGCCAGGATGATATGGTTGTGAATATCACCAAGACCAAAAAAATGTCGAATGTGCGTTCCTCGGGTGCCGATGATAAAGCTAGAATTGTTCCAGCCGTCAAATTTTCTTTGGAAGAAGCGTTGGAATATATTCAAAAAGATGAATATGTTGAAGTAACCCCGAAACATATTAGACTTCGAAAAATATTGCTGAAAGAAACCGATCGCAAGCGAAATAAGATTTAAATAATTGTAAATATTTGTAAAACGGTACTCATTTGGGTGCCGTTTTTATTTTCCCCAAACCCAAATCCTGAAAAACAGGTTGATACCTGAATTTCCATCGCCATCAATCTTTCCGATGGAATTGACCTGCTGCTTTATTTTTTGGCAAAGGGAATCTAGCCTTCTCAGATGATACTTTATTTTGCCTTCCTTGATTTGATTTTTTAAAATGTGGGCAGATTTGTATAGCGCCACTTACTCCAAATTACCGGACATTTATTTCAAAAACCAATGATCCCATAAAAATGGGAATTGTTTTTTTGGAAGAAATCCGAGTGGATAACACCCTTAAATTTAAGGAAGTTTCCAAATCCAAGAGTGCCATCCCCGCAAAATCTGTTTTAAAATGAGTTAAGGAAGGATAAAAATCTGTACCTTAGTTCGTCTTTCGAAAGAAATTTTTCATTTCGGAAGTACTCAAACCAATTAATTTTGAAATTATGTACTTACTGATTATTATTATCATTGTCCTGGTGCTGGGCTTTTTTCTTGTTCAGGTTTTCAACCGATTTGCCAAAAACCGGAACGTAGTTAAAGATGCCTGGAGTAATATTGACGTAGCCCTTAAACGCCGATATGATTTGATTCCAAACTTGGTGGAAACCGTAAAAGGATATGCTGCGCATGAAAAAACTACTTTAGAAAATGTGATAAAGGCGAGAAATGCCGCAATGGCAGTGCCCAGCGATGATATCAATGCCCAGATCAAAGCCGAAAACCAATTGCAACAAACCCTGCGTAGTATTTTTGCGTTAGGAGAAGCTTATCCAGATTTAAAAGCGAACGCCAGTTTTTTGGATCTGCAACAAAAACTCAACGAAATTGAAATCAACTTAGAGCGTAGTCGTCGTTATTACAATGGAACCGTTCGGGAAAACAATACCTATGGCGAGAGTTTCCCCGGGGTAATGTTCGCGGGAATGTTCAATTACCAACATTTTGATTTCTTCGAAACGGATGAGACCAGTCGTGAGAATGTTAAAGTGAGATTTGATTGACGATCTACGATTTACGATTTACGATTGACGAACTTGTCCGGCGAACAAAGAGTTACGATATACGAAATATGATATACGATTTACGAATCCCTAATCCCGAATTAACGAACCCCGAATTAACGAATTAACGAATTAACGAATTAACCATTAACCATTAACAATTAACCGATTATTTACGATTGACGAATCCCTAATCTCGAATTAACGAATCCCGAATTAACGAATTAACCATTAACCCTTAACCCTTAACCCTTAACCCTTAACCCTTAACAATAAACCGATTATTTACGATTGACGAATCCCTAATCTCGAATTAACGTATCCCGAATTAACGAATTAAACCATTAACCATTAACCCTTAACCCTTAACCCCTTAACCCTTAACCCTTAACCGATTACGCTCGAATTATTAAAAATGAGACAACTATCCCTTCTTCTCCTTGTGTTTTTGGGAATTCTAAACGGATATTCCCAGGGTTTTGAAGTTGATAAGGCTCAGATAGATATCTACATCAACGCAGATGGATATTTTGACGTTGTTGAGACCTACGACCTTACCTTCACAGAACATAAGCACGGAATTTATAGGGACATCCAGCTCAAATACGATTTGCTGACTGAGGAAGGAAACCACGAAAAACGGAGAATTAAGATTCGGAAAATAAAGGTTCCCGGTTATAAATATGATGCAGATCCTGACTTTGTTCAAAAACTCAGCGATAACCTCCAGATTAAAATCGGCGATAAGAATGTCACGCTTATTGGTCCACAGCATTACGAGATTAAATACAGGGTTTATAACGCTTTTCTGTTTGAAAAGAACCAAATTCGATTTTATTGGAACGTAAAACCTGCTGGGTGGAATGCCGTTTTCAAACAATTGGATTTTACCATACATACACCAAAGAATGTTACGTTAGATGTCAATGATTTCTTTGTGTATTCGGGTGCGGCAGGTGAAACTTCTGAAAGCGACGAATTTCAGATAAGTTTTGATAATGATGTTTTTTCCGCCAAGAGTCTGGATAATTTTGTTTCCTATCCAGGATCTAGTGTCACTGTTTTGGTAAATCTTCCGCCAGGATCCATAAAGGAAATAAAACCCTTCTGGCCTTTTTGGACAGATTATGGATGGACACTTATTCTCGGAATCCTTTTATTTGTTTTTTATTGGATCTGGAAAAAATATGGCAAGGACGATGAAGTGGTGGCGGCCATCAGTTATTTTCCACCGAGTGGTGTGGATCCGGCAATGGCAGGTTTTCTAATAGACGACCGCGCCGATACCCCGGATTTGATTTCATTGATTCCTTGTTGGGGTTCAAGAGGAATAATCAAAATGGAGCAGATTCCCAAAAAAGGATGGTTTGGAAAAGAAGATACCAAGCTTACCATGCTCAAAACATTACCTGCAGATTCACCAGATTATGAAGAACAGATTTTTACAGGTCTGTTCGGTACAGATGATGTTCCCGGAAGTGAAATCCTTATCAGTAGCCTGAAAGATTCCTTTTATACAACTATGGCCAGTGCCAAGGAAAAACTGAAAAGTAAGGCACAGATTTATTACGATCCTAAAGCTCGTAAGGTGAAAACGAGAACTACCATTGGCTTTTTAGTTGGAAATGTATTGCTGTTCTTTATCTTTTTGTTCACATGGGGTCTATGGGCCGCTTTGGCGGTGATTCCGGTTACCATTTTTCTTATGGGCATGACCAGCTATTTGGTGAAGAAAAATTCTTCAGGAAACAAGATTCTTTCAGATTTAAAAGGTTTCAGGCAGTTCATAAAAGTTGCGGAAGAAAATAAATTAAAGATGCTTCTGCAAGACAGTCCCAATTACTTTGAAACGACATTGGCCTACGCCGTTGCTTTTGGACTTTTTGATCAATGGGCCAGAAAATTTGAAGCACTCAATGTTCAACCGCCAAGCTGGTACACCTCTTCCACGGGCGCATTCACCATGGGGAATTTCACGAATTCATTTTCGAGCGCCATGACAACAGCCCAGTCAACTATGGTCAGTTCGCCATCAAGTAGCTCTTCAGGGGGTGGAGGTTCCTCGGGCGGTGGATTTGGCGGCGGTGGTGGCGGAAGCTGGTAATTCTCAAGGAAACTTTTTATTCGCCAATCAAATTTTCCAGCATTTAATTAAGGAGAGGCAGGGTTGATGACTTTTTTGCAATTACCGTCCTATCAAAGCATTTTAATTGGATGGTGAAATTTTCAAAATCACCTCAATTTCAACCTCGAACATTTAATCCTTAACTTTTCCTCCCTTCCGCAATAAAAATGTATCTTTGCATCCCGTATAATCACTTCAGCATAGGTATCCATGAACACCACAAAATACATCTTCGTTACGGGCGGAGTTTCATCATCATTAGGTAAGGGAATCATTGCGGCATCACTGGCCAAACTGCTACAGGCCAGGGGATATCGTGTTACCATCCAGAAACTGGATCCCTATATCAATGTGGATCCTGGAACACTAAACCCATACGAACACGGGGAATGTTATGTGACTGAGGATGGAGCCGAAACCGATTTAGACCTGGGCCATTATGAACGTTTTTTGAACGTAACTACTTCCCAGGCCAATAATGTTACTACGGGTAGAATTTATCAAAGTGTTATTGAAAAGGAACGCCGAGGTGAATTTTTAGGTAAAACCGTTCAGGTTATTCCCCATATTACCAATGAAATCAAGGAACGAATTCAGTTGCTCGGAAAATCGGGCGATTATGATATTATTCTTACTGAAATAGGAGGAACCGTTGGTGACATCGAGTCCTTGCCCTACATTGAGGCAGTTCGCCAGATGAAATGGGAAATGGGCGATGACAACGCACTTGTAATTCATCTCACTCTTGTCCCTTTTCTTGCGGCTGCGGGAGAATTGAAAACAAAACCGACCCAGCACTCAGTTAAAACCTTGATGGAGAGTGGAATTCGCGCAGATATTTTGGTATGCAGAACCGAACACGAACTTTCTAAGGATTTACGAAGAAAACTCGCACTTTTTTGTAATGTTAGGGAAGAAGCCGTAATCCAATCCATCGATGCATCCACAATTTATGATGTACCAAATATGATGCTTGAGGAAGGATTGGATACCGTCACACTTCGGAAATTAAATCTGACTAATTACCAGGAACCCGATTTAAAACAGTGGAATAAATTTCTTGAAAGACACAAAAATCCGAAGGGGGAAGTTAGAATTGGACTGATAGGGAAATACGTGGAATTGCAGGACAGCTACAAATCAATACTCGAATCTTTTATCCACGCGGGTGCTGAAAATGAGGTTAGAGTTAAACTGGAATTTATTCATTCCGAACATATAAATGCAAAAACTATTGGGAAAAAACTCGCTAAACTCGATGGGATCTTAGTTGCACCTGGTTTTGGAGAGCGTGGAATTGAAGGAAAAGTTGCTGCGGTAAAATATGCACGGGTTAACAATCTACCGTTTCTGGGAATCTGTTTGGGCATGCAAATGGCGGTGATCGAGTTTGCCCGTAATGTTTTAAAATTGAAAGATGCCAATAGTACCGAAATGGATTCCCAAACCAAGAATCCCGTAATCAGTATTATGGAAGATCAGAAAAAATATTACCGATATGGGCGGGACCATGCGGTTGGGATCGTGGAAATGTGATTTGAAGGAGGGAAGTCTGGCTCGTAAGATATACAAGACAGATACAATTGAAGAACGGCACCGACACAGATATGAACTTAATAATGAATATCGTGAGCAATTGGAAGAGGCAGGAATGGTTGCCACTGGAATTAATCCCGACACAGGTTTGGTAGAGATTATTGAAATCCCGTCCCATCCGTGGTTTGTGGGCGTGCAATATCACCCAGAATATAAAAGCACGGTTGCCAATCCACATCCACTTTTTGTAGCGTTTGTGAAGGCGGTGCACGACCATTCGTTAGAAAATAAATAGGACAATTTGACGCATTAAAAAATGGGCGGGATTGTTGCAATTAACCCTCGATTCTTCCTCCAAGGTCTTCAAGGTCTTGTAGGTATAAAATAAAATATTGAAAATACACCTAACCTTCTGAAAAATAGTTTCGGAAGCATTTAATACAATCGCACAAATAATCGGCGACTGAATATGGAACAGAAAAAATTCGACTTTAACTCACTTTTAGGCTTTATATTAATTGGTGGAATCCTGATTTGGATGCTTTATCTAAACCAACCCACTCCGGAAGAACTTCAGGAAAAGGCAAGGACCGAAGCAGCGGCCAATGAAAAGGCTGAAAATGAAAAAACCACAACAGATGCTTCCCTCGCAAATGCTATTGCCGATACTGCCTATTTAGCACAGTCAGGAGATTCTCTTGCCCTGGACCAGCTAAAGAATAAATTAGGTTCTTTTGCCTATTCAGGTACGCTTCCTTCGGCCAATGACGATGTTACTGTTTTTGAAAATGATGTCCTCTACTTGAAAGTGAGCAATAAGGGAGGGTATATAACCGAAGCACTTCTAAAGAAATTTACCAAATACGATTCGGTTCCCATTTACCTTATTAAAAATGGAAATGCTTCCCTTAACCTTCAATTTTCAGCAGAAAACAGAACGCTGAATACCGAAGAGCTTTATTTTGAGCCAACTCTGAGTAAAGATGGTGAGAATAATGTTCTTTCCATGAAGCTTAAAACCTCGGAAAATGGGTTTATAGAATATAGATATACCTTACATCCGGGCGAATATATGATGGATTTCAGCCTCAATAGTCAAGGCTTGGATGGTATTTTGAGCACTTCCCAACCCATGTATTTGGATTGGCGATTAAAGGGATATCGACACGCAAAAAGTATTTCATACGAAAACCGATACACTCGATTGACCTATGAATATGAAAATGGAAAACACTCCAAGCTCTCTCCTTCTGGTGACGACAAAGAAGTAGAGAAGGATGTTACCTGGATGAACTTCCGTCAGCATTTCTTTAGTTCCATGCTCCTCACGGACACGCCTTTTAAAGAGGTCGCACTTAGATCTGAGAATCTGGTTCACGATGAGGAAATTGATACGGTATTTACCAAACAATACGATGCCAGAATGCTTTTGGAACCGAAGAATGGAGGTTTATCATATAACATGAATATGTATTATGGGCCTTCCGACTATCAGATTTTCAAAAAGTATGGTCGCAATTTAGATGAGGCGATGCCACTCGGCTGGGGGATTTTTGGAATGATCAACAAATATATTATCATTCCTCTTTTTGCCTTTTTAACCGATTTTTTACCAGCAGGGATTGCCATTATAGTATTGACTATTTTAATAAAACTTCTGCTTTCTCCTGTTCAATACAAACAGTATTTGGCCCAAGCAAAAATGAAAGTTCTTAAACCGGAGATGGATGCTATTAAGGAGAAATATAAAGACAATAAATTAAAAATCCAGCAGGAGACTATGAAGTTGCAGAATTCCGCGGGCGCCAGTCCGTTGAAGGGATGTTTACCGGCTTTATTGCAAATTCCGGTGTTCTATGCGCTGTTTACATTTTTCCCCTCCGCCTTTGATTTACGCCAGAAGCGTTTTCTATGGGCAGATGACCTTTCCAGTTATGATACTATAGCAGAATTGCCTTTCCATATTCCATTTTATGGAGATCACGTTAGCTTGTTCCCTATTCTTGCCTCCATCGCCATTTTCATTTATATGATGATGACCACGGGTCAGACCATGCAACAGCAACAACAACCAGGAATGCCGAATATGAAATTCCTAATGTATCTATCGCCTCTGTTTATGTTGGTGTTTTTCAACAACTATGCGAGTGGACTTTCCTTGTATTATTTTATTTCGAATTTGATTACTATTGGAATTATGCTTGTTATCAAAAACTTCATAATTGATGAGGAAAAAATCCATGCCAAAATCCAAGTGAAAAAGGCCCAACCTAAAAAACAAAATAAGTTTCAAAGGAAAATGGCCGAAATGATGGAGCAGGCGGAAGAACAGAAGAGAGCGGGAAAAAAATAAGGCCTACTTATTGTATCCCTTAAAAAGAGACGAATTTTTGCCATCCTGAAACCTTATAGATTTAAAACAAGGCAAATACAATTCTTCATGGAAATAGATTTCGAATTTCTGCGTTAATGATGCAGGCAAATCACATACTTTTAAAATGAAATTATCTGTTTTTATTCTTTTCTTTGGAATAATCTGTTTCCCGGTCAATGCCTTTTCACAAATGGAAATTAATCAGGTGGATGAACAAGGCAAGCCACACGGGATTTGGAAAAAATATTATGAAGGCACCGAGCAGTTGCGTTACGAAGGAAAATTTGATCACGGAAAGGAAATAGGTGAATTCAGATTTTACTGTGAGGATTGCAAGGATAAACCTGTAGCCGTAAAAAATTTCAACAAAAAGGGGGATGTGGCTGAGGTTACCTATTTTACCAATAAAGGGAATATTATCAGCAGAGGAAAGATGATGGGAAAGGAGAGAATAGGGGAATGGATTACCTATCACGAAAACTCCAAGGTCCCAATGGTCAAGGAAACCTATTCGGATGGAAAACTCAATGGAAAAAAGACCACTTACTATTCTAACGGAAAAATTACAGAGGAATTGAATTTTGTAAATGGACTAAAAGAGGGCTCGAATATATTTTACTCTCCCATTGGTGTTGTAATTAAAAAGTTGGAATATAAAGATGACAAGCTTCACGGGCCGGTTACTTATTATGATGGCCATGGTAATCTAATTATTGAAGGTTCTTATAAAGACGATAAAAAAAATGGGCTCTGGAAATACTACAAAGACGGAAAAATCGTCCTAGAGGAGACTTTTCCGAAGAAAAATAGAGAATAGGAATTTTTTATCAATAGCCTTTTAATTCAATGCCTGTTATTTAATTTCAAAGGACTTCTGTGTTTTTTAGACTCCTATGAATTTCTAAAATCCCTAATTAAGAATGAATTTAACTCAAAGTATTGAGGGTCATTGTGATTTGGTGTTTACAACCCTTATCTTTGCATTCTGAAAACCCAAACCGTTTGAGGTAGAGGTTTTATTCAAAAATTATCATGAAAAAACGAGTAGTTGTCGGACTTAGCGGAGGTGTGGATTCCAGCGTTGCAGCCTATCTATTAAAAGAGCAGGGCTACGACGTCATTGGGCTGTTTATGAAAAATTGGCACGATGATACCGTGACCATTTCCAACGAATGTCCTTGGTTGGAAGATAGTAATGATGCGATGCTGGTGGCAGAAAAGCTCGGAATCCCATTTCAGACCATCGATTTAAGCGAAGAATATAAAGAACGGATTGTCGATTATATGTTCCGGGAATATCAAATGGGAAGGACCCCAAATCCAGATGTACTTTGCAATCGGGAAATCAAGTTTGATGTTTTTATGAAAATTGCGATGTCCCTCGGTGCTGATTTTGTGGCTACTGGGCATTATTGCCGTACTTCTACCACGGTTAGTAACCGCGATGGAGGGAAGGAAAAAGTTTATCAATTGCTTGCGGGAAAGGACCCCAACAAAGACCAATCTTATTTTCTATGTCAGCTTTCACAAGAGCAACTTTCCAAAACCTTATTCCCTATTGGGGAATTGTTGAAATCGGAAGTTCGTAAAATAGCTTTGGAACAGGGTTTGGTCACTGCTGAAAAACGCGATTCCCAAGGTTTGTGTTTTATTGGTAAAGTGAGACTTCCCGAATTTCTTCAACAAAAATTGGCGCCTAAAGACGGTGCCATTGTCGAAATTCCATCCAATCTTCAAGAATACAAACGAGAAATACCTACTTTCAATTCTGAAGAAGAAAGATTGGAATTTCTTTCCGCAAAACATGTTTATTCCAAATCGGACGGAAAGGAAGTGGGTATTCATCACGGCGCTCATTATTTCACCAAAGGACAACGTAAGGGTCTCGCCGTTGGTGGAACTAAAGAACCGCTTTTCGTAATTGATACGGATGTGGATGAAAATATTATTTATACCGGTCAAGGCAAAAGCCATCCCGGCTTGTACCGTCGTGGTCTTTTTATCAAAGAATCGGAAATACATTGGGTGAGAGAGGATTTGGCGTTGGCCGAAAATGAGGAAATGCAGGTAACTGCCAGAATCCGGTACAGACAACCCCTTGAAAAAGCGATATTATATCGTACATTTTCTGGTCTTTATATTATATTTGACAATCCACAATCCGCAATAACTGAAGGTCAGTTCGCCGCTTGGTACCTTGGTGAGGAATTGATAGGAAGTGGCGTAATCTCCTAAAACCCTTATATGAAAAAAATACTATTTCTTTTCTTCGTTTTAAATTCTTCTTTCCTTTTTTCTCAACAGGATGCCCTTGTGTTTTTTGCCGATAAAGAAAACGTGGCAACTTCATTGGCCAATCCCATTACCATTATGACGCAAGCTGCCATAAATAGAAAGATGGCTCAAGGGATTGTTATTGATGAGCGTGACGTGCCTTTAAATGAAACCTATAAAAGCACCGTAAATAATGCTACCGGTATTACAGTACTAGCGAAATCCAAATGGATGAACGCCGTTTACGTAAGAGGTTCAGTCAGTAATATTAACAGTTTGTTGGATCTTCCCTTCGTAACTGAAGTAGAGTTTATGGATAAGGATCTAAACCGCCCATTCCAAAGTCCGACCAAAGACAAGTTTGAAATTGAGAATCAGCAACGAGTTATTTATAATTATGGAGCTTCTAGAAACCAAGTCGAAATGATTGGCGTCGATCAATTGCATGAAAATAATTATACTGGTGAAGGAATACCTGTTGCCTTTATGGACAATGGCTATCCAAATGTATTGACCAATCCAGCTTTCGCTCACGTGAGGGATGAAGGTAGATTGTTGGGATATTACGATTTTGTTGCTCGGGCTGAAAGTCCAAATGGCACTGGAACTCATGGAGCACATACTTTTAGCGATGCAGCTGCAATCTTAGAAAATTCCAATCCTGATCTTGCATTCGTAGGTACTGCGCCAAAAGCATCTTATTATCTTTTTGTAACCGAAGATTCATATAGTGAAAGTCCTGCTGAGGAGGCGTATTGGGTTGAGGCCTTGGAACGTGCAGATAGTCTGGGTGTCTATGTCACCAATACTTCCTTGGGATACCAAACGTTTGACAATACAAACTACGACCACACCTATGCCGATTTGGATGGTCAAACCACTCTTGCAGCTCGTGGAGCCAATCATGGCTTTGATAAAGGGATGATAAATGTTACCTCTGCCGGAAACGACGGTTATCCCTGGGCTTTTGGATATGTTGCCACTCCTGGAGATGCTCCCGGAGCTTTGACGATTGGAGCGGTAGATTCGTCAGGAAACTATGTGGAATTCAGTTCATATGGACCTACTTCTGATGGGCGCATAAAACCCGATGTAATGGCGCAAGGTTCTAATGCTGCAATTGTAAACCAGTTTGGTCAAGTTGATTATTCCAGTGGTACTTCGTTTAGCTCTCCGATTACAGCGGGAGCCGTTGCGTCTTTATGGCAAGCCGTTCCAAACCTAAAAAATGATGTGGTTATGCAGGCAATTCGTGAATCTGCCAGTCTGTATAACAATCCAACCAATAAAATGGGCTACGGAATTCCCGATTTTGGATTAGCTTTAAACGCTTTACTTCAAATAGGGATAGAGGAACAAATGCAAGAAAGCTTATTTGCCTTGTACCCTAATCCAGTGACTACGGAAATAAACATCTCATTTCCTAAGAATGCTGAACAGGCTGACTTCACATTATACAATGTTTTGGGTAAAATGATACTTCAGACAAAAATCACTCCGATGAAAAACCGTTTGAATGTTTCTGAACTACCTTCTGGAATGTACATAGCATCAATTACTTCAAACAATAAAACAACAAGCTTTAAAATTATCAAGAATTAGTGGGGAATAGAATTACGGAACTTTTTAAAATTAAATACCCCGTTATTCAAGCGGGAATGATATGGAACAGCGGTTGGCGATTGGCAAGCGCTGTTTCGAATGAAGGTGGTCTCGGTCTTTTAGGTGCGGGATCCATGTATCCCGAAGTACTTCGTGAACATATTCTGAAATGTAAAAAGGCAACGGACAAGCCTTTCGGTGTAAACGTACCGATGCTTTATCCTGATATAGATAAAATCATCGATATCATTATTGAAGAAGGTGTAAAAATTGTTTTTACTTCTGCTGGAAATCCCAAGACCTATACTTCAAAATTAAAGGAAAATGGTATTACGGTTGTTCACGTGGTGAGCAGCGTAAAATTTGCGTTAAAGGCCCAAGAAGCCGGCGTGGATGCAATAGTGGCGGAAGGCTTTGAAGCGGGTGGACACAATGGGCGTGAGGAAACCACAACGTTTACTTTAATTCCAATGGTCAAAGAACATTTGCAAATACCCTTGATTGCCGCTGGCGGAATTGCAACCGGTCGTGGAATGTTGGCAGCAATGGTCTTGGGAGCTGATGGCGTTCAGGTGGGAAGCCGTTTTGTGGCTTCAGATGAGAGTTCAGCCCATCAGGCTTTTAAAGAGGAGGTTGTTGCAGCAAAAGAAGGGGATACCCATCTAACCCTTAAAGAGTTGGCTCCAGTACGAATGCTTAAAAACAAATTTTTTGAAAGTGTGATTGAACTTTATACGACTAATCCTTCAAAAGAAGATTTGAAAAAACATTTGGGTCGTGCCCGTGCGAAAAGAGGAATGTTCGAAGGAGATTTTGAGGAAGGTGAATTGGAAATTGGACAAATCGCCGGATTGATCCACGACATTAAACCTGCTGCTCAAATTCTAAAAGATATTATCGCGGAGTTTGAATTTGCCAAAAAAGAAGTTTCTAATCTTTAGAAAGTCTTAATCCGACGTTATTTCTCAAAAAATCCCTACGAAATAGAAAACCCTTTCATCAGACAGATGAAAGGGTTTTTCCTTTTAAATTGAAATCCAATTTCTACTCTTTGATTAACCTTTTGGTTATCTGGCCATCGCTACCTTGAATCTTGATGAAATAAATGGAAGAGGCCATTTCAGAAACGTCAATGGATTTTTCAAGTCCCATATTACGCATGTCGATAGTTTTTATCAACCTTCCTCTTAAATCATATATTTTCAAATCATCCAATTGAAGTTGCTGAGGGTTCGTAATCATTATTCTGTCTTTGGTTGGATTTGGAAACATTTGGATGCTTCCTAAGTTTGCATTGTAATCTGCCACACCCACCATAGAATCTACCTTCAGCTCAAAGTTGCAGTTGGAGCTATTTCCATACGTATCTTCGGCTGTTAAAGAAACAATATATGTTCCATCGGTAAGCGTGATTCCAGGAGCAGGTGTTTGGGTAGTCATTGTTACGGGAATTGTACAATTGTCTATAGCCGTTGCCTGTCCACTTGCAAAATAATCCGGTACTGTATATAAATTCCCCGCTCCCGGATTTTGGATTTGGTCTGTTGGACAAGTAATAGTTGGCGGTGTATTGTCCACCACCATAACTTCTGCCGAACAGATGGATGTAACACCAGTTTCACTTGTTACTTCAATTGGGATATTGATACTGCCAATATCTGAACAAGTAAAGCTTACTGTTGTTGTCAAAGGATCGCCTGCCAGTACCGAATAACTTCCACAATCAACAGAAGCGCTGAAGAGCAATTCATCTGCATTTATCGTGGCGTTGCCGTTTTCGTCAAGGATAACCTCAAATATAGGAGCGTTTATTTCATACTCGTAATCTATTCCCCAGCTGTTCAATGTTCCTGAGAAACTGTATTCAACATCAGAAACCTTTATTTCCCAGATACCCATTGTATTTTCCCCGTCAAATACCGATAAGGGATTGTTTGGGATAAAAGTGCCGTTGATTGTAGGTGTAGTGGAAGAACACTCATTCTCGACCGAGGTTGCGGCCTCATCATCCAGGGTCGCTACAATATCAGATCCGGAACATCCATATCCGGAGTTTGTTCTTCCGGGTCTATCAATAATTACGGCTGTTGTTCCTGCTGGGGATTTGATGCTAACAATAAGATCTCCCACCCAACCATGCGATATATTGACATTCACATTTAAATCGGTGATGGAGACATTTTCGGTTATATTTATAGTTGAGGTTACCCCGGAATAACTTCCATCCGGAATTGATACCCCAGGATTGCTTGATTGGGAACCACCCATTGGGATTAGACCTGAGCCTGCACATACTATTTCCGGTGCATTATTGGTTACATTAATCTCATCCGTTAAAGTGGTTGGAGCGCTGGTGCAAAAATCGTTTACCGAATAGGTAACGCTCACTAAGCCTGGCCCTGCAATACTTGGGTCGAAGGTAAAAGTTGTGCCATTCCCGTCGTCAGTTACGCCTGGTCCGCTATACACTCCTCCCGCTGGGTTTCCTCCTGAAAGCTCGGTCTGGATTCCGCCAGCGAGACATACTTCGTCAACAACATTTAAGCCTGAAAAGGTTGGTGGCAAATCAAACGCTTCGGTTCCGTCATTTACACTACTAGAGGAACCTTGGCTGGCACTGTATCCTAGGCCTCTTCTTGCAAATGCTTCCCAGATTGCACAAACATGGGCGCCACCATATAATGCTTGATCTGCAGCCAAAATAGCATCACGACCATCCACAAATCCTGGGCTACAAGGCTGCAGTTTCAATCCTTCGGTAACCAAGGAAAGAGCGACGTTATTTCCTCCGGTCCCATTATAGATATCAGCATTAAACGGCTCTGTAAGCATTATTTCCCAGGTCATTTCCCATAGCATGGTAGCCCAAACCTCTCCAACATCGTGCGGGCTCCATCCTGTTTTGATATCGTCATAAGTATGTGGGTTAATAGCAAAATTAGTTGAATAGGGGTAGTTTCTAATTCCAGCGCCGCCGGCTCCCTCGTCAAAAAGCCAAGTTCCAATACCTCTTGAATCCGATCCTGAATCTCCCGGCAACATTGTAAGCATCAGTGCATAATAGTCGCTCCAACCTTCACCCATTTGCTCATCATTCCATAAACATCCAGCGTTTGCGGCACCACCCGTTAATCTAACAGAGATTCCATGCCCATATTCGTGAACTATTACCACATTGTCGAAATCCCCATCTCGGTTATTACAAACGTACATTTGCATTCTCGGTCTTGAACCGTCTGGCCCTGTGGCAAAATTAGCATTGCAAGTTCCCGAACCATCCTGTGCTTCAGCATTTACAGGGTCATTTCCCAAACCTCCTCTTCCATAATTGTTTTCCTGAAAGTTTCCGCTGGCCTCATCGAACCCGTATTGATAGGCTACATCGTGAATAATGTTTGTCCAATAAAAGAGATTTGTAACTGCTGCATTCTCAGATTGATCATTATAACTGTAATTAAGATTCAGAGGAAAATCAAATATCAAATTACCACCAGGACTGTATGCGTGCTTACCATTTGGGCTGTCAGTATCGTTATCGTCATCATAAGCTTCGGCATTGTTTCCCCGCGTATATGTAAATTCAGCTCCCTCAATTCCATCTATATCATGCCATCCAAAAGGTGACGCTGTTAGATTTTCAGGATTTGTGACCAAGGTTCTTGTGCCATAGTTTGGGTTCTCGATAGGCATCGCAAAAACTCTATAACTAGCTGCGGGGGCTGCGGTTATATTTGATATTTCGGTAGAATTGCTTTTAATGGGTTCTCTCATAGGACCTATAAACGGTGAGGAAATAGAATTACTGGAATGCAAATGATCCTCATGGTCGCCTAGAATGTTACATGAAATAGTCCAATTATCCTTATCTATTATTTCTCCCGAGGAAGCATCTACACGAAAATTCCACCAGTCTGAGGATGTCTTTTCGGCTATGGAAAGCTCCCAGATCAATTGGGTGCCAACTCCTTCCTTATAATAATACATCAATTTTACAGGAATATCTACCGAAGAAATATTTGCTTTATTAAAAACAGCAGCTTTGTTGATACCGCCAACATTTTTTATTTCCTGAAGATTGGAAATTGTATAACCCATTTGACGCGCTACAGAAACTATTGCTTGCTTTGCTGAAATCCCTTGGGAACTATTTTTGAGAGTGGCAGGAGCATCGGTTAAAAACCGGTTGTGTTCTATCAAAACTTTTCCTGTCCTGTCAAAATGAATACTGGATTCAGTACCATAAACTTCGAGACCATTGATTGCCTGGCGTAAGTAAATATTGTGAACTCCACTAGTTCGGCTTACGTTTTCACTGATTACTACATGAAGATTATTCTTCTGTTTTATCAGCTCCGCTAATGAAATGGGAGAGGGTTTGCTAGCCGATCTTGCAGCTCTTTGTTCTTCCTGTGTATTGTGTTGTGCGGATAACTGAACGGAGAGCATGCAAGACAACAGTAGGAGTATGGTAGTTTTTCTCATTTTGATGAATTTAGGTTATTTTATAAAATTAGGTTAAAATTTTAATTCATCACTGTCACCAACGAAATAGTTTCATGTTTTTTTATATTTCATACCAATTTAAATATATAATGTCCTGCTTATTTGATAGGGTATAAGCCAATAAAAATTTTAAGGATTATTGATGCGATATTTAAAATTTATCCGTCGAGGAGAATGAAAACCGGTATTTAAAAATGCAAAATAAAAAAGCCTCCCAACTTGGAAGGCCTTTTAAAAACAGATATTTCCTTTATATTATTCCTTAATCATCAGCTTGGTGATTTCACCCTCTTCTCCGGTTATGATTACCATATAGGTGGCACTGGAAAGTTTGGAAATGTCAATAACCGTCTCCGAAGTTATACCATCAAGATCGACCTTTTGGATCAACCTACCTCTAAGATCATAAATAGAGACTTTCTCAAGCTGAATGTTATTGGGATTTGCCAATGTCACTTGGCTATCCATTGGATTTGGATAGAGTGTTACACCTACCAACGATCCATTTTCTCCAACGTTGAGCAGATCCGGTCTTATTGAACCTCCACAGTTTTTTCCTGCATCGATAATGGTCCAGCTGTATGTGCTTATCATATTTTGCTTGGCAACTTCCCCCGCACAATATGTACTATAACCTGCATGGAACTTCACACCGTTTTGTAATGGTAAGCTACTCCAGCCCATTAACAATGCATCATAATTGGAGGTTGAAAGTTTGATGCCCTTGAACATATTGCGCATATCCGTAACGTTGCTTACGTTCCAATTACCCAAATTCTGGTCAAATTTGTTGGCGTGGAAGAACATAAGGTTCATATCTGTGACATTCGCTACGTTCCAGTTGCCGATATTCTGATTAAATCGCATGGCCGTCCTGAATGTGCTTGCCATATTAGTCACATTTCCAACATTCCAGCTGCTAAGATCCTGATCGAATATAGTGGCTCCAAAGAACAACTGTGCCATATTGGTTACGTTGCTAACGTTCCAATTGCCAATAGGATAATTGAAAATAGAGGCTCCTCCGAACATGCCCTCCATATTGGTGACGTTGCTCACATCCCAGTTGCCAAAATTGGCGTCCCCATTGAATTTTCTGGCATAGGCAAACATTCCCTCCATATCCCAAACCATTGAAAGGTTTGGCATGTCCATAGCGTGGCTCACAAGATTTGCGGCGCCCATAAAAGCTCTGTTCATAGAGCTCCAAACAATCGTTCCCCATTGCTCTATGGACTGGATTTTCAATCGATCCCCAGAATTGTTAAAATAGATCCTAGGGAAAGTGCCGCTGATTTTCACGGTATAAATTCCAGCAGAAGCATATTGATGAGAGGCATCCCCCATAAAATTTGCATCGCTATTGCCATCACCCCAATCCACATCATAGCTATATGTTTCTCCTGAGAAAGTGGGAATGATTATAGATTCGTTATCCGATGTTGTTTTCCAGGTTGTAATGAAGTAATCTCCCG
Organism: Aequorivita sp.; assembly: GCA_034676445.1. Taxonomy (GTDB): domain Bacteria; phylum Bacteroidota; class Bacteroidia; order Flavobacteriales; family Flavobacteriaceae; genus Aequorivita. The sequence goes on from JAUCCE010000007.1 coordinate 158,612, forward strand.
GCGCAACAGTTGTGCACGCAAGAAGAGGATCCATCACGGTTACAATGGCGTTACATGAGGAAATATTGCCATTTACGTCGTTCACAGTAAGGGTAACATTATTGGCTCCCAGATCATCACAGGTAAAGGTGTCTGGTGATACACTTAGCGACGCAATTCCACAATTATCAGTACTTCCACCATCAACATCTGAGGCAATGATTGTAACATTTCCTGAGGCATCCAATTGGACATTAATATTTTGGCATAGCGCGACTGGATCTTCCGTGTCGGTAATGGTTACATCAAAAGAGCAAGTTTGAACAGGGTTTACACCGTCGTCATATTCAAAGGTATTGGTTGTGGTTCCCAAGGGAAATGTACTTCCGCTAGCCAAACCAGCAGTTTGGGTCAATGTTCCACCGGTACATTCTATGGGAGAATCAATAGTGTAGGTAATAATTGCGCCACAAAGACCGGAATCATTATCCTGCGAAATATTACCGGGACAACTCAAGGTTCCTCCAACAGATCCAATAACATTAACGATCGCTGAACAGGTAGATGTGGCTCCACTATCATTTGAAACCTCAACAGGAATCGTATTGGTTCCAATATCATCACAGGTGAAACTCAATGTTGCTGCCAATGGACTTCCCGCCAAAACCGTATAGCTTCCGCAATCGACATCCACACTATAGAGCAGATCGGCAGCATTTATTGTTGCATTTCCACTACCGTCAAGAGTAACGTCCAAAACCGGAGCAATTTCTTCATAAGCATAATCTATTCCCCAACTGTTTAAGGTTCCGGTATCACCACCTGCATTATCGGAAACAGTAAGCTCCCAAATTCCCATCGTGTTTTCGCCATCAAACACTGATAAAGGATTGTTCGGAATAAAGGATCCATCAATTGTGGGCACAGTGCCAGCACATTCATTCTCGACAGGACTGGCGGCTTCATCATCCAGGGTAGCAACAATGTCATTTCCGGAACAGCCAAATCCGGAGCTGGTTCTTCCAGGCCGGTCAATAATTATTGCGGAAGTACCTGCGGGTGATTTGATTCGTACAGCAACGTCGCCTACAAAAGTATGGGAAATATTCACATTCACATTTAAATCTGTAATTGAAACATTTTCGGTTACGTTCATGGTAAATGTTGCACCTGTAGGATTGCCATCAGGGATACTGCCTCCGGCGCTGCTGGACTGTGATCCAGACATGGGTATTAAACCAGAGCCCATGCAGATAATTTCTGGAGGAGCGTTGGTTACATTAATATCATCAGTTAGGCTAACGGGCATGCCGGTGCAAAGATCGCTAACCAAGTAGGTTATAGTTGTCAATCCGGGTCCTCCAACACTTGGATCAAAGGTAAAAGTAGTACCATTACCGTCATCGGTTACTCCGGTACCGCTGTAGACCCCTCCTGCTGGACTTCCGCCCGAAAGACCAGTCTGTATGCCAGCCGATAGACAGACTTCGTCTATTGCGTCAAAGCCGGAGAAACTGGGTGGCAAATCAAAAGCTTCCGTTCCGTCGGTTCTGCTATTGGAAGAGCCTTGGCTTGCACTGTATCCTAAGCCTCTCCGTGCGAATGCAGCCCAAATAGCACATATGTGCGATCCACCATACAAGGCCTGGTCGGCTGCTAAAATCGCATCCCTGCCATCCACAAAACCTGGACTACATGGCTGTAGTCTTAAACCTTCGGTAACAATGGCCAAGGCTACGTTATTTCCGCCGGTTCCATTATAAATGTCTGGGTCAAAAGGCTCGGCAAGCATTATTTCCCAGGTCATTTCCCATAGCATGCTTGCCCAAACTTCTCCTACATCGTGTTCGCCATAAGCTGTTTTAATATCGTTATAGGTATGTGGGTTTATAGCAAAATTCGTGCTGTACGGGTATGTCCTGATCCCCGCTCCTCCAGCACCTTCCCCGAGAAGCCATGTGCCTACGCCCCGCGAATTTGCCGCCACATCGCCGGCTTTCATGGTGAGCATCAATCCATAAAAGTCGCTCCAGCCTTCTCCCATTTGTTCCCAATTATCTAGACATCCCGAGTTTGCGGGACCTCCTGTTAATCTGGTGGAAATACCGTGCCCGTACTCGTGTAAAATAACCATGTTATCCAAGTCGCCATCTCGGCTACCACATACATACATTTGCATTCTAGGTCTAGATCCATCTGGGGGAGTTCCAAAGTTTGCGTTGCAAGTACCGGAACCGTCTTGTGCTTCTGCATTTACCGGGTCATTTCCAATTCCGCCTTTGCCATAATTGTTGTGCTGAAAGTTTCCACTGGTCTCATCAAAACCGTATTGATAAGCTACATCGTGGATGATATTTGTCCAATAAAAGAGATTGGTGATTGCAGCATTTTCAGATTGATCTGCATTGCTATAGGTTGTATTTAACGGAAAGTCAAAAATCAAATTTCCATCGGGACTACTTGCATATTTTCCATCTGGCAAATCATTATCATTATCGTCATCATAGGCATCTGTATTGTTACCGCGGGTATTGGTGAATTCGGCGCCATCCACTCCATCTGTATCGTGCCATCCAAAGGGAGATGCAGTCAGGTTTTCTGGATTGGATACCAAAGTCCTTGTTCCGTAATTTGGATTTTCAATTGGCATGGCATATACCCTATAGCTTGCTGCCGGTGGTGAAGCTGAATTGACGGTAACAGATGAAGTGTTCCTTATGGGCTCGTTCATAGGCCCAACAAAAGGAGATGTATTTGTTGTGATAGTATGCACGTGGTCGTTATGATCCCCTAAGATATTACAGGAAACAGTCCAATTATCTTTGGATATTATTTTTCCCGTCGAGGCATCCACATAAAAGTTCCACCAGTCTGAGGAGGTCTTTTCTGCTATGGAAAGTTCCCAGACTAAACGGGTGCCATCACCTTCTTTATAATAATACATTAATTTGGTTGGGATATCCTGTGAGGAGATACCGGCCTTGTTGAAAACTGCCGCTTGATTTATACCTCCAATATTCTTGATTTCCTTAAGATCGGAAATTTTATATCCCATTTGGTTGGCCACAGAAATGATGGCGTTTCGAGCAGTAATTCCCCGTGAACTACTTTTTAGCGTAGCCTGCGCATCACTTAAAAACTTATTGTTTTCCACCAAAACCTTTCCGGTTCTGTCAATGTGGATACTGGATTCAGTTCCGCGTATTTCCAGACCATTAATTGCCTGGTTTAAATAAACATTACGAACTCCACTAATTCGACTTACATTTTCTGCGGTGATTACATACGAATCATTTTTTTGCTTAATGAGCTGTTCCAGTGAAATGGAAGATGGCTGGGTCGCCTTTTGGGCAGTTGCCTTTTCTTTTTCAGGATTCTTGTGTTGCGCTGAAAGCTGAATGCCCAGCGTGAGCAATACGATCAATACGAGTTTAGATTTTTTCATTTGAATTGGTTTTAAATTAATAACATAAAATTAAGATAAAAAATGAATGTATATCATTTTTGTTCATAAATATTTATGTAATTCCAAATCATATAAAAAATAATTGAATAAAAAAAGCCTCCCAAATTGGGAGGCTCTGTCTTAAAAAGTGTTGCGTATATTAAAGTACTTTTACATTAACCGCGTTCAATCCTTTTTTGCCTTCTTGAAGATCAAATTCTACTTCATCCCCTTCGCGAACTTCGTCGATAAGGCCTGAAACGTGTACAAAATGTTCTTTGTTGGTTCCTTCTTCAGTGATAAAACCAAATCCTTTGGTGTCGTTGAAGAATTTTACTGTTCCTTTGTTCATTGTAATTAATTAAAAAATTTATATAAGATGCAAAGATAGTAATCTTATTGATAAATTTGTTTTATTTGTCAATTATTTTAAATAAATATTTCAAATCCCATTTATCTTCAAGAAGATCAATGCCTATATCCTAATTAATTTGGATTAATCTCTTTTCTAATTGCTATCGAAATCTTTATAGATTTATAGCTTATTTTTTTCTAGGATACTTCTTCCAAATATAAAAAGTGGTGGAAATCTATAATGAATATTGGAGATGATTGATTTCTATCATCTCATTAAATACACCCCAATCGTTCTCACTAATTCTTGGAAATCTATCAAATACAATCTTTAAGATGGATTTCCGACATTACTTTAAAAACAGTAGCAGGATTCCTACAACATTTGTTATTTTTGCAATCCATAAACAGACTGTCCCCAAGAAGGGCAGAATTCAAAACAGTTACTATGAATTTACACGAATATCAGGGAAAGGAAATATTGAGCAGTTTTGGCGTACAGATACAACGCGGAATTGTTGCTACTACACCAAAGGAAGCTTTAGAGGCTGCCAAAAAACTTACGGAAGAAACTGGAACAGGCTGGCACGTTATAAAGGCTCAGGTTCATGCCGGAGGACGTGGTAAAGGTGGTGGCGTGAAACTTGCTAAAAATTTGCAGGAAGTTGAAGATATTGCCGGTAAAATTATTGGGATGAACCTTGTTACTCCACAAACTTCTGCAGAAGGGAAAAAGGTGCATCAGGTTTTGGTTGCCGAGGATGTTTATTATCCTGGCGACAGTGAGCCCGAGGAATACTATATGAGTGTACTCTTGAACCGTTCAACCGGACGGAATATGATTATGTATTCCACAGAAGGGGGAATGGATATTGAGACTGTTGCCGAAGAAACTCCACATTTAATTTTTACAGAGGAAATTGACCCAGGCGTTGGACTTCTGGGCTTTCAGGCACGAAGAATTGCCTTTAACCTTGGCCTTAGTGGAAAAGCTTTTAAGGAAATGACCAAATTTGTTACTGCGCTTTATAAGGCCTATAGCGAGTCCGATTCTTCCTTGTTTGAGATAAATCCTGTGTTGAAGACCAGTGATGACAAGATAATCGCCGTAGATGCTAAAGTTAGTATTGATGATAATGCTTTGTTCCGGCATAAAGATTATTTGGAAATGCGTGACAAACGAGAGGAGAATCCGATCGAGGTCGAGGCAATGGAAAAAGGATTGAACTATGTGGATCTTGATGGAAACGTGGGATGTATGGTAAATGGTGCCGGACTTGCCATGGCGACTATGGACCTTATAAAACAAGCCGGTGGGGAGCCCGCCAACTTCTTGGATGTTGGTGGTACTGCAGATGCCGAACGAGTGGAAGCCGCTTTTCATCTTATTTTAAAAGATCCGAACGTGAAAGCTATCTTGATAAATATTTTCGGTGGAATCGTTAGATGTGACCGTGTGGCTCAAGGAATTGTTGATGCCTATAAAAACATGGGAACTATCGATGTTCCAATTATCGTCCGTTTGCAAGGTACCAATGCGGATATTGCAAAGGAATTGCTTGATAACAGTGGATTGGATGTTCTAAGCGCTATTGAATTCCAGGAAGCCGCTGATAAAGTGAAGGAAGTGCTTTCATAATAAATTTTAAATTTTTATAAAAGCCCTTCGCAATCCGCAAGGGCTTTTTTTTAAATCATATTATGGAAAAGAATCCAAAATCATTATTGAGCGACTTAATAATAATGGTCAAGGCAGATGGAAAGGTAAAACCATCCGAAATTCAGCTAATTCAAAAATTGGCAAAACGGTTGGGTGTTCAAAAGACAGACTTATCCGAACTTTTTAAACATCCCCAGCCCAGTCAAACTTTATATTCCGAAGTGGATAGAATCACCCATTTTTACAGATTGGTGTTGGTGATGCGAGTAGATCAAGAGACACACGAATCTGAGGTCGTGGCGTTAAAGAATTTTGGACTGAAAATGGGAATTCGACCTATTGTCGCAGATCAAATAATGAAGAAAATGGCCCAGTATAAAAATGGGGTTGTTCCGCCCGAGGAACTTTTGAAGATTTTCAAGATTTACTACAATTAACTTTTTGTGATTTGAGCAATCGCTTTTATATCTCTTTCACATTCTAAACTGGCTCTGGCCTGTTCCTGCATAGTCTTCATTTCTTCCTTTACTACCGCACGGAAACTTTCCTCAACCGCGGGTTGTTCTTTAAGATAGTTTAGCATCCACAAAATCTTTTGGACCATGGTCGGGTCATGTTTGCAATAGGTGCGCAAAGAAGACATCACATTATAAAGCAATTCCTCAAAGGTTATTGTTGCAATTCGTACTAAGATTTCTCCATTTTTGTCGTGAATTGATTGGTCGCGCTTCACCATTCGCAGAGAAAATAACTCGGTGAGATAATCTACGGCATTTATAGCAGTTCCGGGATCATTAATTCCGGGAGACATCGCTTTCACTGCAATTTCGGTAATCTGTTTAAAAGCCAAAACATAATTGTCTTCCACCAGTTCGCCTCGGGCAAAACTAATATTCGAGATTATTTCGTCCACCACTTCCTGTTTGAGTTTCTTTTCGGATTTTAGGAATACCGAATTGGAAAGAGCAAAAAGACCTTTCGGAATGGTTATATAAATTCTGGTATTCTGTTTTTCACAAACATTGAGCAGGTTTTTAATAGAAATATTTTGGATATATCCACTTTCTCCCATTTCATATTCGTACCATTCATCGGTATTTGGAAAGGTCTTGAGGCTTCCTTTTTCAGCATCGGTCAAAATTTTTAAACGGTCTTTGGCTTCAATAAAAATGTTGTCCAGAATATTGTTTATCTGAATGCTCTGGGAAATGTTATGGATAAAATAGATAAAGGCAACCAAGCACGATATGGTAAAAATAATTCCCAAAAGTACCGACACGCCCGGAAGAGTGTATTTTTGGTCACTAGGCTCTATGGAGAAAAGTGTGAAAATAATATATAGAATCGAAGCCATAAACAACCCCAAAATAAGCTGATGTCTTTTATCGCTTATCAGGCCTGGAAGCAAACGCGGGGAATAATTGCTTGACGCCTGGCTAAGAAGTAGCATCACCATTGAAAAACTAAAGACCATTAGGGAAATTAGTCCACCGAGACAGGCGCTCAAAATTGCAAGGGCGGTATCTCCGTTTTCAACCATTAGGTTCGGCATCATTTCCATTGCTTTTCTTGAGATCCCTTGTTCTTCCAAATACATCATTAAAAGGGCGAATAAAAAACCCGAGACTGCTAACAAGGAAGGGTAAAAGGCGATTTTGCTTTCTATAGTATTGAAAAAATCAAAAATCCTGACAAAAAAGCTTTTCATACGTTTGATTTATGGATGTGAAAGATAATTAATGGGGTTGATGTTTTTATCAAAATACAGGTTAAATAGTATTAAGAAACAAAATATCAGCCAAAATGACGGTATGAAACACCTAAAAACAGTCAAAATGTCATTTCTTTCTATTTGGAATTGTTGTTGAATATCATATCTCAAAAATAAAATAACTTTATACAATATATAGATATGAAAACAGTTACTAAGAATAGTATTTGGTTGCCAGCTCTATTTGAAGATCTATTTTTAGACAACAAAATTGATGCTCTTAATAATTATGAAACATTTAGCATTCCCGCCGTCAATATTATTGAAAATTTGACGAAATTTGCGATTGAAATCGCTGCTCCGGGATTGAAGAAGGAAGATTTTAGTATTGAGGTTGAAGAAGATACGTTAAAAATCTCTTCAAAACGAGCCTCTGAAAAAGAAGAAGACACAGATTCCACTTTTAGAAAAAGGGAATTTAATTACGAAAGTTTTGAACGTTCTTTCAAATTACCTGAAAACATCGAGATTGATAATATTCAGGCAAATTATGAGGATGGAGTGCTTAAAGTAACCCTTCCCAAAATGGAAGAAAAGAAAGCATTGAAGAAAATGGTTGAGATTTCATAATTGAAATTTAATTTGGTTAGTTAGTTGAAATGACCGCGTGCTACTCAATCGGTGCGCGGTTTTTTCATGGCCTTAACTAATCTCTCTTTCTCCTTTTTCCTCCCGTGCTTTTTTCTGTTCGATTTTTTCCTTCACTTACATTTGTACGTTCCTCCTTATGAAAAGTCTTTGGAAGTCCATCGCTGTCTTTGACAGATTCTTTTAGTGTTTCCAATTCTTTCTTTGTCAAATCACGCCATTCTCCAACCGGCAGATCACCAAGGGTAAGGTTCATGATCCTGATGCGCTGTAAGGCCACAACTTCATAACCCAAATATTCGCACATACGTCTTATTTGTCTATTCAGGCCTTGCACAAGGATTATCCGAAACTCAAACCTGCTAATGCGCTCTACCTCACAGCGTTTGGTGACGGTGTCCAAAATGGGGATTCCTGAACCCATCCGCTTTACGAAATCATCGGTTACGTGCCGATCTACTTTTACAATATATTCCTTTTCATGTTTGTTGCCAGCGCGAAGAATTTTATTGACGATATCCCCATCATTGGTAAGTAGTAAAAGTCCTTCACTCGGTTTGTCCAAACGACCTATCGGAAAAATCCGTTCGGGATGTTTTACAAAATCCACAACATTGTCATCAAATCGGGTATCGGTTGTACAGGTAATTCCCACAGGCTTGTTGAGCATTATATAGACGAGATTTTCATTTTCGGTAAGAAGTTTTCCGTCCACTCTTATTTCGTCATTCGGCATTACTCTATCCCCTAATGAGGCTGTTTTCCCATTTATTGTAACGCGTCCCTTTTCAATCAAGGTATCTGCTTCTCTTCGGGAGCAATAGCCGGTGGCGCCAATGGCTTTGTTCAATCGTGTGGAATCGGGATGGTTCATAATTAATTTTTTGTAAAGATACGGCTATGGTTTCCAAATGAAAAAAGTTAAAATTCAATTAAACGATTCTCATATTTTTTTTAAAAGATGTAGATTCATCAAAAATTTATTTGGCAAATGGCAATACTCGGCTCCTTAATTAAAACTGCAATCGACCTTCGCGGTGCCCTGGTTTCAGAAGATTCTCCTCTAAAATCACAAAAAGAAGTTTTGGTCCATTTGCTTGAAAAGGCGAAGGATACCGCTTTTGGGAAATATTACGGATTTTCAAAAATTCTGGAAGCCGAGGATGTCCAAAAAGAATTTTCCGAAAAAGTACCCTATTTCGATTACCATCAAATGGAAACCGAATGGTGGAACAAAACCCAAGAAGGTATCGAGGACATAAGTTGGCCGGGAAAACCTACCTATTTTGCCCGTAGCAGTGGTACAACCGGAAAAACTTCCAAACGAATTCCTGTTACGGACGAAATGGTGGAAGCCATTCGCACAACAGGAATTAAACAGGTGGGAGCTCTTGCAAATTTCGATGTACCATCAGATTTTTATGAAAAGGAAATAATGATGTTGGGCAGTAGTACCAATCTGGAAGAGCAAGATCAATTTTTGGAAGGGGAAATAAGTGGGATCAGTGCCAGCAATATCCCTTTTTGGTTCAGAGGATTCTATAAACCAGGAGAAGAAATTGCCTTGATGGAAGATTGGGACGAAAAGGTGGAAACCATTGCAAAGCGGGCGCGGGATTGGGATATTGGTGCTTTGAGCGGCATTCCGTCCTGGATGGAATTGATGCTGAAAAAAGTGATTGAATATCACGGGGTTGATACCATTCACGATATTTGGCCGAATCTTCAGGCCTATACAACAGGTGGTGTCGCTTTTCAACCTTATGAGAAGAGTTTTAATCAATTGTTGGCCCACCCGATAATTATCATCGACACCTATTTGGCTTCGGAAGGGTTTTTGGCCTTTCAAAACCGACCGGATACCACTTCGATGAAACTGGTTACCGATAACGGAATTTATTTTGAGTTCGTTCCCTTTAAACCCGAATACATACTGGATGATGGCTCTATTTCTCAAGATGCTCCATCCTTAACATTGGCGGAAGTGGAATTGGATACCGATTACGTTTTGATAATCAGTACTGTTTCGGGGGCCTGGCGCTATTTGATAGGGGATACCATTGCCTTTACGGATGTGGAAAAGGCGGAAATCAAGATTACTGGCAGAACAAAATTCTTTTTAAATGTTGTTGGTTCACAACTCTCCGTCAATAAAATGGAAGTTGCCCTTCGTGAAATGGAGGAGAAGTTCGATATAAAAATTCCAGAATTTACCCTTGCAGCGGTTAAAATTGATGGAGAATTTTATCACCATTGGTATCTTGGCACGGAGACAGAAATAGATTCCAAAGAAGTTGCGGATGCACTGGACGAAGCCTTGAAAGAAGCCAATAAGAATTATTCCGTTGCCCGTTCAAAAGCACTTAAGGGAGTTATGGTGAGTTTCGTTTCTCCTGAGGTTTTTCATGAATGGAATGCGAAAAACAAGAAGAAAGGCGGACAGGTTAAAATGGAAAAGGTAATGAATGAAGAAAAATTTGCTGAATGGGAAGCCTTTGCGAAAGGGCAAAACAAGAAATAATCAATCCTCCATTTCAATGATTTCAGGATCCTCTTCCACTTTATTTTCATTGATAAGCTCCATAACTTCTTCAGGTGAAATATAAAGTCTTCGGATACGCGCCTTATATCTTTCGGATAGATTGGCGTTGTCCAAAATGAAGTTTTTGGTCAATAAGATATAATCTCCCATTCCGTGCGCAATGGCATAGGTATCGGCCGTGCGTTCCACCTTTTTAATACTTGATGGAAATAAAAGATACTTGATGCCCAGAATAATCAATCCCACATTCGTACGGTCGTGATAGTCCATAATATGGCCCAATTCATGACCGAGCCAGCCTATTTTCACATCCGAAGGGATTTCGGCCATTGTAAAGTTTTCACCCTCAATTTGGATTTTTCTACTTATCAAGATCATGTACTCTCTATCCTCCTTGCGTTTTAAAAAGCTCGCGAACCTAGGCTGCGCTTGCATGGTAGATTTCTTGATGTTGTCCTTAAACTTGAATTCGATAGCAGTATCCCATAATTCAGGATAGAAGGATAGTGCCTCCAAAGCTTCATCTTTAATGCTTTCTGGGATTATTTTGTTGTCTAAATTTATATTCTGCGCTTGAACCATAGAAGGCATAAAATACAAAATTGGCAGAATGAGGTACGTTAAAGACAAGATAAAGTTTTGAGTTATGAGTTATGAGTTATGAGTTATGAGTTAAGAGTTATTGAGTTAATAGTTATTGAGTTAATAGTTATTGAGTTAATAGTTATTGAGTTAATAGTTATTGAGTTAATAGTTATGAGTTATTGAGTTAATGGTTAATGAGATTCTGATTACTGATTACTGACCACTGATTTACTGACCACTGATTACTGACCACTAAACCCCCTCCAGCTGTTTCTGAAAAGTTTTAATCTTATCCCGAAGCTTTGCGGCCATCATAAAGTCCAGATCCTTTGCGGCTTTTTCCATTGCTTTTCGGGTATCGCGGATTTTCTTTTCTATTTGTGGTTTTGTCAAATAGGCAACTTCCGATTCTGCGGCAAGGGTTTCGGCCTGCTCAAAGGAATAAGCTTCTTGTTTGGATTTTGTCAAGGAGTTTTCAAACGATTTTTTAATAGCTGTTGGAGTAATTCCGTGTTTCAGGTTATAGGCAATCTGCTTCTCTCGTCGATAATCCGTTCCGTCCATCGTCGCCTGCATGCTATTCGTTATTTTATCCGCATACATTATTGCTTTTCCATTTAGATGTCGCGCCGCCCGACCTACTGTTTGTGTCAACGAACGAGTACTTCTCAAGAATCCTTCTTTGTCGGCGTCCAGAATGGCAACGAGGGAAACCTCTGGCAAATCCAGACCTTCCCGCAAAAGGTTCACACCCACAAGAACATCGAAAAGGCCCAATCGCAGATCCTGCATAATCTCCACCCTTTCCAGAGTGTCCACATCACTATGGATATATCGGCAACGGATTTGGACACGGGTCATATACTTGGTCAGTTCTTCGGCCATTCTTTTGGTCAAGGTTGTAACCAAAACGCGTTCGTCCTTTTCCACACGCAATTGGATTTCTTCCAGCAGATCATCAATTTGGTTTAAGCTGGGACGTACTTCAATCACAGGATCCAATAAACCGGTAGGCCGAATGATCTGTTCCACATAAACTCCGCCGCTTTTTTCCAATTCGTAATCGGCAGGAGTGGCACTCACGTAGATTACTTGGTTTTGCAAGGCTTCAAATTCCTCCGCTTTCAATGGACGGTTATCCATAGCGGCAGGCAAACGGAAACCATATTCCACCAGATTTTCCTTTCGGGAACGGTCCCCACCGTACATGGCACCGACTTGGGGAATGGTTACGTGGCTTTCATCCACAACCATTAGATAATCCTTTGGAAAATAATCCAATAGACAGAAAGGTCGTGTGCCGGGCAAACGCCGATCCAGATACCGCGAATAGTTTTCAATTCCACTGCAATAACCGAGTTCGCGGATCATTTCCAGGTCAAAATTGGTACGTTCGTCCAAGCGTTTGGCTTCAAGATGTTTTCCTATTTCATTAAAATATTGCACTTGTGCCACCAAATCGTCCTGGATTTCCCTAATGGCTCCTTGGAGTACATCGGGGGAAGTTACGAACATATTTGCCGGATAAATATTCAGTCGGTCGTAATTGGCCTTGATATTATTGTTCAGGGGATCAAAGATTTCGATTTCCTCAATTTCATCACCAAAGAAATGGATTCGAAACGCATCATCGGCATACCCTGGATAAACATCCACGGTGTCTCCTTTTATGCGGAAACGGCCGTGATTGAATTCCACTTCAGTACGGGAATAAAGACTTTGAACCAACATGTGAAGAAGTTTGGTCCTTGAAATTATTTGGCCTTTTTCCAAACTGATTACGTTCTTCTGAAATTCCACCGGATTTCCGATACCGTAAATACAGGAAACCGAAGAAACCACCAATACATCCCGGCGGCCCGACAGTAGGGAAGAGGTGGTGCTGAGCCGCATTTTCTCGATCTCCTCGTTTATGGACAGATCTTTTTCAATATAAGTTCCACTACTCGGGATGAAGGCTTCGGGCTGATAATAATCGTAATACGAAACGAAGTACTCTACCGCGCTCTCGGGAAATAGGTTTTTAAACTCAGTATAAAGTTGTGCCGCCAAGGTTTTGTTGTGCGCCAAGACCAAAGTTGGTTTTTGGACACGCTCCACAACATTGGCCACGGTAAAGGTTTTTCCCGAACCAGTTACTCCTAAAAGGGTTTGATATTTTTCTCCGGAATTAAGTCCGGCGACCAAGGCTTCTATAGCCTGTGGTTGGTCTCCTGTAGGTTGGAATTCAGAGGCTATTTTAAATTTCATATTTTCTTTTCAAGGCGGTGCAAAAATACGGAAAAATAGTTGAAAGGGGTTTGTGGTGCCACGAATGCACGAATTTAAAAGGTTGTGAAATTGTTTCATCTGAAATATTGCAGTAGAATTATGATAATTCCCAAACCAATTTCAAATGCCATCATGGAGTTAAAATATGTTCCAGCAGCGCCGACTTTTATTCTTGAGTACAACCTGGCTATTCCAATTGGGTATTGATGTCACAATCTTTAGTTTTAATAATTCCGTTATGGAATTAAACTAAACTATATGCAGTTAAATATAATTTGGAAAAAAAATCATCATATTATATGCCATAACATATAATTTAGGAATCGGTTAAAGATTGGGCCCTGGTATCTAATCGTTTATAGGTATTCAAAGTACATATCGTGTTGAAAAAAATATTTAAGTATCAATGTCGGATTCTTCAATCTTTTCAGGGCCTATGTAGATTTTCTCTCCATAAAATTTCGGCTCCACATTAAATAATATATCCAAAAAGGCTTTCGTCCTGGCGAAGTATTCCCGCAACTTTACTTTTAATCCATCCGTTCCTTCCATATCCCGGGCATTGAAGCCGATGGCATCTATTCCATTTTGGGCGGCTATGTAAATGGCACGTTCATTTTGGAATTTTTGCGAAATGATTGTGATTTCTTCTTGTCCAAAAATTTCTTTTGCGCGAATTACCGAATCCAAAGTCCTGAAGCCGGCATAATCCAAGAAAATTACATCCGCAGGGATTCCTCTTTTGACCAATTCTTTTTTGAACGTGATGGGTTCATTATAGCTAAGGGAGCGATTATCACCACTTACCAAGATATAGTCGATTTTGTGGCTTTTATAGAGTTCCACGGCGGCATCAATCCGATATTGGAAATATAGGTTGATTCCTCCATCTTTATAGTATTTTGCGGTTCCAAGAAGCAACCCAACCCGGTTCTTTTTGATAGATTCCGTATTGAAAAAAGTTTTGTTTTCAGCGGTTTTTCCAATGGTGTAATTGGAAAAAATAAGCAGTAAAAGAACTGCTGAAAATAAAAATACGACGGCGTATATCAATCGCTTTTTGTTCATTTTCATCTAAAGAGAAATGGTAGCGGGTTTATTGTTGAAATGACCGTAAAGCTAATGAAAGTGAATGGTCTATTTAGGGAAAACCTCGACTTTAAGAGTTTCTGTATGTGAATATATTTCAGTAGAATTTCTTTTAAGTTTCTTGTTCAGGATTTTCTACTTAGTAATTTACATATACCCAACCGATAAAAGGTTCGGGATATTTGGGGTCATTAAGCATTAAAACATAATAATAAGTCCCCACCGGAACTAAACTTCCCCTAAAGAGCAATCCTTTCGTTGCCACTCCATCCCAAAAGCCATCTTGGTTATGCCCAGTATGGATTAGGTTGCCATTTCGGGAATAGATTTCCAGTTCAAAATCTGAATAAACATCCAAGAGATTACTGATTTCAAATACATCGTTTATTCCATCGTTGTTGGGCGAAAAACCTTGGGGAATAAATGGTTCGCATTTCTCTGTTTTTAATAAGAAAGATGTTGTGGCAAAGCAGATGTCGTTGTCAAGTCTCACAAAAATAGTCTGTGGATCGCTCACATTCTTGTAATCGAAGGGCGAACTTATTGGATTTGTATTTTCCAGGGCATTTTCCAAAGAGGTAAAATACACAACCAATCCATCTGAGCCACTGTACACCAAATCGTCCTGCACCGTAAGATCAAAAGTGGCCGTATTAAAACCTTCGTCGCACTTTATAAGATTTGGAAGGTTGGGAATGGGAGGGATGCTTTCAAAAGAAACTTGTCGGGAAAAACTATTGTTGTCCATCCTGATTTCTTCAACCGTATGGTTGCCGTTAAAATCCGCATTAACGATTGCGGTAAGCGTGAAGGTGTCGGCCAAGTTGTCTGGCAGAAATAGTTGCACTTCATTTTTTTCGCTTCCTCCAACTGGAATGCTGTTTTTGGTGTATGCAAGATTGAGCGGAATTTCATCGGCATAAAATGCAATGGGAACATTGGCTGGCAACGGGCCAGTGGCTTCCAGATTGTAAACTGTAAAAGGCAAGAGCAGGATGCGATTTCGGCAGGCATTTATTTCGGGGAAATCGACCGTAGCATCCGGAATCGGACAGAAAATTACCGTAACGGTAAAACTGTCCACCAAAAAACAATCAGGATTGGCCACCCGAACATAGATGGTTTGCGGATTTTCGGTATTCTGAAAATTTTCAGGATGGGGAATGGAATTAACATTGTTTTCCGCATCTTCCTCTGAAAGATGAAAGCTGAGGTCGTAAATGGGATCTATCTGGGAAGTAGCTTCGGTAAGATCGAAATGATCCCCGTCGATTACTTCACAATTCTCCAGATTTTTAAGTCCGGTGATAATCGGATTTATAAGTAAATGAACGGGGATTCCATCTTCGTTATTGGTTTCATCCAGCTCTTCGATTATCCCGGTTCCATTTCCTATGTCATCGACAACGATTTTTAACATAAAATCACTTCCTATTTCTTCGGGAACCGTGAAGGTTATGGAACCTTCTTCATAGCCATCAACGGGAATATCCGTAAGAGTTGCCGCTTGCGCGATCAATATGTCATCGCCATAAAACGCAATAGGTGTTCCCGCCGGTAAAATCCCCAGGCTTTCCAGGTTGTAAACCGTGTAATCAATGGTCAGTTCACGATTGCCACATTCCATATCCCCAAGCAGATTGTCCAAGGAAATCGTGGCGTCAGGCAGGGGACAATCGAGAACTGTAACAGTAAAACTGTCTATCAAAAAACAATCAGGGTTTGATACACGGATATAGATGGTTTGTGGATTTTCGGTATTCTGGAAATTCTCGGGATTGGGAATGGGATTGACATTGTTTTCCGCATCTTCCTCAGACAGATGGAAACTAATTCCGTAAACGGGATCTATTTGGGAAGTAGCTTCGGTAAGGTCAAAATACTCTTCGCCCACTATATCGCACATTTCCAGATTTTGAAGTCCAACGACAATAGGATTTATATATAAATGGATCGGGATTTCATCCTCGTTATTATTTTCATCCAATTCTCTTACAATACCGGTCCCGTTTCCGATATCGTCCACAACGACCTTCAAGATAAAATCCGCTCCTATATTTGTGGGTACTGTAAATGCAATCGTTCCGCTTTCCTGTCCGTCAATCGGAATATCATCGATTGTGGCAGCTTGGGCGACCAAGGTCTCGTCCGCATAAAATGCAATGGGTGTTGCCGAAGGTAAAGGGGCAGTACTATTTAGGTTATAAACCGTATAATCAACAGTCAACTCCCGATTACCACATTCTCGATCTCCAGCTATGGTGTCCAGGGAAATGGTGGCATCTGGCAATTCCGTATTCAATACGGTGATAATATTGTTTATCATCACGAAATCCTGTCCGCTGGTAAGCTGGATGACGGCAGAAGTGTCGCCGACATTTATATAACCCGAGATTGGATAAAAATCGATATCCATATTGTATAGGGTATTGCTTCCCGTAAAGCTATTGGTGCCGTTGAAGGCGTTATCCGGTGGATTTAATGGCGGATTGCTCAATATATGTCCATTGATACGAAGGGTTTCGTTCACGGCAATTTCGGCATCCCCTTCCCAGGCCAGAAAACCAATTTTGGCCCCTTCCGTATCCAATACCATTAAGTTGTTTAAGGTGATTTCCAAGGTTTGATTGTTACGGTTGACCGTTTCCAATCCATCGAAAATATTGACTTGGTTTACAGGGAGGGACGCATCTTCATAAACCACCGTAACCGCCCAGCCGCCAAAGTTCGTTCCAGATCCCGGCGGGCTGCAATATGCTGGAATTACATCCGTAAGATCCAAATCGGCCAAAATATAATTTCCATTTCCGGTATTTTGAAGCTGCTCGGTAACATCGGCAAAAGCGGCGAAATAAATATAATCCGTACCGCTTTGATTGTAGACCAAATTAAAGGTTCGTTCGGCAATAATGGGTACTTGGTTAAAAGTGATTTCAAAATCACCAGGACCTGAACCAGCCCAATATAAATATGCGGCTATTACTTCCTGTCCGGGGCCTAAATGGAAATTTGCACTGCTGCCCGTCAAGATGGTACAAGGACTGTTAGCTCCGTTTTCCGCAACATTCAGCGTATTTCCGAAAGAGGTGTAATCGTAATTCCCATTGAATTGTTGGTACAACGAAATATCCTGAGAAAAAGCGAAATTGCAAATAAGCAAAAGTGGGATGAGGATATAACGACTAATGAGAAACATGGTGATGAAAAGGTTGTTCGATAAATATAAGAAAATTCAACCTTACAATTCACAGAGTTGCCTCTTTTGATTCTAAATTGGTATCTATCTTACAAGGGACACCCAGCATCTCCAACTCCAACATCCAACATCCAACTTCCAACTTCCAACATCCAACATCCAACATCCAACATCCAAGATCCAGCATCCAACATCCAACCTAAAGGTCTCTCTTTTTTAGAATAGCATAAGCGCCATAAACAAAAATCGCTGTCCAAATCAAAACGATTGAAACATTGAGATATCCGACTTCGTATGTTTTTGAAAATCCTTCGCCCAGTTGGGTCGCAGCCGATTGGATTGCGCCAAGTCTGCTAAATGGTTCCTTGATAAGATTTGCCATGGCGTTCAGCGGAAAAACCCTGGACACATGCTCGGCGATCTCGGTATCTTTAAAAAGCTGCCATTTTAACAAACCATAGGCCAGCCATTCAATTATTTGCCACACGATCAGGAATCCCAAGGCAAAGGCAGATCGCTTAACCAAAATTCCCAAAAATAGACAGAAAGAGAAAAATGCTACCAGCTTTAAAAAATAAGCTCCAATATATTGTAAACCACTGAAAATGATGCCAAATTCCCTGTAGTCTGAAAATAGCAACCCTAAGGTCATGGAAACCAGAAAAATGAATATCGTTGAAACCACCGCAAAAAGCAAGACGGTAAGAAATTTGGAGAGAATGAATTCCTTTTTGCTCAAGCCATCTATCAAATTCTGTTTTAGGGTGCGATAACTATATTCGTTGCTTACCATTGAAACGATTACTATTGCCAGAAACAGTTTCAGGATGGCCGCTATATAGGTATTGAAATGCCAGATATACGGGAAGTTAAAAATTCCTTGATCTGCTACACGAAAGTGGAAATCTCCAAAGTTAAACTCAACAGAAGCAATAAAGGCAATAAACGTGATAAGCACAAAATAAATTATGGAAATAACCTTTGCCGCCCGATTGTACCGAAGCTTGTGAAGTTCTATGTTTAATAATCGCAGCATCGTTTATTTTTGTTTGGTAATTTCTAAAAATTGTTCTTCAAGGCTTTCTTTACGTTTTACCAGATGGGAAAGCACAATTCCTTTCTCAAATAGAAACCGATTGATTTCCGATGAATCCATGGATTCTTTTAGATATGCCAAAATACAGTCCCCGTCCCTTTTTACCGAACCAAAGCCAGGATGCTGTTCCAGAACTTTTTGAAGAAGTGCCATGTCATTGCTCTGAAGGGTAAGAAAACCGAAACTGGCATTCATTCCATCCACTAAACCGGAATACAAGCTAACTCCTTTGCGCAGGATAACTACGTGCGAACATACTTTTTCCACTTCATCAAGAAGGTGGGAAGCGAGGAGAATTGTAGTGCCCTGAGCTGCAATTTTCTTTATGATTTCTCTAATCTGATGGATTCCTTGTGGGTCGAGACCGTTGGTGGGCTCATCAAGAATTAGTATCTCCGGATCGTTCAAGAGGGCAGAGGCAATTGCCAACCGTTGTTTCATCCCTAAGGAAAACGTACTGAACTTGCTGTCTTTTCTATCCAATAATCCAACGATCTCAAGCTTTTCAGAAATTTTTTCTTCGGAAACCTCCTTGATTTTACAGACCAATTGCAGATTTTGGACTGCGGTCATGTAAGGATAAAAATTGGGATGTTCTATGATGGCACCTACTTTTTTAAGGGCATCGTGGGTTGAGGTATTGCCATCGAACCAATAAAAATGGCCAGAGGTTTTATTTACCACATTCAATACAATTCCAAGAGTTGTACTTTTTCCACTTCCGTTAGGGCCCAGAATACCATAGACATTTCCTTTTTCAATAGTAAAGGATAAATTATCTACGGCAGTAAGCGCACCGAATTTTTTGGTGAGATTTGAAAGGGTAAGGATATGGGACAAATTGGTTTTTTTGGAGGTTATTGAATGTTTGACGAATGGAAATTGTTTTTGTTACAATTTAAATAATTGGTTTCAGGTTTCAAGTTTCAGGTTGCAAGTTTGAAAGTTTAAAGTTGATGAGTTTATTAGCTATGTTGTTGGATTTTAGTAATTATCTATTCACTTCTGACATCTGACCACCGAGCACTTAATACTACTGCCGACCACTTCTGGATACTGCCACTCAAAATTCTTAGTAAGCCTAATGACTTGATATTTTGTTACATTTTTCAATTCAGAATTCAGAATTGGTTAACTTTGCACTTCAATTTTAAAACACACGAAATGCAAGACGGAATTTACGCAAAAATAACCACTGAGAAAGGAGATATCCTTATAAAGCTGACCTATAAAAAAACTCCCGGAACCGTTGGGAATTTTGTGGCTCTTGCCGAAGGGAATTTGGAGAATAAAGCCAAGCCACAAGGAACTCCTTATTATGATGGATTGAAGTTCCATAGGGTGATTCCTGATTTTATGATTCAGGGAGGCGATCCAAAAGGGACAGGTTCAGGTGGGCCCGGTTACGATTTTGAAGATGAGTTCCATCCGGATCTTCGTCATGATGCTCCTGGAGTCCTGTCTATGGCCAATTCTGGCCCAGCCAGTAATGGAAGCCAATTTTTTATTACCCATATCGCTACTCCCTGGTTGGACAACAAACACACCGTTTTTGGAAATGTAGTGGAAGGACAGGACGTAGTGGATTCTATTGCGCAAGGAGATACAATGAAGAAAGTGGAAATTATCCGAGTAGGCGAGGAGGCAGAAAAGTGGAATGCCGTTGAAGCTTTTAGAAATTTTACTGGCGAAAGAGAACAACGGATTGCCAAGATAAAAAAACAACAGGAGGATGAAATCAAGTCAATTTCCGAAGGTTTTGATAGAACCGACAGTGGACTTCTTTACAAAATAATAAACAAGGGAAGTGGAAAAAAGGCCGAAAAGGGAAAAACCGTTTCCGTACACTACAAAGGAATGTTGACAAATGGGACCGAATTTGATTCTTCCTACAAAAGAAAACAACCCATTGAATTCCCATTGGGCCGTGGCCAGGTTATTGAAGGTTGGGATGAAGGCATTCAATTATTGCAGGTTGGCGATAAAGCAAGATTTGTAATTCCATCACATTTGGCCTACGGCGAACGTGGAGCTGGAGGAGTAATTCCAGCGAATGCTACTCTTATTTTTGATGTGGAGTTGATGGATGTGAAATAATTCAGAATTCAGAACCTGCCCGCTCGGCAGGCGGGTTCAGAATTCAGATTCAATAAAAAATGGTGTTCCGTGACGAACACCATTTTTTATTTGATCAGTTTTTTTCCGTTTTCACATTTGGGCTTTGGCCTCCCGCCACTTAATATTACATCCCATACTAGGTTTTTGGTCTTTCCGTTGCGGATTGTTGTTCAGGATATTATCCAATGCTTCGCGAAGATCACGGCCATTAACGGGAATTCCGTTTCCGGGACGGGAATTATCCAATTGACCGCGATAAACCAGTTTTAATTCTGCATCAAACAAGTAAAAATCCGGGGTACAGGCAGCTTGGTAAGCTTTTGCTACTTCTTGTGTTTTGTCGTATAAATACGGAAAAGGATACCCAACACGTTGGGCAGTACGCCACATTTCAAGTGGGGAATCATCGGGATATTTTTCTACGTCATTGCTGCTGATGGCCACAAATCCAAATCCGGTAACTCTATAATCATTGCTGATACGGACAATCTCATCATTTACGTGCTTCACAAAAGGACAGTGGTTGCAAATAAACATTACTACCGTGCCCTTTTTTCCTCTCACATCCTTTAATGAAACTGTATTTAAACTCACCGTATCCAATAAAGTGAAATCGGGAGCTTGTGTTCCTAAAGGAAGCATTGTGGATTCTGTATCTGCCATTTGGTTCTTTTCTATGAAATTATTAACGGATTAAAGTTACGATTTTTGAGCCAAATTGGCTACTCAATTCACACTTCGTATTACCAATCGTATTTTCATGGTTTCATTTTCGGCTGCATATTGGTTTGCTAAAGAATTTATAAATTGTTGCTACAACGGATAAACTCGGTTAACTTTAAAAAATGAATTTTGAGAGGTGAGTTGGTAGACGGTAGACGGTAGACGGTAGACGGTAGACGGTAGACGGTAGACGGTAGACGGTAGACGGTAGTTGGTAATCAGTAGTTGGTAGTCGGTAGACGTTAGTCATTTCAATGGTCAATTTTCAATGCTCAAAAATAAGGAACCCGAAACAATTAGCCATTGGCTATTAACTCAATAACTATTAACTCAATAACTCCGACTTAAAACCTGCTTGCCCGCCGAAGGAGGGAAACCAATAACTTGAAACATCGAACAACAAAAAACAAACTACAAACCACAAACAAACCTAAAACCCAACCTTATGCAAAAATCATATTCATCACTTTCCGTCGCAATTGCCGATTTACAAAAGGAGGGATTCTCAGAGGATTTTAATCTTATAGCCGAAGGGATTGAATCGAAGTCATTAAAAAAACAATGGAAAGCGGGAGAACTGGAAGTCGTGAAATTTTATCGATTTGAGGGAATGACCGATCCAGGGGATAATACCATTCTTTATTTGATTGAGACCAATGATGGCAGAAAGGGATTATTGGTCGATGTTTATGGCGCCGAACAAGGTGATATTTCTCCTGAAATGATCAAAAAACTCACAATCCGTTATGATGAATAATCTTTCCTGGGAAGACTTTGAAAAAGTGGAAATGCGGGTGGGGACTATCATCGAAGCGAATGATTTTCCAGAAGCTCGAAATCCATCGTATCAACTCTTGATAGATTTTGGAACTGAATTGGGGCAGCGTAAAACCTCGGCACAGATTACTTCCCTTTACTCCAAAGAAGAATTAATTGGGAAACAAGTTATTGCCGTGGTAAATTTTCCGAAGAAACAAATCGCGAATTTTACGAGCGAATGTCTTGTACTAGGTGCTGTTGATGGAAAGAATGTTACATTATTACAAACAGATAAAAAAGTAGAAAACGGACTTAGAATTTCATAAATGTTTGTTATGAACTCCTTCTCTTATTTATGGCGCAGTATATCCTAAAACCTGAGATTTAAGAGATGACACAGTTGGTTCCTTTGTAAAACTTACCCAACCACGAACCGTAGACTTTCCAGGTATATATTGGAATGAGATTTGTCCTTTTTCATCGGTTCCATCCTCTTGGGACACTATTTCGATTACGATGTTTTTAGCAGTTTGAGAGCCGAGGTTTTTTACGGAAACTGGAACAGAATAACCTTGGTCTTTTTGGGTTACTTCACCTAAACTCACTTCTATATTAGGAGGAGTAGGTTCTTCTGACATCCATTGATATATCAAGATTGTAAACGTAAACAAAACCAATATTGTAGAAATAACCGTAACAATTCGTTCCAGCCAATTGGTAGTTTTCTTTTCTTCTTTTTCCATAGCTATGACTGAATTAGCAATCTACCCGCAGAAGCTCCTAGGGCTGCCGGAAAACCTAAAACCACAGTTTCCGCAACAATTCCATATAAGGGCAGACCTTCGAACCGACCAAAAAACCACAGCATAAAGGCAGAGGACGCCAGGGAAACGGCATACATTACTGCCGTTCCTAAAAACACATCTCCAGGACTACTGGGTTTTGCAACCCATTTATTGGATCCCATAAAATTGAGATAATATAAAACCGCACCTCCAATTCCTATGGAAAGCAATGCGATAAGTAATAATTTAAAAACGGGAGATTCAAGGGCAATTACGATAACTTCATCCGTGGGAGCAACGTTGGAGGCTATTAAAATGGCCCCACACAAAGAAATATTTACAGTTCGCAATATGTCTGGCGCACCGTCCGAATCAACAATTTCTTTTTCCTCTTCTTTTTCATCCTCATCTTCATCTTCATCTTCGTCTTCATCTTCATCGTGGGTATTCCTTCCCAATTGCGATTTTCCAACTGATATACCGATAGCCACGGTTACTGCTTCTACTATAATCTTATTGCTTACTTCACTAAGGGACATCTCTCCTGAAATACGTTGGGTAACCCATAGTATAAAAGCAGTAAGAATAAGTCCAACCCCCATTTCTTCCAAAGATTCCAAAAGACCTTCCCATATTGTGTGTTCGGCCCGTATTCCAACATAATGGTTATAGACCATTAGAATGAAGATGCCAACTATAAAATAAATAAGCAGCGGAAAGGGATCCGTAGTAAACCCTGTCCACCATAACTCCATGGTATAAAGCATGGGAAGGCTGAAAAGAAGTCCGCCTGTTAATCCTCTGCCATATTCCTTTAAGGATTTTATAATGGGTTTTGATGACCTATCCATCGGTAAAAAAGGATAAATTGAATCCCTTCAATAAAGATAAATCAAAACGGTGTTTTAAATTTCTTAAGTATTGAATTTTAAATAATCTTTAAGAAGATATTGATGGAAAGGAAATTTCTTAAATAAACCCTCATCTTCTTGTAAAATAATTTAAGTGAGGAGATTTCATATACTTTAATTTCATAATTTAATCGGTTAAAAAATCGATCTATGGGAAATTTTATTCTTTTGCTGTTGTGCCTTCCTTTGATGATGAATTCTTGCAAGAATAATTCTGAAATTGATCGATCAGAACTTGAAATCTCCAACAGCAATTTTGAAAAATTGAATGAACTTCAATGGCTACTTGGAACTTGGATCAATAAAACCGACGGAAAGTTTTCGAAAGAAAATTGGATAAAAGACAACGATAGCACATTTTCGGCTTTTAGTTATACGGAAGTTGGAAAGGATACGGTTTTTGCGGAGACTATGTTGCTTCAGCAAAAGGAGGGAAATTTGTTCCTGACGGCAGCAGAAGCCGATGAAGAAAACAGAACGATTGTTACTTTTAAATTAATCCCTTCTGAAAAAGGACAATTCATCTTTGAGAATAAGGAACACGATTTTCCCGAACGTATTATCTACACAAATCCCTCCAAAGATTCTATCAGCGCTTGGATTGAAGGAACCATAAACGGCGAAAAGAAAACGATATATTTTCCATTTTCTAGAGAAAAGTAAGCTTATTGAACTTCGGCGTCCAAAACATCTGTTACCACATAATACCGTGGGTCCTCCACGGAATCTTTGATAATGGTTTTAAATTCGGGATTCCATTTTAAAAGAAGAGCTTTACAATCTGGGCTTAAGTGCGTTAGTTTAATTTGTTTTCCGTTATCCAGATATTTATTGGCGATGTTTCTAACAGCTTCTACTCCTGAATGATCGGATATTCTGGATTCTATGAAATCTATTTCTACCGAATCAGGGTCGGTCAATACATCAAACTTGCTACTAAAGGCAGTGGTAGAACCAAAAAACAAGGGTCCCCAAATTTCATAAACCTTGGTTCCATCTTCTTTAATATGTTTTCTGGCCCTTA
Source organism: Aequorivita sp. (assembly GCA_034676445.1). Classification (GTDB taxonomy): domain Bacteria; phylum Bacteroidota; class Bacteroidia; order Flavobacteriales; family Flavobacteriaceae; genus Aequorivita. The sequence continues at coordinate 183,508 of JAUCCE010000007.1, forward strand.
TTCGCGTCGCACTTTTCCAAGCAAATACCAGGGCGCTCATTATTACCCCAACGAATACTGCAATTGCCAAATCCTGCCAAACTGTTACCACTGAAACCGTAATTAAAACGACCGCATCTGTCAGGGGGATTTTGTGCAAAATCCGAAAGCTGCTCCAGGCAAATGTTCCTATAACCACCATGAACATGACCCCAACTAATGCCGCAATAGGAATCTGTTCTATTAAAGGTGCGCCAAAAAGTATAAAGCACAACAGCGCAATTGCGGCCGTAGCTCCTGAAAGTCTTCCTCGGCCACCTGAGCTAACATTAATTATAGATTGCCCAATCATTGCACAACCGCCCATTCCGCCAAAAAGTCCATTGAGAATATTGGCACCTCCCTGGGCAACACATTCGCGATTGCCGCTGCCACGGGTTTCGGTCATTTCATCTATCAAGTTTAAAGTCATCAAGGATTCAATCAATCCAACCGCTGCCAATAAAAATGCGGTGGATAATATTAAATCCCAATGTCCACCGAGCGTATCCAGAAATCCAAATAGCTGGGTTTGAAAAACAGGAAGTGATCCTTTTAGGCCACTTCCGCCACCATCACGAATAAATGAACCCACGGTGCTCACGTCTATACCTCCAAAAATGGTGATACTGGCTACTACTATTATCGCAATCAATGCCGCTGGTAATTTTTTGGTAAGTTTTGGCAACCCAAACATAATTCCCATGGTTATGGCCACCAGTCCGATCATAACATATAGATCCATTCCCGTGAGCCATTGGGGAACGGTGCCACGGCTTTCTTTAAAAAGACCTAATTGGGAAAGAAAAATGACCATTGCCAGACCGTTTACAAAACCCATCATTACCGGATGGGGGATAAGGCGAACAAATTTTCCCAACTTAAAAACACCAGCTGAAATTTGAATTAATCCCACGAATAGTAAAGTGATAAACAGCCATTGCAGCCCAAGATACTCTACGGGTGAATCCAAAGCTAATCCTACTTCGTTTCCCTTTTGGATTAAATGGACCATTACAACTGCCATTGCGCCAGTAGCTCCAGAGATCATGCCTGGTCGCCCACCGAAAAGGGCGGTTACGATTCCCATAATAAAAGCCCCGTACAACCCTACCAAAGGATCAATTCCGGCAACAAAGGCAAAAGCCACTGCCTCTGGAACCAATGCCAGAGCTACGGTGAGCCCGGAAAGAATGTCGTTTTTTGGATTTTGGGTGAAGGTTAATAGATACTTTGCTAACATGTAGTTTGTTTAGAAAAGCGGTAAATATAGGGTTTTTGAAAATAGACGAGATTATCACTGTTCAAATTCCAAATTCCAAATTCCAAATTCCAAATTCCAAATTCCAAATCCCAAATCCCAAATCCCAACAGCTAACCTTTCTTCATCATTTTTATGGTAAACCATCCTAATAGACCAATTATCAGCCCCATAATAATCCAAAGCCAAAATTTGTTTTCAAATAATGGAGAAACTTTGGGTCTCTCTTTTTTTATCGATTAATTTTCGTCTGATAAGTTTACCTAGGAAGCGTTCGGTAGAATATTTTCAGGGAATTTCGAGATATTATTTTTCTTTTTCAGCTGCTTTCTTAGTGGGATTCGTCTTACTATCCTTTTTCACTGAATATTCCTCAGGAATTGTACTCTTGTTACCATCTCGGCTGGCCAAATAATGTGGAGACATAATCTCAATTCCTCTTTCGTTAAATACATCCTGAATATTTTCATGGAGTTTGGAATAGATATATCCCTGTCTATTAGCCTCTCTTACATAGGCATTCAGTTCATAAGCGACATAATAATCTTCTAGACCTTTTTGAAAAACGAAGGGTAGCGGTTCTTTTAAAACCAGATCGGTACGAAGCGCGGCATCGATCAGTGCTGTGTGAACAGTTTTCCAAGGCACATCGTAACCAATGGTAACGGTGGTGTGGACAATCAACCCTTTTTCGGGTGCATCACTGCTATAATTCACCGTATGGCTACTCATTACCGTTGAATTGGGAATGGAGATAATTTCGTTTTGCGCCGTTCTCACGCGAGTAACCAAAGCCGATTTTTCAATGACATCGCCGGTCACTTCACCGATTTTCACTCGATCTCCGATGGTGAAAAGTCGCATATATGTTAGGATAAGACCTGCAATCACGTTTGAAAGAGACCCAGCAGACCCAAAGGTGAATAGAAAACCAAGAAACACAGAGACACCTTTAAATATTGGGGAATCACTTCCTGGCAGATAGGGCCATATTACCACTATTAAAAATGCAATAAGTAGGATTCGAACTATTTGATAGGTTGGTTCTGCCCAATCTCTATAAAAACCGGTCAATACCAAATTTCCTTCTGCGACCTCGTCTTTCAGAAAACGAATACCTTTAAGGATGTATCTAAATACAATTATAATAACAATTACGGTTACCAAATCTGGAAGGTAATTCCAAAAGGAAAACAAAATATTTTTCAGTGGATTCAGAATATATCCAAAGAGGGTCGTAGCAAAATGTTCGGTCCAGGGAAAAATCCCAAATAAAATGGGAAGGGCTATATAGATTGCCAGCAGAATGATAATCCATTTCAGAACTTTGTTGACGAGCAGTAGAAAATTGATTTGCTTTTCGGCATCAAAAAGTGTGTAATTTTTGATCTGAACTCCTTTGATTTTCTGATCTTTTTGTAATTGGATCTTAACTGCGGTGTAATCGAAAAATTTTGAAATGTATTTGATTAGGGCCGCAATGATGAGCAAGACCAAAAGGGCAAGACCTATTTTTTTTGCAAGGTTGAGATAACCTGTTTCCTTCTTGTACTTTAGAACTTCGGCATTTATTATGTCGCGATATTCCTGGGCCAAATCTTCCTTCGACGTATTGTTCCAAAGAGCATCGGTTTCATTCACACTCATTATGATAGTTTCACCCATAATAATGTCAAAGGTGGATTCCGCATTTTCAATTCGAAGAGAATTTTGGTCGAAATTAATATCGCTTCCCAACTTTTCGATCCTTTTATGGACAGCTTCGGCACGGTCTTTTGGAGAAAAACTACCGGATTTTGAATAGAGCAGAAATAAGGTGTCCTTAAAAAAACCAGTAACGGGATATCCTTTGGTAATTTGCTTTAAAGAATCTATTCGTCTTTTTTTTTCCTAAAAGTCGATCGTTTTCCTTTTGGTTAATGGCAGTAAGTTGTGCCTGCAACTCCTCCTTCTTAAGGTTGTCGGTGGTTTTAAGGGCGCTCAACTGCCGTTCTAGCTCCTCTTTTTGTATTGAATCTGCAAGACGTTGGTTTTCAATTTCGTGAAGCCGTTTATTATAGCTTTCCAGCAAGGCGATGTTCACGGAATCTTTCCTGACCTCTGTAGTGTCTTCTTGAGAAAATCCGGCACTTGATAAGAAGAGGAGAGCGATAATGGCTATAATAATCTTGGAACGAATCATAACGCTTTGGTTTTGTGCTAAAATAAATAAAAACAAACTTACTATAATCGATAAAATCAACCCTGGGACAAACTTGGAATCTGTTTTGTTTAAAGAGCAAAAAAAACCGGCAAGGGAATAGTATTCCAAAGCCGGTGGATGTTTTAAGTGAGGTTTATTCTAGATATCGTCAAACTCGATATCCGTAAAACTACTGGTATCCGTGTCGCCGTTGAGTTCGGGATTAGAAGTACCGCCAGTAGTTTCTTCCTCAGCGAATGGAGGTTTGTAATCTTTCTGGTGACGCTCGCTGATTACTTCCTCGCCCTTTTCGTCGATTACGTAATTGATCATTTCCTCGAGCGTATCCTTAAATTCGGAAAAATCCTCTTTGTACAAATATATTTTGTGCTTTTTGTAGTGGAAGGATCCATCGTCATTGGTAAATTTCTTGCTTTCTGTGATAGTCAGGTAAAAATCTCCTGCCTTGGTGGACCGCACGTCAAAAAAATAAGTACGTCGTCCTGCCCGCATTACTTTTGAAAAAATCTCTTCTTGCTCCATTGTAAATTGTTCGCCCATGATGTTTGTTTTTTTCTTTATACGATGCCAAAAATCTAAAAAATTTCCCTACTAGCCAAAGTAAATTTACATTTCTTTTTCCATAAGTTGCTTTGCGTACAATTCCTTGTAATAACCTTCGGTGGCTACCAACTGATTATGAGCTCCTCTTTGGATTATTTTCCCGTCATCCAAAACAATAATTTTCGTCGCATTTTTCACGGAAGAAATTCTATGGCTCACAATAATCGTTGTTTTGTCTTTTGAGATTTTTAGCAAATTGTGAAGTATTTGTTCTTCGGTTTCGGTGTCCACAGCTGAAAGAGAATCGTCCAGCAACAAAATTTTTGGATCCTTAATTATTGCTCGGGCAATCGATATCCTTTGTTTTTGTCCCCCGCTCAAAGTTATTCCCCGCTCGCCAAGAACAGTATCGTAACCGTTATGAAAGTCGATAATGTTTTTATGGACCACTGCATTTTTCGCAGCCTCGATTACTTCTTCTTCTGAAGCATCTTCTTTTCCAAATTTTATATTATTCCGAAGGGAATCACTAAAAAGAAATGCATCCTGTGGAACGTAACCTATACTGCTCCTCAAATCTTGCAAATTGAGTTCGCGGATTGGTATTCCGTCTATGGTCAACATTCCTTCCTCGACATCATATAACCTGCCAATGAGTTCCAGGATGGTAGATTTTCCCGAGCCCGTATTGCCAACAATGGCAAGCGTTTCTCCTGGTTTTACAGAAAAGGAAACATCCTTCAAGGCAACTATACCCGTATCGGGATAGGTGAAGGTAAGATCATTAAATTCAATATGTCCTTTAATGGGAGTATGTTCCGCAATCTGATTTTGAATATCGGGTTTAGTGTGCAAAAATTCGTTGATCCGTTTTTGGGAAGCTTCAGCCTGTTGGATCATGGAAGCAACAAAACCCACTACTGCTACCGGCCAAGTAAGCATGTTTACATACATCAAAAACTCCACAAGAGTTCCTAGTTCGGCAATTTGTCCGTTGATATAACGTGTTCCACCAATATAAATTACCAGAATATTGCTCACTCCAATAAGTAACATCATCAAAGGGCCAAATAAAGCCTGCACTTTTGCCAGATCAATATTCTTCTCCTTGCTACCTTCGGCAAGTTCTTCAAAGTCATTGTTGATCCTAGGTTCAATTCCGTAAGCCTTAATTACGGAGATTCCACTAAAACTTTCCTGAGTGAAGGAGGTTAATTTTGAAAGATATTGCTGCACTATCGTACTTCGCTTGTGGATCATGACGCTCAGTTTGAAAATAGCCACTGATAAAATTGGCAAGGGTGCAATTGCATATAGAGTAAGTATCGGATCCTGATAAAACATATAAGTGATCACCACAATAAAAAGGGTAATGGTGGTAATACTGTACATAAGGGCCGGTCCCACGTACATGCGCACTTTTGAAACGTCTTCGCTAATACGGTTCATCAGGTCGCCGGTTCTATTTTGTTTGTAGAACCCTAATGATAACCGTTGGTAATGTTCAAAAACCTTATTCTTTACATCATATTCCACATAACGTGAAACCACAATAAAAGTTTGGCGCATCATAAAGGTAAAGAGTCCGGAAAGGAGGGCGGCTCCTAAAAGTATTAGGATATTGATCAAGAGATCGTGTTTCACATCTGCCAGATTGGTTAATTCCCCATCCATATATCTTTTTATGACCGTAACGGAATCCCCAATTTTCATGGGAACTACCAGCTTAAAAACCGTGGCAATAATGGTAATGAACACGCCAACGAGCAGACGGCCTTTGTATTTTAAAAAATAATGGTTGAGATACTTTAATTCTTTCATTTCAGAAACTGGACGAAATTTTAAATATTCCTAATTTAACAAGCATTGCGTAGTGAAATATGAAGCAAAATATTACTTTTGCAAAACCTTTTTAAGGAATAAATAATATAAAGCATAAGTTATGACTACTGAGATAATCGACAAGAACGAACTTCATAAAATGGATCCGGTATTTGGACAAGAGTCTTTTGACAATCACGAACAGATTGTTTTTTGCAATGACAAAGATACTGGATTAAAAGCAATAATTGGAATACACAATACAGTTTTAGGACCAGCTTTGGGAGGAACAAGAATGTGGAACTATGCATCGGAATGGGAGGCCTTGAACGATGTTTTGCGTCTTTCTCGTGGAATGACTTATAAGAGTGCAATCACAGGATTAAATCTTGGCGGAGGAAAAGCCGTAATTATTGGCGATGCCAAAACACAAAAAACCCCAGAATTAATGTTGAAGTTTGGGGAGTTTGTAAACTCATTGGGAGGAAAATATATCACTGCTGAAGATGTTGGGATGAAAACATCGGATATGGATTTGGTACGTACGGTTACTCCTTATGTTACCGGATTGTCCGAATCCTTGGGAGGAAAAGGAAATCCATCGCCAATTACTGCCTATGGTGTTTTTATGGGAATGAAAGCGGCGGCAAAATATACCTTCGGAACCGATAACTTGGATGGAAAGGTCGTTTATGTGCAAGGAATTGGAAATGTAGGAGAAGCTTTGGTTGAACGTCTAAGCAAGGACGGTGCAAAAGTTTTTATTTCTGATATTAACCAAGAGAGATTGAAAGAAGTTCGTGATAAATACGGTGTGAAAATTTACGAAGGGAACGATCTATATTCTGAAACTATGGATATCTACGCTCCTTGTGCTCTTGGTGCTACGATAAATGATGAAACCATAGGAAAGTTGAAAACGAAAGTTATTGCCGGTGCTGCAAATAACCAATTGGCAGTTGAACAAAAACACGGACAGGCTCTTCGCGATAAAGGAATTGTTTGGGCTCCTGACTTTTTGATCAACGCAGGTGGAATTATTAATGTATATGCCGAACTTGAAAATTACGACCGTGCCGAAATAATTCGTAAAACAGAGAACATTTACAATACAACTCTTGAAATCTTGAATAATGCTGATGCTAACGGAATAACAACCTACCAGGCAGCTTACAATATTGCCCAAGGGCGGATTGACGACAGAAAAAACAATAAATAGAAACCTAATTGTGTCGCCACACATTTAGTATTTTACATATCTTTGCAGCGCACAAGAATATTCTTGTGCGTTGTTTTTTTCAAAATAGTTCTTTTAAAAAATATGCTTACACGAAGACATATCAGGGTAAAAGTTTTGCAATCAATCTATGCGTTTAACCGGCGGGCGAACCCCGATATTGATGCACAGGGAAAAGTTTTTGAAATACAGCATTGAGCAAATGCAGATCTATATCTGCTGATGACTCAATTACTGGTATCCATGCAGGAGCAAGCTGAACGGTTTTTGACAAAATCCCAGCAAAAACATTTGGCAACCGAACTAGAAAAGAACCCCTACTCATACCTTTGTCGATAACAAATTATTGAAACTTATAGCTTCAAATTCACTTTTTATCGAAACCATAAATAAGAAGAAACTCAATTATTGGGAACTCGATTCGGAATATGTCAATATTCTTTAACGACCTAAAGGAAAAGAAGTGGTGATCAGGAATACCTCAAAAAGGAGGTAACTGATTTCAAAGAAGATCAAAAATTTGTTGTCCGCGTTTACAAAGAGATTATAGCGCCAAATGATAAGATTTACAAATATATTGAAGATAAGCGTCTTACCTGGCTTGATGATTTTCCACTCGTCAACACGGCCATAGTGAAAATGCTCGGAAAACTTCCGAAAAAAACGCTTCCTCGCTTTTGGTTCCGAATCTTTATAAGAATGACGAAGATGAGAATATTCCATCCAGCTCTTTAGGAAGGTAATTTTAAATGAAGATAAACTTAATGCCGAGATAACGGGCAAAACCCCAAATTGGGATCAAGATCGTATCGCTGATGTTGATTTAATAATCTTAAAAATGGGTATTGCCGAGTTCTTATATTTTCCCTCAATCCCTGAAAGAGCTACCATCAACAGAATATCTAGAAATCTCCAAGGAGTACTCCACCCCAAAGAGCAGTATTTTTGTCAATGGGATTCTGGACAGGATATCGTGAAAAAGAGTTTTCAGATAACGGCAACCTTAACAAAATAGGAAGAGGTCTTCAATAAAAGCAAAAAATTGCCTATTTTTGCCGTGCTAAAAACAAAAAATTTAATCACAATGAAAAAATCAATTTTAATTGTAGCAGTACTATCGGTTTTTGCCTTCTCTTCTTGCAAGGACAAAGCAGCGGATAAGGTAAACGAAGAGAATGTTGCGGCGGCAGCAGAGCGTGATGCGGAATCAGGAAAATTCCCAAAAATCACTTTTGAGGAAGAACAGTATGATTTTGGAACTATGGACCAAGGTACCAATGTGGAGCACGTTTTCAAATTTAAAAACACTGGAGATGTTCCGTTAATGATTGTAGATGCTAAAAGTAGCTGTGGATGTACCGTTCCTACTTGGACAAAAGAACCAATTGCTCCTGGAGCTGAAGGTGAACTTTTGGTAAAGATCAACGGCAGTGGGCAGAACCAAGTTAGCAAAACCGTAACAGTTATATCCAATACCGAAGCAGGATCAGAGACCTTGACTATTAAGGCTTTTGTAAATCCTAAAAATCCAACAACAAAAGCGCCAACATCTTAATAAAATTCAATATTTATAATCAATGTTATGGGAGATATACTCTAGTTTTTTACCAATAATTCTTTTACTTCTAGTGATGTATACTTTTTTGATACGTCCCCAATAAAAAGGCCAAGCAGGAAAAACAGTTTGCCGCACAACTCAAAAAAGGCGACCGCGTTATAACCATGGGTGGATTACACGGTAAAGTGGTAGATTTTTTGACGACGGAACCTGTATTATCGAAAGTATGGCCGGTGAGACAGAAATACGAAAATATCTCCCATTTCAATGGAAGAAACTGCGAAGTTGAACGCACCTGTAAAGGAAAAGAAG